>JAMPBJ010000009.1 GCA_023666835.1 Bacteroides sp. | reverse complement strand
TCTTGATCTGCATCGGATATCCCATCCAGCCGAAGATGTCGATGTTGTCCCATCCTTCTTTGTTGTCGTTGCGCGGGGGGTAGTAGTTGATGCGCACTTTGTGGTAGTAGTCGGTGTAGAGATCGGGCTGTTCTTCGGGCACGAGGATCGATTCGAGAGTTGAGAGTTTCGAAACTTCTTTTGTGCGGAAGTTGGCGGGTTCGTCAAGTACGAGACCGTCGCGGTTGCCGAGGATGTTGGTTGAGAACCAGCCGCTCAGGCCGAGGCAACGGGTGCCGATGATGGGGGCAAAGCCTGATTTCACCAGGGTCTGACCGGTCTTGAAGTCTTTGCCGGCAATAGGCATGCCTGTCTGTTCGGCCATTTCCCACATTGCGGGGATGTCGACAGTGGTATTGGGGGCGCCCATGATGAAAGGAGCACCTTCGGCGAGTGCTGCATAGGCGTAGCACATTGAGGGTGCGATGTGTTCTTTGTCATCGGCCTTCATGGCGTCTTCCAAAGCGGCGAGTGTGCCGTGCACTTCCATGTCAACGGGCACATAAACTTCAGTAGAAGCAGCCCAGAGCACTACTACGCGGTCAAGATTGTTTTCTTTCTTGAAGTTGCGGATGTCTTCACGGAGCTGTTCAACCATTTCCCAGCGGGTCTTGTCGACCATGATGTTGTCGCCGTCGAGACGTTTTGCATAGTTGTGGTCGAAAGCGGCCTTCATCGGTTTGATGGCGAGAAGTTCGTCCTTAACCGGGTTGATGTCTTTTTCCTTGAGTACTTCGCAGTTGATGGCGCTCTCATAGGCGTTTGCAGGATAAACGTCCCATGCACCGAATACGATGTCGTCGAGTTTTGCAATGGGCACGATATCTTCATATTTCAGATATTTTTTTTCAGCACCTTTTCCTACGCGGATCTTGTCGTACTGAGTCATAGAGCCAACAGGCTTGGCGAGACCTTTGCGTGCCATCAGCACACCGGTCATGAAAGTAGAGGACACAGCACCGAGGCCCACTACCAGTACGCCGAGCTTACCTTCGGCGGGTTTTACGTTAGTTTGTTTCATAATTTACTTAGTAGTAAAAATGGTTGTTTATTTTGTCGTTTTTTTCTTTTTCTGTTTAAGGTTGTCAAAAGCTGTAATGCTTTCCGTGTTTTATGGGTTGTAAAAGTAACTCTAATTTATAATATGCAAAAATTTTTTACTTTAATATAATTTTATTTTTGTGTATAAGTGTTAATTTTTACCCAATATAGCATGTTGTATAAAAATAAAAGTTAAATTATAGACCAATAAAGTTAATGAATACAAACGAGGCTTAGTGGTAGAGTTTGCGCAGTTCGTAGGTTTTGTCGCGGAGAAATTGTCCGAGTTCTTCGACTGAAGAGGCGTGGGCAGCCTGCTCTTCGGGCGATATTGGATTGCCTATGCTGACATGGATTTCTTTGCCGGCTTTGCGCCACACTTCGGCCGGAAGACGCAGCGAGCGTGCAGGCCAGCACACTTTGCCCAGAATGTTGAACCACCAGCTGTTGCTGCCGTGGAAATAGATCGGAATCACCGGCACTTTGGCTTTGCTGATGATCTGTATGATCGATGGCTGCCATTGTCGGTCCTGAAGGCGTCCGCGCCAATTGACTGTGCTCATGGCTCCGGCGGGGAAGAATCCCACGGGATGCCCTTGTTTGAGCTGACGCAGGGCGGTGAAGATGCCGGCAATCGACACTTTCCGCTTTTCGGGATCGTCGGATGCCATGGCATCGACGGCAATGAAGTTGGGCCGCATTGCCGATATTTTGTTGAGTATCATGTTGACCATCACGCGGAATTCCGGTCGGTGGCGTGTGATCAGATATATCAGAGTGATGCCGTCGAGAGCCCCGAACGGGTGATTGCTGACTGTGATGAATGCTCCCTCGGGCAAATGGTCGAGCACCTGCTCATTGTCGACGCGCAGACGGATCTGAAGATCATCGAGCAATCGGGCCACGAACTCCGGCCCCGGAGTGTCGCAAAAACGGCTGTGTACGTCGTTGACCTTGTCGACCGACAGGAAGTGCAACAAGCTGTCGACTAATTTCTTGTGCCCTTCGAGTTTGGGCACAAGTTTCACGATGTCCTCGTAGTTGAGGACATCGGGGCGTATTTCTTCGTTGGGTTGTTGTGTTGACATTGGAGTTAGTTATTAAACAATCTCTTGCCCTTATGTGAGATCGTCGTTTCGGAATCGATTGAAGGTCAAACGGTCGAATATGAGTATGGCGGTGGGGTCGAACGCCGACTGTCGATACACGAAGCGCGCCTGCAACAGAAGGTTCCAGAACAGCGACACCACGCCCGACACTATCAGACGTGCCGCCGTGTAGTAACCGTCGGGTTTGAAGCCGATTGTTTCGAGCCATTGCCATTTCTGAAGCAGGAAATAAAGGCCTTCGGTGCCGAGCGAATTGAATGTGACGCTGCCCAGCCACACCATGATGTATTTGACGATTATAGGCTTCCAGCTGTAGTTGTGGACGTGGAATGTGAAGTGGAAATTGATATAGCAGTTGATCACACCACCCACCACAGCACCAATGGCTGCTGAAATACCTGCGCCTAAACCAACCCATGCAAAGAGGGCAAATCCGGTGAAAAGGTCGACCCACGACGCTGCTTGCGACACAAGCCCTGCGCGCATCAGTTCGAAGAACCATTTGTCGGATTTAATGAAATTGTTGCCGAAATCCCTGATTGACATGATCGGTTGAAATGGCTACCCATGTGGCATCGACGCTGTGCCACAGCGGGTCATTCAGAGGTGGTTTATGATACTAAAGTGTGCTGTCGTCTGATTTGGTCAGATCGAGCACCACGTTGTCTTTCTTGTTTTTCTCCACGTATTGCTTGCGGAGCGGATTAGCTGTAGCCGTGGCGTGGTTGCGACGGGCTCTGACAATGTCGATGGCCTGATAGATGGCCTGGCGCATTGACTCCTCCGATGCTTTTCCGGTGCCGGCAATGTCGTAGCCTGTGCCGTGATCAGGCGATGTGCGCACGTAGCCAAGTCCGGCCGTGAAGTTCACTCCGCCGTTCATGGCCAGGGTTTTGAATGGTGCCAAGCCCTGGTCGTGATACATGGCAAGCACACCGTCGAATTTGCCAAACATGCCGCTGCCCCAGAATCCATCAGCGGCATAGGGGCCGAACACGTTGATGCGTTTTTGCCGGGCATCGGCTATGGCCGGTGATATCTCGTTGAGTTCCTCGCTGCCCAGGAGTCCGTTTTCGCCCGAATGAGGGTTGAGGGCGAGCACTGCAATGCGCGGATGGCCGATGCCGAAATCGCGGGTAAGTGAATCGGCGAATTGCTCAATCTTTTGGAGCACGGCGCTGCGGGTCACCATGCGAGCCACATTGGAGATCGGTTCATGAATAGTGACAAGCGCCACGCGGATGGTGTCGTTGCAGAGTATCATCAGAGCATGGTCGCGGCCGTCGCCAAGCGATGCTTCGAGATACTCGGTGTGACCCGGGAAACTGAACTCCTGCGAGTGAATGTTGTGTTTGTTGATAGGAGCTGTCACCAGTGCATCGATGGCCCCGTTACGGAGATCGGCCACGGCGGCCTCGAGGGCTGCAAATGCAGCTTTGCCGGCGAGCTCGCTCGGTTGACCCGGATCCACTTTCACAGTTTCATCGACCACGTTGATGATGTTGACCTGGTCGGGGCGGGCATCGGTGGCCGATTTTATCTGCAAGGCCTGCAGTGGCTGCAGTTGTGCGAGTTTGGTGTAGTGGTTGGCTATTTTTGCTGAACCGTAAATGATTGGTGTGCAGAGCTCTGTCATCCGTGGATCTTCGAGCGCCTTTATGATCACTTCATAGCCGATACCGTTGATATCGCCATGTGTGATTCCTATTTTCAATTTGCGTTCCGACATGTGACGATGGTGTTGGAGTTTGTCTCTTTGATAGCGTTTATGCTATATCGATGCGAATTTAAGCATTTTTCATCAACTATGGCAATTCTGTCGGCAAAAACTTAGAGCCTGTTACCATAATATATGTTAACACTGAGGTCGCATATCTTGGAGTGATTTTGGAAATGAAGTGAGTGAGCAAGGCGGGCGCATTGTGACTGAGCGTTAGTTACAAAATCGCACGAGAGATGCGAGGCGAAGGTAATTTAGTATCCTACCGCCTCAGGTTAAACAGATATTATGGTTACAGGCTTTTCGCGTTTCGTTGTAATCCAGCCAATTTTGCGCGTTTCATCGGGCTATGGCGGAATATGGCCGAAAACCGCTCGGGAGTCAGTGACTGAATATCGTCGGCAGTCAGAGCCATGATCTCTTCCGACGGCGTGAACTCTTCTATCGAGGTGACGGTAGGCGCGGAGTTGTGTGGACACACTTCGGCACATCGGTCGCAGCCGTAGAAGCAACCGTGAAGATTGGTCCCATCCGGGAAGTCACCCCGGTGTTCTATGGTCAGATATGACAGACATTTCGACGCATCGCACGATCCGTCGGCCGACAGTGCTCCGGCGGGACATGCCGCAATGCATCTTCCGCATCGGCCGCAGTCGGCCTGAATGCGGTCAGCGGTCGGGGTGAAGGCACATGTGGTCAGTATGAACCCCAAAAAGAAATATGATCCGGAGCCGGGTATGATCAGCTGGTTGTTGAGGCCGATCACTCCGAGCCCCGATCGGGTGGCCCAGTAGCGTTCACGCAGCGGTGCTGTGTCGACACATACTCGCGTAGCTCCGCCGTAGCGGTTTTCAATCGCCTGAGCCACAACACTGAGCCGTTGACGCACCACCTCATGGTAGTCGCGCCCTAGAGCATATCGGGCTATGCGCAGACGGGGCCGGGCATCGGGATGATAGTAAGGGAAAGCGAAGCTGATGATCGACCGCGCACCATCGAGCAGCAATCGGGGATCGTGGCGCACATCGTCGTAGCGCTCAAGATAGGCCATCTCACCGTTCTTCCGGGCCTCGACCCATCGGCGGTAGAGGTCGGAGTGCTCGGCGTCGACAGGTTCCAGTCGGGCAATGCCATGTTGAGTGGCGCCACACCCTTCTGTCAGTCGGGAGTCGAAATCAGTCCATTGGGATGGGCAGGAATTCATAGCCTTGTTTGAGAATCCATTCGATGGCCTTCGGAAGCGCCTCACGCAGATTTTTCTCGGCTTTCAGCGAATCGTGAAACACGATGATGGAGCCGTTGCGCGTATAGCGTTTTACGTTGTCGAGCACCTGGTCGGCTGTGAGTTTCTTACTGTAGTCGCGAGTGACCAGATCGTACATCACTATGTTGTAGCGCCGCTTGATGGCGGCCGCCTGCGCCCAGCGCAAAATGCCGTGGGGCGGACGGAAGAGCGGACTGCCGATGAGCATGTCGGCTTCGGTCAGGTCGCGCATATAGCGAAGCGAGGTCACCTTCATGCCCTGCAGATGGCGCATGGTGTGATTGCCCCAGCTGTGGCCGCGTCTTTTTATCTCTTCGAGCAGCTCGGGATTGCGGCGCACGTTTTCGCCAACAAGAAAGAATGTGGCTTTGATGCCGTAGTGATCAAGGATGTCGAGAACCCATGGCGTCACCTGCGGTATCGGACCGTCGTCGAAGGTCAGATACACCACACGGCGGTTTTTGTGCTTGATGCGCCACAGCGCTTCAGGGAAGAGCAGTCGGTAGAGCAGCGGCGGTTGTTCGATCAGCATCGGCGTGGGTTTCAGGCATCGGCCATCATGCGTTATCTCTGGCGGAGATAGCGCATGATGTCGATGTTGTATTTGGTTTGCAAATCCTTGATCTTGGCTTCGATGTCACCTCCGAAATCGTGGTAGTTCTGAAGCAGTTCGGGGTAGAACTGGATGATCAGGTGATCCTGGTTCGAAAGTGTGGAGGCCAGCGTAGGATTCAGCGACTGATAGTAGGCCAGATATTTGGCATAGCGTTCGAGCTCGCGATCGTTGTGGGCCAGACCTTCTTTCTTATATTTCTCATCACCTGTCACGATGTAGAGGTGATGGTAGAGGTTGGTAAGCTGCGAGGTCTCGAGTATCGACAGCGGCTGGATGCTTTGCGGCAGTTTCTCTTCGTGAAGTTTCAGCAGGTTTTGGATCTTGGCCAGGCGATCGGCGATGAATGCCTTGGTGTCGCTCGATGTCGAATCGGCTGAATATTTGGCTTCTTCGGCTTCGAAGGCCATCTTGGTGGCCAGGTCGATCAGTGCGCCGCGGTTTGACGACACCATGCGGCGCACGGTTTCATCAAGATAGATCTTGCCGTCCTTGACGTTGTCAAGTCCGCCCCATCGCCATAGCTCGGTGATGTTGCGATACATCTTGTCGGAGTTCACTCCGTCGCCGGTGGGATCGATCGACGGGACCACCTCGTAGGCCAGACCGGTCTGGCGGAAATAGGGCTGCAGTCCGATATAGTTTTCCGACGGCACGGTGATGGCGAAGTAGATGGGTCGATTCCAGCCGTTGAGCGCGCTGCGGTTGAGCATGTCGAGCACCATCACGCTGTTGATCACTGCTCCTCCGCCGGTGCGGCGCAGGTCGACGCGGATATCGCTGATGCTGTCGGTGGCGCTGATGCGGCCGGATTTGATGGCAGCTTCGCCGTTGGCAGGGATATACAGGTTGGGATACACGAATTTGTGGGCCAGATACTGCTCGTTGTCAAACTGGTCGAGGGCGTACGTGGCCGCAAGTGCTGTTGTGGCGTCGACAAGCGAGTCCGACGTGTTGTAGAAGCTGAAGAAGTTGTGGGCATCGTAGGCATACACGTCGGGAGTGATCTGCATGTCGACGGCCGGTGCGTCGTAGCTCTGGCGGCGCAGCTGGTTGATGTACCAGTCGGTGGTCAGGTACGAAAGGTTGACCACCTTGACATCAGTGCGCACGCCCTCCACTTCCTGGGCATACCACAGGGTGAATGTGTCGTTGTCGCCGTAGGTGAAGATGATGGCGTTTTTGTCGAGTGAATTCAGATAGTTCATACCGAAATCGCGGGCTGTGTAGCGCCCCGAGCGGTCATGGTCGTCCCATGTCTGCGATACAACCTGAACCGGCACGATCAGTCCGATCACAGCCGCGATGCATGCGAAGATGAGGCTGTGCGATTTGGTGCCCGGTTCGGGATCCATGTCGTCTTCAAGTTTATGGTCGGTCTTCGAGCCGAACCATTTGTAGAGATAGTGCCATATGCCGGCCACTCCCATGCCTACCCAGATGGCGTAGGCGTAGAACGATCCGGCGAATGCATAGTCGCGTTCGCGAGGCTGGTCGGGGGTCTGGTTGAGGTAGAGCACGATGGCTATGCCGGTCATGAAGAAGAGGAAGAACACT
>JAMPBJ010000008.1 GCA_023666835.1 Bacteroides sp. | reverse complement strand
CCTCGACCCTCGATTTATAGCCCTATGGGAGCGCACCGGCATCTGCCCCAACTGACCCCTCCCCGGACTCCCCGGCGACCTCCCGGTGGCCACCCCCTGACACCCCTCCGCAGCATACCCCTCCCCATTCTCCGCGATATACTTGCCGACCATGCTGATTTAAGGCTTCTTATAATGGCGACAGGGCGAAAATGGGGGTATTTTGCTTCACATTGAACCGCCCTTTTTTCAATCTCATTCCGTTTTCAGGGTATGTTTCCACCCCTCGGCTTTATGCTGTTCAATATCCAAAATTTGTCAACCTAAGTTTTTCGGCTTGTCAACCTAAACTGTAATCCTAAACTGTAATCCTAAATGTAATCCTAAACCCTAAAAAGGGTCAATTCGGGCCGATTTTGACCCTCCGGTGGGTACGACAAAGGGGCGCTGTCAAGCCGTAGCCGACAACGCCCCTCAAATGCCGTTTTATTTGCCTTCTAAGGCCGTTTAAACCTCTCCTTTACCATCTGCGCCACGAGTCCCTCTGATGAGCGTAGATTGCTTGATTATAGCCGTTTTAGTTATGACTGTACCGTTCCCTGAAAGCCCGGCATGAAGGAGATAACCCTTGGTCGCACCCACCTCATCAGGCTTAAAAACCGTGTAAACAGCCGAAATCGAGCCGAAATACCAGTCGCGCTGCTTCGTCCACGCCACCGGCCTCGTCAAATGCACATGAATCACTTTCGCCATAGTCCAATATATTATTTGTGCAAATATACCAAATATTTACTATATGGAGTAAAATAAAGAAATAAAATCAAAGAATCGGCACAAAAAAAGACGGCGCGAAGCCGACTCCCCTACCCTGTCCAAGCCGCTCATGACCGACCACGCCACCCATGTAAGCCTCTCGCAAGCCCAATGTAAACCGACCGCAAACCGGAGGCCACTCCCCCACCCCTCAAATGTAAACTCCAAGCAAACCCATGTAAACCATCAACCGCTTCGTTTTATTTTAGCATTCGTCTCCTATCCACCCTAACCGACTAACTCCCAAACCGTTCCATCCCCCACATCCCTTCACCCCATCAACCGCTTCGTTTTTTGCCCCATAGATACAAACTAGTAAGAATATCTGAATGTTCTTTTGTCAATTCCTCATATACTGTATTTTTTAGAGCAAATCCCGGATTATCCTTGACCACATCTTCTATAATCTGAGGTAAGACAGCACATAACTTAAAAAACGCATCCTCGATGCCAAACACCAATGAATAGAACTTATCCATCGACATTCGACGAATCTTCTTATGCTCATGTGGTTTCCCATCGAGTGATATACGCCATGCAACATCTCGTGAATTCTTCGAAATTACCTCAACAAGATAACATGTAGCCTCATCGTCTTCCAAAAGTTTGCCTTGCATTTTCATATATGTCTTTTGTGAAGAAGCTGAGTTCATTGTATTGTGTTTGTTCTTCATTTCAACATATATATGCAATTCATCATTTTCCACATCGAATCCTGCCTTCGGTACTTTCCACCCACTCCCCGCATATTTGAAAAGATTCTGATGAAAGTATCCTATTCGATTGGTATTTGACTTATCAATTTGACGAAAACATTCGTCCTCTATGGCTTGCTGAATAGTTTTCCCATATACTTTTGCATCAAAAGTCAATTTGATTGGATCTATAATATTATCGTTAAACTGATCAAGCGTTATTTCTCGGCGATACGCTTCAACAGTCTTTTTAACATGTTCATAAATGTCTTCGTTGGATATAAATCCCAAATTGTAATCATGCATGGCTGTATTGTTTTTCTACAAAGTTATAGAAATTTCTGTAAAATTTATCATGAACAGTTTTTTTAATGTTCATTAATCTCCCTTCTATACAATTGTCAAAATCAACTCCCTATATACATCGGTTTCATTAGATCTAGAAGAACCAACTTTTTCAGGGTGGGTTGTGTTTTATTTGTAAACAACTATCTAATGGCGTCTGACTTATGAATCGATATAACTACAATACTGAGGGAGAGACTGAGCGACAGAACCGGTTTCCCGACTTTCCATACCGTAAGCTGTGGGTTGCCATCACCATCATTTCCGGATTTGCCATGACCATTGCCTCGCGCGAACATGCTCATGCCATCATGTGGATGTGTTGCGGCATCTTCACCGTGTGCTGCCTATATGCATTCCAGGCCCTGCGCTCTCGCGGCTATGACAAACTGGCCAAACGAATGCTGCTGGTGGCAGTTGTCCTTCTCATCATCCCCATATCCCACATGTTGATTTTCAAGGACACGTTGATCACCCCATCGACCGATGCGGCCTCATCATCCGTCGCCCCACTGGTTGAAGACTTCACGACGTTTTCGGTGTGGAACAAAATAGGTATCTGCGTATTGGTCGTAGCCATGTTGGCACGCATTGTCACGGCGATACTCTACACCGCTACTATGCGCCGCAACTCCTTCGCCGACGACCGGCGCGAGCGTTGGCGCAAATACCGCATGACCAAAGTAGGTCTTGCAGTGCTTGCCATTATCGGCGTCTCACTCATATTAGTGTAGCTTGACTGAGAGCAACTGTCGGCCGTCGATCGATGCTGTCAGTGCCATGCCAGCCTGCACACTGATGCGGTCGGCCGGGCGAATGGCCAAAAGCAGGTCGCCGGTCTTCAACGTACAGTATGCACTGACAGCCGCAATAGTCTCAACAGCAATCTCTTTCACCGATCCGATGGACTGAGTGGCATCGCCAACGGTGATTGTAGTCTCATCGGTCAACTCATCAGCCCCAATCCACTGACCGAGCGTCAAAGCATTGTCGAATATCACTGCGGCTCCCTCGGGTCGTTCAGCTTCGGCAAGTTCCATGAGCAGCGTATCGGGCACAAGACGCATGGCCACGGTGACCGATTCAAAGTATCTCGAAGCAAATTTCGGAGCTATATCCTTGCCCAATCGACTCACTTTGACACACAAATAGAATTCCGCCGACCACTGTTGTGAAAAGTCCGGAAGAAAAACCGGGCGACCGGGAGGCGTTATAGCCGAATCGGCCATGACGGTTATGGCCGGTGGCATTGCAAGCAGTTGGCCTGCAGTGCGGTCAATCAGAAGAGCCTTCATTGGTAAGAGCATTCAATCGGTTGTACATCACCGCAAGGTGCGAATAGATCGAAGTGTTCTGGATCACAGTGCCGGGCTGTGTCAGAATCCTGAACGGAGTGAAGTTCCACAACGCCGGTATACCCGCCGACACCGCCTTATCGGCCACTTCCTGAGCCACACCTACCGGCACTGCCACAATTGCGATCGAGGCTTTGATACGCTTCTGAAGTTCGGACAGATTGTCGATATGGTAGATATGTATACCTTTTATCTCCGTGTCGACCACATCGGCGTTCACATCAAATCCGGCCACAATGTTCAGGCCAAAGCGCTCCAGACCCGTATCGGCTATCAGTGCCGATCCAAGCGACCCGCATCCTATCATCACGGCATCGTGACTTCGGGTGAATCCCAAAAATTCGCGCAGAGCCCTTTCAAGAGCCTCTACTTCATAGCCAATGCGGGTTTTCCCCTTGAGCCCGAGCACCGAAAGATCCTTGGCAATCTGCGACGGATCTACGTTAAGCTCCTTGCCGATGCCTGTCGACGAAACATACTCCACATGATGGTCGCGAAGCATACTGACGTAGGCCAGATACCAGGGCAAGCGCCGCAGGGTGGGTTCGGGCGGAAATTCGCGTGATATATTCTTGTTTGATGCCATAACTCTCTTCTTTTTCTGTCGTAGTCGGGGACCGGGCCATCACCGATAGCCGGCGCCCTGGGTGTGAGTGTTTCGATCTCTTCCTTCGAGCGTGTTGTATTTGTTGTTTTTCCGTTTGCCGAACGGATCGTCGGGGTCGACGGCCGGATTGCCGAATTCATCGTAATACTGGTCGTCCTCTTCCTCGTCGTTCCGGTTGCGGTCAGCGTTCTTGTCCTTGGGTTTGTTTTTCTTTATGTCAAGCGGTTTCTGCTGGTCGACGGCTATTTCGTATATATCCCACGTCTGCTCTATGTCCCAGTTCTTTTTCAGCACCACTTTTTTGTTGTAGTATGATGTCTCTTCGGGCTGAATGCTGTCGGTCACGTTTCCGGTGTCGTACTTGCCGTTGCCGTTGCTGTCAATATACAGGCGGGCATAATAAGTGTTGGGCATCACGTTGCTGAACACTGCCCGGCCATTGCTTGCCGTCACCGTCCTCACCGGCTTGTCGCCATTGTCGAGCAATTCAACGATCACGTTTTCAGGAGCCCCGGGAAGCAGGAAGGTCACATTGCCATATTCGTTGAGTGCGCGCACATTGAATTCCGACGTGATCGGACCGTTCCACAATCCGTAGATATCCTTTATGGCCAACGAATCTATTGTCAACCGATACTTGGATCCGGGTTCCCACTGATACTCCCCGGTGACCGTCAGCGGCTTGAGCCGATCGGGCGGTGCAAGCGAAGGCATCTCCACAGGCTCCCACAGCGTGTCGACCTGAATCTCCAGATGCAACATCGTCGTATCAACCGACAGGATAGGCGTTTGGGCGCCGATGGTCATACGCGAAAACACGTCGATGGTTCCGTTGGGAGTGGCGAGTTTCAGCAGATCTATCTTGGGTGTGGTCTGAGTGGAATCGGTAGTCTCCTCCTCCTGCTTTTTCTCCTCTTTTTTCTTTGCTTTCTTCGCACCGCGCACATTGAACTGCAGCGTGTCGGTGGTCCATGATAGCTGTTCGAGCGAATCGGTGCGCAGATAGCTGACTGCCAGTTTCAGCGAGTCGGTAGCCACCATCGATGTGTCGGTCATCCAATATGTCAGTGTGTCGTGAGTCAACGATCCCTCGAGCACGGTATATCCGTCGATAAGCTCTCCGTCGTGAGCTCCGCCTACAAATCTTATCACCGGCAGGGTGTCGCTCGGCGCTCCGAATTCAAAATAGAAGCGGTTGCGATCACGACGCTCGTATTTCGACATATACTGCGATTTATAGTCCTCGTTGAACACCGCCAGAAGCACATCATTGGGGGCAAATGCAGTGGCCATGCGTGTGGCCAGAGAGTCGCTGCCATCGGCAGCCTCGAGTGTATCGGTCACTTCCACACGCATCGATGTCGGCGTGATTGACTGTCCGTAGAATGCAACGTTTTCCGTGCGGTCCCATTTGTAGTCGCGGTTCACGTCGTCGAGTGCAAACACATTGTAGGGAACAGCCTGCAGATTGCGCACGGTGAACTGTCCCAACTGGTTGGTGCGGGTGACGCGATCAAATGGCAGCGTGCGCAATGCCGTGTCGGAGAGATTCGAATGCACTCCCACAAGTATGCCCTGTGCAGGTTCGAGCGTGCGGGCGTCGAGTACCATGCCCGATATCGACATCGAATCAATTGTCGAGCCGGTTGAAAATGCAAAGGCAAAACCGTCGATCTCATTGCTCTCGTTAAGGTCGCTGATGGCATCCGTGAAGTCGATCGTATAGGTCATGTCGGGCAGCAACGTATCGGCCAACTGCACTCTTACCTGATTGCCGACGCCGGTCACCTTGGGCATTGCCGACTGCACCGGCGACACCACTACCTTGTTCATCACATCCTTGACCTGCACATTTTCGTCAAAATAGATGATGATACGGTTGTTGTCTACGTTGAGCGCTCCCGGCATAGGATTGCTTCGCATATACCGCGGTGGCGTCTCGTCGACAGGTCCACCCTGAGGGCGACCCATGCTTGCACAGGCTGCCACCACAAGCGCCACTACGGCCGCAAGCAGCATTCTGACGTATTTCGATTCTCTTTTCATTCGGTTCTTAGACCCCATCTCATAAAATTTTCATGTCTTAGGGGCGGTTTGGGGCGAATGATTTTCGCAAGTTAAGGTTGGAGCAATACGGGTATTGCAATCGACGAAACTTGGCGAAAATAACCGACTAAAACCGGACTGCCAATAATTTTAAAACTTTTTTATGAGAAACTCGGGGTTCGGTTAAATGTTAGTGTTTAATGTTAATGATCTCTTTGTAAGGTGACTTATGTAGTAAAGGTACTTGTCTCTCGCATCCTTGGGCTTTTTTCGTCCTTTGGCTCAGCCACATAGCTCGCTATACTCCTACGCCTGTAAGCCAAAAACACATCCATGGCTACGACCCTTAAGACATAAAAATTTTATGAGATGGGGTCTTAAATAAGGACTCCAATTTGCAAATTTACTTCTTCATGGCGAATTATGGAATTTTTTCGTTAATTTTTCGCCTTTATTAACTCTACAGCGAAAAAACAATAATCAAAAACCGCTTTTTGTGGAAAAGCTTCCGTATATTTGCATTAATTTACCAACACGAATACTCACGACTCAAACCATCGACAGATATAAACACCGATGAACCGATTGTTAATCCTGACAACACTCTCTGCCTCAATGGCTATCGCTCCGCTGCAATCGTCAGCCGACATCAATTCGCCCGATGCCGAAGGCTATCTGCAGCGCGGTATCGCCATGTACGACGACAACAATTTCAACGGATGCATCGACCAGCTCCTGCAGATCCGCAACCTCAATGATCTCGACAGCCGGGCGGAAGATGTCCTCTACTATCTCGCCATGGCCACGCTCCATTCGGGCGACGACGAGGCTCTCGACCTGCTCAAATCGTTTATCGACACATACCCGCAGTCGCCGCGAATCCAGGACGTCACCATGACCGTCGGCGACTATTTCTTCACCCGCGGTAGCTATGGCGAAGCCCTCGACTACTATGGAAAAGTCAACATCGACGCTCTCACCGCCGACCGCTTTGAGGACATCACCTACCGCAAGGCCTATTCGTCGATGATGCTCGGCGAATACGACCGCGCCAATGCACTGTTCGGATCGCTCCTCGGCACTCCACGGTATGCCAACGCCGCCCTTTTCTATCAAGGCTACATAGCATACTCGCAGCGCGACTACAGCCGTGCCCGCGACATATTCAACCGGGTCGACACTTCCATCGAGCCCGGCGACGGTGCAGACTACTATCTCAGTCAACTCGACTTTCTCGACGGAAAATACCGCGAAGCTCTTAACCGCGCCGAACGATTGCTCGCTTCCAACCGTCTGCCGCAGTTCAACGCCGAGCTACACCGCATAGCGGGCGAATCGCTCTACAATCTCGGTCAGACCGGCAAAGCCATCCCTCAACTGCAGAAATATGTTGCCCTCGAACAGTCGCCACGCCCCTCGGCCTGCTACATTCTCGGTCTGAGTCTATACAAACAAGGCGACTATGAAGAAGCCATCGAAATGCTCCAAAAAGCAGCCGGCGACGAAGATGTCACCGGACAGGCGGCATATCTCTATCTCGGCAAATGCTACGTGAAAACGGGCAACCGGAGCGCCGCAATGCTAGCCTTCGACAAGGCTTCACGTCTCAACTTCGATCCGGCCGTCAGCGAAGTGGCCGCCTACGACTACATCGTGGCCAACATGGATGGCGGACGCGTGCCTTTCGCAAGCACCGTGCAGATGCTTGAAAACTTCCTGTCGCGCTACCCGCGCTCGGAATACGCCAACGAAATCCGCCGTAATCTGGCCGCCGCCTATCTTGACGACAGCGACTACGCCAACGCGCTGAGAGTGCTCGACGCTGCCTCCAATCCATCTGACGAGCTTCTGACCGTCAAGCAGAAAGTGCTTCTGCAGATGGGTGCAGCCGACTACCGCACCGGAAAAACCGGTGAGGCGCTCGAATGTTTCAAACGCGCCTGCAAAATCACAGGTGGTGATCCCGCGATCCTTCGGCAGTGCCGTCTGTGGGCCGCCAACTGTCTCTACGACCTCGGCCGCTACGATGAAGCCGCCGACGACTATCTGGCATATCTCAACTCGGCTCCCAAGTCCGACCCTAACCGCACGGTGGCATACTACAATCTGGGCTACAACCGCATGGCTCAGGAAAAATATGCCGACGCTTTCGACGACTTCTCACGCGTGGCATCTGCCTCCGGCATCGATGCTGCCACACGCGCCGACGCTCTCAACCGCGCCGCCGACGCCCTCTACTGCCAGCGCCGCTGGAACGAAGCCGCCGACTACTACTCCAAAGCATACTCCACATATCCTCAGGCCGGCGACTACTCGCTCTTCCAGCAGGCTGAAATGCAGGGGCTGCAACGCGACTACAACGGTCGCATAAAACTCCTCGACCGTATGCTCGACGAATTCCCCTCCTCGGCTCTCGCGCCCGATGCTCTTCTTGCCAAAGCCGAGTCGTTGACGCTGACCGGCAACCCGTTGGATGCCGCCACCATCTATCGCCGGGTTATGACCGACTACTCCTCTATATCGCAGGGACGCCGCGCCGCTCTGATGCTTGCCATGAACGACCTCAACCGAGGCAACCGTCAGGAAGCCATCAATCAGTACAAATACGTTGCCACCAACTATCCCACCAGCCAGGAGGCACGCGTGGCTCTCGACGATCTTCGCAACATCTATGCCGCCGATGGCAATCTGCCCGACTATGTGGCTTTCGTCAATTCGATCCCCGACATGAAAAAGATCGATATCTCCGAGCTTGAGTCAACGGCATTTGCCGCCGCCGAAGAGCGCTTCCTCGATTCGGGCAACGTTGATCGCCTGCTCGACTATCTCACCCAGTTCGACAACGGAGCCAACACTCCCGCCGCACTTCTCTATCTGGCTCAGGACGCCGCCGACCGCGACGACTACGATGCTGCCGAAGGCTTTGCTCTGCGCATCCTTGGCAATTATCCCGACTCCAACCAGGCCGAACAGGCCACGCTCATAAAAGCCGACGCCGAAATGGCCATGGGCAAAGGCGAGATGGCCTATGAATCTTACCACGCGCTTGCCGACCACGCATCTTCGCCGGCCACACTGCTCGAAGCACGGATGGGAATGTTGACCACAGCCATCGAACTTGATCGAAACAACGACGCTATCGAAGTGGCCGACCGCATCCTGTCGTCTTCAGCCGCCAACACCGACATCGACCAGGTGAAATATTATCGAGCTCTTGCTCTTGACCGCGCCGGACGCCACAACGAGGCCTACACCGATTGGCAACAGCTCGCACAAGATCCGTCGACACTCTATGGCGCCAAAAGTGCCGTGATGCTGATCGAATCGCTGACCGCCAACTCGCGTCTCGACGAAGCAGAGATAGCTGCCAACAGCTTCATTGACACCGGCACACCGCACAACTACTGGTATGCCCGCGGATTCATTGCCTACAGCGACTTGCTTCGTCGTCAGGGCAAGGATTTTGAAGCCGACGAGTATCTCAAGGCTCTCCGCGACAACTATCCCGGCACCGAAGCCGACATATTCGAAATGATTTCTTCACGTCTTGAAAAATAACCGCTCTCTCATCCTGTTATCACGTATTCATCAAATGATCATGACCAACGTTGCCAACAAAATAGCAATAGCAGCCCTGATGTCGCTGACATCACTGTCGATAGCCGCTCAGGATCTTCACAAGGAAGTGGAAATCCAGTATCAGGAAACGCCCACACTTCGTCCGCTGTCAAAACTCCCGCTCGATCCGACAATCGTCATTAACCGCGAGCAGACGCGCCCCATGAACTACAGCACTGCGTCCCCGGCTGTCACCCTCCCATCGGCCATCACTCGACTCGAGCCCGTCGGTTATGCCGACACCATCTACACCTCGCCCTGCCGAGGATATGCGGCCCTGGGCTTCATGCCGACGTTTAACCTTGCTGCATCGGCCGGCTACAAGATCTTCGACAACGACCATACACGTCTCAACGCATGGCTCCAATATGACGGCACAGCATATCGCGGAAAGAGCAACATAGCCGAAGGATCAGAACCATTCTCGACATATCTGCGGCGCAACACCGCCACCATCGGCGCCAACCTCCATCAGGCAGTGGGTCACGAATCGTTTATCGACGCCGGCATCGACTACACCTTTGCACGCTTCAACGTGCCCCTGCTGGGTAACACTCTCACAACTCCGTGGGGCGCTGAGATCCCGATGGGCTACGACTCGTATTATCAAAACGTGCACCGCTTCAACCTGTCGGCACTGTGGACCATGCGCCACCGCGATCTGAATTTCGGTATCGGAGCAGCCTACAGCCGTTTCGCTCCGGTCAACTCGCCCGCAATCGAATGCACCAATCCCGAATTCAACAACGATCTGCGTCCCGACCCGTCGCGCGAAAACGTCTTCCGGGTCAACGCCTTTGCCACCACCCGACAGGAAAATGAACATGCGGCAGGCATCCTGCTCGACTTCTCCTACCAAAACTTCACCAACAGCGCCGCATTCGGCGATCAGATCCCCCTACCTCTGTTGACGCAATATGGTTCCGTCCACCATAGTATGCTGTCCGTCAAACCATTCTACAAATTCCGCATCGACAATTTCCTGATTGACCTCGGTGTAAAACTCGACGTTACGTTCAACGCCGGCAAGACATTCCACATCGCTCCCGACGCTCAGGCCACTTGGCTCCCGGGCGATTTCGTCAAAGTCTATATCCGGGCCACCGGCGGACAGCACCGCAATACGCTTGCATCGCTCTACGACATCAACCCGTATGCGCTGCCTGTCAACGCCTGGCGCAACTCCCAGCTTGCCGCCGACCTTGAAGCCGGCGTCACCGTTGGTGCCTGGAAAGGTCTTTTTGCCGAAATCAGCTTCAACTACGCCATTGCCAACGACTGGCTGATGCCCGCCATCACAGGCCTTTACAGCGACTTCACCCCCATCAACCTCAAAGGCTACCGTCTGCGCGGCGCCATCGGCTACAGCTATCGTGATATCGCCTCCATCAAAGCCTCCTATGAAATGATGCCACAGAAGGTCGACCGTGGCTACTATCCCGAAGCAGACCGCGCAAAGCAGGTTGTGTCCCTCGACCTTGAGGTGCACCCGATCAGCGATCTGGACTTCAACATCGGATGGCAGTACCGCGGCCATCGCGCCACCACCGTACTCTTCAACGACGGCGCACTCACCGCCCCCGCCCTAACTCCCTTGAGATCTGTCAACAATCTGCACGCCGGAGCAACATACCGCATCACCCCACAGTGGAGCGTGTTCCTGCAAGGCGAAAATCTGCTCAACCGTCACCACTATCTCGTGGGAGGACTTCCGGCACAGGGAATCACCGGACTTGCCGGCGCAACATACAAATTTTAAACACATAGCATATGCAATCCGACTGCATCGTCATCATCCCCACCTACAACGAAAAGGAGAACATCTCGCC
This sequence comes from Bacteroides sp., assembly GCA_023666835.1. Taxonomy (GTDB): domain Bacteria; phylum Bacteroidota; class Bacteroidia; order Bacteroidales; family Muribaculaceae; genus Paramuribaculum. The sequence continues at coordinate 3,982 of JAMPBJ010000008.1, read as the reverse complement.
GATCATCGACGCCGTGATCGCCCAACCGCATCCGATGGATGTGCTCGTCATCGACGACGGATCGCCCGATGGCACCGCCAACATAGTCAGAGAAAAAATGGCGCAGTATCCCGGACGCGTCCACATGGTGGAACGCGAAGGAAAACTCGGTCTGGGCACCGCCTACATAGCCGGATTCCGATGGGCACTCCAACATCCCGACTATCAATACATTTTCGAGATGGATGCTGACTTTTCCCACAATCCCAACGACCTGATGAACCTATATCGCGCATGTGCCGAAGAGGGAGCCGACATGGCCGTGGGATCGCGCTACATCACCGGCGTCAACGTTGTCAACTGGCCCATGGGCCGCGTGCTGATGAGCTACTATGCCTCGGCCTACGTGCGCATGATCACCCGAATGAAAGTGCGCGACACCACAGCCGGATTTGCATGCTACCGCCGTCGGGTGCTTCAGACCCTCGAGCTCGACAAGATCCGCTTCAAGGGCTATGCATTCCAGATCGAAATGAAATACACCACGCTCAAGTGCGGATTCAAAATCAAAGAAGTGCCCATCATATTCGTCAACCGCGCCGTCGGCACCAGCAAAATGTCGGGCGGCATATTCGGCGAAGCCGTGTTCGGAGTCATCCGCCTGAAAGTGGGCAGCTGGTTCAGAAAATACCCAAAGTGTGTGTCCGATGTCACAGAATAGCAAGCGACTGCTCATCCACAACGTCTGCATCGTCAACGAAGGCATTTCGTTTGACGGCTACGTAATCACCTCCGGACCCATGATCGACACCGTGGGCCATGGCTCCCCCTCTCCCGAACTGATCGTCTCTGCCGACAGCGTCGTCGACGGCTGCGGACGCCTGCTTTTGCCCGGTGTAATCGACACTCACGTCCACTTCCGCGATCCCGGCCTGACACACAAGGCCGACATGGCCACCGAAAGCCGCGCCGCAGTGGCCGGCGGTGTCACATCGTTTATCGACATGCCCAACACCAAGCCGCCAACGGTCAGCATCAGCGCTGTCGACGACAAAATCCGACGGGCATCGCAAGTGTCGCTCGCCAACTACGGCTTCTTTATCGGAGCTACCGCCGACAACCTCGACCAACTTCGCCAGGCCGACTACACGCGTGTGGCCGGTGTGAAACTCTTTCTCGGTTCATCGACCGGCAACATGCTCCTCGACGACGACACCGCCCTCGACCGTCTTTTCACCGAAGTCGACGCCCTCATTGCCGTTCACGCCGAGGACGAGGCCACCCTCCGACAGCGCCGGCAAATGGTCATTGACCGCTACGGCGATGAGTTGCCAATCGACTTCCACCCGGTGATCCGCAACCACGACGTGTGCTTCCGCGCCTCAAGCCGCATTGTCGAAATGGCACGCCGCCATCACCATCGCCTCCACTTGCTCCACGCCTCCACCAAGGAGGAGCTCTCGCTGCTGACACCGGGCAATCCCGCCGACAAACTGATCACCGCTGAGACCTGTCCGCAATATCTCGCCTTCTCCGACGAGCAGTATCCCATGCTCGGCAGCCGCATCAAATGCAATCCCGCCATCAAGCGACCCGCTGACCGCGACGCTCTCCGACAGGCTGTGACCTACGGACTCATCGACACCATTGCCACTGACCACGCCCCACACCTGCCCGACGAAAAACGGGGCACCGCACTGACGGCCGCCTCAGGCATGCCGATGATTCAGCACTCGCTGACACTCATGATCCAGATGGCCGACGAAGGCATCTTCGACATCCACACCATAGTCCGCGAAATGTGCCACAACCCCGCGCTGGTGTTCGGCATCGACCGCCGCGGATTCATCCGCCCGGGCTACTATGCCGACCTCGTGCTGGTCGACAACGACTGCGAACCCTATACCATCACCGACGCCTGGACCCTCAGCCGCTGCGGCTGGACACCGCTTGCCGGTCTGACCGTAGGCAACAAAGTAGACCTCACCATAGTCAACGGCGCCGTCACCTACAGCGACGGAGTGGTCCTCTCCACCGGCTCCGCAATGCCTCTCCACTTCCACCACCCCTGATCCACCACCCAATTCCCCATCCCAATGCTCCCCTCTCATTTTGTGATATTTGTTTTGGTGGTGTGCGGGGTGAGTATGACGGCCTCCGCAAGTAGTTCGGCTCGCAGTGATGGCGATGGCGTGGTTGTGCTCAGTGGGGATGCTTTGGGGGTGGATCCCGTTGGTTTGGTTGATAGTCTTGAGGGCGGGGCGCGGGTTTGGGATTTTTCCGATTTGTCGCGATTGGAGGATGTTTCGCTTCGGTATGTCGGCAGGGGTGATACTGCTGTGATGGAGCTTTCGCGTGATTGCCGGTTTGACTTCGCCCGTTGCAACGATGTCCATCGGCTGACATGCATAGAGGGGCGGCGCTGGCGTTTCGATATCGACTCCATTGCGGTCGATGGTCATTCGTCAAGGTTTGATACAATACGCGTCAGCGTGGATCTCTCCAAATCTGTTTCGCTTGCCGGACTTGTCGAACAACACTATTACGGCGGCATTACCATAATACCTGTCGCAGGCGACACCATCCGCAATGCAAGCCTGTTGCTGTTGTCGTTCACAGGCAATGATCTTACTGATCCATTAAATCCGAAAAAGATCAGAGCTCTGCGGGCTTATTGGCTTGATCCGGGCTCTGCATGGCCCCTGGCAATTGCCACAGTTGTCAGCGACAGCTACTGCACACTGGCACTGTTTCCGCCATCCGAAGTATCCGGCGATCGCTTTATCGGTCTATGGCGACAGCGAGGCTGTGATGCGTTCGACTTATTACGGGAACACTTCATCGCTGTCGGCCTCCTCGACCATCGGCGGATCGGCTTATGCCACTCATCCTTCCGTGGCTGAGCAGACTTGCTCTAATCCTTCGGATCCCATGCGGCGTGTCAGGCGTTGGCGATGGGACGGGGTGTCGCTGTCGGCCGACGGTTTCTATGGCGCCGGTGAGCTGGAGTGTGTGATCACGACAGATGGCGATGGTCGCACCTCGGCAACATTCACCGATTGTCTGGGCGCAACGGTACTTACCCGTCAGGTTATCGGAGAGGGAAATGTGGATGGGAATTCGAATGCGGACGGATGTGCCTATGCCGACACTTATACCGTCAGTGATCGATTCGGCATTCCACTGATCGTTATTCCGCCCGAGTTGTCGCGCCTGCTTTCGGTGCAGTCGTCGGCATCCTCTGCTTCTGTCTCTGATCTTATCGACCGCTTTGCTTTCGTCTACAGCTACGACCGTCAACTGCGTTTGCGCTCGAAGAAGCTTCCGGGGTGCGACCCGATCTGCTATGGCTATGACTCTGAGGAGCGTCTTGCTTTCAGCCGCGATGGCAATCAGGCTCGCAGCGGACGCCGCACGTTCTTCCTCTACGATCGGTTGGGGCGAGTTGCCGTCACCGGCACGTGTCGCGACGCACTCAACGAATCAGAGTGGATGGCGGCTTCTGAGGCGCATGTGTGTTGGCGCGTGGCGGGGTCTGCGGCCGGAGAGAGGTCAACGTTTTTGGGTTCGGGGTATGAGGTCGAGGAGCGGTTGAAAGAAAAATTTGCAGATCCACAACTTATTAGCACAACATTTTACGATGATTATTCGTTTATACCCATAGACCGTCATTCCATTGTTATGCCCTATCTGCCTTCGACATACAACCGCTCGCCGCTGGGTCTTCCCACGGGGTCACTGACCGCTGTGCTCGGGGCGAACAGTGTCGCGCCGCGGCTGTCTGTCACTTATTATGATCGTGAGGAGCGGCCCGTAGCCACTTTGGCTGAGATCCATACGGGTGGTTGGGTTGCCACTCAGACGCAATATTCCATCGGTGGTCTGCCGATGTCGGTGGCTTCGCGCATCATCGACTCTAAGGGGCAGGAGGTCTCCTACGCTATTAGTTACAGCTATGACTCGCATGGACGTGTCGTTCGTTCTTCACTGGCTTTCGGCGATA
>JAMPBJ010000007.1 GCA_023666835.1 Bacteroides sp. | reverse complement strand
TTAGTGAATTTTTTGTTCACTCACAACCGGTTCAAAATCCTGGGAGTATTACAGTAGTTAGTAATGATGTGATTGATATATTTGCCGCGTGGATATAAAAAAGGCGTGGTGCCGTGACTGTTGTTCGCTCCACGTCTCGAGGCCTTCGCATTGCCTGTCTATGTAGAACGAAACAACGCAGAGGCCCACGCCAAATATGATGCACTGATGTCGTGAATGCGACTGTGGTGCGCCATACGGCCCGGCCATCTACCGTTGCTTCTTTTCTGACATAGACTGATGTTGGGAAGTTGCGAAGTCCCGAGACGTCAGAAAGAAGCGTTTCAGTAAACGCCTTTTCGATATGTCGTCAAAATCCGATGTGCCGGATTTTGATGGTTGAGAAGGTTAAAGGGTTGATGGTGTTGAGCCTTTCAGCCCGTTGTCCCCTACCTCAACTTTGCGAATTTACACACAAATATTGGACTGAGCAAAAAAATGGTGTTAATTCTGCCGCAATGCCTCTGCGTTGTTGAGTCAAAGATCGAGTATTTTTAGAAGAATGCCAAAATTTTTTTCGTTCACTCCGTTCATTTGGGGTGGGTGTCTATAGATGGGTGCACGTGGGTTGCTGCTATGGGTGCTATGGAAAGGCGGTTTTTAATCGCCGTTCATGCTGTTAGGGTTAGGGATGTCGCTACGGAAGGGCGATTGAAAATCGCCTTTCCATAAGCGGTCAGGGGTGCGAGATTCGTTGGCTGTATTTTTCGAGAAGGGTGGTTTCTTCTTGCTCGAATTTGATCCATCGGGGATGGGAACGCACTGCATTTTGGACATCCAGTTCCGGCAGTGCCCGGTAATGGCTGACTGCGGTGAAGATTATATCCGTTTTTATCGATCCGGATCGAGCGATATAGTCCGAAAATGCGTCGGCAGCAGTCTGAATCGGGATTGAGTCATTGTCCAGAATACCGATGGTGGCTTGATAGTCGGTTTTCAGGGCTGAGGTTTTTTGCCGTATCATGTCGGCAATCCAGCCGTCGTCGATTGTGGGTTTTGTTGCGACGGTTATTGTGCTTGGTGTTGCTACCGTTGACTCCGGTTGAGGTTCTATGACCGAGTCGATCACCGGTTCCTCAGTTGGAGCCACCGGATGTGGTTTTTCTTGGCGAGGTCGGAATATGAAGTATCCGGCCAATATGATTACTATGCCGAGGATGAAGTAGAGCAACCCGCGCAGAACATTTGATGGAGAGTGCGACTGCGCAGGCTTCAGGATGGCGCGCAATCGGTCGGCCGTGACGCCGTCGGACATGCAAGCTTCGGCCAGAGGCTGCTCGCCAAGCGATTCGGCAATCCTGCCCAGACCGCGGAAGTCGATTGCTCCGTCGGCACAATCTGTGCAGCCATATTTGCCGGGGTTGCCCGACGTGTCGTCGAGCCATGATGTGTAGGCTTTGTCTAGATCGATAAGGGTGGCGGGACGATCGGCGTATGGTGAAATGATGACATTGTCGGCCTTCACGTCGCAGTGCACTACATTGCGGTGGTGAAGGTAGTCGATGGCGTCAATGAGTTGAAGCAGAATGTCATGCACCCGAGTTTGGTCATCCAAACGATCGTCCTTACGGGCGATCAGGTCGGCCAATGTGTCGCCCTCCATATAGTCCATCACTATATAGTCGTCGTGCAGAGCAATGTAGCGGGGAAGCGAGGGGTGAGTGAGCGATACGCCCAGATCAAACTCCTTGTCGAAGGCTGCGCGATACTGCGGATTGTCGCGAAACTCGGGCTTGAGACGTTTGATGAACACACGCCGGCGCTGCAGGGTGGTCACATAGGCATCGCACGTAGATCCGCTCCGCTTCAGACGAGTGGCCCGAGCAAAGTCGACCGTTGCATCGCCGCCCGTGCCAAAGTTGCCGAATCCCGATATGTCGTCGTCTTTGTTCATGAATGAGAGATAATCAAAATGCTCCGAATGAAAAGTCCAAGCAATTCATTCAGAGCGATTTGTGATGGGAGCGGTAAACGGGGTTCGAACCCGCGACCCTTAGCTTGGGAAGCTAATGCTCTACCAACTGAGCTACTACCGCGTTGACGTGACCCACATGCGACGAACTCCTTACACATTATTATATATATGTAACTGTGGTCGTCGTTTTAGACTGTGCGTCGCGATATGATGTTGAAAGCCGTTGGACCCGGCCGATGCTTTCGGACGTCAGGCTTTGGGTTCTTCGGTCACTCCTGCAAGTTCAGGGTCGATCATGATGCGTCCGCAATATTCGCAAACGATGATTTTTTTGTGCATCTTGATCTCCATCTGTTTTTGAGGCGGGATGCGGTTGAAGCAACCGCCGCAGGCGTTGCGCTGGATGTAGACGATGCCCAGACCGTTTCGAGCATTTTTGCGGATGCGCTTGAAGGCTGCGAGAGTGCGGGCGTCGACTTTGGGCTCGAGGGCTTTGGCCTGTTCGCGGAGGCGTTCTTCGTCTTGTTTGGTCTCGGATACGATCTCTTCGAGTTCGGTGCGCTTTTCGCCGAGTATGTGCTGCTGGTCGGAGAGGGTCTCTTCGGTAGCGGCTATTTCAGCGGTTTTGGCTTCGATCACTCGGGCGTATTCGTTGATATGCTTTTCGCAAAGTTCGATTTCAAGTGTCTGGAATTCGATTTCTTTTGACAGGAGGTCGAACTCGCGGTTGTTGCGCACGTTGTCGAGCTGGGTTTTGTAGATGGCGATCTTCGACTGCGATTCTTCGATTTTGTTTTTCTCGGAAGCAGTTTTGCGACGGAGTTCTTCGATCTCCTGGCGATAGTTGCTGATTCGGGTGTTGAGACCTTCGATCTGATCTTCGAGGTCGCGCACTTCGAGTGGGAGTTCACCGCGAACGGTTTTGATGCGGTCGATCTGCGAGAGGATGGTCTGCAGTTCGTAGAGCGATTTGAGACGCGATTCGACGCTCAAATTCTGTTCGGCTTTGTTTTTATCTGCTGTAGCCATGTGTTTGCTTACAAATATTTAATCGGATTAGTATCGGCTTGTGAATACCGGACTGCAAAGATAGGAAATTTTTCTCTAATTATTCGATAAAAAATTTGTTTAGTGCAGTTTTCGCTTTCGTGGTGGCCTATGTCGACAATCAATATTCGGCTGGCAAAATCGACGAAGTCGTGGTATTTTGTGTCGGAGGTGATCATAGCCTGTGCCCCACTGCGGATGGCTTCGGGGATGAGGAAGGATCCGGAGCCGCCGCAGAGTGCCACCGTTTCAATCATGTGCTCGGAGGGGAAATCTGAGCATCGTGCCACAGGTGATGAGAAGCACTTCTTGACATGCTCAACAAGCTGAATCGGCGACATCGGTTCGGGAAGACGGCCAACGGCTCCTGATCCGCTTTCGCCCGAGGGCGTGGGGTCGAGAATGGCCACATCACGCAGCCCGAGCATTCGTGCCATTTCATGCGACACTCCGCCGGGTGCGTTGTCGAGCGAGGTGTGGCAGGCGTAGATCGAGATGCCGTGTCTGATGGCCATGATGATGCTTTGCTCCACGGCCGAGTGGCCGCTGATTATGGTTTTCAGGCCCATGAATATCACCGGGTGGTGGGCAACGATGAGGTTGCACCCGCAGCCGATGGCTTCTTCGACCACAGCAGGGGTGACGTCGACGCTCAGGAGCACGCCGCGAGCCTCGTCGTCGGGGTTGCCAACGATGAGTCCACAGTTGTCGTAGCTTTCCTGAAGTGTGGTCGGGGCAATGGTTTCGAGCGCCCCGGTGATATCCTTGATGAGTGGCATCCGGTCGTTGTTGTTATTTTTCGGGTTTGGGGAGTTCGACGCGAATGCAAAGCTCGTCAAGTTGCGAGTCGTCGATCACTGAAGGAGCGTCGATCATCATGTCGCGGCCCGAATTGTTTTTGGGGAATGCGATGACATCGCGAATTGAGTCGAGGCCGGCGAGAATCGACACGAAGCGGTCGAATCCGAAGGCCAGGCCACCGTGAGGGGGCGCACCGAATTTGAATGCATTCATCAGGAAGCCAAACTTGTATTGTGCATCTTCTTCCGACAGACCGAGAAGACGGAACATTTTATCCTGGAGTTCGGCATTGTGGATACGGATGGAGCCTCCGCCGAGTTCGTTGCCGTTGACCACCATGTCGTAGGCTGTGGCACGGACAGCACCGGTGTCGCTGTCGAGTTTGTCGATATCGTCGGGATTGGGCGATGTGAAGGGGTGGTGCATGGCATAGTAGCGCTGAGTTTCATCGTCCCATTCAAAGAGCGGGAAGTCGATGACCCAAAGGCAGGAGAACTTCTGCGGGTCGCGAAGGCCGAGTTGCGAACCCATTTCGAGGCGAAGTTCGCAAAGCTGCTTGCGGGTGCGCATGGTTTCGCCGGCGAGGATTAGCATCAGATCGCCCGGCTTGGCCTGACCGCGGTCGAGCCACTGCTTGATTTGGTCGTCGGTAAAGAATTTTCCGACTGAGCTCTTGATCGATCCATCGGCTTCATATTTCACCCACATCATGCCTTTGGCACCGATCTGCGGACGCTTCACGAAGTCGGTCAGCTTGTCGAGTTGTTTGCGGGTATAGCCGGCACAGCCGGGAGCCACGATGGCGCCAACATAGGGGGCGTCGTCCATGACGGCGAATCCGCTGTTTTCTGTCAGGTCTTTGAGCTCCACAAACTCCATGCCGAAGCGAGTGTCGGGTTTGTCGCTGCCGTAGAGGCGCATGGCATCGGCCCAGGTCATGCGGGGGAAGGGCTCGGTGAAGTCGATGTCCTTGACATATTTGAAAATATGTTTTACAAGGCCTTCAAACATTTGCAGCACGTCTTCCTGTTCAACGAACGACATTTCGCAGTCGATCTGGGTGAACTCCGGCTGGCGGTCGGCGCGAAGGTCCTCATCGCGGAAGCATTTCACGATTTGGAAATAGCGGTCGAATCCACTGACCATCAGCAGCTGTTTGAATGTTTGCGGCGACTGGGGCAGGGCGTAGAATTCGCCGGGGTTCATGCGCGAGGGCACCACGAAGTCGCGGGCGCCTTCGGGAGTGGATTTGATCAGTACGGGAGTCTCCACTTCGATGAATCCCTTCGAGTCGAGGTAGCGGCGGATTTCGAAGGCCATGCGGTGGCGCAGCTCAAGGTTGCGGCGAACACATCCGCGGCGAAGGTCGAGATAGCGATACTTCATGCGCAGGTCGTCGCCGCCGTCAGTGTCGTCTTCGATTGTGAACGGGGGCACCTCACTGCGGTTGAGGACCTTGAGGTCGGAGGCTATGATCTCTATGTCGCCTGTGGGGAGGTTGGCGTTTTTGCTTGCGCGTTCGGTCACTTTGCCGGTGACTTGGACTACATATTCGCGGCCAAGCTTGTTGGCCACTTCCTGAAGCGCTGCATTGTCAGTGTCGAATACAACCTGGGTGATACCGTAGCGGTCGCGTACGTCGACAAAGGTCATGCCACCCATTTTTCTGGTGCGTTGCACCCATCCGGCCAGTGTCACCACTTTGCCGGCATCCGTGAGGCGGAGTTCTCCGCAAGTATTTGTTCTGAACATATATAGTATTGGTTATTTTTTTCAAACTACAAAAATAATCAAAAATCTGTAGAGTATGATCAGTTTGGCGTAAAAATGTCGCTGCCGACGATTTGGCAGACACGAAAAAATGATGTATATTTGTAAGATATTTATGAATCAATCATTTGTAAGCTATGATAAAATATAGATTTTTCTTTGTGGCCATTGCTGCGCTCAGTGGCTTATCGGCGTTGGCTGTCACGCCGTTATGGTTGCGCGATGTCAAGATTTCGCCCGATGGATCTCAGATTGCTTTTACCTATAAGGGCGACATCTACAAGGTGGCAGCCGAAGGTGGCGAAGCTCAGCGACTGACTACTCAACCGTCGTATGAAAGCACTCCAGTCTGGAGTCCCGACGGTAAGAAAATAGCTTTTGCAAGCGATCGCAACGGCGGCAAAGATATCTATTTGATGTCGGCCGACGGCGGTTCGGCGGTTCGGCTCACTTCGAACTCTGCATCCGAAACACCCGAATCGTTCACTCCCGACGGGAAATATGTGGTTTTCTCCGCTTCGATTCAGGATCCGGCCAAGAGCGCCATGTTTCCCACGTCGGTGATGCGCGAATTGTATAAGGTGCCTGTTGGCGGTGGTCGGCCGGAACAGGTTCTGGCGACTCCGGCTCTAAAAATCAGCTATCTGCCCGACGGAAAATCGTTTGTCTACGAGGATGTGAAGGGTTTTGAGGATGAATTCCGCAAGCATCACACTTCGTCGGTGACCCGCGATATCTGGCGCTACGACAGCAAGACGGGCCGTCACACCAACTTAACCAATCGTGGAGGGGAGGACCTCAATCCGATAGTGGGTACTGATGGCACAACTGTCTATTTTCTTAGCGAACGCAACGGCGGCTCGATGAACGTATATTCAATGTCAGCTGCCGATGGCAGTGGCCTTAAGCCACTCACTACATTTAAAACTCACCCCGTCAGATTCCTCTCGCAAGGCTCCAACGGGTTGATGGCATTCACATACGATGGTGAAATCTACACCATGAAACCCGGAGCCAAACCTGCAAAGGTGAAAATAGATGTTGTGACCGACGATGCCGATGAGACCGATCGGCTGAGAGTGGGAAGTGCCGACGAGTCCACCGTGTCGCCCGACGGCAAGCAACTGGCATTTACCAAACGCGGAGAAGTGTTCATCACCTCTACCGAATATCCTTCGACCAAGCAGTTGACCTTTACTCCCGAAGCTGAATCGGATGTGGCATGGGGCAAAGACGCCCGTGAGCTTTACTACACTTCGGCTCGCGACGGACACTATAATATATATGTGTGCAAGATTGCCCGCGACGAAGATCCCAACTTCTCAAATGCCACCGTGGTGGAGGAAACTCCGTTGTTTAAATCGGATGGCATAGACCGCACATACCCGTCCATCTCGCCCGATGGTACACAGATGGCGTTCATTCAGGATCGCAACAAACTGATGCTGATGGATCTTAAGACGAAAAAAGTGCGTCAGCTCACCGACGGTACCACTCACGCCCACCGCTCGAAAGGCTTCAAGGCGCATTGGTCGCCCGATGGCAAATGGCTTGCCATTAGCTATATCCAGCCCGAACATGATCCCTATGGCGATATTGCAGTGATCGAAGTGGCCACCGGTAAGTTGACAAAGGTCACAGAGACCGGATATTTTGACGACGAACCTCGCTGGGTGATGGACGGCAATGCCCTGCTGTTCCTTTCCGAACGCTACGGCATGCGCAATCATGCTTCTTGGGGCTCGGAATACGATGTGATGCTGACATTCCTCAACAAGGATTCGTATGACCGCTATCGCTTGAGCGAAGAAGACTACGCCTTGCTTAAAGAGGTGGAGAAAGCATCGAAGAAAAAAGACAAATCCGACGACAAGAAGGATGGTGACAAATCCGAAAAAAAAGGTAAGAAAAGAGATAAGGCTGACAAGAGCGAAGGCGACAGATCGGATTCCGACAAAAAGGACGTGGAAATCGATCTTACTGATCTCGCCGACCGCACTGTGCGATTGACACCGGCTTCTGCCGATATCTGCGACGCTATCCTGTCGAAGGACGGATCGAAACTCTATTATCTCGCCAAATTCGAAAATGGCTATGACTTGTGGGAAATCGATCTCCGCAAGAAAAATGCAAAGATAGCCAACAAACTTGGTGGCCGCCCAATGGGCATGGAGATGGATTCGGATGGTAATATATTCCTTGTCGGCTCGCAAGTCAAGAAATTTGAGCCCAAGTCGTCGAAAGTGTCGTCGGTAGGCATCAACACCACTATGCTTCTCGATCTGGAAAAGGAACGCGAATTCATGCTCAAGTATGTCTACAATGAAGAGAAGGAGCGCTTCTTCCGCAAGGATATGAACGGTGCTGACTGGGACAAGCTCTATCCGGCTTATCGCAAATTCCTTCCGCATATCAACAACAATTATGATTTTGCCGATCTGCTTAGCGAACTGCTTGGAGAGCTGAATGTGTCGCACACCGGTGGCCGTTACTATTCGCCGTCGGCCGATCAGCCCACAGCCTCACTCGGCTTGCTCTACGACATGACCTACCAGGGTCCCGGTCTTAAGGTCGATGAAGTCGTTGCCAAAGGTCCTTTCGACAAGGCAACATCGAAGATGCGTGCCGGCTCGGTGATCACTGCAATCAATGGAATCAGCTTGACTAAAGATGCCGACCCGCTCGCAATGCTCAACGATATGGCCAACAAAAAGACACTCGTGGCGTTCACCACTGCCGACGGAGCCAAAGAGGAAGAAGTCGTTTTGCCGATATCGGCCGGAGCGATGAACGATCTTCTCTACCGTCGTTGGGTGCGTCAGCGCCAGGACGATGTTGAACGACTGTCGGGAGGCCGTCTGGGCTACGTGCACATCAAGTCGATGGACGATGCTTCGTTCCGCGAAATATATGCCGACCTACTGGGCAAATACGTCAACAAAGAGGCTATCGTCATCGACACCCGTTGGAACGGCGGCGGTCGCCTTCATGAAGATATTGAGGTGCTTTTCAGTGGCAAACCGTATCTCACACAGGAAATCCACGGACAGACCACATCTGTGATGCCCTCGCGTCGTTGGACCAAACCGAGCATCATGATCATCGGTGAGGCAAACTACAGCAACGCTCACGGCACTCCCTGGGTCTACAGCCATCTCGGTCTGGGCAAACTTGTCGGCATGCCGGTTCCTGGCACCATGAGCAGTGTCAACTGGGTGCGTCTGCAGGATCCTTCGCTCGTGTTCGGCATACCCGTCACCGGATTCCGCACGGCTGAAGGTAACTATCTTGAAAATACTCAGCTCGAACCCGACGTCAAGGTGTCAAACGATCCGGCCGTAATCGTGACCGGTGTTGACCAGCAGCTCAAAGCCGCCGTCGATGAAATGCTTCGTCAACTTGATAAAAAATAAGAGTGTGTCTAATAACAAAAGTTAAATTTGGGGTTCCGTATTTTGGAGGATGTTTTGCTCTGCCGTCGAAGGAGTGTGCTTGATGTACACGACTGAAAAAAAGCAAAAGATACCCAAAAGACGGGAGACGAAAGTAACTTAGTAATAGATCACTCGATTACATTATAAATTATTTTACTAAACTAAAAAGTGTCAATTAAAAAAATAGCATAGTTCGGCCACTCTTTGGCACTTTTGCCTTAACTCTTCTGTCAAGTGGCAAAGGCCACATTCCCTCATCGTTAAGACAAAATTACTCAAAGATTGACCGCCCTAAATTTAACTTTTGTTATTAGACACACTCTAAATTGTAAGTCAACAGTTAATTTAATGTCAACAGTAAATAAAGGAGATATTGTGCGCTTTCTCAACTCCGTAGGGGGTGGGGAAGTGGTCAGAATCGAAAACAATATAGCTTATGTCGAGGATGAGGATGGATTTGAAAATCCTGTTCTCGTGAAAGAATGCGTTGTGGTAGGGCATGCTTCAAAGGCACCTTCGGTTGAAGCACCGGTCGTTGCACCTGTCAAAACATCTTTTGAAAAGGAGATTCAACCAACCGCCATTGCATATTCCGCTGAGGAGCCGGAGATCCCCATCGAGGAAACTCCCGAAGGCAATGTGCTAAACGTGGTTCTTGCCTATGAGCCAAAGGATCTGAAGCAATTGTCGACGACCCGATTCGATACATATATTGTCAACGATTCCAACTACTATCTCTATTTTGCCTACATGTCGCGAAGCCGGTCTGATCAGATGTGGACCACAAAATATGCCGGCATCGTTGAGCCAAATATCCAACTTTTCCTTGAAGAGATCACGGCTGCCGATCTGCCCGAAATGGATCGGATGGCAGTGCAATACATAGCATTTAAAAAGCAGAAGCCATTCGAAGCCAAACAGCCTCAAATGGTGGAGGTGTCGCTTGACACCACCAAGTTTGCCAAACTTCATTGCTTCAAGGATAATATCTATTTCGAGAGTCCGGTGCTCGCCATTGATGTCGTGACCAACGATCATCCGCTACGAGAAACCCAAGTCGACTCGCGAAGCCTCGAAAAGGCCATGAAGTCAAAGATTTCGGCTGATCGCCGTCCACGTCAACGGATTGTGAAAAAGCAAGCCAAACAGTCGCGGCGCGGCGACATCATAGTGGTCGATCTTCACATTGGCGAACTTGTCGACTCAATAGCCGGGCTGTCGAATGCCGATATGCTCAACCTTCAGGTCGATGAGTTCATGCGCGTGATGGATGAGAATCTTCGCAACAAAGGCCAGAAGATCGTGTTTATCCACGGCAAAGGTGAAGGAGTGCTTCGCAATGCCATCATGAAGGAACTTCGCCATCGCTACAAAGGCCATGATGTGCAGGATGCTTCGTTTCGTGAATACGGCTTTGGTGCAACCCAGGTGACGATCCGATGATATTGTGTTTTTCCGGCACCGGCAATAGCCGCAAGATGGCCGAATTGCTTGCCCTACGACTTTCGGACCGCGTGGTCGATCTTCCGGTCTGTGAAAATGATGAAGCTACTTTGCCTGAGCCGATAAGACATGGCGAACGAGTGGTTTGGGTTCTCCCGGTGCATAGTTGGGGATTGCCTAAGGTTGTCAGAAAGGCAATTCGACGGTTCAATCTTCCCGAAGGCTATGACATGCACTATCTGGTATGCACGTGTGGCGACGACTGTGGACTGACCGACAAGATGTGGCGCCGGGAGCTGAAGCGCCGTGGATGGAAGTCACGTGCTGCGCATTCGGTATTTATGCCCAATACGTATGTCAATCTGCCCGGATTTGATGTCGACAATGACGATATAGTAGCTGCAAAACTTGATGCCATGCCTGAGCGCGTAGATCAGATTGGACATGCCATCAAATGTTCATCGCCGGTCGACAGTATTCATCGTGGTAAACTGGCATGGGTGAAAACGCGCCTCATCTACCCATTGTTTATGAGTCTGCTGACCTCACCACGACCATTTAAAGCCGATGATCAGTGCACTAAATGCGGTCGATGCGCAAGAGTTTGTCCGCTTGGCAACATCAGGGTAGGTGAAAACGTTGGGCCGCAATGGGGGGCGAATTGCACGATGTGTCTGGCATGTTATCACACATGCCCCAGACACAGCATCAATTACGGCCGTGTTACCCGTAGCAAGGGCCAGTGGCAGGGGTCGCTGAAACGGCCCTGAAAATTTATGAAGTGAGCTCTAAATGACGTTGGTCACCAGCCGGCAATTCTCCTTGAGAAGTTCTATCACTTTTTCATCGCTGATGTTCCGATCTGTTATGGCCAAGTCGATGCTGCCCCAGCGCTTTTTTATCAGCTCGATGCTGCGGCACAGGTTTTCATGATCGCAATGAATGGGATGATGCTGAGTGCCCGTTGATTGAGCAAGCTCCCGACCGCGATGCATGTCGCTCATTGTGAATGCTATGTTGGCGGCCTTCGTTTGTAGTTTCGTCACCATTTGTTCGGTGAAGCCAGCGTTGTCCGATACTATAAAGATCGACAACCTGTCGGTTGGTTTGGGGCCGGTGCGATGCGCTGTCGGTGATTGACGACGACGGTAGTCATCCATCTTCTTTTCAAGATAGTTGTCGGCCATTGCTTCGGTAGGTGAGTCTACTCGGGTTGATTTACTGACGATTGAGTCGCTTCGTCGTGATGATGTTCGCCGTGTCGGGGATTGACCTTAAGCTTCATTGCATCAAATCCCTTGCCATAAACGCCGTTGACGTTGGCCTGGGTGATAAAAGCATTTTCATCGATGCTCTTGATGATTCGGAATATGGTGACCGATTCAATCTTTCGACACATCACCAGCAGGATTTTGATGTCTTGTTTCGAATACCAGCCCATGCCGTTGATTACGGTGCATCCGCGATTGGCTTCATTGTTGATGGCCGTCGCAATCTCCTGCCATTGAGGGGAGAATATGATGAACTGCACGGCTTGTCGGTTGGTGTTGATGACCATGTCGGCCATCATTGATACGATCACGAGCACCACAAAGCCATATACCACCGTATCTATCTGGTGGAGTACAAGATAGGATGATGAAATGATGCCCATGTCGACGTAGAGCATGGTGCGCCCGATACTGACGTTTGATTTCTTCGACACTATGGCGGCAACGATGTCGGTTCCACCGGTGCTTCCGTTGTGGGTAAACGATAATCCTAAGCCCACTCCACAAAGCAGCGAGCCTATTATGACGTTCATAAATGGTTGACCGTCAACCAGCGGGCCATCGAACAGCGGCGTCAGGACGCCGATGGCGATTGATATCACAGTGGCGCCGAATATGGTGCGAAGCACGAATTGCTTGCCTACTATGCGGTAGGCAAACGCAAGCAAGATGAGGTTGAGAATATATTGTGAGATGGCCACCGGTATGCCATAGCCGATGTAGCGTTCCGACAACAGATATATGATGGTGCCCAGACCTGCCACTCCACCAATCACCACCTTCTCCTGGAAAATGAAAGCGGAGAATCCGAATGCATACAAAAATATACCGAGAGTGATGAAGAAATAGTCTCGCGAAGAAATCCAGAGCGACTTGCGGTTGAATTGCATTGTGCAGAAAAATGTTGATTTTGGTATCTGTGCAAAGTTACAACAATCATGTGTGTCCGTGCAAAGAAATAATCAAATTTTTTTCATTATCTTTGCGCCGGATAACACGGTACAATTTATGAAAATTTCCAAAGCAATATACGCATTTTTCGTCATGCTTTCATTGGCCTTGTCGCCCAAGGCAATGGCCGACGATTTTGTTGACTTTTCACCTGCAAAGAGAATGCTGGAGGTCGACGTTCACGCGCTTGGAGGCGTGGGCTCAGTGATCCAAAACTACAAGAGTCACTTTCCGCAGATACAGAATCTCAACGTCAACCTGGGCGAGTCGCTCGGACTTGGCTTCAGAGCTGTTTACGGAATCAGGGAATATCTTGGATTTGGCACAGCCATCGACCTGACAATGAATAAATACAATATTGACATGGCCATACTCGGATCCGACAATATGAGCATGAGCGCAGTGTTTATCGACAACCGCATGTATTATGTCAATATTCCCGTGTTTGCCAGTTTTCGATTCAATATCGACAAAAGCGTTCGGTGGTCGGTTGACGTAGGCATGTATTATGCCTACGGCATTGGAGGCACTCAAAAGCAGCGTATCTATCGTGCTGACGTTAACGCCATGGACGAGCTCGTCCCTCAGGTGGTCGACGTCAAAACTGACTATTTTCATTCATCATCGACACTCATCAATGGCTTTAACCGCGGCGATCTGGGCGTGCATCTCGCCACCTTCGTCAACTTCGGTCCGCATCTGATTGTTGGCGCCCGCTACCAGATCGGTTGCAAAAACGCTTCAAGAAGCCTTGGTGTGGTCAATCCATCGATCCACAATCATTACTTCCAGGGCATTGTGGGTTATAGATTTTAAAAAACACAGTACAAATATGGATAAAAAAGAAATCGTTTTGAGTGGCATCCGTGCCACAGGCAATCTTCATCTCGGCAACTATTACGGGGCGCTGAGCAAGTTCGTTCGCATGCAGAACGAGGGCGTGTATCAGCCCCTTTTCTTCATTGCCGACCTTCATGCTTTGACCACCAATCCCGATCCGAAGGAGCTCCACGCCAATGTAAAAAACATTGTGACCGAATACCTTGCCGCAGGACTCGATCCTGAAAAGTCCACCATTTTCGTTCAAAGTGATGTGCCTGAAGTGTCGGAGCTGTATTTGCTTCTGAATATGCATGTGGGCATCGGTGAACTGATGCGAACAGCTTCGTTCAAGGACAAAGCCCGCAAGGCTCTTGGCATTAAGACCAACGATGATGAGGATATAGAACATCAAATCATCGGGGCTGAAACTAATAAACGTGTCAATGCCGGTCTTCTGACATATCCCACGTTGATGGCCGTCGACATTCTTATTCAGAAAGCCGACAAGGTGCCTGTGGGCAAAGATCAGGAACAGCATCTTGAGCTTACACGCCGTTTCGCTCGACGTTTCAACTCGTTCTATGGTGTCGATTTCTTCCCCGAACCCTATAATTTTGACTTCGGCGGCAAGCCTGTAAAGGTGCCAGGTCTTGACGGATCAGGTAAAATGGGTAAGAGTGAAGGCAACTGCATCTACTTGATCGACGAAGAAAAAGTGCTTCGCAAGAAAGTGATGCGCGCTATGACCGACGAAGGCCCGAAAGAACCGGGTCAGCCTGTGTCGCAGCCTGTACAGAACCTTTTCGACCTTATGGCTCTTACATCGTCGCCAGAAGTACTACAGCAGTTTAAGGACGCATATGCCGATTGCTCGATTCGCTACGGTGATTTGAAAAAGCAGTTGGCTGAGGATATACTGAAAGTTACACTGCCGATCCGCGAACGTATTCTTGAAATCCGCAACGATGACCAATACATCGGCCGCGTGCTTGCTCGCGGTGCTGAGATAGCTCGCGAACGCGCGTCGAAGACTCTCAAAGAAGCTCGCGAAATCATGGGCGTGCGCAAGTTCTATTGATCATACGTTAATAGAGATATAAAGAGTGCCGGCAATTGTGTCGGCACTCTTTAGTTTTTCATATCGGATAAATTCCTCAATCCACGAGAGCTTTCTTGGCTTCCGGGGTCAGGAGATCCTTGACAACGTAGGGCGATACTTCGGCATCTATCGATCCGAACGAGTAGGGGAGAATGGCGTAGGGATTGTAGTGGAACACGATCATGCCGTTTTCGAGATAGACATCGGTCGGGAGTGGGAGCGGACTGACGAGTGCTGTCTGGTCAAATTCTTCGGCCGTCATCGATGTGTGCTGCAACAAGGCGTCCTTCACAGCGGCAAGAAGTTGCGGCGATTCAGGGTTGTTGAACAGCGATTTCAGAGTGACTATTTTGCCGGTTGAAAGATTGTAGGTGAATGGTGCCGAACCATACATGGGATGCGCTCCGCCAAGATATTCCTCATTGTTGCACACAAAATTGATATAGTCGCCGGAAATCTCCGATACCATAACATCGACCTGTGCATAGAAAGCAGTGTTGAACGCTGATGTTTCAGGCACACTGTCGACTTCAGTGATCTTGTCGCCGAGTTCGTAACGCTTTGCGTCGCTGACAAATTGCGAAATGGCTGAGTTGATCGAAGCCACATGCTTGCCGGCAACGAGCGACATAATTGTGTCCTGCAACGGCTTGATGTCGAAATCACCGATCTGCTCCGGCCACATCACGTTGGCCTCAAGTGTCAGCGTATAGTCGTAGTCGGTATCGCTGTTTGAGATACGGTAGTATTTTTTTGCCGACTTCATGTCGAAATTAAAAGGCATCGATTCTATTGATGCTGATTCTTCATCTGATTTGGCTGAAGAATCGTATTTGTCAGAACATGAACAAATGCCTGTAGAAAGCAGTGCCAACGCTGCGGCAAAAGGGAGGAAGTAACGTTTCATATATATAGGTTATGAGTTCTTATGCAGTATAACGAACGCCGATAGCGAAATGTTGCATCATCCTAAAAAAATGTGTTCGGAGAGAACTTTATGGCGCAAATATTTGAATAATTCTTCAATAATTGTTTACTTTGCATCGCAAAAAGTATTTTATCAATATTTAATTAAAACTTAAGATTATGTCAGAAATTGCAAATCGCGTTAAAGCTATCATTGTTGACAAACTTGGTGTGGACGAAAACGAAGTAACTGAAACTGCATCTTTCACCACCGATCTCGGCGCTGACAGCCTTGACACTGTAGAACTCATCATGGAGTTTGAAAAAGAATTCGGCATCACTATTCCTGATGATAAAGCAGAAGGCATTGCCACTGTAGGCGACGCTGTTGCTTTCATTGAAGCAGCTCAGGCTTAATATCAAGCCCTTGCTCTTCTCTCCTCTTTTAATTTGTCCCTTCTACGTAATAGCAATATATGGAATTAAGAAGAGTTGTAGTGACAGGCCTTGGCGCCATCACTCCGCTTGGCAACGACGTGACCTCTACTTGGGAAGCTGCTGTTGCCGGTAAGAGTGGTGCCGGACCGATCACTCATTTCGATGCCTCAATGTTCAAAACAAAATTTGCATGTGAGGTGAAAAATTTCAACGCTGCCGAGCATATCACCGACCGTCGCAAACTGCGTCAGCTCGACCTTTATGCTCAGTATGCTCTTGTGGCAGCTCGCGAAGCTGTCGAAGACAGTGGTCTTGAAAAATCAGAAAACGTTGACCGCAACCGCATCGGTGTGATTGTCGCTGCCGGCATCGGTGGTCTTCACACCTTTGAAGAGGAAGCCGGATACTATGCCCTCAACCAGGAAAAAGGTCCGAAATACAATCCCTTCTTCATCCCTAAAATGATTGCCGACATCGCTTCGGGTCACATCTCTATGGAATATGGCTATCATGGCCCCAACTATGGTGTGGTTTCTGCTTGTGCTTCGTCAAACAATGCAATCATCGACGCGTTCAACTACATCCGTCTTGGCAAAGCAGATGCATTCCTGACCGGTGGCGCAGAAGCAGCCATCTTCCCGGCAGGTGTTGGAGGTTTCAACTCCATGCACGCTCTGTCGACCCGCAATGACAGCCCCGAGACAGCATCCCGTCCGTTCTCCAAATCGCGCGACGGTTTCGTGATGGGCGAAGGTTCGGTAGTGCTCGTGCTCGAAGAGCTCGAACACGCCAAAGCCCGCGGTGCCAAAATCTATGCAGAAGTTGTGGGCGGCGGCATGAGTGCCGATGCCTATCACATCACTGCCACTCACCCCGATGGTCTCGGTGCCAAGCTTTCAATGCAGATGGCTCTCGACGATGCAGGTTTGAAACCCGAAGATATTGACTATATCAATGTTCACGGTACATCGACTCCCGTTGGCGACATCTCTGAAGTGAAAGCAATCGTTGAACTATTCGGCGATGCAGCCTATAAACTCAACATCAGCTCCACCAAATCCATGACCGGCCATCTTCTCGGTGCCACCGGTGCTCTGGAAGCCATGTTCAGCATCAAGGCAGTGCAGGAAGATATCGTACCCCCCACTATCAACCATGAGGAGGGCGACGAAGATGAAGAAATCGACTACGCTTTGAATTTCACATTCAATCAGGCACAGCGTCGCACTGTTCGCACCGCGCTTTCGAATGCCTTCGGTTTCGGTGGCCACAACGCTACAGTCATCGTGAAGAAATACGAAGAATAATTCACTGTTTAATAACGAAAAGAAGAGATCGCCAATCGGCGATCTCTTCTTTTGTATTAAAGACTTGCGGTAGCGAGTCTTTACGACTTATACGATTTATATGATTTATACGATTTATAAGGGGATGCGTCAGAATCAGTTCGTGACTGTCACTGTTTCGTAGTTTGACTGGGGAATGGTTATGCCGTTGCGGCGTGCTTCCTGGCGTGTTTTGCGCATATTCTTTTGGGCATCGCGGAGCAGTTTTTTCAACCCCACATAATGGCCTTTCCATTCTCCTTCGGCTGTGCCGCTTGTGGCTTTTCCGTTGGTATAGGTTCTGGTGCCGGCTCTTGTCAGTGCTTCATAGTTGTCCTTTGCCTGTTTCTCCCACCTGTTGTAAATGTTTTGATATGTTTGGGCATCCAATCCTCCGGAGCTGCCTGATGAGGAGCCTGATGTGGAAATGCCATCGGAGGAGTCATATCCGGATGAAAAGGAATCGGTACCGAAGTTTGTCGCGGTGAAATCTGTAGTCGACATGGGTGTTCCGGTCGCCGCAGAATATGTCACTGCTCCCAGTGTGAGAATAGTTCCGGCTATCTGCATGCCCGTGAGCACGCGGTTCCAGCGGCGGCTGTTGCGTGTGCTCTTGGCTGCTTTCATGTTGTTTTTATAGTCTTCGTTGTCGGGCTCCAAACGGTGTGCAACGGTGAAGTGGTGGATTGCATCGGCCAGATTGTCGCACTCTGAGGCGTAGTATATGCCTAAACAATTGTGGGCAGGAGCGCAAGTCGGTAGAATGCCTACAAGATGTCGAGTGTATTGAACCCCTTTCTCATTTATGCTTTCAACGAGCAGGTCCTGAAGAAATTGATCGTCCACCATGCCAACCACGTTGACTCGTCCCGATATCGAACCCACTGTGGCAGGGGCATATCCGTCAGAATCAAATGAGCCTACGGAGTCAAAGACCGGCGGAATTATGATGCCGCCTGCAGTGTTGTATAGCCCTACGCCATGATATGTAAATTTTTCAGTTGTCGTTATAGATCTTTCGACCAGAAACAGTCGCTGCGTTGGATCATAGACGACGTTGCTGTTGACCGGGGATATGATATTTCGGCCATAGGTGTCGGTTGCGCCCACTCGATTCTCTCCATTGCTGATGATAAAGAAGCCGTCGCCGGCATAGGTGGAATTGTCGGGTTTGAAATATCCGGGCACCTCCGTGTAGTTGGGATTGTTCATTATCGTAGCGGCTTCGTCGGCAGCGCTTCTGATGTCGGTCATCCATTCGTCGTAATATCCTTGTTCCCAACGTTCTTTGGCACGTTTTTTCGCTTCGCGATAGACCTTGTTCTTGCCGGGAAGAGTTTTCATTATCTCTTTAGCCAGGTAGGTGCACGGCACAACGCTGTCGCCAAGCAAGTCGATGCATCCAAACTTGTTTCCACGTTTCACCACGGCCAGATAGTCGTTGCCAAAGTTTTCGGCATCGTCATAGACGGGAGGAATAGCCCACTGACCGTTTTTGTCAATGAAGCCGTATTTGCCGTCCTTCTTTACAGCGGCAAGTCCGTAGTGAAAACCATCCATGTCGTCCATCGGGTCAAATTCCGGCGGGATGATAAAGTGGTTTAGTCGGTCGATAAATCCGACTTTTCCGTTGATCTCCACTGCGGCAAGTCCTTCGCTGAACTCTTTGGCCACGCGGGTATATTGTGGTGAAATCACCCATTGGGTATCCAATCCGAGATTGAGTTGCTTTTTGTCGTCGCCCATTTTATGAGCTTCTGCCCACCAGTAATATTTATCACCCACGTTCTCATAGCCGTAAAGCTTGGTCTCATTATCTTTTTTGGCTTTCAGCTGCAACACTTGTTGGCCGCGCACCACCGGAGTGCGTTTCTTGACCTCGGGCGCTTTGGGCGCTGTCGTATCTTCGGCCGGTGTTTCAGCTTTGCTTTTTTTGCCCTTGGAGTCTTTGGTTGTTTTTTTGCCTTTTGACTTTTTTGGCGAAGCCGCAACCGTGGCCGGTGCAGCTTCAACGGCGATTGACGTAGTGCTGACTGCCATGAAGGTCGCAACAATCAGCATTCGGAGTAGTTTCATCATGGATGTGTGTGATAATGAATGAGATTGCAAATTTAACAATTATTTATCAACACACAAACAGAGGCGCGGATTCAGTCTGCGTTAAAGCGGTCGGCGAGCGATGCCATGCATTTGCGGTCGGTTTGGTCGGGACGCACCGGCACTACTGAAACATATTCGCGATCAAGCCAATAGTTGTCGGTCAGCGAATTGTCGGGATCTTCGTCGACGTATCGGCCTGTCAACCAATAAAAATCCTTGCCATGCGGGTCGGTGTATTTTACATATTCCTCGGTCCAGTATCCTCTTGATGCTTCTGCCACCCGTATTCCCTTGGGAGTGCATCGGGCAGGGATATTGACATTCAGGCAGAGGTCTTGAGGCAGCCCGTTATTAATCACATTTGCGGTGATGGTGCGGATAGGCTCAGCGCATTTGCTGAAATCGGCGGCCCATGAGTGGTGAAGCAGCGAGAAGCCTATGGCCGGGATGCCAACCATGCAGGCTTCCATCACGGCTCCCATCGTGCCGGAATAAATGACCGAATTGCCCGAGTTTGATCCATGGTTGATGCCAGACAGCACCAGATCGGGCCGTCGGTCAACAGCTGCATACAGTCCGAGTTTGATGCAATCGACTGGTGTACCGGTGACGGCAAATGTTTTGGCTCCGCATATCGGTGCATGAGGTATCAGGCGCAGAGGTGAGTCGACCGTAATGGCCGATGCTTTGCCGGATTGCGCAGTGGCGGGTGCCACAACTACAATTTCGCCCATTTCGGCCACTGCTTCAACGAGCGCTTTCAGTCCTGGAGCATCGACGCCGTCGTCGTTACTGATCAATATAAAAGGTTGGATTTCGTTGTTCATTTCTTTGCTTTGCTATAAGACCCCACCTCATAAAATTTTCGTGTCTAAGGGGCGGTTTTGGTCGAGTGATTTTCGCAAGTTAAGGATGGAGCAATGCGGGCATTGCGACTGACGAGATTTGGCGAAAATAACCGACTAAAGCCGGTATGTCACTAATTTTAAAACTTTATTTATGAGATAATCGGGTCATCGTTAAATATTAGTGTGATATGTTAATAGTCTCTTTGTAAGGTGTTTAAGTAGAAAGTTACTTAACTCTCGCATCCTTGGGCTCTTTTTGTCCTTTGACTCAGTCATATAGCTCGCTATGCTCCTAAGCCTACAGGCCAAAAATGTCTCCAAGGCTGCGACCCCTAAGCCATAAAAATTTTACGAGATGGGGTCTAAATTGTCCGTTTTTATAATCAAATTGGCGTGCGGATTGTGTATCTTTGTAGAAAGTTTCAAAATTCAAGTAATAATAAAAAATATATTGTCATGGTCATCCAACGCATTCAAACACTGTTTTTGTTGCTCGCCATTGCGTGTATTGCAACGTTTCTCTTCATTCCTTTCGGATACTGGGATATCGAAGTGCAAAAGACAACTGCAGAAATCATTGATCTGAAAGGCGTTTCAATCGCTGCTCTTTTAGTGCCGTCGATCATCGCTTTGCTGATCACGTTTATCGCCGTATTCTGCTTCAAGCGAATGCCTCTGCAGAAAGGATTGGTAGCCTTGTCGGCTATTGTTGTACTTGCCATTATGTGTGTGGTCATCTATATCATGATCAGTGGTTTCAATATCCTTAATCCGGCAATATCCGTGGCTCCTCTCTGGGGAGGTGGAGGGCTGCTGCTCATTGGCGCTTTTGTGGCTCTGATTGCCGCCTATGTGGCCATCGGTCGCGATCAGAAGTTGCTTCGCAGCTACGACCGCATGCGATAGATCAGTTGCGCTCGGATTATTCCCGAAAGTAAACGCGTTTCACCCTCATCGATATCGAAGTGAGCACTTCATATGGTATCGTTTTGAGGGTGTTTGCTATTTCCTCAACAGAGATATTCGGGCCGAAAATCTCCACACGGTCGCCAACCTTGCAATCCACATCGGTCACGTCGATCATACAGGCATCCATGCAGATGTTGCCTATCGACGGGCATCGCACGCCGTTGATCATCACCGACATGCCTCCATTGCCAAGATGGCGGTTGATGCCGTCGGCATATCCTACAGGGATGGTAGCTATCACTGAATCGCGCTTGCACAATCCATTTCGGCTGTAGCCGATCGTTGTCCCGGCGGGCCAGTGCTTAAGCGAAATAATAGTGGTTGAAAGCGATGACACCTGTTGCAGATCGCCCTGCGATCCATCGTTCATGGTTGGAATACCGTAAAGACATATTCCCAGTCGAACCATGTCGTTTTGGTGCTCAGGAAAACGGCTTATGCCTGTTGAGTTGAGTATATGGCGTTGAATGTGGTGGCGGAACTGCGACTGCAACATATCGCACCAGCGGTCAAAGAGGGTAAACTGCAATTGTGTGTAGTCGTCCATTTCGGGGCAGTCGGCGGCAGCGAGATGGCTGAATATTGACGACGGACGTACCACTTTCTGTCGGCGCAATATGTCGATCAATTCGGGAATATCCTCTTCGATGAATCCCAATCGATGCATGCCGGTGTCGAATTTGATATGGATCGGATAGTCGGTGACACCATATTTTTCGCCTTCGTGAATCAGTTGGTTGAGTACATCGAAAGAGAACACTTCCGGTTCAAGATTGTAGGCAAACAGAGTGCGGTAGTTCACAACCTTTGGATTCAACACCATAATAGGCATGGTGATACCGGCGTGACGCAGATCCACACCTTCGTCCATCACGGCCACTGCCAGATAGGCTGCGCCATGCGATTGAAGAGTTTTGGCCAGTTCGTGGCTTCCGGCCCCGTAGCCCGAGGCTTTGACCATGCACACGATACCGGTGGTGGGTTTGACCATCGACCGGAACAGGTTGAAGTTATGGACTACAGCGTCAAGATTCACCTCAAGTACGGTTTCGTGCTGACGTGCCTCCAGCATATCGGCTATCCGTTCGAAATGATAGTCGGGTGCGCCCTTTATCAGTATCAGTTCGCTCTCAAAATCGTCGGTTGAAGTGCTTGACAGGAAGGCTTCTGTCGATGGGTAAAAGATGGCATTGCCATCGAAATAACGCTGATTGCGCATAAATTCTTCGCCAATGCCGATCAAGCGGTCGACGTTGCGCTGACGCAGCAGCTGAGCCACCGCCGGATAAAGCTTCGAAGCCGGCAATGTCTCATGCATTATGTCGCTGAGGATCACTGTCGTGGTTCGGGCGGCAGTGTGTCGGCGGTTCATGAAATCAAGAGCCGGGGCAAGAGAATGAAGATCGGATGTATAGGAATCGTAGATCAGCATGCAATTGTTGACGCCTTCGATCACGTTGAGTCTCGTTCGCACCGGAGTCAACATTGCCATTTTTTCAGCAATTTCGTCATGAGGACGACGCAGATAGAGCATCACGGCAAGGCAATGGATGGCATTCTGAATGTCGGCCGAAGCGGTGAATGGGAGGGTGACTTCGTGTGTCGATCCGAGATAGTTGTAGCTCAGACGGGTAGAGTTGGACCCGATGGTATCGTGGCGAACAAACAACTGCACGTCGGGATCTTTTGTCGACCAAGCTATCTCGATCTGCGGGTGGCACACCTTTGAAATAGCGTTTGCAACCAGAACATCGTCCTTACAGTAGATCAGACACTCACAGTCGCGGATCAGCAAGGCTTTTTCTTCGGCCTTCTGCTCGATGGATCTGAAGCCTTCGGAGTGCTCGGAATTGACGTTGGTGATTATGCCTATCTCCGGACGTATCATCTGGCGCAGACTTTCCATCTCACCATTTTGTGATATGCCTGCTTCGATAACTCCTAGTTCGGTGTCTTCGTCAAGCTCCCATATCGACAGGGGCACACCCACTTGAGAGTTGAAGCTTCTAGGACTTCTGACGATATGCATTTTGTCGCCAAGCAGTTGATACAACCATTCCTTGACGGTCGTTTTCCCTCGGCTTCCGGTAATGCCGATCACCGGACATGACAGCTGTTGACGATGATGTTTGGCAAGCACCTGTAAGGCTTTCGTCACATTGTCGACTGTGATGAAATCGGCGTCGGTTGCTATCGTGGCCAATTCGTCGGGGATATGGCTGACTACGAAGGCTTTGACTCCCTTGTCGTAGAGTTCGCGAAGGTATTTGTGTCCGTCGCCTGTGGCCGTGGTGATGGCGAAAAATAATGATTCTTCAGGATATATCAGCGATCGGCTGTCGATGAGCAGATGGCGGATGGGTCGGTCGGCGTTCACGCGTGATGTGCCTCCAAGAATTTTGCTGATGGATGAGACAGTATAGTTCATAATACGTCTTTGATTTTGATTATGGCTTCATTGAGGTATGGATGTTCTCTGAGAAGTGTTTCCTTGAATTCTTCGGTTTGTTTTGTAAAGCGCTGATGATCGGCATTGTTTGTTGTCATTTGCCGATGATGCAGCCTTTTATACAGTTTTTCGCATTTTGCCGATAGCGCCATGGTCGGTTGGTCGAAATAAGTCGTGGCAAATTTCTCAAATATGTAGTCGGCAGCCTGTGCGGTGGGGTGAGTCATACTGGTATCGTAGAACCGATAGTCTCTCAGGTCGTCGAGTATGATCTCATAAGCGGGAAAGTAGTCGCAGTTAGCGAACAGTTCGACCACATTTTCGATAGACAGCAGCAACGTGGCTTTGCTGATCTGATTGCCGTGAGCTCCGTCGGCGAGATGGCGTATTGGGCTGATGGTGAACACCACTTGTGCTTTCGGATTGACGCTTTCAGTAAGTTTGGCGATTTCCCGCATCAAATCTGTGCATCCATATGGTGTCAACATTTGCCGATCGAATTCGCTTGGCGGCAACTTGTGGCAGTTGGCAACGATTTTGCCCGACGACTTGAGGCTGAAGACCCATGCCGTTCCAAGAGTCAGAAAAATGTAGTCGGCCGAAAGCAACCGGTCACGTAGCGTGGCCAGTCGTTCGTTGAGTCTTGCAAGCATGCGATCGGCATCTGAGTCTGATAGAAGTGTGTGACAGTCGAAGCAGCAATATGTATTTCCGTTGAGTACCAGGTCATCGGTGGTGAATTGATTTCCTTCGGCTGCCCGCCTGAGCGTTTGCAATATGCTTGCGGGATTGTAGAGTTGACCAAACGGATTGCTGACCACGTTGAATAACCGGTGACAAAGTCGCTCGGAAATATTGCCGGAGAAGCACGAACCGAGCATGAGTATGCGGGATCGGTGGGTGATCTTTTTATCGGTGGGCCGGGGATCTACAATCGTCCGAAATTCCATTTGCGTTCGATCGTTTCTGAGTTAGGGGTGACTTGGTCTCTCGTTTAATACATGCGGTAGTCGACCGACAATACATTGAATTCCGTGCGGCGGTTGACCTGATCGGCTGCTTCACGGTCGGCTTCTTCAGGCAAAGCAAGAATGAATTCCTCGGTCAGTTCGTCGCCTTCGTTAAACTGCGGATACAGTCGCGCCACTCGTTTGGTGACGGTCTTCGGATGCGACTTTCCATAGCCTTGATATTGCAGGCGGTCGGGTGATATGCCGGCTGCTATCAGATAATCGACCACTGATTTTGCTCGACGGTTTGACAGGTCCATGTTGTATTCAGCCGAACCGTGACGGTCGGTGTGCGATGTCATTTCGATGGTGATGTTGGGATTGTCGCTCAGAAGTGTAGCGAGTTCGTCGAGGGCTTCTTTCGACTCGGGTCGCAAAGTGGCTTTGTCGAAGTCGTAGAATATGTTTTCCACTATGTTGGGCTTTGAGAGTGAAGCCAACATGAAGTCAATGCCATATTCGGCGTCGACCTCTGCCGTGTCGGTAGAGAATTCCTGACGCCCGTTGAGATATCCGCGGGCTCCGGCCATCATGGCATAGCTGACAC
This sequence comes from Bacteroides sp., assembly GCA_023666835.1. Taxonomy (GTDB): domain Bacteria; phylum Bacteroidota; class Bacteroidia; order Bacteroidales; family Muribaculaceae; genus Paramuribaculum. The sequence continues at coordinate 16,068 of JAMPBJ010000007.1, read as the reverse complement.
CTCGCTGCAATTTGAATGTATATGATCCGTCGGGTCGAGTAGCCGTGCGTTGGTTTGATCCGTCTGTTCCGACGATTCTGACGATGGCTCCTTCGATGGGTTCCTCGTCGAGGTCGGTCACGTAGCCTTCGAGCACTATTTTCAGATCGGGCAGTTCAAATGAATACAAATGGTCGTAGCCTCTTGCATCGCCGCGGTTGGAGCTGAAATAGCCGGCAGGAATGTCAGATTTTTTGTCGAAAGTCATCGCGAAGTCGTCGCCCGAAGAGTTGAGGGGAGTGCCCATGTTGGTTACCGTCCAGTGACCATTGGGTTGAAGCACTGCGCAAAACAGGTCAAGGCCGCCGAGGCCCGGATGGCCGTCGGATGAGAAATACATGATGCTGTCGGTGAGCATGTAGGGGAATTCTTCATCGCCGGGGGTGTTGATGTCGGTGCCGAGATTTTCAAGCGAACCGGCTTTGTCTTTCAAGTTGATGCGCCATATGTCCTTGCCTCCTGCACCAGGCATGTCGCTGGCAAAGTATAGATAGTCGCCTGATGGGCTGACTGCAGGGTGGCCGAAGCTGGAGATCGTGTCGCCTGTCACCTCAAATTTGACCGGCTTTGACCATTGGGCGTCATTGCGTGTCGATGTGAACAGTTCGACTGCCGTGTTTGACGTCTCCGATCTCCTGGCTTTGGTGAGATACATCAGGTTGCCGTCGGGCGAAAACGACACTATGCCTTCGTCCATCTCGGTGTTGAGATCGCCTTCCACCGGCTCGGGGCGCATCCATTGTCCCTGCTCGTTTTTGCGCACCATCCAGATGTCGCTGCGCTTCATGCCGGTGATCTCGCTTCGATTGGTTCCTTTTACTTTTTCATTTGTGGTGGTGAAATATAGAATATCGCCGTTGAATTGCGGAGCGAAATCTGCTCGCCGCGAATTGAAGGTCTTTGCGTTTCTGACAATGTAGCGAGTAGGATGCTCTTTGAGATCCAGGGCCATGCGTGCTCCCTTAAGTCCGTTTTGGGCCTCTTCCGATCCGGGCACCTGCATTAAGTATTCCTCATAGGCACGGATTGCCTGGGCGTATTTGCCGTCGGCTTGAAGCATTTGGGCCAGATAAAGCTGGGCGTCGGTTTCGGGATAGCCGTAGCGAATGGCATTCTGATAAGCAGCTGACGACCGTGCATACTGGCCGAGCATGCGATGGGCCTGACCCATTTTGTAGGCCACTTCACCGCGCTTCGATCTGTCCTCTTTCTTCAGTTTGTTGTAGATCTTGCGATATGTTTTCGAAGCATCGAAATATTCTCCACGCTCCATCTGTGCATCGGCGGTCGCGATTTTCGGACCGCGGCACGCAGCCAGTGAAAGCGTCAGGAGCAACGATAAAGTCAGAATGAGTTTTTTCATATTTGAATAACGTGGAAAGTTCGGCGGAATTGTGTTGACAATCATTTTGTTGTTCAATCCATTGCCGATATCAGATGAATCCACTACAAATTTACGATTTTGTTTCGTATCAGTAAAGCAAATCGAGCATTATTTGATTGGATGGTATTACAACAAAAGCTGCATTCCTGATTGAGGAACACAGCTTTTTGTTTCGGTATGCAATGTGTTTGCTTAGCCCGGAATGATTGCTTCGCTGGGGCAAACTTCAGCACATGAACCGCACTCGATGCATGTGTCGGGATCGATGTGATAGATATCACCTTCAGAGATAGCCTCTACGGGGCATACGGGAAGACAAGTTCCACAAGCAACGCATTTGTCAGTAATTACGTAAGCCATAGTTGAATTTTTTAATAAGTAATATTACGAATAGAACAATTTTTCGGCTACAAAAGTAAGAGTTTATTTTTTAACGACAATATTTTTTTTGTCTTTTTTCGATTTATTTGCGCTATGCCGCTTCCGCTACTTTATCAATTCCATGCCGCGGGCAATGGCTTCGCGATTGGCAGGGAGCAGATGGTGATGACGCTCGGGAAGAGTTTTCTTCAAACCGGTCATGACTGATTCGATGCTGACCATAGGATTCACTTTGAGCAAAGCACCAAGTATTATCATGTTGTAACTTTTGGCGCTTTTCAAGTCAAAGGCCGCTTCCATGGCTTCCACGGGATAGATGTTGATATCGGTGCGTGTGGGCGGGCGGTGTATGCCGTAGGGATCGTAGATCAGTGTGCCTCCGGGTTTCACTTTCGACTCGAATTTGTCGAGGCTCTGCTGGTTGAGTATCACGGCTGTGTCATACGAATCGAGCACGGGAGAGCTGATGGGCGAATCCGACAAAACGACGGTCACGTTGGCTGTGCCGCCTCTCTGCTCGGGGCCGTAGGATGGCATCCATGTCACTTCAAGATCGTCGATCAGGCCTGCGTAAGCAAGAATTTTACCCATGGAAAGCACACCTTGCCCTCCAAATCCTGCTGCTATAATTTCTTGTTTCATTGCTGTTCTTCGTTATTAGACACATTCTTAAGATCGCCCAGCGGGTAGGCGGGGAACATATTCTCTACAAGCCATTCGTTGGCTTTTGCCGGACTCATTTTCCAGCCACTGTTGCAGGTGCTGACCACTTCGATCACCGATGTGCCCATGCCTTTGAGCGAGTTTTCAAATGCCTTTCGGATGGCGGCTTTGGCTTTGCGCACAGCAGCCGGGGTGTGTACGGCTTGACGTGTCACGTAGCAGGTGCCTTTCAGCTGAGCGAGAAGTTCACTGATTTTTAGCGGATATCCGTTCAGGTCCACGCGGCGTCCGTAGGGAGTGGTGGCCGTTTTTTGTCCCTCGAGTGTTGTGGGTGCCATCTGGCCGCCGGTCATGCCGTAGATGGCGTTGTTGATGAATATGATGGCAATGTTTTCGCCTCGGTTGGCGGCATGAATGGTTTCAGCCGTTCCGATAGCGGCGAGGTCGCCGTCGCCTTGATAAGTGAATACAAGATTCTCGGGGTTGAGTCGTTTTGCTCCGGTGGCAACGGCTGGTGCACGGCCATGAGCCGCTTCAATCCAGTCGATGTCGATATAGTTGTAGGCAAAAACCGCACATCCCACGGGAGCCACGCCAATGCAATTGTTTTCGACTCCCATCTCTTTGATGACTTCAGCCACGAGTTTGTGAACCACGCCATGGCTGCACCCCGGGCAGTAGTGCATCGGAGTGTCGTTGAGAAGATCCGGCTTGCTGTAGACCTTGTTTTCTTCTCGTTTTATATCTTCAGGTTTCATGTTGCTCTTATTTTTTTAGATCAGGGAAATGGCTGAGTGTGCTGTCCATCACTTCCATAGGGTTGGGCACGATGCCACCCATTCGTCCGTAATGATATACAGGCACGCGGCCTTCAACAGCAAGTCTTACGTCCTCCACCATCTGTCCGGCGTTAAGTTCGACGACCATCATGCCTTTGACGCGCTGTGAAAGTTCGGCAATGCGTTTGGTGGGGAAGGGCCAAAGTGTGATGGGGCGGATGAGTCCGACCTTCATTCCTTCAGCACGTGCGTCTTCGATGGCTTTCAGACAGATGCGGGCTATAGAGCCAAAGGCAACGAAAACCACTTCGGCATCGTCGGTATAGTATTCCTGGTAGCGCACTTCGTTTTCTTCGATCAGGCGGTAGGTCTGCTGGTAGCGATGATTATTCACCTCCATCTTTGCAGAATCAAGTTCGAGTGTGGTCAGCACGTTGGGTTTGCGTTTCCCGGGATGACCGGTGACAGCCCAGGGGCATTGTTCGGCGATCTGTTCGGCAGTGCGACGCGGACGAGGTTCGGGAAGAATCACCTTTTCCATCATCTGACCGACGATGCCGTCGGCAAGAAGCATGGCCGGTGTGCGGTATTTGAATGCCAGATCGAATCCGAGGCCCACGAAGTCAGCCATTTCCTGAACGGTCGACGGTGCAAGCACTATGAAGTGGTAGTCGCCGTGTCCGCCGCCTTTGGTGGCCTGGAAATAGTCGCTTTGTGACGGTTGGATGGTGCCGAGGCCGGGTCCTCCGCGCATCACGTTGACCACCAGCGCGGGAAGTTCGCCGGCTGCTATGTACGACAGGCCTTCCTGCATCAGCGAAATGCCGGGGCTCGACGACGATGTCATCACTGCTTTGCCGGTGGAGGCTCCGCCATATACCATATTGATGGAGGCAACTTCGCTTTCGGCTTGAAGCACAACCATACCGGTGGTTTCCCAAGGCATGAGTGATTCAAGTGTCTCAAGCACTTCGCTCTGTGGAGTGATAGGGTAGCCGAAGTAGCCGTCGACGCCGTAGCGGACTGCAGCGTGGGCTATTGCTTCGTTGCCCTTCATTAGTCTTATTTCTTCTTTCATGGTGGTGTTGTGTTTATTTTTCAACGACTCGATATACCTCTATGCAACCATCGGGACAAACCAGTGCACATGAGGCGCATCCTATGCATTTGTCCGGCTCGGCGGCATAAGCGAAATGATAGCCGCGGTTGTTAACTTCTTTCGGCTGAAGTCTCAACACGTCGGTCGGGCATGCAACCACACATAAGTCGCATCCTTTGCATCGTTCCATGTTGATATCAACAGCGCCGATTACTTTTGCCATATTGTTTATCTATTAGGTGATTATCAGTGTTAGACCCAGTCAACTGGCGTATAATAGCTACACTTGACATTATCTAATTGCAAATATATAACATTTTTTCTATACTGCAACACTTTTTTTGCCTGACTGCAATTCGCCGGGGGAGATCGTGCTCACCCTACGGCGCTGACCTTTTAGTTTTATTATATTCAGGACTTTAACCGTGTCTCTGACTTTAGATTTCGGCACGGCAACGACCGCATAATGGTCGTGAAGCGATATTTTCCCTATCTCGTTGGGGGCGGTGACTCCAGATGCTGATACAAAACCGGCCACATCGCCTTTTGAGATTTTTTCTTTTTTGCCCGCACCTATATATATAGAGGCAACGGCAGGGCGCGCGTTTTTATCTCCACTTGTTTCGCGAGGATTGGGCACGTACTTTCGGTCGGGCTTGATATACTCCGGCATAGAGTCGTTGTCCGATATGATCACCCACACTTTTCCCGAGGCATCCACACGGGCAGTTCGTCCGTTGCGATGAGTCCATGCAGCCTCATCGACGGGCAGATGATAGTGGACAACGTTGTCCATGTTGGCAATGTCAAGACCTCTGGCAGCCAAGTCGGTAGCTACCATTACGGGTGTGGTTCCGTTGGAGAACAGATCGATGGCCATTTCGCGTTGTTGCTGGTCAAGCGCTCCATGATAGAGTGTGGCCGCAATATGCTCTTTGGTCAGCCGGTCATGTACTCTTGAAGCGCTCTCGCGGTGATTGACGAAAACTATGGCTCGCTCTGCGGCGGGGAGAGTGCGTAGGAGGTCGACGAGTGTGTCGAGTTTATCGGGTACGGCACTTGTCACTTCCACCACCTCCATTCGCTTTCTTGGATCAGACGAATTACTGAAATCCAATGACGAGTAGTTTTTTATGTCGAGATAGTCAGGAAGACTTTCCAGTGAAGTAGCTGATGTCAGCACAGTGTTGCGTGGAGTGCCGATGCGTTTGGCTATTCGCTTCATTTCTCCTTCAAACCCGAGTTCGAGAGCTTTGTCGTATTCGTCGATTACCAGTATGGAGGGATCGTGAATTGTCAGATTGCCACGCTGAATGTGGTCGAGGATGCGTCCGGGGGTGCCGATGACGATGTCGGGAACCGGTTGCAGTGAGTTACGCTCGTCGGCCACGGATCGTCCGCCATAAAGAGCCACTGTCTTGTAGCCTTTGGCAACTGGACGAAGCACTTCAAAAATCTGCATGGCCAATTCTCTTGACGGGGCTATGACGAGTGCCTGCACACGGTCGCAGGGCGATCCGATCTCCATGAGGATTTTACATGCGAATGCCAGTGTTTTGCCCGAGCCTGTGGGCGCTGTCAGAACAATTAATCTTGAGTCGGTTTCGAGCATTGCTCTCTGCATCTCATTAAGTTCTTCGATGCCCGGCAATGCAATTATATTTTTGATTATCTCCTCCTTCTTCATGAGCGGCTGAATTTGTTACAAATTTAACAATTCTCTCGCAATATTGACTGATTCAGGTGCTAGAAAAGCCGCCGTGTCCTGTTGCTGACACGGCGGCTGGAGTGTTAGAGGTTATGGTTTACAGAATATTATTCATGCAGCTGTATGTTGCCACCCTGACGACGAGTGTAGACGTTGAGCATCTCGTCGGTGTCTTTCAAACGATGGATTTTGTTGATGGAGCCTCCGCGTGAAATGCCCGACACAGAGGGCTTGCTGCCATTGGCGATCCACGACAGTGCGTAGTAAGTCAGCGGATCGTTGGTGGTACCGAAGTCGTAGGGGTAATAGTTGGAGTCGTCAAATTCCACATCGGGTTTGAAGCCGTCGGAGTATTCCTTGAAACCTTTTGCGTTTTCGCAATAGAAGGTGATAGGATAGAAGAGGAAAGGATAGTTGCGGTAGGTGTACTGCTGACCTTCCATGCCGACGTTCTTACCGTTGGTCGTGGTGCCGATGATGTTGACTGTCAGACCGAGGCCACGCAAGCCGTTGATCACGAGTTCAGCTGCCGAAGCTGTGCTTTCGGAGGTGATGACAAAGACTTTCTGCAGGCCGAGCGATTTGCCGAGAGCCTCAGGGATTTTGTCGTAGCCGCCGTATAGCTCGGGGTTGTCGGCCACTCCGATACGGTATTCGCCTACTTCGCCTTTTTCGGTACGGGTCTTGTTGTAGGTGGTGCGCACATAGAGCTCGCCTTGATGAGCTGATCCGGCCACCAGTGTGCCGAGGACGACGCTCGAAAGTACGTGACCGCCGGGGTTATAGCGGAGGTCGATGATCAGATCGCTGATGTTGGCCTGTTTGAACTGGTCGAATACGTCGATCACTTGGGCGTCGAAGTTGCGGTGGAAGCCCATGTGGTTGATGTAGCCCACTTTGCTGCCGTTGTTGAGGGTGATTAGGCGTGATGCGTAAATGGAGGGATCCGGGTAGCTGTATTTGCTGACGAAGCTGGCTCCTTTGGATGTGAGGGTGCAGACTCCGGTTGAGCTGAATTCAACATCGTTGACCGAAACTGTACAGTTGCCGTTGAGTACTTGATTGGCAAGGCTTTGAAAGTTGCGGTCGGTCACTGCCACATCGTTAACTTTGTCGATGAAATCACCGCGTTTAAGTCCGACGGCATCGGCCGGAGATCCCGGTGTGCACCATACCACGGCATAACCGTAGACCATGCCATCGGCCGTGTCCATTGATGCTGCCATAATGGCAAGACCGGAGTCGGTGTTTGTGTCGCCCACGGCACGCGAAAGCGGTGCGTTGCTGATGAGATATGTGTACCAGTTCTCGCGCTTGCCGTTCACCCAGTGGCCGTCCTCGGCATTAACGTTGTCAAATTCGGCTATGCCATTGAGTATGCAGCTGAGGAACTGGTCGTAGTCGAGACTGTAGTCGAGCTTTAGATCGGCCATGTGGTCGTTCCAGAGATATTTTTCCGACATGTAGTCGAAAATCCATTTGTTGACGGAGCGGTACCGGTCGTTGCCTCGCTCGAGCATTCCTTCACCTTGACGCAAGGTGAGCACACATGGTTCGGCGTATCCCGAAACTTTGACGTTGACATCGGTCGAACGTCCTTCGAGGCCTTCGTTTGGGTCGACTTTGATTCGCAGAGTCGAGAGTCCGGCTGGACCGGATTCGGTCAGGACATGTGCCCACTCATCGACACTCGTAGCAGTCCATGCCGCGGGCGCTTCAAATTCGTAGATAAGTGTCTGGCCGTCGATGTCGACATCGTTGACCGCTTCCCATTGTGCATCGGTGATTCCGGCACCGGGTTGAATAGGATCGTCGTCATCGTTGCACGATGTAAACGTCACTGTCGAGAGCAGTCCCACAAGAGCCGCTGTGGCCCAGGTGCATATATGTGATTTTTTAAACATGATTCTATATATATGTATTGTTGTGTCGGTTGTTATTTAATTCGTGATGCGGCATCTTCGCGTCCGTTGGCGATGCTTTGTTTACCAACGGTGAGGGTGGTGACGCGTGGGGCGGTGGGTCGGTGAAGGCGGTTGCCGGAGGTGGCATTGCCCTGTCGAGTCAGCACTATGTCGGAGTGGGCAGCAAAGAGTATTGTGTTTGATGCTGTCCAGCCAGATCCTGTCGAATAGTATATGGCCGGATATTTATAAATCTCTTTGCCGGCTATCTTGCCGTGGTATTTGCCATGAATGGTAATGGTGTTGTAGTCGTCGGACACATCGACATCAAATGTCATGTTCTCGTCGGTGTATTCGATCACACGGCTTCCCGACACGCGGGTGCCGTAGCCCATCATATAAGTGGTGTGTCCGTCGATGTTGCCTACGCTCCATTGTTTGTTGCATCCGGGCACGGTTACTCCGTCATCGCTGAACTCGAAGAACCATTTCGGGCCATAGAAGTTGTTGGCATCTTCGGCCGACGATCCGGAAGCTATGAGGGTTTCAGGCGAGCAGTACGGGAATTGGGCTGATGGTCCGAAACCGAGTGCCACGAGGCGGTTTTGTGCGGCATATTCGTTGGTGGTCGATTCATTGACGCCGGTGGTAATGGTCACGGGGAAGGTGACTGTGTTGCCGTCGAAATCGGTGGTAGTGGCTGTATAGTTGCCGGGCATGTTCTTGCGCACTGCGCCACCGGTCTGGGCCATCTCTTCAGTGGTGAAACTTTCATAGGCCACTGCCACCACGTATTCATTGCTTCGTGCATACACGCCGAAGGTGTATTCTGTCAAAGGATCGAGTGTTGAAGTCTCAAACACTGCTCCTTCGGGCGAAGAAACGGCAATCATGGTGCTTGCATCGCAAATGGTGCCGTTGAGCGAGATGATATTCTGTATCGACGATCCGTTGAATATCAGTTTGTCGACAGAACTCTTGAGGAAGTAGCCGTAGATCACTTCTTCAGCGCCGCTCACTTTCACATTGTAGGCTTTTGACGACCATGGCGAAGATGTGGCCACATCAGTGATTTCAATGGTGGGAGCCGGTCCGGTGGGTTCGCCGGTCACAAAGTCGTAGCGCACGAGCGTTTCGCGGCGCTGGACGTCGTAGCCGATGATGCCTACCACATATTCGGTGTTGGGTATCATAGCTGTGGTGTTGAATTCGCGCGCTCCGGTGTAGAGGCGCTTAGGTGAGTTGCGTGAATCGTCCCAGAATCCTACGATGAGGTTGCGCATCTGAGCTTCGCCTTCGGCGAGTGCGTAGTCAAATTCGGCGCGGGTCTCAACCAGGATGCGGTATTCCACGATTTCGGGATCGGGATTAACAAACACTTTTGTGCTGGTGTTGCTCGGCTCTACGGTCACACCTATTTTATAAGGAGATTTTTCGGCTTTGCGGGTGTCGAATTTGATGCATTCGAACGTTTCTTTATCAATTTCGCCATCGTCGCCAACTACGCCGCCCATCAGGTAGTAGGTGGTGCCGGTATGAATCTGGATGTGGGTGTCGAGTGCGTTATACGCCAGTTTGTCAAGGGTCATGTCGGTGTTCTCCTCTGTCAGGTGGCCGAATACCTTCAGATAGAGGTCTTCTGTCACTTCCGAAATGCTGCCGAGGATGTTGCGGATACCTATATAGTCGGCTTCCTTAACCACTATGTGCTTCACTTTTTTGGCTCCTGCGGGCACCTCTACGTGATATTTGATATCGGTCAGCCCAACTTTGTCGAGAGTCACGATGTTGGTGTAGGGGATGTCGGTCGACAGATCGGTCATTGTCACCTCGCTGTAAGTGTAAGGATTGATTTTTCTTACGGCCGCATAGACCACATATTCTTTGCCCCCCTCGATGGCATTGGTCGTAATGTTGGCCACGCCGTCCTCCAGAAGACCGGTCTGTCCGTTGGCAAAGATCTCCTTTGCGTCGGTCACCGGCGATTCACCTTTTTCGGCCACGATGTAGGCGTAGTCAACGCCATCGTTCGAACGAATCGTAAAGTCAGCTTCGGTGCGCTCCACTGAGTTCAGTTTCAGACTAAGAGTTGGAGGTTCGTAATTCGGTGCAAAAGCGTCATCGTCGCTGTCGCACGATTGCAAAACCGAAGTGCCTGCGAGAAGACACAAGGTCAGCAGTGGTAGGAATAGTTTTCGCATTGCTTATTTGATGGGTTTATAGTGTTTAAACTTTTGCAAATATAAGCAATAAATATTCAAATGTAAAATTTTGACGCAATTTGTTTAAAAAAGTAGTCAAAAAGTAGTAAATATTCCTCGAATTACATCATTTTGTCGCTTGATGGCGATCCAATGTTAGATATCCTGTCAGTCTTTGTATGGAATTCTAAATATATCGAGAATTAGCTTGAAGTTGTCTTGGGCCGTCAAACAGGTATCCATGAGGTAGCCTTTGATCTTTGGCCAATTGCGAAGTCCATTGTAATAGAACATTTTGAGGTTGTCGTTAATTATGAACGACACATATCCATTTCGAAGGCATTCACGAAACATTATCAGTCTCCCGACTCGCCCATTCCCGTCCTGGAAGGTGTGTATTGATTCGAAACGATGGTGAGAATCAATTATGTCTTTAAACGATGGCTTTTTTTAGTGTTGTATTCCCTCAGCAAAGATTTTATCTTAACATGGACATTCTCCGGTGCAACTGTATTGTTTCCACCAACCTCATTTGGAAGTTTTTTGTAATCTCCAACGTTAAACCACTTCTTTCTTTCATCTGATGTTCCGGACTTTAAAATAAGATGCAGTTGCTTGATATAGTGCTCGGTAAGTTTTTCAGTTGTAGTAGCAATTATATAGTCAATGGCAAGAAAATGGTTTGTCGTCTCAATGATATCATCAACATTTATTGCTTTATCCGTTATTCCAATGGTATTGGTCTCAAATATATATCTTGTCTGGTCGTGTGTCAGTCGACTACCCTCAATGTGGTTGGAATTGTAGGTCAGGTCGATCTGTGTTCGATGATATACTCCACCTTTAATTCTCCGGCCATTTGTTCCCTTAAAGCATTCAGTAGTGACGCGACTTTAGGGGTTTTATTTTTTCGAGGAGGAGTATCTGAATCAGATGGAATATTCCACGTCTTACCCACAAGATATGTATCTTCGATTTTGCATTGCGCACAATAATTTTTGGCAGTTCTTTCAGAAATGCAATACTTCTCTGCCCATTCTTTTACTGACATGTATTCCATCTATCGGCAAGTTTTGTGGCTGGAAACTCATGGCAAGAGGGCTTGGCGGTGGATGTCGCGAAGATGATTGGCGAGCGATTGCGGTTCGAGGATACGAATGTCGGGGCCAAAGGTGAGGAGCTGCGCTATGAGTTCCTGGTTGACAATCACGTCGAGCGAGAAGGTCATCGAACCGTCGGATTTGTTTTTTTCTATGAGTTGTTGAGATGAGTGGATGGGTTTAGTGAGGATATAGCCGGACTGGGAATTTTCGACACGTAGAACGATGTGTTCTTTTTTCAGCCGTGAGTGTTTGGTCACTCCTATCACATCATCAAAAAAGTCTTCGCCAAACTCAGGATTCTCCTTAAATGGTATGTCGGGGCACGCGTGGAAATCCACAATTCGGTCGAGGGCAAGATTGAACAACTTCATGTCGCCTGCGCGCGAACCGAACAGAAACCAGCGGTTGCGATATTCCTTTAATAAATAAGGGAACAGGAAGAATGGCACAGGTCGGCGAGAGTTGAACGACCGATAATTGACGCATACGGTCTGCTGCGAGGCAATGATGTCGTAGAAAGCATTGAGGTGTTCCAACCCTTTGAGGTTGGGATTTCGCTCAAAGTCGACGATCGGCCGACGCTTGGAAGCTGATGCCACTTTATCCTGAAGACGGCTCACCACGTCGGCCATGTCGTGAAAACTGTCAAACTCGTCGAACTGGCGCAACAGATCGATGGTGCGGTTCAGTACATCGATGTCGTGTTGCGACAGCGGGCGGTTGCTGATAGAATAGTTTGGGTCGGCATAGCGGTAATATTTCTTGTCGTAGACTTCTATGGGAGCTTCATAGCCGAGTCGGTCGGAGCGCATCATCTGCAAGTCGAGCTGCACGGTGCGTGTGCTGACCGGATCCTCTTTCCCCTCATATTCATATAAAGCGTCGCTACAGGCATCCACAAGATCCTGAAGTGTCCACCGTCGGCCGGTGTTTCGCAGACAGCGGTCAATGGTACGGTATCGCAGAAGTGCATTTTTGTTCTGTGCCATAATATTTTTGCGCAATTTAAGAAAAAAATTTTATCTACGCAAAATCATTGCGCAGGAGTGTTTTTACTTTGCATCGTGAATCATAAGAACTGGAAAAAATGGAAGTAAAAGTCATCAACAATATATTAGTGAAAAGCTGGGTCAAGGATCTTGACGATCATGGTTGGCAGGAGGTGCAAAATCTCTGCCGACTACCGTTCATCCATCACCACCTTGCGCTTATGCCCGACGCCCATGGGGGCAAGGGAATGCCCATCGGAGGAGTACTGGCTACTAAAGGAGTGGTTGTGCCCAACGCTGTCGGTGTAGATATTGGCTGCGGTATGTGTGCTGTCAAGACCAATATCCACGTTGCCGACGTTGATGAGATGGTGATTCGCAAGCAGATACTTCGTGGTATCCGCAAGCAGATACCGCTTGGACGCGACCATCACAAGAAGCCGCAGGATGAGCGGTATATGCCGCAGGGGTTCGACATCGATTCGATGCACGTTGTGTCGCGTCAACACACTTCGGCCATGAAACAGGTGGGCACGCTTGGCGGTGGCAATCACTTCATCGAATTGCAGCGCGACGACGATGGTTGGTTGTGGATCTTGATTCATTCCGGCTCGCGCAATCTTGGCAAGCAAGTGGGCGATTTCTACAACGAGAAAGCCGATGTGCTCAACCGCCGTTGGTTTTCATCGGTGCCGTCGGAGATAAACCTGCCGTTTATTCCGCTGCGCACCGATGAATTCAAGCAGTATTGGGCAGAGATGGAATACTGTGTGGCGTTTGCCCTGTGCAACCGCTCGCTTATGATGGAGAGAATCTGTCAGGTGATAGGCGATGCAATAGCAGGGGCTGAATTTGAGCCGATGATAAACATCGCGCACAACTATGCGCGGTGGGAGAATCATTTCGGCGAAAATTGCATCGTACACCGCAAGGGGGCCACATCGGCACATGAGGGCGAAGTTGGTATCATTCCCGGATCGCAGGGCACATGCTCCTATATTACCGAAGGAATGGGCAATCCGGAGTCGTTCATGTCATGTTCGCATGGGGCCGGCCGACGCTTGTCGCGCACGGCTGCACGCAATGAACTGTCGCTTGAAGAGGAGATTGCGCGACTGGAGAGAGCAGGAGTCATCCATGCCATCCGCTATAAGGAGGACCTTGATGAAGCTGCCGGAGCATACAAGAATATCGACGAGGTGATGGCAGCACAGTCCGACCTCGTGAGAATCCGCACCCGCCTGTCGCCTGTTGCAGTAATCAAAGGATAACAATGAATTAGGAATTATATTTTGCTGCATAATCTTTTATAAACGTAACTGATATGAAACTTGCAGAAGCATTGAGCATCCGCTCACAATTGACAAACAAAGTGACGCAACTCCGTTCGCGTCTCAACGATTGCGTCAGAATTCAAGAAGGCGACGAAATGACTGAGACTCCGTGGGATGTGGTTGAGGAACTCGACTCGACACTCTCTGAGCTTCGCCGAATCATATACGCGATCAACATGACCAACACGCATACCGTGGATGAAGCCGGTCGTAACCTCACGTCGCTTATCGCCGAACGCGACATTCTGAAACAGCGTGTTGCCATTCTGGGTTCGGCGATTGATATGCTCATCCGTAAGGAGAGCCGCTACAACCGCATGGAGATACGCTTCGTCCGCACGGTCGATGTCAATGATTTCCGAAAAATCTACAATGATAGCGCATCCAGACTCCGCACGCTCGACCTTCACATTCAAAGTCTTGGTTTCACCACCGACTTGATCGAGAAATAAGAGATCTTTTGCCGGATAAAAGAGAAGGAGATGCAATATATTGATATTTCATAATACTCTAATCGTGTAACCTCCGATGTTTTATTTCGCATTGCGCATAGGCTGTATCGCGCACATCGGCATCGGGCATAACGCAAACCGCAACACCATGCATTTGTCTCTTCCGGCAAAAGAATTGCCACCATCCTGAGCTGAGGCTCGGAATGGTGGCAATGTTTTTTATTATACGCCCGGTGGCGATCAGTTGAATCGTCCGGGGAAGGTTACCGCACCATGGCGGCGAACTACCGAACGCTGGTTGTTTAATTTCAGGAATTGAGGACGAGAGCCTGAACGGCTGATGGCAGTGGATGGTTTGGAGCCCGAGGTGATCCACTTCATTGCGTAGTAGAAGAGCATATCGTCGGTTGTGCCCCAGTCGCCGTAGTAGTAATCTTCTTCGTCGCATTCAACGTCGGGAGTGAAGCCGTTGGCATAGTCGCGGAAGCCCTTGGCGTTCTGGCTGTAGAAGGTGATCGGGGTGAGTTCATAGATGTAGTTGCCGATCGTTTTTTCAATGCTCTCCATGCCGACGTTTTTACCGTTGGTGGTGGTGCCGATCAGGTTGACAGTCACGTCAAGGCCACGCAGACCGTTGATGACCAGTTCGGAAGCCGAAGCGGTGTTGACAGTCGTCAATACGAATATGCGGTTGAGGTCGAGCGAAGTGGCTGCGGCAGTGGCGATGGGGGTGTAGTCTCCGTCGGGGGTTTGTGCCACGCCCAGTTTGTAGTATCCGTCTTCGCCTGCAGCAGTGCGCGCAGCATTGTAAGTAGTGTGGTTGTAGACTTTGCCTTTGTTGACTCCGCCCGAGATCAGTGAACCGAGTACGGTGCTCGAAACCACATGTCCGCCACCATTGTAGCGAAGGTCGAGGATCAGTTCCTCCACGCCCTTCGATTTGAAATCGCGGAACACGTTGATGAGTTCACTGTCGTAGTCTAAGTCGAAATACATGTAGTTGATGTAACCAACTTTTTTGCCGTTTGATGCGGTCACGACTTTGCTCACGTAGATGGCGGGATCTTCAAACGTCGATTTGCTCAACTGCACGGGAGTCTGGTTGGTGACACTTGTCATTTCACCGTTACTGTTATAGTTAGGTTTGGCAATCGTCACTTTGCAACCGCCGTTGACCAGTTTATTGGCCATTGAAGAATAGTTGGATGCTGTAATGTTTGTGCCGTCGATCTGCGAGACCATGTCGCCGCGCTTGATGCCGAGTTTGTCGGCGGGCGAGTCGGGCACTACAATGGCAATGAGCAGCACAACGTTGGAGTTGCTGCCGGGAGCATATGTGGCTGCCATGTATTCAATGCCCGAACCGGTGGTCTTTTCGCCAAATGCACGCGAGCGTCCGGCAGAGCTTCTGTCGATATATGAATAGAATCCATCGCGTACACCGTTTTCCCAGTGTCCGTCGTCGCGGTTCATGTGATCCATGGCATCGATCTTCGTGAGTATCGATTCGAAGAATTTGTCGTAGGATGCTTTGCCCGAAAGCGAAAGGCTGGGTATCGGTTCGTTCCACAGATAATAGTCCTTCATGTAGTTGTAGGTCCACCGGTTCACTTCCGAAAAATTGGCAGTGGGATCCTTTTCGGTCTCAGCGTTGGTGGCCTGTACTATCTGGATTGTTGCGGTCTTCTTTGCTCCGAGCACCTGGATAGTGATGATGGCCGAACGTTTGCTGTCGGTGGTGTTGGGTGCTATTTCGACGCTGAGTTCCGATCGACCGTCGCGACCGTTTTTGTTGATGAGTTTGGCCCACGACTGGCTGCTTGTGGCGGTCCAGCCATCGGCTGCGGTGAATGTAAATGTAATGGTTTCTCCATCGACCGGGGCATTGTACTCGCTCACGCCCCACGACTGTCCGCTGACACCATTGCCCTCGATCGACATCGGCGGCTCGTCATCATTGTCGGAGCAGCTTGCCAGTCCGAAGCATATGGTGGCCATAATGATGGCTATCAATGCATTGTTCAAAAATTTT
>JAMPBJ010000006.1 GCA_023666835.1 Bacteroides sp. | reverse complement strand
CTGCTTATGGTTCCATTCATCAAGAAAAATTGTTGCTCACATACAACAAACTTCCCCCGCAAAATCCTAGCTGAAGAAAAAATGTTACTCCCGTCGGTCTTGTCAGTATCGAAAGCTGGTTCAACAATCCCAAGATGGTCAAGCAAATCGAAGCCGAGATAAGAGCACACGAGGAACGAGTGCAGGAAACCGCCCGAACCCTCGAACAGAAGCATCGTCTTGAAGAAAAGCTCGATGAACTGAAAAAAGCCGAATAGGAATTATACTCACCCAGTAAGCCAGCCCCCGACTTCGTGCCGGAGGCTGGCTCTTTTTAATTCTGTCAGTTCTGTCGTCATGTGGCAGTTGCTTGGGGTATCTTTGCGCCATAGAGAGTGCCGAGTCGCTTGAAAGGATGTAGGCAAAAAACTATAAACTATTCATAGCATGAGATATTGCTCATTTTTTGCTTCGCTTTTTGCTGCATTACTTCTTTTCGGGTGTAGCGACAAGCCATCAGAAATCAAGTCTGCACTTTCTGCCGGTGACAAGGTATTGATTGAAACACCCGATGAAATTTTCCTTTCGCTGAATAATGATTCCCTCGTGGTTCGTCATGGTTTGAAGGATAATGTGATTGACACTATCTTCATTTCAAACAAGAACGTGGCAGAGAATAAGCGATTGGGAGTCGTCGCATCCTCTTCTCGCATTATGTTCATAACGCAGACACCGTCTGATTCACTCTTAGCGTTGTCGTATGACATTGCCGAACATAAAATAACAAATTCATCCCTCTCTTATGGCTTGGGAATTATGCCATATCAGGGTACTGACAGTATAAAAATCGTTGTGCTGCACGATGCTGACGATGCAATATATGAGGCTTCTTACTATATTCGTTCCGATGCTACCGGTTCGCCCACAATGGCTCTCAATAAAACGGTGTATCAAAAGCCCAAGCAAGCCAAGCGCAAATCCGGCCTTGACGACCCTTTTCTGCAAGCAATGTTCGGCATTTATCCTGATGACGGACACATTTATTGGTGGCAATGCCGCAACTGTGGTAAGAGCGTTAAAAGCAGTGGTAAGCCACCTCACAGAGGTTGTCCAAGTCGTAGCGATGGTTTTGGTGGCCATGATTGGTCAAGAGGAAGCAGAGCGGATTAAAAATTTTTATTTCTGCCGCGAAATGGCAAGAGATTGTTATAACTTTGCGGTAAGTTTTGATGCCAAGGCAACGCGCACCGGCTGCGCCGACTTGCGCTTCAAACTCACACGCGAATGATTATTTGCGGTCAGAAATCAAAAACGAATGAAATATGGCAACATCAGTAAGGCTTATACGCAGATATGTTTGGCTTGTCGATACGATTAGGAGAGCCGGGCATATCTCGTTGGAAGACATCAATCGCCGTTGGCTTGACAACTATACCCTCAATCCCGACCATGAGGGGGGAATCCCGGAACGTACCTTTCATCGCCACCGCGATGCTATTGCGGAATTGTTTGGTGTGGATATTGCCTGTGACAGAACCACCAACGCCTACTATATAAGGGATGATGAGGAGCTGAACCAACCATCGTTCACCGCATGGCTTTTCAATGGGCTGTCGTTGGACAATCAGTTGATTACGCATGAGGGAGTCAAAAGCCGCATCATGTTTGAGGACACTCCCTATGGAAGCCAATATTTGTCTGTAATAGTGGAGGCTATGTCAACTAATCACGTTCTTGCCATGTCATATCGCAGCTACAACAGACCGGAAGAAACAGAATGGTTGATAGAGCCTAGGGGCTTGAAGCAGTATCGCCGTCGCTGGTATCTGATCGGCAATAAATATGGAGAGGATACGCCATTGACATTTGCCCTCGACCGAATAGAAAGCCTTGAAATCTCCGACAAAATATTTGATTCTGACAACGGGGAGAATCTCAACGAGCTTTTCTCGGAGGTTGTCGGCGTGTTCGTTGACCCGGACTTGGATGTGGAGGATATCACTGTCAGAGTATATGGCAAGCAGAGGAATTATTTTGAGGGTACACCCTTGCATCACTCTCAACGGGTAATCGAGCGTCATACAGAATACACTGACTATGGCTTCTGTCTTCGCCCCGAATATGAATTTCAACACGAAATCCTTCGTCTTGGTCCCGGTGCGGAGGTCTTATCTCCTCAATGGCTGCGTAATGATATGGTTTGGTATGCAAATAGAATTTTAGAACGCTATAAATCATGAACCTGTTACCTCTATTCGTTATCTATGGCATAGGCATTATCGGTTACTGCGGATTCACATATATAGGGTGGAAAATGTGGTTAAACCACACCGTATGGTTTGATTCCATCAATTGGAAATTTGTCGTGCCAGTGGGACTCATTACGCTCCCGATTGTTTTGGTTTGTATGTATCTAACATCGCTTGATACGCTGCTGCTGATTAACCGTGAGTTGTCGCTTGGCATCCCTTGCCTTGCAGATATGTATGGCCCTGCAAATGAAATTCTAAGATAAAATATGCTGTAAAACATATCCGTAAGTGAGCCTCAGTCAGAAAACAATGATTAACTTTGCATATTCTGAGGCAACATATCATCTCAAGAGAGGGATGATGCTTCAGAAAGATATCGCAAAGCATTATTGCCGAGTCCCATTCAAGAAAATCCGGCCAGATTTTATCGAGGACGAAGCGACTGATGCTCACTCCTTTTATATATTGGTGTACCCTCATCATATACCGAATGGACGTGAGACTATCAGTCTACTTCCATTCGATAAACGGGTTCCTTGGCCGGAATTGCCCATGCCTCGCGCTGCGGCAAGCCCCTTGAATGATGGACAGCAGACAATAGTCGAAGCGTCCTTTTTTCGTTAAACCAATCAACCCCAATAAATCATGTCACGAGTATTCAAAATAACACCCAAGCGCATTAAACGCGCCAATGGTACGTTTCTCACCCCTGAGATGACTGTCACCGTCACTACTGCAATTCACTGCACCAATCCTTTCTGCAACGGAGCAAAGGAGATCAAAGAAGCATACCAACGTCTCTATGCCTTTGACTACGCCAAAGCCTGCTGCAATCAAAACGATTTCAATTACACAAATTTAGATTAACGTTTTTCAAAAAAATATTACTATGTCAAAAAATAAAAATAGAAATTCGTCATCTTCTGTAGACTCGAAAATGGAAACAGCAAAAAACATTATCCGAGAAACTGGAGAGATCGCCGCTGAAGCTGGGAAAGCTCTCATTGCCATTGGCACCGCGTATGCCGCTTACAAAGGAATAAAGGGTAATAAACAGCAATAAAAGATCATGAGTTTTCCCTCTATGCAATATTCATCTGCAATAGAACTTTTGTCGCGGACAACGTCCGTTGATGAAGTTACAGAATGCTTGAATAGTCTTGCTGTTCAAGCCAATCAATCTGTTGCCTCCGCACTTAAAGCTCAGGTTCAAGTTATCAAATACATTACAAAACCTGATTTGTGTGGAAGTTCTTTCGACCTTTTCTTTAAGAATCTTAAAAATGCCTTGGTGTATTGCGAAGACGAAGAGAATGCTTATGAAATCCGAGAAAAGGCCGGTTTGATGCTTAACAACTTCATATTCTTCACAAAAGCAAAGATTGAATGGGAATTGCTTGTAAATCGTAAAGAAGGCGAACAGTTGTTTGTACAAGCATCTAATGAATTGGCACAAAGCGTATGCGAAATAGCACTTCTTCCGGGTGGGACTGATGAAGCTGCTGTAAAAGCTCTGGCAATAAAGAATCTTAGCAAGATGCTTTTTAATCCCAATGAGCAAGGAGACAACTGGTTTAAGAAGGCTTCTCGTTGGCTATTCAAAAGTTCGCGCACAGCCACAAAGCAGGCTGAATTCGCACAGACTCTTGATAAACTTGGTGATAAACTTATCAAATATAGTGATATAATCGGAGAGAACGATTTAATAGCCGGGATTTACGAAAATTATTATGAAGATTTGATGGCTTATCATTCCGACGAGTGGAGTTCTCATTATGCCAAAGCAAATGAAAAACTTGAAATTGCATGGCAAGCTCCTTTGTTTATCTTTGGAATAGGAGGAGGCCTATCAGCTATTGTCTGGTTCGTAAGATGGATTATATCTTTATTTTCATCTCCTGCGCCAGGTTGGGCATCCCAACAATGGATTTGGACTGGTATAATCTTAGGCGGGATATCTATAATTGTCGCCTTAATTTTCAGCATTTTATATCTTGTTGAAAAAAGAAAGGGCGATAAGATATATCAGTATTGGCGTGATTATTACATATATATTCAATCAATTTTTACAGAGTCATAGACTGTTTATCATGTATCCAAAACAAGAAATAATTCTCAATCCAGGCAAGAGTCTTCGGCAGAAGGCGGAGGCTCTTGTCGGGTTGCTGACGTGGCTGGACTATGACTGCTCCCCCGAGGGGAAGGAGATGGCTTGGGCTGAGCTTGACCCACGGGTACAGGCGGCTCTCGATGAGCTTTGGGAGAAGTATTACGCTCGGCCTAAGAGTTATGGACGCTGGTCGGGCGAGGAGTGTGACTCTGTATGGATACCAGATGATGACTATACGCCTCCAAACAAGTCGTACTCCAATCTTCACGGCCTGACTTGGCGTGAAATCAAGCATAAGCATGGCTTCACTGGTCTGCGATGCGACCGTGGCCGTTTCCGCTTCGATGAAATTGCTTGGTATAAAGTGAAGTTGCCTAATTTTGCCGAACTGGTTACGTCTTCCGACCGTGAAACTCTTCATGAGGCTGCTTTTGCCAAACTTGCGCAGCAACTCGGAAAAACTGTTGAAGAGGTAAAAGCTATCAAAGAGAGCAGCAGCGACCACACTCCAATGGGGCAGAAGAATCTTGCGTGGCATGAGGACGTTGACTGCGAGACTCTCTATCTCGTTCCACAGGAAATTCATGGAAACATTATTCACTTTGGGGGCGTGGCCATGTGCCAACTCCTCCGCAAACACGGGTTGATCTAATGCTGGTTATACATTCTTACAAGTGCCGTGAATGCGACCATCTGTTCTTTCACAAGACAGGTGGATTCATATTGCAAATATCCTCTCCACAATGCCCTAAATGTGGTTCAAGGAATGTAGAGAGGGTGAAATCGTCAAAATAATTTTCACTTCTGCCGCGAAGTGGCAATTTTGACTCATAACTTTGCGGCATGGAAAAGATAATATCACATATAAGACCGATTGACTGGACAGAAGGAGACGTCTATGGCTTCGTCTTTAGATTGTCTGGAGTAAAGCCGTCTGTAACCATTCATTGGGGTGACGGTAAGAGCGAAACCTTTTGGGGTAATGAAATTCGTGTACATCATTTCTACCCCAAAGATCCATCACTTTTTTTCACTACTGTCAACTGCCGTTTTAATCGTTAGTGGTCGATTTTAATCCATTATATCCTTGATTTTGTACCTCATTTGGCTCTCCACGAAAATCACTGAAACCCTCAGGGTCGTTTTCTCCATCTCGCCACATGTCAAGCGCTCGCCCACACCTCAACGCCTGCTTCCTCTGCCCTGGGACAAAACAAAAGAGCACCGGCCAAAAGCCGACGATCCTATTATATCCAAAGAGGAAGCCCTCGAACGATTCAAACAGCGAATCAAAAAGAATGGCTAAAAAAGCCAAGTTATTCATCCTTATCGCCCCACATTGTTTTAATAAACAATGCCAAACAAATAAAAATTATACCAAGGGAAAAACCAGTAATTAATATACATGCCAATGGTGAATAGTTCCAACAAAGCACTGCGCTTTCCCACAAAACTTTAAACAAGGCCCATATAATATCCATATTTAAAGGCTTAAAATAATCGATAGGCAAAAATAATAACTACCGAAAATAATCACAAATATTAAGACCCAATAGTTTTTAAAGTGGCTTTCAAACACTGACTTTTGAGAATAAGAAATTTGCAAATACTATACGAACTATGTCTTAGAGCCTGTTTTCGCTTAAAAATCTCATCTCATTGGCAATGGCTTTGGGCTATACATCCGAGATAAAAAGCATCTTCTCCCAACCCAAATACTCCACAATGGAGAAACTGACAGAGATTCACAAAAATGCCGGGAGCAAGGCAGCTCACCAAAAAACAAAGAGGGATGAAAAATAGCTTATCTCAAACGATGCCCGATATATGTGGCCGGAAGTAGCGCGTAGCTACTCTTGGCGGTGCTTACGGTGGTTGTAAAGCTGCCAGGAGTTGTAGACGTTGTGCCACACGCTGTAGAGGCCGCCGGCCATAGCTGTGACGGGCGACAGGAAGGTGTAGCCCATCCAGATGATGAACACGGTGTTTTTTTGTCCTAAAGCCTGCCCGCCCTCGATCTGCTGACCGTAGCGGCTCCCCACCTTTTTACCGATATAGAACTGACCTATGCAACAACACAGCGTGACCACTACGATGCCCAGGAAGTAGGCCGGCGAAATAGTGCTGTGCACTATGGCCTTCACCGTCACACCGATGGCAAGCGACAGAGCTATAGCCCAGAGATAGAACGGCAGATCGCGGAATTGCGTCAGCCTCGCGGCA
Source organism: Bacteroides sp. (assembly GCA_023666835.1). Taxonomy (GTDB): domain Bacteria; phylum Bacteroidota; class Bacteroidia; order Bacteroidales; family Muribaculaceae; genus Paramuribaculum. Next base: position 36,115 of record JAMPBJ010000006.1, on the reverse strand, counting down.
AGCGCGGGAGCATATTTGCGTATCACCCAAGCCAAAAGCAACGGACAGATAAGCAGTGGAAACACCTTGCCAATGATCATGGCAAACGTTGACACGAAATTCATGTCGGCGATCGGATGGGCCAACGGCAGTAGTGCCGGCGCCGTCAGAGCCATCGCCAGGTTGATCAATATGGTGTAGGCTGTGATGTCGGCGGCACTGCCGTCGAGTTTGCGGGTCACCACAGCAGCCGCAGTGGCCGTGGGACACAGCAGGCAAAGCATAGCGCTTTCACACACTATGCGCATGCCATCGTCGGCGATCAGCGACAGGCCGCAAGCCATTACGGCAAACAGCAAAAGCTGCAGCCCAACAAGCATGAAATGCCATCGACGCAGTCGTAAATCGTGCGGGCCAATGGTCAGAAATGTCAGAAACAGCATGGAGAAAATCAGCAGCGGCTGGATCACTGCGATAAGTTCACCAACAAAGCGGTGACTGCCGTCGAGTGCAGGAATGTTGACGTAGATGAAATATGCCGCGATTCCGGCCACGATAGCCAGCGGAAGAGTCCAGTTCTTCACAAAAGCGATGACCGGAGATATATTGATGGAATGCGGATGAGCATTCGGACGTAGAAAAGAATGCATGTATTTTTTTACCTTAGAAATGCAGGAGCCTCCTGATAAAGAAGTGCCTCAGTTTTTCAATTCCGACTGCAAAGTTACAACGAAAACCGCCAAACCGTGCGCTCTACATCCGCATTTTTGCCATATTTAACGCATGGATGCGCATGTCGGGGGAATTTTGTAATTTTACGGTGGATTTTTGAAGTCGGATGCGGCTTCCTGGAGATCTGAAAAGTTGACTGTATGAACGACACTAATTCTACACAACAGAAAAGCGAACGCTTGTGGAACAAGGAATACATCAAGGTGATGGTCGGCAATTTCCTGATGTTCTTTTCGTTCTACCTCATCACACCGATTCTGCCCATTTATCTCGACACGGAATTTTCAGCCGACAAGGACATGATAGGACTCGTTCTATCGGGCTATGTGGTGGCGGCACTTATCGTGCGCCCGTTCAGTGGATTCATTGTCGACTGCTTCGACCGTAAGCGCGTGTTGATGATATGCTTCTTCGCGTTTTTCATATGTTTCACCGGCTACATCGGAGCCTCCACCATACTGATGTTTGCCCTGATCCGCACCATCCACGGTCTGCCGTTCGGAGCTACAACGGTGGCCAACAGCACTGTGGCCATCGACGTGCTTCCCTCATCGCGCCGCAACGAAGGCATGGGGTTCTATGGGCTCAGCAACAACCTTGCAATGGCCATAGCTCCCACCGCCGGCATATATCTCTACAACTCCACGGGCAACTTCCGCATCCTCTTCTGGGCATCGCTGGCCGTAGCGTTTCTGGCCGTGCTGACGGTGTCGAGCATTCACACCCGTCGACGCGCTCCCATGCAGGACAAGCCCAAACTGAGTCTCGACCATTTCTTCTTGACCCGCGGCTGGCTGCCGGCTGTCAACATCGTGCTCTTCGGGCTGAGCTGGGGCGTGATGGCCAACTATGTGGCGATATACAGTAAGGACGAGCTCGGCATAACAGACGGCGCCGGCATATTCTACGCCGTCATCGCCACAGGTCTGTTTGTGTCGCGTCTCATCGGGGCCAAATCGCTGCGCGAAGGCCATCTGACCCAAAACGCCATTCAGGGTGCATTTCTGACCGCCGTCGGATTGACACTCTTTGCTTGCACAAAATCGACTTGGGCCTACTATCTGTCAGCGCTCATGCTGGGCCTGGGCAACGGGCGCATGTATCCCGCATTCCTCAACATGTTTATCAATCTTGCCCGCCACGACCAGCGCGGCACAGCCAACTCCACCATATTGACGGCATGGGACTCGGGCATGGGGCTCGGAATACTTCTCGGTGGCGTCTTCGTGGAGTACACTGGCTACCGATCCGCATTTTGGTTCACGGCGGCAGCCCAGACTGCAGGAGCGCTACTCATGCTACTGTTCACCCGACGATTCTATCTCTCGCGCCGCCTCCGGTAATAAAATTACTCTACATTCATTCGGTGTCGAATATAATTGTTATATTTACGACATATTTATCGATATGATCCTTTTAGCATACATAATAGGTTATTTGTTTACAACTCTTCTCATCCTGGGCTTTCTCGGGTTGATAATCTATATGATTGATCTCTGCAAGTCAGCCTTCTCAGAAAAAGATCCCGGAGCCGTTCCCTGGTGGATATTTTGGCGACATTAATGTATATCAAAAAATGGCAGGCCTGATTCTTTATATTATCGGCAAAATTATTGAAGTCCTTTTGATTTTGGGGGTCATCGGTTGGATCGTGGCGTTTGCGCGCGCTGCATTCGGTATATCCCGCGGTGAGAGCTTCCTTTTCTTTTTGCCATTCTGCTTCATCTCAAGCAGGCACCGAAAGCGCTGAGTTTCAACCCATTCAAACATTCAACGCTCTGAATTGTTTTGAAAAATCGACGATTTTGCTTAACTTTGTAGCGCAATTCACACAGAGTTGCCCAATCATGACAATAGATATCACGCTAATAGATTGCACATTGCGCAGGTGGGGACACCTGGAGAGCTGGAAAAGCACCGCTTCCAATCATGACTAAGTTCCCCAGACAACATTAAAATCGCGGGGACCGAGAGCCGCATAATTGATTTCAACGCTTCGGCTCTACAATCATACCAATCACATTTCTCACACACTACACCCCTTTCTATGAACAATCTTCGATTGCTCGCAGGAATTGCCACGCTGTTCCTGCTGGGCGATGGCGTGTGCACCACCGCGCAGAGAGTGGTCACACTGCCTGAAATCTTCGAATCGGTCGAATCCAACAGCATCCGGCTCAAAACACATCTCAGTGCCGAAGAGGAAGCGAAAAAGGATATTGAAGTGGCCCGTACACAACAATTGCCCGACATAAATGCCAACCTGTCGCTGAGCTATATAGGCAACGGCTTCACCACCAAACGCGACTATTCTGACTATGCCATTGCACGCATACCTCACCTCGGCACCGGCTTGGGCATCAACGTCAACCAACCTCTTTATGCCGGAGGCGCCATCACTGCCGGCATCGAAATGGCCGAACTGAAATCCACTGCATCGCGGTTTGCCACCGAGCTTCAGCGCGACAACATCCGATTTCAGCTCACTGGCTTCTACCTCGACATATTCAAATGCTACAATCTGCGACGGGTCGTGGAAAGCAACATCCTTCAAGCCGACAAGGTGCTTGAAGAGATGCGTGCGCGCTACGAACAAGGAACCGTACTTCAGAACGACATCACACGCTACGAACTGCTCGTGTCGAATCTCAGACTTCAACTCATCAAGATCGACAACACGATCGACATTCTCAACAACAATATCGTGACCACGGCAGGTCTGCCCACAGGCACAATAGTGGTGCCCGACACCACCATGCTCGACCAAGCGCTGCCCAAATCCACCGAATCGTGGTGGCAACAGGCTGCCGACCAAAACTCCCCTATCCTTCGGCTGGCTCAGTCGCAGGTCGACATCAGCCGCAAAGCCGAGACTCTGGTGCGTAGCGAGCGCCTTCCCAAGATAGGACTTCAGGCCGGATGGACCATGGATGGCCCGATATTGGTTGAGATACCGCCCATCAACCGCAACCTGAGCTACTGGTATGTGGGAGTCGGTGTTAGCTACAATCTGTCGTCGCTCTACAAGAACGACAAATCCCTCAGCAAGAGTCAGGCAACCACCCGCCATAGTCTCGACATGCTTGATGCCGCACGCGAGGACGTCGATATCAGCGTCCGTTCCGAGTATGTGCACTATCTGGAGGCCTACGAAGAGCTGAAAACACAGCAGAAAAGCGTTGAACTTGCCGAACGAAACTACCGAACGACATCTACCCGCTACTCTGCCGACATGGCCCTGATCACCGACATGCTCGATGCTGCCAACGCCAAACTCGACGCCGAGCAGCAAATGGTCAACGCACGCATCAATATCATATATTATTACTACAAACTTCTATTCATCACAGGACAAATATGAAACACCGCAGCAAAAAAATACTGTCATACGTACTTTTCTTCGTCATTCTGGGACTGACCACATTTTGGGTCTACACCAAATTCGTGCATCTGGGCGATGTCGAATTCACCGACAATGCCCAGGTTCAACAGCAGATAGTTCCGGTCAACAACCGAGTGCAGGGCTACATCAAGGAAATCAGATTTGAGGAATACCAATCGGTAAAAAAAGGCGACACGCTCGTAGTGATCGATCCGGCCGACATGATACTCCGCGTGGCCCAGGCACGCGCCGACTACGAAAGCGCCCTTGCCGGACGCAAAGTGGCCGACCGCAGCGTGGTATCGGCATCGGCCAATGTGGCAGTCAGCGACGCTTCTATAGCCGAAGCCAAAGTGGTGATGGACATGGCCAAAACCGACTTCGACCGCTACAGTGCCCTGCTCCAGCAGGACGCCGTCACCCGCCAGCAATACGATGCCGCCCGCACCGACTACGAAGCCAAGAAGGCCCGATATGAAATGCTGGCCCGTCAGCGCTCTGCCACATCTACCGTGGTCGACGAAACCCGCCAGCGCATATCACAAAACGATGCCGGCATCGATCTGGCCAAAGCCAACCTCGACGCCGCCGAACTCAATCTCTCCTACTGCGTGATCGTGGCACCCTGCGACGGCTATGCATCGCGCAAAACCATCCAGGTGGGCCAACTCGTCCAACCCGGCCAGACCATGCTCGACATTGTCGATTCATCCGACGTGTGGGTAACGGCCAACTACAAGGAAACCCAACTGCCCCATATAAAGCCCGGCAGCAAAGTGCTTATAAAAGTCGATGCCATACCCGGAGTCACATTCAACGGCACCGTCGAATCGATATCCAAAGCCACCGGAGCCGCCCTGTCGATTCTGCCTCAGGACAATTCGGCCGGCAATTTCGTGAAAGTGCGTCAGCGAGTGCCAGTGCGCATACGATTCAGCAAGGACAATGCCGAGAGCGACATAACGCTCCTGCGAGCAGGCTTGAATGTGGAGTGTGAAGTGAAGTATTGATATGTCAGACCATCACTTGCCACAGGGTCCGTTCGACATTCCCGACGTGCCCGACTACATACCGCGGCGACTGAAACCGTGGCTCTTTATATTCTTCGTGCTGATCGTGCAGTTTTCCGGAGGCCTGTATCTCGCATCGGTATCCAACATGGTCGGAACCACTGCGTTGATGCAGGAAGACATATTGATGGCCGGCTATGCCTCGCTCATCGGCATGTCGATAAACTTCGCTGTGATGTTTCGCATTAAATTTCGGTTTTCCAACCGCACGCAACTCCTGGTCAGCTGCGCCGTATTGCTGCTGGCCAATATGATATGTGCATCGACCGACAGCGTCCCCCTGCTCGTAGCCACCTGCTTTGTGGCCGGGTGGTTCAGAATGCAGGCCACATTTGCCTGCAACTCCACCATACAGCTGTGGCTCACCCCCGTCCGCGATATGGCCATTTTCTTTTGCTACGTCTACATCGTGGTCGACAGCGTCATCCAACTCAGCGGCATTGCCACAATCTACACCGGATTTTTCCTGCAGTGGGAATACATGCACTGGATCATGGTGTCGCTTCTCGCTCTTATGATACTTCTGGTCATGATACTTGTCAGACCCGTGCGTTCACCCATGTTCATCCCGCTGCTGGGTATCGACTGGCTCGGCTCACTGCTGTGGGCCGGAGCTATGCTCAGCGCCACATACGTACTTGTCTACGGCGACTTCCACGACTGGTGGGAGTCGAGGGAGATATGTATCGCCTCGATTGTAGCAGCAGCCTGCACTCTTCTGAATCTTTGGCGTGCCACATTCCTTCACCATCCCTACATCAGTCTGCGAGCACTGACCAACCGCAACGTGGTCAGAGCTTCGGCCGTCTACATAGTGTTCTTCACACTCATAGCCACAGAGCACGTATTCGAGCACTCCTATGCGGCCAACATCCTGGGCTTCGACGAAACCAATCTCATCGATCTCAACTGGTATGTTTTTGCAGGCATCATTTTCGGCTGCGCTTTCACCTACTTCACATTCGCACGTCGAAAATGGCGCTACAAAACCATGACATTCATCGCCTTTACGTTTGCAGCCGTGTATCTGGCCTATTTCTATTTCGCCATCGACTACGGGGTGGAAAAGGAGATGCTGTTCGTGCCGCTTTTTGCCCGCGGCTTCGCATCGGTTGTCATATCCATCGTGTTTCTGACATCGATCGTGCAGAGCGGACTTTCGTTTCAGGAATTCCCCAAAGCATTGGCCATCAACGGTTATATGGGAGCCGTGGCCGGCGTCACATTTGGTCCTGCTCTGATCGGTGAATTTCTGCAACACACCATGGCCAAAAACAGTGCATTGCTAAGCGCGGCCATCACTGACACGATGGCGGGAGCACAGCAGCAGATCGGTGCGCTCTACGGCCTGGTTCAGCGTCAGGCACTGGTGGTGTCAATGAAAGAGATCTACGGCTGGCTGCTGATAGTGGCACTTCTGTCACTCCTGCTCATTGCCGTCAGCTATTCGTCGGTGCGTCCATGGGCCATATTCCCCAAATGGCGAACCATCCGCCGCACCATCCGTCGACTGGTCCGCAGCGACACCGAAACCATGGCATGACCGCCTCCGGTGGCGGATTGATATCCTCAGCGATTGTTTTGCAACAATTGATTTTGGATATTTTTGGCAAAAAATGTTGGTTTTTGGATTTTTTTGTTTATTTTTGACTCCATTATAATAATCTAATCCAAAACCGACATCCACCGGATGTCATGACCAATTAATTTTCTACAATGGAATTGCTGAACAACGAAGCCGCCAACCTCCCCGAAGAGATGGCTTCACCCTTGACCGACTCTCCCGCATGCGAAGACGCCGCTACCACCGAACCTCAAATAGTTGAGACACCAGTCACAATTGAATCACTTCTCGACACCCTGCGCGAAATAGCATCGCGCCCGGGCGATCAGATCAACATCGACGAAGTGGGCCGCATCAAGCAGCAATTCTATCATCTTAAGAATCTTGAATTGGCCCAGGCTACCGTGGCTCGCGAAGAAGGCAGTGATGTGGAATTGCCGACCGAATCGGAAAGCGAGGCCACATTCAAAGCACTGATGGCTGACATCAAAGAACACCGTGCAACTTATCGCGCAGAGGTTGAAGCCCGTGAAGCCGCCAACCTCGAGCGCAAGAAAGCCATCATCGATGAAATACGCCGAATCAGTGCCGACACCGACAACGTCAATCTCCATCACCAGAGTGTGAAAGACCTTCAGGCACAGTTCAAAGAAATCGGCGATGTGCCCCAGCAGTTCGCCACCGAAACCTGGAAAACATATCAGGATGCCGTCGAGACATTCTACGACCAGTGGAAAGTCAACAAAGAACTTCGCGACTACGACTTCAAGAAAAACCTTTCGGAGAAGCAACTGCTCATCGACCAGGCTCAAAAACTGATCGACGAACCCGACGTGGTGACTGCATTCCGTCGTCTGCAGGAACTTCACGACAAGTGGCGCGAGATCGGCCCCGTAGCTAAAGATCTCCGCGAAGAAATCTGGGCGAAATTCAAAGACATATCTGCCGAAATCAACAAACGCTACCAGACATTCTTCGAAGAGCGCAAGCAGCGCGAACAGCAAAACGAAGCTGCAAAAACCGAGCTTTGCCAACGCATCGAAGCCATCGACACCACTTTGCTCAAAACATATGCCGATTGGAACAATGCCACCAATCAGATCATGGAGGCTCAAGAGGCTTGGAAAAAGCTCGGCTATGCATCGCGCAAAACAAACAATGCTCTCTTCAGCCGTTTCCGCAAATGCTGCGACGATTTCTTCGCTGCCAAGTCAGCATTCTTCACAGGCCTTAAAGAAAATCTTTCGGCCAATCTCGAAGCCAAGATAAAACTGTGTGAAGAAGCCGAAGCTCTGAAAGAAAGTACCGAGTGGAAAAAAACCGCCGACAAGCTGGTTGAGCTGCAGAAAAAATGGAAATCGATCGGGGCCGTGCCCAAGAAACAAAGCGATCAGGTGTGGGGCAGATTCACAGCCGCCTGCGACTATTTCTTCGGCCGAAAAAAAGAAACAGAGTCATCGACCCGCAAAACCGAACAGGCAAACCTGGCTGCCAAACGTGCCGTACTTGCCGAACTGACCGAACTGAACTCTCCGGAAGCAACCACCGAACGCACCGCCGCCATCAACCGCATCAATGAGCTGCGCGCAACATGGCAGAACACCGGCCACGTCCCCTTCCGCGAGAAAGACAAGCTCCACGATGCCTACCGCGAAGTGGTCCGTCAGCTCTTCGACAAATACGACATCCATCAAAACAAAGCACGCCAGGCATCGTTTGAAGCCAACATATCCGAAATTGGCTCAGATCATACACGTCTCAACCGCGAACGCGAACGCCTCATGCGCGCCTACGACAGCCGCCGCAACGAGCTGGCCAACTATGAGCGCAACCTCGGATTCTTCAATGCCAAAAGCAAATCGGGCAACTCCATGCTGCGCGACATACAGCACAACATTGAGCGTCTCAAAAAAGAGATTGACGAACTTCAGGCAAAAATCGTCCTCGTAGAGTCGAAACTTTAATCCACACAGAGCAATCCGATGACCGGCATTAACCAACGGGGAAGATATGGTCAGTACATACAGTTGATACTGACTGCTGTCGACTTTCTGATCATCAACATTGCATTCTTCATCACGGCATGGCTCACTCCAGCCTTCATTGAAGAGCGCACACGATCGGTATGGTTGATAGCCAACATCGCATATCTTCCGGCCGCATACCTTCTGTCGCATACACAGACCTCACGCACCATCGGCATGGAGCACGTGATTGCCAATTCGCTCCGCAGCGTTGCCATGCATGCACCTATATTTATATGTGCGCTCTACTTCTTGCAGATCGACAGCATTCCGTGGCAAGCCTTCGTGGAATTCTACGGCATCATGTTTGTGCTTTTCCCGCTCTGGTGGTCGCTTTCGCGCACCATCATCAAGTATTTCCGCCGGCGTGGGCGCAACTTTGCCAAGATCATCATAGTAGGAAGCAACTCCACCTCCAATAAATTTTATCAAACCATCACGTCCGACATAGGTTTCGGCTACCACATATTGGGCGTGTTCGATGATGAAAAGCATCCCGATACTCCCGACGACATATTTCGCGGAACGATCGACGACATGCAGGCCTATGTAGAGGAAAATCCGGTCGACGAAATATTCTGTGCTCTTCCGGGCAGCAACACCGAAGGAATCCTCAAATCCCTGAAACTGGCAGAACACATTGTGGCTCAATTCTACTATATCCCCCAGATCAACCGCTACATGAGCCATAACTACGACATGTATGCCATTGGCACTATCCCCGTAATGTCGATGCGCCACCAACCGCTGACTCATCTACGCAACCGCATATGCAAGCGCGCCTTCGACCTCCTCGTTTCGGGCACATTCCTGCTGTTTTCGCCACTGATTTTCATCCCGGTGGGCATTGCCATCAAACTTTCGTCGCCCGGCCCGGTATTTTTCCGCCAGAAGCGCACCGGCTATCGTGGCCGTGAATTCTATTGCTATAAGTTCCGCACCATGAAAGTCAATGCCGATGCCGACACTCAGCAAGCCACAAAGGACGATCCCCGCAAAACCCGCATAGGCGACATCCTGCGCAAAACGAGCATCGACGAGTTGCCACAATTTTTCAACGTCTTTATCGGCAATATGTCGGTCGTTGGTCCACGTCCCCACATGCTCCGCCACACTGAGGATTACAGCCGACTGATCAACAAATACATGGTGCGCCACTACATCAAGCCCGGCATCACCGGATGGGCACAAATCAACGGCTATCGCGGACAGACCGACGAGCTCTGGATGATGGAAAAACGCGTTGAACACGACGTGTGGTACATCGAACATTGGTCAACGATGCTCGACATCAAAATCATATTCCGCACAGTCTACAATGCCATTCACGGCGAACAAAACGCCTACTGATCCATCCTTTACCAATATAACAAAAAGCTGCGCCTGATCGGACGCAGCTTATATTGTTTCCTGTGATGTAAAGTTTGAGATCACATGTCGTCGAAGACCGGGTCGAAAATATCATAGAGCATATTGACGTCGCGCATGGCAGCTCGATTAAACTTGTCGACATTTGGGAGTGACTCGAAACTCTCCTCCGACTCATATCGGCACAACAATTGATATTCGTCCTCCGACAGCGTCAGCACCTGCAGTTCAAGCGCTTGCTTGAAATGAGCCAAGGAGTCGGAATCCTCGCCATAGAGCGACAGCAACTGTCCATAAAGACGATCGGATGCATCGAAATCGGCTTTGCGTGCATTCTTCAGCTCAGCTTCAATCACGATGCGTGCATCATCGGCCACATTGCCGCTGAGCTGTCGGCCGTGATCTTTACAGGCCACGGCCAACAGTGTCAGTGCAATTATAACCAATGACTGTAATCTCATCAGTAGATTATTTGAGGGCGCAACCCTTGCATTTTTCTGCGATCTGGGTGAAGAAGTCGTTGCCCTTGTCGTCGACAAGAATAAATGCGGGGAAGTTTTCCACTTCGATTTTCCAGATGGCTTCCATGCCGAGTTCGGGATATTCGAGGAGTTCCACTTTCTTGATGCTGTCCTTGGCAAGGATGGCTGCCGGACCGCCTATCGATCCAAGATAGAAACCTCCATGCTTGTGGCAAGCGTCGGTCACCTGCTTCGATCGGTTGCCCTTAGCGATCATGATCAGCGAGCCTCCGGCTGCCTGGAACTGATCGACGTACGAGTCCATACGTCCGGCCGTAGTCGGACCGAACGATCCCGACGCCATGCCTTTCGGAGTTTTGGCCGGTCCGGCATAGTAGATGGGATGATCCTTGAGATACTGAGGCATGGGCTCTCCGCGGTCAAGGCGCTCTTTGATCTTGGCATGGGCTATATCACGGCCCACGATGATGGTGCCGTTGAGCGACAGACGAGTCGAAACGGGATATTTGGTCAGTTCGGCAAGAATTTCAGGCATCGGACGATTGAGATCGATCGACACGGCATTACCTTCGCCCTGCTTGCGCATATCTTCGGGAATGAGTTCTCCGGGGTTGGCGTCGAGTTTTTCAATCCACAGACCTTCACGGTTGATTTTGGCTTTGACATTGCGGTCGGCGGAGCAGCTGACACCCAGACCTACGGGGCAAGATGCGCCATGACGCGGCAGACGGATTACGCGGATATCGTGGGCAAAATATTTACCGCCGAATTGTGCGCCCAAGCCGATCTTATGAGCTTCGTCGAGAAGTTGCTTTTCGAGTTCGATATCGCGGAATGCATGGCCCAGTTCATTGCCCTTGGTCGGAAGATTGTCGTAGTATTTCACCGAGGCCTTCTTGACCGTGGCAAGATTCATTTCTGCCGATGTGCCACCGATCACGAATGCGATATGATAGGGAGGGCAAGCGGCAGTGCCGAGCGACTTCATCTTCTCCACAAGGAAAGGCAGCAAAGTCTTCGGGTTGATAAGAGCCTTTGTCTCCTGATAGAGGTAAGTCTTGTTGGCTGAGCCACCGCCCTTGGCAACAAAGAGAAACTTGTATTCATCGCCATCCACAGCATAAAGGTCGATCTGCGCCGGGAGATTGCATCCGGTATTGACTTCGTCGTACATGTTTAGGGGAGCATTCTGCGAGTAGCGCAGATTGTTTTGAGTGTATGTGTCATACACACCCTTCGAAATCTTCTCTTCGTCGCCTCCACCGGTATAAACGTTCTGACCTTTCTTGCCGATGCAGATTGCAGTGCCTGTGTCCTGGCAGAAGGGCAATTGACCCTTGGCAGCCACTTCGGCATTGCGAAGCATTGTCAGAGCTACAAATTTGTCGTTTTGGCTGGCTTCCGGATCGTGAAGGATTTTTGCCACCATCTCGTTGTGTTCGCGGCGGAGCATGAAAGCATTGTCGTGGGTGGCTTGACGTGCGAGCACGGTCAGAGCTTCCGGATCGACCACAAGCATTTCGCGGTCGCCCCATTTCTCCACTTTCACATAATCGGATGTCAGATGATAGTATTCGGTGGTTTCCGGTGTCATGGGAAACATTTCCTGATACTTGAATGGTTTTGTTGCCATACTATTAGGGGTTTACAATTGATATTTTTCATGATTCGACCCACAGGGGTCTATGTGTGCAAAGATAAGCAACATTGATGAAATAAACAATTTTATACATATGATGGTTATAAAACAAATCACAAAACTCACTCATATGAAAAAGGTACTCTTAATCATCGCTGTAGCAGCCGCCTGCAGCTATACCACCGGTTGCAATCAGCGTCAGCATCTGGCACAGGAAGTGTCGGGATCATGGGCCACTGACCAGTTGACTATTTCAAACGATGCCCAGGGACAATCGTCGGGCTCGGATCTGATCACATTCACAGTGTCGCCCACCGACAAAAGCGGTGGCAGTATCTCCATTGCGTCGACTTTGTCGCTGACCAAATCCGCAAGTGCACTCACCCCGGCCGATGCACCCTTCAGCATGACCATCGCAGCCACCTCATCCATCACCGGCACATGGAAGGCAACCGACGACGACGAAATCATCGTGAAACTCGACCCGCAGACACTTACTATCAATGTCGATGATGATGCCGTAGCCCTTGTGGCCAACCCACTGAGCGGAGCGACACAATCCGAAATCGATTCGTTAAAACCACAAATGGCTCAGTTCTACCGCACCGAACTGGAAAACACGATGCGAACTCATTATTCGCAATATTCGCGTCTCGACGATATCAAGACTCGCGACAATGGTACTCTACTGAAATTTGAGGTTAATGATGTTGATATGATATTGAAGCGCTCAGCGCAGTAGCGAATCGAGTCGTTCGATATCATAATGTAGAATACCACTTTCTCTGAGCTTCACTCCATCATTGTGGTCGTTAAGATAGATCGCTTCTGATGGAGTGTAGCTTTTATCGGCCAGCGATTCGCTCCGTTTGAAGCGCGGAGTCTGCAAGCCGGACAGCTCCATCAGCGTGTGGAAAAACGTTTTGCTCGAAGCCACAAATTTCATGCGGTTGCCCCGCAACGCTTCGACCATCTGAGGATAGGCTGTTGCCAAAGCCGGATTGACCCAAACGAGCATCGGCACGTGCACCTGATAGTAGCTTGCCACAGGCGATGCGTGCAAAAAAAGATGACGCTCGTCGTCGAAAATATCCTCGCCGTGGTCGCTGGCATATATCATGGCCGAATATCCGTCGAAATTCTGCAACCGGCTGATCACGTCTGTCAGAAAATCCGACGTGTAAAGTATCGTGTTGTCGTAGGCATTGATCTGCTTGTCGCGATATCCGTAAGTGGCTCCGGCCGGTCGGTCGGGGCGGAAACATGCATCGGTTTCGGGGTAGCGGTCGATATAGTTGAAGTGGCTGCCATAGCTGTGGAGCACGACCAATTGCTTGCGGTTACCCTTGGCGATCTCCGAGTCGAGGTAGGCAAGAAGGTCCTTGTCATAGTAGTGCGCTTTTTGCTCGCCGTCCTCCTTTATGAAGAAACAGGTGTCGGCCTCTTCCCCGAAGAAGTCGATGAATGAGTGGTTGCGTGAATGTGCCGAATAAAATGCGGTCTTAAAACCGGCTTCTTTAAATGCCGTGATCAGACTCTTGGTGTAATATATCGAGTCGCCGAAATTTGAGGCATCAAGAGGCGACAACAGCATCGGCACAGACTTATGCGTAGTGTTTGACTGCGAAATAGTGCGGGGAAAGTCGTAAAGACCATCCACTGCCTTCAACCGCGGATTGGTCGGGCGGTTATAGCCGAATATCTCCCAGTTGTCGGCTCTCGAAGTCTCACCTATCACCACTACGTATATTTCCGTAATGGTGTCAGGTCGGGTCGACACGGCATCATACCGATAGTCGCGCGACGTCTCGTGGTAATTGGCCACACGGATGGTACGGTGCACAGCGGTGCCGAGATTATAGAAAATATTGACGGGATATATATCGCAATGAGGATGATAGGGACGATGTGATGTAAAGCTCAGGCCAAACAATGCCAACCCACAGATTATCACCGCATATGCCGATCGCCGAGTGCGACGAATGAATTCTACCGGCAATCTCAGACCGCGCACCGACACCCATATGCCGGCAATGATTGGAGGCAGATAAATGATGAATATGGCACCCATAATGGTCATCATGTTGCCAAGCAGCTCCTGCACTTCTCCGGGATTTGTGGTGACCACATTAAGAAACATATCCACGGCAATGGGCGATCGGCCGTACATATATAGAAGCACCATCTGAAACGCCGCAAACACAAACAATATGATCATCCACAGCGTGGTGCGACCGATTCGTGGGGTCAGCGACATCAGCAATAGATAGACACCGCCGGGCAGTATGATATTGGTGAGCGACTGCACGACGCTCATGTGTTCGGTCAGCGACAACCATACGTTAGGTACGATGACTGCCAAAAACGTCCACGCAAACAATACATACAATATCCGGTGGCAACCGCTGTTGCTCGTTGTCGTTCTATTCATCAATAGTGTATCTAAAATGCTTCGTTGATACTGAAAATAAATGAACTCTCGCCACGGCCGAACCCATAGTCAAGGCGCACATTGGTGCGCTGCTTGAATTCCCAGCGATAGCCTATACCGCCGTTGGGCAACAAATGATCGAACCGCATGGCAGAGAATTTTGGGAACACCGTTCCGACGCCTGCCCATACCACTATGCCGTTGCGACGCCACACGTGCTGGCGAAGTTCGACTGTCAGATCCATTTCGCCTTTGTCGCGAAATCGCCCATCGTAATAACCACGCATCGAATTGCTTCCACCAAACGATGGCATCACGGCCCAAGGCACATTGCCATAGCTCAACTCACCGTGATAATGGGCGGCAAACACACTTCCACGCCACATGTTCTTGAACACCGACAGGTTGAGTTCCGTAGAGCTGAATGCCTGCTTGTTGCCAAGGAATTTCGGAGAAAAGCGTTGCTCAAGCTGGGCAAGGAAGCCCGATTGGGTAGCCGTCATGTTGTCGCGGGTATCATACTGTATGCGGCCACCGACGCTGTAGGTCGACGAATGAAACGGTTGGCCGTCCCACAATTCGGGGCGCTCCATGCGCGCGGCATGTGAGTAGGTGTACGCCAGACATGGACCCACAAACAGCGATGGTGCGATGGCATGGAGATAGCTGACAGATGCCTCGACGTGCACTTCCTTGAAGTCGGATTTGTTCGACATGTCAAGTCCCTGATCGTAGCCTATACCCCAAAATTTTCTCGGGAAAGAGTAGAAGTAGAGATTATAGTCAATGCGATCGGTATCACCGGTGAAGATATGATTGCCACGGATGCCCACAAGGAAGAATCCCACGGTGGACACATCGCCGTAGAGCGATATGTTGCTCGGTGCGGTGATTGAGTCGGTCAGATCATTTCGATAGAAGCCGGCCGCAACAACTCCGATGCCAAGACGCGTGTCGCCCGAATAGTGCGGTCCACCGATTATGCTCCAGTCGAAGCCCTTATATTCCTTGGGTTTGTTGGATTCGTTGAAGTAATTGATCAATCGCTTGAAAATATTCGGTTTGTGAACGACAGCCGAATCAGCCGACACTTCCACAGGGACAGAATCCGTCACTGCTGTCACTTTCTGAGCCGATGCGCCGGTGACAACCCACAGCAACGCCGTAAGAATAATTATTTTTAGTAGACGGTTCATTATCAGATTGGTTTATCGTGGCGCAAAGGTAATCATTTTCAGGCATTTTTCAAACAAATGTCAGTCAAAATGCCTGGCATCATTCAACATCCCGTTCAAAACAATATCACTCCGCAGTCTGTTATGATATTAAAATTCATCACCACCGATTACCGTTTCATCATGCTCCGTTTAATATTCGCATCGATCATCTTCATCGTCGGACTCATCAGTCCGTCGCTGATGCATGCAGAGGAGCACCTCACGCAGTCGGCCGACTCAATGAACATTGCCATAGACGATTCCGCAACCATCCGACTGCCGGTTTCGCTTTCCGACACAATATTAACTGAAGAATTCCGTCACCAATATGGCAATCCCACACTCTACGATCTGCCCTATTCTCGAACGCTCAGCATACCAAACTGGAAACATCTGTGGATCAACACGGGAGTATTGGTGGGTGCCGGCGTCACGACAATGATCATCCTCGAGGCATTGCCCTCCGACGCCACGGCCTGGAACAAAAAAGAAAATGCCAAGACATCGATGTGGAAACGCTGGGTGCGAAATGTCAAGGCAGGTCCGGTGTGGGACAAAGACAACCTCGTGTTCAACTACTTGCTCCATCCCTATGCCGGGGCCGCTTACTATATGGGCGCGCGCAGTTGTGGCTTCAACTGTTGGGGATCTTTTCTCTACAGCTTTTGCATTTCGTCCTTCTTTTGGGAATACGGTTTCGAGGCCTTCAATGAGATCCCTTCGGTTCAGGACCTCGTGGTGACACCATTGGTTGGATCGATCCTGGGTGAAGGCTTCTACCTGCTCAAACGCCACATCGTCGAACGTGGTTATCGGCTCTGGGGATCAAGAGTGCTCGGATATGCAGTGGCATTTCTTGTCGACCCGCTCAACGAATGCATCGGTTACTTTCGTGGCGACCAGCGCCATCAGATCCACCGCACCGAGGCCGTCGATCGGTTGAAAGCATCCTCATGGATCGCCCCTTCGAGTTCCGGTCTTTCGGGTGGAATTTCACTCACATACACATTTTAGCCAAAAATTTTGTTACCTTTGTGATATCATATCTATATATATCACTCATGTCAACGTATATCCTTTTTTGGAATCCGTCCATATCGAGTTACACCGAAGAGCGATTTCTCGACGACTTCTACTATCAGTGGGGAGTGGGCAATTGGAGCATCGCCGAATATGAAAATCTGAAAGTAGGCGATACATTCTATATGATTCGCTGCGGCGAAGGCAATGTCGGCATAGTAATGAAAGGCGTTTTCACCTCCGACCCCTACGAATCATCGGACTGGTCGCCACGACAGCGGCGACACATCTTCTATGCCGACATCCATCAGTCGTTCACCATCAACTCTTTCGACAACACTCCGCTTCTCACACCCGAACTTCTCACCATCCGGATCCCCGACTTCAACTGGTTTGGAGGCGCTTCCGGACGCCTGTTGACACCGCAACAGGCCGAACAACTCGAGGCGCTTTGGACGGAATATCTGGCCGAAAATCCCAACCTGGCAGTTGATGGACAGATGTTTACCGGTATGACCGGTTGCTGATTTTCGGGCTGATTGACCCGATTTGCCATTTTTTTATTATCTTTGCACCGAATTGTCAAGTAATTACACATCCATTATGAAAGCAAAGATTATACTGACAGCCGCCATTGCCATTGCAGCCCAATCGCTTACAGCCCAAAACATCGAGCGCTTGAAATATGGCGATTTCAACAGCTGGATCACTCGAGAAATATCCGAATCATCCGTGATAGGCGGCAATAAGAAAATCCTCTACGAAGTAGGACCTACACAGACGATTACGGGCAACAAAGCATATACCAACAAAGGTGGCTCTCCGTGGGGCACCAGCAATGTCTACGCAAAGGTGTCGGGCATTGTCAAGGGCTCCAACGCCGTTGAGCCTTTCACCCGCAGCGGTTCCAACAAATGCGCAAAGCTCTCCACCAAGATCGAAACAGTGAAGGTGCTGGGCATCATCAACATGGATGTGATGGTGGCCGGATCGATGTTTCTCGGCCAGATGATGGAACCTGTCACCTCGACCAAAAATCCTTATGCCAAAATGGATATGGGTGTCCCCTACACCAAACGCCCCAAAGCACTTGTGCTCGACTACAAGGTTGACATGCCCGCCACCAATACCCGTACAAAAGCCACCGGCTTCGGCGGGAAGAAGACACTGAGCGGACGCGACCAGGCTGTGGTCTTCGTGTATCTGCAGCACCGTTGGGAGGATGAAAAAGGAAATCTTCACGCCAAACGTGTTGGCACTGCGGGCAAAAAATTCGGCACAGGCACCAATTGGGTCAACGGAGCCAAGATCCCGTTTGTCTACGGCGATATCTCTTCGCGTGCCGACATGAAGTGGCTCGGACTGCGAGGCAAAGACAACGCCTACCATGCCAAAAACTCAAAAGGCAAACTCAAACCGGTCATTGAAGAAGGCTACGATGCCAACGCCACGCCCACTCATATCGTATTGATGATCAGTTCAGGCGACGGCGAACCGTTCGTAGGCACCGAAGGCCTCAACTTCTACATCGACAACATCGGCTTCCAGCTGTAGTAGGATCTTTACTCCCCTGCCACCATTTTTGTGACTTAGAGCCTGTTCCATAATATTTGTTAACGATGGGGCGGCCAGTCATTGAGCAGATTTGGTAGGGCGAAGAAGGAGCAATGGGGCTCCATTGTGACTGATGAGCACTGCCAAAGATGCCAATGAATGGCCGAGGCGAAGGTAACTTCCCTGCGCCCGACAACCCGGTGGCCTGATTTTGCATAAGGTGAGCTTGGATTGACACTGCTAAATGTCTTTGAGCAATATCACCATAAAGGCAAGTTTAGTCATGGCCGTAGCTGTGTGCAGATATTGCTCATAATTTCTCGCCAAGCGCCTAAAATTGTCCAGCCACGATATGGTTCGTTCAACTACCCATCGTCCTTCAAGCGGAACGAACTCAGAGATGCCATAATTTGATTTGATGCACCTAACTTCAACGTTCATAGCGCGTTTCATTGCTTCTGCAAGCTTACCTCGATAACCATTATCTGCTTTGACCGAGACGACAGTCGGAAAATTGTCGCAAGTTTTTTCCAACAGGGAATACGCTGCTTTGGAATCGTGGACGTTTGCCTCAGTAACTCCGCTTAACATGGACTAAATGTTTCAGTAGCGAGTCGAACCATTGGCGTTGAGACCACGAACGAAATGCGTTATATTTCGCCAATGGCAAAAGAGCGCGGAATCAGCCGCCATTGACACCCCGTTCGCAAAAGATACACAATCCCAAAATCACACCACGATATGCGACCCCATCGTTAACAAATATTATGGAACAGGCTCTTAGAGGGGGCATTATATGACTTATAAATCATATACGATTTATACGATTCATATATCATATAAACGCATCCTCACCAAGAGATTCCAACGCGTGTCGGCGATGACGCCGACACTATAACATCACCTCCGGAATATCGGAGTTTTCTCCCTACTTTTCATGGAGAATGGCTGGGGCTACAGGATCACTTTAACCGCCTCACGACCGCATCTGACTATGTAGATACCCGGCGAGAGTGCTATTCTTGACGGCCCGTCGCATATGGAACATATGCGTCCATCGATGCTGACCACCTCGGTGTGGCTCGTGGTCTGAATGTCGATATAGCCTTGACCGGCTGTCACTTCAAATGACTGTCGGTCTTCGCCTATTTCCTCTATTCCACTCAGGTTCTCTACCGTCACCTCCAGATGCGCAGCATCAAGTCCCGGCTGTGCTGATTGGATTTCGAATGTTGCCCTGCCTGCATGCAGAGGTTTGACTTCAAGCTTTAGTGCGCCGGCCTCAACGGTATACCCTTTGATTACTGCGGCCGGATCAAGATCGTTGACATCGGAAGTAATGGTAAACGAGTTGTTTATTGCCCCTTGTATAGGTTCAATGGATAGCGTCACATTTTGCTCTTCCGCACCTGATAGTACAACATTCTTTGATTCAATGGATTTGATGGCTACATAGACGTCATTACGATCGCCAAAAGCCTCTTTCAAAGCATCGAATGCCGACACCGATGTGTAGATTTCGGCATCTTCCGCCATTCCCGGTGCCACATGATTACGATAAGTAAACGAAATTTGTTCAGACCCAAACATGATGTGTTTAAGCCCCGAACATAAAGCGAAAGAATTCGTACCAACAGCGTTCACTCCTGAGGGGATCACAATCGATGTAATATCAGTGCAACCTTCGAATGCTCCGACCGACAGCGCCGTCACGGCATATGTCTTGCCATCGATCGTGACTCGCTCAGGCACAACGATATCTCCGCTATACTCCTTGTCGGGATGCGGTGCCACAGCAATTTCGCTATCCGACAAAGGGAAGTAATACAGATCACCCTCGCGAACACCCACGGCCACTGTCTGCCTACCGGATATGCTACTCGTGCGGTTGAGATAAGCCACTTGATATATACCGAAAGGCATGTCGACGACAAAACTCTCTATGTTCATAAAGCCACTCGTGCGGCTTAGGCTTCCGGTTCGCACCGTATAGCTTTTCAACAGTTTGTTGGAACCGTTTTGATAGAAGCCCACGCGAATGTCGGCGGTCATAGTCTTGGCTACGTATACGTCGGGACGATGAGTCCAGCTGTCGCCCTGCGTGATCGTCTTCGGTATCTGCGAAGCATTGTAGACGGAAATGTCGCTGTTGGTCTGCTGATAGGTCGGAGGAATGGCTTTCAGCATCGTTATATCATAGAGGCCTTCGTGGAACCGGTCTCCGGATTTATCTGTCACCGTAAGCTTGTAGGTCCCTGCCGTCAGAGGAACTCCGTCGACATCTACACCGGCAATGGATACGGTGAACGACACGTTGTAGTTGGCAGGAATATTAATATTCTGAGCCTTAGCACTTCTCACAGCGTCACCACTTTCGGTCAGAAGATTGACCAAAATATCACCTGAGAAGTCACTACCTCCATTGTTAACCATTGTCACAGCCACATCGGCATTGTATCCGGAATAAAGCGGATCGTCACTGATCTCTGCTACACGGACAACGGCCCCCGTGGGCACTTCGACAGCTGAATTGGAATATATATAACGGCCGGCGTCATCCACCACGAGCGTAACGTAGTATTGTCGGCCGATGAACGGCTCGGCAATCTCCATCGTCACATCATCGTCGGTCGTATATGCCGGGTAAATTTTATATTCGCCCGGCGATAGATTCAGACTGCTGAAGTCATAATAATAGCTGTCGGAGCGTAAAGTGGTTGTTGATCCGATGTTTTGGTTACTCCAGAATGTCACTGATGCAACAGGTTTTTCGGAAGCATCACATATCACTGCGCCAAGACCCACGTCCGACACGGCATCGAAGGTGGTTTGATAGTATATTGTGAACCGATCGTCGCCCACAGAGCTGATGCTACCGGCAATCAGCTTGAATCTCAAACCCGGATCGGCACCGGGGATGACCGCGCGCACCATACGCTGGTTATCGCTGTAACCACCGCTCGAACCTCCGATGCCTTGCTGCGACGGATTAAGCAACGTTAGAGAAAAATAGCCGTCAGACATGCCACCCCAGCCCCAGTTGACATGCCACAATCCGGCAGGAGCATAGCCATCGACCACAAAAGCATGGGCCGATTCGCCCGTCGAGCCGTAGTAGAGCACCGGACGTCCGAGGCTCAATTCTGAATACACCATCGACTCCCATTGTGCAACGGTGTATTTACCTCGCATCACATGTTTCGTATAATCAGCTGAATATCCGAAGTTTTCGATCAGTGCAGAGGCAACCGATTCACTGCGTGCGCCACTTGAGTTTGTGCCGTAGTTCATGTCGACACTCAGTCCGCAGGCCAGCATCAGCGACGCCACCGAATTGATAGTCTCTTTGCTGTCGTTGATCGACACATCGTCGGTCATGATGTCGAAATTGAAGTCTGCCGCTCCATAGTCAAACTCCACAAAAGCATCGCCACTGCCTTGCGACCGGTAGCCGCCGCCTTTGTAGTAGCCATTGGTGCGAATCACTTGGGCCATGGCCGTGGCCACACAACCCGTGAAGCATGTGGTGCCGTCCTTGACCGGACACATTATATTATAAGGCCAACCCTGATTCCACCGGCAGCTGACCAGCGGATCTATGGCCTCCCATTTAGCGTAAAGCGAAGCTATATCATCGACCGATTTGGTCGCTGCTACCACATCAGATTCCTGAGTGGCAATGATTGCGGAGAGTTGCACCCGGCAAGCGTCAAGCCACTCCCGGGCGCCGGGCGCCAGCTGTTCATAATCAAACGTGCCGGCATCAGTCATAGCCATCACTGCAACACACCGGTCGTCGCCGGGCGCAATCACATACCCGCCGCCGGCGCGATTGAAAACATAGTAGGAATCGCCCGGAGCTGTATAGGCCAAAGTCAAAGTGCCGGCACCGGAAGCTCGCGACCGAAACAGCTGTTGCATCTTCTGAGTCACACGTTCGGCTGCCCTCTGAGCGGATACCGGAGCCGCCTCAACAACCAAAATCGAAAGAAAAGCAATAAAAACAAATATAAAGCGCTTCATATTATCTTTAATTATACTCTTGATTAACCGTTCAAAGATTGGTTTACAAATACAAAATTAGAAAATATAATCTATCCATCCAAGCGCTTAAAACGCCATTCACCACGTCGCCCACAGGGGGGGGGCAAACCACTCATTATCAGCTCTGTATAAATTCTACCCCCAAATTATTATTTTTTGCAATCGTGACAATCATGGTCACAGCAGCTGCTCAGCACCCTTTATCCGGCAGGCTCTTTTTCATTTCAATCTAATTCGCTAACTTTGCAGTCGAAATTCAACTTGTAAGTCAAACCCGCGTTCTGCACGGCAGAACCTCAAATTCATACATCTACCATGGCTCTTCAATGTGGCATTGTTGGACTGCCTAACGTCGGCAAGTCCACTCTTTTCAATTGTCTCTCCAACGCCAAAGCACAATCGGCCAATTTCCCTTTCTGCACCATCGAACCGAATGTCGGCGTGATCACCGTGCCCGATGATCGGCTCAACACTCTCGTCGAAATGTGCCATCCGCGCAGCGTCGTGCCGGCAACCGTCGAAATCGTCGACATTGCCGGTCTGGTCAAGGGCGCAAGCAAAGGTGAAGGCCTCGGCAACAAGTTCCTGGCCAACATCCGCGAAACCGACGCCATCATTCACGTGCTCCGCTGCTTCGACGACGACAATATCACCCACGTCGACGGCACCATAGATCCGGTTCGCGACAAGGAAATCATCGACTACGAGCTGCTGATCAAGGACCTCGAAACCGTTGAGAGCCGCATAGCCAAAACCCAGAAGCAGGCTCAGACTGGCGGTGACAAGACGGCCAAAATGCAGTACGAAGTGCTCGTAAAGTTTCAGGAGGCGCTCCAGAAAGGGCTGCCGGCGCGCTCGGTTGAGCTCGACACGCCCGACGAACAGCGTTTTGCCCGCGACCTCTTTCTGCTCACATCCAAACCGGTGCTCTACGTCTGCAACGTAGACGACTCTTCGGCAGCCACAGGCAATGCCTATGTCGAGGCCGTGCGCGAAGCCGTCAAGGACGAGGGCGCGCAGATCCTAATCGTAGCAGCCCAGACCGAAGCCGAAATTGCCGAACTCGACACGTTTGAGGACCGTCAGGAATTCCTTGCCGAAATCGGATTGACCGAATCGGGAGTGTCGCGCTTGATCCGCTCGGCCTATGCCCTGCTCAATCTGCAGACATTCTTCACAGCCGGCGAAGACGAAGTGCGCGCATGGACCTTCCTTCAGGGAAGCAAAGCGCCCAAATGCGCCGGCATCATCCACACCGACTTCGAAAAAGGCTTTATCCGCGCTGAAGTCATCAAATATGACGACTTCGTGTCGCTCGGTTCGGAAGCGGCAGTGCGCTCGGCCGGCAAGATGAACGTAGAGGGCAAGGAATACGTAGTTCAGGACGGCGACATCATGCATTTCCTCTTCAACGTCTGATCCATCACACACAGACACGGCAAAGGGCGGCTCGGATCAAAGTCTCGAGCCGCCCTCGCCGTTTCAACTATTTATT
Source organism: Bacteroides sp. (assembly GCA_023666835.1). GTDB lineage: Bacteria > Bacteroidota > Bacteroidia > Bacteroidales > Muribaculaceae > Paramuribaculum. The sequence continues at coordinate 12,114 of JAMPBJ010000006.1, read as the reverse complement.
TATGAGAGCCCTGAAATCTAATAATCTCTATCCGATATCAAGGACGAGGGATGCTTAACTGCTTATTGCCTTCAGCCTCTTCCTTGAGGCTTTCATTAATAATAACAAGACTAGGCCTACTAAGTCGCTGGCAGGTGGTGTAAAAGAGTTTAAAAAGTGTGAACCAGTTTTCCCGATAAGCATTTTTTTGTAATTTTGAAACCGAACCAAACTCCTGTCAACTATGAGCCGTCTTCTATCACTCATCTTTGCAGCCATTGCAGCTGTGACCGCATCGCTTATTGCATCGCCATCTGCCTCAGCCCAGAAAATCTACTCTGTCGATAAAGACTATCAGGCCGACGTGAAGGTCTATGTGGTCAGTAGCGAATACCAGGCCGACCTCGTGGTCTACCGCACCAAAACTTCTTACAAGGCCAAAGCCGAAGAGAACAAGGGCATCTGGTATATCTGCGACAAGCTTTATCAGGCCGACGTCAAAGTGTTTTTCGTCGATAAGCCATATCGCGCCGATCTGAAGGTCTACTTCACCGACAAGGAATACCGCGCCGGATGGCGAAACAAAGAAAAACGACCCTTACTATATTGAGAGTGTGTCTAATAATAAAAGTTAAATTTAGGGTCCCGTATTTTGGAGCGTATTTTGTTCTGCCGTTGAAGGAGTGTACTTGATGTACACGACTGAGACAAAGAGCAAAAGACACCCAAAATACGGGAGACATAAGTAACTTCAGAATAGATCACTCGATTGTATAATGAAATTTTCTAACCAAATTAAAAGATGTCAATTAACAAAAATATCATTGCTCGGCCACTCTTTGGCACTTTTGCCTTAACTCTTCGGTCAAGTGGCAACAGCCACATTCCCTCATCGTTAAGACAAAATCACTCAAAGATTGACCGCCCTAAATTTAACTTTTGTTATTAGACACACTCTGAATCTATGACACGTAGAATCCGCATCCTTCTCCTCTCCTTGCTTTTAGGCCTCATGTCGGTAAGTGCCGAATCACTGATGCCCCACTTCATTGACCTGGTTGGCGACTTCTCTCCGCTGTCGGGGCGATCGTTTCTTACCGGTTATCAAAATCGGTATTGCAACAACGTGGCTCCGGCCAAAAGTGCCTTGAGCCGACCGGCCGATGTCATGGCCTGGCTTGAGAGCAACCTTCCTGCCGAAAGCAAGAATACAGCCACGACAACCACCGACACAAACGGCTACACAATACACACATTTTCCAGCCCGACCAACTTCGGCGTGCTCTCAATCCTCGTAGTTGCCATTTCGCCCGACGAAGCTGTCACCGTTGAATACGTTGAAGCCGATTCGGATTGATCGATCCGATGTCGAATTTTCTTCTTATCTTTGCAAGCAATCATTCATCGACATGGAAGAAATACTCTTTACTAAAATGCATGGCCTGGGCAATGACTATATCTACATCAATTGCCTGGCCTCAACTCCCCGCGACATTCCACAACTTGCCATCGAGATGAGCCGACACCACTTCGGCATCGGTTCCGATGGCATCATTCTTATATGCCCCTCAGAAGTGGCCGACTTCCGCATGCGCATCTTCAACGCTGACGGCTCGGAAGCCCGCATGTGTGGCAACGGCAGCCGTTGTGTCGGTAAGTATGTCCACGACTACGGACTGACCGACCTCACCACCATCACGCTGGAAACCCTCGGAGGCATCAAGACCATCGAGCTCCACACCGACGCTTCCGGCCAAGTCGCTTCTGCCACGGTCGACATGGGCGTGCCCGACTTCTCGACCCGGGCAATCCCTGCAGCAGTCACCGACACTGAAATGATCCGCTATCCGATTGAAACCGATATGGGTACGGTCGAAGTGACGGGCGTTTCCATGGGTAATCCCCATGGCGTAGTCGTGTGCTCCGATCCTTCCGCAGTCGACCTTCATCGCATCGGTCCGGAGCTTGAACACCACACGGTATGGCCCGAAAGAGCCAACATTGAATTCATCGCCGTACACAATCCCCACGAAATCACAATGCGAGTGTGGGAGCGCGGTTCGGGTGAAACAATGGCCTGTGGCACCGGAGCTTGCGCCTCGGCAGCCGTGGCCCGACAACTGGGACTGACCGCCGACGATGTCACCGTCCACCTTCCCGGAGGCGATCTGCGCATCAGACTGACCGATTCAGGCCACGTGCTCATGACCGGCCCGGCCACCACCACATTCGAGGGACGTTATTTCCGTTCAACTCAAGAATAACAAATACGACACAAGTACTCAGACGCCATATGATACGAATAAACCACAACTTCACGCTTATACCCCGCTCCTACCTCTTCTCCGAAATAGCCCGCAAAGTATCCGAATTTCAAAAGACCAATCCCGAATCCAAAATCATCCGCATGGGCATAGGCGATGTCAGCCTGCCGCTGGCACCGGCTGCCATCGAAGCGCTCCACAAAGCTGTCGACGAGCAAGCCGACGCCACCACCTTCCACGGTTATGGTCCCGAGCAGGGTCACGATTTCCTGCGCAACCTCATCGCACGACATGACTATCACGATCGCGGCATCGACATCAAAGCTGACGAGATATTCATATCCGACGGAGCAAAGAGCGACCTCGGCAACATTGGCGACATCTTGTCGCCCGACTGCATCGTGGCCATCACCGATCCGGTCTACCCCGTCTATGTCGACACCAATGCCATGGCCGGCCGCGCCGGATTGCCTCTCGACAATGGGTGCTGGAGCAATATCGTCTATCTCCCGGCGACGGCCGACAATGGGTTCTGCCCGGCGCTACCCGATCGTGTGCCCGACGTCATTTATCTCTGCTATCCCAACAATCCTACAGGCACCACGCTGTCGCGTGAGCAACTTCAACGCTGGGTCGACTATGCCGTTGCCAACGATTGTCTGATTCTTTTCGACTCGGCCTACGAGGCTTATATATCATCGCCCGACGTTCCCCACAGCATCTTCGAGCTACCCGGCGCGCGCAAATGCGCCATCGAATTCCGTAGCTTCTCAAAGACGGCCGGATTCACCGGCATGCGACTCGGCTACACCGTTGTGCCCCACGATCTCAAGGGCGTGGACAGTTGCGGTAACCAGGTGAGTCTCAATCAACTGTGGCTTCGTCGGCAGTCCACCAAGTTCAATGGTGCCAGTTTCGTGGTTCAACGTGCAGCCGCCGCACTCTACACTCCCGAAGGTCGCGAGCAGATCGCCCGGTCCATATCGATCTATATGGACAATGCCCGCATTCTGCGCCGTGCGCTCACTGAGGCCGGACTCAAAGTCTACGGCGGCATCGACGCCCCCTACATATGGGCCGCCACTCCCGATGGTCTGTCGTCATGGCAATTCTTCGACCTTTTGCTGGAACGGCTCAACATCGTAGTGACCCCCGGAGTTGGGTTCGGTCCCTCAGGCGAAGGCTACGTGCGCCTGACAGCCTTCTCCTCGCCCGAAGCCACCCGCGAAGCCGCCCGTCGTCTCCAGGAATTGCGCGAACTGCTCAAATAACAATTTTAAGCGCTGCTCGCGCTACTCTATCCTGCGGTAGTATTTCATATTGTTTCCCTTCCCGGATTCGGGATGGAAGATGGCTATGTAGTCGCCGAGCAGGCGCTCGGGGTGGAAGGGGAATTCATCGAAAAGCGAGCTCACTGAGGTGTCGCACACATAGACGTTGCCATCACCGAATGCCTTGAATCGCGATGACAGAGCATTGCCCTGAGCCAAACCCTGCCGTGTCAAAGGACCGTAGCTTCTTATCAGCCAGAAGTCGGCGTTTTGCGCCTTGTCAAACACAGCCGCCGCGTCGAGTTTCAACGATCCGGCTTCATCGCTGTCGGCCCACGGATACATCGCACCGGCATCGGCAAGCATTCTCGCCATATAGCTGTTGCCGGCCGGAACGTCCCAAGAGCCACCGGACAATGGTTGCTCCGTCAACACTACCGGATGTTGGACTGACGATTTTGCCTGTGCCGCCATACTATTATATGTGTGCTTGACCGTGGCAAAGGTCGAATCGGCCTCGGCTCGCCTGCCGTAAAGCGCGCCAATCAGCTTTATCCATTCGGCACGGCCGAGCGGTGTATTCTCCATATAATCAACCATCTTGACCAGCGGCACTCCGCTCATCTCCACCACCGTCAGATCCTGGTTTTCAAACGGCGACATCATCACCATGCCGGCATCCAGATCGACTATTGCCTCCACCGACGGCGACATCGAATTGCCCACGTCGCGTATGCGTCCGCTCTTCAATCCTTCGACCACTGATTTAGTGCCGAAATATTGTCCGTCGGCCACACCGACAATAGCATCCCCGCGGCCCAGTTCATCGATTGCCCCGGCATATACGCCGCTGAACACAACCGACCGATCCACCGGCACGCGTACGACAATCCCCTCCGGAATATCGCCCTGATAATCCCGACCGACAAGCACATAGCGCGTAGAATGCGCCGAAGATTTTTCCGGCGACCACGGATCGCTCACATCGGCCACAATATAGTCGCCATAATCCACCATAGTCAGCAGCGACGCCTCGGTTGTCAACGTGTCGCCACCGTCAAGTCTTCGGTTCGAGCCTGAGCCACAACCCGTCATCATCATCCAGATCATGCCAAAGCATGCAATTGTCGTGAACTTTTTCATATCCCAACGCATTATTCTATCGATATTTCTTTCGTAAAATTATAATTTTTTCTCCGCATAATGGCAATTACGGAAAATATTCATTAATTTTGTGATGACCTATACTGACAATTAACCAAATTCAAAAAAACCAAATATCTCTACAATTATGTCAAAAGTAACCGTAGTTGGTGCCGGCAACGTAGGCGCCACTTGTGCCAATGTTTTGGTAACCCAGAAAATCGCCGACGAAGTTGTCCTGATCGATATCAAGGAAGGCTTCTCTGAAGGCAAAGCAATGGACATCATGCAGACTGCCAACATCCTCGCTCTCAATGGCCGCGTGATCGGAGTCACCAACGACTATGAAAAGACCGCCAACAGCGACGTTGTTGTCATCACCTCCGGTATTCCCCGCAAGCCCGGCATGACCCGCGAAGAGCTCATCGGCGTCAACGCAGGCATCGTTAAGCAAGTGACCGACAGCGTTCTCAAATATTCGCCCAACGCTATCATCGTTTGCGTATCCAACCCCATGGACACCATGACCTACCTCATCCACAAGACTTCAGGTCTGCCCAAAAACCGCATTATCGGCATGGGCGGTGCTCTCGACAGCGCCCGCTTCAAATATTTCCTCAGCCTCGCACTCGGTGCAAACGCCACTGAAGTTGAAGGCATCGTGATCGGCGGCCACGGCGACACCACCATGATTCCTCTGGTGCGCTACGCAGCATATCGAGGCATTCCCGCCACAAACTTCCTCCCCGCCGAACAGCTTCAGAAAGTAGCTGCCGACACTATGGTAGGCGGTGCTACTCTGACCAAGCTTCTCGGCACATCGGCATGGATGGCTCCCGGCGCAGCTTCCGCCTCGATCGTAGGCGCAGTTCTCTCCGACAGCAAAAAACTCATCCCCTGCTCTGCACTTCTCGAAGGTGAATACGGCCAAAGCGACATTTGCATCGGCGTTCCCTGTATCCTCGGCAAAAACGGTATTGAGAAGATCGTAGAATTCGACCTCACCGACGAAGAACGCAAACTCTTCGCTGCCAGCGCCGACGCCGTTCGCAAAACCAACGGCGCTCTCACCGTTTAAATCGTAACAATCAACAAATTATAATTTTTGTCGGGGTTTGCCTTTTGACACTCCCCGACATTTTTTTCACTTAGATTATGAAACACCTTTCAATCCTCATCATTGCCATCGTAGCCGTTATGGCCACATCTTGCGGCAAATCTTCGGGCGACGCCACAGCCGACTCAACGACCGCATCCGCGCCCGACACCGTAGCAAAAGTTGCCGATCCCACTACCACCGCCATCGACGAAGCTCCGGCAACCGACGCCGTAATCACCCTTGCCGAAGGCCAGGCCCTTCCCGACAACGGTAAACCTGTGGTCATCGACTTCAACGCCACCTGGTGCGGTCCCTGCAAACAGTTTGCACCCGTGTTCCATCAGGTTGCCGGCGAATATGCCGACAAAGCCACCTTCGTTTCAGTCGACGTGGACATCCATCCCGAACTCGCTGAAAAATATTCCATCACCAACATCCCCTGCGTGGTCATCCTCGCCGCCGGCAAAGAACCCGTCAAAAGCGTTGGATCCCTCCCCACCGCCGACTTCAAAGACCTCCTCAACAAATCCCTCTGATCCCACCGATCACCCACACACAGAGAGGCTGCGCCCGATACACCCCGGCGCAGCCTCTCTGCATTTACCAAAAAATATAATTATGCACCCCGCATCTTTAACATTCTTTAACTTAACACCAATTTATTTTACGTCACCCTACACCATCGGTTAAACAACTTTTTTGTAAGTTTGCTTAATTGAATATTTTTACCTGCTTATCTCATGAAAACTAAAATCCAGAAAGAATTTAAAAATCGCTTTGGACAGGAAGGCATCCTGTTTGTGGCTCCCGGACGTTTCAACCTCATCGGCGAACACACCGACTACAACGGAGGATTCGTATTCCCCGGCGCCATCGACAAATTCATCATGGCCGAAATTCGCCCCAACGGCACCGACAAAGTGCGCGTCTACTCCATCGACATCGACGAATATGTCGAATTCGGTCTCAACGAAGAAGATGCCCCCACCCAGCAGTGGGCCCGCTATATATTCGGAGTGTGCCGCGAAATGATCAAGCGTGGCGGCGTGGTTAAAGGATTTGACGCCGTATTCGCAGGCAATGTGCCCCTGGGCGCAGGCCTCTCATCGTCGGCCGCCCTCGAAAGCTGCTTCGCTAATGCGCTCAACGAGCTGTTCAACGACAACCGCTTCCCCAAAATGGAGCTCGCCAAAATCGGACAGAGCACCGAGCACAACTATTGTGGTGTCAACTGCGGCATCATGGATCAGTTTGCCTCGATCCACGGCAAAAAAGACAACCTCATGCGCCTCGACTGCCGCTCAGGCGAATTTGAGTACTTCCCCTTCAAGCTCGACGGCTATCGCCTTGTGTTGGTTGACTCACGCGTGAAACACGAACTCGTCGACTCGCCCTACAACAAACGCCGCGAATCATGCGAACGCGTAGCAGCCACCCTCGGCGTGGAAACCCTCCGCGATGCCGACATGGCAATGCTTGATGCCGCCAAGGACCGCATCAGCGAAGAGGACTACAAGCGTGCCAAATACGTGATCGAAGAAAAACAGCGCGTGCTCGACGTGTGCGACGCCCTCAACCGTGGCGACTACGAAACCGTTGGCCGCTGCATGTATGGCACACACGAAGGCATGTCGAAACTCTACGAAGTCAGCTGCGAAGAGCTCGACTATCTCAACGACATAGCCCGCGAATGTGGCGTCACCGGTTCGCGCATCATGGGCGGCGGCTTCGGCGGCTGCACCGTCAACCTCGTGAAGGACGACCTCTACGAACCCTTCATCGCCACCGTCAAAGAAAAATTCAACGCCCGCTACGGCCACGAACCACAGATCTACCCCGTGATCGTAAGCGACGGTGCCCGCCGCTACGAAGACTGATCCCCTCACGACCTCAATTCCCAACCCCAAAATAAAAGCAGCCGGAGCCCCAAGCCCCGGCTGCATTTTTATATACTCACGTAAAATCCCCCACTTCTACGGTGTAAAACCAGCAAGAATGTAGCCGAAAAAGGGAGGTGGGGTGTTGCATATTTATTTATGAAGATTTATATTTGCAGTATAATTATCTACTCATGACCTTTTCAATGCTTAGAAAATGAACAAACGCCAACAACGACTTGCTCTCATTGTTAAAATTTTGTTGAATCATTCGATCGGCAGCCAGGATGAGCTGATGGAACTGCTTGAGGCACACAATTGTGTGGTCACACAAGCCACTCTTTCGCGCGACCTCAAGACGCTTCGCACTTCCAAGGTGGCGACCGAGCTGGGAGGCTACCGCTATGAGATAGCCGCCAACGGCACTGCCGCCGACGAGGTGGCAGCCCAGGCCATGGATTCAGTGCGCCAGGCCGCAATTCTCTCGATAGCATTTTCAGGCCGTCAGGCTGTCATCAAAACGCGCAACGGCTATGCCGGCGGTGTGGCCTACGACATCGACGAGCTGCAGTCGCCCCACATTCTGGGCACAATCGCCGGGGCCGACACAGTGTTTGTGGCCGTCGACGACAAGGTGTCACGCCCGCAGGTGCTCCATCTTCTTTCTCAGATAGTGCCACAGTCCGTTATCGAAAAGGGTCGTCATTACTTCGAACCACAATCTGAATAAACAACTGTTTTTTCTCACCCTCATAATTGCTCACCGATATGATACGCGCAGCAGTGACCGGCGGAACGACTCAAGTGGCCGGTGAAATCATAAAACTTCTCATAAATCATCCCGACATCGAAATCGCATGGGTGCTCGACCCTCAGGCCGAGGGGGCACTGATATCACAAGTCCACAAAGGACTTCGTGGCGAGACATATATGCGCTTTTGCGCTCGCCCCGACATGGACAAGATCGATGTCATTTTCCTTTGCTTCGACGAGCCCGGGGAAGCAATTCGATTCGCCCAGGCCAATCAAATACCTGAAAATGTCAAAATCATTGACCTTAGCGGCGACTTCCTTGGACAAAGCACTTTTGCCGACGGCGATGACTGGATATTCGGTCTGCCCGAACTTTGCCGTAAGCCGATGGTGCGCGGAGGCAAACACACATCGCTCCCACAGCCTCTCACTTCGGCCGTATTGCTGTCGCTCATTCCACTGGCCAAGAACCATCTGCTCAACGAGGGCGACATCCACGTCACAGCCGCCATCACAGAAGAAGAGGCCGAGCCAGGCGAAATGATAGCTCTGATCGACATCGAACAGGCCGACGACATAGTCCGTGGCCTACGTTCGCTCGACCCGGATTTCAACACCACCATGACGTTTATGGTCATGTGTGGCGGATGGAAGCGGGGCATCTCGGTGGCCACTCATTTTCGCAGCTCCATATCTGAGGAAGATGCCATCAAGATGTTCAACGACTACTACGATGACCACAACTTCACCTTCATCTCGTCGGGAATGCCTAATCTGACTGAGGTGGTGGGCACCAACAAGTGCGTGATCAATATCCAGCGCGTAGGCGACCGCCTGGTCATCAACACTGTGATCGACGACCTGATCAAGGGAGCCGCAGCCATGGCCGTACACGATATGAACCTACTGTTTGGACTGCAGGAACGCGTGGGTCTCATGTTGAAAACCCACAGCTGCTAAGACCTCATCTCATAAAATTTTTATGGCTTAGGGGTCGCAGCCTTGGAGATATTTTGGGCCTGTAGGCTTAGGAGCATAGTGAACTATGTGAGTGAGCCAAAGGACGAAAAGAGCCCAAGGATGCGAGAGATGAGTAACTTTCTACCTAAGTACTTTACAAATAGATCATTAACATCAACCACTAGCATTTAACCGAAACCCGAGTAGCTCATAAGAAGTTTTAAAATTGTTGGCAGTCCGGTTTTAGCCGGTTATTTTCACCAAGTCTCGTCAGTCGCAATGCCCGCATTGCTCCATCCTTAACTTGCGAAAATCACTCGCCCAAAACCGCCCCTAAGACATAAAAATTTTATGTGATGGGGTCTAAAACTGCTTAAAGTTTCTACCGCTTTACACGCGGTGACAATATGCGCTCGCCAAGATATTTGGCGAGCTCTTTTTTTATGGTGTTGAGCTCCGAAGCGCGCGACATCAGGTTGCTGACGCGTTGCATCGATTCAGCCGTGCCATCGTATGCTGTCTTAATTTCCTCGTTTATGCCCCGAAGATCCCATTCTATCAATGCACATTTGAGATTATATACAGCGAGTTGCACCAGATCGGCCAACCGATCCATCTCTGTGGGCAATTTGGCAAACCTCGTGTGCATTTTGCTCAACTGATGTCGTGACACCACTATATCGTTGGCCAGTTTGCGCATGTCGTCGTCAGGGCTCGAGAGCATCCGGTGGCCAATAAATTCGGCCCGAAACCGACTCTTACGCTCGGCGATCATCTCACCGGCCGATGCACGCAGATCCTTCTCTTTACGTTCAATCATCGTCATGTCATCGGTAGTGCGACGGATTTCATCTATTCCCTCGTCGATCATGCGCTTGCCGTCGGCGTCGATACGTGCATCCTCCTCCGCAAACATCGAAGATGCCTCTGCAGCTATCGCAAAGCACTCATCAAATGCCGCACCGAAAACCGGATTGGTAAACCGGATATCATCGTAGGCCAACTCCTGCCGAATATAATCGATGACCGACAATGTTCCGATCGATCCATCTTCAGCCTGATACTCGCACAAATCAGCACACCCGTATTTCAAGGCATAACGTATGATCTCCCGTTCGTAAGGCAACAGAAACGCCATCTTTTTCCTATCCGAATCGTCGACAGCCGGTGTTGAATCCACCGCTGGGGGTGCCACAAAATTCCCCGGATCGTCGACGGGATCAGGCGGAAGACCGGCAGCTGCCCTATTGTCGCGCCGCTGCTTGGCAACATCCTCGCGTTCCTTGCGTTCGGCAATATTCTTTGCCACCTGAAGAGTGAGCACCTTTTCTCCGATGCCCATCACACGACTGCATTCGCCCACATAAACCGACCGGGTGATCGGATCAGGAATCATCGAAATCGACTGCACGATATTCTGGATTGCTTTCGATCTGGCCACAGGGTCATTCGCGAGCCCATCGAGCAAAATACGCGTCTTAAAGCTGATAAAATCCTCCTCATGCTCGGCTATATACTGCTCCACCTCACTCGAAGTGTGGCTCTGGGCAAACGAGTCGGGGTCATCGCCCTCGGGCAGAAGCATCACCTTGATGTTCAGACCTTCGGCCAATAGCAAATCGATGCCGCGTAGCGAAGCTTTGATGCCTGCCGGATCGCTGTCGTAGATCACCGTAACGTTCTCTGTAAATCGATGAATCAGCCGGATCTGCCCTTCGGTCAACGATGTGCCCGATGAAGCCACAACATTCTCAATGCCGCTTTGGTGCATGGATATCACATCCATGTAGCCCTCGACAAGTATGCATTTGTCTTTTTTGACAATCGACTGTTTTGCTTGATATAGACCATAAAGCTCGTAGCTCTTGCGGTAGATCATCGACTCCGGAGAGTTGACATATTTGGCCACATCCTTATCCTTACGCAATGTGCGGCCACCGAAAGCCACAACCTTGCCCGACACCGTGAACACCGGATAGATCACTCGTCCGCGAAAACGATCCTGAATAGTGCCACGCTCAGTACGATAACACAAACCTGTATCGAGCAGAAATTTTTCATTGTAGCCCTTACGCAAAGCCGTCTGGTAAAGATCGTCGCGGCGCTCATGTGCATATCCAAGATGAAATCGCTTGATCATGGCATCATTGATGCCACGTTCACGAAAATATGCCAATCCAATGTCGCGACCATCTTCGGTATCATTCATCACCGATTCGAAATGATGCATCGCAAAATCATTGACAGCAAGCATACTCTCGCGAACCGAAGCCTCTTCCCGTTCGGCCTCAGTCATCTCATGCTCTTCAATCTCTATATTATATTTTTTGGCGAGATATCGGAGTGCCTCATTAAAGGTCAGCTGCTCCAGCTCCATAAGGAAGTTGATCGGACTGCCACCCTTTCCGCAGCTGAAGCATTTGCAAATGCCCTTCGATTTCGATACCGAAAACGACGGAGTGCGCTCATTATGAAATGGACACAATCCTATGTAATTGGACCCTCTCTTTTTTAGATGTACAAAATCACTGACCACGTCGACAATATCGGCGGCGTCAATAATCTTCTGTACTGTTTCACGATCAATTCTACGCATATAATTTCCGATAAGCAAGATAGAAGGATTAGAGAGGTCAACTCATTATAATAACAAAGTTAACACATCCTATAATACTATTCAAGAATTTGGGTCTATTTAACCTTAGGCGTATTAAAAAAGTTAGAGCCGCGGCTCGGTTTGAGTCGCGGCTCTTAGAGGGGGCGGTTAC
>JAMPBJ010000005.1 GCA_023666835.1 Bacteroides sp. | reverse complement strand
TACTTGCGGAGGCCGTCATACTCACCCCGCACACCACCAAAACAAATATCACAAACCGAAAGAGGTACATATTAAATGAACTAAAAGCCGGTTATTGGGGGATGATGGTCAGGTTGGTGGGGGCAGTGATCAGGTAGGATTGGCCGGGCGTGGTGGGGATTGTGACGGATTGGTCTTCGTAGTAGATGGTGCAGGGTTGGCCTTTTTCTGAGTGCATTACGGCATGGTCGAGTCGACCGTTGGTGAAGAAGATGTCGAATTCAAACCCGCCTCGTGCTTTCAGACCGGTGATGGATCCTTCGGGCCATGCTGCCGGAAGAGCGGGGAGCAGGTGGATTCTGCCGGTGTGGCTTTGCAGAAACAGTTCGGCAATGCCGGCGGCTCCTCCGAGGTTGCCGTCGATTTGGAATGGCGGATGAAGATCCCAGAGATTGTCGGCGGTGCCGTTTTTCAAAAGGTTAGAGAGGAGTATGTGGGCATGGTCGCCGTCGAGCAGTCGTGCCCAGTGGTTGAGTTTCCATCCCATGCTCCAACCGGTAGCGGCGTCGCCGCGCTGTCGGAGCGTTTCGCGGCAAGCATCGGCGAGAAGCGTGTCGGCAAGAGGGTCGATCGACGATCCGGGGTGAAGACCGAAGAGATGGTTGGTGTGACGGTGGGTGTCGTTGTAGACATCGATATCCTCGTACCATTCCTGAAGCTGGCCGTAGCGCCCAATGCGATAGGGGACGATGGAGTCGAGGCGATTTTGCCACTGGAGGCGGTCGGCTGAGTCGATACCGAGGATCTGCGATGCCTTGATGGCTTCCTGAAGCACTTCGCGAGTGACGGCATTGGCATATGTTGCGCCGAGGTCGCATGTGCCGTGTTCGGGGGAGTATGACGGCGCAGATGTGTAATGTCCATCGTTGAGCACCAGCAGGTCGCTGACAAAATCGGCACTACCTTTAATTATAGGATAGCCGATGCGACGCAGCCAGTCGTCGTCGCGGGTGTAATCGTAGTATTCCCAGATCTGGGTCGAGAGCCATGGCCCGGCTGTGGGATTGTAGTTCCATGACATATCGCCGGATGCCAGCGGAGCAGTGAAACCAAAGATGTTGGTAGAAACTTCGGCAGTCCATCCACGTGCTCCATAATAATCAGAAGCCGTGCGTGCACCCGTCTTGAGCAGCGAGCGTACATAGTCGGTGAACGGTTCGAAACATTCAGTCAGATTGGTCGACATGGCCGGCCAATAGTTCATCTGAAGATTAATGTTGTTGTGGTAGTCGACGCGCCACGGGCCATCGATATTGTTGTGCCATAGGCCCTGAAGATTGGCGGGCATTGTGCCGGGACGCGATGAAGCGATGAGCAGATAGCGGCCAAACTGGAAGTAGAGTCGTTCGAGATCCGGGTCGGGATTTCCTTCGCGATATCGCTTCAGGCGGTCGGGGGTGGACATGTTGGAAAGATCTTCGCCACCCAAGTCGAGCTTGACGCGGGAGTGGAGCGACTGATAATCGGCTACGTGCCTGTCGACAAGTTGCTGCCATGAAAGCGTTTCTGCACGGTCGACATTGGAGTTGACAATATTTGCAGGATCGGCACCTACGTAGGTGTGAGGATCGGTAAAATCCGGGTCGAAATTCATTGCATAGTCGGTGTCGCCCGAAAGGATGAATTCCACGCATTCAGCATTGGATATCTTGATAGTGCCGTTAGTTTTATCGACTGAAACTGATCCTTTACCAATCACCCTTGCAGAAACGCGCAGAGCCCACTGCATGCCGTTGCCCTCGAGGGCGCCTTGATAGAGCAGGCTTCCTGAGGCGGGCGAGGTGATGGATGCAATTTTGTGGGGTGAGGCGAAGGAGAATGTAAGGTTTTGTTTTGCGCCCTTCGATGAGAATCGCCACACCATCACGCTGTCGGGATAGGAGGCGAGGTATTGGCGAGTGTAACGGGCTTTGCCAACGGAGAAGGTGACGGTGGCCAATGCTGAATCGATGTCGAGCACACGGGAGTAGTCGGTCACCTTTTGCGGATTGATGCCGGTGGTGACATAGGCTTCGCCCATCATAGTGAAACATCCGAAGCGCGAGCGGTCGTAGGGTGTTGTGCCTGAATAGTATAGCTTGGTTAGCGAGTCGGCGCGATGATTGTCGCCATTACGTAAATAGGTGCGTATCTCCTCCAGTTGTTCGGGCGATACTTTTTTGTTCATGTCCCAATATTGTTCGACTCCGGTGGAAGGTCCGCCGAGCCACAGCGTTTTCTCGTTGAGCACCACACGTTCGCGCTCTATGGAGCCCAGGATGGAAGCACCGAAAGCACCATTGCCTATCGGCAGCGACAGCGATTCCCAAGCGCGGTCGGGGTTGACATCCGTGGCGCTGAAATCGTTGATGGTCCATGGCGCCGCTCCCTCGGTGGAGGATGTGGGTGATGTGAAACGTATCACATTTGATTTATGCGACGATGCGGCGCCTGTCAGCCCCAAGGTCAGCAATATGCAGGAAAGCAATAATTTCATGGCGATTGGTGTATAGAATATATGCAAATGTAGGAAAACTTCATGAATATTTAGTAATTTTGGCGGAAAATAGACACCTTCTTATTAAATAGAATATGGAATCACTACATGATCTGCTTGTGAAACGACACAGTATACGGCGCTATACCGACACGCCGGTGCCTGCCGACGACGTGCGTTTGATCTTGGAAGCTGCCCTGCTTGCCCCAACGTCGAAAAACGCCCGGCCATGGCATTTTATAGCTGTCGATGATAAGGATATGCTCCTACGTCTTGCCGAATGTAAGCCGGCAGGTGCCGTGCCCTTGAAAAACTGCAAACTGGCCGTGGTTGTGGCTGCCGATTCGACCAAATCGGATGCATGGATCGAGGATGCTGCGATTGCTGCCGAATTCATGCAGCTTCAGGCAGAAGATCTCGGCCTGGGTTGCTGCTGGGTGCAGGTCAGAGGCCGTTTCACAGCCGACGGTATACCGTCCGAAGAAGTGATACAAGAACTGCTCGGCATGCCCGAGACTATATCGGTGGAGTGCATAATGACCTTTGGTTACAAGGACGAGCAACGCAAACCGGTCGACACTTCGAAACTGTTGTGGGAGAAAGTACATATAGGCAAATGGAATCCCGCACAGGAATAGACCGACCACTGCGCACGGTGGTGATAGGATCGGGAAATGTGGCTTCTGCCATAGTGCCAGAATTGAAAAAAGTCGGAGCGGTGGATGTTTGCCAGGTCTACAGTCCAACTATGGCGCATGCCCAGCAGTTGGCCGACAAACTCGGGAAATGCACCGCAACGGATCGCCCCGAGGATGTGGTGTCTGATGCCGAACTCTATTTCGTGGCCGTGAAGGACGACGCTATTGCCGGACTTGCATACGTGATGCCGCGCAACGATGCTATCTGGTTGCATACATCGGGCGGTGTGGAAAGTTCGAAGCTTGCCGCTCTGACATCCCACTATGGAGTCTTCTATCCGCTTCAGACATTTTCGAAGGGAGTGAATGTCGATGTGTCGTGTATACCTGTTTTTGTTGAGGGAAGCAATGAGGCAACTCTTTGGGTGGCCGAAAATATGGCCCGCATGTTGACCGACAAAGTCTATGAAGCCGACGGGCCGAAACGTGCCCGACTGCATGCCGCGGCCGTGTTTGCATGCAACTTCACCAATCATCTGTGGGCAATTTCCGACGATATACTTCGACGCGAAACCGGCACTGACCTGAGTGTGTTGGAGCCGTTGTTGCAAGAGACGATGCGTAAGGCATTGTCGATGCGGCCTGCCGACGGTCAGACCGGTCCGGCAGTAAGAGGCGATCGCGGAGTGATTGAAAAACATAAGAGCCTGCTCACCGGCGAGGAGGCCGAGATATATGAATATCTGTCGCAAAAAATAATGAAATATCATGAGCTCGATTGACTACGATCTGACAAAGATACGAGGAATAGCATTTGACGTAGACGGAGTGCTGTCGCCTTCTACCATACCGATGTCGGCTGAAGGCGAGCCGCTTCGCATGGTCAACATAAAAGACGGATATGCACTGCAGCTTGCTGTCAAGCGCGGATTGAATATTGCAATCATTTCCGGCGCGGTCAGCCATGCTGTCGAGGTGCGCTACGGGGCTTTGGGTATTAAGGATATATTCACCGGGGCAGCCCATAAATTGGAAATATTTGAGCGATGGATGTCGGATTGTGGTTTAAATCCTGAAGAGGTGGCTTTTGTGGGTGATGATGTCCCCGACTACAAACCGATGATGGCAGCCGGGCTGAGTGTGGCACCTAACGACGCTTGCAATGACATACTCGCGATGGCACGATACATATCGCCATGTCGTGGAGGATATGGTGTGGCACGCGACTTGATTGAGCAGGTGCTTCGGGCAAAACAACAATGGATGACCGACGCTAAAGCTTTTGGATGGTGATGGGAAATCCGGTAGAGAAAATGTTGAACGGGCGCCGGCTTGTTCTGGCCAGTGGCTCGCCACGACGCAAAGAATTGCTTGAGATGCTCGGACTGCGGTTTGAAGTCGATGCCATGAAAGATGTGGATGAGAAGCATTATGGCAATGTGGGTGCGATGGATGTGGCACAGGTTCTTGCCCACCGCAAGTTAAATACATATTTTGAACATCGCCGACCGTCGGCCGATGTTGTTGTCGTGGCAGCCGATACCGTGGTTGTGGCTGACGGTCGTGTATTAGGCAAACCTGCAGATGAACATGAAGCCAAAGAAATGCTTCGGATGCTGTCAGGGAGGACTCATCACGTGATTACCGGAGTTGCGGTCGGCACGAAAGATCATGTTGAAATCGGACGACAGACCACTGAGGTGACCTTCGATCATCTGTCAGACGATGAAATAGATTACTATATTGAGAAATACCGGCCGATGGACAAAGCCGGAAGCTATGGCATACAGGAATGGATAGGCTGCGTGGGAGTCAGTGGGATCAACGGTGATTTCTATAATGTGATGGGCCTTCCCTTGAATCTGTTGGTCAGACTCTTTGCCAAGCTCTGAGCACGATACCTGACGGGTCTACCCGAAGTATCATTGGTTCTTGAGGCTGCAGTTTGTCGGCAATAGCCATTGCTGCCACTCCCATTGTACGTCGGAAGTTGATCTCGATGGCCGGAATGATGCGGTCGACGGTTTCGCCGCAAGGGCTGAAACGCCCTACCAGCATGTCGACGCCTATCCATCCCGAATAAAAATTCGGAACGATAGCTTCCAAAACCGATTTGATCTTCCCGATCCATGGGGCGGTATCCAACCCGATCATGCTCCGGATTTCATCTTGTGAGGCAACAATATTGCCACCGTAGAATCCTCGGCCATCGCTGATGAAAGTAGACAGTCCGTGGAATCGCGCCACTGAGTCGTGTATTTCGAATAGCATGGCAAAATCTTTGGTGCGGTGGTAGAATGGTTCGACTACAACGTTTCCTTGCCGACGGATCATGCCTTCGACATATGACGCAAACACCGCACGTGGCGAGGCATTTGAGTAAATGACACCCCGTCCGCTTGACGACCACGGAAGTTTGACCACACCTTCGCCCCAGCGATCTACTGCATCCAAGGCTTCATTGACAGATGATGTGGTCAGCGGCATGAAAAAAGGATCTATGTCGAGTCGCTCCAAAAGTGCTGAGGCTGTGCGGCGATGGCTCAATTCACGAAGTCGGTCAAGCATTTGATCACTCGGGAGCATGTCGTGGCCGATGCCAGCATCCAGAAACAGCCTGCGCGTGTAGTGGCTCCATCCCCACGGATCGGGTCGGAGGAGGGGAGAGGAAGGCCTGACAACGATGTCGCCGTCAAGACCGAATCGGTTTTTTACGGCTTCGACCTCATGGAGCGAGGAGTCATCGTCGATCAACACCTCGTCGCCCTTTTTTGCCCACCAAAGAGGTAATGCCTGTCCGGCGCGACGGATGGCCAAAGCACCGCGTGGCGGAGTATAGCTTGATCGCCCCAAGGCAAGTGCATGATCGTTTTCAGGGTTAAAAAAATGCAGGCTGTTCATAAGAGTGTGTTGTTAACAAGCGCCAACAGCCCACAAAATTAATTATAAACCGAACGAAGTGCAATAAAATACGATATACTCCGTTAAAAAATAGATGAAGTCTATGAAATGGATACTTGCAATGGTAGTGGGTTTGATGGCAACCGTCAGTCCCGTATCGATGGTTGGTCAGCAGCTCAATGACAAGCTGATGAACCGCCCTTATGCCGACAATCGAAAGTGGCACCTTGGTTTCTCCGTGGGCTTGCACACGCAGGATTTAAACTTCACCCACAATGGATTTCAGACCGAAAACGGTGAAACCTGGTTTATGGAGCAGCCTTCGTTCTCTCCCGGATTCTGTGTCAACGGTTTGATTGACTTCCGATTGAACGAATACTTCAGTGTGCGCATTACTCCCGGTCTGTATTTTGGCAACCGCGAGATCAAGATGATTGACACGTCGGGAGGCGGCACTGCCAAGCAAAACCTGCGCTCGGTGTTTGTAGTGGCTCCCATCGACTTGAAATTTTCGGCACAGCGCTATCGCAATGCGCGTCCGTATCTGACGGGCGGTGTGATGCCGGCATTTGATGTATCGAAAAAGCGCAGCGATTATTTAAAACTCAACACTACCGACTTCTATCTGACCGTAGGGTTGGGATGCGACTTCTATCTGCCTTTTTTCAAACTGAATCCGGAGATTAAGTTTTGCTTCGGTATGACAGACGTCATCCAGCACAAACGCCCCGATCTTGTCGATGATCCCGACAAAATGAAGATCACACAATCGCTCAAAAAGGCAACATCGCAAATGGTGGTACTTACATTTTATTTCGAATGATCTCAAGCTACAGACATAGAATTATCTCTTTGGCAATTGCAATTGTCGCATTTGTTGTGCCGATGGTTGCACCGGCACAGACCGAACCACAATACACACAATACTTCGAGGCTCCCACCGTCTACAATCCGGGAGCCATCGGAAGCAATGATGAAGGCATAAGAATAAGAGCCGGCGGCCGACTGCAATGGGTTGGCATTGACAACGCTCCAAAAGATTTTCTTCTGACCGGCGATATGGCATTGCCACTGTTTGGCAAGCGCTTTGGCGTCGGCATTGTAGCGCAGCAGGGTTCGGCCGGATTGTTTCGCAATGTCAATGTCGGACTCCAGGCGGGGTATAAGCAGAAACTCTTTAAAGGCGAATTGACCGCCGCTGTTCAATTTGGTTTTGTCAATGAAGTGTTCAAGGGATCGCAAATATATATTCCCGACGATGACGACTATCATGAAGCCACCGACGAAGGTTTGCCACAGGTCGACGTGTCGGGCAATTCGATCGACATCGGAGTAGGCGTGCAATACGTGCATAAGTGGTTTTGGGCCGGTGTGTCGTGTACCCATCTCAACTCTCCGACAATCACATTCAGCGATGACAATGGCAATGGTTCGTCGACGACCGGGGGCTCCTCAACTGCTAAAAATTATGAATTTGGCCTTCGACGCACGCTCTATTTTATAGGGGGTAGCAATATTCAGATAAAAAATACGTTATTTGAAGTGATGCCGTCCTTTTTGGTCAAAAGTGATTTTACTTTCACTCGCTTCGAAGTCACCGGAAGAGTCCGTTATAAGAAATTTCTGACTGCCGGCGTTGGCTACAGACATGATGATGCTGTCAGTGCAATACTGGGAGCGGAATACAAAGGCTTTTTCATCGGCTACAGCTATGATTATCCGATCACGGCCATATCGAAAGCTAGCCATGGCAGTCACGAGCTGATGCTTGGCTACACGGTGAAATTGAAATTTGACAAGAAGAACAATAATAAACACAAGAGTATACGCATAATGTAAGATATGAAAAAACTGACTTTTTATTCACTGATGTTGGTTGCGCTTTCCTTTGCGGGATGTGCGTCAGGACCGCGTAATGCATCCGGAGGTGAAGTGACCGGTGTAAGCGCCACATCCTGGGCCGAACCTACTCCCTATGGAATGGTGCTGGTGAGCCGTGGATCCATAATAGCGGGTCCGCAGGAAGCAGACAGCGCATGGAATCTGCGAGCCGATGCCCGCGGCATGTCGGTTGATGCCTTCTGGATGGATGAAACTGAGGTGACCAATTCAAAATACAAACAATTTGTGTTCTGGGTGCGTGACTCAATTATTCGCGAACGTCTTGCCGACCCTGCCTACGGAGGCAATGAAGAGTTCAAGATTGAAGAGGATCGCGAAGGCAACCCGGTGAAGCCTTATCTCAACTGGAGCAAACCTATTCCCTGGCGTAATGCCAATGAGGATGAGGCCCGCGCAATTGAGAGCGTTTATCGCATCAATCCCATCACAGGAGTGAAGGAGCTTGATCCCGAGCAGCTCAACTATCGCTATGAAGTGTATAACCACACCGAAGCAGCCAAGCGCAAGCACCGTTTGAATCCGGCCCGCCGCGAATACAACACCGATCGTCCGGTGCCCACTGATGTGCCCTTGATTTCAAAGGATACTGCATATATCGACGACAACGGTGAAATAGTACGTCGCACGATCACTCGTGGTCTGACCGGTGATTACGACTTCGTCAACACATATATAGTTAATGTGTATCCCGACACCACGGTTTGGGTCAACGATTTTGAAAATGCATACAACGAACCGTATGTGCGCATGTACTTCAGCCATGGCGGCTACAACGAGTACCCCGTGGTTGGCGTAAGTTGGGAGCAGGCCAATGCCTTTGCCAACTGGCGCACTGACTATCTGCGACGGTCGCTCGGACCGGCCGGAGTGTACGTTGAGCCGTATCGACTCCCCACTGAAGCAGAATGGGAATTTGCAGCCCGTGCAGGCGAGAGCGACAACAAGTATCCTTGGGCAGGCGATCTGCCTCTGACCGAGGAAAAAGGGTGCTTCTATGCCAACTTCAAGCCACAGGAAGGCAACTATGTGCAGGACGGCCATTTGATCACTTCGCGTGTCGGCACATATTCGCCTAACGACTTCGGCCTTTATGACATGGCCGGCAACGTCAGCGAGTGGACCTCGACAGCCTACACTGAAAGCGTCAGCAAGCTCACATCGGATCTCAATCCCGAGTATCGCTACGATGCCGCCAAGGAGGATCCTTACAAGATGAAACGCAAGATTGTGCGTGGTGGCTCGTGGAAAGACGTGGCCCACAACATCCGCTCCGACATCCGCATGTGGGAATACCAGAACGAGCAGCGCAGCTACATCGGCTTTCGATGCGTCAGAACCCAGATCGGTTTTGCCAAGGGCAACAAGATAAAGAAATGACAATCCCCTCAAATATAATTTTGAAAAGCAATGGGAAAAATCAAAAGATATAAAAATCGTGTAGAACGTTTTCTTTCGGGCGAGAGTGGCCAGCGTTTTTTTAACTTTGCCTACAGTATAGGAGCGGCTGTCGTCATTTGGGGAGCCTTGTTCAAGATTCTTCACTTGCCGGGCGGCAACACTCTTCTTGCCATCGGTATGGGAACCGAGGTGCTTATGTTTATTCTGACGGCATTTGACCGTCCGCCGAGGGAATATAATTGGGAGGAAGTGTTTCCGGTTCTCGACAGCCATAATCCTGACGAACGTCCTGATCTTTCGTCGGGCGAAGGCGTGAACGTCGTCGTGCATGGAACGCCTGCTGTCCCGGCATCGCACGAAGTTGCCGTGGCTCAGCCGGCACCTGCTCCTGCTCTTGATCTGAGTGGAGCCGCATTCGGCGAAGTCAGCGAGCAATACGTGGCCCAAATGGCCGGCATTGCCGAACAGATGAGTCGCCTGCGTCAGACCACCGAGGCTCTCAACGAAGTGTCGGAAACGTTGCTGACGAGCTATCGCGCCATCACCGAAAACTCCGAAAACATCACCCAAAGCTCCACCGGCTATGTGGAACAGATGCAGAATCTCAACCGCAACATTTCGGGCTTGAACACCATCTACGAAATTCAACTCAAGAGCGTGTCGTCGCAACTCGATGCCATCGATCGTGTAAACCGCGGAATCAAGGATATATGTGCAATGTATGAGAATACGGCCAGTGCCAGCTCGCGATACTGCGAAGAGAGCGAAAAGATGGCCCGCTATATGGCACAGCTCAATCAGGTTTATGCCAAGATGCTTCATGCCATGACCATCAATATGCAGATGCCGGGCGCCCCCATTGCCTCCGCTCCGTCGGTTGAACCCGAGGCCGGTGAGGAGCAACAATAAATACAGCAAACCATCATTTACTATTTCGTCAATATAAAATATGGCTCAAACCAACACACGACTGTCGCCTCGTCAGAAGATGATAAACCTGATGTATATCGTCCTGACTGCCATGCTCGCGCTCAATGTGTCGAGCGATGTGCTCGATGGCTTCACTCAGGTCCACGACGGTTTGTCGCGCACGAATGAGACGGTCAGTGAACGTAACGATGCCGTATATGATCAGATAAGATTGTATGCTGAGCAGAATCCTCTTCTCGGTCAGTCGACTCTTGAGTCGGCCATGGAGGTAAGGGCTCGTGCCAAGGAACTTTTCGAGCGTATAGACTCGTTCAAAAATGTTATTATCATTCAGGCCGACGGTGTGCTGAACACTCCCGACAACCTCCAGAACCGCGACGATCTTGAGGCAGCTTCCGTGGTGATGCTAAA
Source organism: Bacteroides sp. (assembly GCA_023666835.1). Classification (GTDB taxonomy): domain Bacteria; phylum Bacteroidota; class Bacteroidia; order Bacteroidales; family Muribaculaceae; genus Paramuribaculum. The sequence continues at coordinate 35,687 of JAMPBJ010000005.1, read as the reverse complement.
CCCATCGACCCGCCATGGCGAGAGCTTGCGCAACGATGTCGACATATTCCGGTCGTATATCCAGTCGATCGTGGTCGATTCGCTCAAACGCAGCAATATCGAACATGCTTTGTCGACAGCTCCGTTCAAGCGTCCCGGCATCATTGGTGTGGAGACATGGGAGGAATCGAAATTCGATAATCAGCCTGCAGTGGCTGCCATCACGCTTCTGACCAAACTGCAGAACGATGTGCGCTATGCCGAGGGTGAAGCGCTGGCTACTTTGATACATCAGTTGTCTCAGATCGACGCCGGCGACCTTCGAATCAATGAGATGAACGCTTTCGTGGTACCTCAATCGCGTATGGTCATGCGCGGTGGACGTTATGCGGCCGATATCGTGCTTGCTGCTGTCGACACCACGGCTCGTCCGACGGTGTATGTGGGTGGCAAACCACTCACCAACGGTCACTATGAATTCACCCCGTCGTCGATCGGATCGTTTAACTACTCCGGTTATATAGAGGTGAAACATGTCGACGGCACTACTTCGCAGCATCCCTTTACTTCGCAATACACCGTGTTCGAACCGATGGCAACCGTATCGGCTACAATGATGAATGTGCTTTATGCCGGCATCAACAACCCGATCTCCATTTCGGTGCCCGGAGTGCCGATGGCCGATGTCACCGCAACAATGACGGGCGGTACGCTTAGTCGCGAGGGCGATCACTGGGTGGCTCGATCCTCAAGTGTCGGGGGCGAAGCCGTTGTGACGGTTTCGGCTATGTTCGACGGGAGGTCGCAGGTTGTCAATACCACAAAATTCAAAGTGAGAAAGTTGCCTGATCCCGATGCCTTTATTATTCTGCCCGGAGCCAACGGATCCACCGAACGCTTTAAAGGTGGTCGCAGCGTGTCGAAACAGCAGCTTATGAGTTCAAAAGGACTTGGAGCCGCCATCGACGACGGATTGCTCGATATCGACTTCCGTGTGCTCGGATTCGAAACCGTGTTCATCGACTCGCAGGGCGATGGTGCAGTATATCAGAGTGACGGAGCCAACTTCTCGTCACAACAGAAAGACCGCATCAGAGGATTGGTGCCCGGACGTGCCCGATTCTTCATATCACGCATACGTGCCACCGGCCCCGACGGCGTGGAGCGAGTGCTCAGCCCGATAGAAGTCAGAGTGAAATAAGAAACCAGATATACAGATAACAAGAGACTACAATATATAATGAAAAGCGTAAAACGAATGGCAGTGGCAATAGTGGCTATCATGGCCATGGCAATGCCCTCTTTAGCCCAGGACTCGGGAAGCAAAGCGACAATGCGTCGCGGATCGCGTTCGAACAACCAGGACAATACCAATACGCAGGTGACGCAGCGCATGCAATCCCGTTTGCAGACCGATCCGACATCTGACGCTGAACTGTCATGGATGAAAGTGATATATCGGTCGCTTGACCTCAACAAGGATGCCAATGCACCGCTCTATTTTCCCGAGCAGCCGGTCGATGGAAATGAAAGCCTGTTTCGCATCATCATGCGCCTGTTGGCCAACAATCAGCTTGCCGTATATGAATATCTTGATGGTCGCGAGGTGTTTACCGACGAGCATCGTATGAAGGCACGCGATGTCCTTGACCGCTACCATATTTATTACACCGAAGCCCGAGGCAGTTCAGACCGTAATCCAAAGTTTGAAATTCACGAAAGTGATGTCCCAACTACCGAGGTGCTCAGTTATTATATCATCGAAAAATGGGAATTTGACACGCGAACCAACCGAATGAAGACACGTGTCGAGGCCATTTGTCCCGTGCTTCATCGCAGCGATGACTATGGTATGGATGCCATGAAATACCCGATGTTTTGGGTAAAATATGACGATTTGCGCCCGTACCTCTCCACTCAGAACATTTTTACATCAGACTACAACAATCTTCCTTCTTGCACCTACGACGACTATTTCCAGCTCGGATTCTACGACGGAGATATTTACAAAACCCGCAATCTTCGCAACCGGTCGATGCGTCAGATCTATGCCGACCCCGATCAAGTGCGCCGGGCTCAGGACAGCATCCAGCACGAACTTGACACGTTTGAAGACAAGCTCTGGGTGCCCTCTCTTGAGGAACTACAGGCCAAGAGCGACAAGAAAGCTGCCGACGAAGCTGAAATCGAAGCTGCTGCCGAGGGCGACGAAACTGTAGGCGAACCTGAAGCCGACAAACCCAAGGTGGCCACACGTCGCGGAAAGAAATCCGACGATAAACCGGTGAAGGTGAAACGTGGCAAAACCAAAGCTCCGAAAGTGAAATCGAGCAAGTCAAGCGGACCGACGGCACCACGCCGCAGTGTTCGTGACCGAAAAAAATAACGAAATTCGTCACACAAACAAAAGGGTCTTCCGAATCAGACGGGAGACTCTTTTTGCATTTGTCCGGGAAAATACGATTTCGATCGCAAACAAATGAGGCAGGTGTGGTGTTGATAAGGAACAACACCGTGTATTCACTTTCAACACAATCAAGCACTCTCTATGACTACGATTAGCCATCCATCGGATTATGTGACACAACTCGAAATGCGACTCGCCGAACTTCGGGAAGTGAAAAATCTCAGCCATTTCTACCGTTGGGAGATAATGCGTTATGAGGGAGGTGAGGTGGATATTGAATTGTCGACGCTTCTGACAAAAGACGAACGTCGAAGAGCTGTCACTTTGCGCCTGGGTGTTCACTACTCAACACTTCGCCGACAAATAAGGCGCCGACTCCTTGACTACTATATCGATGCCGATTTTGAAATACGCAATGTTGACGGTGTCATTGAAATGTCACGGTCGGAAATCGTATTGACCCCTGAACTGCTTAGATTGATGTTGAGTATTTCAATCGGTGCAATCCGTGGTATGCTTGCCATGCGTACGGCAAATAGTTTTCTGGCCAATTTCCCTCTGCCGGTCTATGATCTTGAGCATCTTATTTCCCGGATGTCGTATGCCGGCAATGAAGTTGCTTACTACGCCGGTTGAGCAGATCGACAAACTGGTAGTTTTTCAATCCCCATCGGGGAGAAATCAGAAGATCGGAGGGCGCTTGCGATACGAAGCGTTCCACCGTAATGTCGTCGCGAAGTCGGTCAAGAACTTCCAGACACAAGTCGGCATAGTTTTCCGGTGTGAACGACTCGACGGCGTATTTACCCAACTCGATGCCGGCTGCCAAAGCAGTGTTGCGGATCACTTGCAGCTGATGGCACTTAAGAGTGTTGATAGGTAGCGAATTGATGCGGTCGATGGTTGCGAGGATGTCTGCTTTTGATTCACCTGGAAGCCCGAATATCAAATGCAGGCCGACAGGGATCGAAGCCGCAGCTGTTCGATTAACGGCGTCGACCGTTTCGGCCCATGTGTGGCATCGGTTGATGAGGGCAAGAGTGCGATCGTGGGAAGTCTCCGCCCCATATTCCATCATGACAAAATGAGTTTTGCGAAGTTCGGCGAGTTCATCGAGCAATCGTTGAGGCATGCAATCAGGTCGAGTGCCGATGATGATACCCTCAATTCCATCGATCGAAAGTGTGTGGCGATACAAGTCGATCAGTCTGTCGACGGGTGCGTTGGTAGAAGTGTAGCCCTGGAAATAGGCGATGTAGCGCATATTGGGATATTTGCGTGCAAAGAATTGCTTGCCTTGGGCGATTTGTTGATCAATGGATTCGGCCTGAAGCGTATATGCCGGGCTGAAAGAGGCATTGTTGCAATAGATGCATCCACCGGTGCCTTTCGATCCGTCGCGATTGGGGCAAAGATACCCCGCATTGATGGTCAGTTTCTGGATCTTGCCGGGAAGATAATCGGCAATGAAGTGGGCAAAAGATCGTATCATAATCTTGTGGTGCGCTGCTTGAGCAAAGCGTCGAGGATGACCATGGCTGCCATCGATTCAACAATCGGCACTGCGCGCGGCACCACGCACGGGTCGTGTCGCCCTCGGGCATGAATAACCGTCGGATTTCCTTTGTCGTCGATTGTTTCAACATTTTGCAGTAATGTAGCCACGGGTTTAAATGCCACCCGAAAGACTATTGGCATGCCGTTGGAAATGCCTCCCTGGATACCTCCGCTATGGTTAGTGGTAGTGGTAACGGAGCCATTGTCGGCGACAATGAAACGGTCAAGCGATTCAGAACCCTTCATTCGTGTTGATGCGAAGCCGTCGCCGTACTCGAAGCCTTTGGCGGCAGGGATAGAGAGCATTGCTTGTGCAAGTCGTGCCTCCAACTTGTCGAACACGGGATCGCCAAGACCGGCCGGAGCGCTTCCAATCACGCACTCCACAATTCCACCGAGGGTGTCGCCGGTTTTTTTTGCCGAGAGTATTGCTTGCTCCATGAGCACAGCTGCCTGCGGATCGGGACATCTGACCGGGTTGCTCTCAATAAGGTCGATCGACGGAGCGCATACGGGTGATACACATTCAATGTCGGCAATGCTGCGCGTGTAGGCTGTTATGCGTATTCCTCTCTGCATCAATATTTGCATAGCCACTGCGCCACCTACGACACGTGCCGCCGTTTCACGAGCCGAAGCACGGCCTCCGCCACGATGGTCGCGGATACCGTATTTAGCTTCGTAAGTGTAATCAGCATGGGATGGGCGATATGCATGGGCTGTCGGGTCATAGTCAGCCGAATGCTGATCGGTGTTTTCAATTATAAAACCGATAGGAGTGCCCAATGTGACATTGTTGAGAAGCCCCGAGAGGAATTGCACTCGGTCGGCCTCACGGCGCGACGTGGTGATGTTTGATTGGCCCGGACGACGGCGATTGAGAGCCTTTTGAACCATATCAGTGTCGATGCGTGCGCCGGCCGGTATGCCGTCGATGATTCCGCCCATGGCTTTGCCGTGAGATTCGCCGAAGGTGGTGAGTCGGAATATGTCGCCAAAAGAATTATTCATTGTCTATTGTATCGTTGACGGTCAGATCTGTAACGGTGGCTCCGGTAAATGAGATCAGATCGGACGGATTGATGCAGAACTGCAATCCTCTGACGCCGGCACTGACATATATCGTGTCGAAATCAAGTACTGTGCTGTGGAAGAAGGTCGGGAACGGTTTCTTCATGCCAATCGGTGAACATCCGCCGCGAATATAGCCGGTCAGAGGCAACAGCTCCTTCATGGGGATTAAGTCTGCTTTCTTTGCACCGGCGGCTTTGGCTGCTTTTTTTAGATCGACCTCGCAGTTGCCCGGCACTACGCACACGAAATGGCCCGACCGTTCGCCGTGGAGCACGAGAGTCTTGAATACCCGTCGAATGTCTTCGCCAAGTTCGTCGGCGATATGTGTTGCTGCAAGATCGTTCTCATCGACGGTGTAGGGGATAAGTGTATATGTTATTCCTGCCTTGTCGAGCAGACGGGCAGCATTGGTTTTGTTGATGTTTGATTTGTTTTTGTGTGGCATATATCAAGGGCAAAGATATGAAAAATGATTCGATGATGAAACAATTTCTAAAAAGGTGATGTTTTAAGGTCGTAAATGTCTTCTTAAACTAACAAAAAATTCACTACACTATGAAACGTATTATTATCGCTCTCATCGCAGTGCTGGGTATCAGTTATGGCGCTTCGGCCCGCAAAATGAATCTTTCGCTGAGCTATGGAGGCTATACATTGATGGATGCTGCTGACTATCACGATGGATGGCATGGCGTCAACAATGCATGGGGCGCCATCAATCTTGCCTATAATGTTGAGGTGGCCCGCAATTTCTGGATCGGCCCGTCGTATACATTTTCGAGTACAACCACCAAGGGTCCTGAAAGTAGCAAAATCGCCTATCATGCCATCATGCTCAACGGCCGTTATGATTATTACCGCAACAGTCTGCTGACCGTCTACGGACATATGGGAATTGGAGCCGAGATATCACACATGCAGCCGCGCGGTGGCGATTCTTACAACAAAGGCTATTTTGCATTCCAACTCTCTCCTGTAGGTGTTGATGTGGATCTGAGTCCGATGTTTACCATATTCGGTGAAGCCGGATTCGGTGTGCAGGGTCTTATTCAGGTAGGTGCACGACTCAATTTCTAAATATCACAATATTGAATTGAGATGAACGACAGATTATCATACGAAGAAAAGAAAGAATTGCCCAACGATGTGTTCGGATTGCCGGAACGCAGAGAGTATCCTATGCCCGATGCGGCACATGTAAGGGCTGCTGAAGCATACTTCAGATATTGTCCGGAAGATCTCAAACCCAAATTGGCAAGAGCTATTCTGGCAAGAGCAAAAGAGTTTGGTGTCGACGTTGAAAGCCCGACAGTCAGATCATATGCCAACAAACTGTGAAGTATCCGGTGTGATATAGCTATAACTTCGACGGAGACCATGATACTTAGGTCTCCGTCGGCTTTTTTATGACTGTTGCGGATGTGGGAAAAATTAGCTATTTTTGCGAAAAACATTATCATTATGAATATTGCAATTGTAGGTGCCAGCGGCGCCGTAGGTCAAGAGTTTCTCAGAGTGCTTGACCAGCAGAATTTTCCTATAGACAAGTTGGTGCTTTTCGGCTCAAAAAGAAGTGCCGGCCGCATATATAAGTTTCGTGGCAAAGACTATGAAGTCAGAGAGCTTGTTCACGGCGATGATTTCAAAGATATCGACATTGCTTTCACATCGGCCGGGGCCGGAGTTTCCAAGGAGTACGCATCAACAATCACAAAGCATGGAGCTTTGATGATCGACAATTCGAGCGCATTTCGAATGGACGTGGATGTGCCTTTGGTTGTCCCTGAAGTCAATGGTGAGGATGCATTCAATACTCCCCGTAATATTATAGCCAATCCTAACTGCACCACGATACAGATGGTAGTGGCTTTGAAGCCGATCAACGATATGAGTCCGATAAAGCGTGTCCATGTGGCCACATATCAGGCAGCATCGGGCGCCGGTGCATCGGCTATGGCCGAACTGGTGGAGCAGCATGCCCAGCTCCAGCGCGGCGAAAAGGCGACAGTTGAGAAATTTGCTTATCAGTTGGCCTACAATGTTATCCCCCAGGTTGATGTCTTCCTTGATAATGGCTATACTAAGGAAGAGATGAAGATGTATAATGAGACAAAGAAGATTATGCATGCTCCTGATCTGGATGTGTCGGCCACTTGTGTTCGAGTGCCTGTGATGCGTGCCCACAGTGAGGCTGTATGGGTAGAGACCGCAAAGCCTCTTCAGCTCGACGAAGTGCGCTCGGCTTTGAGCAAAGCTGAAGGTGTCGTGCTGCTTGATCGTCCGGCGGAAAAGGTTTATCCCATGCCACTGGATATCGCCGATCAAGATCCGGTGTATGTGGGTCGTCTGCGAAAAGATCTCACCAACGAAAACGGATTATCGTTCTGGATTGTGGGCGATCAGATCAAGAAAGGTGCTGCCCTCAATGCCGTTCAAATAGCCCAGTATATCCTCGCACACAAAAAATAATATTCCCCGAAACGTCGTTTGTGATTCAGACGACAGAGCGATAGAAACAAGACGATGATCACATCAGCCATCACAATACCGATAGCTACACCTTTGGTGACTTCACCTGTGGGAATATTTCTCGTTGTGCTTTCGCTGATTTTGTTCGCTCCCATGCTCCTGACCCGAATCAGAATACCGCATGTGATCGGACTGATCATTGCCGGAGTGGCTGTGGGACCCTACGGCTTCAATGTGCTGTCGCGCGATATGAGTTTTGAGGTGTTCGGACAAGTCGGTCTGCTGTACCTGATGTTTTTGGCCGGTGTGGAGATCGATATGTATCACCTGAAGAAGAATTTACGCAGGGGATTGATATTCGGTTTGTATACGTTTTTCGTGCCACTGATCGTCGGTGCGCTTGCTGCCATATATCTTTTGGGACTTAAAGGAGTTTCGTCGCTGATGCTGGCGTCAATGTTTGCCGCCCACACGCTACTTGCCTATCCGATCGTGTCGCGATTCGGATTGCAGAAAAATCCTGCTGTCGTAATAGCCATTGCCGGTACTATCTTTACTGTGCTTGGTTCGCTGATGGTTTTGGCCGCGTCGTTGGGTATCGAACGCGAGGGTGAGTTTAGTTTTTCCATGCTGTTACGACTCGCCGGTTCGCTTGTGCTGTATTGTGGTGCAATAGCGTATATATTCCCCCGACTGACCCGATGGTTTTTCAGAAAATACAACGACGGTGTCATGCAGTTTATCTATGTGCTTGCAATGATGTTTCTATCGGCGCAAGCAGCGATAGCGATTGACATCGAAGGGGTGTTCGGTGCATTCTATGCAGGAATTGTTCTCAACCGATTCATACCTGTCAGGTCGCCGTTGATGTCGCGCATAGAATTTGTGGGCAATGCCATATTTATTCCCTACTTCCTTATCGGGGTGGGTATGCTTATAAATGTCAGAGTGCTCACTTCGGGGTGGAACACTGTGTATGTCGCTGCTGTGATGAGTGCTGTGGCGATGTTTGGAAAATGGCTTGCAGCGTTTTTGACCCAACGCACTTTCGGCATGAGAAGTGCCGACAGGTCGATGCTCTACCAGTTGTCGAATGCGCATACGGCCGTTGCATTAGCGGTTGTGACCATCGGGTTTAATGTAGGAGTGTTTGATGAGCACATCCTCAACGGCACCATTTTGATGATTCTGATCACATGTACAGTGTCGTCGATCGGTACCTCGCGAGCTGCGCAGCGATTGAAGGTGATGTCATTGGGCGAAATCTCGGAAGTGGAAAAGGAGGTGAAGCGCGAAAAGGGTATCCGCACTCTTATCCCTGTGGTGAATCCGGTGACGGCAAATGAGCTCGTCAGTCTGGCTATGCTCATGAATGACGGCAACAAGTTGCGCAACAAAATGTATGCTCTGCATGTCAGAAACGATAACATGCCGGCGTCGAGAGCGGCCGGAAAAAATTCGCTTGATGTAGCCGTTCATGTTGCTTCGGCTATGGACTTTCAATTAAAAAGCATTGATCGCTACGATCTTAATTTCGTGACCGGAGTGCTTAACACGATTGAGGAGCGCGATATCAATGAGGTGGTGATCGGACTGCACAGACGCAGCACGGTGATCGATTCTTTCTTTGGCGAAAAACTGACACAGCTTTTGAAGGCCACATTCCGGATGGTGGTTATTTCCCGTTGTTTCATACCGGTCAACACTATGCGTCGCATTGTGGTCTTCGTTCCCGACAAGGCGCAGTTTGAGACCGGGTTCTCCCATTGGGTAAAATCGATAGGCAATCTGACGCGCCAACTTGGATGCCGCGTGATATTCTATTCATCAGCCGAAACGCGCAAGTATATCAGCACCGTGCTAAGGGTTGGCCGCTACGAAATCAGATCGGAGTACAGATTGACCGAGGAATGGGATGACCTTGTGCTGCTGAGCAACAAAATCCGCACCGACGATCTGTTTGTTGTAGTCAGTGCCCGACGCACCTCGGTTTCGTTTACATCGGATATGGACACGCTGCCGGAATTCCTGCGCAAATATTTTTCACAAAATAATCTGCTGGTAATTTATCCCGAACAATTTGGCGATGAGGTCCCGGTGATGGCTGTGGCCGATACGATGTCGGCCGATGTTGAGGCTGCGCCGATTTCGCTCTGGTTGAAATTGAAAACGGCCTATAGGTCGCGTCGGGCCGGCAGGAAACACAGTGGCCCGGAAGGCGATGAACGCGATACCGATTTCTGATGATGGATATCTACAAAACACTGAAGCGGGTGACCGGTGTAAAAAGTCCGCGTTTGAGGCTTTTGATGCTGTGGCTGGCCTATGTGGGACGTCGACGTATGATCGGTGTTTATATTGATCCGGTTGTGGCCTGCAATCTCCGGTGCAGAATGTGTGCGTTCAGTGATCCGGAGGCACGATTGCGTCTGAAAGGTCGAATGACCGACGGGCAGTTGTCGGCGGTGGCTCGAGGGTTATATTCCAGAGCGTTGAAGGTGCAGATTGGGTGTGGTGCCGAGCCAACGCTCGATAATCGCATCTCGCAAATCATTGCCGATGCAAAGAATTGCGGAGTGCCTTATGTGTCTGTGACTACAAATGGACAACGACTGACGTTGGAAATGCTTCAGAAGTGGGTCGATGAGGGCTTGGATGAGCTGACTCTTTCGATGCATGGCACGAGTCGCGACACTTATGAATGGCTTATGGATGGTGCATCGTTCGAACAGTTGAAAGCTGTGTTGGAGATGGTCAGAGTGGTCAAATGTGACAAGGGATTGCGACTACGTGTCAACTACACTGTCAATGCTGACAATTTTGAGGAATTAAATGGTCTGTTCGATCTTGTGGGTGATTGCCCGATAGATGTCGTGCAGGTGCGACCGGTTCAAAAACTTGGTGAAACAAGTTACAATAATTTTGACCTCACTCCGATCAAGCGGCGATACGATGAAGTGATAGGCAGGATAGCTGAAGAATGCAAACGCAGGGGAGTGGCTTGTCTTGTGCCGGGTCGTGATGATCTTGATCGGGTCAACGAGCGTGTGGATGACAGGGAGCTTTTGTTTGAATTTGTCACATACTGCTATGTGGATCATGCCGGGGTGTATTCCTCTGATGATTTCTATCGTAATGGTGATGATTTCAGGTTGTGGCATCGTAGAAACCACACAGGGAGAAAGTTGCTTTCGGCAGCGCTTTTGCCCGGCTTTTCACGAAAAATATCAAAGGATACTACAGTCAAGCTGAACTACAACGTGAAGTGATGATTGAATGAAAAAATTGCTGGATATTCCAACTTTGGACACGCCGTGAATGTTTAATATATGACTATTAAAATTCTCGTATTATGGATTACTCAGATATCATCAGTTCAAGTAAAGTCGTTTTAGTGGAGTTTTATGCTACTTGGTGTCCTCATTGCCAACGTATGATGCCCGTGGTTGAGCAACTGAAAGAGTTGCTGGAGGGACAGGTGGATGTATACCAACTCGATATTGATAAAAATGATGCAATAGCCGAGGAGGAAGATGTTCAGTCGACTCCTACGTTCATCCTTTACCGGAATGGCCGGGAGGTATGGCGTCAGGCAGGTGAAATGGATGGCCAGCTTCTGTTGTCGCGCATCGAATCCGCCATGTGATGAAAAAGACAGGTTCGTCATTGATCGAGGACTATCTGATGCTGCTTGGCGTGCCATTTACGGCCGATTATGCCGAGAAGCAAATAGACGATATGCCGTTCAAAACACTTTTTGGGTTGAAAAAAGTGTTGGACACATATGGTATAAAGTCAGAGGGTCTGTCGCTTTGCGATCGCAAGGAAATAACCAAACTAGATACGCCTTTTATCGCCAATACGATCAAAGGTCCGGTAGTGGTCAGCGATCTTTCGAAGGATGAACTTACGTATTATTCACAAGGCATTGCCGAAGAGATCTCGTTGGCGAATTTTGTTAAAGCATGGACCGGTGAGGTCATGTTATCGTATCCAACGGCTGCTTCCATCGAGCCGAACTATGCTTTCCACGCACGTATAGAAGCTTTGAAAAGGATGAAGAAATGGGTGTTTCTCGGATGCGCCCTGTTTATCCTTATCTATCTTGTGGCAACTCGACATCTCTACGATCATGTGCCTACGATGGCCCTGATATTGTTTGACCTTGTCGGACTCTTCTTTACCACCCTGCTGGTGATGAAGTCGATGAATGTCAGCACAAAGACGGGCGACAAGGTGTGCGGTGTGCTACAAAAAGGCGGCTGCGATAGGATTCTTGAGATGAGCGCCTCGAAGTTCTTTGGCCTGTTTGGATGGAGTGAAGTCGGATTCTCGTATTTTTCAGTCAGTCTTGTTTCACTTTTGATATCGCCCGAAACACTTCCCTGGCTTGCGCTATGCAATGTGTGCTGTTTGCCATTTACGGTCTGGAGCATCTGGTATCAACGGTTCAGAGCGCATCATTGGTGCACGTTGTGTGTTGGAGTACAGTGCACATTGTGGTTGTGCTTCTTTGCCTATCTTGCCGGAGGCTGGTTGCACGATGCATGGCCACTGACGTGGACTTTGGTGGCAGTGGGCGCAGCCTACCTCGGCGTTATGCTCGGGCTTAATGCCCTGATGCCAATAATAGAAAATGCGTTGAAAAATGAAGAAGCAGATACGACAGATAACCAAGCCTGAATTGAACGATGCCGTCGAACTGACGCCGCTCCAACTCAACAAGATATCCTATGAGGTGAAGCACTCGGTGGTTTCGCCCCAGCAGCTGATGGCTAAGGACACGATCGCAGTTGATCCGTCAGCTCGTGGATATGATTGAACACTCTTCGCCATTCATCGGTAAGTTCGATGCCACGACGTGCCATTACGCGTTGGGCAATGGCGAAAAATTTGTTCATGCTGACATCAGTGAATCCGGCGCTGGCTGAGCCTTCGCTGAAAGATGCGACGAAGTTGCGCGGAAATCCGGTGCCGTGGATGTTGACACCTACGCCGGTCACGGTGGCTGTGTTGAACATCGTGTTGATGCCTGCTTTTGAATGGTCGCCCATAATGAGTCCGCAAAATTGCAACCCGGTGCGCAGAAAGCGGTGTGTTTCGTAGTCCCAAAGTTTAATCTCAGTGTAGTCGTTTTTTAGATTGGAAGCCACTGCACCGGCACCTATGTTGCACCAGGATCCTATGACTGCGTTGCCAAGAAAACCATCGTGAGCCTTGTTGGAGTAGGGGAAGAAGATTACGTTGTTGATCTCTCCGCCCACTTTGCAATGCGGACCGATGGTGGTGGCGCCGTAGATGCGTGTGCCCATGTTGACTGTTGATGATTCGGCGATGGCAATCGGGCCACGGAGGCAGCAACCCTCCATCACTTCTGCATTTCGTCCGATGTAGATCGGGCCTGCGGTGGTGTTGAGAAATGCGCCTTCCACTTTTGCTCCCGCAGCTATATGGATAAGACTGGGATCGCCTATCACTGTGCATGAACTGCTGATGGGTTGTGATTCTTCGTTGCCGGTAAGGGAATTAAAATCTGCAAGAAGAACGTCATGATTGTGCGTGAAAAGATGGTATGGCCGGGTAATGATTGTTACATCTTGTTCGAAGACCAGTCCAGGTAGCGTGTCAGCGGATTCTATGCAGGCTGTGTGTGCGGCGAGGAGTTCTCCGGAATTGGATGTCAGTTTCTGTCCGTTTTGCAAGGTGTTTATGGCTTCGACAAGTTCGGGCGTCGGAATGACGTTTGAGGCAATTATTAGGCTGTCGGCGGATGGCTGTGTGCAAGGGTAGACTTCTGACAGATAGTCGGCCGTCAGACATTTTGGAGTGACTCCGAGTGCTCGCGACCATTTGTCGACGATGCGGTCGATGCCTATGATGAATTCTGAGATCGGTCGGGTGAAAGCGAGGGGTAAAAGGCGTACCCTCACTTGCGGTATGTCGTAAAGTATATAATCGGTCATTATATTATATATATGTGTAGTGTTGGTGGCAAATTTACGAATTATTACTAATTTTGCGAAAAAATAACAAGCGGAACCAATCATTATGAATTACATTGCAACGGCGATTCCCGGAGTGTGGATCATAGAGCCAAAGCGTTTCGGCGACGCCAGAGGATATTTCATGGAATCGTTTAGAAAGGAAGAGTTTACGGAAAATGTCGGTCCTGTGAATTTTGTGCAAGACAATGAGTCGTTTTCTTCGAAAGGTGTTCTCCGCGGGCTGCATTTTCAACGTGGCGAGTGGTCGCAAGCCAAACTCGTCAGGGTGTCGCAGGGAGCTGTGCTTGATGTTGCGGTGGATCTCCGCGGTGATTCGCCTACATTTGGCCGTCATGTGGCTGTTGAATTGTCGCAAGACAATGCCCGCCAACTCTTCATCCCCCGAGGTTTTGCCCACGGCTTTGTGGTACTTTCTGACACTGCGCAGTTCCAATATAAGGTCGACAACGTTTATGCACCTCAGTCGGAGGCCACGTTGATGTTCAACGATCTGGCTCTCGGTATTGACTGGCGATTGCCCGAATCAGAGTTGCTTTTGTCAGAGAAAGATTTACGCGGCATTGCACTTTGTGATATCACTCCTTTTTGATATAATGACTGTAGATGAATAAGAAGGCCGGCCGTTTGACCGGCTTTCGATGTTTTATATGAAAGACCCCACAATCATACAATCCTTAACTAAAATTTATTATCTTTAACTGATACTTTGATGAAATTGATGGTGTGAGAGTTTTCACGATGTAGAAATGAAAAAGGAATGTGATTGGAAAAAAGGTTATAAAAAGAATTGTAAATTATTTGGTAATTAGAAAATTAGTAAGTATCTTTGCATCGCTTTTTAAGCATAATTAAGGCTCTGATTGTTGCTAATCCGTTGAGGGATAATGTGATAATTGGGTCTTGATATGCGTGAAAGTGTATAAGAAAGATTATAGAAAACAAACAGATTTAATAAACGAAAAAGTAAAACAAGAACTAAGATGCCTACGATTCAGCAATTAGTAAGAAAAGGACGTGTAGCTCTTGAGGATAAGAGTAAGTCGCCCGCATTGGATTCATGCCCGCAGCGTCGCGGTGTGTGTGTGCGCGTTTACACTACAACCCCCAAGAAACCTAACTCGGCAATGCGTAAAGTAGCACGTGTGCGCCTGACCAACGGCAAGGAGGTCAACTCCTACATCCCCGGCGAAGGCCACAATCTCCAGGAACACTCAATCGTGCTCGTGCGCGGCGGTCGTGTAAAAGACCTTCCCGGTGTTCGCTACCACATCGTTCGCGGCACGCTCGATACCAGCGGTGTTAAGGACCGCACTCAGCGTCGCTCGAAATATGGTGCAAAGCGTCCGAAAGCTGCCAAGAAGTAATTGAGGCTTAATGCCACGGTTTCATCAGGCAACTGATCTTACAGAACAAACCCTATCCGGCTGCGGGGCAAAGCGGTCGACAATTAAAAAGAAAAACGAATTTACAAACTTCGCTTTTTGATTAATTGGAAGGCTATATCATGGTTGAGTAAATGAGCTGTTGGAGAACGGCCGTTGAAGAAGAAAGATGCAGCAACCAAGCAAACAAAAAACGACAAAACAAGAAATTGACCAATGAGAAAGGCAAAACCTAAAAAACGGATTGTACTTCCTGATCCCGTTTTTAACGACGTAAGAGTGTCGAAATTCGTCAACCACCTTATGTATGACGGAAAAAAGAACACTGCCTACACTATTTTCTACAGCGCCCTCGAGACTGTGAAGTCGAAGATGCCCAATGAGGAAAAAACTGCGCTCGAAATATGGAAAAAAGCTCTCGAAAACATCACACCCCAAGTTGAGGTGAAATCTCGCCGCGTCGGTGGCGCTACCTTCCAGGTTCCTACCGAAATCCGTCCCGACCGTAAAGAGTCAATATCAATGAAGAACCTTATCCTCTATGCCCGCAAACGTGGTGGCAAGACAATGGCCGACAAGCTCGCTGCTGAAATCGTCGACGCCTACAATGACCAGGGCGGTGCTTTCAAACGTAAAGAGGATATGCACAAGATGGCAGAAGCCAACCGCGCATTCGCTCACTTCCGCTTCTAATCATTATTTCACATTTCATTGATAACTACTGACAAGTAAAGAAAATGAGCAAAGCAGACGAACAATTGAAGTTTACCCGCAATATTGGTATTATGGCTCACATCGATGCCGGTAAGACCACCACATCGGAGCGTATACTCTTCTACACGGGTAAGACACATAAAATAGGTGAAGTGCACGATGGTGCCGCTACCATGGACTGGATGGAACAGGAACAGGAACGCGGTATTACTATCACATCAGCCGCCACCACCGCCTTCTGGAACTACGACGGCAACAAATACAAAATCAACCTTATTGACACCCCGGGACACGTTGACTTCACCGTTGAAGTAGAACGTTCACTCCGTGTGCTCGACGGCGCTGTAGCCACTTTCTGTGCTGTAGGCGGTGTTGAACCTCAGTCGGAAACCGTGTGGCGTCAGGCCGATAAATACAATGTTCCCCGTATCGGTTATGTGAACAAGATGGACCGCTCGGGTGCAAACTTCTTCGAAGTAGTGCGCCAGCTCAAGGATGTGCTTGGTGCAAATCCTTGTCCCATCCAGATTCCCATCGGTGCTGAAGAGACATTCAAAGGCATCGTCGATCTGATCACCATGAAGGCTATCTTCTGGCATGACGAGTCGATGGGTGCAGACTACGATCTTGAGGAGATCCCTGCCAACCTCCAGGCTGAAGCTGAAGAATGGCGCGATAAAATGCTCGAAAAGATCGCTGAATTCGACGACGTGTTGATGGAGAAATATTTCGACGATCCTTCAACTATTACTGAAGAAGAAATTCGTCGCGCAATCCGCAAGGCAACTCTTGCCATGGAAATCGTGCCGATGACTCTTGGCTCGTCGTTCAAGAACAAAGGCGTTCAACCCCTTCTCGACAATGTTTGTGCCTATCTACCCAGTCCGCTCGACGGTGGTGCCATCGAAGGTACTGACCCCAACGATCCCGATAAAGTGGAAGTGCGCAAGCCTCTCCCCGAAGAACCTATGTGCGCTCTCGCATTCAAGATTGCCACCGACCCCTACGTAGGTCGTCTGACATTCTTCCGCGTTTATTCCGGCGATGTCGTTGCCGGTTCATATGTGCTCAATGCACGCTCGGGCAAGAAAGAACGCGTGTCGCGTCTGTTCCAGATGCACTCCAACAAGCAGAACGCTATGGACGCCATCGGTTGCGGCGATATCGGCGCAGGTGTTGGTTTCAAAGATATCCGCACCGGTGATACTCTCTGCGATGAAAATCACCCGATCGTTCTCGAGGCTATGGAATTCCCCGAACCTGTGATCGGTATCGCAGTAGAGCCCAAAACTCAGAAAGACCTTGACAAACTCGGCGTTGGTCTCCAGAAGCTTGCTGAAGAAGACCCGACTTTCCGCGTTCAGACCAACGAAGAGACCGGTCAGACCGTTATCTCCGGTATGGGTGAGCTTCACCTCGACATTATTATCGACCGTCTGCGTCGTGAATTCAAGGTGGAATGTAACCAGGGTCGTCCGCAGGTTACCTACAAGGAAGCTATCACAGCTCCTGTTGAACTTCGCGAAGTGTTCAAGAAGCAGACCGGTGGTCGTGGTAAATTTGCCGATATCATCGTTCGCGTTGAACCCGTCGACGAAGGCTTCGAAGGCAACCTTCAGTTTGTCGATGAAGTCAAAGGTGGTAACATCCCCAAAGAATATATCCCCTCGATCCAGAAAGGTTTCCAGACCGCAATGAAAAACGGTGTGCTCGCCGGCTTCCCTGTTGAACAGCTTAAGGTCACCGTGATCGACGGTTCGTTTCACCCGGTTGACTCCGATCAGCTCTCATTCGAACTTTGTGCAATCTCGGCATTCAAGAAAGCATCTGAAAAGGCCGGTCCGGTACTTCTCGAGCCTATCATGAAGATAGAGGTTGTTACACCCGAAGAAAGCATGGGCGACGTGATCAGCGACTTGAACAAACGTCGCGGTCAGGTAGAAGGCATGGAAACAAGCCGCAGCGGGGCCCGCGTGGTTAAGGCCAAAGCTCCTCTTGCTGAAATGTTCGGCTATGTGACTGCTCTTCGTACGATTACTTCCGGTCGTGCCACCAGCACTATGTCGTTCAGCCACTACAGCGAAGTCAGCTCATCGATCGCCCGCACAGTGCTCACAGAGTGCCAGGGTCGCGTTGATCTTCTGAAATAAAACAAATAAACAATCAATTATATGAGCCAGAAAATCAGAATCAAACTAAAATCTTACGACCATGACTTGGTTGACAAGTCGGCCGAAAAGATTGTGAAGACGGTCAAGAGCACCGGCGCCGTGATCAGCGGTCCGATACCCCTGCCCACCCACAAACGTATTTTTACCGTCAACCGCTCGACATTCGTCAACAAGAAATCGCGCGAACAGTTTGAGCTTGCAAGCTACAAACGTCTTATCGACATTTTCAATTCAACAGCCAAGACTGTCGATGCGCTGATGAAACTCGAACTCCCCAGCGGCGTTGATGTGGAAATCAAAGTCTGATCGTAAGAAACAATTGAAATCCAATTTTATTAAATAATTAAGTAAAACTTAGAGAAATGCCAGGATTATTAGGAAAGAAAATCGGAATGATGTCCGTTTTCAGTGCCGACGGCAAAAACGTGCCGTGCACTGTTATCGAAGTAGGTCCTTGTGTTGTCACTCAGGTGAAAAAAGCTGATACTGACGGCTACGATGCTGTGCAGCTCGGATTCGTTGAGAAGAAAGAGAAGCACACCACCAAGCCTATGGCAGGTCACTTTGAAAAAGCCGGGGTTGCTCCGCAAAGATACTTGGCCGAGTTCAAAGGTTTTGAGAACGAATACAAGCTGGGCGACACTCTGACAGTCGACAGCCTCTTCGCCGAAGACGACTTCGTTGATGTTCAGGGAACATCGAAAGGTAAAGGCTATCAGGGCGTTGTTAAACGTCACGGTTTCGGCGGTGTAGGTCAGGCCACACACGGCCAGCACAATCGTCAGCGCAAGCCGGGTTCGATCGGTGCATGTTCGTATCCCGCCAAAGTGTTCAAAGGAATGCGCATGGCCGGCCAGACAGGCAACGAAAAAGTTACCGTTCAGAATCTTCAAGTAGTTAAAGTGCTCCCCGAAAACAATCTTTTGGTCATCAAAGGTTCAGTGCCCGGAAGCAAAGGTTCAATCGTATTAATTGAGAAATAATGGAACTCGCAATTTATAACATAAAAGGAGAAGACACCGGTCGCAAGGCGGAGCTCAACGACCAGGTGTTCGCAATCGATGCCAACGAGCACGCCGTATATCTCGATGTGAAACAATACTTGGCCAATCAGCGTCAGGGTACTCACAAATCGAAAGAACGTTCTGAAGTGTCCGGCTCGACCCGCAAGCTTCACAAGCAGAAAGGTGGCGGCGGTGCACGTATCGGTGATATCAACTCACCCGTTCTCGTTGGTGGTGGCCGCGTATTCGGTCCCCGTCCCCGCGACTATCGCTTCAAACTCAACAAGAAAGTTAAGCAGCTCGCTCGCAAATCAGCGCTGACCTACAAACTCCAGGACAACGAAATCACAGTGGTTGAAGACTTCAACTTCGAAGCTCCGAAAACTAAAGAATTCGTAAATATTGCAAAAAATCTTAAAGCAGAAGGCAAAAAACTGCTTTTGGTTTTAGCAAACCAGGAAAAAAACGTATATTTGTCAGCTCGTAATATCCCGGGTGTTCAAGTGATTGTTGCCTCGGATATTAACACTTATGCCATTATGCACAGCAACGCTATTCTTCTGACAGAGGGTAGCCTTGGTGTTATTAATAATCTTTAACCAAAAGGAGAAGTAATACAATGGATATCACAATCGAACCTATTGTTACCGAAAAGGCAACTCAACTTAGCGACCGTCTGAATCGCTACACTTTCCGCGTTTCTCCCCATGCCAACAAGTATCAGATCAAAACATTGGTCGAACAACTTTACGGCGTTAAGGTTAAAGACGTGAACACTGCTGTCGTAAGAGGCAAGAACAAGTCGCGCTGGACCAAGAGCGGCTTGCTGAAAGGAAGCACCCCGGCCTACAAAAAAGCTTATGTTACTTTGGCCGACGGTGAAACTATTGACTTTTATAGCAATATATAATAGAAAATGGCAGTAAGAAAATTCAAGCCCACTACACCGGGGCAAAGACACAAAGTTATTGGCGTATTCAAAGGTACAATCACTGCTACTACGCCAGAGAAATCTCTTACAGTCGGCAAGCGCTCTACCGGAGGTCGCAACTCCGAAGGCCACCTCTCCAACCGTTACCTTGGCGGTGGTCACAAGCGCAAATACCGTTTCATTGACTTTAAGAGAACCAAAGACGGTGTACCCGCCGTGGTAAAAAGCATCGAGTACGATCCTAACCGTTCGGCTCGCATCGCTCTGCTTTACTACGTTGACGGTGCTAAAACCTACATCATTGCACCCAACGGCTTGCAAGTTGGCGCAACAGTTGTCAGTGGTCCCGACGCCGCTCCTGAGGTTGGCAACGCCCTTCCTCTCAACAAGATCCCCGTCGGCACTCTGATCCACAACATCGAACTGCGCCCCGGTCAGGGAGCCTTCATGGCACGTTCGGCCGGCACATTTGCTCAGCTCACTTCCCGCGAGGGAAACTATGCAATCATCAAACTTCCTTCCGGAGAGACACGTAAAGTGCTCGCCACCTGCAAAGCTACCATCGGCGTTGTCGGCAACAGCGAACACTCTCTCGAACGCAGTGGTAAGGCCGGTCGCAGCCGTTGGCTCGGTCGTCGCCCCCGCAACCGTGGCGTTGTCATGAATCCTGTCGATCACCCGATGGGTGGTGGCGAAGGCCGTTCGTCAGGTGGACATCCTCGTTCGCGTAAGGGTCTTTACGCTAAGGGCCTGAAGACTCGTGCACCGAAGAAACACTCTTCGAAGTACATCATTGAAAGAAGGAAAAAGTAAACTGATTAACTAAGCAAAACTTATGAGTCGTTCATTAAAAAAAGGCCCCTTTATCAGTGTAAAGCTCGAAAAGAAGGTGGAAGCTATGGAAGCAAGCGGCAAGAAAAATGTCATCAAGACATGGAGCCGTGCTTCAATGATCGCACCTGAATTCGTAGGTCACACTTTTGCCGTTCACAACGGCAACAAGTTCATTCCTGTCTACGTGACTGAGAACATGGTAGGACACAAGCTCGGAGAATTCGCTCCGACTCGCAACTTCCGCGGTCACGCCGGTAACAAGAAATGATAGGGCCCCGTAAAATAATTTTTTAAAAAGAAAGAATTAACTACAATGGGTGTAAGAAAAAGAAATTCAGCCGACAAAAGAAAAGAAGAGCTGAAAAATATAGCCTTTGCAAAGCTGACCAATGTGCCCTCGTCGCCCCGCAAAATGCGTCTTGTTGCCGACATGATCCGTGGCGTTGAAGTCAACCGTGCTCTTGGCATGCTCAAATTCTCTAACAAAGATGCCGCTGCTCAACTCTACAAACTGCTCAAATCGGCAGTTGCCAATTGGGAAGCAAAAAACAATCAGCAAGTCGAAGCAGGCATGCTCTGCGTCAGCACCATTCAGGTCAACTGCGCTCCCATGCTCAAACGTCTTCGTCCGGCTCCCCAGGGTCGCGGCTACAGAATCCGTAAACGTGCCAACCACGTCACTCTGATCGTGGACACTATTGATAACGCAAAATAATAAGGCAAACAATGGGACAAAAAGTTAATCCAATCAGCAATCGCTTAGGCGTAATTCGTGGCTGGGATTCAAACTGGTATGGCGGTAAGAAATACAGCGATGCCATACTCGAAGATTCCAAGCTGCGCAAGTATCTCAATGTGCGTCTTGCAAAATCAAGCGTGTCGCGCATCGTAATCGAACGTAACTTCAAACTCATCACCATCACCGTATGCACATCCCGCCCCGGTCTGATCATCGGTAAAGGTGGTTCTGAAGTCGACAAACTCAAAGAAGAACTCAAAAAGATCACTGACAAGGATGTTCAGATCAACATATTCGAAGTGAAACGTCCTGAACTCGACGCTCAGATCGTGGCAAGCAACATTGCACGTCAGATCGAAGGCAAGATCGCCTATCGTCGCGCTGTCAAGATGGCCATCGCCTCTACAATGCGCAGCGGTGCTGAAGGCATCAAAGTGCAAGTGAGCGGTCGTCTGAACGGCGCCGAAATGGCCCGCTCTGAAATGTTCAAGGAAGGCCGCACGCCGCTCCACACTCTCCGTGCCGATATCGACTACGCACTTGTTGAAGCCCACACTAAAGTTGGCGTCATCGGTGTGAAAGTTTGGATCTGCCGCGGTGAAGTTTATGGCAAACGTGATCTCTCGCCCGCATTCACCAACAACGCCAAGGAATCTCGCGGCATGGGTGGCGGACACGGTCGCAACGGCGGTCGCGGTATGAGTCGCAAATCAAGAAACAATCGTTAACCCCCTCAACCTAACAGATAATGTTACAACCTAAGAAAACTAAATTTCGTCGCCAGCAAAAAGGCCGTATGAAAGGCAATGCAATGCGCGGCAATCAGTTGGCCTTCGGTTCGTTTGGCATAAAGACTTTGGAGTCGAAATGGATTACAGGTCGTCAGATTGAGGCGGCTCGTATCGCAGTGACCCGTCACATGCAGCGTCAAGGTCAAATATGGATCAGAATTTTCCCTGACAAACCCATCACCAAAAAACCTGCAGAGGTGCGTATGGGTAAAGGTAAAGGTGCTCCCGAAGGCTTCGTAGCTCCCGTTACTCCCGGACGTATGCTCATCGAAGTTGAAGGCGTTAGCTTCGAAATCGCAAAGGAAGCACTTCGTCTTGCAGCTCAGAAGCTCCCTGTTACCACCAAATTTGTAGTTCGTCGTGATTATGATCCCACTCAAAACGTGTAAACAGCTATGAAAAAAGAAGAAATCAAAGAAATGAACACGCAGGATCTTAAGGATCGTCTCGAACAGATGGAAAAAGAATATGCGCAGTTGAAAATCAACCACTCAATCTCGCCCATCGACAATCCTGCAAAAATCACTGCTGACCGTAAAATGATCGCACGCGTTAAGACCGAACTCCGTCAGCGCGAGCTTAACAATAAATAATCCCAAGAAAACAAATGGAAAAGAGAAATTTGAGAAAAGAACGTATTGGGGTTGTGTCGAGCAATAAGGGTGATAAAACCATCACCGTCATGGTGAAATGGAAAGAAAAACACCCCATCTACGGCAAATTTGTCAACAAGACAAAAAAATATCATGCCCATGATGAAAAGAACGAGTGCAGCATCGGCGACACCGTGCGACTTATGGAAACTCGTCCGCTGAGCAAAACCAAAAGATGGAGATTAGTAGAAATTATTGAAAAAGTTAAATAATTATGATACAGACTGAAAGCCGTTTAACCGTTGCTGATAACAGCGGTGCTAAAGAAGCCCTCTGCATTCACGTGCTGGGTGGTACAGGCCGTCGATACGCCACAGTTGGCGACATCATCGTAGTTTCGGTGAAAAGCGTCATCCCCTCGTCGGACGTAAAGAAAGGTACTGTATCTAAAGCTGTAGTTGTCCGCACTAAAAAAGAGGTGCGCCGTCCCGACGGAAGCTATATTCGCTTCGACGACAATGCTTGTGTGTTATTGAACAATGCCGGTGAACTCCGTGGAACCCGTATTTTCGGTCCCGTTGCCCGCGAACTTCGCGCAACCAACATGAAAATCGTTTCACTCGCTCCCGAAGTGCTTTAACCCAACACCTCAAAGAAAACTAAAGCAATGAGTAAGTCAAATATTAAAAAAGGCGACAACGTTTACGTGCTCAGCGGTGAAGATCGCGGTAAGACCGGTCGTGTGCTCAAAGTGCTCGTCGACAAAAACCGTGCCATCGTTGAAGGCGTCAACTTCGTAACCAAGGCTACTAAGCCCAACGCCAAACATCCCCAGGGTGGCCTCATTAAAATGGAAGCCCCCGTTCATATTTCCAATCTTGCCTTGATCGATCCCAAATCCGGCAAACCTACCCGCGTAGGCTACCGCATCGAGGACGGCAAGAAAGTAAGATACGCTAAAAAATCAGGAGAGGAGATTAAATAATGAGCACTACAACACTTAAGAAAGACTATGCAGAGCGCATCGTTCCTGCACTCCAGAAGGAATTCAACTACACTACAGTGATGCAGGTGCCCCGCCTGAAAAAGATCGTTATCAACCAGGGCCTCGGCGAAGCCACTCAGGACAAGAAAATCATCGAAACAGCTATCAACGAGCTCACTGCCATTACCGGTCAGAAAGCCGTTGCCACTCTCTCGAAGAAAGACATCTCCAACTTCAAGCTTCGTAAGAAAATGCCCGTTGGTGTTATGGTCACTCTCCGTCGCGACAAAATGTATGAGTTCCTCGAAAGACTCATCCGTGTTGCCCTTCCCCGTATCCGCGACTTCAAGGGTATCGAAGGCAAGCTCGACGGCCGTGGCAACTACACTCTCGGCATTACTGAGCAGATCATCTTCCCCGAAATCAACATCGATAATATCAGCAAACTTCTCGGTATGAACATCACATTTGTGACTTCTGCCAACACCGACGAAGAAGGCTATGCACTGTTGAAACACTTCGGTCTTCCCTTTAAAAAACGCTAAAACTACGAACGTCTAACTACAGAATTTCAACATGGCAAAAGAATCAATGAAAGCCCGCGAAGTGAAGCGTGCAAAGTTGGTGGCTAAATACGCAAAAAAGCGTGAAGAGCTTAAGAAGATTGTCAATTCTGGCGTAAACGAAGAAAACCGTGCCGAAGCTTATGAAGCTGCACAGAAACTTCAGTCGCTCCCAAAGAATTCCAATCCCATCCGCGTACACAACCGCTGCACCATCACCGGCCGTCCCAAAGGCTATATGCGCCAGTTCGGCTTGTCGCGTATTCAGTTCCGCGAAATGGCTTCCGCAGGTCTTATCCCCGGAGTGAAGAAAGCAAGCTGGTAAGTATATAAACGTTTAATACAGCAAAGCTCCAAACAGAGATAAAAGCAGAGCTCCCAATGCCATCCCGATCATTATCAAGAATCGGCGATGGCTGCGAGCAAAGCACGAGAGTATTAAATATTGTTCGGATTGTCCGAATCAATTTAAACATTATATAAAATGACAGATCCAATAGCAGATTATCTGACAAGATTGAGGAATGCGATCAAAGCCAACCACCGCGTGGTTGAAATCCCCGCCTCAAACTTGAAAAAAGAAATCACCAAGATTCTTTTCGAACAAGGCTATATTCTTAACTATAAGTTTATAGAGGGTGAAACCCCCGCAGGCGTAATCAAAATCGCCTTGAAGTATGATCCCGTTGATCGTGTGAACGCCATCAAAGAACTCAAACGCGTTTCGCGCCCGGGTCTTCGCCAGTATACAGGCTACAAAGATATGCCTAGAGTGTTAAACGGATTGGGTATCGCTATCCTTTCTACTTCGCAGGGTGTCATGACCAATAAAGAGGCCCTCAACAAGAAGATTGGTGGCGAAGTACTGTGTTATGTATATTAATAGAGGAGGATACAGATATGTCAAGAATAGGTAAAGCTCCCATTGAAATCCCCGCAGGCGTAAACGTCAAAGTAGAGGGAAATGTTATCACAGTAAAAGGTCCCAAAGGCCAGCTCACTCAGACATTCAACCCCGACCTCACTATCGAAGTTGAAGGCAACCACCTGACGGTAAAACGCCCCAGCGATGATCGCGAACATCGTGCACAGCACGGTCTCTATCGCGCTCTCATCCATAACATGGTTGTCGGTGTCTCGACAGGCTATCGCAAAGAAATGGAATTAGTAGGTGTTGGCTACCGTGCAAATGCTACAGGCCAGGTGCTTGAACTTTCGCTCGGCTACTCACACGCTATATATATCAAGCTCCCGCCGGAGATCAAAGTCGAAACCAAAAGCGAACGTAACAAAAACCCTCTCATCATCCTCGAGAGCGACGACAAGCAACTGCTTGGCCAGGTGTGCGCCAAAATCCGCTCACTTCGCAAACCTGAACCCTACAAAGGCAAAGGTATTAAATTCGTCGGCGAAGTTATCCGTCGCAAATCCGGTAAATCGGCAAGTGCAAAATAATCTAAAAGTATTTAATCATGGTCTCCAAAATACAAAGAAGAAACAAAATCAAAACCCGCATCCGCGGCAAGATTTCGGGTACAGCTGCCCGTCCTCGTATGACTGTGTTCCGTTCAAACAAGCAGATCTACGTACAGCTTGTTGACGATCAGGCCGGCAAAACACTTTGTGCTGCATCGTCAAAAGGTATTGAAGAAGGAACAAAATCAGAAATCGCAGCCAAAGTTGGCGAAGCAATCGCTCAGAAAGCTATAGCTGCTGGTATCTCGGAAGTAGTGTTTGACCGCAACGGTTACCTATTCCACGGAAGAGTAAAATCATTGGCTGACGCCGCTCGCAATGGCGGTCTTAAATTCTAACAAATCATGGCAAAGAGAAATAACAGAGTAAAATCTACTAACGACATCGAGGTAAAAGAACGCCTCGTAGCCATCAACCGTGTCACCAAGGTGACAAAAGGTGGCCGTACATTCACTTTCGCCGCTATCGTCGTTGTCGGCAACGAAGACGGCATCGTTGGTTGGGGTCTCGGTAAGGCCAATGAAGTCACTGCAGCTATTGCCAAAGGTGTTGAAGCTGCCAAGAAAAACCTTATCCGTGTGCCCATCCACAAAGGAACAATTCCTCACGAACAAGTTGCCAAATTCGGCGGCTCACGCGTGATCCTCAAACCAGCTTCCCACGGTACAGGTGTGAAAGCCGGTGGTGCTATGCGTGCTGTGCTCGAAAGCGTTGGCGTGACCGACGTGCTCGCAAAATCCAAAGGTTCTTCCAACCCCCACAACCTCGTGAAAGCCACTATCGCAGCCCTCGACGAAATGCGCTCGCCCGCTCAGGTGGCTCAGAACCGCGGTATCTCAGTTGACAAAGTGTTTAACGGTTAATATACTTCTCACAATGGCACAGATTCAAATCAAACAAATCAAAAGTCGTATCAACTGCCCTGAAGTGCAGAAATTGACCCTCAACGCTCTCGGCTTGAAAAAAATGAACCACACCGTGGTTAAAGAAGATACCCCCTCGGTTATGGGTATGGTCAACAGAGTTCGTCACCTCGTTGAAGTGACCAAACTTTAATCAATCAAACAGCATTTTAGAATATGGAATTAAATAACATTCGCCCCGCAGTTGGGTCCGTAACTTCCAAAACACGCGTAGGACGTGGTGCAGGTTCCGGTAAAGGAGGCACTTCTACCCGTGGTCACAAAGGCGCTAAGTCCCGTTCGGGCTACAGTCGCAAGATCGGTTTCGAAGGTGGCCAGATGCCCCTTCAGCGTCGTCTGCCCAAATATGGCTTCAAAAACATCAACCGTGTTTCTTACAAAGCCATCAATCTTGATCTGATCGACGCACTTGCTGAAGCCAAAAACCTCGAAAAAGTTGGTTTGGAAGAGCTCCGCGCTGCAGGATTCATCTCCCGCAAGCAACTTGTCAAAGTTCTTGCCAACGGAACCATCAACCGCAAACTCGAAGTTGAAGCCAACGCCTTCTCTAAAGCCGCTGAAAAAGCAATCACAGAAGCCGGCGGTTCAATCTCTAAAATCTAAATTATAAAATGAGATTTGTTCAAACATTAAAAAACATTTGGACTATT
The DNA here is from genome assembly GCA_023666835.1 of Bacteroides sp. GTDB lineage: Bacteria > Bacteroidota > Bacteroidia > Bacteroidales > Muribaculaceae > Paramuribaculum. The sequence goes on along the minus strand of JAMPBJ010000005.1, from coordinate 8,440 downwards.
GAAGAGCTTCGCAAGAGGTTAATCGTCACTTTCCTCCTCGTGCTGGTGTATCGCCTGGGTTGCCAGGTAGTGCTCCCCGGCATTAGCCCCGAAGACTTGAAAGCCCTCGCCAATTTCACTAACAACAGCGGCCTTATGCAGCTGTTGGATATGTTCTCTGGCGGAGCATTCTCGCAAGCTTCAATATTCGCCCTCGGTATCATGCCCTACATTACGGCATCGATCGTAATCCAACTCCTCGGCATGGTGTTGCCCTCTTTCCAGAAGATGCAACGCGAAGGCGAAAGTGGCCGCCAAAAGCTCAATCAGTACACACGTTATCTGACAGTCCTGATCCTCTTCCTCCAGGGTCCCGCCTACCTCTACAACCTTCGTTTCCAGGTAGCACAGGTCACTGGTGCAGCTTCAATGGGGATCCTGACCATCACTTATCTGACCATCATCCTTGCCGCAGGATCCATGTTTATCATGTGGTTGGGTGAAAGAATCACTGACCGTGGTATCGGTAACGGTATATCCTTTATCATCCTCGTCGGTATTATCGCCCGCCTTCCCGAAGCTATGTTCTTCGAATTCATCTCCCGTCTGCCGGGCGATGGTATGGCTGCCGGGGGTCTCGTGATGTTCCTTGTCGAAATCGTGTTGCTCTTTGCTGTCACAATCGGCGCTGTTCTCCTCGTTCAAGGTACGCGTAAAGTTCCCGTTCAATACGCCAAACGTGTTGTCGGCAACAAACAGTACGGCGGTGTTCGCCAATACATCCCTCTGAAAGTCAATGCTGCAGGTGTGATGCCTATCATTTTTGCCCAGGCAATTATGTTCATCCCCATCACTCTCGCCGGCTTTGGCAGTGAAGGCGGTGGTAGCGGCTTCATTGCAGCATTCTCCGATATCAACGGATTCTGGTACAACACGGTATACTTCATCATGATCGTTGCCTTCACCTACTTCTATACAGCCATCACAGTGCGTCCCACTCAGATGGCAGAAGACATGAAACGCAACAATGGCTTCATCCCCGGTGTTAAACCCGGCAAGAAGACTGCTGAATACCTCGACTCCATCATGTCGCGTATCACACTCCCCGGATCCATCTTCCTCGGAATCGTTGCCATTCTTCCGGCATTTGCCCGCTTCTTCGGAATCAGCCAGAACTTCGCTCAATTCTTTGGAGGAACATCGCTTCTGATTCTTGTCGGTGTCGTTCTCGACACTCTTCAGCAGATCGAAAGCCATCTGATGATGCACCATTACGACGGTTTGATGAAAGACGGCAAGATCAAAGGCCGCACAACCGGCAGTGCCTATTAATATCTAATGTCTATCTTAGATTTTAATGATATATCTTAAGACTCCGGAAGAAATCGAAAAAATGCGTGAAGCATGCACGCTGGTAAGTCGCACACTTGGCGAAATCGCCAAGTGGGTGACTCCCGGTGTGACTACGCATAAGATCGATGCCATCGCTCGCGAATTTATTTCCGACAATGGCGGAAAGGCAGCATGCCTTGGATATGGAGGATTTCCCGGTGCAGTATGTTGCGAGGTCAACGAAATCGTGGTTCACGGTTTCCCATCCAACTATCAGTTGCGCGAAGGCGACATTATCGGCACTGACGTAGTGGTCGAACTCAATGGCTACAACGGCGACATGTGCTACACATTCCCTGTCGGGGAGATTGCCGACGATGTCTACCAGCTCTGCCGCACAACCAAAGAGTCGCTCTACAAAGGCATTGAAGCCTGCCGCGAAGGAAACCGCATCGGCGATATCGCAAATGCCGTTCAGACCTATTGCGAAAAACGCGGCTATAGCGTCGTGCGCGAAATGTGTGGACACGGCATTGGACGCAAAATGCACGAAAGCCCCGAAGTTCCTAACTACGGACGTCGTGGCACCGGCCCCATTATCCGCAACGGAATGTGTATCGCCATCGAGCCCATGATCAATATGGGCAGCAAAAACATTGTGATCGAGCGTGACGGATGGACTTGTCGCACACGCGATCGTCGTCCATCGGCACACTATGAGCACACAGTTGCCGTAATCGATGGCAAAGCCGAAATCCTCACAAGTTACGAACCCGTTTACGAAGTTCTTCAAGATAGATTCATTTAAAATACTACCACAATAGAATATGGCAAAACAAGCTGCTATCGAACAAGACGGAGTGATCGTCGAATCATTGTCCAATGCAATGTTCCGTGTAGAACTTGAAAACGGACATGAAATCACTGCACATATAAGTGGGAAGATGCGAATGCACTATATAAAGATTCTTCCCGGCGACAAAGTACGCGTTGAAATGTCGCCCTACGACCTCTCGAAAGGCCGAATTGCATTCAGATACAAATAAATAAACTAAAAAACACGATAAAATGAAAGTAAGAGCTTCTGTTAAAAAGCGTACTCCGGACAGCAAAATCGTCCGCCGCAAAGGTCGCCTTTATGTGATCAACAAAAAAAATCCCAAGTTTAAACAGCGTCAAGGATAATTTTTTATTAATTTTGCAAAAAAAATAGTCAAAGACATATGGCAGTACGTATAGTGGGAGTTGACCTCCCCCAGAATAAAAGAGGTGAGATAGCCTTGACTTACATTTTCGGCATTGGCCGAAGCGCCGCAAAATCGATTCTTGAAAAGGCTGGCGTTGACAAAGATATCAAAGTAATGGACTGGACTGATGCTCAGGCCGCCAAAGTTCGTGAAGTGATTGGCTCCGACTACAAAGTAGAAGGCGATCTCCGCAGCGAAATCCAGCTCAATATCAAACGACTGATGGATATCGGTTGCTACCGTGGCATTCGTCATCGTATCGGCTTGCCCGTACGCGGTCAGAGCACCAAAAACAATGCCCGCACACGCAAAGGTCGCAAGAAAACAGTTGCTAACAAGAAGAAAGCTACAAAATAATAATATAATATGGCAAAAAAGACAGTCGCAGCTAAGAAGAGAAATGTCAAAGTTGACGCAATGGGTCAGCTTCACGTTCACTCCTCTTTCAACAACATCATTGTGTGCTTAGCCAACTCTGAAGGTCAGGTGATCTCTTGGTCAAGCGCAGGCAAAATGGGCTTCCGTGGCTCAAAGAAAAACACACCCTACGCAGCTCAGATGGCAGCGCAGGACTGTGCTAAAGTTGCTTACGATCTCGGCCTTCGCAAAGTGAAAGCCTACGTTAAAGGTCCCGGCAACGGTCGTGAATCCGCAATCCGTACCATTCATGGCGCAGGAATCGAAGTTACTGAAATTATTGACGTAACTCCGCTGCCCCACAACGGATGCCGTCCTCCGAAACGTCGTCGCGTATAATCTTCATCGATCTTAAGAGATCCTACGCTCAAAACAGCAACCACAAAGCGGTAGCCCCGCTGTTTATGGCAATGTGAAATAGATCATATTTTATCACCTCTCTATGGTCGCGGCTGCACTAAACCATAAATTGCTGCTCACCCTCAGGTTGCATTAAAAATTCTTTTTAATCAGATTAAAAAATGGCAAGATATACAGGCCCTAAAACCAAAATCGCCCGCAAATTTGGCGAACCCATTTTCGGCGAAGACAAAGTTCTCGCCAAGAGAAACTATCCTCCAGGCCAGCACGGCCAGAACCGTCGTAGAAAAACGTCGGAATACGGCGTTCAGCTTCGCGAAAAACAGAAAGCTAAATACACTTACGGCGTACTCGAAAAACAATTCCACAACCTCTTCAACAAGGCTGCCCGCACCAAAGGTATCACAGGTGAAGTTCTTCTCCAGCTCCTCGAAGGCCGTCTTGACAATGTTGTCTATCGTCTCGGCATTGCACCCACTCGTGCAGCTGCACGTCAGCTCGTGCTCCATCGTCACATCACCGTCAATGGTCAGGTTGTAAACATCGCATCCTATGCTGTTGAACCCGGCGACGTTGTTGGTGTTCGCGAAAAATCCAAATCACTCGAAGTGATTGCTGATGCCCTCGCAGGCTTCAACCACTCGAAATATCCCTGGCTCGAATGGGATGAAACTGCCAAAGCCGGCAAATTGCTCCACGTTCCCGCCCGTGAAGATATTCCTGAACCGATCAAGGAACAGCTGATCGTCGAATTGTATTCTAAATAATAACTAAACAAGACAGATCCACATGGCTATATTAGCATTTCAAAAACCTGACAAGGTATTGATGTTGGAGGCCGATAACAAATTCGGCAAGTTTGAGTTCAAGCCATTGGAGCCGGGCTATGGAATCACTATAGGCAATGCGCTTCGTCGCATCCTGCTGTCATCGCTCGAAGGTTTTGCTATTTCCACTATCAAAATCGACGGCGTCAAACACGAATTCGACACTATCCCCGGAGTTAAGGAAGATGTCACAAACATCATCCTTAATTTGAAAAAAGTTGACCTCAAACAAGTGGTAGAGGATACAGAGTTTGAAAAAGCCTCCGTAACCGTTGCCGGCAAAGAAGTTTTCACCGCCGGTGATCTCGGTCAGGTTCTGACCGGTTTCGAAGTGCTCAACCCCGACCTCGTAATCTGTCATTTGGATTCAACTGCCAGCTTTACACTTGAATTCACTATCAACAAAGGTCGTGGTTGGGTGCCCGCTGAAGAAAACGCTTCGCCCACTGACGATGTCAACGTTATTGCCATCGACTCTATCTACACTCCCATAAAGAATGTAAAATATACAGTCGATAACTTCCGCGTTGATCAGAAAACTGACTACGACAAACTGACATTGGAAATCACAACCAATGGTTCGATCCTTCCCAAGGATGCTCTCAAGGAAGCAGCCAAGATCCTGATTTATCACTTCATGCTCTTCTCCGACGAAAAGATCACTCTTGAGTCATCAGAAGTTGAAGAAAACGAAGAATTTGACGAAGAAGTGCTCCATATGCGCCAACTCCTCAAATCAAAACTCGTTGACATGGACCTTTCGGTTCGCGCACTCAACTGCTTGAAGAGCGCTGAAGTTGAAACTCTTGGCGAGCTCGTTGTTTTCAATCGCAACGACCTCTTGAAGTTCCGCAACTTCGGTAAGAAATCTCTCACCGAGCTCGACGATCTTCTTGCCAACCTCAACCTCTCTTTCGGGATGGATATTTCAAAATACAAATTAGATAAAGAGTAATTAAACGATGAGACATAATAAAAAATTCAACCACCTCGGTCGTAAAAAAGCCCATCGCGACGCGCTCCTTGCCAATATGACAATCTCGCTGATCATGCACAAACGCATCTTCACGACATTGGCTAAAGCTAAAGCACTTCGCATGTACGCCGAGCCTCTGATCAACCGCTCTAAAGACGACTCGATGGTCAATCGTCGTCTCGTGTTCAGCTACCTTCAGAACAAAGAAGCCGTCAACGAACTGTTCCGCGAAATCTCCAAGAAAGTTGCCGAACGCAACGGCGGATACACCCGTATTCTTAAAACCGGTTTCCGTCTTGGCGATAATGCCCAGATGTGTTTCATTGAGCTTGTTGACTACAACGAAAACATGCTCATAGACAAATCTGCCAAGAAAGAAGGCCGCTCACGCCGTTCGCGTCGCACAAAGAAAGCCGAAGCTCCCGTAGCTGAAGCCGCTGCCACTGAAGCACCAGCTGACGAAAAAGCAGCCGAATAAGAAATGCCTATGCATCTCCGATGATGCAACCACAGCATAACTCTTAAAGCCATATCATCTAGGACAACTCCGGATGATATGGCTTTTACCATAGTTGGCATTCACTTCGCAATATGTGCATAAACCTACAAATCATCTTAAAAAAGTTTTCTTTTGGTCAAATTAGTTTTTTATTATTGACTAACTATGAAAATTTTAGTAACTTTGCGCTGATACCAAGCAAAATTGCAAATCAACAACTCAAAATAACCAACTTTTTAAGTTACAATCCATTATGAAAATTGAAAAAATTATTGGTCGTGAAGTTCTCGACTCTCGTGGCAATCCCACAGTTGAAGTAGACGTAGTTCTCGAATCAGGTGCACGTGGCCGCGCATCAGTTCCTTCCGGTGCATCTACTGGCGTCAACGAAGCTCTCGAACTCCGTGACGGCGACAAAAACCGCTACATGGGCAAAGGCGTACTCAAAGCTGTTGCCAACGTCAACGGTCCTATCGCTGAAGCCCTCATCGGCATGAGCGCCCTCGATCAGATCAAAATCGACGAAACTATGATCGCACTTGATGGTACAGACACCAAGAGCAACCTCGGTGCCAACGCCATCCTCGGTGTATCGCTTGCCGTTGCCAAAGCAGCTGCCGACTATCTCGACCTTCCCCTCTACAAGTATATCGGCGGATGTAACTCATATGTTCTCCCTGTGCCTATGATGAACATCATCAACGGCGGTGCTCACTCCGACGCTCCCATCTGCTTCCAGGAATTCATGATCCGTCCCATCGGCGCATGCTGCTTCAAAGAAGGCATCCGCATGGGCACTGAAGTGTTCCACAATCTCAAAAAAGTGCTCCACGATCGCGGCCTCTCAACTGCAGTAGGCGACGAAGGTGGTTTCGCTCCCACTCTCGATGGTACTGAAGATGCTCTCAACGTGATCATCAAAGCCATCGAACTCGCCGGCTACGTTCCTGGAAAGGATGTGACTATAGGTCTTGACTGCGCTTCTTCTGAATTCTACAAAGACGGTGTTTACGACTACACCTGGAAACAGGGCGAAGGCGCTCCCAAGCTCACTTCCCAGCAGCAGGCTGAATATCTCAAAGGCCTCGTTGAAAAATACCCCATCGACTCTATCGAAGATGGTATGGCCGAAAACGACTGGGAAGGCTGGAAGATCCTCACCGATCTTATCGGCAACCGTTGCCAGCTCGTGGGCGACGACCTGTTCGTGACCAACGTTAAATATCTCGAACGCGGTATCGAAGAAGGCTGCGCCAACTCTATCCTCGTAAAAGTTAACCAGATCGGTTCGCTCACCGAAACCCTCCGCGCAGTTGAACTCGCTCAGCGCAACGGCTACACCGCTGTCATCTCTCACCGCTCAGGCGAAACTGAAGACGCTACCATCGCCGACATCGCTGTTGCTACCAATGCCGGCCAGATTAAAACCGGTTCTGCAAGCCGCTCCGACCGTATGGCTAAGTACAACCAGCTTCTCCGCATCGAAGAAGAACTTGGAGCCGCTGCTAAATACGGCTATGGCAAAAAGACCAAAATGCCTCAGGCATAATCGCTTGATAGCATACTTGTAAAAATCGAGGCTGTGTCACTTCACTGACGCGGCCTCGATTCCTTTTTCTAATGCAGTAGTGTAGGGGTGTTGAATCGCTTTTATTGACTTTCGTAGTTTAATCCTTTATGCGAACCACCCTTATGCCGGTTGCCCGACGATTGCGCCTTACATATTCCTGAAGAGGCAAAGGATCCATGACCACCTTCCCGGCTTTCGACGAAGCGTGCAATAGGTGAACCACTCCATCCTTTATTGTAGCAATCCCTGCATGAGTCACATCCAGTCCCTTGATGCTGGTAGTGATAAAAATTACATCACCTTCTTTGATATTGGCATCTTTAATGTTCATCGTCTTTATGTAGGGGAATCGATGGGAGCGAAATCCCATCTCAAACGACTTTATTCCCTCAAAATTTTTGTCATTGTCCTTCAGTGCTTTATATTTGTCTCGATTTGTGCTCATGAAATCCAGCGTCTTGACTTCGTGGGAAGCTCGTCCGACGCGGCTGGTCACATCTTCTATATTGCCGCGGTGACTGTTGTCAACAATCCAATCGCTGATATAATGCAGACGCGAAGGGTATCCGTCGATTTTTCCACCGCGATAGCGCACCTGTTCCAGATTGTACACGAAATCGCGCCACGACGAGCGTCGATTTTCAATTGTCATCGCCAAAGCCAGACAAGTCTCCACAAATGTGGTACAATCCATCTGTTCGATATTCACAGTCAGCATTTCCGGCTCGCCCTCCAAAGTGCCTGCCACGTAGGGAGTGCCCAGCAACTCCTCAGCCGCCATTGCCACAATGTCGCCACCACTCGAAAGGTTGGCCCGATCAAGCTCTAACAAAATCTCTGTGATCCGAGCAGTATCCACTTGTTCGTTGTGAAATCTCACAGGGCGCTGCGCTATGGCAGTCACTCCTGTCAATATTAATATAAATAAGTATAGGACTCGTTTCATCGTTAAATAGTAAAATTATATAAGGGGCATTAAAGCGACATTGTAAAATTACAAAAACATTGTAAGTCGACAAACAAATCATGCTAAAAACGCAATTTAATAGTTAATGAAAGTTAAAAATATGTTTTACAACATGTTTTTAAAATTCTGAATCATAGCATATTTTGTCGAAACATGCCAAAATATACATAAAATTGCGAGAAAAATAATTTGCACGAATAAAAAAAACGCCGTAACTTTGCACCGCTTTTGGGAAATAACCCGAGGGCTGAAAAGAGAACATTGAA
>JAMPBJ010000004.1 GCA_023666835.1 Bacteroides sp. | reverse complement strand
ACCTCGCCGACAAATACCACCCCCTTTCCCCCTACCTCTACTGCGCCGCCAACCCGATGCGGCTTATCGATCCTTCCGGACTTTATACCCTTGAAGGAATCAAGGATGGAATAACTTATCCATTCATAAGTATTCATTATAGTAAAGCTGCTGAGGAAGGTAATGATAGAGCTTTAAAGGCAGGATATGAAGCAGTTGTAAAGAACAATGTTCGGCGAATATAAGTTGCTGATATGGAAGATATTACCTATGCTATGCTATAAATGATTTGTCGAAGAAAAATACAAAGGCAGCTGTGTATGCTATAAGTGGACATGGCAATTATGGGTTCGCAAACATTGGCAAAGATCAAGTTGATATCCTCACTGACTTTACGCCTTTAAAATAAGGATTTCAAGGTTCAACTTTGATACTATTTTCTTGTAATTCTGCCAAATATGAGGAGGGCACACAATTCATTCAAAAAATGTCAAATGACATGAATTGTAACGTAATAGCATCTACTGTACCTCTCCTGGCAAGCTTCCTATTTAACGGTAAACCTGATTTTGGATTGAATGGAAACAACATAGTTACTAAAAAAATTAAGGGTAATAAATCGGTAAGACTAAGATTGGGGATTATGAAAATAGCCCGTCCCAAGAAGGCCGTCAGTGAGATAACCCATATCAAATTGGATCCAAAATCCGGCATGAGATATTACAGGTTTATGACTCCTTTACGAAAACACTTTTAAAAATCCATACTATAATGAAAAATTTATTAGTTTTTATTTTAATAGGAATTATTTTATCGGGATTTTTCGGTTGTAGCTCACACAGTGATGAAATTACAGAGGAAGCATTTCTGAGGGATTCAACTCAGTATGAGCGGTTCCAATACTTCGACTATTATAGTTTGACGGGCAAAGAAGAGGTGACAGATACGCCATACGTGTTTGTAAAACGAGAAAAAAATCGCATAACGGTGCGTCTTTCGGACAGCCTCTCCAAAGCATATATATTCACCAAAGATGGAGATTACTGGCACATCCGACAAGAATACCAAATGGAATATGCAGGTACATATCCTTGTTTATGTGCAGATTGTCCGAATCCACGAATAATTGATTGATATATAAAAGACGATACAATATTCCAAGTAGCGCAATTAGTCAGTGGTTTTGTAGAAAGTATTAAACTAGTAGGTATACTTGATAAGGAAAAAGACTTCTTCATTTATAGTAAGGATGGTATTGTCATGTATGATTCAATTGAAGTTTTAGATTTTTTTAATAAGGCAATAAATAAATCCGGTTTTAAACGCGGCGAAGAGAACAATCCAGACTCATTTTTAAATTTTGCTTATATAACAGACTTAGGGGATTCTATCAGTAAAAGATATTATAGAACCAAATTAGTAGAAAAAAACCTAAGAAAGGTCTCACAATATTCGGGAAATAAAGTTTTTAAAAGAATTTAAAATGCGGTGATTTACATAGATCAACCTTTCACCAGTATTGTTATTAATGTCATATTTTGTATACTTGAAAAACCGAGTACAGAAAAAGTCATATACTTCACTAAAGTGAACAAAATGAACTGAGGTGGTGTCAGTCAAAATATCTAAATTTGTCGTGGCATGGGAAGAATGCGTTTTATCATGCCATACAGACTACTTTTGCCTACAACTGACAGAGATCATTATAACTTTTCACACCATTAATCATTTATTATCACCAATGAAAACAATCAATTATTTTCTCATTTCACTCACAGTGCTGGGCATGACAGCTTGCGGCAGCAAATCAAATGACACTCAAACGGAAGTAGAAACCGACGAAATCACAACCGTAGCAGGAGGTAATGATACAATCGCCACTTCGGTGGAAACTGCTGAACCTGCTGCTGAAACTACTGCCGACAATTCTGAAATCGACAAATTCCTTGACGAATATGAGGAACTGCTCACTGAGTACGACAACTTCATGACCAAATACAAAGCCGGCAAGGTGGACATGTCGAGCGCTATGAGCATTGCCGAGAAAGCTCAAAAAGTACAGAGCACACTCGAAGGCATGGAGTCTGAAATGTCGTCGGCACAGCTCCAGCGTATGTCGAAACTCGTTTCGAAATTCTCATCCATCGCAGCAAAGGCAGCCGACGTCAGCGTTGATGCCATTCAGTCGGTTGGCGGCGTTGATCTCAACAGCCTCGGCTTATAATAAACAAACACATTTTGCCATTATATTTCGCTTAAAAATAGTTTTCACCCGTCATGCTTTCTCAGTCAATTATAGATAAGATACTCGCCAAATATGGTAAGGAGCATATTTTCTCTGCTGATTGTGCACCGCTGGGAAAGGAAATCGGTATAAGCGAAACCACGGTGAAACGCATGTTGGGCCTTGTGGGCGCCGATTCAAAGGAACGTTACCGCACTCCGCACAATTCCACCATGGACATTCTGGCAAAATGGCTCGGCTACGAAAACCATTTGGCACTGCTCAATGATGTGGGCGAAGGCACAAGATCGTCGGAGTTCACATCGTTGGACAGTGTCAAGGTGGCCGAACTTGCCACCGGTACAAAAATCAGACTTACTTATCATCCGTGTCGCACCATAGTCATGACCTATCTTGGCAATTTTGAATTTCTGGTCAATGACTCAATAAACAGTAAACTGATTGCGGGCGACAAACTGAAAATCACACATCTTATCATCAACCAGGAGCTTATAGCCGGCGATGTGGTTCGCGACGGAAAATCGCTTGGAGCCTATCGTGGAGCGAAGGATGGCGGACTGCTTTCGCTTGAAATAATAGCCTGACTCATTCACGGCCTACACGACGGTTTATCGTATCAATCAACTCTTTGTTGAAATCGTTCATCAGTTTGAAAGTTTTGCTTTCACCAAGTGCAGTGGCCATAGCCATTGTCACTTCACTTTCCGAGGCTTCAGTATTGTTTTTTCTGAAGTCATTTTTTATTTGTTCCCAGGAAGATTTATAGGTCTGTGAAAGATGTGTTGCAATATCTTGAATCTCTGACTCCGTCAATCTGCCTGATCGCAATGCGTTCAATGCCGAACCTACTTCCTTGATATATTCTTCCATTCGCTGATCGAAGTCAGTGATCTCTTCGTGTTGTTCAGTTAGATCATTTTCGATTGCATCGCTTTTTGGGGGTTGAGGGAAAGAAGAGGACGTTTTATTTTCTTCTATTGTCAGTGTTGGCTCGTCATGTATGGTATCTTGAACCATTTCTTCTACAACAGCTGAAGCATTAGCTTCCGATTCATTATTGGCTTTGGTTCTGCTCATGAAAAGATACAGTAACGCACATATAATCATTATATTAACAATAATAATTATTGCCAATAACATGATTTTTGAATATCCGTATCGCGATTCAAGGGCAGCTATAAGTTTGTCGGAGGTGACATTCGGATCATCGCACAGTTGTCGAAATTTCCTGTATTTGCGAGGTATTGGTTTGTCGTTGCACTTAAATATACTTTCAAATACTTTTCCAATCGCAGCATAGTCCTTGGCGGCAACAGGTCGTTGACCGGCACTGACCGCATCACTTACGCCAGGCGTACCTCCATGTGTTTTGTCGAGTGTGTCGCAATATGCTTTGTCGAGATCTATCAGCATTAAAGCCTCATCGCTGCGTCGCACCATTATATTTTCCTACTTTATATCGCAATGAATCACTCCGCACCGATGCAGATAGTCAGTCACTTCTATCAACTGCTTCATGACCTTGACTATGTTTTCATCATTGTCCATCCTTGATCTGCCCCGGGGAGTCGACATATAATGTTGCAGTGTGCAACCATCGATGAAATCCATCACAAGATACACCTCGTCGACATCTTCGCGCATGCTGTGATAGACAGGCAAGCCGTTATGCCGCAAGCGACTGCCCATCTCATATTCTTTTCTGAAAGCTGCTACGCATGTGGAATTGAGTCTTTCGGCTTCTTCCAGACGTTTGACAGCCAAATGTCTGCCTATAAGTCGTACGCTATAGACCGTACACGAAGCGCCTGATCCACAAATATTTTCGTCTGTGAACTGCGCTTCCAGCGAATTTTTTTCACTTAAATTTTCCTCGGCAGCGAACACAGAAGTACCTTCGATTGTAGTAGTATAGGACTTTATCATAATAGCACTATAAAGATACCTAATTTTATGTTTCCATACAAACAAGCTCGTTACTAAATAAAATTTTTATGATTTTATTTAATCGTTTAACTAATTATAAATAAATAGTTTAAACAAAGTTGTAACAACGATGTAATAATTTTAACATGTTTTAACATTAAAATTATTTTTTATGTTACAAACTTGTTACTTTTGCAATGTCGACGGACATAAACCAATGACCACCTGACGCTACATTACTATTTATTTATTCATTCATGCCATTTCAATTATCTATATAATAAAACGAGCTATTATGGAAACTACAACTTTCACCAATCGCCTAATGGGTCTTCAGGCCAACATGCTGAACTTCGCTTACATGCTTACGTCGAACCGCGATGATGCTTACGATCTTCTCCAGGACACCACAATGAAAGTGCTCAACAATCGTGAAAAATATGTTGAGAACACCAACTTCAAAGGATGGGTATTCACCATCATGCGCAACATCTTCATCAACAACTACCGTCGTGTGGTTCGTTCGGCCACTATCATCGACCAGACTGAAGACTACTACCATCTGAACCTCTCGCAGGACAGCGGACTTGAATCGCCCGAAGGATCATATGCCGCCACCGAAATTACAAGTGCCATCAGCGAATTTCCCGACAAATACCGCATACCTTTCTCGATGCACGTGCAGGGCTTTAAATACAACGAAATAGCCGAAAAGATGAGTCTTCCGATCGGCACCATCAAAAGCCGTATCTTCTTTGCACGCCAGCAATTGCAGCGCCGTTTTGCCGACTACCGCTAATTGCCGTTTCACATAAGCTCGTATATTCCAAAAGAATACACCTCCCTTACTACTTTTATATTACTGCCAAAATTCAACAAACAAGAGGCCGCTTGGTGCGGTCTCTTGTTGTTGTTGATAACAATGTTGAAAACCGTTGATATTTTTTCAATGAATTTTTATAATTAAATTTGGTTTTCATGAATCTTTGGCCATATAACGACCCGGCTGGTGATTGCAAAATAACTTACACTTTGCTTTTGCAAGTTTTATCCATACCTATTTCAACATTTATTGATATGAAATTGGCAGAAAGTTGTTAACTTTGCACATTATTAACACAATGTTGATAAACCATATAAATCATTATCTATCAATAAAGGGCGATGTAGATAAAAGTAAGATAATGCAAATATCAACTTCAATAAACAATATTTGCAAGAAAATGCCTGAAAACTTATCTTTGCTATCAACATGCCTTATTCTTCTTATTGATTTTAGATTTTTAAAATTTTAAATTTATAAATAAAGAAAATGAATGTTGACAAAGGATACGTGGATGCCCCGATTGATCCTTCGATAGATCTGAAGAGTGAGATTGCACGCCTAAAGAAAGAGAAGAATGCAGTCATCATGGCCCACTACTATCAGAAACCGGAAATACAGGATGTGGCCGATTATATAGGCGACTCCCTTGCACTGGCCAGAATTGCAACAACGGTAGATGCAGGCATAATTGTGCTCTGTGGTGTCAACTTCATGGGGGAGACAGCCAAGATACTTTGTCCCGACAAAAAGGTGATAGTACCGGACATGAATGCCGGATGCTCGCTGGCCGACAGCTGCAATGCGGAAGAATTTGCGCGGTTCATTGAGCAGCATCCCGGCCACACTGTGATAAGCTATGTCAACACTACGGCTGATGTGAAGGCTCTCACCGATATTGTTGTGACTTCGGGAAATGCGCGCGAAATAGTTGAATCGCTTCCGGAAGATGAAAAGATCATCTTCGGTCCCGATCGCAACCTCGGCGAATACATCAATAGCCGCACCGGCCGCAACATGGTGGTGTGGAATGGAGCCTGCCATGTGCATGAGCAATTTTCTTTTGAAAAAATCATAGAGTTGAAAAAGCAGTATCCACAGGCTAAGCTCCTTGTTCATCCCGAATGTAAGCGACCTCTTCAACTCCTCGCCGACAAGGTTGGATCCACTGCCGTGCTTCTTAAATATGCGTGCAACGACGAGGCCGACAGCTTCATTGTGGCCACTGAAAGCGGTATTCTCCACGAAATGCAAAAGAAATGTCCTGAAAAGCAGTTCATAGCAGCTCCGCCGTCGGACTCCACTTGTGCATGCAACGAATGCAACTACATGAAACTCAATACGCTTCAAAAGCTCTACAACAGCCTTCGCTATGAAATGCCCGTGGTGGAAGTGGATGAAGCCATCATCGAGAAAGCCCGCCGTCCCATTGACCGCATGCTTGCCCTTAGCGAATCCCTGAATAAATAAACAACACATATATATATAATGGAATATAATCACAAAGATATAGAAACCCGGTGGCAGAACTACTGGAAAGAAAACAAGACTTATAAAACAGATAATGACAGCACCAGACCTAAGTTTTATGTGCTCGATATGTTTCCCTATCCATCGGGGGCAGGACTGCATGTGGGTCATCCGCTGGGCTACATAGCATCGGATATATATTCGCGCTACAAACGTCTGAAAGGTTTCAATGTGCTTCATCCCATGGGCTACGATGCCTACGGATTGCCTGCCGAACAATATGCCATACAGACAGGTCAACATCCTGAAATAACAACACGCGAAAACACTGCCCGCTATCGCAAGCAGCTAGACAAGATAGGATTCTGCTACGATTGGGACCGTGAGATAAAAACATGCGACCCGGATTATTACAAGTGGACACAATGGGCTTTCATACGCATGTTTAACCACTATTTCGACACGAAGGCTAATGCAGCCCGTCCGATAACTGACCTTATCAACCATTTTGAAAAGTATGGAAATGAAGGGGTCAATTCTGCATGCTCCGACGATAGCCTCAGCTTCAAAGCAGAGCAGTGGAATGCTATGGATGAAAAACAAAAGAGCGATACACTTATGAATTATCGTATAGCCTATCTGGGCAATACGATGGTGAACTGGTGTCCGAAACTTGGCACTGTACTCGCCAACGATGAGGTGAGCGAAGGAGTGTCGGTCAGAGGAGGTTATCCTGTGGAGCAGAAACTGATGTATCAGTGGTGTCTGCGTGTGTCGGCCTATGCTCCCCGTCTGCTTGAAGGACTTGAAACCATTGACTGGACCGATTCGCTTAAGGAGACACAGCGCAACTGGATTGGCCGTTCGGAAGGTGCTGAAATGAAATTCAAGGTAGCCGACAGTGATGTTGTGATGGAAATATTCACCACACGTGCCGATACAATATTCGGTGTCACTTTCATGGTGCTTGCTCCCGAAAGCGAGTATGTGGATAAGGTCACCACTGATGAGCAAAAGCAGGCTGTGGCCGACTATCGCGACGAAATCAAGCATAAAACCGAGCGCGAGCGAATGATTGACAAAAAGGTGAGCGGTGTGTTCACCGGTGCTTATGCCATCAATCCCGTGACCGGTAAACAAATACCTATCTGGGTAAGCGATTATGTATTGGCAGGCTACGGCACGGGTGCCATTATGGCTGTACCGGCCCACGACAGTCGCGACTATGCTTTTGCACGCCATTTCGATCTGCCTGTAGTTCCTCTGATAGAAGGAGCCGACGTAAGTGAAGAATCGTTTGAGGCCAAGAGTGGAAAGATGATAAATTCATCAAACGACCTGCTTGACCTTAACGGACTTGATGTGAAGGAAGCCATTGCCAAAACAAAGGAATTCGTTGAAAAGGCAGGTATAGGCCGGGTAAAGGTCAACTATCGACTGCGCGATGCTATATTCAGCCGTCAGCGTTATTGGGGCGAACCCTTCCCAGTATATTATAAAGATGGCATACCACACATGCTTTCCGACGATCAGTTGCCTCTGCAACTTCCGGAGATAGACAAATATCTGCCTACAGAAACCGGTGAACCGCCGCTGGGAAGAGCAAAAAACTGGGTATCGCCCGACGGTTATCCCCTTGAACTTTGC
Organism: Bacteroides sp.; assembly: GCA_023666835.1. Lineage (GTDB taxonomy): Bacteria > Bacteroidota > Bacteroidia > Bacteroidales > Muribaculaceae > Paramuribaculum. The sequence continues at coordinate 73,172 of JAMPBJ010000004.1, read as the reverse complement.
ACCATGCCGGGATTTGCCGGATCGTCGGCCTACTATCTTCGTTATATGGATCCGCACAACGCTGAGGCACTCGTATCGAAAGAAGCCGATGAATACTGGCGCAATGTAGATCTCTATATAGGAGGAACCGAACATGCCACAGGCCACCTTATCTATAGCCGTTTCTGGAACAAATTCCTCTTCGACCTGGGTCTGGTGTGCGAAGAAGAACCCTTCAAAAAGCTGATCAACCAGGGTATGATTCAGGGTCGCTCCAACTTCGTGTATCGTATAAAAGACACCAACACATTTGTCAGCTACAATCTTCGCAAACAATATGATGTGACACCCATACGTGTCGACATCAACATCGTCAGCAACGATCAGCTGGATCTGGATGCATTCCGTCGCTGGCGTCCCGAATTCAACGATGCAGAATTTGTACTTGAAGATGGCAAATACATATGCGGCTATGCAGTGGAAAAAATGTCGAAATCGATGTTTAATGTCGTCAACCCCGACGATATTGTGGAGCGTTATGGAGCCGACACACTTCGACTCTACGAAATGTTCCTCGGCCCGCTTGAGCAGAGCAAACCGTGGGATACAAACGGCATTGACGGTGTCAACCGCTTCCTGAAAAAACTTTGGGGTCTCTTCTATAAGGGTGATTCCCTTCTGCTGACCGACGGCCAACCGACAAAAGAAGAGTTAAAATCGATCCATAAACTCATAAAGAAAGTTAGCCAGGACATAGAGAATTTCTCATTCAACACCTCTGTGGCCGCATTCATGATCTGTGTCAACGAACTAACTCAGCTGCATTGCCACAATCGCGAGGTGCTCTCAGATTTGGTAGTGCTGCTTGCACCATTTGCTCCCCACATATCGGAAGAATTGTGGCATACATTGGGTAATGTTAGCACTGTATGTGATGCACAATGGCCTGAATATAAGGAAGAATACCTTAAGGAGGATGTGGTCAACTATGCCGTATCGTTCAACGGCAAAGCCCGCTTCAATATTCATGTGATGGCCGACACACCCCGCGAGGAAGTGGAACGAATAGCCCTTAATCACGAAGGAGCGACCAAGTGGCTTGAAGGTAAGACCATACGTAAGATCATTGTTGTACCCGGCAAAATAGTCAACATAGTAGTAGCATAATATTCAGGGCATATTTGCGTTATTACTACGTGGATAAGAAAAAAAGAGAAATAGTTTTTGCCACCAACAATGCCCATAAACTTTCCGAAATAAGAGAGATTATGGGTGATGATTGGAACATATTGTCGTTGAATGATATAGGATGTCATGACGATATACCTGAGACGTGCGACACGCTGCAAGGCAATGCCGAACAGAAAGCCCGTTATATCCGCGACCGTTACGGACTGGATTGTTTTGCCGACGATACGGGACTAATGGTCGATGCTCTCGGAGGTGCACCGGGTGTGTATTCGGCGCGTTATGCCGGACCGGGTCATGACTCAAAGGCTAATATGAAGCTGCTTCTACGCAATCTCGAGGGGAACGATGACCGCAAGGCTCATTTTTCCACTGTCATTGCTCTTATCCTTGGCTCCGACACCATCTTCTTCGAAGGGCGTGTCGATGGTGTCATAACCGAATCTCCGTCGGGTATCGACGGCTTTGGTTATGATCCCGTGTTTCGACCCGACGGCTTCGACTGCACCTTTGCGCAGATGTCGTCCGACGAAAAAAATGCCATCAGTCATCGCGGCAGAGCCACTGCAAAACTGATCCACTATCTCAACTCCAACAATTGACCTATGAAAAGACTCTTGCAGGCAATATCTCTCCTGGCTTGTGTGATTGCTACGGCAGTAGCCTCACATGCCGCCAATTCGGTGCCCGGCACATGGACCATACATCCCACTTATGCCAATCCTCCGCAAAAGGTGTTGGAAACAGATGAGCAGGTCTATATGCTAACGGGCAACAATCTGTTCTCCTACGACATGAAGAACGATGAAACCAACAGCTATACCATCGACAACAAACTCAACGACTCGTCGATAGCCAATATATTCTACAATTTCGAGAAGAAATATCTCGTGATTTGCTACTCGAACGGCAACATCGACCTGCTTTACGATGACGGCCATGTGGTCAACATGTCCGACATCAAGGATTCGAGCATCAATCCGCCGCTGACCATCAATGCTGTGGCATTTGACGGTGACTTTATGTATGTGGCTACTGAATTCGGTGTTGTCAAGTTCAATATACAGCGTGCCGAAGTGGTGACGTCGGGCAACTACGGCCTTCGTGTCAATGCACTTGCCATAATGGGCAACCGTCTTGTCATCCATGCCGACGGACATTTTCGTTGTGCCGATAAAAACGGCAACATCAGCCGTCTTGACTCTTATCAGGAACTGTATGCTCACAACGGGCCGACGGAAATTGTGCCTGTCGATGATACCAGAATGCTTGTACAACTCAACCACAACGATTACGTGATGGCTCTTCACACCATCAATTTCGAAACCGGACATATGCAGGGATGGAAGACATTCACGTCTCACCACGATGCCATGCCTCCCTATCTCATCCACACATCCGACGGAAGGATCATGTATGTGGCCGATGATGCTCTTTATGAAGTGTCCAACGATTTCGAAGAAGTGAAGCTCGCCGATCTTCCGGAACCACTTCAGGGTTCAATGATTGGCACCAATTCGGGATTGAAATCCGTGTGGTCGCTCTCCGGAGAGGGTCTGGCCAATTATACTCTCGACGGCTTTGGAGGTTTGACGGTCAATATCGACCGATTAAAAGCCGGAGGATTCCCTGTTATGCTTGTCAGATATTTCTATCCATCGCCCGACGGTAAACGTCTTTATGCACAGAACAGCGGTCTGACTTCGTTTAAATTTTCAGGCTCGACCCGTGGTCTTGAAAATGCCCAGACAGCAGCCTATATTGATCTTGCTACCGGCGAGTATCACAATGTGACACCTTATCCCGTAGAAGCCACTACCAATATAGTGAAGAACTATCAGCGCACCTATGGCAAGTATATTCTTGCACCGATGGGTCTTGCCGAAGATCCCAACGATCAGAATACGCTTTTTATGGCCACGGCCGACGATGGTGTATACAAAATCACCGACGGAGAAATAGTAGGTCGTTATGGCCATCTCAACAGTCCGGTGCCATATATCGATAATCGCGATATTTTCTACGCCGGCGTGTTCGATAACTATGGTAACTTATGGACGTCTATCAACAACAACGGATGGAAAAACTCGCCCATCATGATTCTCCCGGCTGATAAGGTGAAACTTGATCCGGCCGATGTCAAAGCATCCGATTGGGTTGTGCCTGATCTGAGCAAAGTGGACTACTGGGGCGGACAGGATGTAAGAATGGTGTTCTGCAAAAAGTCCAACATAGTATTCATCATATCCACAAGCGGCGATTTCGGTCTTGCTTACGACCATCGCGGCACAGGGTCAAACTTTGCCGACGACAAATTCATGCTGTGGGAAAAAATCTATGACCAGGACGGCAAGCAGTTCTCACCTCGCTTCTACGGCTCGGTCATCGAGGATCTCAACGGAAAGATATGGGTTGGAACCAACGAAGGTATAATCGAAATAAATCCTGCCAATCTGTTTAATTCGTCGGCCACTTTCACTCATCTCAAAGTGCCTCGCAACGATGGATCGAATCTTGCCGATTACCTTTTGGGCAGCGATATGGTTATGGATATGAGTGTCGATGCAGCCAACCGCAAATGGATTGCCACCACGGCTTCAGGACTCTTCCTTGTCAGTGCATCGGGCGACAAAATAATTGAGAATTTCACGGCTGAAAATTCTCTTCTGCCCACCAACAAGATCAACTGTGTCTATGCCGACAAAGCCACCGGAATTGTTTATGTAGGCACCGACTACGGTCTAATGTCATATACCAGTGATGCAACACCTGTTGCAACAGATTTCGACGATATTCTTGTATATCCCAATCCGGTTCGTCCCGAATATAGAGGCAACGTAAATATCACCGGTCTTATGGACAATTCACTCGTAAAGATAGCTGATGCATCGGGCAGTGTAGTGGCACAGGGCCGTTCGGAAGGAGGACGCTTCGTGTGGAATTGCTGCAACTCTGCAGGAGTGCGCGTGAAAACCGGCGTTTACTATGTACTGGCATCGCAGAATGCCTCCGGCTCATCGTCAGCTGCCGTTGCAAAGATCATGGTTGTAAACTAAAACATATCGATTTTTGTTATTAGATACACTCTAATGCTTCATATCATTTGACTCATGAAAGAAAAACTAAGATATAAGAACGAGGAAGATAAATGCTACGGTGCCACCGGCATGGCTATGGCTTTGGTGATCTACGATGGTGAAGATATTCTTTCGGCCGTCGATCTTGATGCAGAGCCCGGGTCTATGGTTGAATTTACCGACGAATTTTATTTCAATGGCAATCCGGGTTTTTCAGCCAAAAACGCCTGGAACCAGATTTTGAAGAATTTCAATCTTGCCATGGCCACATCTATCGGAAATGTTCTTTGTCGACACGTCATCTTTGAGAATCATGATGTAGACGACGATGTGAAGAGTTTCCTTCGTGATCTGATGATAAGCGAGGGCAGCGACAATTGTCAGCTTGAGGAAGACGAATCGCGTCATCTGTTTGAGAAAAACTTCCAATATCTCGACCGTGTGTTTCATCACAACGGTGTGCGCACGGTGGCTCATGAATTTGCCCGTGTGCTCAATTCGCGCCGTCGGTTGACCCGCATGGATGTACTCGATCAGCTCCGTGCACTATCTTTAATCTAAAGCACCATTTTGTCAAGCACCAACTGTGCTTCCGGTCCCATGTTGAAAAGCAGATCTACGCAGCTTAGATGGGGTTGGAAGCCGTGACGCTGTGCTCTGACCTGATAGTATTCGACCACGCGGGTGAAATCAATCGGGCGGGTGCGATAGTCAGCTACCGCTCCTTCCAGTCCTTCTGTCGCGATCACTTCTTCAGGATTGCCGTAGAATGTGGGCGTGGTCATGTAAAGTAATCTCCGCATCAGACTATCGAGCGCATTGTCCAGATCCATCAACGTACGACCAACGGCATTACGACATATTAGCGAATGAAAATCGTCGGCATAGAATTCGAAAAACGGAGTGCGCCCATAGGCCGAATGGAGTGCTGTCATCAGATTGTTCCACCACTCGTCGTGTGCCGAAACTATTATATCGGTCCAGCGCGCCCGCAGCATGCTTTTGGGCTTTTCGATGGGCACGGTCAGCATCGACATGCCGTTGGCATCAATGATCTCGGTGCGATGCGTCGACTTCATGCGCTTGTTGAAAGGCATCGAAGTGTCAATTATCACCGCTTTGGCACGCTGCATTGCTGCATAGCGGTCGATCGACCCTAAGAAAGCGGGAGAAAGCAATAAGATATCGCCCTGCATCAGAATCCCGGGTTGGCGTCCTTGAATATGCGGTTCCAGCGGATTCCGCCGTTGAAAATCGATTTGTCCTTGTCAAACGAGATGAGCACGCGTATAGGCTTGCCTACGATATGATCCTCAGGCACGAATCCCCAATAGCGGGAATCGAGACTGTTGTCGCGGTTGTCGCCCATCATGAAGTAGTAGTCCATCTCAAACGTGTAGGAAGTTGTTGGCTTCCCATCGATATAAACTGTGGAACCTTTGACATATGAGTCGGGATGATTTTCATAGTTGCGGATGATGCGCTCATACATGGGCCAGTTTTCGGCAGTCAGTTCAACGGTCTGTCCCTTGCGGGGTATGTAGACCGGACCATAGTTGGAGCGTGTCCATGACTGCGAAATGAAATCCGGGAACAGATACTCGTTTTCGCGGTCAGGTTCGCGGATGATGTTGACAAAACCGGGAAGTTTTTTCACCTTTTCCACCATTGCATTGGTCAGAGGAACCCAATACATCGAGCCGTTGGTTTTGAATCCCTGAGCAAGCAGCTGGGCTTCAGTATAGGATTGCTGGAGAAGATGACGGTCGTCGACCGAAACGCCAAGTTCTTCCCAGTCATCTTCCGACAGAGGTATTGTGGTCTGGAAAATATAGTTGAACTGAGCTTCTTCGGGCCACGGCTGCTTGCGACCGTTGACATAGATTTGTCCGTCGACTATCTTCAATGTATCACCGGGGAGGCCGACGCAGCGTTTCACGTAGTTTTCTCTGCGGTCGACTGGTCGGTACAGCAATTCACCGAATTCCGAAGGCAACGAAAGCATATAGTTTTTACCCAGTTCGTCGCGATAAAGTGCCGCTTCATATTTCGGCAACGAATTGAATACAGAAGCAGATTGGGCGTCGTGGGCTATTATTTCGTCGCCTATCATCTTTTTAAGCGAATGATAGTCGGGGTTTTGTTGATTGACCACCACAGAGTCGCCGGCCGGGAAGTTGAACACCACGATGTCGCCGACCTCAATTTCGCCAAGGCCCTTAAGGCGATGGTAGGGCAACTGCGGATTGTCGGTGTAGCTTTTTGAGTTTAGTATCGGGAATGTGTTCTGAACCAAGGGGAAGTGGATAGGAGTCATGGGCACACGAGGTCCATAGCTCACCTTGCTCACCCACAGATAGTCGCCGGTCATCAGCGTCTTTTCAAGCGAAGGCGACGGTATCTGATAGTTCTGTCCGATGAAGGAGAAAGCAAAATATACCAAGATCAAAGCATAAACAATTGCATCGACCCAGCTCATCACCATAACCAGATTTTTGTTTTTACTCTTCTTCCACCAGGTGAAGGGAATGTAGCCGGTGATATAAATGTCGAAAAGCAGAGGGAGAAACAGTATTACCCACCAATTGCCGAGCCATATCACCCAAAGGATGAAAATCAAGGCTACGATGGAAAATCTGATCCATCGTGTGGTGCGTATTTCGGATATGCGACGCTTGAAATCGGCGGCGAAACCGTTGTCGGAAGGATTGCTATTGTTGTAGTTGCCCGGAAGATTGCTATCCGGCTTTATGATTTTATCGTTCATTATTTTACTCTGATTCTTTCTTGGTGAGGCTGTCAGCCTATTTGACCACATCGAGCAGACGCGAGTCGGAGATGATGCGGTGCATGAGCATGTCCATGGTGAGAAAACCCTTTTGAGAAGCTACCCATTCGGCGGCTGTCACTGCGCCCAAGGCAAACCCCATGCGGCTTTTGGCCTCGTGAGTGATGGTGATGGAGTCGACATCCGAATCCCATGTGATGGAGTGAGTGCCGGGAGTTTCACCGATGCGTTGATGGGTGATCTGCATCTGTTCAGAAGAATCGGGCATCGATTCGGTCCACGATTCGATGCGTTCGTTTTCTGCTATGATGCCTGATGCAAGCGATACAGCTGTGCCGCTCGGATGGTCCAGTTTGTGAATGTGATGGATCTCGTTCATCGAAGGATGATATTGCGGAAATCCGCTCATCATTGCAGCCAGATATTTGTTGAGGGCGAAAAAGATGTTGACTCCTATACTGAAATTGGATGTCCAGAAAAATGTGGCTCCATCGCGGGCGCATATCTCTTCGATTTCAGGCATGCGTGAGGTCCAACCGGTTGAACCCGACACCACCTTCACTCCCTGGCGAAATGCGCGCAGATAGTTGTCGAAGGCACTTGCAGGTGTTGTGAATTCTATGGCCACGTCGGCACTGCGAAATGCATCGCTGTCGATATCGTCGATGTTGTCCTGATCAATGATGGCTACGATTTCATGGCCACGTTGGCGGGCTATATTTTCGATAGCATGGCCCATCTTTCCATATCCTATAAGTGCAATCTTCATATACGTATAATTAACAACTACAAAGGTAAAAAAAAGTATCTATCACGAACAAGAAAAACGAACAAGAAAAACCGATTTGAGTTGTAATATAAAGATAATTCATTATTTTTGCAACTAATAAGAACCCGACTAACCCATTATGAAAAACGAAGAATATGAATATGGCGGCTGGCTGGTAGGCGGCTTTGTCATGCTTGTGGTGCTGTTTATTGTAGTCCCGGCATTGTGTGGAGTGTGCTGGTGGATCGGCGATTCAATCGGCAGTGACGTGCCCGGAGCCATTGCAACCGTAGTTGGTGTAGCCGGCATATTGATCTGTCTTGCAGGATTTTTCACTCAGGAACCCAACGAATCGCGCGTCATGATATTCTTCGGCCAATACAAGGGCACATGCCGACAGGTTGGCTTCTATTGGGCCAATCCGTTCATGACACGACGCAAACTCTCGCTGCGTATCCGCAATATGGACATCGAGCCCATCAAAGTCAACGACAAGGTGGGCAATCCGGTGCTCATCGGCATGGTGCTGGTCTGGCGCATCAAGGACACCTATCGTGCGGTGTTTGATCTTGATTCGGCGTCGCTTGGTGTCAACGGTGGCAATTACAATGCTGCCTTTCAGAACTTCGTGCGCATCCAGAGCGACGCCGCCCTTCGTGAAGTGACAGGCCATTATGCTTACGATCAGACCGACAATCAGACAACGGAGTTGACATTGCGCGACGGTGGCGATGAAATCAACGAACTTCTCGAACAGAAAATCAACGACCGCCTTGCCATGGCCGGCATGGAAGTGGTGGAAGCACGCATCAACTATCTGGCCTACGCTCCCGAAATTGCTGCTGTGATGCTTCGCCGACAGCAAGCTGCAGCCATCATCTCGGCCCGCGAAAAGATAGTGGAAGGAGCTGTCAGCATGGTCGATATGGCACTCCGACGTCTAGAAGAAGACAAGGTGGTCACTCTCGACGACGAGCGCAAAGCAGCCATGGTCAGCAATCTGTTGGTTGTGCTTTGTGCCGACGAGCCGGCCCAACCGATAGTCAACACGGGCAACCAGTAAGCATATCAATCATTCAAATATATATACAAAGCTACAATGGAATTGACATATAAACGTATTTTATTGAAACTAAGCGGCGAATCGCTGATGGGAAAGCAGGGCTACGGCATTGATCCGGTTCGTCTTGCCGAATATGCCCGACAGATAGCCGACGTGGTGTCGCGTGGTGTGGAAGTAGGCATAGTTATCGGCGGAGGCAATATATTCCGTGGAGTGCAGGGTGCTGCCAAAGGCTTTGACCGTGTCAAGGGCGATCAGATGGGCATGCTTGCCACGACCATCAATTCGCTTGCACTTAGTTCGGCTCTCGAAGCCATTGGTCAGCCCGCAAAGGTGTTGACGGCCATCAACATGTTTCCCATCGGTGAACACTACAGCAACCGTCGAGCCATCGAAACTCTTGAAGCGGGCGTGGTGGCTATCATGGCCGGAGGAACGGGCAATCCGTTTTTCACCACCGACACTGGAGCTGCTCTGCGTGGTGTTGAAATCAAAGCCGATGCAATGTTCAAGGGTACGCGTATCGACGGAGTCTACACCGCTGATCCCGAAAAAGATCCATCGGCAACAAAATTCGACCGTATTTCCTACGATGAAGTGCTTGCACGCGGTTTGCGCGTCATGGACCTGACGGCTACAGCACTGTGCAAGGAAAACAATCTCCCTATCGTGGTGTTCGACATGGACACTGTGGGCAATCTCGCCAAGGTGGTTGAAGGCAAACCTATCGGCACGGTGGTTTATTAATCTTCATCCTTGACGCTAATATTACTTTGACAATCAAAAAAACAAACAATCATATGGAAGTTAAAGATTATCTCAATCCCGCTGAGGAAAAAATGGAGATGGCCGTGGCTTATCTCGACGAATCATTGTCGCACATCCGCGCCGGCAAGGCAAATCCGAAACTCATTGACGGCATCCGTGTCGAATATTATGGCAGCGCAGTGCCCATTAGCAATGTGGCCAATGTGTCGGTGCCCGATGCACGTACCATTGCCATCACTCCCTGGGAGAAATCGATGTTCAAGGAAATCGAAAAGGCTATCATCAATTCAGAACTCGGCATCACACCTGAAAACAATGGTGAAGTGATCCGTCTGTCGATCCCGCCGTTGACAGAGGAACGTCGTAAATCGCTCGTCAAACAGTCGAAAGCCGAAGCAGAAAATGCAAAAGTATCGGTGCGCAACGCACGCCGCGATGCCATCGATGGTCTGAAAAAAGCCGTGAAACAAGGTATGCCCGAGGACGTTGAAAAAGACGCCGAAGCATCAGCCCAGAAACTTCACGACAAATACCTGAAGAAGATCGACGACCTCTTTGCCGCCAAGGAAAAAGAGATCCTGACAGTCTGATATTCAATATATTAAAAATAAAAGCTGATAATCAGTATATGAAGAGTGGCGGGCAAGATTGCCTGCCACTTCTTGATTAACTACATAAGTATAGATAAGAAATGAAACTGCGACGCATTGTATTGTTGATGGCATTGATTTTTATCGGTGCATTTGCCTCTCAGGCAAAATCATACGAGTTTGTATTGGTCAAAATGGATGTCAATATGGCTATTGACTGGACTTTTACCTTCGATGGCAATATGGCAAAAATTAAACAAGGTGTGATGCAAAATGCACAAATCAAGGATGAAATTCTGCGAGAGTCAAAAATATCATCGGTGCATGAAATAAAATCATCAAATCAGAATATACTAAACGGTGCCGTGGTCATGTACAATCAAAACAATAATCCGGTTTTTATTCTGTATGCCAATAGTAATGGCACTGTGTGTTCCATAGCATACATTAACAACAAGAATGAAGAAATTGAATTCAAGGTGGAAAACAAGAGAGGTGACACCAAATTCCTTAACGATTTCCAATCATTGAAAAAAGAATATGCCAAGGGCACATTGACCATTCCTTCATCGGCCTCTGCCACTACCACTCCTAAGAGTCAGTCCGCATCACTGAAGACGTTGACTATAAATGATTTTTTGGATCATCCTTTCGGTTTTCTTAGCATTACAAGTTGCAAAACGGTTTCATCTACATTGAAAGCACTGGGCGCGGCCGGCTGGCCCAACAAACCCGGGTTGGTGAATCCAAACGATCTTGTTTCGATTGATAATCGCGAAGGTTTTACGATACCGTATATTTTTGAAGGAATGCCCGTACGTGGCATGTCGTCATGGTACAAGAAGGGCAAACTGTGGCGCTACAATATGTATTGCTACGGAAAGAAAACCGAAACATCGCAGCAAGAGATGGTCAAGAGGACCAAGAGTGTGATTAAGCAACTAAAAGATTTGGGCTATACGCTCATAACGCTTGATCCAAAGAAATATCCCAATTTCGCTTCGGAGACGGACTTTATTCTCTTCGCCACGCTGGAAAAACAGGGCAAACGAATCAATGTCAGTCTTAAAGAAGCCACTGACTACAGAAAGAAGGATTCGTATAAAATCGAGATCTACGTATACCTCTAAGAGCCTGACATATATTATGGGACAGGCTCTAAAACAGAGTCAACTGATTGTCGATCAGTTTGAACGACATGCGGTGAAGCTCGGTCGGGCCATGTAGTTCAATGGCGTGGCGATGAGCTTTTGTAGGGTAGCCTTTGTTGATGTCCCATCCGTAGTGAGGATATCGGTCGTGGAATTCGCGCATCAGTTGGTCGCGGTGGGTTTTAGCGAGAATTGATGCTGCCGCAATGTTGCCGAAACGTCCGTCGCCTTTGACAAAAGTGGTCCAGGGCAAATCGCCGTAGGGTTTGAATCGGTTGCCGTCGACTATCACTGAAGTGGGTCTGACCGTCAGCATGTCAAGAGCGCGATGCATGGCCAGAATGGAGGCATTGAGTATGTTGATGCTGTCGATTTCGGTGTTCGACACTTCGGCCACGGCCCATGCTATGGCCTCGCTTTCGATGATGGGGCGAAGCTGTTCGCGGCGACGCTCGGTGAGTTTTTTTGAGTCGTCGAGCCAGGGGTGCGAAAAATCGGGTGGGAGAATAACGGCAGCAGCCACCACCGGACCTGCCAGACAGCCGCGCCCGGCCTCGTCGCATCCGGCCTCAAGTGTGCCGACAGTATAGGCTGAGGGGAGTCTTTTTTCCTGTGTATGGTGCTTTGAAGCCGTTGATTGATCAGTCGATGAATCCATAGCCGAAACCTTGACGATTGACGATGTGACGGCCGTAGGTGCCGATCTTTTTGCGCAGGCGTGAAATGTTGGTATCGACCGCACGGTCGGAAATTTCGGAGTCGTCTTCCCAGGCTTCGTGGCGTATCTCGCTACGATCGAAGAACGAGTTGCGGTTACGCATAAACATGGCGAGAATCACAAACTCGATTCGTGACAGCGACAGCTGTGCGCCGTCGGCCGATACGGATCCGGCCGTCAAGTCGAGTTTAAGTCCTTCATATTCGAGCAGTTTGTTGCTGCGCTTGATTGATCGGAGCGACTGGCGGCGTATGATGGAGTTGACGCGAGCTATCAACTCACGGGTAGAGAATGGCTTGATGATGTAGTCGTCGGCACCGGCATCAAATCCGGCCACGATCTTGTCTTCTTCGTCGACGGCCGAAACGATGATGACCGGGATGTTGAAGAACTCATCGTTGATCTTGATGCTTCGGGTGAACTTCAGTCCGTCGAACGGCTGGTTCATCAGGTCGACCAGTATGAGATTATATACTGTCAGATCGCGATCGAAAGCCGCACGACCGTCGGTCAGGATATCGGATTGATATCCTTCGGTCTCGAAACGCAGCTGCAAAAGTTCTGACGACAACGTGTCGGTGTCGACGATTAGCAGCTTGCCTTTAGTGGGCTTATTCTTCTGTTCGGGTGCTGACATTTGTGAGAATGGGAAGTATGGTCTAATCCTGGTGTAAGCAAATATATAAACAAGCAATTCAATTTACAATATCAAATGCTAATTGTATTGCAATTGTCACTGAATTGCATTCGTTTTGCGAGAACAGGCCAATGTTTTGTGCCCTATCGGGGTACGTGTTCCGGGTTTTTACGAGTTGAGTCTACGCACTTGGTCCTTGATCGTGTCGACCACGTTGATGATGTAGTCGCCCGTTTTTTCGAGGTCGGAAATGAGGTCCATGTAGTAAATGCCGGCCTGATATTCGTAAAGTCGGTTGTTGATGTTTTCGATGTTGGTTGTGCGCAGCGTGTTGCGATAGTTGTTGATCTCGCGCTCCTTGTTGTAGGACACGATGATTTCATTTTCACGCACGTGATCCGGGTCGCGAAGCAGCTGGAGCATGCTCGACATGGCTTGCTTGACATAATCAAACATCTGGTCGATATTGCTTTCGATCTCTTTGTTGAACTGCACCGAAGCCTGGTTTTTGCGAACCAGGATCTTGCCGGCGCCCAGACAGCAGTCGGCTATACTTTCCACTTCGCTGACAATGCGCAGCATTGCGGCGATTTTGAGCTTGCCTTCGTTCGACAGACGTCCTTCGGAGCATCGGTTGAGGTAGTGGGCTATCTCAATCTCCATGCGGTCGGATATATCCTCATATTTCTCAAGACGCGAATACAGCTCCACAAAATCGTTGCTTTCGCCCTTGGTATGGGTGAGTTTCTGCGCCATGTCGATCATGCGCTGCACGCGTTCGCCGTAGACGTAGATTTCTTTTTCAGCCTGGGTCAGGTTGAGTTCCGATGCGCTCAGCAGACCGCCGGATATGAACTTGAGCTGGAATTCCTCGTCCTCTTTGTGCTTGGCCGGAACGAGTTTCTCTACCAGTTTGACATACAGATTGGTGAACCATATCATGATGGAGAGGTTGATGAGGTTCGACACCGTATGGAATATCGACATGCCGAACGATACGCTCATCTGGAGCGTGGCAATTTTGGCCACTGCCGATGTGTCGCTCAGTGTTGTCTTATCGAACAGATGATTGTAGGTCGTAGGATCTGTTTCGCGGATGTGGTTGACGAATCCGAAAAGCTGGTTGGGGTCGCCCTGTCCGATCGATTCGGTGATCCATGATGACAGCTCGACAAACGGGTTGAACACACACAGCATCCATGCCACACCAAACACGTTGAACATCAAGTGGGCCATGGCCGTGCGCTTGGCGGCCACGTTGCCGCTGAGCGATGCCAGAAGCGGGGTGGCCGTGGTGCCGATATGCGAACCGAGCACGATGGCACATGCAAGGTTGAACGGTATCCAGCCTTTCGAACACATGATGAGGGTGATTGCAAACGTGGCAGCCGACGACTGGATTATGGCCGTCAGCAATATGCCGGTGAGTACGAATATGAGCACTGAGCCGAATCCCATGTCGGAATACGACTGCAGGAATGCAAACATTTCGGGGTTGCTCTGCAGGTCGGGCACATAGGTGCTGATCAAGTCGAGACCCATGAACAGGAATGCGAAGCCGACGAGGAACTCGCCGATCGACTTCGTGCGGCTTTTCTTGCTGAAGAGCAGCGGCACCGAGAGGCCGATGAGCGGCAGCACGAATGCCGATATGTTGACCTTGAAACCAAACAGGGCTATGATCCATGCCGTGAACGTTGTGCCGACGTTGGCACCCATGATGACGGCGATCGACTGTGCGAGAGTCATCAATCCGGCGTTGACGAAGCTGACAACCATCACGGTCGAAGCCGACGAACTTTGGATCAGAGCAGTGATGAAGAAACCGGTCAGAGTGCCGGTGAAGCGGTTGCGAGTCATGGACGAGAGGATGTTGCGCAGACGATCGCCCGCGGCTTTCTGCAGACCCTCACTCATCACTTTCATGCCGTAGAGAAACAATCCGACGGCTCCTATCAAACCCAGAAAATCTAAAAAACTGTAGTTCATCTTGTTTGGTTATTTGGATCGCTCGATCCTTGTAATGTTAAAACGGGTTGTCAATATAGAGAGGAAAACAACTATTTTTCCGTCTACAAAGATATATGAGAAATCCGATAAATTCTAAAATATTTAACAAAAAAATCTGAGGCTATGTTTTGGCGTCGATATTCGAATGCCAAAATACCGCATCAAATGTCGAAAAAACGCCTCCCGCGTATATAAATATGTGATAAAATCGTGAATGATTGCAAAAAAATGCTTAATTTTGGAGGCTTGTATGAAGTCAAAAATATAGCCAAAAATAGAGAATATAAACCAAATAACTAACCTTAAAAATTTATGAGAATTAAACTGTTTTTGCTAATGTTGCTGACAGCGACTTTCCCTCTTCTGGCTCAACAGGTTGTTACCGGAAAGGTAGTCGATGCCTCGACAGGCACTCCCGTTCAGGGTGCAGCTGTCATGCTCAACGATCAGGGTACAGTCGTGTTGACCGGTCCTGACGGAGGTTTCAGTATCAGCGATGTGAAGCCGGGCAATGATGTGATTATCGTTGCCGCCTATGGCTACAATGATCTGAACCAGCCTCTCGTGATCTACGAAGGCTCAGATTCAAACCTTGGTGTGCTCCGCGTGGCCGGTGTCCAGAGTGCTGAAAAAGCTTTCTCCGAAGCACGCCAGGAAATTCTGTTCGATCAGAATGCCCTCGAAGACGAAGAAGGCAATGCCCAATCGGTGGGTGTGCTTTCGGGAGCATCCGACAACGTGTACTACAACGCTTCCAACTACAACTTCTCGGTGATGCGTTTCCGCATGCGTGGTTATGACTCTTATCTCAACACCACCTACATCAACGGCATTCCGTTCAACGATCTTGCCCGCGGCCGCTTCAACTATTCGACCCTCGGTGGCATGAACCGCGCATTCCGCAACCGCACCAACACCCTCGGCATGGGTGCCTCAACCTATGGTTTCGGCAACATCGGTGGAAGTGCCAACATCAACACCATCACCGAAAACTATGCATCGGGATTCAACGGCTCTGTGGCCTATACCAACGCTGCCTACATGCTGCGTGCCATGCTGCTCTACTCCACCGGCATCAACAAGCACGGATGGGGTGTGACTGTAGGTGCCATCGGCCGCTACGCCAACGAAGGTGTGATCCCCGGCACATTCTACAACTCGGCAGGCTACTTCCTGTCGGTTGAAAAACAATTCAACTCTCGCCACTCGCTGACGCTGACCACCTTCGGTGCTCCCACTCAGCGTGCCACCAACTCTGCTACCTATCTCGAAGCCTACGACCTGGCTGACAATAATCTCTATAACCCCAACTGGGGCTATCAGGACGGCAAGAAACGCAGCTCCAAGATCGTGGAAACTTTCGACCCCACAGCAATCCTCAACTGGATCTGGAAACCGAAAGCAGGAACATCGCTCAACACCGGTTTTGCGTTCCGCTCGGTCAACTACTCGTCGTCGGCCCTCAACTGGTACAATGCCCGCGACCCGCGACCCGACTACTACCGTTATCTTCCCTCTTACTACTCCGACGATCAGCAGGCCTACGATCTCTATACCGATCTGTGGCACACCACTGCTTTCCGTCAGCTCGACTGGGATGCCATGTATCAGACCAACTACCTCAACAACGAGGCCAACCGTCTCAACCCCGACGGCACCCAGAAAGGTTCGACCTACATCCTGGAAAACCGCCACAGCAATCAGCTCAACTTCATATTCAACTCGGTGCTCAACCACCAGCTGAACGAGCAGATGAGCCTGCAGGCCGGTGTTTCCGCCAACTACACCCGCGCCCACTACTACAAGACCATCCGTGATCTTCTCGGAGGCGAATTCTGGCTCGATATCGACCAGTTTTCCGAACGCGACTACCCCGACAATCCCGAACTATTGCAGAACAACCTCAACGATCCCAACCGCAAGGTGACCGACGGCGATACGTTCGGCTACAACTACTACATCAACGCCATCCAGGCCAAAGCATGGATCCAGAACATGATCACCCTGCCGAAATGGGACATCAACTATGGCGTTGAAATGAGCTACACCCAGTTCCAGCGCGACGGTAAGATGCGCAATGGCCGCGCTCCTCAGAACTCCTATGGCAAAGGCGTCACTCACCGCTTCGACAACGGTGCCATCAAAGCCGGTGCAACCTACAAGTTCAACGGTCGCAACTTCCTCTCGCTCCACGGCGAATACTCCACGATGGCTCCTCTGTTTGAATACGCCTACATTTCGCCGCGTATCAAAGACGACGCTATCGACGGTCTGACCAGCACACGCATTGTGTCGGTTGACCTCTCCTACAACTGGAACTATCGTCGTTTCCGCGGATCAATCGGAGCATTCTACACCGACATGTACGACATGACCGAACGTTCATCGTACTATGATGACCAGTACTCCACATTCATGAACTACGTGCTCAAAGGCGTGAAGCAAAACTACAAGGGCATCGAATTCGGTATGGCCTTCAAGATCACCCCGAGCCTTACTGCCACTGCTGCCGGTACAATTGCAAGCTACCGCTACAAAAACAATCCCACCGGTGTGCGCAGCTATGAAAACGGCATGGCGCCCGATACCGCAACCACCGTTTATATCAAAAATTACCATATCGGCGGCACTCCCCAGACTGCCTTCAACGTAGGTCTTGACTGGGCTGCTCCCCATATGTGGTTCTTCAACATCAACGCATCATGGATGGGCAATGCATATGTTAACCTCAGCCCGATCCGTCACGAAGCCCTCACCGATCTCTGGACAGCCTATCCCGATGCTGCCGAGCTCGAGAAAGCCGTGCGCGACATCACTGCCGAGGACAAACTCAACAATGCTTTCACTCTGAATGCATCCGTTGGCAAACTGATCTATCTCAACCGCTCGATGAGCCTAAACATCAACGTCAACGTCGACAACATTCTCAACAAGAAGAATATCATGACCTATGGTTATCAGCAGGGTCGTTTCGACTACACTGACTTCAACCGTCTGAAATACCCCAACAAGTACTACTTCGCTCAGGGTATTAAGGTGTTTGTCAATGTTGGATTGCGATTCTAAGCTCACATTAATCAGTACAAAATCATAATTCAGATAAATCAACAAGAATATGAAATTATACAAATCATTGTTGGCAGCCATGGCTCTTGCGGTATCGGCAACGGTGATGACCGGATGCGACGAAGATCTCGCCGTGCCCCCATTGTCGATTCCGACCACCGACGTTCGCGCCAATATGACAATTGCCGACTTCAAGGCCAAATACTGGTCGACCGAAAACAACTATTGCACCCAGGTGGGCAAGAATGACGACGGCGAGGACATCATACTCGGCGGACGCATCATTGCCTCCGATGAGGGTGGCAATATCTATCAGAACCTGATGCTCCAGGACGAAACCGGAGCCATCACCATAGCCACTCTGACGTCGAGCAACGACGGCCTGAGCGACCTCAACACCAAGTACAAAGTGGGCGAAGAGATGTATATCAATGTCACTGAGCTCTACGCAGGCAAGTATGCCGGACTCTTCCAGATCGGTACGGCCGGTGACTACAACGGCACTCCCCAGACTTCAAAGATGGCTGCGACCGAATTCCTCAGCCACACCTATCTCAACGGTCTGCCCGATCCATCGGCTATCACCATCACTGATGTCACCATTGCTGAAATCAACGGTTTCAAATCGGTGGCCGACCAGCAGAAATATCAAAGCCAGATCGTCAGAATCGAAGACGTGTCGTTCGTTGGCGGTGGCAGCCTCAACTGGGGTGAAACCGGCAGCTCATCGACAGCAGTCAACCGCTATTTGATCGACAAGGCCGGCAACCGTCTGCTCGTGCGCAACAGTAACAAATCCGACTTCTGCGACCAGGTGCTCCCCACCGGCCACGGCAATGTCGTTGGTATCCTCGGATATTACAACGGCACATGGCAGTTCCTTTTCCGCACTCCCGACGACTGCACTGACTTTGGCGGTGAAAGCTATGCTCCCGAGATGGAAGGCGAAGGCACAGCCGCAGAGCCCTTCACCGTGGGTGGTGTTCTTGCAGGAGCTGAAGGCTCGGGCGTTTGGGTGACCGGCTATATCGTAGGTTGGGTTGAAGGTCAGGTGTTGGCCGACGGTGCACATTTCACCACTCCCGCCACCGTAGCTTCCAACATCCTCATCGCCGCTTCGCCCAACGAAACCAACGTGGCCAACTGCATCCCCGTACAGCTGACTTCAGGCAGCGCCGTTCGTTCGGCTCTTAACCTCAAGGATCACGCCGACAATCTTGGCAAGCAAGTGACCATCAAGGGCGACCTCCAGTCCTACTTCGGAGCCTCCGGTATTAAGACCACCACTGCTTACACATGGGGCGCAACCGGCGACGACAGCGGTACTACCACTCCCGACAATCCCTCCAACCCCGAAGGTCCGGGCGACGGATCGGCCGATAAGCCTTTCGATTGCTCACAAGTGATCGGCGGTGCAACCGGCACAGGCGTATGGGTGACCGGCTACATCGTAGGCGCAGTCAACGACAAGTCGATCTCTGATGCAGCATTTGCAGCTCCCTTCTCGCTCAACACCAACATCCTCATCGCAGCCACCCCCAACGAGACCAACGCTGCCAACTGCGTGCCCGTGCAGCTTCCTGCCGGCAACGTGCGCACAGCGCTCAACCTCGTGGACCACGCCGACCTTCTCGGCAAGCAAGTGACGCTCAAAGGCAACCTTGAGAAATACTTCGGTCAGGCCGGTATCAAATCTACCTCCGACTATGTGATGGGCGCTCAGGGCAACAACACTCCTGTCACCACCAACCAATACAAGAAAGTGACCAGCATCACTTCGGGCAAGACCTATCTGCTCGTAGCCGATGGCAAGATGGCAAAACTCAATACCGCCAACTACGGCTATCTCAACGTCGACGCTGCCACCATCAGCGGCGATGTCATCCAGGCCGCAGCTGAAAATGCCTTCACCATCACTTCAACAACAGGTGGCTACACCATCCAGATGTCGGACAAGCGTTATCTCTACCAGACCGGCTCATATAACAGCTTTAACTTCTCCGACACGGCTGTCGACGGAAGCGTGTTCACCATCACTTTCGACAGCACCGGTGCAGCCAAGATCACCAATGTCTCCACAAGCAAGTGGATTCAGTACTCCGCCAACTACACTTCCTATGGATGCTACTCAACCGAGACCGGCACCATGCCCACCCTCTACGAGAAAGTTAACTAATCCAGATCCACACATTATTAATATATAGGATATGAAAAAAATCAAATCATATGTTGGGCTGATGCTGACTGCACTGTTGGCGGGCTGGACAATGACCTCGTGTCAGGACGATTTCAACGATCCTGCCATGAATGTGCCTGTTGCCACCCTTCAGCCTAACACCACCATTGCCGACGTCAAGGCCGAATTCTGGAATGATGCCGATAATTATATCGACACCATTCGTCTCGCGCAAAACGGCGATCACGTGATCATTGCCGGTCGCGTGATCAGCTCCGATGCTTCGGGCAACATCTACAAAAACCTCATGATTCAGGACGCCACAGGCGCTCTGACAATGTCGATCAATGCCAACTCGCTCTACAACGAGTATCGCATCGGCCAGGAGATTGTGGTCGATCTGACCGACATGTATATCGGTAAATACTCCACTCTTCAGCAGCTCGGTTTCCCCGACTATTCGGCAGCCTATGGCTGGCAGGCAACCTTCATGCCTCTGGAGTTTTTCAAGCAGCACACCCAACTCAACGGACTTCCCGCTCCTTCGAAGATCGACACCCTTACCATTGACCTCGGTCAGCTTGGCAACGGCACTGCCGACCTTCAGAAATATCAGAGCCAGCTGGTGCGCCTCAACAATGTGTACTTCCAAGACGGCGGTGAGAAATCGTTCTGCGACGCTTCAAAAGTCACTACCAACCGCACCCTGAAAGATGCCAACGGCAACTCCATCATCGTGCGCACCTCGGGCTACTCCAACTTCTGGAGCCTCAAGCTCCCTGCCGAAAGCGGCGACGTGGTGGGCATCCTCTCCACCTACAAATCGGGTGGCACTCTACAGTGGCAGCTCCTCCTTCGTTCCCCCGAGGATCTACTCAACTTCGGCGATCCCACTCTGCCCAAGGGCACTGAAAACAACCCCTACGACGTGCTCGACGCCATCGATATGGTTAAGAACGGCACTGCCGTGTCTGCATGGTACACCGGTTATATCGTAGGCTCGCTCCGCTCCGGAACAGAAACCGTTGAATCGGCTTCCGACATCATTTGGGGTGCTGACGCCGAGCTCTCCAACAACCTCATCATCGGCCAGACTCCCGAAAGCAACAGCCTCGAAGACTGCATGCTCATCAGCTTGCCTCAAGGTTCGCCTCTGCGCGAATACGGCAACCTGCGCGACGTGCCTGAAAACTATCTCAAGCAGATCTGGGTGCTCGCCACTCCGGGTCAGTCGCTCGGCATGAATGCCTTCCTGTCCAACACAGGCGCAGCCAACGAATTCCGCATCGAAGGTGTGACCATTCCCGGTGCTGAAGGTGATGCTATTCCCAACGGCAACGGCACGGAAGATTCTCCCTACAACCCGACCCAGGTTCTCGCCAAGGGTGCCGATGTCAACGAAACAGGCCAGTGGGTTAGCGGCTACATCGTGGGCTACATCCCCGACAAGGCTCTCGATGGCGCCCTCTTCACAGTTCCCGCTACCTCGGCTTCCAATATTCTCATCGCCACTACTCCCGACGAAACCGACTACACCAAGTGCGTGCCCGTGCAGCTCGTTAAGCAGACAGCTCCCCGCACAGCCCTCAACCTGATGGACAACCCCGGCAACCTGGGCAAGAAGTGCAGCGTCTATGGCACATTGGCCAAGTACTTCCTCGTGGCCGGTGTGAAGGAAACCAGCAACTACAAACTCGACGGTGCTTCGGGTGGCGACACTCCCAATCCGGGCAACGCTCTGTTTGAAGAGACATTTGCCAACGGTCAGGGACAGTTCGTGATCCACAACGTCAACATGCCTTCAGCACTCACCTACATTTGGAAACTCGATGAAACCTACGGTTACATGAAAGCCTCGGCCTATGCCAACGGCACTTCTTATGCTTCCGAATCATGGCTGATGTCGCCGATTCTCGACCTCTCTGCATGTCAGAACCCCGTGCTGACATTCGACCACGTGGTCAACAAATTCCCCTCGCTCGACGTGGCCAAGCAGCAGGTTAAGCTCGCTGTCAGCGTTGACGGCGGCAACTGGCAGACGCTGACCATCCCCACATGGTCGACCAACGCCAACTGGACATTTGTAAGCTCAGGCAACATCGATCTATCGGCCTACGCCGGCAAGAAGATTAAGCTCGGCTTCTGCTACACCAGCGCCGACGGTGCTTCCGGCACATGGGAGATCAAGAACATCGCCATCAACGGCACAGGCTCGATCACCACAACGGCCGACGCCAACTTCCCCGGCGGCGGTGGCTCGCAGGGCGGTGGCACTACCGATCCGGTCAATCCTCCGGTTTCGGGCAGCAACACCTCCGATATCAATACCCTGACCGCCAACAGCGCCTACTCAACATACACAACTGCTGAGGGCTGGGTTGCTACAAATGCAGCCATCCAGTCGGGCGGTGATAAGGACAGCAACCCCACTTACAAGTTCATCGGTGGCTCCGACGTTCGCGCTGTGTGTCTCAACGGCAAGACTTCGGCTCCCGGTTCGCTCGTATCGCCCACTCTGACAGGCGGTCTCAGCAAGCTGACCTTCAACTACGGCTTTGCCTTCACCGATACCAAGTGCACATTCACCGTCAATATCAAGCAGGGTGGCACAGTTGTGCAGACCAAGACTGTCGAGCTCACTTCGATCACCAAATTTGAAGTCTACACATTTGAATGGGCAGTGAGCGTCAGCGGCGACTTCACCATCGAAATCGTCAACGACTGCGTATCGGGTGCGTCGGGCAACAAAGACCGCGTTTCGATCTGGAACATCGCCTGGGAAAATTAATCCCGACGATTCCACTGACAACCAATAATCATGAGTCGCATCTCCACCACGGAGGTGCGACTCTCTTTCTTTTGATCCGTTAACAGTTAACATTTAGACCCCGTCTCATAAAATTTTAATGTATTTGGGGTCGCATCCTTGTGTTCTTTTAGTCCTTTGGCTCAGTCACATAGCTCGCTATGTTCCTAAGTCTGCAAGTCAAAAATATCTCCAAGGCTGCGACCCCTAAGACATAAAAATTTTATGATATGGGGTCTTATTGTATCATCAGCAGCACATTTTGATATCGCTGTGTGAAAATTAGATTAAATATTTATTATCTTTGCAGAAATTAGAACCAATGTATACAACAGACTGATGAGTACAAAATATCCCTATATCGATGTCGCTGTCAACATAGCCGAAGGAGCACAACCCGCAGTGGATTTTCTGACCGAAGGAGCGCCGGCCGTGCAATTGCCGGCTCTCAGCGGACTCGCTTCACACTTCACCGGCCTCGACGAAGGCTACCTGATGTGGCCCGCCGGCAACAAGCGTGCCTATACCTTTTTCATGCTCGATGGCCTTGCCGGTCAGCCGATCATGACCATCACGCTTCTGGTCGACCGCGATGCCATACTTTCCGGCCGATCGGTGATCAACTTGATCTCGGCCATCAAAGGCCGTGTGACCGAAGGCGAGGCTCTCACCACCGAGAGCGTTGACCGCATGGCATCCGAAGCCGGATTTGTTGAGGAACCGCTCCGCAGCGAATTCGATGCCTGGGGCACTCCGGCCACCGGTGGCGTTTGCTGCCGCACTTATGCCTCGGCAGGCGAACTGACCAACATTATCGGATTTCCCCGCCAGGAGGCCTACAACCGCTATCGCGGCGTCGTTGTTGTGCCGTCGAGCGTCTTGATGGTGTCGGGCGAAGAATTGCCTCAGATCACTTCGCCCGTCGACAAGGCTCTGCTCGTCATTTGTCCCGAAGGCGTGACAGCATCGGCCGAGAGCGTCAACTTCTCCGACCATTTGAAAGTGACCTACAGCAGCCAGGGATTCGATCCGGTGTCGGTGATGTTTGAGGTAGGCACAACCAACCGCTACGTCCGCATCAACGGCCCGGCTTTGATAGTCAACAATGCACTCCACGCCGGCATTGTGTTCCGTCGTCGTGTACCTTATACCGTGGTGTCGCTTGGTGGCTCTCCGATCAACACATATACCATTCTCATCAACGACCGCACTGCAAGCCGCACCGACGAGGGCTTCGAAGTCTCGAACACCGACTTCGAGGACGGTAAGGTGAAAATCACTGTGTCGTCGACCAACTACAGCACCTACAGCCAGACATTCACCCCCGAAATGCTGGAAGAATCCATCCCGCTGGCCATAGTGCTTGAACCCGAATCGCGCGACATTCTTCTTCGTCTCGACTTTGGCGAAGGACGCGTGATTGAGGATCGTGTAAACATCGAAAAGAATACTCCGGAATACAATCAGCTCCGCGCCGGACGTTTCCATGGTTTCCGCGCCCACCGCTTGATGGGATCATCGCCCGAAACTTACAACATCGACGTCAAACCAACCTACGACGCAACGCCTTCGGCACGTACCCGCGCTGAGGCCACTCTGCCGTTCGATGAACCGGTATCGGAGCCGGTCCGCACCGCCGCACCGGCTGAAGTGAAGGCCGAAGCTCCCGCCACGCCTGTAAAAGCGCCGGTAGAATCACCTGCGCCCGAAGCCAAAAAGCCTGCAGCAGCTGTATCCAACGGTCCCGTGGCTCCCGAATTTCAGAAAGCACCCACAGCTATCTGGGAAGACGAAAAGCCTGAGATCAAAGCTCCTGAATTTGCCAATGTGACCAAAGGCGAAGAAAAAGAAAGAACCATCGAGATTGACTATAAGAAATATGGCAAATATGCCGCCATAGCAGTGGTAGCCCTGTTGGTTCTTTGGGGTATCATCAAGATGTTCAGCAGCTGTGGAGGTTCACACGACGATAATCTTGGAAATGAGCTGACCGGTGACTCCGCCACCATGGTGACAACGACTGATGGCGGTCAGGTTGTCGACGCAGCGCAGGCCGTCACCACGCCTACTGCCGACGAACAAGCCGACATCGACTACCTCAACGACAACAAAGTATGGAAAGAAGACCGACTTCGCAGCGATAAATACAAAGCTCTTTATGGCGCATTTGTGGCCGGATCGATCGACGAGATTGTCAACAACGACTATTTTGCCGTCGAATCTCGTTGCAAAAACAGCGAAGCGCTTAAAGCTGTCGACATGATGTGGAAAGCCAAAGGCACAGGTCAGGCAAAATCGCATCGCCGATTGATGACCAAGGCTGCCGACAAAGGTTCGCTTGACATCCACAGTCTCTATGAGGAAGTGGCCAAGCGCATGCCCAAGGCCGAAGAATACAACACTGAAGCCCGTCCAAGCCGCAAATAATCATCGATTGCTGTCATCTCAAATCACTCCACGACCATGAAACGACTGATATTATCGTTGCTTGTGCTTATTTTTGCTGCCGCTGTGCTGAGAGCAGCTGAGCCCACTATGGACAATCGGCGCACGGCAAGCAACTATTACGCTTATCCGTATCCCGAACTGCAGTTGCCCAAACTAACGGCCACACCGACAGGCTACGAACCGTTTCACATGGAGCACTACGGTCGCCACGGCAGTCGCTGGCACATCGGCCAGTGGGTCTACACTCAGCCGATATTTCTGCTCCATGGTGCAGAAAAAGCCGGTAAACTGACACCACGTGGAGCGGAACTGATGGAACATCTACGCAAAATCGAGATGGAGGCCCGAGGCCATGACGGCGAACTGACACAGCTTGGTGCCGACCAGCATCGCGGCATTGCCAAGCGTATGATAGCCAATTTCCCTGAAATCTTCAGTGGTGAGGCTAAGGTCAACGCCCGCTCCACCGATGTGGTGCGTTGCATCCTTTCGATGGAAAACGAACTTATGGAGATGATGGCGTTCAACCCGTCGCTCGATGTGACAAGCGATGCTTCGAAAAGCACCGTCAGGATTCTCAATTTCAACGATACAGTGGCCAACCGTATTCACGATGCGGCCTATTCAGCAGCCATGGCACCGGTCGATTCGGCTTTCCATATCGACTACGATGCATTTGTGCTCCAATTGGTCGACGATCCGCAATATGTGGCCGACAGCATTAACTCCAAGGAACTGTTCAACTCGCTGTTTCGCATCACATCCAATGCTCAGAGCCATTATGGCCAGCCCACCCTGTATGATCTCTTCACCGACCGTCAGCTACAAGACAAATGGCGTCATGACAATGCCGAATGGTTTCTGCGCTACGGCCGCACAGCTCTCACCGACGGCACCGGTCCTATGCGCCAACGCTATCTGATGCGCGACTGGATCGACAGCGCCGACTCCATGATCCATCGCTCTGCCCCCGGCGCCAATCTTCGGTTTGGCCACGAGGTGGTGGTTGCTCCCATGGCTACACTGATGGATCTTGACAGCCTTGGCACTCAGATCGACGATCTGACCAAAGTCACCGACTATTGGCGCAACTACGAAATCATACCGATGGGCGCAAACATTCAGATGATATTTTATCGTCCGATCGGACGCCCTTATACTGACGATGAAGTGCTGGTAAAAGCCTTGCTCAATGAGCGCGAGGTGACTCTCCCGGCCACTCCTGTCGATGGCCCGTACTACCGTTGGACCGATGTGCGCAAAGCCTACATTGATCTCATAGGCGAGGACGGCGGCCGCTTTCCTGCCGAACAACCATATCTCAAATAACCCCCCCGACAAAAAACACTACACAATATGAAACAAGCCGACAGATGTTACGACGTGTTCCGTCAGGCCACAGAGGCCTACCACATCACCGATGATGTGGATGCCAAGGTAGCAAATCCCTACGAGGAAGGAACATTCGAACACACGCTCTTCGAAAAAAATATGGTGGATGCCGTTCAATGGCATCTCGAAGACATCATACGCGATCCGGAGATTGATCCGGTAGAAGCTTTGGCTCTGAAACGCCGCATCGACCGCTCCAACCAAGTGCGTACCGACATGGTCGAACAGATCGACAGCTACTTCCGCGATAAATATGCCGACGTGGAGGTGAAGGCCGATGCTACCATCAATACCGAAAGTCCTGCCTGGGCTTTGGATCGCCTGTCGATTCTGGCTCTGAAGATCTACCACATGGAGGTCGAGACCAACCGCACTGATGCCGATGCAGCACATCTGGCCAAATGCGGTGCAAAACTGGCGGTGCTCCGCGAGCAGCTGACCGATCTGACCACAGCCATCAACCAGCTCCTCGACGACATTGAAGCGGGTCGCAAATACATGAAGGTGTATCGCCAGATGAAGATGTACAACGATCCGGCCACCAATCCCGTGCTCTATCAGTCGGGCAAGACCCTTGAGGATTAACCGATGACACCTGACGATTTCGACATACGGTCGGCCCGCGAGGGAGCTGCGATGCCGGAGCGCGAACGTGAGATAGAAAAAGCGCTTCGCCCGTCGCATTTCGACTCGTTCAGCGGACAGGACAAGGTGGTTGAAAACCTCAAGGTGTTCGTGGCAGCAGCCCGAATGCGTGGTGAGGCTCTCGACCATCTTCTCCTTCACGGTCCTCCCGGGCTCGGAAAGACTACCCTCAGCAATATCATAGCCAATGAGCTTGGCGTGGGATTCAAAGTGACTTCCGGCCCGGTGCTCGACAAACCTGGCGATCTGGCAGGTATACTGACTTCGCTTGAGGAAAACGATGTGCTGTTCATCGACGAGATCCACCGCTTGAGCCCCGTTGTGGAGGAGTATCTCTACTCCGCCATGGAGGACTATCGTATCGACATCATGATCGACAAGGGTCCGGGCGCGCGCAGCGTGCAGTTGTCGCTTTCGCCCTTCACTCTCGTGGGAGCGACCACCCGCAGCGGATTGCTGACATCACCGCTGAGAGCCCGATTCGGCATCAACTGCCATCTGGAATACTATGACCATGAGGTGCTCCAGGGCATCATTCTGCGCTCGGCTCGTCTGCTCAATGTCGAATGCACTGCCGATGCTGCCCGGGAGATTGCACTGCGAAGCCGTGGCACGCCCCGTATAGCCAATGCGCTTCTGCGCCGTATCCGCGATTTTGCTCAGGTCAAGGGATCAGGCACTATCGACACGGAGATTGCCCGCTACGGCCTCGAAGCTCTCAACATCGACCGCTATGGTCTCGACGAAATTGACAACAAGATTCTGACAACTATCATAACCAAATTCAAAGGCGGTCCTGTCGGTCTCGGTACCATTGCCACAGCTCTTGGCGAAGATCCCGGCACGATTGAAGAAGTCTACGAGCCTTACCTGATCAAGGAGGGATTCATCAAGCGCACTCCGCGTGGGCGTGAGGTGACCGAGCTTGCCTATGTCCATCTTGGACATGTGCGTCCGTCGCAGGAAGGCAGTCTGTTTGATTGACATCGACCGCATTGTTTTTGACATTCATCACTCAGGTTTTAAACAATCATCAAAGAAATGGCCGGAGTAAAAAGTTTGGCAAAGGACACCGCCATTTATGGTGTCAGCAGCATCATCGGGCGCTTTCTCAATTGGTGCCTGGTGCCGCTCTACACCATTTGTTTTCCCGAAAGCGAGTATGGTCTGGTGACATATATCTACTCTTTCGTGGCTCTTGCGCTGGTTATTCTCACCTATGGCATGGAAACCGGATTTTTCCGATTTGCCAACCACGAACGCTACACTGATCCGATGGAGGTCTACTCCACAGCGCTGATATCACTGGGCGTCAGTTCCACGGTGTTCATGGCCGGAGTGCTTGTGTGTCTGCATCCGTTGAGCGACCTTCTGAAATGCGGCACACATTATTCCTACGTGTGGCTTATGGCTGCCACGGTAGCGCTCGACGCATTCACTGCCATTCCGTTCTCCTATCTGCGATTCCGCAAGCGCCCGATGAGGTTCGCCCTGTTGCGACTCATCAATATCGGCCTTAATATCGCACTCAACATATTCTTTATCGTAGTGTGCCCCTGGCTATGGAGTCGATATCCCGGTACCATCTCGTGGTTCTACGATCCTTCGTTTGGCGTTGGCTACATATTTCTTGCCAATTTCATCACTTCGATATTGAATCTGGTTCTCCTCATGCCGGAGCTCCGCGGATTTCGATGGCGTTTCAATTCCACGCTCTGGCGCGAAATGCTTGCCTACAGCTATCCGCTTCTCATACTCGGCGTGGCCGGCATCATGAACCAGACCATCGACAAGATATTGCTTCCGACACTGGTTGCCGATCGAGCCACTGCCATGCAGCAACTCGGCGTCTATGGCGCCAACTACAAGATTGCCATCATCATGGTCATGTTCATTCAAGCTTTCCGTTTCGCCTACGAGCCATTTATCTTTGCCCAGAGCAAGGAGAAGGGGAGCAGTGGAAAGCAGAGCTACAGCGACGCCATGAAATGGTTCGTCATATTCGCTCTTGCCATATTTCTGGTGGTGATGTTCTATCTCGACATTGTCCGTTATTTTATTTCGCCCAAATATTGGGAGGGACTGGCTGTGGTGCCCATCATCATGATAGCTGAATTTTTCACCGGTGTGTTCTTCAACCTTTCGGTGTGGTACAAACTGACCGACCGCACTCAATGGGGCATGTGGTTCACGCTCACAGGGCTGTTGGTCACGCTGTTCATGAACTGGCTACTCGTGCCTGTGTTTGGCTACATGGGCTGTGCCTGGGCGGCTTTCTCCTGCTATTTTGTGATGATGACTGCAAGCTATGTCGTGGCCCGGCGATACTATCCGATCAACTACCACGTAGGCCGACTGGTGTTCTATTTCGCAGTTGCAATGGTCTTGTGGTGTGTGTCGTTGCTCATAGCCGTTCAGTCCGATATTATTAATTTCGCTGTGCGTGCACTGCTACTGATCTTTTATATGCTGATAGTTGTTAAAGTAGAGAAGATCAAACTTAACGCCGCAACTTTCCGTTCACTCATTCCACATTCCCGTCGATGACACAAAACGCAGCCACAAAGATTACCAATTTCCTGCGCAACTACTTCACCATTAGGTCGCAGCTTGTGCCTCAGCAAGAAGCGGAGCAGTCGATACGCGACGATGTCTCGTTTCGAGGCACCAACATATTCATCCTTGTGTTGGCCATTCTCATCGCATCGCTGGGACTCAACACCAATTCCACGGCTGTGATCATTGGCGCCATGCTCATATCTCCGCTGATGGGGCCAATCATTGGCATCGGTTTAGGTGTTGGCATTCAGGATTTCAGCCTGATAAAAGTGGCTTTGCGCAATCTTGTCATGGCGGCATTGTTTTCGGTCGTAGCTTCCACGCTGTTCTTCCTCATTTCTCCTGTAGGAGAAGGGCACAGTGAGCTGTTGGCACGCACATCTCCTACCATATACGACGTGCTGATTGGCTTCGTTGGCGGTGGCGCGGGTATCCTTGCCATCGGTTCGCGCAGCAAGGGCAACGTCATACCTGGTGTAGCCATCGCCACCGCCCTTATGCCTCCGCTGTGCACTGCCGGCTACGGTCTTGCCACATGGCAGCTCAGTTACTTTTTCGGAGCATTCTATCTGTTTATAATCAATTCGATATATATTGCCTTCGCTACGTTTATCGGTATCAAACTGCTCGGCTACAAATCGGCGGACGATGTCGATAATCAGCGCTCTCGCCGTGTGCGCCGCATTGTCTACACACTTGCCATACTGACCATGCTGCCAAGTATTTGGCTGACGATCAACATGTATCGTCAGAATCAGTTTGAAATGGATGCAAATAATTTCATCGCCCATGAGTGTGTGTTTCCCAACGCCCAGGTGATCAGCAACCGCGCCTATATCGACAACGGGCGCAAAATCATATCCATGACACTGTTTGGTCAGCCGATGCCGATCGACTCGCTCACCCGAGCCCTCGATGCGCGCCTGAAATTCTACGACCTGCAAGGTGCAGAACTGAAGATAATGCAGGGCACACTTGCATCCGCTCCGGCGGCACTGAGCAAGGAGGCAACCGATGAGATGAAAGCAGTGTATGCTTCCGCTCAAGCCACTATCGAAAAGCAGAAAAACGAAATAGATTCACTGCAGAGCCGGCTACGCTCGGCCATTGCCGGCAAAAGTGCCGAAATAGCTCCCGAACTTAAGGTCGTTTTTCCGCAGATCACCGAGCTTTCACTCAGCTGCAACCGGGTCTACAATATAGAAAAGTCGGCTTACGACACAGTCAACGTGGCGCTCGTGGGTCACGACCATGTCATCACCCCGGCCGAACGGATACGATTGAAAGAATATCTTGAAGCTCGACTCAATTTACCTAATATCGACATCATCACACTCGACATAAAGAACAAAAAATGAACCAGACATCCGCAACCACCGGCCAGCAACCGACACAACGCCCTTTAAAAGTGGTGTTTCTCAGCAATAGTGACAACCTCGGCGGAGCGGCCGTCGTCACGCGCCGACTCGTGCAGGCTCTCAATGGCGAGGGTATCGATGCACGCATGCTGGTGTTCTATCGGTTGAGCGACGACAAATGCGTCGAAGGCGTCAAGGTGAATCGTCTGCGTCGCGGATGGGAGTTCATGACCGAACGTCTGCGCATTGCCATGTCCAACGGCTTCTCGCGCGAAAATCTCTTCAAGGTGTCGATAGCCAACACCGGTCTGCCCGTCAGCAAGCATCCACTTGTCCGCGACGCAGATGTTGTGGTGTTGAGTTGGATAAACCAGGGCTTCGTATCGCTGCGCGAAATCGAAAAAATAGGACGCATGGGAAAACCGATCGTGTGGGTGATGCATGACATGTGGAACCTTACCGGAATATGCCACCATGCCCTCGACTGTCGAGCCTATAAAAAGGAATGCGGCCATTGCCAGTTCCTGACCGGAAACGGCGACAACGATCTTTCGCACAAAGTGTGGCGTCGCAAGAAACATCTCTACGACAACGTGCCCATTACGTTTGTGGCAGTCAGCAGTTGGCTTGCTAAATGTTGCCGCGAGAGCGGGCTGATGTGCGACCGTGATCTGCGCGTGATCCCCAATGCCTTCCCCATAAAATCATTCTATACATCTCCGCAGCTTGAACTCCCCAAATTGCCGTCGAACACCGAGATCATTCTCATGGGCGCTGCCCGTCTCGACGACTCCATTAAGGGTCTTGATATAGCGATCGACAGCCTCAACCATCTGTTTGACAATCATCCCGAGGTGGCACGTCGAGCCACTGCAGTGTTCTTCGGAAGCATCCGCGACCGATCTATATTCGACAATCTCCGATTCCCTCACGTAGTTCTCGGACCGATCACCGACGACCGCATTTTGCGCGACATTTATGCCCGCACATCAGTGGTTATTTCCACATCCCACTACGAGACGTTGCCCGGCACGCTGATCGAAGGACAGGCTGCCGGAGCGCTACCCGTGACTTTCGGGCGCGGCGGTCAGGCCGACATCGTTGACCATAAAGTCAATGGCTACATAGCACGCTACAAGGATATCGACGACTTTGCCGACGGCATAATCTGGGCACTCAACGCCAACACCGACCGAAACCGCCTGCATGACCAGGTGGGAGAGCGGTTCTCATCACACGCCGTGGCCTGCAAGTTCATCGAACTGTTTGAGGAGTTGGCTAAAAAATAGTAACTTTGCATATTGTTTATAATAAACTAATCAGAACCTATGTCAATCGACGATATCATAGCATCCGGCATATCCAAGGCCTTGAAAGATCTCTATGGACTTGAAGTTGATCCCGCCGGCATCAAACTCGAAACCACAAAAAAAGAATTTGAGGGCAACCTCACGGTTGTTGTGTTCCCCTGGGTGAAGGCAGCGCGCAAGCGCCCCGAGGACGTGGCCACCGAGATAGGTCAATGGCTTGTCGACAATGAACCTGCAGTCGATCGTTTCAACGTGATCAAAGGCTTCCTCAATATTGTCATCGAGCCATCATTTTGGTCAACGGTGCTCAATCATATCCAGTCGGAGAGCAACTACGGCATAAAAACAGCCACCGACGAATCTCCCCTTGTGATGGTCGAATACTCATCGCCCAACACAAACAAACCGCTTCATCTTGGTCACGTGCGCAACAATCTTCTCGGATATTCGCTGTCGGAAATTCTCAAGGCTTGTGGCAATCGCGTGGTGAAAACCAACATTGTCAACGACCGCGGCATCCACATTTGCAAGTCGATGCTCGCATGGAAAAAGTGGGGCGATGGTGCCACACCCGAGTCAACCGGTAAAAAAGGCGACCATCTGATCGGCGATTTCTATGTGCTTTTCGACAAACACTACAAAGAGGAACTCTCCGCCTTTATGGCCGAAGGCATGACCAAAGAAGAAGCCGAAGCAGCTTCTCCGCTCATGCAGGAAGCCCGTGCCATGCTCCGCGCCTGGGAGGCTAAAGATCCCGAAGTGAGAGAACTTTGGGCCATGATGAACAGTTGGGTATATGCCGGATTTGACGAAACATACAAGCGCATGGGCGTTGATTTCGACAAGATCTACTACGAGAGTAATACCTATCTCGAAGGAAAGGAAAAAGTGCTCGAAGGCCTTGAAAAGGGTCTCATGTACCGCAAGGACGATGGTTCGGTGTGGGCCGATTTGACTGATGCAGGTCTTGACCACAAATTGCTTCTGCGCTCCGATGGCACCTCCGTCTACATGACCCAGGATATCGGCACAGCGAAACTCCGCTATATCGACTATCCCATCGACAAAATGATATATGTGGTAGGCAACGAGCAGAACTATCATTTCCAAGTGCTATCGCTCCTGCTCGACCGCCTCGGATTCAAATGGGGCAAGGATCTGGTTCACTTCTCCTACGGTATGGTCGAACTGCCCAACGGCAAGATGAAAAGCCGTGAAGGCACCGTGGTCGACGCCGACGACCTTATGGACGAAATGGTCGACACGGCCCGCGCCGTCAGCGCTGAGCTCGGCAAACTCGACGGATGCTCCGAAGAGGAGATCCGCGACATCACCGAAATGGTGGGTCTTGGAGCCCTCAAGTATTTCCTTCTCAAGGTTGACCCGCGAAAAAACATGGTGTTCAACCCCGAGGAAACCATCGATTTCAACGGCAATACAGGTCCTTTCATCCAGTATACCTATGCCCGCATCCGCTCGGTGCTTCGCAAAGCCGCTGAAGCCGGCATGGCAACCACAGGCTATATCGGAGTCAAGCCCGGTGAACGCGAAACTGCCGTGATCAAACGTCTGGCTGATTATCCTTCGGTCGTAGCAGCTGCCGGTGCCAACTACAGCCCTTCGCTCATCGCCAACTATGCCTACGATTTGGTGAAGGAATACAATTCGTTCTACCACGACTGCTCAATCCTCAAAGAGGAAGATCCCGAACTCCGCGCACTGCGTCTGGCCATCTCCGAGTGCACTGCCCGCGTGATTCAATCGGCCATGAGCCTTCTCGGCATCCGCGTGCCCGAACGTATGTAGTTAAACCTATTCTCCTTAATTCAGTCAAATAATATAATTGACTCTAAAAACAAATATTACGATATGAACAACAACTATCAGGATCCTTATTCCTATCAGCAATCTTTCGACATCGATACCAAGGTGTCGATGGTCATGAAGCGTGTCTATCTCAAAATGACACTCGCTCTCATCGTGACAGCTCTGACTGCATATTTCGCAGCCACCACCCCTGCCATTTATGGATTCTTCCTCAGCTCCGGCTGGACCATGTGGCTTCCCGCCATTGTGGGCCTGCTCATCGTGTTCGGCGTATCGGGCGGTATCAACCGCATCAGCTCTTCCACAGCTACTCTCCTATTCTTCCTGTTTTCCATCTGCATGGGTCTGATGGTGTTTCCGGTTATGCTTGTCTATACCCCTGATTCACTCTACAAGACCTTCTTTATCACTGCAGGCGTATTCGGCGCCATGAGTGTTTACGGATATTTCACATCGCAGGATCTCACAAAATGGGGCTCGATACTGATCATGTGTCTCTTTGGTTTAATCATTGTGTCGCTGGTAAACATCTTCCTCAAGAGCACCACGCTCGAATGGATCATCTCCGGCGCCGGTGTGCTCATCTTTATCGGCCTCACTGCATGGGACACCCAGCAGATCAAACGCTTGGCGCAGATGAGTCCTATGGAGACAGTTGGCAAGCTTGCCACCATCGGAGCTCTCAATCTCTACCTCGACTTCATCAACCTCTTCCTCTATCTGCTCCGTTTCTTCGGCAACTCCCGCGATTGATCCACACGATCCATCAATACACAACTAGAGGCTGCGCTCCATTGTGAAGCGCAGCCTCTTGTGTTAATAGTGTAGGGCGGTTGATCAGAAGCTGATCACGTTGCCTGTCGATGTCGAGGGTTTGTCGTCGGTGTTCTGAACCGGAGTTTTGAGTCCGTTTTTGAACTGCTCGGATATCGTGCGCGGGCGGTTGAGTGCCGGGTGCTGTTCAAACAGGTCGATGGCTGCATCATTGTCCATCTGCTCCGGTGAGAGAATCACATAGTTGGTGTTGAAATTCGCGAACTTCGGACCATACTCGTCGGTGATCTGCTGCTCCTTGTCGGTGGTGCCTCTGGGAGGTTTACTGCTCGTAGTGTCAGTAGGACGTCCGAAGTCAAGTGTTTCGGTGCCTTCGTCGCGGATGGTCACATCGAAACCCGATGCGAGGATGGTGATTTTCACTTTGTTGCCCAAAGAGTTGTCGACCGATGCACCCCAAATCACATCGACTTCCGAATCAATGGCCGACACGAAGTCGCGCAGCTCGTTGACTTCCACCATCGACATGGCCGAGCCCTCTTCGTCGCGCGACATGTAGAGATTGATCAGCAGTCGCTTCGATCCGTAGATGTCGCGGTTTTTGAGCAGCGGCGATTTCAGTGCGTTTTCCAATGCTTTCGTCACGCGGTGGTCGCCTTCGCCGTAGCCGGTCGATATGATGGCCGTGCCGCCGTTGCGCAGCGTAGTGTCCACATCCTCGAAGTCGAGGTTGATATATCCGTGGGTGGTGATTATCTCCGATATCGAACGTGCGGCTGTTGAAAGTGTGTCGTCGGCCTTGGCAAATGCGTTGAAGAAGTCGAGGTCGGGATAGATCTCAGTCAGGCGCTCGTTGTTGATGATCAGAAGAGCGTCGACATATTTCGACATCTCCTGTGCTCCGTCGAGTGCCTTGCTGATCTTTGTGCGGCCCTCAAACACGAAGGGAATTGTGACGATGCCTACTGTCAGCAGGCCTTTTTCTTTGGCTACACGGGCCACTACAGGGCCGGCTCCGGTGCCGGTGCCACCACCCATGCCGGCGGTGACAAACACCATGCGTGCCTTATTGTTGAATATTGCTTCGATCTTGTCGATGTCTTCTTCGGCGAAGTTGCGTGCCTTTTCGGGACGGTTGCCGGCTCCGCGGCCGTCGCCAATGACCACTTTGTTTTTCACCGGTGAGTTTTCCACGGCCATGCGGTCGGTGTTGCACACTACGAAGGTGACATTTTCCACGCCTTCGCGATACATGTGGTTGACGGCATTGCCGCCACCGCCGCCTACGCCCACCACCATGATGTCGTTTTGTTCAATCGGTGTGTTGGTGTTGAATTGCTCGGCGAATGCGTCTATATCCAGATTGTCGTCCATATTGTTGTTCTGTCGTTGAATGGGATTATCTAATTTTTATTTACGTTTTTGATGGGGTGAAAGTTTGATGAGATTTGATCAATCGTCGTCGAAATCCGAATCGTCGTCGGTTTCGGTCATCACTTTCGACACCATGTCCTGAAGTTTTGTAAACCAGTTGGATTTTCGTGCGGGTTCAGTCTCCTTCGGTTTCTCTTCAGGTTCATTGTGAGTTTCAACCGGTTTTTCTGCAACTACGGTTTCAGTGATCTCTACAACTTCTTTCGGAGCTTCTTCCGGAGTCGACAGGCAGTCTACACCGTCGTTGACAGCTGCGCAGTACAGCACAGAAACCACGTCGCAAGAGCCTGTGGGTGAAATACGGCTGTCGGGGATGCGGATTTCGGCCACATTGATGCTGCCGATACGCACGGGCATGGCCATGCGCTGTGCCAGACAGTCGTTGAATCCGGCCAGACGCGAACCGCCACCCACCACGATGAGACCGCCGGTGAGCTGTTCGTAGTTGAAGCCGGCATATTCCAGTTGCTTGTGTATGTTGGCTATGATCTCGTTGGCGCGGTGCGACACATATGTGTTGACTTCATCGAAGTCGACGTCGCCGCGCTGCAGGAATCCTGCCGATGCGTGATTGGAGTGTGGACTGGCATTGCCCACTTCGCGTTTGAGCTTCTCGGCTTTCTCTTCGAGATAATTCAGCGCCATGATGTCGCGGGTGATGTTGCGCGAACCCATCGGCAGAGTGGCCATATACTGCAGGCAGCCGTGTTTGT
Organism: Bacteroides sp.; assembly: GCA_023666835.1. Classification (GTDB taxonomy): domain Bacteria; phylum Bacteroidota; class Bacteroidia; order Bacteroidales; family Muribaculaceae; genus Paramuribaculum. The sequence goes on along the minus strand of JAMPBJ010000004.1, from coordinate 35,926 downwards.
AGATCGAAACAGTGGTGGTTTCGGCTCCAAAGTCGACGAGCATACAACCGAGGCGTTTCTCCTCCGAAGTCAACACAACGTCGCCCATCGAAATCTGGCGCACCAAATAGTCGTTGACCTTGATTTTGAGTTTGTCGTTGAACAGGCGCTCAATATTGCGCTTGTAGCTTGGGCGGCAAACGATCAGGTTGGCCGACATGCGTATTTTGTGGCCAACGGTGCCTTTGGGGCGGTTGACCTTCTTGTTGTCGACATAGAATTCGCGAGGTATCACCTGAAGTAGCTCGCGGTCGGCAAATGTTGAGCTGGCCGCTTCTGAGATCAGGTCGTTGATGATCGATTCGGTGATCTCAATATCGTCGGCAAACTGCATTTCGACATCGCGCGACACTGAGCAGAACGAACGGCCACCGATGCCGACATAGACCGATTCGACCTTGCGCGGCGACACGCGGTTTTCGATCTTGCGTATGATGCGGTTGACCAGCATTGCCACTTCCTCGACGTTGCTTACCACACCGTGGCGCACCCATTCGAGCATCGATTCTTCTTCCACAGCATTGACGGTGAGCACACCCGAGCTGCTGTAGGTGCCGATAGCGCCTCTCACTTTGGAGCTGCCTATCTCAATGACTATAATGTTTTTTTCTTCCATATCGTGAATTTTATTTGTTTTCTAAGGTGTCAGGGTTGGTGGGTCGGCCAAGCGCGAGGCCGGAATAGTGCGTCCCGGTATCAGCTTTTCGTTTTTAACCGGACGGTTGGGCAACGATTGGCCAGGCGCCACGTCATGGCCGCTCAGCATTGTCGAAACATCGACGTCTTCGGCATTTGTTGTTTCGGCCACCAGCTCGGCTTCGTGGAGCGTCTTGTCGCGGCGCGTGGCCACTATCTGGTCGTCCCATTTCACTGAAATGGTGTCGTAGAGCTGCCAGCCTCTGACGTTCATCACACGCTGATACATCGTCTTGACGCGTCGGAATTTGTCGGCGTAGTTGAGAGTGTCGCCAAGGTTGATGACGTGGCCGCGTATCGATGGGACGACGATTATGTCGGTCGGTGAATCCACCTTGATCATCGACACAAAGTTGGTCAGCAGTGAATCTGAGTTGATATAGTCCACCAATGGTATGAGCGACACCGGTGAAAAGTCGCCTTCGAAATTGCCGGTGATCACGGGCACGTCGAGGTGATATCGGGCGTCGGCCTTGATGCGTTTGCCGCTTCGGTTGATGTAGTATGATTCGCCGGATGTGTCGAATATGCGGGCCACCGGTTTCATGGGCACTACATCGATGAGCAGCCGGCCGTCGGACAGGATATTGACGCTGACGCTTTCTATTTTGTCAAATCGAGCCAGTGCACGTTCAAGCGAGTCGGTGTTGATGCTGCTCAGTGGTATGCTCTTGGCTCTCTTCGGCAGGTTGCCGAGTTCGAGCTTCAATTCTTCGGGAGTCACAAACCGGTATTGTGCCGTATCGTGAACCACAATGGTCACTCCGGTACATTTGCGTGTGCCGGCCATCGATGATGCCACAAAGGCCATGATGCCCAAGTAGATCACCACACCTGCGGTCAGAGCGGCGAAGAGACATGAACGTTTTATGCTGATTTTGTCGGCCATTCCGGTTGAGGGACTGTTACTTGAGAATTTCTACTATTTCGGGAAGTTTGTCACATATATCGCCGGCACCGGCTGTTAGAAGCACCTCCGGATCATCGTCGGCAACGGCGCGGGGAAGTTCATCGCGGGTGGTCATCACCTTCTTGGGCGAAGTGATTCGGTCGAATATAATGCCCGAAGTGACGCCTTCGATCGGAAGTTCGCGGGCAGGGTAGATGTCGAGCAGTATGACGCTGTCGGCTTCCGACAGTGCTTGAGCAAATTGTGGGGCAAAGTCGCGTGTGCGGCTGTAGAGATGAGGCTGGAAAGCCACGGTCAGGCGGCGATCGGGATAGAGTGCCTTGACGGAGCGGATGGAGTTACGCAGTTCGTCGGGATGATGGGCATAGTCGTCGATCACCACGTGGTCAGGCGTGCGAAGCCACGATTCGAAGCGGCGTTTGGGCCCCATGAACGAGGCCATTGCGCTGCGGGCGTTATCGCATTCGAGCAGTCCGGCGGCCCATATTGCGGCAAGTGATGCGATAGCGTTTTCGATGTTTATTTCGACGGGTACTCCGAGCTTGATGTCGGCAATGGTGCCGTCGGGGGTCAGAAGGTCGAAGATGATGTCGCCGTCGGTGTGGCGGATATTGGTTGCATGGAAGTCGCCCTCGTCGCGCGAATAGGTGTAGACTTTGACCGTGGACGACACGCGTTCGCGCATTTTCAGTCCGGTGTGCTTGATAAGGGCACCTCCGTCGGCAATGAGTTCGGTGAATCGTGCGAAGCTTTCAAGATAGGCTTCTTCTGTGCCATATATGTCGAGATGATCGGGATCTGTTGATGTGACCACGGCTACCATGGGGCGCAGATGGTGGAATGAACGGTCATATTCGTCGGCTTCAACTACCGAAATGTCGGAATTCGGGTCGAGCAGAAAGTTGCTGCCGTAGTTACGGAGTACACCCCCAAGAAATGCATTGCACCCGGCCGAAGAGCTGTGAAGCACGTGGGCAGCCATCGATGATGTTGTGGTCTTGCCATGAGTGCCGGCGAAGCACAGTGCTTTGCTGCCGCGGGTGACAAGGCCAAGGACTGCAGCGCGTTTGACCACTTCAAATCCATTGGCGCGGAAGTAGGTCAGACCGGGATGCGAATCAGGTACTGCCGGAGTGTAGACCACCAGCGTGTCGGCCGGATTGCGAAATTCTTCGGTTATAGCTTCGGCTGAATCGTCGAATGTGATCTTCACGCCTTCAGCTGTCAGAGCATCGGTCAGGGCAGTGCGGGTGCGGTCGTATCCGCCGACGTTGTAGCCCTTGGAGAGGAAATAGCGTTCGAGGGCAGCCATGCCTATGCCGCCTGCGCCTACGAAATATATGTTTTTCTTCTGCTTCATTCAATCGAGATTGGAAAGTACACGTTCAATGGTGTCGACAATGGCCTCATCGCTACCGCGAAGAGCCATCTTGCCGACGTTATCAGCCAGCCGGTCGCGGCGATCGCTGTCGGCCATAAGATCGATCACGGTGTCGGCGAGTCGGGTGCGTGCGTCGGCATCGAGCACTATCACTGCCGCGTCATGGTCGACGAGCGCCTGGGCGTTTTTGCGTTGATGGTCCTCAGCTACATTGGGCGAGGGCACGAGTATGGCCGGAAGACCGAGCAGTTGCAGTTCGGATATGGTGCCTGCTCCTGCGCGGGCCACTATCAGGTCGGCGGCGCGATAGGCTGTGGCCATGTCGGATATGAAAGCCATGGCTTTGACGTCTTTTTTGCCTGAGGCTGTGGCAGCACATTCGTCGGCGTAGAGTTTGCCGGTCTGCCACAGAATCTGTATGTCGTGATCGGTGATTTTGTCGAGGGATGCACCGATGCTGTCGTTGATGGTGCAGGCTCCGAGCGAACCACCTACCACCACAAGCAGTTTGCGGTCGGGGTCGAAGCCGAGTTTGGCTTTGGCTTTCCGACGATCCATGTCGGCAGTGGCTATCTCGTAGCGTACGGGATTACCTGTCATCACGATGCTATCGGCCGGAAAGAAGCGATCCATGCCTTCATATGCCACACAAATGGCTTTGGCTTTGCGAGCGAGAAGTTTGTTGGTCACTCCTGCATAGGAGTTCTGTTCCTGCAGCAGAGTGGGAATGCCGCGTCGCTGAGCTTCCTTGAGCATCGGACCGCTTGCATAGCCTCCCACGCCAATGGCTATGTCGGGCTTGAATTCGCGGAGCACCTTGCGCGCCTTGCGCATGCTTCTGATCAGTTTGACCATCACGGCAAAGTTGCGCCAGATTCGGCGACGGTCAAAACCGGCGATGGGAAGGCCTACGATTTCGTAGCCGGCGGCGGGTACTCGTTCCATTTCCATGCGTCCGAGTGCTCCGACAAACAGAATTTCGGCGTCGGGATGGCGACGACGTACGGCATTGGCTATGGCCACGGCCGGAAATATGTGTCCGCCGGTGCCACCGCCGCTGACGAGCACTCGCATCGGACGGTTTATTTCGGTTTCTGATTTATGTTGTTTGCTCATGTGTTGTTATTGCAAATGGTTATGACTGTTTAGTTGTCGATATATATATATATATATATATATATTTACAGTTGCGAAGGATTGTCGGCTCGCATGTCCTCGGGCAGTGAGTCGATTTCCTGACGTATTTCTTTGTTCTTGGCTCCTGTCCTTACTGCGAATCGACTGACACTAAGCATTATGCCGAATGCTATTGAGGTGACAAGAATCGAACATCCACCCTTTGATATCAGAGGTAGTGGCTGACCGGAAACCGGTATGACGCCGGTGACGATGCATATGTGGAACAGAGCCTGGAACACAATGGTCAGAGCCATGCCTATGACAAGCAAAGCAGGGAAGGCACGCGAACATCGTGAGGCTATGGCACTTGCTCGCCCCAATAGCCACAGGTAGAGTACCAGTACGAAGAGTCCGCCTATCAGCCCCATCTCTTCCACGATGATCGAGTAGATATAGTCGGTGAATGCAAGGGGCAGACGCGACGTTTCGCGGCTGTGGCCGGGCATTACGCCGAACACTCCGCCGTGGGCCTGAGCCATGTAGCCGAGCATTTCCTGCTGGTTGTCGCTCGTCATTTCCTGTTCATATTTGGGTTTGGAGTCGCCGAAATTGGTCAGACGGGTTATCCATGTGACGAAACGTGGATCAGATTTTTCCTCTTTTGCCGTGCCGTCGGTTTGTTCGGTTTTTGTAGCATTGGCCGCATGGGCGTGTCTGATCATCTGGACTCCCACATAAAGGGAGAAGCATGCGACATAGACCACGATCACGTAGCCCACTTTGCGAAATGGTGTTCCTCCGATTATCATCATCGACATACTGATGCTGATCAGAAGCAACGTGTTGGTCAACCCCTGAGGGGCAAGCATGGCGCAAAAGAGCAATATGACTGCCGCGCTCCAGATAATACCCTTGTTGGACACGCCGCCTCCTTTTACCTGGGTGCGCGACATGATCAGAGCGGTCATCATGGCCGCCGATATCTTCAAAAGTTCAGATGGCTGAATGGAGATGCCCATCAGATGGAAATTACGTCGGGCTCCGTTGACGACCTCACCGAAAAACATGGTGTAGCCCATCAGCGCTACGCTGAGCAGCGTGAACGGTATCACCCATTTGAGAATCTTGCGATAGTGGGTTTTCTGAAGATAATAGATGATGCAAAGGCCCATGAACAGCTGAATGACGTGACGCACTATAGTGCCGTAGACGCCGAGTCCGGCCGTCGACACCTCGCGCGACGAAGCGCTGTAGAGTTCGATGACCGAAATCAGTATGAGGAATATGTAGATGCCCCAGATGTGCTTGTCGCCTTTGGCTACGGGCGCATCGCTGGCTGCATCGGTTTGAACTGCCGGAGCGGCTGACTGTATGGGGTTGATGATCGTTGAGGAATCTGATTCCATGTTGGTGGGTAGTGGTTTTGAAGAGAGTTTGAGGATTGATTTATTTTAGAGAGTATGAGATGGCGAGATTAGCGGAGAGCTTTGACGGCTTCCTTGAAGAGCGTGCCGCGTTCTTCATAGGAATGAAAGAGGTCGAAGCTGGCGCAACAGGGCGAGAGCAACACGGTGTCGCCGGTTGAGGCGAAGCCACGTGCTGCGGCCAAAGCATCATCGAGCGAATGGGTGTCGGCTATCGAAGCCACTTTGCTGCTGAAGAAGTCGAGAAGTTTGGCGTTGTCTTTGCCCATACATACGATGGCTTTGACTTTGTCTTTCACCAGTTGTTCGATCTCGGTGTAGTCGTTGCCTTTGTCCTTGCCGCCTAAAATTAGCACAACGTTGGGCTCTTCGGCTGCGTGCATCGATTCAAGGGCATACCAGCAGGAGTTGACGTTGGTGGCTTTGGAGTCATTGATGTAGCGCACGCCGTCGATGTCGGCCACGAATTCAAGGCGGTGCTCGACGCCTTCGAAGTTGCTGAGTGCACGGCGTATGTCGTCTTTGCGTATGTTCAGCAAGCAAGCCGACAGACCTGCTGCCATTGAGTTGTACAGGTTGTGGAGTCCGTGGAGCGACAGTTCGCTTCGAGGCATCGTCAGCGATGTGTCGGGAGTGTCGAAAACCACCCGGTCGCTTTCGTCGACATATGCCCGGCTTCCATCGTGGCGGTGTTCGGCAAAGGGATAAAGTGTTGCCTCGGTGCTGATGCGGCGCATCTGGGCCTGTATCACGGGGTCGTCCTGCCAGAAGATGAATGCGTCGTCGACAGTCAGATTGTTGAGGATGCGGAATTTGGCATTTATATAATTCTGCATCTTGTAGTCGTAGCGGTCGAGGTGGTCAGGGGTGATGTTGAGCATCACAGCCACGTTGGCTTTGAAGTCGTACATGTTTTCGAGCTGGAAACTCGACAATTCGATCACATATACGTCGTGGGGCTCGCGAGCCACCTGCAAAGCCAGGCTCTTGCCTACATTTCCGGCCAGACCGACATTGATGCCGGCATCGCGCAGTATGTGATAGGTCATCATAGTAGTGGTGGTCTTGCCGTTGCTTCCGGTGATACATACCATTTTTGCATCGGTGAATCGTCCGGCGTATTCAATTTCGGAGATTACCGGAATGTTGCGCTCGACAATAGCTTTCATCATAGGAGCTGTCGGTGGTATGCCCGGACTTTTCACCACTTCGTCGGCATTAAGTATGAGTTCAGCCGTGTGATGTCCTTCTTCCCAAGCTATGTTTTCGGACTGAAGCATGTCGCGGTATTTTGGTGCTATCGAGCCCATGTCGGACAGGAACACGTCCATGCCTTTATCTTTGGCAAGAATGGCTGCACCGACACCGCTTTCGCCGCCGCCGAGTACTACAATGCGTTTTTTATCGTTTGATTTCATTGCTGTTGATGAGATTTATCTGATTTTGAGTGTGACGAAGGTCACGATGGCCAGAAGAATTCCGATGATCCAAAAGCGGGTGACGATTTTCGATTCGTGGATGGGTTGCTGAGGCCATGTCAGCAGCGACTCGCTTCCCTTTCCCTCCTTCTGGAAATGGTGGTGGAGAGGAGTCATTTTGAATATGCGACGGCCTGTGCCTGTGCGACGTTTGGTGAGTTTGAAGTAGAACACCTGGATGATCACCGAAAGGTCTTCGATGAAGAAAATGGCGCAAAGGATCGGGATGAGCAGCTCTTTGCGGATAAGGATGGCAAACACTGCTATGATGCCACCGATGGTGAGCGAACCGGTGTCGCCCATAAACACCTGTGCCGGGTATGTATTGTACCACAGGAATCCGATCAGTGCACCGATGAAGGCCGATATAAACACCACAAGTTCAGCACTGTCAGGTATATACATGATGTTGAGGTAGGCCGAATAGCCTATGTGGCCGCCGAGATATGCCATTATGGCAAGGGCCACACCGATTATTGCCGAAGTGCCCGTGCAGAGTCCGTCGAGTCCGTCGGTCAAATTGGCACCGTTGGAAGTACCGGCTACCACGAAGATTGTTACGAGGATAAAAGCGATCCAGCCGCCTGTTGCTGCGTGGTCGCCCATCCACTCGGTGAGCCAAGTATAGTCGAAGTTGTTGTTCTTGACGAAGGGTATTGTGGTCTGCGGAGCTTTGATGCTATGGTCGGTATGGGTAATTTCGATTTCGGTAGGTGTAGGTTCGGTGATTTCGGCGTTGGGTTGCATCACAACTTTGGGGCTGAACCACATGGTCAGACCCACAAGCAGGCCGAGGCCCACCTGACCGATGATTTTGAACTTGCCGCTCATGCCGTCCTTGTTATGGCGCTTGAGTTTCAGGTAGTCATCAAGAAAGCCAAGGATGCCCAGCCAAACGGTGGCCACGATCATCAGCACCATGTAGACGTTCGAAAGATTGCCGATCAGGATACACGGCACGAGTATGGAAAGTATGATGATGACACCTCCCATTGTGGGTGTGCCTTTTTTCTCTGTCTGACCCTGCAGCCCGAGGTCACGCACTATTTCGCCTACCTGCATCAGCTGCAGTCTTTCGATTATGCGTTTGCCAAACACGAGAGCTATCAGCAGAGCAAGCAACAAAGCCATTCCCGAACGGAAGGTGATATAGTCCATCAGGCGTGCGCCCGGGACTCCATATTCTCTCAATACCTCAAACAGATAGTAAAGCATGATTGTGACTGTTTAGAGTTGGTTGAGTATTTCGGTTGCAACTTCGCGGTCGTCGAAGTGGTGCTTGACACCGTTGATCTCCTGATAGTCTTCATGACCCTTGCCGGCTATCAGCACCACGTCGCCGGCTTCAGCCGATGTCAGTGCTTTGCTGATGGCTTCGCGACGGTCGACGATTTCAACTACCCGGCAATCGGTGGCGAAGTCGAGACCGGCTCGCATGTCGCGTATGATGTCGGCAGGTTCTTCGTTGCGTGGGTTGTCGGACGTGAGCACAAGTACCTGTGAACGCAGGGCTGCTTCGCGGGCCATCTGCGGGCGCTTGCCTTTGTCGCGGTTGCCTCCGGCGCCTACCACGGTGATGATGCGGCCGTCGGCACCGACAACGTCGCGGATCGTGTCGAGCACGTTAACCAGCGCATCGGGCGTGTGAGCATAATCGACGATTGCAGTGATGTTCTGACCGCCACGAATGGTCTGGAAGCGGCCGGCAACGGGGACGAGTCGGCTCATGTTGCGCAGTATTTCATCCACATCCCATCCGAGAAGCACCGACGCGCCATAGACGGCCGTCAGATTGTAGGCGTTGAATCGTCCGGTGAACAGCACCTCAACTTCGCGTCCGTTGAGCGACAGAAGCATGCCGTCGAGACGGCTTTCCACGATTTTGGTCATAAAGTCGGCCTGTTGGCGAAGGGAGTAGGTATAGACCTTTGCCATGGTGTTCTGCACCATCACCGAACCGTGACGGTCGTCGGCGTTGATAAGAGCGAAGCTGTTTTTCGAGAGTTGGTCGAAAAACATTTTTTTAGCGGCTATGTAGGCATCGACTGTCTCATGATAGTCGAGGTGGTCGCGGGTGAGGTTGCTGAAGATACCTCCGGCAAATGTCAGTCCGGCAATGCGGTGCTGATGGGCAGCATGAGAGCTGACCTCCATAGCGGCGTAGGTGCAACCGGCCACAACCATGCGATGGAGCAGTTCGTTGAGTTCGAGTGCTCCGGGAGTGGTCTGAGTGGCGGGGATGCGCTCGTCCTCTATATAGTTGGCAACAGTGGAAAGCAGACCGGCCTTGTAGCCCATCATACGTGCCATCTCATAGATAAGTGTGGCAGTGGTGGTTTTGCCGTTGGTGCCGGTGACGCCTACCAGCTTCAGTTTGCGAGAAGGGTTGCCCCACCACTGCGAGGCGAGATAGCCGAGTGCCACCGAAGTGTTGGCCACGCGGATGTAGGTGATTGATGACTCCAGTCGCTCGGGCAGTTCCTCGCATACGATGGCCGAAGCTCCGGCCAGAGTGACCAGCGGAATGAATTTGTGGCCGTCGACGTTGTAGCCTCTGATGGCCACAAACAGAGAGCCGAGTTTGATCTTGCGTGAATCGCACTCTATGGAGGTGATTTCTTTCGAATCGCTACCAATGATTTCTTCGACTGCAATTGCCGAAAGGAGGTCGGACAGTGATTTCATAATCTATGTTTTATTGCGTGGTGGGTTTTGTTCTGTTATTATATATTGATGTTTGATCTGTGTCAGATTATTCGCGAAGCACAAGGTTGACCGTGGTGCCCGGTTTTGAGGGCGTACCTGCGGTGGGAAGTTGGCCCGACACGTATCCGGTGCCGGTGAAGCTGACGTTGTAGCCGGCCGACTCGAGGTCTCTGATGGCTTCGCGAAGGCCGAGGCCAACCACATCAGGCACACCGGATTTCACCCGGTGGGGCTTGGAGAGAGTGGCCATCGTAGGTGCACCGATGGTTTTGTTGGCTTTCTTCATGCGGTCGTCGTTCGAACCGTAGTAGGTCGGGTGGTCGCCCACTTTCGATCCGGCGGAGCGGAAGTCGGAATTGTTGCCCAGCATGCCGCGGGCATACATTGCCTCTGCAATGTTTTTCACTACACGTCCGCTGGTTGTGGCCGGGCTGATCCATGTCTCTTTGGGATATGATATCAGCACCATGCATGTGTAGCGTGGATTGTCGTATGGGAAGAACCCGCAGAATGCAAGTCGGTTGACGCCTTTGGCATATTTCTTGTCAACGATAATGTTGGCGGTGCCGGTCTTGCCGGCAATCTCCACTTTGTCGCTCTTGAGCACTGAGCGGGCAGTGCCGCGCGGACCCCACACCACCCGGTGGAGCATGTCGCGGAGTTCGCGGGCAGTCTCTTCGGAGCATATGCGGTCGCGCACGTAGCTGACGTCGAATATAGTGTCGACGCCGTTGCCTCGCAGACCTTTGACAAGACGCGGGCGCACAAAGCGGCCTCCGCCGGCTATGGCATTGTAGAGCGCACAGGTGTAGAGGGGAGATATTTCTGTGCCGTAGCCGAAGCTCTGGCGCGTGAGCGAAAGCTTGTTGGTTTTGGCAAGCGAATCGATGCGCGGCGGCACTTCACCGGCAATGCCGGTGTTGAAGCGGTCAAGGAATCCTGAGCGACGAATGCGGCTGTAGAAGCGGCCCGGATCATCGCCGTAGGCTTCGAGAATCATTTTCGACATCACGATGTTCGAAGATATCTCGAGGGCGCGACGCAGCGACAGTGTGTCGCTCTTGGAGCAATCAGATGTTGAAAATCCGCTGATCTTGAATGATCCGCCGGTGGTGTACACCTTGTCGAGCGACGGTGCGCGACCATCTTCCATTGCTATCATCAGCGAGAGAGTTTTGACCACTGACCCTGGTTCGTAGCGGTTGACGGCGTAGTCCTGGCTTTCGATGTAGTAGCCTCGTTTTATGTCGTATTCGAGATTGGCTATTGCTTTGATGTCGCCGGTCCCCACCTCCATCATGATTGCTGTGCCCCAATCGGCTTTGCATACTTCGAGCACTTTGTTGAGCTCGTTTTCCACGATGTCCTGCATCTTGATGTCGATGGTGGTCATCACGTCGTAGCCATCGATGGGCTCGCGGTCGGCCCAGTCGACAATTGCATTGGTCAGGCGCACTTTCTTTGAAATGCCCGGAGTGCCTGCAAGCAGGGAGTCAAGCGACTTTTCAAGGCCGTAGATGCCACGGCGACGACGGTCGTCGTCGGTTTCGCCAACGGCACCGATACTGCGACGTGCCATCTCGCCATAGGGGCGCACACGAGCCAGTTCGCTGTCGATGTGGAGTCCCGAATAGCGTTTCTTTTGGTTGAAGAAGGGGAACGTTTTCAGCAGTTGACTGTCGTCGTATGAAATTTTTCGGAGTACGGGGAAGGCACGTGGCCGATTTTCTTTCTTTTTGGCAAGCGGTTTCGACAGGTATTCTTTCCAACCATCACTGTCGCGCACCGGGAAATGCTTGGCCATGCTGTCGCACAGGCGGTTGAGGCTATCGCGATAGAGCTTTTCGTTGAATTTCGGCACGCGAAAATCGATCATCGGGGTGTAGATGATCATGTTTGTGGCCAGCACAGTGCCATCGCATCCGAGGATGTCGCCTCGCACCGGCATGATGGTGTCGAGCTTGGAGAGGGTCTTTTCAGCGTTGGCATTCCACTTGTCGGCCGAAAACATGGTGTTGTCCATCAGGCGATAGATGATGACTATGGACAGCAATATGATCGCGGATATGATCAGGCCGTAGCGGAAAAGAATGTTTTTGCGGTTTTCTCTTTTCATTTCTTTTCCTCCTGTTCGTTGATCACATAGGGCGGGAATTCCTGCACGGTCAGGCCGAGGTTGAGTTCGTCGACCATTTTCTGCATGGCAGATTCACGGACTTTGCCCATATATTCGCTTTTGGCGCGGATGCGTTCGGCTCTGACGATCTCGAGTTCGGATGTCAGTCGGCGCACTTGCTCCATTTTGGTCTGGCATGTGTATTTTCCGGCGGTGTAGGCCAGAATCATCGACACGATTATCAGCATGGCCACCCAGTTGCGGGCGAAGAAGTCGCTCGACACTATTTTGCCAAACATCACCTGGCGGAGAATGTTTGATGAATTCTCCGTCTTTGCAGCGGTGTTGCTTTTATTTCTTGTCGAGGTCATGATGGTCGAATGTTTGGGTTAAAGTTTTGTGGCGACTCTGAGTTTTGCTGAACGCGACCGGGGATTTCTTTCGATTTCCTCGTCGGTGGGGACGATCGGTTTTGACGTGAGTTGCTTGAGTGGGGTGCGAACGTTACCAAACAGGTCGCTTTCGACGTGGCCGGTGAAGTTGCCGCTGCGCATGAAGTTTTTGACAAGACGATCTTCAAGCGAGTGGTAGGTGATGATGGCCAGACGGCCGCCGGGTCGGAGCACTTCGACGCTTTGTTTGAGAAACTGCTCGAGGGCATCCATTTCGTGGTTAACCTCGATGCGCAGAGCCTGGAAGAGCATTGCGAGTTCTTTTTTCTCGCGGTTGGGCGAGATGAATTTTGCCAGGGCGGAAGTCAGGGCGCTCACGGTGTCGACCGGTTTTCCCTGCTGACGCAGACGGACGATTTCGGCAGCCATTCGGCGTCCCTGCTTGAGTTCGCCGTAGAGTGTGAAGATATCGGCCAGCCGCTGTTCGTCGTATTCGTTGAGAATGTCGGCTGCCGATGCTGTGGCGTGGCGGTTCATGCGCATGTCGAGGGCTCCATCGAATCTGAAACTGAAACCGCGGTTGGAATCGTCGAAGTGGTGAAACGACACGCCGAGGTCGGCAAGTATGCCATCAACGCTGTTGACGTCATAGTAGCGGAGAAAATTTTTCAGATATCGGAAGTTGCCGTACACAATCGTAAACCGCGGGTCGGAAATGGCTCTTTCGACCGCTTCATCGTCCTGGTCGAACGAATAAAGGTGCCCTTGCTCGGAAAGCTTTTCCACAATCGCTTTTGAGTGTCCGCCGCCGCCATAAGTGGCATCGACATACACTCCGCCTGGCTGAATGTCGAGTGCTTCAAGCGACTGAGGAAGCAGAGCAGGTATGTGGTAGACGGGCATTTCGTTCATAACCAATGGTTTATTGTTTTTGTGCAAGGACGCTTTATACCGATGTAAAGTTACGGAAATTTACATAAAGTTTACAAATTTAAACTGTGATTTTTTGACAAAATTTAGCCGGAAGTTATTAACACTATGACAAGGCGTTGATTTTTAGTGACGTAATGGCGTTGAAATACCACGCGTTGATATTTGCATTTGTAAATTTGGAGGGACGGATATGAAAAAGGCTCTGCCAGGTGCAGAGCCTCGTATGATGATGAAAGTCCGTATTGTTGATCGTCGTGTAAATGACGTTGATCAATCGGAGTAGACGTGTTGAAGCAAGTTGTTGTAGACAGTGTTAGCTCGTTCGAGGTCTGCTTCCGATATGCTGTCGGCCTGAAGATTTTGGCGGATGGCCTGAATCAGAAGATCGATATTGACGTCGACACCATATTGGCGAAGTTCATCGACGCGTCGACGAAGGTCGCGGGCAGCCTGTACGCCATATGTGTATGAAGCTGATTTGTTCTTGTCGCTCAGTGCGATGGCGACACCTTCGGCGTATTGGGCAGCGTCGAATTCGGCACGTGCCGAATCATTCAGGTTTTTCTCGAGCAGAACATCGTTGGCCACCAGGGTGCCAAGAAGCATAGCCAGGGTGTCGGCCTGTGCAGAATCGACCACGCTGTCAATTTTGACGTCGACAGAAGTCGAGTCGGCAGCGTCGGAGCTCGACGATCCGTTTTTACAACTGGGAAGCATGCAAGTCAGAATGACTGCGGCCAAAATTGGAATTATTGCTTTCATTTGGATCCTTTGATTTGTAGTTCGATGATGATGAGCTGACCCGGTTGCACGCCATCGACTTCGCGTTGAAATCCCAGTGAAGCAGGCACGTAAAGCACGCCTTCGCCTCCGAGACTCAGCAGATCGATGCCTTCGCGCAGGCCGGCGATCATGTTGTCGTCGAGTGGCACGTCGATTATTTGATTGCGTGATGAATCAATGATATGGCCATCGGGAGCTTTCATGCTGTAGACTATCTGAACGGTGGAGCCGGAGGGAATCTTTTCGCCGGTGCCCGGATCGGTGATCTTGTAGGCGAGACCAGATGCGGAGCGCTTGATCTCAGGATCGGTTTTCATCTTCTCTTCGAGAAAATTTCGACCTGCTTCGGTGTTGGCTTTTCGCAATTTGTTGTCGCGTATCATCTCTTGGCGGCGCTCGTTGCGCATGCGTTCGAGAATCAGATTCTGCACCACCGACATTTTTTGGTCAAATTCAAATTGCATTTCGTCGGCCTGTTGCCGGGTCAGCGTGTCGGCCATCAGTTGCGTCTTCATGGCCTCTCCCACCTTAGCGGGCGAAAGATAAACGCCTACAGCGGCGTAGCTGTCGACTTGCGCAGCCACATCAGAAGCCTTGGCAATGCCTTCGGATTTTGATGCGGTGTTGATGTCGGTGCGCAGATGGGCGGCCAGTCCTTCCATGAAGTCGTCGACATCAATGCGTGTGCCCTTGTAGTCGGCAAGCGAGAGGAAGTCGATGTTTTGCATGCAACCCCACTGATTGCCAAGGGCCTCGGAAATGGAGTCGGCAAATGTAGTGGCAACGATGGTGGAGTCGGCGCCGTCGGCCGATCCACTGCTGCCACAAGCAGACAGAGCCACGAGCACGGGGCCCATGGCTGCTGTCAAGCATATGCGGTATAGTCTTTTAGACATATCGGTTCGTTATTTCTCGCAGATCTCCATGTCGAAAATCATGGTCTGACCGGGTTGAACGACGCTGCTGCCGTTGGCACCGTAGCCAAGATCGTAGGGTACATAGAGAGTGACTTGAGTGCCTGCGGGGAAGGTGGTGAGAGCTTCTTTGAAGCCGGGAACAACGCCGTCGATAGCAAACGGAACCACTTCGTTGTTGCTCGAGTCGAACACGGTGCCGTCAATAAATTTGCCGGTGTAGATCACGGGCACTTCACCTTCTTTAGCCACTTCGCCTGTGCCCATTTTGGTAACTTTATAGCTAAGACCTGATGCAGTGGTTTTAACCTCGGGATCCTTGGCTTTGAGGTCGGCCATGAATTTTGTGCCTTCAGCCACGTTCTTGTCAAACATCTTCTGCATCTGAGCCTGATAGCGGATCTGCGATTCGTAGGCATAAGTCTGAAGTTTGTCCTGATATCTGGTCATGATCGGTTCGAATCTGTCCCTCATACCGTCAATCTTTTTAGAATCTACGGAGTCGGCCATAAATGTTTCGGCAAAGTAGCTGTAGAGCATATTAGGGTCGAGGTCAACGCCAGCCACGCGACCCTGTTGCATAGCATTGAGGAGATTAAGGCCGATCTGAATGCCCGACTGATAAGCTTCGGTTGTGTCGGCATCGAGGATCAGTTTGATACCTGCGAGGAATTTATCGCGGTCGAATTTGGCCTTCACCGAATCGGGAAGTTGCTGATAAGTGGCAAGCATGTCGGATCCGAATGCGATGCCTTGAAGCATGGCAACCGAGTCCTCGAATGTTTTGGGTTCGGGTGCGTCAGCACCTTTTGCGCCGCCCTTGCACGAAGTGAGCGACACGGCAGCCAGAAATAATCCGGCCAAAAGAACTTTTGTTTTCATGTCAGTTTATTGATTGTTTATTATTGTTTCGAGTATTATTTTTCAGGCAGGATATCGACGCATTCCACTTCGAAAATGAGTGTCTGAGCCGGGCCGATTGCGGGAGGACCCTGCATGCCGTAGGCCAGCTGATAGGGAATGTAGAAAGTGTATTTCGAGCCCTTGTTCATCAGTCGCAGACCTTCGCCGAAGCCCTTGATCACCTGGTTGGGGTTGAATCGAATTGCTTTGTCGCCCGAAGAGTCGAATTGTGTGCCATCGACCAGACGTCCGGTGTAGCGCACCATTGCGTCTTGTCCTTCGGCAAGTGTAGGGCCGGTTCCCTTTTTGTTGACTTCATAAACGAGGCCTGAGGGAGTGGTCACGATGTTTTTGTTGTTGGCTTTCAACCGAGCCATGAATTCGTCGCCGGCCTTTATGTTGGTCTCCACGCTTTCACGCTGAGCGCGTTCGGCCTCGGCGCGACGCGCATCCTGCTGCTGCTGATAGTAGGTGCGGGTTGGCTCCATGAGCCGGGCAAGGTTTTCGTAGAAAACCCGATATTGCTGTTCGGTGACGTCGCTTTGTCCAAGGAGTTGGGCGAAAGCATCGTAGAGCTTCTGAAGATTGGCCGTCTGTCCGGCAACGTTCATTTTGCCGAGTTCGTCGATTATGTTCAAACCTACAGTCTGGCCGCGACGAAAGGCCGCACGCGAAGTGTCGGCGAGCAGTGTTGATGCCAGTCCGTCGAGAAATTCTTTTTTATATGCTTCCTGATTGGCCTGGGGCTGTTCGGACGCTATCATGTGGTTGAACATGGCTCCTTGCGTTGCTCCGATATAGTAGCCGAGGGAGTCGGCATCTGGATTCTGTGCGCCTGCCAATGGTGAGCATGCTATGGCGGCTACGACCGCTATGAGTAATTTTTTCATTTCACGAGTATTTTCAAAAGTTGTTTCATGCCTTCGGTGGCGGTGGCCTTGATCACGGTGATGCCGTCGGGCACCGGAGCCGGATTGGGGTCGATGTAGTAGACGGGCACCCCGCGACGTGCGTAGTAGACCAATCCTGCAGCCGGATAGACGGCCATCGAAGTCCCTATGATGACCAGCACATCGGCCTCGCTGACAATTTCGGCTGCCGGTTCGATGTTGGGCACTGCCTCCTGGAAGAAAACGATGTGTGGACGGATGGGATCGCCGTAGCTGTCGCGACTGTCGATGTCGGTGTCGAGATTGTCGGGTGTCAGTTCATAGATTCGCTCCGGGTGGGGGATTGATCTTACTTTCATCAGTTCGCCGTGAAGATGGAGCACATCGGAGCTTCCGGCACGTTCGTGTAGATTGTCAACGTTTTGTGTAATCACGCTGACGTCATACCATCGCTGCAGAAATGCGATGTCGCGATGAGCCTGGTTGGGTTCAACGCCGAGCAGTTCGCGACGACGCGTATTGTAGAACTGATGCACAAGTGCCGGATTGCGGGCAAACCCGTCGGCGCTTGCCACGTCCATCACTGGATATTTGTCCCACAGGCCACCGCTGTCGCGAAACGTGGAGATGCCGCTTTCGGCACTGACCCCTGCACCGGTGAGAAACACCAGACGAGGCTTTTTGACTGATGATGAAGCTGAGCCGTTCATAGGAACACATATTACACTCAGTGCCACGACCAAAAGATTTCGGCCGTAGCACCAAGTTATGGTTTTCAAACAATTATTTCTTTACGGTGTCGGCCGGAGCTGCGGGAGCCTGGGGCTTAACAACATCGCCGATGGTGATGTCGAATACGAGGGTTTCACCCGGCTGGATTTTGCCCTGAGCCTGCTTGCCGTAGCCGAGTTCGGCAGGAATATAGAGTGTCACCTGCGAACCGGCGGGGAATGTGGTGAGAGCTTCGCCGAAGCCTTTCACAACGCCGCGGGGCGAGAATGCCACTTCCTGACCGTTTGACGAATCGAATTCTTCACCGTTGATTTTGGTGCCTTTGTAGACCACGTTGACTCTGTCGGTGTCTTTGGCCACTTCACCGGTGCCGAGTTTGGTCACTTTGTAGACGAGACCCGATTCGGTCTTTTTAAGATCTTTGTCTTTCGTCATGGCTTCGGCAACAAACTTATCGCCTTCGGCTTTGTTCTTGTCGTATTTTTCCTGAAGAGCTTTCTGATAGGCTTCCTGCTCTTTGACGCGGGCTTTCATCATTTCGTTATAGGCGCGTTCCATCAGAGGCTGAAGCTTTTCGTTAAGGAGCATCATTTGGTCGGTGCTTACGGTGTCGGCAAGGAAAGAGGCTTTGAATTCTTTGAAGAACACTTCGCGGTCGAAATTAACGCCGGCTTTTTCCATTTCCAGAAGCTGGTTGCACAGCTGAAGGCCATAAGCGAGACCCTGGAGATAGTCCTGACGAGATGTGTCGGCGTCGAGTACGGTCTTCAAGCCGATAAGGAAGTCGTCTTTGTTGACTTTGTCGCGCATATCTTCGGGCATGTTGTTGAGGTTGTTGAGCAATCCGTAGCCTGAAGCCTGACCCATATAATAAGAAAGGGAGTCGCCGTAGGTTTTGGGGCCGTTGCCGGTGCCTTTTCCTTTACAAGCTGAAAATCCGATAGCAAGCAGAGCAACGCTACCGATCAAAAGTAATTTTTTCATTGTGTTGTGTTAAGTGTTTATTTGTTTGTTTGTTTGTTTGTTTGTTTGATTTCAATTCATTAGTCAGTACGGATCATTCGGCTGAAGCCGGAGTCTCTTCAGGCGAAATGACATTGCCGTCGGCATCAAGGTGGCGGAAGTCGATCATCTGAACGTCGAATATCGTGGCAGCTCCACCGGGTATCAGACCGACCACGCCTTCCGGGCCGTAACCGATCTCGGCAGGGATGTAAAGGCGATAGGTGCCTCCGCGTTTCATCATGGTGAGTCCTTCGGCAAAACCGGGGATGAGGTCCTTGATTTTGAAAGCGGCGCCGGAGCTTTCGTCGGAGCGGTTAAATTCGCGGCCATCGATGAGAGTGCCCACATAGTTGACAAGCACTTCGTCGGTCATCAGCGGCTGATCGCCTTCGCCCTCGGTGATCACTTCAAAAAGCAGTCCCGACGGTGTCTTGATGATGCCCTCTTCTTTGGATTTGGCTTCGAGGAAAGCTGCGGAGTTGTCCACCACCTTTGTGTCCTCGCTGATTTTTGTCATCACGCGGTTGAGATAATCTTCAGCCGTTTTGTGGGTGAAGCCGGTGCGACGGCCTTTTTCAGCACGTTTGAGTATGGTGATGAAGCGAGCCATGTCCACTTTGAAACCTCCCACGTTTTCAACCTGCTGCAGGCGTTGTGCTATCATGCCGCCTTCCATCAGACCCTGAAGGTAGGCATCGTTGTTCGACGCCAGGTTGAGGGCTTCTTCGAGTCCGCGCATATATTCTGCACTGACATCGGGGCCGTCTTTATGGGCCTTTTTCACGACATATTCGCCCCAAATTGTAGCGAGAGCCGTGGCCACGGAGTCGCGTTCCTGACGGGTCAGTTCATAGCCTCGGCCGAAAGCGGTTGAGCAGACGGCCATACACATTATTATAAATAGACAGCGACGGATCATTTTTTTCGTATCGTTGTTTTGTATTGTATGGTGCGACAAAAATGCCAATGATTATTTGCTGTTGACCTTGAGGAGTTCAACATCGAAAATCAGAGTGGCATTCGGGCCGATCACACCGCCGGCACCGTTGGGACCGTAGGCGAGCTGCGAGGGAATGAACAGACGCCATTTTGCGCCTTCCTTCATCATCTGAAGAGCTTCGACCCATCCGGGGATCACCTGAGTGACGCCGAATGTGGCGGGTGCGCCTCGCTCTACTGAGCTGTCAAACACTGTGCCGTCGATCAGCGTGCCGGTGTAGTGAACGGTCACATCATCACCGGGCTTGGGCGATGCGCCTGTGCCTTCTTCGATCACCTCATACTGCAGACCTGTAGCGGTGGTCTTTACGCCTTCGCGACCGCCGTTTTCTTTGAGGAATGCTTCGCCGGCTTCTTTGTTGACCTTGCCCATGGCTTCGGCTTCCTTGCGCTGACGTTCTTCCATCTCGGTGAAGAATTTCTGGATTTCGGCTTTGGCTTCGTTGTAGGTCATCTTGGGGGTCTCGCCGGAGAATACGGCGGCAACACCGTCGGCAAAATCTTTGATATCGAGTTTCTCTATGCCGCTGCTGCGGAAATTGTTGCCCATGCTCAGTCCGAGAGCGTAGCTTATTCTATCAAGTTCCTTGTTTTCCATAATTCGGTTATAATATTGTTAGACATCTACAAAGGTAATGCATTCTTTGTGGCTAATCACATATTTTTCTTAAAAAAATATTAAATTGCCGCCCATGATGCTTTCTGAATCATACAACATTCTTCGACACAAAAAGTTGCTTGACTGCAGACTCAAAAATATGGGAAAAGAAAATACAATCAAAGTTGCAAAATTGTTCGTTTTTTAAGTGTGTCGAAATACATTGATAATCAGATGTATCACAAATGCTGTAACAATGGTGTAACGATTTTAACACTGTTTAACATAAGATTTGTTTGGTTCGTATTATTCTTTCTACATTTGCAATGTCAACCAACATAATTCATAATCTCTAACGCATTATCTATATGGAATCTGCTGCTTTTACCAACCGACTTATGAGCCTCCAATCCAATATGCTGAATTTTGCATATATGCTGACCTCAAACCGCGATGATGCATTCGACCTGCTTCAAGACACCACCGTAAAGGCTCTCGACAACCGCGAAAAGTATGTTGACAATTCCAATTTCAAAGGATGGGTGTTCACCATCATGCGTAATATATTCATCAACAATTACCGTAAAGCAATCGTGGCATCGACAGTTATCGATCGGACAGAAGACTACTATCATCTGAATCTTTCACAAGACAGTGGCCTTGACACTCCGGAGGGCGCTTACACCACCCATGAGATCACGGCAGCCATCAATGAAATACAGGAAGCTTACCGCAAACCGTTCACCATGCATGTGCAAGGCTACAAATACGATGAAATAGCCGATGCGATGAGTCTGCCGGTAGGCACCGTCAAGAGTCGCATATTCAATGCTCGCCAGCAGTTGCAGCGTCGATTTGCCGACTATTGCTGACACATGTCACCTCCCTCACAACCAAGAACATAACATAATAATTACTATAGAAATCATATCGGCCGCCTGCTGTGGGATACAGCGAGCGGCCGACTATTTTATGTCATGTGATCGGCGATTACTGATCGATAGGAATTTTGCGGTGTATGGAGTGGTCGAGGGAGATGAGAGTTTCGGTTCCACTGACACCGTTGATGTTCTGGATCTTGTTGTTGAGAAGGTCCATCAGGTGTTCATTGTCGCGGGCAAAAAGTTTGATCAGCATTGTATAGGGACCTGTGGTGAAGTGGCACTCCACAATTTCCGGGATCTTTTCAAGCTCGGGGACTACATCGCGATACATTGCACCGCGGTCGAGATTGACGCCAATGAATGTGCAGGTGCGATAGCCCAGCGACTTGGGGTTGACATTGTAGCTTGAACCGGTGATGACACCGAGGTCCATCATGCGCTGCAGACGCTGGTGTATGGCGGCTCTTGAGACACCACATTCGGCAGCGACATCTTTCGAGGGTATTCTGGCGTTGTTCATCACAATACCCAATATTTTTTTGTCGAGATTATCGATTTTTCCCATAAGAGTAATTGAGTGACAAATAGTAATTAGATTGAATTGGACTGCAAAGGTAGTAATAATTATTCTAATAAATGTGTCGTAAAAGATATGTTTTTCAACATAATTCTTTCAAAATGACAGGAGATGCCCAGGTTTTTGGGGTAGTGGACGGATCGGCCAGACTTGTCAGACATGTCAGACTTGATGGTAAAATGACGAGTGCCGACACCAATGCCGGCACTCGTGTGCGATTATGATAATGCAGGTCGCATCAGCGGGCTATAATTTTGATGGGATGCCGGTGGTCGTCGCTCACTATGAAGTAGGCACCTAAGGGTAGGGGATACTCCATGTAGTCCGTCACTTCGGGGATGATGGCAATGGTGCGTCCGGCCAGATCGTATATGCGCACTCCGGTCTGAGTGTTGGAGCAGCGGAATCGGATGAAGCCATCGCATGTTTCGACCACAAACGGCTGGTCGGCGATGATGTCCTCGATGGCCGCAACCGGAGTGACGGTGATGAAGTTGGACATTGGAGAGCGTTCTTCGAGGCGTACGCTCTGCACGGCGTAGGTGTCGTAGTCCCCTTCGCTGAGTCCGTCGATCTGCAATGAGTCGGTTTCGGCAGGGTATTCGGTGGTGGTGACAGTGGAGCCTTTGTAGCGTTTGACGGTAACAACATAGTAGTCGACCACTTCATCGGCCGGCTGAGTGTCCCAGCGGGCGATATAGCTGTCGGTACCAACCGATGTGGGGTTGACGGCGGTGAGTTGTGTCAGAGTTGGCTTGGGCAGACACTGGCCGAGGAGGTAGACGCGGTAGCTTGAGGCCCCGAGGCAGCCGTCTTCGATGTTGACTTGTGCCTGGTGTGTGGCGCCTTCGGCAGTCAATGCATTTGGAGTGTAGGTAATGGTGACGTAGGTGCCCGAAGTGCTGTTGGCCAAGGATCCGACCACGGTGGTAGACGAGAGCTTGAACAGCGACTTGTTGGCGCCCGAGATGCCGAGGCTGAAAGTGCCGTAAACGTTTTCGCCGCGGAAGATGAGTTGCGAAGTGATGGAGTTGCCAAGGGCCACTTCACCGAAGTCGATGGTCATTTTGTTGACTGGGGTGAAGAGCGTGGCATCGCCTCCGGGTTCGACCGTCGTCGGAAGTTTGTAGGCCTGACCTTTTTTGTTGCCCCAAATGTATTCAGCCAGATCCGGATCATCGATGAATGGGTTGCGGTTGTTTTGGATCTTGTAGACGGCCTCGTTGCGGTTGATCTCCTTTTCGCTGACGGGGTCGGCGCGATGCCATTTTAGCAGCAGGTCGATGGACCATTGCTGAAGAGAGGGGTAGATGCCGTTTTTAACTTGCCAGTCCTTGACCCAATTCATATACTGGTAGCATGTGACCATGTAGAAATATGTTCGGGCAAAGTCGCCCTTGTATTCGTTGGCCGGTTCATACACATAGGTTGCGCCGCCCGCATTTACGCCTGTTCCAACCATCGACACGCCATTATTGAAAGTTGGAGTCGTTCCAGCCTTGATTTCGCCCAGCGGATAGTTGCTTTTGGCCTGGTTGGCTTTGGCTTCGGCGGGGTAAAGGTGGTAGAGATCGACATACGCCGGGGTGGTCGTCGAGCCGCCCCACCAGCTTTTGGGCAGCGAGTGTTCGCGGTTCATGTAGGTGCCGAATGTGCCGTTGATGTTGACAGACATGTCGGAGTACATATCCCACCAGTAGCTTGTGCCGGGCCGGACGTCGGTCTGGCGGAAGTAGGATGGTAGATTGTTGTAGCTCGACACTTGGGTGTGAGGGTTGATGATTTGGTAGACAGCGGTTTTGAGGTCGCTCTCCGATTTCCCTACCAATGAATTGTAGTAGCCTGTGGGTGCTTCAGCCATTGCGGAAACCGTGCAAGCCAACATCCATGTGGCGAGATATAGTAGACGTGTTTTCATGCGATGAATTATAGTAAACAGTTTGCAAACTTAATAAATTCCCTCGAAATATTCAACATTAGTTTTTTCGGTAAACGGATTACAATATATACAACCGGCGGTATGCAATTGTTTCGAATCGGGGATGATTTCAAATTATTATGAGTATCTTTGCGTGACCAAACCGAATGATATGATAAAGAATCTCTTGTTCGATCTTGGCGGCGTCATCATGAATATAAGGCGTCGCAGTTGTGTGGAAGCGTTTGAGCGGTTGGGCATGAAAGATGCTGATACGCTCCTGGGCGAATATGAGCAGTCGGGAGTGTTTGCCGGTATAGAAAATGGATCGCTAAGTCCCGAGCAGTTTCACGACGAGATCCGCCGCATCATAGGCCGTGACGTGACCGATAAGGAAATCGACGACGCCTTCTGCGCCTTTCTGATTGGCATTCCCACCAATCGGCTTGATGCACTTGAAGAGTATCACAAGCATTTTCGCTGCTATGTGCTGAGCAACACCAACCCTATCATGTGGAACAGCAAAATAGCCTCTGAGTTCCGCAAGCAGGGACACAATATAGATTACTATTTCGACGGCACGGTGACAAGTTTCGAAGTAAAGGCCATGAAGCCTGACCCTAAGATATTTGAAGCCGTGGTTGAAAAATACGGTATCAAACCGGAGGAGACGCTGTTTCTTGACGATTCGAATGCCAACTGCGAGGCGGCTGAGCGGATCGGTTTCAAGACACTGCATGTGGCGCCGGGCACTGAGATGTACGATCTGCTGAAGCAATACCCCGGTCTATAATACCTGTAGAGTGACATGGGCGATCGATTGATGGCTACAATCGGAGCATTTGACGGCGTGCATTGCGGACACCGCGATGTGGTGCGTCAACTGTGTGCCGAGGCATCGCGTCGTGGCTTGAAGCCAGCGGTGGTTACTTTTTCATGCCATCCGCTTGAGACAATCCGGCCTGAGGCGGCTCCACCTTTGTTGATGACGCCCGACGAACGGCTTCAGGCCTTGCAACAACTTGATGGAGTAAGAGTCATAACGATTGAATTCACTCCTGATCTTCAGCGACTGACTTCCCGGCAATTCATGACAATGCTGCATGAGGATTATGGTGTCGATGCGCTGCTGATGGGCTTCAACCACCGCTTTGGGTCTGACCGCCTTTCATCACCGGAGGAATATGACAGTGCGGCCTCCGGGTCGGGAGTCGCCATAGTGCATGGTTTGGAGCTGGCCGGTGACGAAGGCTCGAAGATAAGCTCATCGGCCATACGCCGGAGGCTTCAGACGGGCGATGTCGAATCGGCTGCTGTCATGCTTGGTTATCCCTACAGTCTGCGAGGCGAGGTGGTGGCAGGCAAACAGCTCGGGCGTCGGATCGGGTTTCCGACCGCCAATATCCGTCCGGTCGACAAGCGTCAACTGATACCCGCAGCGGGCGTATATGCCTGTCGTGTTGTGACAGCCGACGGTGTGGAACATGGAGCTATGGTCAACATCGGCACACGTCCGACTGTCGATAGCGATGGTGGTCAGACAATTGAAGCGCATTTGTTTGATTTCGATGCAAACGTCTATGGGCAGACCATAGTGGTGAAATTCATCGCACGGCTAAGAGATGAGCAAAGGTTTCCGACCATCGACGCCCTGCAGTCGCAGTTGGAGCGAGACGCTGCGGAAGCTCGTGTAAAAGCGTGGAAATGAGTCCCCTTTTTGGGCTGTATTATAGGAGAACCCATATGGGCGGCGGCCATATGGGTTCGTTTCGTATGGAAGTTGATGGATTGAAAGCGAGATATGTAACAAGTATGTAACTTTGTTAACCTCTTTTAACAACAAAATTTGATGTTGCCTGTTTGGTGACATATATTTGCATTGTCGACAAAAAGAAAACAAATTCATCACAAATTCATCACTCTTATTTACAATTTTACATTTTAAGGCCGACAAAAAGGCCACCTCTCGACACCTCTGCTTGACAAGATATCTTATTCTCCAAAATGCATGCAAGCACCCGTTGCCGAAATTATTGTTTCATCACTCTTAAATTTCAAGGACATGGTAGGAAAAAAATCTTTGCAATTGATACGTGTGATATTTTCACTCATTGCATTAGCCACGACATCTCAGATCCTGAAAGCGGCACAAGTAGAACGCGACACAGTCTATGCAACCATCACTGATATGCGTTGGCTTTTGTCGGAAGCGATCGGACAACCGGGCAACAATCAAGCAACCTTGCTCGGATTTGTCGAGGGGCAAGAAAAGGAATCTCTGACAGTGCCCAGGACGGTTTCATGATGGCATTGTAACCGTTCATAATCCCAACGAGCAGTACAGCATCACAGCTGTGACACTCTATGGCGATGGTCCGACCATTACCACCGAATTTGTAGGCGGCACAATGGCAATCACCGATATCATCTCCGATGGCGAAGGCTACGATATGGATAGCGAAACCACGGCTCCGAACGACATCTACGACATCCAGGGCATGATGATCAAGCGCAACGCACCCCAGGCCGACATCGACTCTCTCGCCCCAGGCTTCTACATCATAGCAGGTAAGAAGGTCTGCATAAGATAAGACGTGCCAATCCTACCTATCTTTATATATACTTTCCCCGGCGTTGCCGTCGATCAGAGGATCGGCGGCAACGCTACGCCGTTTTCGCCGATATCCATTCGGTTGTTGCCAAGGTGTTTGCAGTGGTAGAAGTGGTAGGCCAAGGAGTCGAGGCGATCGCTGTCACAGCCAGTCAGCGACAGATATCCGCCTTCAAATTCTATCAGTCGCGGTCGGTTGTTGAAGTAGTAGCTCGCTGCCGACACCCATCGGTTGAGATCCATCACTGTGTTACCGTAGGCATTGTAGGCATTATAGCCCCAGTCCCTGGCATTGGCCGTGTGCACCGATTTGAAATACACCGAATCCGACGGCAGCAATATGGCAGCCTCAAGATACCGTCCGGCCTCATCCTGCGCCGATGAACACAGACAGCACAAAATCATGATAATGACGGCTAAGAGATGTTGCATGGTATTGATAATGATAGCAACGCTATCTCATAAATATATGTAATCAGTGTCGCGATTACATATATTTATGTTTATTAACTTGTATTTCAATGTAATCGCGACACTTAACAAATAGCTGTCAGCGGGTTGATAAAGTGAGTATCATACATTATGAACTCATTTAAACATTTTACCGAATGTTAAAAAGTTGAGATCAATACTATTCTTTTATTCATCTTTTTGGCCTTTTTCGGCCGCTTTCCTTGATTTCATCGGTCACGTAGCTCGCTACCTCCCTCTTCAATCGAGAAAATCGCCTCGAAAAATCCCTAAAAATGTAAATAAATTAAAAGTTTAAATGAGTCCATCCAGTAAAATAATGTGATGTTATAGAGGTATATAGTTGTTTTATATTCCGTGGTTGCTAAAATCGGATTGTAGAGTTTACGGATGTGAGGTCGTGGGGGCGCAATTAGAAGTCGGCAGGGAGCATTTCGAAGGGGGTGATCAGCTTGATGCGGAGGCCTTTGACGCGGACGTAGAGGCGGGGGAGGGCAGTGTTGTTGCGGGGATGGGAGTAGAGTGATCCGTCGACAGTGTAGCCGGCTTTTTGCATTGATTCGACGAAGATGTCGCGTTCGGTGGCATTGGCGAAGTCAATGGTGCATACCACGTCTTCTCCGTTGGTGAGATGCAGGGTGGTGGTGCCTCCGATGCCGGGACGTGTTGCGCGGATGATGTCGTAGGTGGCCATATCGTCGTCATAGTCCTTCTTGTCCTCCACAACGTCGAATCCGAGGTTGCGGAGCACGGAGCCCATATTGGAGCGGAACGAGGTGCCGTCGACAAGGGAGTATTGTGTGATGGCTGTGCTACGGATGGCTTCAACCATTGCGGGATCGATGATATCAGTTTCGTCGACTACTTCTGTGGCAGGATCGTCCGCCGATTGGTCGGCCGTCAGATTGGTGATGAGATCGGCAACGACGTTGGCTGTATCGCGGTCGTCGGCAGGTTGTTTTGATGAGCATGCTGCGAGCATGATGGTAGCAAGGATGATAATGGAGTGCTTCATAACTGGTTGGTTGATAGGTGGGTGAAGAAGTGCCAGATGGCTATGCCGGTCGAGACGCTGACGTTGAGCGAGTGCTTGGTGCCAAACTGGGGGATTTCGAGGCATATATCGGCTGCGTTGACCACTTCGGGATCGACGCCGTGGACCTCATGACCGGCAATGATGGCGTATTTAGCATCGGGATTGGGACTGAATTCGTTGAGCATCACGCTGCCCTTGACTTGCTCGAGAGCGCAGATAGTGTAGCCTTCGGCATGAAGGGAGTCGACTGCAGATATTGTCGAATCGAAGTATTGCCAACTGACAGAGTCCTCGGCATCAAGAGCTGTCTTGTGGATCTCGGGCGACGGTGGGGTGGCTGTGATGCCGCACAGCATGATGCGATCCACAAGGAAGGCATCGGATGTGCGGAATATGGATCCGATGTTGTTGAGCGACCTGACGTTGTCGAGAACAATGGTGAGAGGCAATTTAGGACGGGCGCGATACTCGTCGATGGTATCGCGCCCGAGGTCACGTATGGTTTTCTTTTCCATCAGTCGATGATGTCGAAGCCGGTGTATTTGCGCAGACATTCCGGCACTAAGATGCCTTGGGGCGTCTGGTTGTTTTCGAGCAGAGCGGCCATGATGCGGGGCAGAGCGAGTGCAGAGCCGTTGAGAGTGTGGCAGAGCTGAGTCTTCTTGTCGGCAGCACGGTAGCGGCATTTGAGTCGGTTGGCCTGGTAAGTTTCGAAGTTGGATACCGACGAAACTTCGAGCCAGCGTTTCTGAGCTGCGGAGTAGACTTCGAAGTCGAAGGTGATGGCCGAGGTGAAGCTCATGTCGCCACCACACAGGCGGAGTATGTGCCAAGGTAGTCCGAGCTGTTCGAGGAGCCCCTGCACGTGGTCTTTCATCTCTTCGAGTGCAGCGTAGGAGTTCTCGGGCTTTTCGATGCGGACTATCTCAACCTTGTCAAACTGGTGAAGGCGGTTGAGGCCACGCACGTCTTTGCCGTAGCTGCCGGCTTCGCGACGGAAGCATGCCGAGTAGGCGCAGTTCTTTTTGGGGAGTTCGGATTCCGAGAGGATCACGTCGCGGTAGATGTTCGTGACGGGCACCTCGGCTGTGGGGATGAGGTAGAGCCGGTCTTCGTTGACAAAGTACATCTGGCCTTCCTTGTCGGGAAGTTGTCCGGTGCCGTAGCCTGATGCTTCGTTGACCACGTAGGGGGGCTGAATTTCGAGATATCCGGCTTTGCCTGCCTGGTCGAGGAAGAACTGGATGAGTGCACGCTGCAACCGTGCGCCTTTGCCGATATAGACGGGGAATCCGGCACCGGTGATTTTCACACCCAGGTCGAAGTCGATGAGGTTGTATTTCTTGGCCAGATCCCAGTGAGGGAGGGCATCGGCGGGCAGATCGGGCATCGGGCCGCCGGTCTTTTCGACCACGTTGTCGTCGGCAGTGCGACCTTCGGGCACCATTTCGCAAGGGATGTTGGGGATGGTGAGAAGTATCTCGCGGATCTCGCTTTCAGCTTTTGAAAGCTGATCGGCGATCTCTTTCTGCGATTCTTTGAGTTTTGCCACCTGTGCTTTGGCCTGGTCTGCTTCATCTTTTTTTCCCTGCTTCATGAGCTGGCCAATGGTGGCGGCATATTTCTTGAGCTCGGCGGCAGCGTTGTCGTTGGTGAGCTGAAGCTTGCGGCGGTTTTCGTCGAGGGCGAGCACTTTGTCGATGGGCTCTTTGCCATCAAAACCTTTGACGGCAAGACGTGCCACGATGTATTCGGGGTTTTCTTTGATTTGCTGAAGAGTAAGCATGTCTATAGCTTGTTAAATTGTTGATGTTCGATGCGGTAGAAGGTTTACGAAAGCAACTCACGCACTTTTGCAGAGATTACTTTGCCGTCGGCGCGACCGGCGAGTGCTTTGGATGCCACACCCATCACTTTGCCCATCTCTTTGGGCGAAGTTGCGCCAACCTGTTCGATGATCCTGCGCAGCTCGGAGGTCAGTTCTTCGTCGGAGAGCTGACGGGGCAGATATTCCTCGATGACGGCTGCTTCGGCCAATTCGTTTTCGGCCAGTTCGGGACGATTCTGCTCGGTGTAGATCACGGCCGTTTCACGGCGCTGTTTGGCCATTTTGGCAAGGATTTTGGTGGCCTGATCGTCGGCAAGTGTCCCGTCGGAGCCTTTGGCTGTCTTGGCTTCGAGAAATTCTTTTTTTATGCCGCGAAGTGTTTCGAGGCGCACTTTGTCTTTAGCCAGCATGGCGGCTTTGATATCGTTGCTGATTTTGTCAAATAAGTCCATATTCAATGCTTTGTTTTTCAGTTGCAAAATTAACAAATTCTTTAGAAAAATCGCCCCATGCAGTTGAATTTTTTGCAGCATGAGGCGCGATATTGTGGGGTTGGTGACAACTGAAGGTCAGTCTTCGAGGTAGTAGGTCAGTGTGGTGACTACTCGCACATCCTTGATGTAGGGTGTGTATTGGTCGCGGTCGTTGATGGAGAATTGGCCTTGTGAAGCGGTCTTGATCTTGCCTAGCTTCGAATCGGAGTCTTCGGCAAACTTGTTGGCTGCCTCGCGGGCGTTTTTCGTTGCCTCTGCTATCATTTCGGGCTTTATGTTGTTGAGACCGGTGTAGTCGTAGGTGATGGGGTTGGAATAGTCGCTGGATATGGCTATGCCTTGTTGCATCAATTCGCCCTGACGCAGTATAAGGTCGTGCACTTTGTCGACTTGAGTAGAGTTGACCGTCACCACGGATTCAACGCTGTAATTGAACGGCACCGGGTTGGTGTTGTAGCGGTCGGTGGTGAGATCGGTCATGGTCGGAGCGCCTATGCTGATCTCTTTGTCGGTCAGTCCGTTTTGCTTGAGAAATGCCACTATGCGGTCATTGGTGTTGCTGACGGCGGCATAGACCTGGGGCAACTCATTGCCGACTTGTTTGAACACTATTGGCCAGGTGACAAGGTCGGCTTTCACTTCGCGTGTGGCCAGACCTTTGACTTCGACGGTGCGCTGGCTGGAGGTGACTGACATGATGCCGCTGCGGATGCAGAGACCCAGCAGCAGAAGACCGACAGCAATGAGGGCCGCGGGGATTACGTAGGATGTTTTCATAGAGATTCGTGTGTTTGATTAATCGTGTGTTAATAATACAAATAGTAGTCCGGTCCCAGGTTTGCAAGGCCGATGATGAAAATGACAATGAGGCCATAGCCTATGATCGAGATGATCGAGATGATCAGACCGGCCACGGCAAGCGCTCTGCCGGGAAAGAAGAGGCCGATAACCGACAGGATGAGGCCGCCTACCAGAGCCAATTGACCAAACAGTGGGAACCATCCGAAGAATAAGCCGATGAGTGAGAAGATGAATCCGATAATGCCGAGGGCGTTGTTACCCGGTTGCGGTGCGGGCTGATAAGGCTGATAGGGAGGAGGATATGACCCCTGGGTGTTGTATTCGTTCATTGGAGGAAGGGTTAGACTGGTTAGAGGACTGAGAAGTATAGAATCACGTCGTCAGGGATGTCCTGGAATTTGACCTTTACGGCTTCGAGATTACCGATCTTTGCACGTCCGATCACCGATGTGGGTTGCATGTATTTGACCACGAATTCATCGATATCGGCCGGGCGGATCACCACGTATGGATCGGCGTCCTGCACGCCGGTGCCGGATGCGAATATGGCATCGCAAATGTTAAGCAAGCGGTTTTGCATCACCGGAGCTTTGGATTTGATTGCTTCATTGTTAGATGAGGCGGCGCATGCATAGGCTTTGAACAGCACGGCAAGGTTGGTAGGATCCGATTCAAGAGCTTTTTCACACATGCGGAAGGTGTTGTCGAGTTGCCCCGTGGCATACGATTCCATGATCTGGCGTGTGTCGGCCGAAGCATTGAATCGGGGCTGCAGAGCCGAACCGTAGTATACTGTGGCGGCGTCGCCCGGGGAGAGTTGTTCGCCGGCCAGGTATTTGGTCAGCAATGAGTTGTAGCGCCCGTCGGCTATCTCTTTCTTCAAGGTTTCGGTGTCGGTTTTTCCTGAGGCTTGGACGGCAGATGTTCCGGCCATGAGGCACATGAAGGCTGCAGCAGCAAATAGTATTCTTTTCATTGTTGGTGAGTTGATATGATTTCGAAATCAGTGGTTTGTTACTATAGGTTTGAGTTAAGTTCGAGCAGACGGTCCATCAGTCGACGGTCGTTGCTCAGGCGCGGCACCTTGCGTTGCCCGCCGAGCTTGCCTGTCGATTCGAGCCATCGGTCGAACAGTCCGGGGAGGGCTTCGACGATGGTGAGCCGCGACAGGAAGATGTCGCCCGATCGTTTGGCCTGGTAGTCGCTGTTCTCCTCCGTGAGCATTCGGTCGAGCGTGTTGGCAAACTGCTCTATGTCAGCCGGCCGTTGCGAGAATTCTATCAGCCATTGATGGTGGCCTTTGCTGCGGTCGGTGGTGTAGACCGGGGCAGCGGTATAGTTTTCCACGCGGCATCCCAACAGGTGGCATGCACGGGCCAGGGCAGCGTCGGTGTTATGGACCATCACCTCTTCTCCAAATGCGTTGATGTAGTGTTTTGTTCGGCCGGCAATCGATATTCGCAGCGGCGACAATGACTCTATCCTGACAGTGTCGCCGATCGGATAGCGCCACAGGCCGTTGGCGGCGGTGATAACCATGGCATAGACCTTGCCTTGCTCCACTTGCCATGCCGGCACCGGACGGCTTTCCGGCTTGTCGATGGGAATGAACTCGTAGAACACGCCGGCATCGATAAGCAACTTCATGCCCATCGATACTTCGGGCAGATCCTGCACGGCAAAGAATCCTTCGGAGGCATTGTAAGTTTCGACATAGCGCATGCGCTCCGGGTCGATGATGGCATCGTATTGTTCACGGTAGGGAACAAAGGATATGCCTCCGTGGAAAAATACTTCGAGGTTGGGCCACACCTGATGCAGGCTGCTCTTGCCACTGCGGTCAAGGATCTGACGCAGCACGGTCAGGAACCACGAAGGGACACCGGATATGTTGGTCACATTCCGGCCTATCGATGCATCGACGAGCGCCGGAAGTTTCCGGTGCCAGTCCGTCATGAGGGCGATGCGTTTGGACGGTATTCTGACGAGGTTGACGAGCGGATTGATGGCGTCGATGAGGTTGGCCGAAAGGTCTCCGACCTTGGCACTCCCAACCACTTCGGCCGGAAGTTCGTTGGCAAAGCTGCCCCCCAATATGAACGAGCGCCCGTCGAACAGTCGGCTGTCGGCGTGGTTGTTGAGGTAATGAGCCACGGCATCGCTGCCTCCGCGGTAATGGTTGAGGCGAAGAGAGCTGTCGGTGATCGGTATGTATTTACTCTTGCCGTCGGAGGTGCCCGACGACTGCGCGAACCGTCGCGTCAGTCCGGGCCACAGAATGTCGCGGTCGCCGGCTATCATCTTCATGACCCACGGGCGCAATTCCTCATATGGAGTGACTGCCACTGCCTCGACATAGTCTTCATAGCTGCCGATACGGTCGTAGCCGTGACTGCGCCCCCACAGCGTGCCTCGTGCCTGTGTCACAAGCTCATGCAGTTGGGCGCGCTGGGTGGCTTCAACGTCGGCATCGGCTTCCAAGCTTTTGCGTAGCCGCCTCAGGAATATCGGTCGGACTGTTTTTGTCAGGTTCATTGGTTATGCATAGTGATCGCTTTGTCGTAAAAGCGATCTATCGTAACAACAAAAGTAACTAAAAAATGAATAATCTTGAAATAAATGTTTAATTTTGCACTTTATCACCGATTTTTCTTCAAATCATGACACAAATCAAAAAAATATCCCTTCTTTTCACTATAGCCATCCTTTCGATCGTGTCGCTTACTTCGTGTGGCGACGATGAATACGTTTGGTGGTCGCCTCTCCGCGGCAGCTGGGAACTTGTGGCCATCAACGGCATGCCGGTGCAGGAGGCCGACGTCACTTTTTTTACTTTCTACAATGATGGCAATGGTGAATACGTACAATACAATAAAACGGCTTATCCGCCAGAATGGTTTACATATGCTTTCACATGGGATGTCGATGAGACTATATATGGAGATCAAGTTCTCGATATTTATATCTATCCCGGTCAACACTGGCAATACTATGTCCGTGTTTGGTCTTCTGAATTAGTGCTGACTGATCCAGTCACGGGTCAGCAACTCACCTATATGCGTTATTGATATCATGGCGGCGAAATCCGAAACAGAAAAATGGACCGACATAGAGCTTCTGCCTGAATGGGGCGAGGAGTTCTACGATGTCTATACGGCAAAAAAACATGGCAAGTGGGTGATGCTCAAGACCCTCAAGCCTGCCTATAAGGACGATCCGCGATTTCGCTCCATGATCGAAAAGGAGTTTGACGTTCGCTACAATCTGGCGCATCCCCACATAGTCATGATCAACGACTATGAGGACGTGCCCGGTCTGGGTCGGTGTATCATTACCGACGATGTATATGGCGATTCTCTTCGCAAACTTCTCGACAACAATAAGATCACATCCGACCACGTCGACAAGATATGCTCGCAGTTGGTCGACGCCATCGACTACATACAGCGCAACCATCTGGTGCATTTCCCCATACGTCCCGGGACTATTATTTTTACCGAGAATATTGGAAATCTGAAGCTTATCGACGTTGGTTTTGACCAAAGCGCTCACCTGACACCCGCTGAGGCATCGGAGGACATCCGCTCATTCGGGCTGGTGCTCTCCGAGGTGCTTGATCATATCGACAATCCTCCGATGCGGTTGCGTCGCATAGCCGACAAGGCAAGTTCCCGCGACCGCCACGTGCAGTACAAGTCGGTCCATCAGTTGCGCATGGCTCTGGCTAATCGGTCTGATCACAGGTTTTATATAGCCTTCATTGCATTTCTTCTGTTGATGATAGCGCTGCTCGTATGGTTCAGTTCCACTCTTGCCCCGGCTCATGGTTGAAAGTTGGCCCGTTTACACATTATTATATAATAAACCATTCTCCATTTATCACGCTGAACTCACATGTCTGAAATTATTGTAGAAGCCATCAAGCCCACCAAAAGTGCGCTGAAAAAGTTTGTAAAATTCGGCATCGAACTTTATAAGGATTCTCCTTATTTCGTTCCACCATTGATTTCAGACGACGTCGAGACCCTGATGCCCGATAAAAATCCGGCTTTCGACTATTGTCGTGCACAGGCTTTCATGGCCTATCGCGACTGTCGCCCGGTTGGTCGTATCGTGGCAATTATCAACGATCTTGTTAACTCAAGGTCGGGCAAACGTGAGGCGCGATTTGGATTTGTTGACTTCATCGACGACAATGAAGTTGTCGATGCTCTCTTTTCTGAAGTCGAATCCTGGGCTCGCGAGCAAGGGATGGACGAGATGGTTGGTCCGATGGGATTCACTGATATGGATCACGAAGGCATGCTCGTAGAGGGCTTTAACGAAATGGGCACCATGGCCACGATCTATAACTTTCCCTATTATCCCGTTCAACTTGAGCGACTTGGCTATGCTAAAGATGTCGATTGGGTGGAATATCGCGTCACGGTTCCCAAGGAAGTGCCTGAGAAATTCCAACGCATAGCCGATATTGTCAGCAAGAAATATGGCCTGCGCACTATCAAATTCACGTCCCGACGTAAAATCAAGGAGCAATATGGGCAGGCACTGTTTGATCTGATCAACGAAGCCTACGATTCCTTATATGGCTATTCGCCACTCAATCAGCGTCAAATTGATTATTACATAAAGAAGTATCTCGACATCGTCAGGCTCGACTGTCTGAGCGTTGTTGTCGACTCTGACGACCGCCTTGTAGCCCTGGGTCTCTCCATGCCATCATTGTCGCAGGCGCTTCGCAAGTCGGGAGGCAAACTTTGGCCTACAGGTTGGTACCATCTCCTGCATGGCATTCATGGACGCAACGATGTGGTCGATCTTCTGCTCATAGCGGTAAAGAAAGAATATATGTCGCGCGGTGTCAACGCCATTATATTCGCCGACCTTATCCCTATTTTCAATAAGGAGGGATACCGCGAAGCCGAAAGCAATGTCGAACTCGAGGGCAACGACAGCGTGCGGGCCCAATGGCAATACTTCCCCCATCGTCAGCATCGCCGCCGCCGCGCCTACCGCAAGAGCATTTGAAGCATAGGCATCTCCCACTTATCCCACTCATCAACCGCCGATGGGACTTTCTCTTCTTCTCCGCGGAGCAGCCACAACAGTGCCGCTAATGCTGCTCTGCCCATGCTAAATTCCAGCGCCACTAAGCGTCCTTAAAGTCCTTAATCTCCGTAGACTCCTTAGCCCCACCCCTATAAAATCATATAACTCGTATAAGTTTTATAAATCGTATAAATCTTATAAACCAAATAACGCCCACTCCAACCCGCTATCCTCTACTG
>JAMPBJ010000003.1 GCA_023666835.1 Bacteroides sp. | reverse complement strand
GTTGAAATTGAGGGGTTTAACATAAGGTTCATTGTTTTTGTTTTACGATGCCAAAATTGGGAGAACTGAGAAAGTGAGTTGAAGCAAAAATTTCAAGAGAAAAATTAGCGCAAGCGTCCAAATACTACCCCGAAGTATGAGGGCGTGGAGATTTTGAATTTTTGTTGAAGAAATCCGTAGGCTTGTTTTGCGGCGAGCGGTCAGTCCTACCTTTGCATCAGGAAAACGGACAATGGGCCTGACGTGATAGCCCGGTATGGAAACGAAGATGAGATGAAAAGTCGGAGGTTTTAACTCACGCAGAGTGGTTTACCCACCACGGACGGATGAGCGGTCAACGACCGAATGGCCAATCGCACAAAAGCAAGATGCAGGTGAGCCAAATGTTTGTGGGTGCTTACAAATAAGGCAAGTGCAATGACGGCTGTAGTCTTTGGCTTGACCTCTTGCTTGATGACGGAGACACCATAACTTAATTCTTCTGCTGCCATTCATTCAGATGAAGCCGACCTACCGCTAAAAAGGCACAGACTATGAATGACTCACACGGCTACCGCTATAAATCGAGGGCTTATCACTCACGATGACCGACCTCCGCTAACTGAATACTCCGAGCCGTGCGACAGGCTCAGTGTTGATGCGGTCTCCGCTGAAAAGAGTTCCACCACAATCACGACAACCGCGTAGCGGCCACTGCTGCCGATGGGGTTCTTCACCCGACACATCATCAACTTCCGCTATGAAAAAATGGGCACCCTTGCCGACGGTCGATTACGAATGACTGGCCACCGCTGAAAACAGTACGACTATCGGATAGGCGCATTGAACAACAGTGTTCCGAGTTCACTGCCCCCCTCCCTCCGCTCCAAGGGAGTATCTTGCCGAAAGGTAAGGCTCGCCATCCGCTTCTACCTCCCGCCGGTGGCGGTCAACAAATAGAAACCGCCGACGCCTCACGCGCCAGCGGTTTCACCCTTTAAATACTTCAAAATCTGATAAGGGATTTGGGAGTTGAGATATGATGGTGGAATTACTTTTCGTCCTTGTCCTTATCGAAATAGATGCGGATGTCATTGCCTCTGTATGAGAGGCCAAAGTTGAGTGATTTCACTTCATTGTTGCCGGATAAGTCAAAAATGTTTTTAACGATTTCGGCAACAGCTGTGCCAATCGAGTTGTTGCGAGTTTCCTCGCTGAAGTCAATAATTGTGTCCATAATTTTGAAAATTTAGAATTTACGTTCGGTTGATATTACGCACGGAGTCAGTGTGCGATACTGACAGTGCTTGATTTCGTAGTAGAATCCGCCACCGTCACCATCGGGGGCGCTACAGCGCATCTCGCACTCAAAAGTGACGTGGGGAGGCTCGACTGAGCCAATGAGATAAGAATTATCCTCGATGTCGGTAACGACAAAGCCGTAATTCTTGCCGGGTACCATCGGCAACAGCGTCGTGGAGAGAAATTTCAGAGTGGCGGTTTCCTGATAGCCACCATTCAGATACTCGGTCTTGCAACGGCAGTCCGGCTCATCGGAGAAGAACACCTGCTCGATGGAGGTGAGCACAGGTGTGCGTTGGCCGGTTATCTTGCAGAGATAATTGTTGCGTTGCAGATTGTCGGCATCGACAAGACCGATAAATTTCACTCCGGGGAGTCGCTGAGTCTTTCTTTCCATAAAAAGTGGGTCATTTTGAAGGGGTCTAAGTGGACCAAAAAAATTTACTTTTTTTGAACTTTTTTCTTCTTTCGCTTTTCAGCGACGTTATGGCGGTGTTGCCGTTGGTAGATTTTGGCGATGGCGTTCCAGTTTTTCTCGGTATGCTCGATACCGTGAAGGTGCATCCAGTCATAGATGAGATTGTCCTTCCGCTTTCCGATATGGCCGTGCTTGTGCAGGTCGCGCCACAGCTCGATGATGAACCGCTCGCGGATGCAGTGGGCCATATCCTCCTTAGCCTTGCGCGGGAGGTAATGGTAAGTCTTCGGCTTCTTGTAGGGGAAGGCGGGAATGGCGATAGCAACAGATGTCGGGGTGGCGACATCGGGGATAGCGTTATGTGGCGTAGGGATAAGGCACATTTCGAGAATCTTGTTCTCGGTGCTTAGACGCGGCATAGCTATCGGCTGCGAGCCATTACCGTATTCGTGTACGAACCATTGGCGCAGATAGTCGGGAAGTTCAATGTGTATGGAATATTCGCTCATCTCAAACTTGTTTTGAGCAAAGTTACCCACGCACAACAGCCCCCTAAAAGACCGATGCTTCGCCATCACCTATTTGGTACGATAGGTGGAATTGAGGAACTTGATGGTGGTGAACATCTCACGGCATCGGTCGGAAATACGTTCATCGTATTTGTCCTTGATTTGCGCCGGCGACAGATTTGACGTTACCAAAGTGTAGGCTTGCACTTTGTAGCGTTGCGAGATTAACTCCACCATTGGCGTTATAACGTTGCCATATTCCAGGATTTCCTTTGGCTCGTTGCCGACATCGTCAATGGCAACGATTGAATTGTCAATGAAATCGTTGAACTCGCGCTTGCTTTCTTCGCGCAGGGCCACCACTTCCGTTGCCGTCTTGAACCGCACATGGGGATAGAAGTATTGACCCATGTATTTGAAGTAGCCCTTGTTGCCGAGCAGTTCAATCAGGCGCATAATGGCATAGAGCATCGTGGTCTTGCCATTTCCGACCGAGCCATAGAGCCAAATTCCGAATTTCGGATTTTCGGCGGTCAGAGCTTCGGTCACGGCAATAAGGTTCTTCTGCGTATTCTCGTCGATTGACGGCACGAGATGGCGGCGGTCAACCGAGCAGATGTAAAACTCCGTCAGGATGTCAAGAACTTGCTGCGGTGGCAGCGAGACCCTAAAACGTGGAGTCGTCTTCGTCGGAGACAGGCGGGACATCACTTGACCGACGAGCTGCATGTTTACTTTCATTGTTGTTTGTTTTTGTAGATTTTGGATTCAGTATTATTTTGAGCCAATTGACAAAATGGCTTTTCAGGTCGGAGAGGTCTTTGTGGAATTTTCCGCGGCACTCGTTGCTGATGAAAAATTCGTCGAGCCGCTTGATGAGATTTGTTTCATCAAGTCCGAAAGTGCCGGCGATTTTTCCTTTCC
Source organism: Bacteroides sp. (assembly GCA_023666835.1). Lineage (GTDB taxonomy): Bacteria > Bacteroidota > Bacteroidia > Bacteroidales > Muribaculaceae > Paramuribaculum. The sequence continues at coordinate 144,480 of JAMPBJ010000003.1, read as the reverse complement.
AGACATCATCGTCAATTAATTTTTCAATCAAAACTTTTTCAAAATCTGACGATGGTGTTGAATTTACTTCTACCACTCTATTATTATCTACGTCAGTAGATAATTCTCTATCAATATATAATGTGTCGACAGAGGGGTTCTGACCGTTTGTGTGACCATTTGTGCGCCATTTTGTGCGCCCCGAAGCCGAATTTTGGCTTCTTGTAGCAGGGAGATAATTGTCGTATTTACAAATGGTTATCACAACAAAACCATGGGTGTTTCCGTATGCCTTTTTGTGCGCCACATAGTCCGCCGTTTTGAGTGCCACGATAATTCGCCTTATTCTTCTCTCGTTGATATTCAGCGCATTGGCCAATTGGGCATAAGTGGCGGCGAATTGTCCGCGCTCAATAGTGATGCCGTTGAAAACAATCGTGTTAGTAACGGCACGGCAGACGAGATACAGAAACACTCTGAGGGTGTCGCTATCCCTGAAAACCTCTTGCCGGATTAAGTCACGTTGGAGTTTAATCCAACCTTTGGGAGTGGATTCCACCATTATCAGCGAGGATTGCAAAGCCAGGAACTTCCGTCTTTGTATTTGAGAATATCGTCGCGATACTTGACCATGTTCTCAATGGCCTTGAGGCGGTTGAAGCCTCGGGCGTTGAGCTGACCTTTGCGAAGGGCTTTCAGCACTTCGTCAAAGTTGTAGTAGATAGAGCCGTTCTCGTTCTTGTAATGGGGGAGATGGTTCGGCGGCGTAGCCGTGCGCCATCGGTAGAGCGTGGAGTCAGAGACATCGAGAACAATCTCGAATGTCAGCGAGTCCATCTGTATGCTGCCGGCCAAAGCGTCGCGCATGGTAGTAAGATTGCGCAGCTGACTCTTGATTTCGGATTGGTCAGCCATAACCTGACGCAGCATTTGCGTAAGGCTCTCATACTGACGGGAGCCTTCGGAGGGGAAAGATGTTGCTTCGTTCATATTCATATTGTTTTGCGATTATGGCGCAAAGGTATGGCTGAACGAAAACCGAAAAAGATAAGGTTTCGTCAAGTCGGACAAACCTTATCCTTTTTTTAACTTTTATTACGTTCTGACGGCATTCCTGACGGCGCGAGTGATAGATGTATAGAACGATTTCTTTACATCATACTTTTCAGACGTTGTGTCGGAAAGGTATAGCCCGGCATCATTTTTCGAGGTTAAAGTCCAGAGGTAAGACAGGCTCGGTGCTACACCGGTTTTGGCATTAATGAACATTCCGTTGGTAACGGCTCTGCTTTTCCAATCGCGTGCGAGATAATGCAGTTTCTCCAACAGTGCCATGAAGAATACCGCTTTCGAGACATTGCCAAATGACAATGGCTTGTCGAGTGAGCCATCGCGGAAGTCGATAAGATCTTGGCCGGATATTGGAGTTGAGAACACGTCGAAGCCGTTGGCACAATTTGCCAATGCTTCATATTCGGCGCTGTCGGGATAAGACGGCGGTTTCGGCTTATCCTTGGAGCGACTGCGGCTTTCACAACGTTCAAGTAGCAAAAGAGCGGCCTCGAAATCGAAGCCGCTCTTTCGGGTAAATGCCTCAATCACATATCGTCGATGTTCTGTCAAAACATCGTACACTCGGCTGTAAGCCTCGACAACCTTGTTGACGGATTGAGTAACGATTTTATAGTTGATAGCCACGGAGCAACGATTACGTAGCGCTCTGCGGCAGAAGTTGCGATAGGACACTCCCTGGTTCACATACAGGTCGATGAAGTCGTGATAAAGTTTGACGAGAAGTGTTTGAGCTGTGTCGAGTTGTTTGATGGTAATAGGCTCAGCGGTTACCCAAAAAGAGAGACTCGCCGGGAGCATACTCAAAGGTCTGCGAATAAGGCTTAAAGCCCTCTTGACCTGCATTGTTCGTGTAGTGGGTCATAGTAAGTATGTATTTATAATTGCGTTTTTTAATAACAAGTTTGGGCGCCAAACTGTTGAAACATCCGGATACAGCACACCCCTCCGAAAAAATTCAGAGGGGTGCGGTTTCCGATTAGATGGCATCTGTATTGAAGTGCAGATTGTTGGCGAAGTTGAGCATATCTGCCTCGATCTTGGTATTGAGGATTTTGGCGTAGATTTGAGTCGTGGCTATCTTGGTGTGGCCGAGCATACGCGACACTGATTCGATGGGCACACCCTTGCTGATGGCGAGGGTGGCAAAGGTGTGTCGGGCAAGGTGGAAGGTCAGCTTTTTGGTTATGCCGCAAAGGTCGGCTATCTCTTTCAGATAACTGTTCATCTTCTGGTTGGAGAAGATGGGCAGCAAACGGCCTTTGGGGTCCTGGCCTTTGTACTTCTTGAGGATTGCCTCGGCAACGTCAAGGAGCAGCACGTTGGACGGCACATTGGTTTTCTGACGCTTGGTCATTATCCATTTGCGACCGTTGACCTCGACGATGTTTTCCGGCATGAGCTGGGCAACATCGATGTAGGCCAGTCCGGTGAAGCATGAGAAGATGAAGATGTCGCGCACCACTTCGAGGCGGGGAATGGCAAATTCCTTAGACATCATCGTCTGTATCTCGGCCTCCGACAGAAAGCCTCGGTCTGTCTTGTTGAACTGAATCTTGTAGTTGGCGTAGGGGTCTTGTTTGAGCAGACCACTCTTGAAGGCGCGGATGGTGATGGTCTTCAGATTGCCCATCATGCGCATGACGGTGTTGTGCTGACACTTGCCGGTGGTCAGCAGATAGTGCTCGAAGCCACTGATGATTTTGTAGCTCAGCTCGCCCATCAGAAGGTCGCGGCGCTTATATTCCTCATATATATAAGCGGTGAAGTGTTTCTTCAGGACGCTGAACTTCTGATACGAAGCAGTGGCGCGAGTGATGCCGACTTCCTCCTTGACCTGTTTGAGGAAATTGTCGAAGAAGGCGATGAAGGAGTCGTTGGTGTTGTTGACTCCGAGGTATTCGGCCTTGATAAGGTCGAGCGAAAGGGCGTCGCTGAACTCGTAGCGACGGAACAGGTGCATGAGGTCAAGCTCGATGCGATTGAGTCCTTCGTTGACCTTGTTGGCCTCGGCGGAGCGACCTTTCATGCGTCCGAGGTTGGCGTCCCAAAGTTTGGCATCGACGTTGAAGCCGGCCGAGCCAATGATTACTCGCTCACTGTTCAGATAGAGTCGGGTGAGCACGGATGACTTACCATCCTTGTTGATTTTGCTTCTGAGGTAGAAGCTGACACGAAATTTTTTGTTCATATCTCAAAGATTTGTTAGTGATACTTCCGTTGGATTTCGGTGACAAAGTTCGGCAAGAAAAATCTTTGTAACCCCGTCTGTATCACGTCTGTAAGCCAATCTTGGTGACACTGAAAATTAAAAATCCTTAATGTGTCACCAAAGTGTCACCACCACGGGCTTGTTTTCGGACTGAAAGAGGTATCTGAAAGCGAGCCGAGGGGAAGCCGTTTTCAAATCTTTGAGAGTTATAATAAGTTGTTGATTAGATATTTAGCGCCTTGAAAAAAAGTTGGGCGTGAAAAAAGAGCTATTCAGATGTGCTCTGAATAGCTCTAAGCGGAGAGGACGAGATTCGAACTCGTGGACAGGATTGCTCCCGTCGTCGGTTTAGCAAACCGGTGGTTTCAGCCACTCACCCACCTCTCCTTATCGATTGAGGTATCTGTTTTATTATTTACAAAGAGATGCTCTCATCTGCTTTTTGCGTTGCAAATTTAATGTTATTTTTTTATTCCGACAAATTTTTTCGGCGTTATCTCATATTTTTATCTATTTTTGTATCGCGTAAACGAATAGAAAATGTCTGCCAAATCCTCCGAAAAAGAGCCTAAATCGCAATCTGCCAAAAAGAAGAGCCGATTTATTTTGTGGATACTGATTGCAGTATTCGCTGTCGGTTTGTGCCTGGGTGCATTCTGTGTTTTGCCACGCAACAGTGGCGATTCGAAATGGATATATGTCGAAGCCGGTGACAGCCGCAATGATATCAAGAATAAATTGACTTCAACGTTGGGTGTCTCTGACGGCGCGAGGGTGTATGCTCTTTGGTTGCTGGTGGGTGGCGATGCAGCGAGGTCGCACGGTGCCTACAAGCTTTCGCATGGCGACAGCTATTTCAATTTCGCCCGACGAATGGCCAAGGGCATTCAATCGCCCGTCAGAGTGACGTGGACCAACAGCCGCACCATCAAGGATTTTGCTGATGCGATAAGCGGGAAATTGGAATGCACGTCGGATGATCTGCTGAAGGAGATCGGTTCGTTGTCGGCCGACAGTGGAGTGAGCATGGCAACATTTCCGGCAATGGTTTTTCCGGACACTTATGAGGTGTATTGGACATCATCGCCACGCGAGCTGTTGCAAAAACTGATGAAGTATGGCCGGGAGTTCTGGACCGACAGCCGGCGATCGAAAGCTGAGAAGCTGGGACTAACGCCTGTGCAGGTGGTGACGATAGCATCGATCGTGGAGGAGGAGTCGTCGAAGACCGACGAGTATGGAAAGATTGGTCGATTGTATATCAACCGATTGAAGTCAGGGATGAAACTACAGGCCGACCCTACGGTGAAATATGCGTTGGGCGACTTTTCGCTCCGACGTATTCGACAGGGCCACACCTCGGTTGATTCGCCTTACAACACTTACAAATACGTGGGTCTGCCTCCGGGTCCGATTCGGTTTGTCGACAAGCGAACGATAGATGCGGTGCTTGACGCGCCGGAGCACTCATATATATATATGTGTGCAAAAGAGGACTTTTCAGGTCGACATAATTTTGCCGTGGACTATACCACTCACTTGGAGAACGCCCGCAAATATCAGCGGGCTCTAGATAGTCGGAATATCAATTAGTCAGGATCTATCGGGTCTTTCACCACTTCTTCTATGGCTTTTGCCTCCTTCCGGCGCCAGCGACGGTGCTTCCCGGTGATGATGTGCTCGTAGTACGACAGTAGAAGAGTGGTCAACGGCAGTGCTATGATGAGACCGACGAAGCCAAGCAGTGTACCCCATATCGACAGTGAGAGAAGGATGATGGCAGGGTTGAGTCCCATGGCTTTGCCCATGATTTTTGGCGTCAGATACAGATCCTGGATCAGTTGGACGATGCAATAGACGGCTATGCACTTGCAGAATATGCTCCAGAAATCGCCGTCGCCCCCGGCGCTGTAGATGACGCATAGTGCCACGGCAGGCACGAGCGATACCAACTGAAGATAGGGCACGAGGTTAAGCACACCGATGAAGAGTCCGAATATAATGGCCATGGGCATGCCGATGATACTGAAACCGATGGCAAACAGTATGCCGACGATGAAAGCAATCGTGGCCTGTCCACGGAAGTAGTGGTTCATGCTGGCTTTGACATCGTTGGCTATAGTGTAGACCGGACGCCGCCACGATGGGGGTACCATGGCCTTGAAACTCCGGTTAAGACGATCGTAGTCTATCATGATAAACACAAGATAGAGCAGGACGATGAACCAGTTGAAAATGCTCAGCAACAAAGACAAACTGCCCGAGATCAGATTCCACGACGTGGACAGGACGTTTTCGGCTATCGTGGCCCATTCCTGTTTGGTCAACGAGCGCGACAGGCTTTCCAGGTCGAAAGATTGGCGCAGAAACCGGTGTACTTCAGCCGGGATCATCCCGCCTCTGAGTTCGGTGGAAATATAGCGGTTGATGACTACGGCCATCTGATGCATTTCCTCCATAATGATCGGAGCAACAAAATAGATCAGCACGCCAAGAAGGAAAATGCCCTCAAACAAAGTGACCAACACGGCTACCACTCGACCCTTCAGACGAAGCATCTTGCGGTTGCGCTGGACAAAGGGCTCCAGCATGTAGGCCGCCAGACATGCCACGAAAAATGGCAGAAGCACATCGGTCAGTTTGTTGATCAGGAGGATGGCGGCTATGATGCACACCATTATGACTATGAGTCTGACAACTCTATCAAATGTATTGGATTTCGTTTCCGACATAATTTAAAATGTGATGAAATTTGACACGAAATTAATAAAAATACTCGTATTTTCCATAATTTGTAGTAATTTTGCCAACCAAACGCAACAATCATATCACAAAACATATCAATAATGAAACAAGCTATCACACAAACTCTCGCCGACAAGGCATGGGCAAGATGGACGGCGTTGATCCTGATCGCCTCCATGATGTTTTTCGCCTACATGTTTGTCGACGTCATGTCGCCACTGAAGTCGCTGCTCGAAGAAAAGCTCGACTGGAACAGTGGTACCTTCGGTACGTATGCCGCTTCGGAATACTTCCTCAACGTATTCGTGTTCTTCCTGATATTTGCGGGCATCATCCTCGACAAGATGGGAATCCGATTCACCGGCATCCTTTCGGCAAGTCTGATGGTGATCGGTGCTTCGATCAAACTTATAGGTATCAGCGACTGGTTCGAAACCACCCAATTATGCATGTGGCTCAACAGCTGGTGGACATCGTTCCCGGGCAGTGCCAAGATGGCGTCGCTCGGTTTTATGATCTTCGGATGCGGATGCGAAATGGCCGGCACCACCGTGTCGAAAGCCATCGCAAAATGGTTTGAGGGCAAAGAAATGTCGCTCGCCATGGGCGTAGAGATGTCAATAGCCCGTCTGGGCGTGTTTGCCGTAATGTGGATATCGCCGTCGATCAGCAACCATTTCGACCAGTCGGTGCTCGCTCCCGTTGCTTTCTGCACCGCCCTGCTTCTTATAGGCCTGATCAGCTATACCGTCTTCTCCTTCATGGATACGCGCTACGACCATCAACTCATTGCACAGGGCGTCAAGAGCGTCGACGGTGAATCAGAAGAAGAGTTCCACATCTCAGACCTGGGCAAGATATTCTCAAGCAAGATGTTCTGGCTGGTGGCCATGCTTTGCGTGCTCTACTATAGCGGAATCTTCCCATTCCAGCGCTATGCTCCCAACTATGTGCAGGAGACGCTAAACGTCAGCGCCGAAACGGCATCGCGACTATTCAGTGTGTTCCCCATTCTGGCCATGGTGCTAACACCGTTTCTTGGTGCATTCCTCGACTACCGCGGCAAAGGAGCCACGATGCTCATCATCGGCGCCGTGATCATGACATGCTGCCACCTCGGCTTTGCGTTCCTTCTGCCGGCTGTGCCGCAGGTTTGGCTTGCACTCACTCTCATCCTGGTGCTGGGTGTATCTTTCTCACTTGTGCCGGCAGCCCTTTGGCCTTCTGTTCCAAAAATCATCGATGCCAACATTCTCGGCTCGGCCTACTGCCTGATTTTCTGGATTCAGAACATTGGTCTGTGCCTCGTACCTCTGTTGATCGGCGAGACACTTGACGCCACCGGTGGCTACAAAGTGCCGATGCTGATATTCGCTTCGTTCGGCATACTTGCCATTTTCTTTGGCATTTGGCTCAAGATGCTCAACAACAAATACAACTACGGTCTCGAGCAGCCCAACGTCAAGAAAGCATCCAACGATGTGCTTGCTGCTGAAGCTGAAGCTGCTGAAGAATAATCAACCGAAAATTGATAAAACCTAAGATGGGCTGCGTCGCAAAGCATCGACGCAGCCCATCTTATATTATACTATTTTAGCGAAGATTGTTGAGAAGATCGAGCTTGCCGTCGGCTATCAGTTTAAGTATCAGTTCTCCAAAGAGCGTGTTTTGCCACGCAAACCAGTCACGGGTGTAGTTGGCAGGATTGTTGACGTCAAACGACTCATGAATATACCCGGTGTCGGCATCCGTAGCCAAAAGCATATTGATGTCGCGGGCTATCTCTTCATCGTCGGTCGACGTGAAAGCATGCATCATAATGCTCATGGGCCATGCCATACCATAGCCCACATGCGGGCCACCTATCCCCTCGCCTGCTTCGCCCTTGAAGAAATATGGATTCGATTCGCTCCAGACAAATCGGCGAGTGTTTTGGTAAACAGGATCATCGATATCGACATCGCCCAGATATGCCATGGCCAGAAGGCTCGGCACATTGGCATCGTCCATCAGCAGATGATTGCCGAATCCGTCAACCTCAAAAGCATATATGGTGCCGAATTCAGGGTGTTCGTAGGTGGCATACTTGTTTAATGCGCTTTCAATTTCGTCGGCCAAAGCATTGCAACGACCGGCCAGAGCCATATCTTTATTGACCGTCGACAGGATCTCGGCGCTCTTGCGCAGAGAGCTGACTGCAAAGAAATTAGAAGGCACTAAATATTGCAGCGTAGTGGCATCGTCGGATGGACGGAAACTGCTGACCACAAGTCCACACGGTTTAACCGGGGCACCAAGTCCGTTATTGCTCAACGTATCGAAAGCGCGGTCGGTGACACGCAGAAAAGTGTAAGGTGTCGTACCATCCTTTCGCTGCTGCTCGACGAGCGTTTCGACAATGTTGTTTATTGCCTTTAGCCACTGATCATCAAATATTGAATCGTCGCCGGTACGTCGCCAATACTCATATGCGAGCCGGATAGGATAGCAGAGCGAATCGATTTCCCATTTGCGTTCATGCACCCAAGGGCTCATATTAGTTTTGTCAGTTGCCCATTGACTGCCGGTGGGTCCGAAATTGAAAGCATTGGCATAAGGATCGAGAACGATCGATCGAAACTGGCGGCGGATTACGCCTTCTATCATCTTTTTAAGTCTCGGATCGTCGGCACACAGAGCCAAGTAAGGCCACACCTGAGCCGCCGAGTCGCGTAGCCACATGGCATCGATGTCGCCGGTGACAACAAATGTGTCAGGCTTGCCCGAATCATCGGATTCGCTGAAATGCACCGTGGTATCGAGCGTGTTGGGGAAACAGTTTTCAAACATCCACGCAAGCTTCGGATTGGTCAGCAATGACTTGACGCGCTGAATCTCGCGATCAACTGCCGGCGACACAAACAAACGGTCAGCCGACAACGGCCGTTTGGTCCGGTTGTAGTCGACCGCAGCCACGTTTGATAATGTGTTATCAGCCGGACATACACCCATGGCATCAGCCGATACCAAAAGTCGTGAACCGACAAGGAGCAACAAGGATAGAAATAGCGGTTTCATAATCAACGGGTAAACTTTTTTCGACCTCGAACATAATAATCCATAATGATATTGGGTCGGGAAGGGTTGGTGTTCAAAATATCGGCGTTAGGGAACGAATCGTATTGCCGACGCATTTTCTTGAAATCTTTGTGGGCCCGAAGAATTGCTCCGGCATTTTTCCAATCAAATTTAGCCACATACATGCCCCACGCAAGCGTGTCGAGCAGTCGGCGGCGAAAGAGAGTCGACCGGCGTGTTGCATCAGGCAGATTCTTATACAGCATCAGCAGATTGTTGCGAAAATTGAGGTAGGTCTTGCGAGGGTTGCTTGCATCCAGACTGCCTCCACCCAAGTGATAAACAATAGATTGAGGCACCACATACAGATTCTTGCCAATCAGCTGCATGCGCCAACAAAGGTCGATCTCCTCCATGTGGGCAAAGAACTGTTCATCGAGTCCTCCGACCTCCAGATAGTCTGCAATTCTTACCATCATTGCAGCTCCTGTAGCCCAAAACACCTGACACACATCATCGTATTGACCCTCGTCGCGCTCGACACTGCCAAACACCCTGCCGCGACAATAGGGATAGCCATTGCGATCGATAAATCCTCCGGCAGCTCCGGCATATTCAAAGAAGTCGGGATCGCGATACGATCGAATCTTGGGCATACAGGCCGAGCAGTCGGGCTGCGAAGAGATGAAATCAAAAAGTGGAGTGAGCCAATCATCGGTCACAGCCACATCGGAGTTCAGCAACACGGCAAAATCATATCGGTCGGCATAGTGCGCCAATGCACGGTTATAGCCTCCGGCAAAGCCATGGTTCTCAGAAAACTGAAGCAATTCCACTTGTGGAAAATGCGTCTTAAGCCACTCCACGGAGTCGTCTGTGCTCCCGTTGTCGGCCACAATGACACGACCTATAGCCGAAGTGTGTTCCACGACCGTGGGTAGAAATTCCTCCATCAGTTTTCGGCCGTTCCAATTGAGGATTATCACGGCCACCTGAGGCATATCGCTTTTGTTAGTTTCCATAATATTATAATATTGTGCCGATGATCTCCTCGCCGTCGACAGAGTCAAGTCTGACGTCTATGATCGAGTCGAACAGTTCCGGACGACAATCGGATTTTACTTTTATATAATTGTCGGTGAACCCGGCCATCAGGCCATCCGATCCCGATTTATGTTCAAAAAGCACTTTGCGTGTTGTGCCGACAAACGAATTCAAATATTCAGTCAGCTTGCGATCCGACACCTCGCCCATGATCGATGCGCGGTTATGTTTGTCTTCCTGCGACACCACATGATCGATATCTACAAGTGCGCGTGTTCCTTCACGTTCGGAATAAGGGAACACGTGTAGTCGGCTGATTGGCAACGATTCCACAAACGACTTGCTGCGGTCGAAACGATCCGGTGTCTCTCCTCTTGCCCCGACTATCAGATCAACACCAATAAAAGCATCGGGAATCACCTGACGTATCAATTCGATTTTATGGCGGAACAATGCAGTGTCGTACCGGCGACGCATCAGTTTCAACACTTCATCATCGCCATTCTGAAGTGGAATATGAAAGTGGGGCATAAAGCTCCTTGATCCGGCAACCCATATTATAATATCGTCAGTCAGCAGATTAGGCTCTATAGAGGAGATCCTGTAGCGTTCAATTCCCTCCACCTCATCGAGTTTTCGGATCAGATCGAAAAATGTCTCCGATGTCCCCTTGCCGAAATCTCCGATATTAACTCCGGTCAGCACAATCTCGCGTCCGCCCTTGGCAGCGACATCGCGAGCCTGACCGACAATGCTTTCTATGGACCCCGACCGACTGCGACCGCGTGCAAACGGTATGGTGCAATACGAGCAGAAATAGTCGCAACCGTCCTGCACTTTAAGGAAATAACGTGTGCGCTCACCGCGCTCACACGAAGGAACAAACTTGCGAAGATCCTGCAGACGAGTAACCTCAATGCGCGATAGTGTATCGATCGGTTGTTGCAGAAGCTTAACTATATCGTCGACCATCGACAGTTTGCGGTCCGATCCCTCCACAAGCACCACACCCGGCTGTGCTGCCACTTCCTCAGGCTTCAACTGGGCATAGCATCCGGTCACCACTATCGGACATCCTGTCCACCGGCGATTGATGCTGCGGATCAACTGGCGGCACTTCTTGTCGGCAAGCGAAGTGACGGAGCAGGAATTGATCACGACCACGTCAGGCCGTTCGCCATCAGTGGCCCGCTGCACGCCACGACGTTGAAGCTCAGCTTCCAGGGTGGCTGTTTCAGCAAAATTGAGTTTGCAACCAAAAGTATGAAAAGCAGCTTTTTTACCCGTAAGTATTGCAGGATCGGTCATTATGTCATAATTTTGTTACGCAGTTGCAAATATACGATTTTTTCAACAAACGTCGTAGCATCGGCGTTATATCAAGGTAGCAACTTAACACTCATAACCATGCTAAAAGAAGACCTCCTGCATATCTACGCTCAAAGTTTCCGCGACAATTGGGAATTGCCTGCTCTGACCGATTATGTGACGCATGAATCGCTCACCTACGAAGACCTGGCCCGCCGCATCGCGCAAACCCACATGTTCTATGAAATGATAGGCGTAAAGCCCGGCGACAAGGTGGCCCTTATAGGCAAGAACGGCATCACATGGGTGGTGACTTTCATGGCCACGATCACCTATGGTGCTGTGATTGTGCCCATACTGCATGAGTTCAATCCCCAGGATGCCCAGCACACCATCAACCATTCGGATGCCAAGATCTTGTTTGCGTCAGATGCCGTATGGGAGCATCTGGAGTTCGACGACATGCCTCAGGTCAGAGTAGCCATATCGCTAGACAGCAAAGAAGTGCTTGCCGAAAAAGGCAAAGATGGCAAGATCACCAAGGCTTTGTCAATGCTGGGCAAAGCGTTTGCCAAACGCTACCCGTTGGGCTACGAACGCAAAGACGTGAAATACCGCTATTTCCCCCACGATTCGCTGGCTGTGATCAACTACACATCAGGCACAACAGGGTTCTCAAAAGGCGTAATGCTCACGCTCAACAACCTGTGCGGCAACGTGGTTTTCGGCATTCGGTCAAAGCTGCAGGTGCGCGGCTCTCGCACATTGTCCTTCCTGCCTCTCGCCCACGCCTATGGCTGCGCATTCGACATGCTTTCGCCCTTGGCTGTCGGAACACATATAACACTGTTTGGCAAGATACCATCGCCACGCCTGCTCATCAAGGCCATGAACGAAGTAAGGCCCACACTCATCCTTTGCGTGCCGCTCATTCTTGAAAAGATCTATCGCAAACAGATCCAACCCATCATATCCAAACCGTCGATGCGGCGCATGATGGCCCTGCCGATACTCCGAGGTCAGGTCTACAAGAAAATCAGGCTTAAACTCGTGGAAGCCTTTGGCGGACAGTTCAAGGAAGTAATCGTCGGTGGTGCGCCGTTGAACCCCGAAGTCGAAGCGTTTCTCCACAAAATCCACTTCCCGTTCACCGTTGGATACGGTATGACCGAATGTGGCCCGCTGATCAGCTACACCTGGTGGAAAGATTTCATCCCCGGATCGTCGGGACGGACTTTGCGCGGTCTGATGTACTCCAAAGTGCTGTCCGACAACGAAGCCTGCATCCCAGGCGAAATCTGCGTGAAAGGCGAAAATGTCATGGCCGGATACTATAAGAATCCCGAAGCCACAGCTGCCGTGCTCGACAAGGATGGATGGCTCCACACCGGCGACATGGGCACCATATCCGACGCCGGCACCATCTTCATCAAAGGTCGCTACAAGACCATGATCCTGTCGGCCAACGGCCAGAACATCTATCCCGAAGAGATCGAGGCCAAACTCAACATCATGCCCTATGTGGCCGAGAGTCTGGTGATCGACCGTGGTGGCAAGTTGGTGGCTCTGGTATATCCCGATGTGGAAGCCATGGACAAATCCAAACTGACCATGGACATGATGCCAAAGGTGATGGAACAGGTGCGCAAGGAACTCAACCGCACAATCGCACCCTACGAGCAGATCACTTCCATTCAGGTGCGCCCTTGCGAATTCGAAAAGACTCCGAAACGCTCCATAAAGCGCTACCTGTATCAATGACGTAGGCTGCACTGTGTCAGCGATGCAACATTATTTAACACAAAATTCCACCTTGCATCTATTGACATTTAAAGATTTTTGCCTACCTTTGCACTCACAAAACCACAATGCGGGGTGGAGCAGTGGTAGCTCGTTGGGCTCATAACCCAAAGGTCGTAGGTTCGAGTCCTGCCCCCGCTACCAAAGAGAGATGAATCGTCAACGGTTCATCTCTTTCTTATTTTATAAATTAATTGTATTTTTGTAGTTGCATTCTATTTCGGCGAGTTCCAAAAGAGTATGTGCGTTATATCCAATCAAAACTACATTACATTGCCAATGAAAAAGCAAATTCTAACAATGATCATGGTTTCATCAATGTCGGCATCAACTTTTGCCGCCAATCCCATACAATATCCTGTGGCGCCGAGCGATCCCTCCGTTAGCGACAATTATTTCGGCACCGTCGTGCCCGACATCTACCGTCCGCTCGAAAACGACACCGCTGCCGCAACCACCGCGTGGGTCAAAGCCGAAAACGCCATCACCAACGACTATCTTGCCCGCATACCGTTCAGAGAAAACATCCGCGCACGCCTCACCGAGCTGCTCAACTACAAAAAGACCGGCCTTCCTTGGCGTGACAACGATGGCAAATACTATTTCTTCGAGAACGACGGCCTGCAGAACCAGTCGGTGCTCTACCGCTCTTCGACATTGGACGGCACTCCGGAAGTGTTCATCGACCCCAACAAACTCTCTACCGACGGCACCGTTGCCTTGACCGGAGTGTTCCAAAGCCCCGACGGGAAATACACAGCCTACACTATTTCGCGCAACGGCTCGGACTGGACCGAAATATATCTGCTCGACACCCGCTCCGGCAAGTTGCTCGGTGATCACATCGAATGGGCCAAGTTCACCAATCCTCAGTGGTGGAAAGATGGTTTCTTCTACAGTGCCTATCCACGGCCCGAACAAGGAAAAGAATTTTCCAACGCTAACGAAAACCATCAGATCTACTATCATAAGGTAGGCACTCCTCAGTCGCAGGATCAACTTGTCTATGAAGACCCTGCCCATCCGCTCCATTTCCACAGCCCCTACGTGCCCGAAGGCGAAGACTATCTGTTTGTACTCGGATCGGGCGAGGGCTTCGGCGAATCTATCATGATGAAAAAACTTGGCGACGACGCCGCTGAGTGGATCGTGATCGAGCCGAGCCAGGACTTCGAAATTTCACCCGTGGGCATTGCCAATGGCAAAGTCTACTTCCTGACCCTTTGCGATGCGCCCAACTATCGCCTCGTGGCTGCAGACCTCACCGACCCGCGTCGCGAAAACTGGCAAACCATCATACCTGAAACCGCCAACGTGATCTCCGACGTGACAATGTCGGGCGACAAATTGATCATCAAATACATGATCGATGCTGCCGACCATCTCTACGTCCACGATCTCGACGGCAACCGTCTCAACGAGATCCAGCTGCCCACCTATGGCACGGCAAGCGTATGGGGCTCAAAAAAATACCCCGACGATCTGTTCTACACCTTCACATCATTCACTTCGCCCGCAGCAAGGTATAAATATAACGCGACTGCTAAAACAAGCGAACTGATCGGACGGACAGAACTCAAGGGAGTCAATTTCGACGATTATGTGACCGAACAAGTGTTCTACACATCGGCCGACGGCACAAAGATACCGATGTTTATCACCTACAAAAAGGGTACCAAACTCGACGGCTCAAACCCCACCCTGCTCTATGGCTACGGCGGCTTCAACATATCGTTGACGCCGGGATTTTCAGCTCAGCGCATGCTCTGGCTCGAAAACGGCGGCATATATGCCCAGCCCAACCTTCGCGGCGGCGGCGAATATGGCGAGACGTGGCACAAAGCCGGCACACAACAGCAGAAGCTCAACGTGTTCAACGACTTCATTGCCGCCGCCCAATATCTGATCGACAACGGTTACACCTCGGCCGACAAACTCGCCATTCAGGGCGGAAGCAACGGCGGTCTGCTCGTCGGCGCCACGGTCAATCTTCGCCCCGATCTGTTCCGCGTTGCCATCCCTCAGGTTGGAGTGATGGACATGATGCGCTACCATCTGTTTACCATCGGATGGAACTGGGCGCCCGACTATGGCACAAGCGCCGACTCCAAAGCCATGGCCGACTACCTGCTTGGATATTCTCCCCTCCACACTATCAAAAACGATGGCACCACCTACCCTTCGATTCTGGTGACTACGGCCGACCACGACGACCGCGTAGTGCCCGCTCACTCGTTTAAGTATGCCGCTCAACTGCAGGCCTCCGACACAGGCAATAATCCCAAACTGATCCGAATCGACAGCAACGCAGGCCACGGTGCCGGCAAGCCCACTTCGAAAATCATAGCTGAGCAGACCGACATCTACTCGTTCATATTCAACAATCTCGGCATCACTCCCGACATCAAGTGAGCAGTATCCTCCGACATATCACAAGTGGCGGTGCAAGGCTGACTTCAGTCCTTGCGCTCGCCCTTTCATTGCAGTCGTGCTTCACCGGCATCGAGAGCACGCCCAAGATTGCCGACAGCGAAATCAAGAAGCAGGCCGTCAAGCAAACTCCGGAGGATACATATCTCAACGACATTCCCCGCAGCAATATCGCCGCTGACTTCTCCGCATCCAAAGCATGGATAGTCACCGACCCAAAGATAGCTCTGACACTCGACCTTGCAGCCCGCAACCATAAGTTCGACCGTGGCGACACGTTGCGATTTGTCGAGTTCCGAAAAGCCGAATCCTACGACGGCCGGCCAATGACCGACATGATTGTGGCTACCACCGACGGCCAACGTTTCGCTTACCGACTTCAAACGTCGACCGACAATCTCAGCAGCAACTATGAAATCAACGTGCCATTCACCGTCGACGCAGAATTGATCGACAACGTGCGACGGCTCATGTCGGGTAAATCCTACTATCTGACCACTCGCTCACGCTACGACTTCTCCGACAACCTCTATAGCGATCGCAAATATGTACCCGTCACGGTCGACTCCGTTGAGGCCGGCAATAATTTCTATCCCATACGCCTGTCTCTGACCGACGATGTGGGCAAAAAATTTCGTCTCTACATGTCGGCTCCCTGGCAGACCAATCGTCCTCGACGATTTGCCAATCTATTGTCGCTCACAGATCCTCATCTTCTGTATCCCGACATCGACTACAGCACGTGGAATCTCATCATAAACGAACGCGTTGCCGTAGGGATGACCAAAAGCCAATGCCGCCTGTCGCTTGGCGATGCCGACAACGTTGACCGCAATGCCGGCTACAGCACTCTCCGCGAAATCTGGACATACAAAAACGGCCGCTATCTAATATTCTCCGACGGTATCCTCGAAAGCATCTTAGGCGAATACAAACGATAGTATCACTTCCACTACCTACATTAAAGTCCTTAAAGACCTCGACAAAATGTTTGTCGATTTTTGCTATTTTGGGATCAAACCTCCCGCTCGTGCACTATCTTTGCAGCCGTAACCCAAATCTCACACTATGGAAAACACCGAACAGATAGCACGCGAATCATTTGTATTTCACAAAGACTGGTGGATAATGCTCAGGTCTCTCCCCGACGATCTCCGACTGAAAGCCCATGACGCCGTGGCGGCCTACGCCTTCGCCGGTGAAGTCCCCGACGACCAAATCATCAATTCCTTGACAACCCTGATCCGCCTCACCATCGAACGCAAATCCCGTAAACGCCCCAAAAAAGTAAAACCGACCGACGAACCGGCCGAAACACTTCCGCCCGAAACAGAGCAGTCAAGCGAAGATAACCAATCTTATCAACCCCAATCAACAGACCACACTGTTGAAAACATGCCGGCAGAAGCACATGACAATGTGGAGATTACACAGCCGGAAATCATCCCATCTCAAAAAGAAACAGTCCTAAAAGAAAAGATCCAAAAAGCAGAAAGAGTCATCAATGAGTTTTATAAGGATGAATGGACTGTACAACGAATCTTAAAACGACATCGAGGTGCCACAAAAGAACATCTCGATATAACTGTCAACGAAGTGAAAAAAGACTGGTTAGAGCACGACGGATCGGCCATATCCCTCTTTCATCTCAAACGAGCCATCGACCTGAAAATCATCAATGCCATCCAACGGAGCAATGATCCCGTCAACAAACGTCCAAGCCGCCCATAATAGCTAGATCACACCCCAGAGCGTCCGCCGGCACACCAAAGGCGTGGTGGGAACAGAGATCACTCGCACCCAAGCATCTGAGGAAGCACCGCAAGCGAGGGAATGATGGCAGGATCAGTTTGGGCATCTTCCTCAGGGGTCCATCCTTTGCCCTTTATCCAGGCTACCTGGCAGCCTATGGCACGCGCCGGTTCGATATCTTTGCGCAGACTGTCGCCAACCACAAGCACTTCATCGGGCTGCAATCCAAGCGCAATGACTCCGAGACTGAAGATTCTCGGGTCGGGCTTGCGAACTCCGACCACAGCACTCTCGATAATGCCTTGGAAATACTGACGGATACCCATGTCGCGGATCACGCTCTCAACGTTGCCATAGAAGTTCGAAACGAGCACAAGAGGATATTTCTCCGCAAGAGCTGCCAAAACAGGTTTTGCTTGTGCAACGGCCTTGCGGGCACGGTCGTAGCAGTATCGCGCAATGGCGTCACTTTTCTCCGAGGCCACATCGGCGGCAACTATACCACGACTCACCAGGTCGTCGAGCTCGATGCGAATCTTGATCTGCATCAGATCGAGAAAATTATGCTGAGGGAAGATGTGACGCGTTTTGGCCAGTTCGCGCTCGGCATACACATACGAAGTGCGAAACTCCTCCTTGTCGATCGGAAGTCCGCAGGCCACATAGCCGTCATATATCACCTCACTCCAGTGGTCGCCAAAACTGTCGATGGTGCCACCATAGTCGAAAATAATACCTTTAATTGCCATAGTACCCTTCGTTCAATCGGTTCAACATGGTCCGGCATATCTTCTCATGACGCACTACCATATAGACCATCAGACAATTCAACACGGTGAATTCGAATGCAAAATATATCCATGGCATCTTGACGAACAGCGAGATGAACAGTACGATCACACGCCAGTTGAACGACAATATGTTGGTATATTTCATCAGCGGAAGACTCTGCCGGCGGAAATCGTCGCGAAATTTTTCAGGGATTTCTCCCTCGCCAAAGCGGTTGCGAAGCTCACGGCGCAGACGCTGCATGGACGGCGTAGTTGCTTCCTGCTGCTTGGTGTAGTTGAGATACGACGACATCACAAGTTTTTTCCAGAAATTACCCTTCCATGTCACGGCATCATATTTTCCCTTCAGATCATCGAGATTTTCCAACTCGGATCCCGATTTGCCTTTGAGGAAGAAGAGATGAAACTGGCGATAGTAGTCGGCCATCGATGCCTGCTTGGCATGACAGATACCTGTAGCCACGGCAAGCACCCATATAGCCCACGGATGAGCCATGAAAAAGTCGGAAGTGTGAACCTCACGGATGCAGATGGCCACATAGATTGTGGCAAACCAAAAATCGCCGGCCATACCGTCAAGAATTCGGCCCAACCGCGAGTATTGTCCGGTCATGCGTGCAAGCTGACCGTCGGCACTGTCGAAGGAGTTGGCCCACACGAGCAGCAGCATGCCGATGACGTTGATCCACATCTCATTGAAGTAGAAAGCCACACCGGCGGCAATGCCGAGAAATATCGAGGCAATAGTGATGGCGTTGGGGGTCACTCCCAATCGGGCGGCCAATCGCGCCCATGCATATCCTATGGGTCGGTAAAACCACAAGTCGATATGCTCTTCGGTGTCCATTGACTTCAGACTGTCGCGATACGACGATCCGACAGCCTTCTTGTCTGTATTCAAAGTATTGTTTGTCTGCATGATAATGGTCATTTTTTTGCTTTAATAGCAGCGAGTATGCATTTGGCTATATAGGGAGCGGCCATCTGACGACAGGGAGCGAAACTGGGCCAGTCGTTGAAATCTATTATCTGAATGTCGCCTGTATCTGAAATAATGCAATCACCGCCATAGATCTTCACATCAAGAGTGTCGGCAGCAGCCTGACATATCTCCAACAGACGTTCTTTGTCAAACTTCAAACCTCGGCTCTTGCCGTTGATAGCTTCAAGGCCATACTTACTGTGACCCTCATCGTAGGGGTAAAACCAGTAGAAGAAGTCCGAGCCCGAAATTCCATAGAATTTGATAAGATCGCCCACAAGATGGCGATTGATCACAGCTCGACGGATACCTCTAAGAAAATATTCCTGAAGCACCTCTTGAGCCTCTTCGGGATGGCGCACGTAGCTGACGTCCTCTTTGTGCATCGCACATCCGTCGCCCCGCTTGATCCACGCACCGGTAAACCCGTTCTTTTCCAGACGATCCTTCACCACCTCATCGGTATCGACGATGATACTTTCGGGATACGGTATATTGTGACCGATAAGAATTCTGGTCATGCGCTCACGGGTGCAGTTTTCGATTCCGAATCCGGAATTGATCACCAGTCGACCGGCTTTTTCATATTCCTGCAGCAAAGCTATCGAACGCTGTTCGCGGCACATATTCACTACCACCTTCTCGGTCACTGATCCATTGATCAGCTGCTCTTCCGAATAGATGTTGACTTCGCAACCGCGCTTGCGCAATTGCTCCACCACCGCATTGAGGATGGCGGCATCATTCCCGATATGATTGGGGGAATAAGCTCCGGCACGCATCACGGCGGCTATCTTTATCTCTGCCATTACAATTGATTATACTTGATTGGTTATATGTTATTTTATAAAGGCTTCTGCCTTGGCAATGTCGCCTTGATGATCCACGTCGATAATCTTGCCCATCGCAAATGCCTTAAGCCTAAGACCGTTGTCGACCAACGCACGCTGGAAATTGCGCATGCGGCTCACTCCGGTTTCAAAACATTGCTCAAGAACCCTCAGAGCCTTACCATCGAGACCATAAATGCCGCCCGACACATATTTGGAATCGTGGATGTTTGTGTCGTAAAAGCCTGTGATGTCCATCATATCGTCGACGCCTACATAGAGTGGTTTCTCGTCGTCGATATAGTCTGTCACAGCCATCATGCCGTCAACATCGGCCGGAGCGTTGGCAAAAGCTTCTGCATAAGTTCTGAAGTCGTCGAGTCGGAATATGGTGTCGACCGTGGTGAGGATGAATCGGGCACCGTTGAAAGTGCGGCTCACTTCATAGAAACTGTGCATCGAGCTCGGAGTGGTCTTTACCACAATGTTGAGTGGCACATTGATCTCTCCTTTCAGCTGCATGAGATAGTCGCGCACCTCAGTCATCTGCTCATTGACAATCACAGAGATGGACTCGGCATTGCACTGCAGGAATATGTCGATCAGTCGACCGATCATGGGCCGCCCGTTGAGTGGCACAAGTGGCTTGGGAGCGTTGACGCCTTCGTTCTTAAGGCGTGATCCCTCACCGGCCGCAATTATAGCATAGTTCATTGGTTTTCGTATTTTACTTTGCAAAAGTAAGAATTTTTTATGATCTATCGGCATTTGCCGAATATAAGAGTGTGTCTAATGCGATGTCTGCATTGCGATCAATGCTCGTCGCAGCAATCATAATGGATGAAATGGTTGGCCGAATGGCAATATTCGAGTTTGTGATCCACGATGATATGCCGATTGGCTATGGTGGCTATCGTATTCATCTCGTGCGATACGAGGATGATGGTGGTAATGTCGGCCAGTCGACGCATCAGATCATAAATGCGGTGTTCAAACTGCTTGTCGACATAGCTCAACGGTTCATCCATCACAAGCATTTGAGGAGAGCTGACTATAGCGCGTGCCAACAGTGTGCGTTGCACCTGACCCCCGGAGAGTTCGCCGATGGCCGACTCGGATCGATCGAGCATGCCGACCTCGTCGAGCACTGCATCCACCATCTCTCGTCGAGCTTGTTTCAGCAGATCTTTCGTGCCATAAAGCCCTGATTCAACTACTTCCCTCACGGTGATGGGAAACCGCGGATCGATGGAACTTTTCTGTGGAAGATAGCCTATCTTGAAGCTGCCGGCATCGACCATCGTATATCGAACGTCGCCGGTCGTAGGCTTCAAAAGGCGCAGAATCACACGAAGCAGAGTCGATTTGCCGCCACCGTTTGGTCCGGTGATGGCAAGAAAATCGCCTTCATCGATGTGCAGATTGACATCCGACAGAATCGTTCGCGCGCCAAAACGCACATTGACATCAGTCAGCCTGATCAGTTCCTTGTTCTTTTCCTCAACACTCATCGCTTACAATTTTTCAGAAATGGTTTTAAGATCCTCAAGCCAGTCATATCCGGCAAGATTGACTTTCAGAACCTCTACTCCAGTTTGGGCAGCTATATCGGTCGAACGCTGTCCGGCATATTCCGGCTGAACCACAAACACCGATGCTCCGGAATTGCGAGCTGAAGCTATTTTGTTTTTAAACTCCGAGGCCGAAATCTCCTTGTTGTCAAAACCCAAAGCAATCTGTTTCAATCCATAATCGCGAGCAAAATAGCTCAGCGAAGGATGCCAAACCATGAATGCCACACGCTCTTTGCCACGAAGATTGTTACGTATCTGATTGTCAAGACTGTCAAGGTCTGTCTTCAGGCCGTCGAAATTCTTTTGATAGTATTCAGAATTGTCGGGATCGATCCGCTTCATGGCATTGAGCATGTTCTCAGCCATGACGAGAGAATTTCTCACCGACCCCCACACATGGGGATCAGCCTCTTGGCTGCTGTGTATGTGGTCGGAATCGTGACCGCCATGCGAACCGATCATTAAATCAATACCGACCGAACAATCCACCACATCATCATTGCGGCCGTTCATCACAGTGGGCACAACAGCGTCCTCAAAAGCCAGATGACCGGTCTTGAAATATGCTGTGGAACCGCTTGCCTTTGCAAGCGCCGACATGGGGGGATCAAAGTTTTCCGGATCAGTGCCATTGGGAGCCAGAGTGTTGACCTGCCACTTGTCGCCTACAATTCGTTCAAGCAAATAACGCTGAGGCTCAATACTGACCGTCAGCAAATTTCGATCCTTGTCCGACGACCCACACGACGCCAGCGAAGCAAACAGCAGACCGACAAGAGCGAATATTTTGAAAAACCTCATAATTTCACAAAGTTTAATAACCACAAAGTTAGTAAATTCGTGCGATAGATCAATCTTATTTATTAAATTTGCAGTTGAACGGTAATATCGTGTTCAAGCTCATGCGATTCAGACTCAGAGCATTCAGCCTAATAATGTTGACGACCGCCACTATCCATGTCGCGGCCGAACAGCCTGACACGCTCAACGTCGCACCGGCAAAGGGCCCTATCCCGTCATACCTGCTGCCCGTACCGTTTGACTCCATATCGCCATCGGCCGTCGACATCCCCTCTTCCGCAGCATATCCTCACCTCCCCGTTGGCAATCCATACTCACTTGGCGCCAACATCCTCACGGCTCCACCGATTTCATTGTCCTATCTCGTGCCCCGCAATATCCTCGGATGGGAGGGCGGATCAATATCGGGCAGTTCATATTCCAACAGTTTTCCCGGTATGATGTCGACCTACTCCGCCTCCATGTCGCTGACCCAAAACTTCGGGCCGCTTGCACTCTCGGCTCATGCCGGAGCCACCGATTATGGTTATTTCAGAGGCATGCAGCGAGGCTGGAGCTTCGGAGGAAGCATGACCTACGAAATCAATCCCAAATGGTCGGTGACGCTATTCGGCGAATACCATACGCCCATTCATCCCCTCACCCCCGCCATGGCCGGATATATGGGAGCGACAAATTTCGGCGGATATGCGAGCTATAACATTTCAGAGCACTGGGGAGTCAGCATGGGCGTCAGAACCACGCGGTCGCTATTGACCAACCGTTGGGAGACCCGCCCGATTGTCACTCCATATTTCAAATTTTCCAAAAACGTATCGATCGGCATCGACGTAGGCGGCATAATCTACGAAGTGGCAAAAGACTACATCGACAGCCGCAACGGCCGAGGCCCCTTCACCCCCGCACCCACCAACCTCCGCCCCCCAACCCCCACCCGCCCCACCTTCTCCCCCCGATAAAGGTGAGATTTCCGCTAGAATGGTGGTGAACTTTATGGTGGGGGGTATGTTATATTGGAAAATCCTTTTTTGACATGACACTTCAGGATCTTACCGTCAATCCTCAGATTTTGATTGACAATATTATCTCTCGCACCAGTATCAGAGAGTATGACTCGTCGCGACGCATCCCAAACACGGTTGTGACTCAGTTGCTTCACGCGGCTATGGCAGCGCCGTCGGCAGTCGATCGTCGGCCTTGGGCGTTTGTCTACGTGGACCGACGTGAAACGCTCAATGCTCTTGCGGCTCAGCTACCATATGCTAAAATGACTTCGAGTGCGCCTGCTGCCATCGTGTGCTGCGGCGACACGACACGGTTTCTTGAAGGCATCGATTCGACTCTATGGGTTCAGGATCTGTCGGCTGCTTCCGAAAACATTCTTCTTGCAGCCCATGCCGAAGGACTCGGAGCGGTGTGGACAAGCGTGTATCCTCATGCCGACCGCATACGGGCCGTGACTGAGATTCTCAATCTGCCTTTTGAGATAATCCCCTTCAATGTGATTCCGATCGGCTATCCGCTTCGGCCTCACACTCCGCGCGAAAAGTGGGATTCCACCCGCGTGCATCACAACAAATGGTAGGAAGACCGAAGTGACAAGTTTCAAAATTTTAATTGCAAATCTTCTTTGGTGATTGAATTTTTCTTACTTTTGTGTACTCATAGCAAAATAAAGAATCATGATTAAAACTATTCTTTCCATATCCGGCAAACCGGGTCTTTACAAGTTGGTCAATCAAGGCAAAAACATGCTCATTGTGGAATCGCTCCAAACCGGTAAACGCATGCCGGCTTATGCCCACGACAAAGTGGTGTCGCTCGGCGATATATCGATCTATACTTATGAAGGCGATGTGCCTCTGGCCGATGTGCTTGAAGCAATCAAAGAGAAAAATGCGGGCGCTCCCGTCGATATCAAGAAGATGGATGACGCCGAGCTGCGCACATATTTCGCTGAGATCCTTCCCGACTTCGACGACGAAAGAGTCTACACCAACGATATCCGCAAACTCTTTGCATGGTACAATCAGCTGATTGCAGCCGGTGTGACCGAATTCAAGGACAAAGAAATAGCTGAGGATCAGGCTGCCGAAGCCGCTGAAGAAGCCGACGAAGCGCAGACAAAATAAGCCTTCGCACCACGACCAAAATAGCGCAGGAGTATGGCCGCAAGCAGCAAACACCGCATATCAGCCGACATGTCGATGGCCGGGCTCGTGGAGAGTAATTTCAATATTCTCCCGATCCTGAGCCGATTTGGCATTCCACTGGGATTCGGCACCAAAACCATCAGAGAGATATGCCAGGAGCAGAATATCGACCTCGACACATTTCTTCTGATAGTCAACTTCACACTGACGGGTCTGATAATGCCTCACGACACTTCGGTGGAACAGGCCCGGGCCATTGTGGCGTTTTTGCACAACTCCCACGATTATTTCATGGTGTACAAATTTCCCCACATCCGATCCAACCTGGTTGAAGCACTTGATGCCGGCCACTCCGACATCAACCCGGCCATCATACACTTCTTCGACGAATACGTGGCTCACGTGGTGAAGCACTTCGACTACGAAGAGAAAACCGTATGGCCTTATGTCAATCAGCTTGGACGGAACAAGGGCACAAAGTCGGACTACAATATCGAGATGTTCGTGGCACACCACGACGAAATAGGCGAGAAACTTTCGGATTTGAAGAATATCATACTGAGGTATTACACCACTTCATTGCCCAACCGCATGTATGACGTGCTGGTCGACATCTACAACTGCGAGTCGGATCTGAATTCGCACAACGATATTGAGAACAACATACTGATTCCGATGGTGGCTCAACTTGAGGAGCAATACAAGAGCTGACAGTCGAAAAGCACTATGATCCATCCAAAGATAGTCATAATCTCTGCATCTGAAATCATTTCAGCCGGCATTGTTTCCATCATTGAGAACGGCGATCTGAAGACGGGATCCATCACTCTGATTCAGCCGGGCGAAACGGACAAGCTGAAAATGGTTGTCACGTCGGAATCGATCGTCATCGTCGAGGTATCTGTCGGTATATTTCCTGCGCTGGAGACTCTGCGATCCCTTGACAATGACCGCCTTAAGATCATTGGCATCTACCACTCGGCTCTTCCCTCGGAGATCACACAATATTTCGATCAGACCATTTCGATATATTCTGACGAGAACACCTTATTGCAAAGCATAGCATCGTCGATTGCGGCCATCGACACCAGCACACCCGAACGAATGTCGGACGAACTGACCCCGCGCGAGAAAGAGATAGTAGTCCGTGTGATCAAAGGCCTATCAAATAAGGAGATAGCCAACGAGATGAACGTATCGGTTCACACTGTGACGACCCATCGCCGCAACATAGCATCCAAACTGCAGATCCATTCGGCATCGGCACTGACCATCTACGCCATAGTCAGCAATCTGGTGAGCATCGACGACATCAAGAACGTGGTGCTGTAGCGGGATATGTCGCAGCATTAAGAGTGTGTCTAATAACAAAAGTTAAATTTAGGGCGGTCAATCTTTGAGTGATCTTGTCCTAACGATGAGGGAATATGGCTGTTGCCACTTGACTGAAGAGTTAAGGCAAAAGTGCCAAAGAGCGGCCGATCTAAGGTATTTTTGTAAATTGACACTTTTTTATATGGTTAGAAATTTTTATTATACAATCGAGTGATCTATTCTGAAGTTACTTATGTCTCCCGTCTTTTGGGTGTCTTTTGCTCTTTGTCTCAGTCGTGTACATCAAGTACACTCCTTCAACAGCAGAACAAAACGCCCTCCAAAATACGGGACCCTAAATTTAACTTTTGTTATTAGACACACTCTAGGGTATTCTTTGCCGTCAGATTACGCCAATCAGATCGGTGATCTTTTCGACGCCATGGCGCTTGCAGTAATCCTCGATATAGTCAACTATTTTGACAGTGACAGCCGGGTCGATGAAATTGGCCGTGCCAACCTGTATGGCAGTGGCTCCAGCAAGAATAAATTCCAGGGCATCGCGTCCGTCCATGATGCCACCCAGTCCGATGACGGGGATCGACACGGCTTTGGCCGTCTGCCACACCATGCGCACAGCAACGGGTCGGACAGCCGGGCCGGATAGACCGCCGGTCACGGTCGACAGCATCGGTCGGCGACGCTCAACGTCGATGGCCATGCCCATCAGAGTGTTGATCAGCGACACAGCATCGGCGCCTTCTGCCTCGGCTGCCTTAGCAATCTCAGTGATGTCGGTGACATTGGGCGAAAGTTTGACTATCACAAGTCCGTCGAAAGCTTTTCTGACAGCTTTGGTGATGGTGGATGCTCCGGCAGTGGTGGTGCCAAAAGCCATACCACCGGCCTTGACGTTGGGGCATGAAATATTGATTTCCACCGCGCGGATGTCAGTGCGATCGTTGAGTATGCGACAGACTTCAACATAATCCTCGACTTTGGCACCGGACACATTGACTATCACATTAGTGTCGATATCCTTAATCGTTGGATAGATGTGATCGACAAAATAGTTGACGCCCTTGTTTTGCAGACCGACAGCATTGAGCATTCCCGACGGTGTCTCAGCCATGCGGGGATAGGCGTTGCCTTCGCGGGGCTCAAGAGTAGTGCCTTTGACAATGAAACCTCCCAACCGGTTGAGGTCGATGAAGTCGGAAAATTCCACACCATAGCCGAAAGTGCCCGATGCGGTCAACACAGGATTTTTGAACTCCAGACCGCCAATATTTACACCAAGATCTACCATGTCAATTGCTCAATATTAAATACCGGGCCTTCGGTGCATACACACACATTGCCCTTGACTGTTTTTTCAACACAACACAAACATGCGCCCAAGCCGCAGGCCATCATGTTTTCAAGCGACACTTCGCAGCAAGAACCCGAGTGGCGAGCTTTTTGTGCTACGGCCTTCATCATTGGAGCCGGTCCGCAGCAATATACCATATCCCAATGTTCGGAACATATGGGGTGGGCTGTGACAACGCCCTTCACTCCGGCCGAGCCATCGTCGGTTGAGAAAAAGACTTCGCCGTATTGTGCGAACAAATCGGCCTGAAGCAGATCGGATTTTGACCGGGCACCAAGCAAAAAGCAAGGATCAAAACCTCGAGTCTTCAACTTCTTGCCAAGCTCAAGAAGGGGGGCCACCCCTACTCCGCCGCCTACGAGCAGCAGGCGCTTGCCCGAATCTGCAGCTGAAGGGATTGAGAAGCCGTTGCCGAGCGGGAGCAGCAGATTGATGATCTCACCGACTTCCGTCGTCATCAGGGATTCAGTGCCAGGGCCGGCATTTCGCACAAGCAGCCAAAGTTCATTGTTGGCCGGGTCGACCAAATTGATTGAAATGGGTCTGCGAAGAAATGTGGTTTTGCTCCTGTCGATACGAACCTGCACAAACTGGCCGGGAAGGATTTCCGGAAGGTCGGCACCATCGGCTGTAGTCAAGCGCAGCAAAGCATAGCATTCGTGGATGCGCCGACATTCGACAATTTTAAAATCTCTGATCTGCTTCTTCATAAGATCATTTTGATGAATGTTTTCACAAAGATACTCATTTAGGCACCATTCGCCAAAAAAAGCACCCGCCTTTGGAATGAAAGCGGGTGCATATATGGAAATTGTTTGAAAATTATCAAATCCAGCGCACGTAGGCGAAGTCCTGACGGTGGGGCAAGTTGGGATTGACGGGATATAGACGGTAGCCGTAGCGGTAAACGCCTGCATCCTCGATCTTGTCCTTAAGCACGTAGTCAATGACACCACCGCGGTTTTCAACGACTTTGAAGGGCTTCACACGATAGAGCTTCTGCACTCCGTTTTCGACACGATAAGAAACGCATTCGAGGCCAACGCTTTCACCAAGACCGTTGGTGTCGACCTTCACCTTCACGGTGTAAGGCTGACCGGTGAGGGAAGAACCGTTGGATTCTACTTTGAAGTCGAGCACCTTCACACCGTCCCACTGCGAAACGAAGCGGTTTTTCCAGTCCACAATTTCGTGGGCGAGCTTGAAGTTGTCAGCAGCAAGTTTATCGAAACGTTTAGCTTCGGGATCGTAGAAGCGGGTGATATAGTCGTCGATCATGCGCTTCATGGTGAAGTGAGGAGCGATGTGACCGATTGAACCCTTGATGTACTGCACCCATTCGGGAGAGTAACCCTTTGAATTCTTGGCGAAATAGAGCGGGATGATTTCCGTTTCGAGCATTGAGTAGATGGTGGCAGCATCGAGACGGTCCTGCTGTGCCTGATCTGTGTAAGTACGTTTGTCAGTAAGAGCCCAACCGGCTTTTTCGTCGAAGCGGTATCCTTCATACCACCAGCCGTCGAGCACGGAGAAGTTGAGCACACCGTTCATTTCGGCTTTTTCGCCGGATGTGCCGGATGCTTCGAGCGGGCGTGTAGGAGTATTCAACCAGATATCGACACCAGTCACGAGACGTTTTGCAACAACCATGTTGTAGTCTTCGAGGAAGATGATCTTGCCGAGGAACTGCGGCATGCGGCTGATCTCCATGATGCGTTTGATCAGGCCCTGACCGGCACCGTCGGCGGGGTGAGCCTTGCCCGAGAATACGAACTGCACGGGGAACTTCTCGTTGTTGACGATCTTGGCCAGGCGGTCGAGGTCGGTGAAGAGAAGGTGGGCACGTTTATATGTGGCAAAACGACGGGCAAAGCCAATAATCAGTGCATTGGGGCTCATCTTGTCGATGATCTTCATCACGGCAGAGGGATCGCCCTGGTTTGCGAGCCATTTTTCTTTGAAATCGCGCTTGACGAAGTTGATGAATTTGTTTTTCATCGTCATGCGAAGATTCCAGATGGCTTCGTCGGGCACGGAGAAAATCTTCTTCCAGTATTCGGGGTTACTCTGGTGTGAGAACATGGCCTCGCCGAGATTGTTGAGATAGAATTCTTTCCATTCGGAAGCGGCCCAGGTGGGCATGTGCACACCGTTGGTCACGTAGCCAACGTGGCTTTCTTCCCATGAATAACCCTTCCAGATGCCGGCAAACATTTTCTTTGAAACTTCGCCGTGGAGCCAGCTGACACCGTTGGCCTCCTGGCAAGTATTGAGGGCGAATACGCTCATCGAGAAACGTTCGTTGGTGTCGGGGTTTTCGCGACCCATGTTCATGAGGTCGGCCCAAGAGATGCCGAGTTTTTCGGGGAACTCATACATGTATTTGCCGAAAAGACTTTCGTCAAAATAGTCGTGGCCGGCGGGCACGGGGGTGTGAACGGTGTAGAGCGACGAAGCGCGTACAAGCTCGAGAGCTGTCTGATAGTCGAGGCCTTTTTCCTGCACATAGTCGACTAGGCGCTGAAGATTGAGTAGTGCGGCGTGGCCTTCGTTGCAGTGGTAAAGTTTGGAATTGACACCGAGCTTCTTGAGCATCAACACGCCACCGATGCCGAGGAGATATTCCTGTTTCAGACGGTTTTCCCAATCGCCGCCATAGAGTTTATGGGTGATCTCGCGGTCAAACTGGCTGTTCATGTCGAAGTCGGTGTCGAGAAGATAGAGCTTCATGCGGCCAACGTTGACACGCCAGATATGAGAGTAGATGATACGGCCGGGATAGGGAACCTCGAGGATTACGGGCTTGCCGTCGTCGTCGAGCACCTGCTCGATGGGGAGCTGGTTGAAGTTCTGGGCTTCATAGTTGGCCACCTGCTGACCGTCGACCGACAGGGTCTGGGTAAAGTAGCCGTAGCGATACAGGAAACCAACGGCAGTCATGTCGACACAGCTGTCGGATGCCTCTTTAATGTAGTCGCCGGCAAGGACACCGAGACCACCCGAATAGATCTTGAGGCAGTTGCAAAGGCCATATTCCATGGAGAAATACGAAACCGAGGGCACATCCTTGCGCATCGGTTTACTCATATAGTCCTTAAAGGCAGCATATACTTTGTCGATGCGAGCCATCATGGCTTCATCGTTCATCACTTCGTTGAGGCGTTCGGTGGATATTCGCTGAATCACCATCACGGGGTTTTCGCCCGTAGTGCGCCAAAGGTTGGGATCGAGATCGCGGAACATTGCTTTTGCTTCGCTGTTCCAAACCCACCAAAGGTTGTGGGAAATGACATCGAGGGGCTTCAAGCGAGGGGGAAGTTCGGCAATGACCGTGGCATCATGAAAGATTGGGTCATTTGACTGACTTACTTTAATTTTCATATCATTAAATTGTTTGGTTATATTCTTTTTATTTCTGTGTTTCTTTTTCGCGTCGCTTTTCATTGTTCAAAGCAATGGCGAAAGCTTCGTAGTAGTATTTTATAAACAATGACCAATTGGCTTTTGCGGCGGTTGCGACAGCACTTTTACGAATTTCTGACATGGTCTCTTCATCGCTGTCGCAAAGGAACATGAGCGTGCGGGCAATGCTGTCGACCACGGCGGCATAGTTGCTGTCGTTGCGTTCAACCACATACACGCCAGTGTCGGTCAATGCGTCGGCATAGCTTGTGCGCATGATCCACTGGCCGAAGCCCGAAAGCGATGTAGTGATGGTGGGCACACCAAAGGCAATACTTTCAAGCGGAGTGTAGCCCCATGGTTCATAATAGGAGGGGAACACGGTGGCGTCCATGCCGATGAGCAGATCGTAGTAGGTCATATCGAAAATGCCGTCGGTGCCGTTGAGATAGCAGGGCACATAGATGACGGTGATATTTGACGACACACTATTGGCGAATCCAAGCGAATGGATACGTGAAATGATCGGGTCTTCGTTGTAGTTATGAAGGTCGTGTGTGATATACGGATCGTTGAGACGATTGGCAGTATTGTGCTCCAATGCGTCACGCAGGTCGGTGCGGGCGTTGCCGCTCCATGCCGGCACCATGACATATGCCAGCACCTGACGGGAGGGATTGAACGATTCAAGCGATTTGATCGAGTCGAGGAAGAGGTCGATGCCTTTGTTGCGGTATTCGCAGCGACCCGATGTGCCTATTATTAATGTGTCGTCGGCAAGCTTTTTGCCAGTCAATGCCGATGCAACTTCAAGCAGTTTCTTTCGTGCTTTAGAGCGGGAAGAGGCGAATCTGGATTTTGCCGGCACGAAATTAGGCTCAAAACCGTTGGGCGTCACCACATCGGGTTTGCGGCCGAGAAGCTGGGTGCATTCAGCAGCTGTGATGTCGCTGACCGTTGTGAAGCAATCGGCCTGGTGGGCTGCTGCCTTTTCAAGCGAGTGCTTCGACTGCATGTTGAGTTCTTGCGCCATCTGGTCGCCATTGTAGGCCGACAGGTAATCGTAGAGAGGCTTGCCGTTGCCGCAAATGCTTCGGCCAATAGAGGTGGCATGTGTTGTGAATATCGTGGCAACGCGAGGCAATTTCCATTTTGTGTAGAGTAGCCCCATGCCTGTGGTCCACTCGTCGAAATGCGCTATTACGTTTTTGTCACCGTCATTAAAATAGTTGTAGAGCGATTCAATCACCAAACCGGAAGCATGGCCAAAGGCACAAGCCTCGTCGTAGTCGCCATAGGCATGCAGCGAATCGACTCCATAGAGATCCCACATTTTGCCATAGAACTGATCTTTCACTGCATACAAGGCGTCGAATTTCACCAAAATGGCAAGCGGACGACCGGGAACAAGCCAGCGTCCGACACGCACAGTCAGTCCTTCGGGAAGAGCGGCACTGTTTTTCCATGCTTTCAAAAGGGTTGCCGATTCGGCAAAATATGGAGATTCATTACCGCTGCCCCATACATCGGGACCAATAAAAATCAGTTTGTCCTTATATACTTGATGTAGAGTCTTTGCCTTGGTTGACAGCACGGTATAAATGCCGCCGACCTTGTTGCAAACTTCCCAAGAAGTTTCAATCAGCAAGTCAACATCTACTTGTTCGTTATCCATATATAATCTCTATTATAAAATCAGCCGCAAAGATACCAAAATATTTGTCAATTTACAAATTAACAACATTCTGAATTAATGACTTGTTCATCGTCATTATGACAACAATCCGCATGATGCCAACACACAGATTGGCATTATTGCCGCATCAGGACTTTTGCTCATTGCGGATTTTTATGTATTTTTGCAAAAAATTTACCAATCACGATAACTATGAAGATACTTGTCACCGGAGCTAACGGCCAGCTTGGTAATGAGATGAAAAGCGTTCTCGAGCAGCGACTTCCAGGTATCACCACCTACACCGACATTGCAGATCTGGACCTGACCGACGCCGCTGCCGTAGAAAAGATGGTGGAGGACGGCGAGTTCACCCACATCATCAATTGTGCTGCCTACACGGCTGTGGACAAAGCAGAGTCGGATCAGACTATGTGCTATCGGATCAACGTCGATGCCGTGCAGAATCTTGCCAAAGCAGCTTGCAAAACCGGTGCCAAGGTGGTGCATATCTCCACCGACTATGTGTTTGACGGCACGAACCATCGTCCCTACACCGAGGCAGACAAGGTGAATCCGACTTCGGCTTACGGCACTTCAAAGCGAAAGGGCGAGATGATACTTCTCTCTTATTGCCCCGAGGCCATAATATTCCGCACCGCTTGGCTCTACTCACCCTATGGCAACAACTTCGTCAAAACCATGCTCCGGCTCGGCAAAGAGAAAAGCTCGCTGCGAGTGGTGTGCGATCAGATAGGCACACCGACCTATGCCGCCGATCTTGCCCAGGCAATCTTCACAGTCATCACATCGCCACAGTGGACCGCCGGAATATATCACTTTTCCAACGAAGGAGCCATATCGTGGTATGACTTCACCAAGGCTATTCACCGCATAGCAGGCATAGACAGCTGCAAGGTGACCCCGATTCTGACAGAGGACTACCCAACAGCGGCTGCTCGTCCGCACTACAGCGTGCTCGACAAAAGCAAAATCAAACGCACCTACAACATAGAGATACCCTACTGGGAAGACAGCCTGAAGAAGTGTATCGACATTCTTCAAGACTCAAACGACTGATCGCTTCCCCGACTAACCAGTATTACAAAGCCATAAACCCAATGTCACAACTCACCGACGAAATCAAACGACGCAGAACATTCGCCATCATATCGCACCCCGACGCCGGCAAAACCACTCTGACCGAAAAGCTGCTGCTCTTTGGAGGCGCCATACACATAGCCGGAGCTGTCAAATCGAACAAAATCAAAAAAACAGCTACAAGCGACTGGATGGAGATCGAAAAACAGCGTGGCATATCCGTTGCCACTTCTGTGATGGGTTTTGAATACGATAACTACAAAATCAACATTCTCGACACTCCGGGCCACCAGGACTTTGCCGAGGACACATATCGAACGCTGACAGCCGTCGACAGTGTAATCATCGTGGTAGACGTGGCCAAAGGCGTTGAGCAACAGACAAGGAAGCTTATGGAAGTGTGCCGCATGCGCAACACCCCTGTGATCATCTTCGTCAACAAGCTCGACCGCGAAGGTCGCGATCCGTTTGAGATACTCGACGAACTGGAGTCGGAACTGAAAATCAACGTTCGTCCCCTCTCGTGGCCAATCAATATCGGTGCCAAATTCAAAGGCGTCTACAACATATACGAAAACACTCTCGACCTCTTCACACCCAACAAGCAGAAAGTGTCGGAACGCGTTGAGATCACCGACGTCAACGATCCGGCGATCGACAAGGCCGTGGGCGAAGAGGACGCGGCCAAACTCCGCGAAGACCTGGAACTGATCGAAGGAGTCTATCCCGCATTCAACGAGCAGGAATATCTCGACGGGCAGCTTGCTCCGGTGTTTTTCGGATCGGCATTGAACACGTTTGGAGTCAAGGAATTGCTCGACTGTTTCGTCAAAATAGCCCCCTCTCCAAAGCCGGTCAATACAGAAGAGCGCGAGGTCAAACCCGAAGAAGAATCATTCTCAGGGTTCGTCTTCAAGATCCATGCCAATATGGATCCCAACCACCGCTCATGCATAGCATTCGTCAAAATATGCTCCGGACGCTTCGAGCGCAACGCCCCATACAAGCATATCCGCTCGGGCAAAGTCATGAAATTCGCTGCACCAACGGCATTCATGGCTCAAAAGAAAAACATAGTCGACGAAGCCTTCCCCGGCGACATCATCGGCATACCTGACACCGGCAACTTCAAGATCGGCGACACACTGACCGGGGGCGAATCACTGCATTTCAAAGGATTGCCAAGCTTCTCGCCCGAGATGTTCAAATACATTGAAAACACCGATCCCATGAAGTCGAAACAGCTCGAAAAAGGGATTCAGCAACTCATGGACGAAGGCGTCGCCCAATTGTTTGTCAACCAATTCAACGGACGCAAGATCATCGGCACCGTAGGCCAACTGCAATTTGAAGTGATCCAGTATCGCCTACTCCACGAATATGGGGCCCAATGCCGTTGGGAACCTATTTCGCTTTACAAAGCATGTTGGATCGACAGCGACGACGAAGAAGCCCTCAACGCATTCAAACGCCGCAAGCACCAATTTATGGCCGTTGACCGCGAAGGTCGCGACGTATTCTTAGCCGACTCCAACTACGTGCTCCAGATGGCGCAATCAGACTTCCCTAAGATCCGTTTCCATTTCTCCTCGGAATATTAGGGTTGTTTCGCGCACACACTTGCACAGCATAAGGCCGACGCACAAACGCACAGCAGTACAGGCAGAAGCGAATGTGCAGCGGCTGTTTTATTTTAGAGCCTGTTCCATAATATTTGATAACGATGGAGCGGCCAGTCATTGAGCAGATTTGGTAGGGCGAAGAAGGAGCAATGGGGCTCCATTGTGACTGATGAGCACTGCCAAAGATGCCAATGAATGGCCGAGGCGAAGGTAACTTCCCTGCGCCCGACAACCCGGTGGCTTGATTTTGCATAATGTGAGCTTGGATTGACACTGCTAAATGTCTTTGAGCATCAACAGCATCACACTATCGGGCAGCGAAGAGTCCTACCAGGACGACGCGTTTGCCCAGCTTCTTACTTTCAAAATCAACTTCTAATCTATCAATAACACACATGGAACAAATCATCAATGGCAGCGACCTGCTGCTCAAAATCGGAGGCAAGGCCGTTGGCCATTGTACTTCACACTCCATCACCCTGTCGTCAGAAACCAAAGAGCGTGCCGTGAAGCCCGCCGCCAACAAGCCCAAATCGTCAGGCCTTTGGAAAGGCAAAGGCGTCACCGGTCTGAGCATCTCCATCAGCGCCGAAGGTCTCCGCGCCTACGACGAGATTGAAAACGGCTTCGAAGAAATCTCTCCCGACTGGGGCAAAGGCACGAGCGTAGAAGTGGAAGCATTCCACCGCCAGGGCGACGACAAACCCTACGTGAAAGGCAACTTCGTGATCGCGTCGATGGAAGAAAGCGGTCCCGCACAGGACGATGCCACCTACTCCATCTCGCTCGAAAACGACGGCGAGCCCGAAACCTATCCCGGTAAAACTACGACTGCCGAATGAAAAAGCAAGTTGAAATTCAGATAGGCGGTGTGACGTATCCCTGCTACGTCACCATCGGGGCACTCATGCGCTTCAAGCAGTTGACCGGCAAAGATGCCCAGGAGATCAACGGCACCGACATGGAAGACAGCATCGCTTTCTTCTACTGCTGCGTCGCCTCTGCATGCAACCGCGAGGGCAAACCGTTCGACATGGCATTGATGGACTTTGCCGATCGCGTCGACGTCGACGACATCCAGCAGTGGTCTGAGTCCATCAACTCCGCCGAGCCTGAAAAAAAAAGACCGGCCAAGAAAAGCCGGTAGACATCTACGAGGTGATGGGTGTGGCCTTAGGCTGCATCCATCTCCAACTGGATGACTTCGTCAGGCTGACCGTTGAAGAGTTTGATGCCATCTACGAGGCCTACCGCGAGGATCGCGAAGCCAACTATCGCAACACGTGGGAACAGATGCGCACGCACGCCGCCATCACCGTCTCGCCACATGTCAAGCGCTCGCCCACTCCTCAACGCCTGCTTCCCCTGCCCTGGGACAAAACAAAAGAGCACCGGCCAAAAGCCGACGATCCTATTATATCCAAAGAGGAAGCCCTCGAACGATTCAAACAGCGAATCAAAAAGAATGGCTAAAACAAACTCCCAACATCATCAATCTTCGATCCGTCAAATAGCCTACCGAACGGAAGCATGATCAAGGATAATATAAACATCAGTAATAAAATTGGGAATCCTACATAAACCAGTATAGGCATAGCAATTTTAAAACAAAATGCGAGTATAGAAAAGAAAGCCTCCATAACTACAAAATTTTAAGATTCGTAAAAATAATAACTATCTCGAATTTATAAAAGTTTTATCAACAAAAATGTTCATAAAAAAATAAAAAATGGCAACGCCGGTATCGATTTCAGTCAAAATCACACAGGATGGCAATGGCTTTCAAACATTGACTTTTGAGAGTAAGAAATTTGCCAATACTATACGAACCATGTCTAAAGAGGCAGAGAAGGCTAAAGGTGTTCTCTCCAAATTAGGCACTGTGAATATAGCCTTTAATTCGCTGACCGGTGTCGTCTCTAATCTCAACAATGCCCTCCAATCACTGACGCAAGGATACACGTCTTTCGACACAGCCATGCGCCAGGCCAATACGATGGCGGGCAAGAGCGGAGCCGATTTTGAAAATCTGAAGAAGCAAGTATCAGGGCTGGCGAAGGAGATTCCAATGACCCGCGACGCTCTTGCTTCAGGCCTTTATCAGGTCATCTCCAACGGCGTGCCTGAAGACAACTGGATCTCGTTCCTTCGGCAGTCCTCCAAAGCGGCCGTCGGAGGTCTTGCCGATCTTAACAAAGTCACAAAGAGCTGATGAAGCAACTCGCACGTAAAAAACTTAATCTTGACTGATATGGTAATACTAATCGACAACGGACATGGCGAAAACACACAAGGCAAACGCTCGCCTGATGGTCGTCTGCGCGAATATGCTTGGGCGCGAGAGATAGCGGGGCGAATCGTGAAAACTCTGACCGCTCGAGGCTATGATGCCCGACTGATCACGCCTGAAGCTACCGACGTAGCTTTGGGCACCCGCGTAGCACGAGTCAACGCCATCTGCCGACAAGTTGGCGCGAAGAATGCACTGCTTATCTCCGTACACATCAACGCTGCCGGCAACGGCAACAGTTGGCGAACGGCAAGCGGTTGGAGCGGATGGGTAGCGCCAAACGCCTCGACTGCATCAAAACGCCTCGCATCGCTCCTATACGATCAAGCCAAAGCCCGACAATTACAAGGCAATCGAGCTGTGCCGGCCGGTCAATACTGGACAGGCAACTTTGCCATCGTCCGCGACACCGTATGCCCGGCAGTGCTCACAGAGAATCTCTTCATGGACAATGCCACCGAAGTCAACTATCTGCTATCTGAGGTAGGCAAAGCCGAGATCACCGACCTACATGTCGACGCCATTATCAATTATATAAATCAGGCTAAATGAATGCCTCTGATCTCTGCCAGCGTTCTGATAGCCTCCCTGATAAAGTCAGACCGTCGCTCAACGCGATCCAATATGGCGGCCTCTTCAGGCATCAATTGAATGGTGATTGCTTTTGTGGCCTTCCGACCTGTGGCCTTTCGCCCTGCACCCGGACGCGCTCCGCCTCGTTTGCTTTTTTCAATTTTCGAATCCATAAAAATATCAATTAAATAATTATCTTTGTAGCGGATTAACCCGACAGTGAAAGGGGCGCCCCTTTCGGGGCTTTCCCTTTCTTGGATCAGATGTTAACTTCAAAATCAACTCTGATTTTCCAAATTCTAAAACTAATTTTGAGTCTCATAGTTTTTTAAATTTGTCGGGTTAATCCTTCTTTTTCATCGGCTTCGGACATCTCCGTTTTTGATTACATTACAAAGATAGTGATTTATATTGATAAATGCAAATATTTAATCAATAAAAATCACTTATAATGAAAAATTTCTTCCCAATAATTTGCCTGCTGATCGTGATAGCCATCGCCTCGATAGGCTTCCACCATTGTCGTGACGAAGAGTCCACGACCGAAATGGCCGTCCGAGTCGACACAGTCACCATCTACGACACTATCAGGATCACAACACCTACGCCTACAGCTACAACGCTGACGCAGGTAGTCCTCGACCGCTTCCCCATCATCCACGACACTATATACAGCAGCGTGCCCGACACAGCCACTGTCGCCATCCCTATAGAACAAAATTATTACCGTGACTCTCTATACGAGGCATGGGTCAGTGGCTATCGGGCTACGCTCGATTCATTGCACATATACGCTCCATCGCACACCGTCACGATTGATCGCACAGTTGACCGCGTGCTGTACCGGACAAGGCGGTGGGGCGTTGGTGTGCAAGCCGGCATCGGACTAACGCCAAAAGGCGCAGCTCCATTCATCGGCGTCGGCGTCACATATAATATATGGACATTCTAAGTTTCTTCTCTGATTTTTTGGTTTATGGTTAATTGAGTTTTAAGCCCTGCGTCGCGATGACGTGGGGCTATTTTTTCGCCGATCCGCATCGCGTAATTGTTGCGCTTTTGTGACTCGCAAAAAACCACATATCACAATACAAAGCTAACACCCAAATAGTTAAACCTCATCCCCTTAACTTTTCGAGCGAAAATCATTCTTGATCCGGGGGATTAGGAGGCATCATTTATACGATTTATAAGATTTATAAGATAAATACACAAAAAAGGTTGACCAACAGGTCAACCTTTTTGTAGCGGGACCGAGAATTGAACTCGGGACCTCCGGGTTATGAATCCGACGCTCTAACCAACTGAGCTATCCCGCCATCGAACCCCTTTGGGTCAAATGCAGTGCAAAGGTAGACGTTTTTTTCGGATCTGCCAAATATTTCAAACAATTTTTTTATCGGCACAATCTAAACCCGGAAGTTAAACCTTTGTCTTCCAAGATAAAGAGCTGTTAATCGGCTGTGAGTTTTTCACACCATGCATCGATTCGAGCGTCGGTCAATTCCGGATGATTCGTGTCATCAATCAAGAGACCCAGGGCCTCCCCGTCTTTGACGGCTTTGGACTGTTCAAAGTGATAGTCGTCGACATTGAAGGCGCCGATAACCGTAGCACATGTAGACTGCACCATATCGTACATTTCGCCTACGGCGTCGCAAAACGTTGTCGACATTTCTTCGTCGCCACATCCAAACAGTGCCACTTCTTTACCTTTCAGCGACAAGGCTTCGACACCATTGAGAAAATCGTGCATGTCGCCCGGCAAATCACCGTTGCCCCATGTGGAGCATCCGAGAAGTATCAGATCGTAGTCGTCGACCTGTGAGGGACTTGAGCCCACAACATTGTGTATATCTTTCGACTCCACGTTCAATCGCGATGCTATTTTGTCGGCCACCAAAGCAGTAGCCCCGGTCACCGATGCATAAAATATTCCTGTACGTTTCATATCTCAAAAGTTGTTTTATTGAAAAACAACCGTGTTGCAAATATTGTTTTATCGGACTGCCATCGACACGCATTCAAAGACCGACACAGTGAATTTAACTTTTGTTATTAGCACGTTCTTAAAAAATTAATATTGCATAGTGGATTTTGTGCAATAAATTAGTAAATTTGCACCTTGAAACACAGAATCACCAAACAAACGTACAAGATGTCAGATATTCGCCAGATTAAGACAGCACTGATCTCAGTTTATCACAAGGAAGGGCTCGATGAAATTCTCTCCATGCTCCACGCCGACGGCGTGAAATTCCTCTCAACCGGTGGAACGAAAGATTTCATCGAACGTCTTGGTTATCCGTGCCAGGCGGTTGAAGAGCTTACATCTTATCCCTCGATACTTGGCGGACGCGTCAAGACACTACACCCGAAAATATTCGGAGGCATCCTGGGCCGTCGCGAAAACGAAAGCGACGTGCAGCAGATGACTCAATACGACATACCCGAAATCGACCTCGTCATCGTCGACCTATATCCCTTTGAGGAAACGGTGGCATCCGGTGCCGACCATGCCGATATCATCGAAAAGATCGACATTGGCGGCATTTCTCTTATCAGAGCCGGAGCCAAGAACTATGCCGACGTGGTCATCGTGGCATCCAAAGCCCAGTATGCGCCACTCGCCAAGATGCTCGGAGAAAATGGGGCCAAGTCGACACTGGCCGACCGCCTCTTCTTTGCAAAAGAAGCTTTCAGGGTTTCGTCGGGCTACGACGCAGCCATCTTCAACTATTTTGACAACTTCTGCGGAACAGCGCCCGAAGCTCTCCGCGTGGCCATCGACGACAAGAAGCCTCTGCGCTACGGCGAGAATCCCCACCAGGAGGGAGCCTTCTTCGGAAAATTCGATCAGCTGTTCGAACAGCTCCACGGCAAAGAGATATCCTACAACAATCTGCTCGACATCGACGCTGCCGTGTCGCTCATCGCCGAATTCGACGAGCCGACATTTGCCATCCTCAAGCACAACAATGCCTGCGGATGCGCCACTCGTCCCACCATACTCGAGGCCTGGACCGACGCTCTGGCCGGCGATCCCGTTTCGGCCTTCGGCGGAGTTCTCATTGCCAACCGTCCCATCGAGAAAGCCACAGCCGACGAGATCAACAAGATATTTTTTGAAGTCATCATTGCTCCGGAATACTCTCCGGAAGCTCTTGAGATACTCTACCAAAAGAAAAACCGAATCGTGCTCCTTCAGAAAGAGCAACTCACTACCACTCTGCAGTATCGTTCGGTGCTCAACGGTGCGCTGGTTCAGGCCCGCGACCTGGTGAAAGAGACACCGGCCGATCTCAAAACCGTAACCGAAGCAACCCCGACAGCGGAGCAGGTGGCCGACCTTCTCTTCGCCAACACGCTGGTGAAGCACAGCAAGAGCAACGCCATCGTTCTTGCCAAGGGAGGCATGCTTCTGGCATCGGGCGTGGGTCAGACATCGCGCGTCGACGCCCTTAAGCAAGCCATAGCCAAAGCCCGGTCATTCGGCTTCGACCTCAATGGCGCTGTCATGGCATCAGACGCCTTCTTCCCCTTCGCCGACTGCGTTGAGATAGCCCACGAAGCAGGCGTCACCGCAGTGATCCACCCCGGAGGCTCAATCCGCGACAAGGACTCCATAGATTACTGCAATCAGCACTCTATGGCTATGGTGATGACCGGTCTGCGCCACTTCAAACACTAAGCTAAAAATCAAAAACCAACATAACTTCTTTCAATCCAGAAAAATAATGGGACTTTTTTCATTCAATAAAGAGATAGCTATTGACCTTGGAACGGCCAATACCATCATAATCCACAACGACAAGATCGTCATCGACGAACCGTCGATCGTGGCCATTGACGTGCGCACCGGCAAACCCGTTGCAGTGGGCAAAGAGGCTCAGCGCATGAAAGGCAAGGAGAATGCCAACATACAGACCATTCGCCCGCTCCGCCAGGGTGTGATTGCCGACTTCAATGCCGCTGAAATGATGATTCGCGGCCTTGTGCAGAAGGCAAGCTCCAAGAACCGCTGGTTCAACCCCTCGATGCGCATGGTTGTAGGTATTCCTTCAGGCTCCACTGAAGTTGAAATCCGCGCTGTGCGCGACTCATCAGAACATGCCGGCGGACGCGACGTCTACATGATATTCGAACCCATGGCGGCTGCTCTCGGCATTGGTATCGATGTAGTGGCTCCGGAAGGCAACATGATCGTCGACATAGGCGGCGGCACAACTGAAATCGCCGTGATTTCGCTAG
Organism: Bacteroides sp.; assembly: GCA_023666835.1. GTDB lineage: Bacteria > Bacteroidota > Bacteroidia > Bacteroidales > Muribaculaceae > Paramuribaculum. Next base: position 102,351 of record JAMPBJ010000003.1, on the reverse strand, counting down.
GCGGTATCGTGTCAAACAAATCGATTCAGATCGCCGGCGACGACCTCACCAACGACATTCAGGAACACATGCGCCGCGTCCACAACGTGAAGGTGGGCGAACGCACAGCTGAGCAGATCAAGATGAATGTAGGATCCGCCCTGACCGACCTCGAAAATCCGCCGGCCGACTTCATTGTCCATGGTCCCAACGTGATGACAGCGATGCCGATGGAAGTGCCCGTGTCGTATCAGGAAATCTCCCACTGCATTGAAAAGTCAATCTCCAAGATCGAAAACGCAGTGATCGGTGCCCTCGAGCAGACTCCCCCCGAACTATATGCCGACATTGTGAAAAACGGCATTTACCTCGCCGGTGGCGGTGCGCTGCTTCGCGGTCTCGACAAACGTCTGACCGACAAGATCGGCATCCAGTTCCACATTGCTGAAGATCCGCTTCTGGCTGTGGCAAAAGGCACAGGTGTGGCACTGAAGAACATCAATAACTTCTCGTTCCTCATCCGCTGATCTTAGCGGCTGCACTACCACTACTTCCGATCATCATGCCCGGCAAGCCATGCCGAAGGCATTGATCGGAACTGATGGTTTTAGACTCACGGATAACGCAGTGCGATACCGTCTGTAGCGTTGCAAAAACCACATTCACAAAGGTTCTGACCAATGGACAATCTGATTTACTTTCTGCTGAAATGGCGCCCCTGGATGCTTTTCGCAGTTTATATCATTATAAGCTGCGTGATGCTTTTTGGCACCAATCCATACCAGCAGTCGGTATATCTGACATCGGCCAACAACGTCTCCTCCGGGCTCTACAACATGTCGAACAGCGTCACGGGATATTTCAATCTCCATGACATCAATGAGGATCTGCAACGACGCAATGCCGAACTTGAACTCGAAATCATCGCGCTGAAGGACAAATTGCTGAAATACCGCGAGCTCTATGCTTCGACACATCTCGATGTGGATTCGGCTTTCCGACGCTACGATTTCATCGTTGCCCACGTGATCAACAACAACGTCACCCGCCCCCACAACTTCATCACCATCAACAAAGGCTCGCTCGACGGCGTCAAACCCGACATGGGAGTCGTGGACCAGAACGGCGTTGTGGGCAAAGTAAACGTGGTTGGGCCGCATGCATCGCGCATCATTTCGCTGTTGAACGAAGATCTGCGCATCTCGTGCAAAATCAAATCGACCCAACAGGTCGGTTCACTCATATGGGACGGTAAAGACAGCCGCTATGCCCTGTTGCGCGAATTGCCGCGCCATGCCACATTCCACAAGGGCGACACAATAGTGACCAGCGGTTATTCCACCACATTTCCCGAAGGAGTGCCAATCGGCATAATCGATCGCGAAATGAAAGAGGTCGACGACAACTTTTTTACTCTGAAAATCAAACTCTTCACCGACTTCTCTCAGCTCAGCACCGTGCGTGTGGTCATCGACAATATGACCGACGAGCTCAAAATGGTAGAAGCAGATCCGGCCGAAGAGACAACCAACCCCAACAGCCAACAATAGATGAACCGCTCAGCCATATCGCTCACCATCTGGACCATATTTTTGGTCGTCATTCAGGTTCTCGTGCTGAACCACGTCAGCTTGTTTGGATATGCCGTGATCTTTGTGTTTATCTACACGTTTGCAAAACTGCCGGTCACGATGCCCAAAGAATGGCTCTTCACCATAGCGTTTCTCATCGGATTGGTCATTGACATTTTTTCCGACACACTGGGAATGAATGCCTTGACATCGACAATTGTCATGGCTCTGCGCCGACCCGTCATCCGTCTCTACATCAACCGCGACGACGAGTTGTCTGACACATATCCCGGCTCCAAATCCTTCGGATCTTTCACTTTCTTTAAATATGTATTGACCTTGTCGACCATTTATTGCACATTGTTCTTCTTCATTGAGCGATTTTCGACCGATTCGATTGGCACAACTCTGCTGCGAATCGTGACAAGTTCAATACTGACCTCTCTCATCATTGTCGGCCTCGACAGCCTAACCGTAAGAAAAAGTGAGAAAAGATTATAATCTCGAAAAACGAAAATATGTGATTGGTGGATTCGTGTTCATCATCGTCGTCATATACATTTTCAAGCTATTCAATCTTCAGGTTGTAGACAGCAAATACAAAGACGATGCCGACTCGAATGCACTGATGCACAAATCGATATATCCATCGCGAGGCATCATCTACGACCGCGAAGGACGCGTGGTGGTGTTCAACCGCCCGGCCTACGACGTCATGATCATACCCCGCGACGTGGTTCCGTTCGACACACTCGACTTCTGCAACACACTGGGTCTGACCAAGGATCAGCTGCGTCAGCGATTTCAGGATATGAAAAACAAGCGGCTCAATCCCGGCTACTCGAGCTATTCACCTCAGACTCTGCTCACTCAGTTGACGGCTGAGGACTACGGACGCCTGCAAGAAAAACTATACAAATTCCCGGGCTTCTATATCCAGCAAAGAATCCTGCGCGAATACAACTACGACTGCGCATCGAACGTGCTCGGCAACATTCGCGAGGTGTCGCAATCCGACATCGAACGCGACCCCTACTACAGCCGTGGCGACTACACCGGCGACCTCGGCGTGGAAAAAAGCTACGAGCAGTATCTACGCGGCGAAAAAGGCGAGGAGATACTCATACGCGATGCCCACGGCCAAATTCAGGGTAAGTACAAAGACGGCACCCAGGACAAGAAGGCACAGTCAGGCAAAAGCATCACCCTGAGCATCGACATCGAGCTTCAGAAATATGCCGAAGAGCTGATGCGCAACAAGATCGGAGCCGTTGTTGCCATCGAGCCGGCGACCGGCGAAGTGCTTGCCCTCGTGACAAGCCCGAGCTATTCTCCGCGGCTGCTCGTTGGGCGCGACCGTGGCAAGAACTACAAGATGCTGCGCGAGGACCCCTACAAACCGCTGCTCGACCGATCCATCCAGGGAGCATATCCCCCCGGCTCGACATTCAAGCCCAGCCAGGGACTCATCCTGCTTCAGGAAGGTATCATCACCCTCGGCACATCGTATCCTTGCAGCAGAGGCTACATCAATGCAGGGCTGCGTGTTGGATGTCATGGCCATGGCTCACCCATTGCTCTGAAACCCGCACTGCAAACATCTTGCAACGCATTCTTCTGCTGGGGCTTTAAAGCAATGATTGACCGCAGAAGCAAATACGGCACCCCGGCCAAAGCATTTGAAGTTTGGAAAAACTACCTTGTAGAACTTGGCTACGGCTACAAGCTGGGCATCGACGTGCCGGGCGAGAACCGCGGATTCATCCCCAACTCCAAAACCTACAACAAAGCTTACGGCGAAGACCACTGGAGCGCCAATTCCATCATATCAGTGTCGATAGGCCAGGGCGAAATCATGGCCACACCGCTTCAGATAGCCAACCTCGGAGCCACTATAGCCAACCGCGGATGGTATATCACACCTCACGTGGTGAAAGGCATCGAAGACAACGTCATCGACAAGCAATATACCGACCATCATACTCCGTCGATCGAACGCCGGCACTTCGAATCGGTGGCCGATGGCATGCGAATGGCCGTGACCGGCGGCACATGTAAACTGGCCAACCTTCCCGACATCGAAGTATGTGGAAAAACCGGTACGGCGCAGAACCCTCACGGACGCGACCACTCGGTATTCTTGGGATTCGCCCCTTACCATAACCCCAAGATCGCCGTGTGCGTTTATGTCGAAAACGCCGGCTTCGGCGCAACTTTCGGCGTGCCCATCGGCAGTCTGCTGATAGAGAAATATCTCAAAGGCGAGATCGCTGAAAACCGCAAATATATCGAAGAACGAATGTTGAACTCTAACACCATATCAGGCAGTGGCGTCAAGAAACACTGATCAATCCATATTGCGCCATATCGATTGGCTGACGGTCATCCTCTATCTGATCATGATCATGGCCGGCGTCTACAGCATCTATGCCGCGAGCTACGATTTTGACAACGCCAGCATATTCGACACGAACGAATTTTCGGGCAAGCAGATACGTTGGATCGGACTTGCTATGGCGCTCGCCGTAGTGCTCCTGCTGTTTGATGCAAGAGTTTATGAGACATACGCTTACCCCACCTACGGGCTAATACTGCTGATAATGCTCGTCACCATATTCGTGGCCCCCGACATCAAGGGGTCGCGCTCATGGCTCGTGTTTGGTCCCATACGATTCCAGCCGGCTGAGTTCGGAAAATTCGCTACCGCTCTGGCTCTGGCCAAACTCTTCAGCGGCTACGGATTCAAACTATCCACGCGGCAAAGCTACTTCAAGGCACTTGCCATCATATTCGTGCCCATTCTCCTCATCCTTGCTCAGCGCGAAACCGGGTCCGCATTGGCCTATCTCGCACTCTTCTTTGTGCTCTACCGCGAAGGCATGAGCGGCCTGATCCTGCTTGCCGCGTTCTGCGCGGTGGTGTTCTTTGTGCTGGCAGTGAAATTCACCGATACGCTTTTTATGGGCATACCTATGGGCGAGGCCATGGTGTTTATGCTCATCATGCTTGTGATGGTGTGCATGCTCATATTCTACTGCAAGAAGTTCGACATGGGACGCAACGTACTGCTATGGTTTGCCGGCACCGGCCTCCTGTGCTGGATTCTGGTGCTTTGCGGTATCCATGTGCCGGGCATGGTATATTTCCTGGGCACCATACTCATTGCAGCCCTCTACTGCGTGCTGATGGCACTCAGGGTCAAAGCCCGCAAACTTCTGATCACCACCGGAGCCGCCGTGGTTTCGATTGCATTCCTATTCTCAGTCAACTATGCTTTCAACAATGTGCTCCAGCCACACCAGCAAAAGCGCATCCGCGTCACGCTCGGCATCGAGGACGATCCACTTGGCGCCGGCTACAACGTCAACCAGGCCAAAATCGCTATCGGCTCGGGAGGATTCGCCGGCAAGGGACACCTTAATGGCACCCAAACCAAACTGAAATATGTGCCGGAGCAACACACCGACTTCATTTTCTGCACCATAGGCGAAGAGCAGGGATTTGTTGGTGCATCGCTCGTGCTTCTCGCATTCCTTGTACTGATATTCCGCGTCATACACATAGCCGAACGACAGCCATCCACTTTCGGCAGAGTCTACGGCTATTGCGTGGCCTCCTACCTCATATTCCATCTGGCCATCAACACCGGCATGGTCATTGGCCTATGTCCTGTCATTGGCATCCCCCTGCCCTTCTTCAGCTATGGCGGATCGTCGCTATGGAGTTTCACCATACTGCTGTTCATTCTCCTCCGAATTGATGCCGCGCGACGATATCATCCCTCATTCCTATGAGGCGTTCATGATGCGTTCACAAATAAAATTTGCATCTGATTATGGCAATTACTATCTTTGCATATTGTGATTGAGAATATCCTATATATAATTTTTGCAGGCTTCTTCATAGGCATGTTCATATCGGCACCGATGGGGCCTATAGGTATGCTCGTGATCCAACGAACGCTCAACAAGGGTCGCTCGGCCGCACTCTATACCGGTATCGGCGCAGCACTCTCAGATATAGTATACTGTCTGCTGACAGGCCTTGGCCTATCTTTCGTCACCGATTTCATCACCGCGAATCAGGAAATTCTTCAGGTGTGCGGTTCAGTGCTGCTGATAGTCTACGGCATATATCTGTTTAAAGCCAATCCGTCGCGTGCGCTGCAGAAAACTTCGACGTCAAGCAACACCTACTGGCGCGACTTCGGCACCGGATTTCTCTTCACATTTTCCAACCCTCTGATCCTCTTCTTCATAATCGGTCTGTTTGCACGCTTCAACTTCATGGACACGAGCTATCAGATCGTGCATTACTTCTTCGGTTATGCCGCCATAGCTGCCGGCGCCCTGTGCTGGTGGTTCATGATCACCTATTTTGTCAACAAAATTCGTTCACACTTCAATGTTCGTTCGATGTGGTTGATCAACCGCATAATTGCATCAATACTTCTTGTGTTGGCACTTGTCGGATTCATCCACGGCATCTATAATCTCATCAATCATGGATAACAGCAAACTTTCTCTTTCCGTACCCTTCATTCCCCAGCTTGACCAACAGACTCCCGAGCAAATCATTGCCACGCTCGATGAACTCGGAGCACGTCGCACCATCGAATGCCTCAACTGGAAAGACCAATTCCCCTACAAACCTTTAACGGCCATTTCCATCGCCCATTCCGGCACTACGCTCTACATCGACTATGCCGTCAGATGCAACTATCTCCGCGCCGTCAACCACACAAACAACTCATCAGTCCATCAGGATTCATGCGTGGAATTCTTCGTATGCCCCGACGGACAACTTCCCTACTATAACTTTGAATTCAACTGCATAGGCACTATACATGCCGCATGCCGCCAGGACCGCCACAACGGCACTCCCCTTTCCGACGCGCAGCTCGACAAAGTGCGTCGCTATCCCTCGGTAGGCACCCGCCCGTTTGAAGAAATGCAGGGCATGTTCATGTGGAACCTACTTGTGGCCATACCATTCGAAGTCATGAACGTGAAATACGAAGGCAAGCCCGTGAACATGAAAGGCAACTTCTACAAATGCGCCGACCTCACCGCCGCGCCTCACTTCCTCAGCTGGGCACCCATCAATACTCCCGAGCCCGACTTCCATCGCCCCGAATTCTTCGCTGACATCACTCTGGAATAAAGCTCATTAGAAGCGAAGTTCGCAGGTTTGGATATTTGTTTTTGCACTTTCGTTTGCATTTTTGAAATAAAACTTTTAACTTTGCATCGCAAACAAGGCGATTTAGTGTAGTGGCCTAGCACGCCACCCTCTCACGGTGGAGACCTGGGTTCGATTCCCAGATTCGCTACACAAACCCATGAGACTGCATCATATTTTTTGATGCAGTCTCTGCTTTTTTTACAATATCTTTATTATCTTTGTGATTGTATGCCACGACTGTTTTCCATAATCACGATCACATATAATGCAGCCGACACACTTGCTGCAACGATGCGCAGTGTCAGTTCGCAGACATGCAAGGATTTCAGACACTATATCATCGACGGAGCTTCGACCGATGCCACCGTGGAAATTGCACGCCAACTGGCCACCGACGATGCCGTGATCATATCCGAACCGGACCGTGGCCTTTACGACGCCATGAACAAGGGCATAGCCAAATCCGACGGCCAATATCTGATATTTCTCAACGCCGGCGACCGGTTCCACTCCTCCGACACGCTTGCCCAAATAGCCAAAGCAATTGAGGACAACGGATCACCCGATGTTGTATATGGTCAGACCAATCTGGTGGACGCCGACGGAAAATTCGTGGCACCACGCCATCTTACCGCACCGAGCCGGCTGACATGGAAAAGTTTTGCCAACGGCATGCTGGTGTGTCATCAGGCGTTCGTTGCCAAACGCGACATCGTGGGAATGTATGACACCACATATCGCTTTTCGGCCGACTTCGACTGGTGCATCCGGTGCATGCAACGCTCATCATCCAACTACTACGTCGGTGAGGTTCTCATCGACTACCTTAACGAGGGCGTTACCACCGCCAACCACAAGGCATCGCTGCGCGAACGCTACAACATCATGTGTCGATACTACGGACGCATCCCAACCATGCTGCGGCATATTCGCTTCGCCCTTCGCCACTTGATCAGAAAAATAAACAACTAACTTTCCACCTTATAAAAATTTCAGCTATGGCAACCTATTATGTAGCAGTCAACGGGCAGCATCAAGGCCCCTACACCATCCAGCAACTCGCTGCCAACAATGTGACTCCATCGACGCTCGTGTGGAACGAGTCAATGCCTCAATGGACACCTGCAGGACAAGTACCCGAGCTTCAGCAATACCTGTTTCAGCAAGCTCCCGCCTATCAGCAAGCACCTGCATATACAGCTCAGCAACCTTCCTACGGAGTTCAGTATCAAGTAGGTTTCGGCGACGCAATCAAAATGGCCTTTGAAAAATATTGCTGCTTCACCGGCCGCGCATCAAGATCGGAATACTGGTGGTTCCAATTGTTTTGCTTCATCGTCAACATATGTTTGAATTGTATTTCAATAGCCAGCTATGAAGTGACAATGATAGCAGGAATAGTATACTTAATATGGGGACTTGCCATACTTCTTCCATCACTTGGGCTTGTTTGGCGTCGTCTTCATGACATCGGAAAATCCGGAGCATGGGTTTTCATTGGCCTAATACCTCTTGTTGGTGCCATCATCCTTCTCGTATGGTTCTGCAAAGAGTCCGATCCATACGAAAATGAATATGGCCCCGTGCCCAACGTAAAGTAGACCCCATGATACTTTTCAACACCACATTTATCGTCGACAACCATGCCGTTGAACCATTCAAGGTATGGGTGTCGACCGATTTTATACCGCAGGCTCTTCAGACCGGTTTTATGACCGACCATATGCTTTGCAGCATTATTCCTCCAGAAGGTATGCCCGATGACGGCTCGTGCAGTTTCGCGCTCCACCTCCGCTCCGACTCACTGGAGAGCGCACGCAAATGGGCCGACGAAACAGCATCGGCTCTTGCTGCCCGGTTTCGCGCCACGCACGGAGCTGAATCGCTGTTGACGTTCTCTACTTTTATGGAAATATTATGACCGACGAACAGCCCGCACGCGAATCCCTGCGCCAGTTTGAGCGCATCATAATCGGTATCGACCCCGGCACGAACGTGATGGGCTACGGCATACTCGGCATCACGGGTAAAAAGCCCACGATGATAGCGATGGGCGTGATCCAACTCAGCCGCTTCGAAAGCCACTATCTGCGCCTGAGCCGCATCTACAGCCGTGTGGCCCAGCTGGTAGAGCAATATCTGCCCGACGAGATGGCCATCGAAGCTCCCTTCTTCGGCAAAAACGTTCAGTCTATGCTCAAACTCGGCCGTGCGCAAGGCGTGGCTATGGCAGCAGCTCTCAGCCGCGACATTCCCATCACTGAGTACGAACCGCGAAAGATCAAAATGGCCATTACCGGCAATGGCGCAGCTTCGAAAGAGCAAGTCCAGGAAATGCTTCGACGCATATTCACCATTCCCCGCGAATCGCTCCTGCCACAACTTGATGCCACCGATGCTCTGGCGGCCGCCCTATGCCACTTCTATGAGTCTCAACGGCCGGTAGCTGCCAAAGCCTATGGGTCATGGAAAGACTTCATAGCCAAGAATCCCGGGCGCGTGAAATAACGGTCGGCAACTCTATCAACTACCGATTTGTTCCTGTCGCGATTTATATATATATTTGTAACCAATAATTCGATTCTTAAATCTAACAATACATACGTCTATGTACAAATTTGACAAACGCATCGTCATCACTCTCGATGCCGGCGGCACAAACTTCGTGTTTGGCGCCATGCAGTCCAATGAATTCATTGTTGACCCGATCACAATGCCTTCAAATGCACACGACCTCGACCTGTGTCTTTCCACGATGGTAAGCGGATTCGAGCAGGTGATCTCAAAACTCGACCAGAAACCGGTGGCCATCAGCTTCGCCTTCCCCGGCCCGGCCGACTACCCCCACGGCATCATCGGCGGCTATCTGCCCAACTTCCCGTCGTTTCGCAACGGTGTGGCACTGGGTCCGTTTCTTGAAGAAAAATTCGGCATCCCCGTCTACATCAACAACGACGGCGACCTTTTTGCCTACGGCGAAGCTCTCGGCGGCATCCTCCCCGAAATAAATGCACGTCTGGCCGAGCTGGGTAGCACCAAAACTTACACCAACCTGTTGGGCTATACATTCGGCACCGGATTCGGCATCGGCATGGTGATTGACAATCATCTCAACCGCGGCAACAACTCATGTGTCGAAACTTTCTGCCTGCGCCACAAAAACCATCCGGAACTCTACGTGGAAGAAGGCGTGGCCATCAGAGCCATCAAACGCGTATATGGAGAAAAGTCCGGTGAAATCAACCACACCTACGAGCCCAAAGACATATGCGAAATAGCTGAAGGCACCCGCCCCGGCAACCGCGAAGCCGCCATCGCCGCTTTCCGCGAATTTGGTGAAGTGGCAGGCGATGCCATTGCCACGGCTGTCACTCTGACCGACTCACTTGTAGTGATCGGCGGTGGTTTGACCGGTGCCAAGAAATATTTTATGCCTGCTCTGATGGAGCAATTGCGCGGTGCACTCCACTCGATCAAGGGAGAAGAAGTGCCCCGCATGCCGGCCAAAGCATTCGATCTCGACGACGAGGAAGAATTTGTCAAATTTGCTCATGGTGCAAGCCGTCCGCTTAAAGTCTATGGCTCGGATCGCTCTGTGATCTACGATCCGCTTAAGGCAACCGGTGTAGCTATCTCAAAACTTGGAGCAAGCAAGGCCATCTCCATCGGCGCATACTCCTTTGCCCTTTCGATGCTCGACGAAAAAGCTTAAACCTATAAAGAGTACATAATTGAAACGGGATGTGAAATTGCTCACATCCCGTTTTTTTCGTAGTATTCACGCGCCTGCTCCAACGTCGACAGGCGTCCGATGTCCCACCAATGATATGGTGTGGAAGGTTCGTAGCCTTGAATGACAGACGATGCGCAGCAATCCACATAGAAAGGCGTGATCGAGAACTTATCGCCGACGCAACGAGAATAATCTTCAAGTCGACTGTAAAGAGATGGCGACAATACATGAACGCCACTAAACGATTTGGGCTTATACTCCTCGGCCTCAGACACCGAAAGAGAGTCGGGGCGAACTTCTCCTGTAGTCATATTTTTCCAACCGCGCATTCGATTGTCATCGTCAAACAACAGCTTGCGCGACGAATCGCGGGATCCGACCATAAGCAGTGCATCAGGAAGATCCGACTTATAGGCATATATCATAGCCGTTAAATCGAAGTCGGTCATGATGTCGGCATTGTGAAGTAGCAAAGGCTCGTTGAAACCAAACTGTCGAACAGCCTTCAACAGACCGCCCCCGGTATCGAGAAGCAGATCGCTTTCGTCGCTGATCAGAATATTCACACCGATGCGGCTACCCATCTCCGAAACATAGTCCACTACCATGTCGGCAAAATGATGCACATTAACGATAATGTCGCGAATACCGGCCTGCGCCATTTTGACAGCTACGCGTTCAATTGCCGGGACTCCTCCCACTTCTACCAAAGCCTTTGGCATCGTATCGGTGATGGGAGCAAGCCTGCTGCCGATTCCGGCTGCGAAAATCATTCCTTTCATATCGTCACAAGATCTCTTCAATCGACTGTTCGCGATGGGTCAGACGAACCGTCACATTATATATATCGGCCAAATGCCGAGCCATTTTCTCAGCACAATAGACCGACCGGTGCTGTCCGCCGGTACATCCAAAGGCCACTGACAGATGCGTGAAGCCACGACGAAGATAACACTCCACGCTGGCATCGACCAACGCGCAGCAATGTATTAAAAACGGTTGAACCTCGCCTTGCTCCTCCAGGAATCGGATCACGGGTTCGTCGCGTCCGGTCAACTGCTTGTATTCATCATATCGACCGGGATTGTGCATACCACGGCAATCAAACACAAATCCGCCGCCATTGCCGCTTTTGTCATCGGGCAAGCCTCGCTTATATGAGAAACTCCACACGTCGATGGTCAATCCCTCCTCATCAAGGTTGGGTGAAGCAAGTTTTCTTTCGTTGATAACAGCTTCTGTGATTTGTTTAATGACCTGATACTCTTCCGTTCCCAACCATTTCAAAGCCGAATCAAGATTGGCCAGTGCTGCATCGATCGATGTCATGAAAGCCGGACGGCGTTCCACAACTCCACGCAAGCCGTAAGCGCCCAACACCTGCATTGAGCGAAATACAACCATCAGAGCCAAACGACGGTCAAAATCGGCCGGCTCGTAGCCAAGTATTTCACAAACTTCAGCCCGATAGGTGGTAACAAGCCTTTGACGCAATTCATAGTCAAACCCGGCTCGTGCCTGCCACACAAACGAAGCGACATCATAAAGCCCATCGCCAAGTCGTGCCCCCTGATAGTCGATCACGCCAAGATTTCCGGTATCGTCGACCATCACATTGCGCGACTGAAAATCGCGAAGCATCAATGTCCTGCGTTTGCCCGGGCATGTGGTAACCTCGGTTGCAAATCGTTCCAATTCATTCTGAAGAACATCTTCATCAAACGAAACGCCACCACCGGCCACTTTCACAAAGCAATACTTCCAGTAGTTAAGATCCCACATGGCAGCACGCTGATCCATGGTCGGCCTCGGGAAGCATTTTGAAGCGTCGAAGTGATCATCGATACTGTAGTGAAAACGTGCAGCGATGCGCATGGTGTCATGCAGAAGTGGTTCGACACTACTCATATCTCCATGAGGTGCCCCTGCAATCAAGTCGTAAAGCGACCGACGACCTATATCCTCCTGCAGATAGACCATCGAATCATCTGATACAGATAAAATATCCGGAACCGGAAGATGTTTTTTTGAAAACCAGTCTGACAGATACAGAAACGCCTCATTCTCACGTCGGTCAGTACCGATTGTGGCAATTACACTCATGCCATTTGATAGCGTTACCCTATAGTATCTTCTGCTCGAACCGGATCCGGCTATGGCGTCAGATTCTGTAAAATCTCCGAGATTTGCCTGTTGGAGCAACCGGCGTATGATGTTGTTGTCTTCTTCAACCGTCATTCGTATAAGTTTTGTTACAAAGATAGTCAACTTCGCCGATATTTCCTATCTTTGCATCAAAGACCACGCGTCATGACAAACCACACTCATCGCCATTGCCTGTCGATCGGCAGCAACACCCCCGACGGCCGCGACCGCTTGCTGAACGCCATCAACGAGCTTAGGCAAGTTGACCCGGATCTGCGCGCATCCTCGATCTATAATACTCCATCGGTGAGTACCGGCGACAACTCGCTGTATTTCAATTGCGTGGTATTGTTGGATTCCGATCTATCGGTCGAAGAGCTACAGTGCAGGTGCAAGCAGATGGAATCGGCCAACGGTCGCATCGCAAGCGATCGTCACCAAGTGCCGCTCGATATCGACATCGTAGTCAGCGACGACTGTGTGCTTCGACAACGCGACTATCAACGCTCCTACTTTCTTATCGGATATCACCAGATCCTACGACTTCCCGAGGAAGACTCCACGACCTCTGCCTCAGATTGATCACCCCTCGACCAATCCGCTTGCAGTCATTCTCATAAGCATCAGTGCGGCGAGGATGCAGATCAGCGCCAAGAACTACACTGTCAGCTTCGATCCTGTCTAACAACTTTTCTATGTCGTCACGATAATCACCAGCCACCACGAGATAGTCAGCCTTTTGTTTACCAACCAATTCCGGCTTAATATCTTCAGCCATAATGATAATCTTTGAAGCGCCCCATTTCAGGCTTTTCCATCCTTTGACAAGTATTGAATCGATGTCGTTTCGCCCCATATAGTCGGCAAGTCTCAGCCTATATCGATCTTCGATCATAGCTTGCTCCTTTGGCATAGTCGACACTATGGTCAGCCGACCCGAACAGTCGTCGATGACAAGATTGGTCATTTCGCCCGTACTGCTTGCATAAAGGCACGCAGCCGACCGCTGATGATTAGTTGTGGTCACAATTACGACAAATGCCACTGCAGATGTGACCATTACGGATGTCAGCAAAGTTCTTTTCCCTCGACCGTAGAGCCACATAGCCATTGCCAGAAGCATGCAGCAGCAAGCCACCGTTGCAAACCATTTCAAATAAATACCATCGATCGTTGCAGAAGGCAATCCTGCCACAAACTGCACAAACCCGTCAAACAATTGATAAAGCAAGTCGACCGGATAAGCAAGCCAGGCAGAGGGTGCGCCACATAAACCCGTAATAACCAAAACGACGCCCCCACCGATCACGAAAGGAATCATCAACGAAGCCACAGCATTTGCCAACAAGAAATAAACTGGAAACACATGAAAATGGTGAGCGGCAACCGTGGCTGTTCCCAACATGGCAGAAAGCGAAACGCACAGACATGCTACTACGGCATACAATTTTTTGTGTCTGTATCGGTCGACCGGGTTAAGTTTATCCGAAAACAACACAATGGAAGCAACAGCAGCAAACGACAATTGGAAACCGATCGAAAACAATGCCTCGGGGTCAAACATCAAAATCACCAACGCGGCAAACCATATTGAATTGATAGACGAAACTCGGCGCTGCATCATGATTCCAACTAAATAGACAGTGATCATAAGAGCAGCTCTTGTGACTGAAGCACCCATACCGGTCATTGCCGCATAGAGCCATATTACCAGCAAGGATAAGATCCACACTACCCGTCGGTAGCCGAAATATCTGATCGGCCAAAGCAACAGTCCCACTATCATGGCAATCAGTCCGACATGCAATCCACTGAGAGCAAGGACATGCGACAGGCCGGCCGACGTAAAAGTATTTCGGGTAGAGAACTCCAATGTTTCGTCACTTCCCAGCAGTGCAGCAGCCAAAAACTCCTTGCATCCGTCGGACAGGTCAGCCAAGAACAGACTTTGGAGCATTTTGTGGTGAAGAGCGTTGAAAAATTCACTGACCCGACCGGGGGGAGTATACTTCAAGATTTCCGATGCACGCAGATAAGCGCTCCACCTGACGCCGTGTTCAATATCCATTTGCTCAGGCGAATACTCATACGGGATATCATTCTTTGACACAAGAGGAGCGAGTGAGACATGGAAAGTCATGCGACCACCTTTCTTTATATCGTAATCAGTAGTCGGAACTAGCAGTCTTATTCTGACGGGCGTTACATCGATGAGAGAATCAACCGAGTTACCGGCCTTTGACAACCGTAGGCACAGCGAAGTAGCCTTACTCAACTGATCGGCAGTCAGTACTTCGCCCTCATAATATAGTTTCCGACCATCGACGGAATTATCATCGATCGGAGGAGCGACACGCATTGCATCCATACATCCGAGTCCCATGGCTAAGGCTGCCAACGACACCATCCGACTCCTCCTCGACCACAACATCAAGAGTCCGGCAACAAGCAAAACCACAATCAGCATAGGATATGGCAAAATTCTCCACATCGCAATCCCGGCGATGAAGGGAACGGCCACAGCGCTGAGTGGCTGGGCTATAGCAGGCGTTTTATCACGGACATCAGCCATCGTTTACAGGTTATCGAACCAAATATCCCTTGCTGCCAGTGCCTGGCGGTGGAGCATATCAAGTCCGCCGATTGTCGTGGCTTCATGCTCTGCGCATTTCTGCATAAAGAGCGTGGGATCAGGATTGTAGACAAGATCATAACATATATGATCGGCCGATACGGCATCATAGTCTATATCGGGACATGTGTCAACATTGGGCCACATTCCAAGCGGCGTGGTATTTACAATAACCCGATGCTCGCTGATCATCGCAGCATCAAGGTCATTATAGCCAAGTTGTCCGTCTGACGGATTTCTGCTGACTATGACAGGGTTGATTCCAAGTTTCCGCAAACCGGCCATAACAGCCTTTGATGCACCACCACTACCGAGCACGAGCGCTTTAAGCCCTGTGGTACTATCCGGCAAAAAAGGCCGAAGACTGTCAGTAAAGCCAACGATATCAGTATTGTATCCCTTCAAACAGGTCTTACCATCCGGTCGACGGTCCACCTTCACAGTATTGACAGCACCTATTTCCTTCGCTTCAGCATCAAGCCAGGAGAGCATCGGAATTATCGCTGTTTTATATGGTATCGTCACATTGAAGCCAACCAGATTCTCGCTGTCGGCCAACACGTCGGCCAATTGTGAGAGCGATTTCAATTCAAAATTGCAATATTTGGCCGGTATGTTTTCGCGTGCAAACAAATCGGTGAAAAACCGTTTTGAGAAAGAATGCCCCAGAGGATAACCTACAAGACCAAAGAGGAGAGATTCGTGGTTCATATCTATTTGCTATGCAGTGTTATTACGGTCACTTCAGGAGTTGCGCCGAGTCGCATGGGCATTCCTACCGTGCCGGTGCCGGTGTTGACATACAGAGGATGCTTGCCTGACTTATCGCGATATAGTCCGCCCCATGTTGGATACCTCAGAGCAGCTGGCGATATGCCGAACAATTCTATCTGCATGGCATGAGTATGGCCTGAAAGAGTAAGATCTATTTTCAGGTTATCGTTATCAGCGATCTCGTCGACCCAATGTGCGGGATTATGCGTCAGAAGTATTTTGACCGTTGAATCTCCAAGTGTAGGATAGGAATCTTCAAGCATGCCATAGACCGGGAATGGTGGGTCGCCAACGTTTTCAACACCGACAACAGCAATGCTGTCGTTGCTTCGCGTGATGAAAAGATGCTCGTTCATCAGAAGATGCCAGCCCATATCTCTCTCCATTTTCTGAAGTTTTGCCCTGTCGGCAAGTCTTAGCCACTCATCTCTAAAATCCATATAATCAGCATAATCATGATTGCCGAGTATAGCTATTACGCCGTCGGGGGCATGCAGTTGAGAAAGCGTCTCTACATATGGCGGCAACTCGTAAGAAGACCGGTTGACAATATCGCCGGTAAAGAAAATGACATCGGGTTTTAACTCATTAACTTTTGCCACAAGTTTGTCGAGAAAACGAGTAGATCCACCGTAAGTGCCGACATGCAAGTCGGATATCTGGACAATGCGATAGCCTTCAAACGACTGTGGCAGATTCTCTATCTCGATGTCGACATATCGGGTCTGAATCGAAAACCTGTTGAAAATCGCTCCCCACCACATGGCGAGGAAAACGACACATGCCAAGACAACGCCTGTGATAGTCACTGCCTTAATCCGCCGTTTGCCAAAAAGCCGAGGCAATGAGGCAACGAGATCGATAATCACAAAAATTATTTTGGGTACGAGTAATGTGGCGATCCCAAAAAGCAGCCACATCTTGGTCAGAAGCATGTCGTTGTCGCCTCCACGGGTCGGTAGACAAAGTCCAACGATAAGAACAACGGCAAGCAATACCGACAAAGCGATGTAGACCCATTGAATGCGCTTCGACACATGACGCTTCCTAAGAGCGACGATTATATACGTGTCGACAATGACGGTGGCCAACAGCGCCACAATCAGCATTAAAAGAGGTAGGCGCATAAATTAAGTGTTTGTTTGTCAGTCGCAGGATTTTTCTTCCGACTCCAAAGCTGCCAGTTTGTTTTTCAGCGGATTGGAATACATTGTGTATATCATCTGACGCATGTAGTCAAGATCCATCTGCGAAAGGTCTGCAATATCGACTTTCGAAAGTTGTCGGTCGATATAAGCCTCAAAATCAGTTTGCTCGGCCGGGGTGTAATGATCGGCAAAGCGATCAGTCTGATGAAGCCGGTCGTAGGCTATATAATTGACGGGGTATATGCGATAGCCACAATGAATGGATTGGTCAATCATGTCGCACACGCGGCGAATAAGTTCAGCTTTAGGCATGTCGTCGGGCAATTCACGCAGACGGTCGTTGATGCACTTGCCAAGCTGGAAGTGGATGCGACCTTTGGGCTGGAGCAAACCTGTCTCCATGCTCAGCAGATCGTCGTGCTCTGACTTCTTAAAGTCAGGATCGAGTCGACGGCAGAGGAATTCGCGAGCCTTAAGATAGTCGTTCGGATCATATTCGTATGATATGCTCAACGGCATGATATTGATCTCGAGCAGATGCTGTTTGATCCCTGCGCCTTCTCCTTCAAGCGAAAGCATCTTTATAAGGCTGTCCTGCGTGCGGTCATTGGAATCTTTGGCACGGCCTTCGCGCTGGGCTATCCACACGCTTTCATGCTTGGTGCCGATAGCGTAGTGGATATATGCCGATAGCTGGAAAGCAGCTTCAAGCGCTTTTTTTCTTTCAATATTGCGTTTGACGATGAAGCTCTTGTTGAGTTTGACGAGGTCTGTGATCCAATCGTAGATCAAAAGATTGCTACCGATGGCTATCTCCGAAGTGGGTTTGCCGTTCTCAAGCAAGCAAAGGTTGAGAAATGAAGCATCCAGCACAATGTCGCGGTGGTTGCTCATGATCGTGTAGCTGCATTTGGCATCAAAGTTGTCAAGACCTCCGGATGTGATACCCGAAGTGGTGCGGCTCTGAAGCATCTTCAAAAGAGGATACATCACTTCGCGTTGCAGCGTCTCCTTGTCAGGAATAGATTTCAACAACTCGACGTATTGTGCGTAATCCACCGTAGGCATAATGCTTTTTAAAGCAGCCTCAAAGCCGGGTTCCTCTACCAAACGATGCATTTTCTCCGAAAATTCGATATCGTCAAAAGGAGCTATATCGCTGAAATCATATTGAGTTTCCATACTGTCAATCTTATAGGTGACTGCTTTTGCAAAGCATATATACTGAATTTCGATTCAAAATTACATTTTTCTTTCAAACAATCCAAATCGGATTTTTATCGATGTGGCCTATCATTTTATATTTCCATACCGCGAGCCGATGAATATCCCCGCCATTTTTCGATCATCGAGGCCATGTCGGCGGGAATTTCCGATGTAAAAAACATCTCTTTGCCCGTAGTTGGATGCACAAATCCGAGAGTACGGGCATGCAAGGCCTGTCGCGGACACAGTTTGAAGCAGTTTTCCACAAAGCGACGATAGTTAGCCGTGCGTTCACCTCTCAATATTTCGTCGCCACCATATCGAGCATCGGCAAGCAGCGGATGTCCGATGTGTTTCATGTGCACCCTGATCTGATGTGTTCTGCCGGTCTCCAAGCGGCATCTGACCACCGACACATATCCCAGATTCTCAAGCACTTCGTAGTGAGTCACAGCATGTTTACCCTGCGAGCCATCCTCAAACACAGCCATCTGCAGCCGGTCTTTTAGGCTGCGGCCCACATTACCCACAATCGTGCCGATCTTGGGGTCGGGTACTCCCCAAACCACGGCCACATATTCGCGACGGGTCGTCTTGTCAAAAAATTGCTTTCCGAGATGAGTCTTGGCATCGGGCGTTTTGGCCACTACAAGAAGTCCCGATGTATCTTTATCTATTCTGTGCACCAGCCCCATACGCGGATCGTCGACATCATAGTCGGGATTGTCCTTAAAATGGTAGGCCAATGCATTGACAAGCGTCCCGGAATAATTGCCATGACCCGGATGAACCACGAGGCCTGCCGGCTTGTTGACGACCAGCAACTGATCATCTTCATACACGATGTCGAGAGGAATATCTTCAGGTATTATCTCCAGCTCATAGCGCGGGCGATCCATCACTATGCTGACCACGTCGAGCGGCTTCACTCGATAGTTGCTTTTGACCTGTCGGCCATTGACCAGTATGCATCCGGCATCGGCCGCCTGCTGTATGCGGTTGCGGGATGAGTGCTCAAGACGCGACACAAGGAATTTGTCGACCCTCAGCAACTGTTGGCCTTTGTCGGCCACAAACCGAAAGTGCTCAAACATTTCGCCGTCACCGATCGACACACCATCGTCGGCAAGGTCAAAGCTTTCATCCTGTTCATCAGGGATCAAATCGTCATCTTCTGCCATCTCAACATCAATCAAATGCGCCCCAATCATCTTCCTTGTCGGCATTGGATGCAGGTGCAGCCGCCGGCACTCCATCGCTCTTTGGAGGAGCAGGAGTATCCTTGGGAAGGTCAGCCGGCAGATCATTCACTTTCACAGGTTCGTCGGATCCTTTGCCGAGCAAAGTATCCACAGGCATACTGTCATAGTCGAGATCCTTGCCGACTTCAAGCACAATCTTAGCGGTCAGCGGCACACGCGTACCGGCCGTCATGCGGCGGCCGTTCCAATACACGGCAAGCACAAGGCCGCCATATTCCGAAGGCACTTCCTTGACCTTAACATCCTCGATGCCAATACCCTCAAGCATGGTGATTGCCTGACGCATCGACACATCGGTCAGCGACGGAAGCAACACCGTTCGTGGATAGAAGGCATTGATGGTCAGATATATCGTTCGACCGGGCTTTACCTGTGTTGAATCCTTGGGGTTCTGTTCGACGACCGTGCCCGGAGCAACGCCATCTTCATATACAGAGTCCTGCAACACAACTTCAAAATCATCGGCCTCGAGCAATTCACATGCTTTGTCGAAATGCATCCCTTTGACATTGGGCACCGTGATTGAGTCGCCGTGATGGGTCCATAAATCAAGCCAATATGTCGACAGCCATACGAGTCCGCAACCCAGAACACACATCAGCACAATGCTTCCGAACACCTTGAGTCCGAAACGCGGCATACCTTTTTCTTTCGTAGTCGAATCCTTCATTTTTTCAGAAATATCATCGCAAATTTACCATTTTTTCCTTTAATACCACAAGCATCGAAAAGTTTTATTAAAAAGTATAGCTGAAAAACATTTTTTTTGTAACTTTGCATGCTAATTCTACATAATCGATCAACAAACGCCGATGCGCAATCTCATTATAATACTGCTTGCCGCCCTTGCTCTCACCTCATGCGGCGAGTATCAGAAAGCCCAAAAAAGCACTGACTACAACTACAAACTCGACTTCGCAAAGCGCGCATTCGAGCAGAAGAAGTATGTGCAGTCAGCCACCATTCTCACCGACATAGTCACCGTGTTTAAAGGCACAGATAAAGCCGAGGACGCCCTATACCTCCTGGCTCTAAGCCACTACGAAAACAAGGACTATATCAACGCCGGATCTTATTTCAAAACCTACTACAACCGCTACCCCAAGGGCAAATACACCGAACTCGCCCGATTCTATTGCGGCTATGGCTACTATCTTGACTCGCCCGACACTCAGCTCGACCAATCAGGAACCATCAAAGCCATCGAAGAACTTCAGGCTTTCCTCGACTACTTCCCCAAATCCGACAAGATCACAATAGCACAAAACGCGATATTTGAGCTTCAGGACAAACTCACCCTCAAGGAGCTCCAGAACGCACAGCTCTACTACAACCTCGGCAACTATATGGGCAACAACTACGAATCAGCAGTGATCGTAGCCAAAAACGCCATTAAGACATATCCCTACTCGCGCTACAAAGAGGATCTCGAAATGCTCGTGCTCAAGGCTCGCTATCAAGAGGCTTCCCAAAGTGTGGAAGAGAAAAAAGCCGACCGATTCCGCACTGTCATCGATGAATATTACTCATTCATCAACAACTACCCCGACAGTCCGAACCGCAAGGAAGCCGACAACATCTTCAAAATAGCCCAAAGTCATATCCACGACTAAGATATCCCCTTCACTTCCAATCTGAACAAACAATTTAAAACTTACACATATTTAAAATATCCTATGGACTACAAAAAGACAAATGCCCCGCTAAATACCGTGACCCGCGACATGATCGAACTGTCAGAGGACACCGGCAACGTCTACGAAACCGTAAGCATCATAGCCAAACGAGCCAATCAGATCGCCGGCGAGATGAAACACGATCTCGAAAAGAAACTCCAGGAATTTGCTTCACTCAGCGACAATCTCGAAGAAATCTCCGAAAACCGCGAGCAGATCGAAATCTCACGTTACTACGAGAAGCTACCGAAGCCCACATTGATTGCGACCCAGGAATATATCGAACACAAAATATTCTACCGCAATCCCGCCAAAGAGAAACTCAACCTCGACTGATTTGTTGCGAGGAAACTTACTCTTTTAAAATCAAATTTCGAAATTATATCACCGAAAGTTGGCCGATAAAGTAATTTTTACTACCTTTATGGCCGATTTCTCACCCGAGATATCATATCAACCTATTTATTAACTGTTTAAAATTTCCAAAGAATGCATTTGAATTCTGACGAAAAAGTAGAAATCTTTGAGAAATACGGTAAGGGCAAGACTGACACTGGCTCACCTGAAGCACAGATTGCATTATTCTCAGTCCGTATTGCTCATTTGACTGAGCACCTCAAGTCAAATCACAAAGATTATACCACTGCGCGCGCTCTTAAGGCACTCGTTGGTAAGCGTCGTCGTCTTTTGGATTATCTGATCCGCAAAGACATCAACCGCTATCGTGCCATCATTGCACAGAAAGAGCTTGGTATCAGAAAGTAATCCCGCAGGGTACTACTTGAAGATTACAAAATCCGGGGCTGTGTCTTATCGACACGGCCCCCGTTTTTATCATTGAACGTTTTTGCTCCTCGTTTGGCGCCAAATTGCATATATCCAGTAGGCCGAAAGCGCCAAACTTCCCGCCACCAAAATCCAGTCGGAACCGGCACCGGTGCCGATTTTGTCAATATCTATCGCATCAGCTCCATTACGGTTGCGCACCCACATGGCATAGACGGCAAGAGAATTGTTGAGAGCATGTGCAAACATCGGAAGCCAGATCGACCGACCCCAATAAGCGAGGTAGCCAAACAAAGCCCCCAACAACATTCGCGGAACAAATCCGAAAAACTGCATGTGGACGGCAGAGAATATTATCGCCGTCAGCCAAATAGCCACGTGGGCATTGACTTGCGAAGT
Organism: Bacteroides sp.; assembly: GCA_023666835.1. Classification (GTDB taxonomy): domain Bacteria; phylum Bacteroidota; class Bacteroidia; order Bacteroidales; family Muribaculaceae; genus Paramuribaculum. The sequence goes on along the minus strand of JAMPBJ010000003.1, from coordinate 79,856 downwards.
GATCATCACCCGTTGGATGACCCCGCGAAAAAACAATTCCTCAGAAAATCCGGCCAAAACGCCTACAATCAATATCGAAAGTATCAAGCCACCGACCGACGTTCCACCGGTCACATAGTTCATCACCTCTGCGGCCGATGTCTCTGAACTTTCCATCCATTGCTGAACACCGGCCATTGATTCAGGCAACGTCAGATGGGTATTCCACGCTATCACCGCATTCATGGCAGGGACCATCGACACCAATAGGGCAAAAGTATAGAGATATGGCAATGGCCCACACTCACCTTTCAGCATCAGAAAATCGACAGGGCGCCGATTAATCACCACCGCACTTATGATCGCAGGAAACACAAACATCAAAATGTCCTGTACCACAAGAGCTATTCTGACCTTCGGAGCTGACAAACCGTGGCCGGTGATAAAATAACCTGCTACCGAAGCGATAAGAAAACAGAGCACCCACGTGCACACCACCATCAAATATCGTTGACCGATCGACACGGTAAAACTGTTCACTACCGCATCACCGCCTTTGGGTTCATTCACACTCAGTTTTATCATATTAAATTGGATTTATCGGTCATGCACAAATTGCAATAACACCTTTATAAATAAAAATCTTGAGTCAGCGATCTATACCAAGCGGAATAACCATCCGGACCGGTGCCGATCCAAGCATGTTCTGTCACACATCCGCCATACGGATCGCGACCTACAAGCCAAAGCACTCTTCGGGATCGCTTGCCCTCCACAGTCGAGACCTCAACACGGCGCAAAGGATAGAGTCGATTGACTGCCAGAGCCCATTGCACATCATCATCGCGCTCGATCGGAAGCACCATTGCCAGCCGTCCATCGTCAGTCAGACAACGTGCTGCCAAAGCGATCAGATCACCACAAGTCAGGCAGCATTCATGCCTTGCCATATTTCGTACATTGCCATGGGCAGGTAACGAATTGACAAAGAAAGGAGGATTGGAAACAATCAGATCCGGACGAGGCAATTGCTCGTAGCACGAAAGAATATCGCCTTCCACAGCATGCAGCCTGTCAGCCCATGGCGAATTAGCGAAATTTACCGACATCTCTTCTGCGGCATCATGATCAATCTCCACACCACACACCCGGCCGACACCTCTTTGAGCCAACATCAAGGATATCAGTCCGGTACCGGCGCCTACATCCCATGCCACACGATGGCCGTCGGCCGGAGCCCACGCACCCAGAAGCACACCATCAGTCCCGACCTTCATGGCCGAAAAATCCTGGCGAACCTCAAATTGCTTGAAACGAAAAGCTCTCGAATTCTTTTTCACAAGCTCCATAACAAAGACAAAAGTAATCAAAAAATTTGCACAATTAAAAAAAAACGTATATCTTTGCACTCGTTAAAGGCACGACCCAAGGAGAGATGGCAGAGTGGTCGATTGCGGCGGTCTTGAAAACCGTTGAGGGTAACACCTCCGGGGGTTCGAATCCCTCTCTCTCCGCCAAGAGCTGATCAGAGCACATTTGATCAGCTTTTTTTATTTCCGGACTTAGAGCGCCCAAATCGAAAAAAACGCATGGTAAACTTTGGCACTTTCAAAACGGATGTGACTTGCAACTGTTTTGTCAGTATAAAGACAAGAAATATGATAATCAAACGAAAAGAATATCTGCAAAAAAATCACAATGTTTACTCATAGCTTCATTACATGATTATCGCATTCCGACGAGTTGAAGACAATAGATATGCTCTTTTTTACTTGCCGATGACAACTTCGGAAATACCCGAAAACATAGAGGTTTAAGGATTGTTTGTCTCTTCGTCTCCCGAAACTAATTTTGGGGTTATGAGCTTGTGCCATGCAAGGACATTTTCTCCGGGCCGGGCATTCAGTCACATATTAAAAAACGGATAGCCGGCTTGCTGGAAAAGGGCTGGAGACAATTATCGATGTAGCTATAAGGGCCGGGGTTGTTCGTGGCTGACTACGTAGTCGCGGACGTGGCGGAAGAGGTCGGTGGCGAATACGAAGTCGTTGAGGGCTTGCGATGAGGTGTGGTAGATCTGCTTCATATCGCCTACCCATTCGCGGTGGCCTTTGTTGAGGAATATGATATTTTCCCCAATTCCAAGCACCGAGTTCATATCGTGGGTATTAATGATGGTCGTGATGCCGTATTCGTGGGTGATATCGCTCAGCAATTCGTCGATCAATATCGAGGTGCGGGGATCGAGACCTGAGTTCGGCTCGTCGCAGAAGAGATATTGCGGGTTTAGGGCAATGGCTCGTGCTATGGCAACGCGTTTCTGCATACCGCCCGATATTTCCGAAGGATATTTGTCGTCTGCTCCTTTCAAATTGACGCGGTCGAGACAGAAATGTGCTCGCTCAAGCATCTCTTCGCGCGATTTGTCGGAAAACATCACAAGTGGGAACATGACATTACCTAAAACTGTCTCTGAGTCAAACAGTGCTGAACCTTGAAACAGCATGCCTATCTCCCGGCGAAGCATCTTCACTTCGGCGGCCGACATCTTCAGCAGATCGCGCCCGTCGTAGAGAATCTCTCCGCTGTCGGGGCGGATCAAGCCTACTATCGACTTCATCAGCACCGTCTTGCCCGATCCACTCTGGCCTATGATCAGATTGGTCTTGCCGGTCTCGAACACAGCATCAACATGATGGAGTATTGTCTTGCCGTCAAACGATTTAGTTACGTTTTTTACCTCTATCATTGCAACAACAGTTTAGTCAGTATCACATCGAGCAACAATATGAGAATGCTGCTGCTCACCACTGCATTCGTACTTGCCTTGCCCACTTCGAGCGATCCTCCGTTGACGTAATAGCCGTAGAACGACGACACGCTGGCAATGATGTAGGCGAAAAAGAGCGACTTGATGAAGCCGTACCACACGTACCATTCGTTGAACATGGCCTGGATGCCGTAGATGTAGCGCGAAACGGGTATAATATCGGTGAACAACGCCACCAGGTAGCCGCCGAGAATGGAGGTGAAAACGCAGAATGCCACAAGCACAGGCATAAACAAGATGAAGCCGATCACCTTAGGAAGCACGAGAAACGACGCCGAGTTGATGCCCATAATGTCGAGCGCATCGATCTGCTCCGTCACTCTCATGGTGCCGATTTCGGATGCTATGTTAGAGCCAACTTTGCCGGCCAGAATCAGACAGAGAATGGAGTTGGAAAATTCGAGCAACACGATGTCGCGCGTGGCCAGTCCGACGGAGTAGGCCGGGATCAATGGTGACGACGTATTGAGCTCCATCTGGATGGTGATAACCGATCCGATGAAGAGAGAGATGATAATGACAAGGGGTATGGAATCAACACCCAGCTTGCTGATTTCAAATATGATGCGCTGGCACATGACCTTCCACCGTGGTGGACGGCTAAACACGTTGCCCATGAAGAGCGTGTATTGGCCAAGCGTGGTTATAGACTTTTGAAAAAGCATACGTTAGATTTTTTCTTTCGCAAAATTAAGCAATTTTTCAGCAAACCGGGTCCTCGTCTATTATTTTTTTGCCCGATCTCAACCATTTCAGTTCAAAGAGTGTTAAATTACAAACGTTGCACATCACTACATAGTAACAACTTTATCGTTTCAACTACAATAACTCCAATATAAATAATCATGAAACATTTAGCTCTCACTCTCCTGCTGGCTGTAGCCACACTGAGTCCGTCGACGTCCGACGCATGCTCGCGCATACTCTATCACGGCGAAGGCGATCTGCGCATCGTAGGCCGTTCGCTTGACTGGAAAACACCGATCCCGACAAACCTCTATGTATATCCCCGCGGAATGCATAAAATGGGCAACAATCTGCCCGGCTCCGTGGAATGGACTTCAAAATACGGAGCAGTCTACGCCGTGGGCTATGATGGTGGTGTCACCGAAGGGATGAACGAGAAGGGACTTGTGGTCAACGGATTGTTCTGTAAAGGAACCGTATATGTCAACAGTTCCACCGAGGGACGTCCGCCCATGTCGATGGCCATGTTTGTGGCCTGGATGCTCGATCTCAACGCCACTACTCCTGAACTTGTGGCGACACTTAGGAAACAAGAATTCACGATATCAGGTGCGACATTCGACGGTGGCACCGTGTCAGCCCTCCACTGGGGCATAACCGATGCCGAAGGCCGTTGTGCCGTGCTCGAATTTGTCGATGGCAACGTGGTGGTGTATGAAGGCCAGGACATGCCGGCTATGACCAACGATCCCGGATTCCCTCAAATAACAGCAATCAATGACTATTGGCTGGGAGTAGGCGGACAGCACATGCTCCCCGGCACAGTGAAGAGTTCCGACCGATTCGTGCGCGGTTATTATTTCGACAACAATGTCGAGACCACCGGTGATCCCGACGTGGCTTTCGCCATCACCCGCAGCATCCTGATGAACGTATCGGTTCCCTATCTTTATGCCATCAAGGGTGAACCCAACGTGTCATCGACACAATGGCGCTCGTTCAGCAACATCCCTGCCCGTCGCTACTACTTCGACATAGTCACCAATCTCGGCGTCTACTACATCGATCTTCTCAAGTGCGACCTGCGTCCCGGAGCACCCGTGCTCAAGTTCGACACATCCAAAAACACCACTCAGGTGGGTGATATCACACCACTGCTTGAAAAGACGAAAGGCTTCACTCCCATGTATTGATTTTTTACTATTTTGGCGGTGTTAAAGTCAGCTTTTTTCGTAAATTTGCACCACTGCAAAGAACAACGGATGCGCTTTCTCACTCTTACAATAAGCATATTTTTGGCATCGGTCATTGGCATAAAAGCCAATGCTACCGATGCCATATTGTCTGACAGCACATCGATTATTGACAACTTGTCTGACTCAATCGCCAAACAAACGGGTTTAGGATTGGCCACGACAGAGCCAAACGCCGTTGACTCTGCATGGTTTGCCTCACTACCGTGGTACAAGCAACTGTGGGCAAACGGGTTCCGCATCCACGACCCGGAGGTCAACTATCCGCGCTTCATGCGCTTTGCCCTGAAAGTCTACGACTGGGGCGACCGAACGTTCAATTCTTATGATCCCGACTACGTAGTTGGTTCCGGGAAAAACTGGAAAGCAACAGTCAACAGCTACAACTGGATGGAAAGCTACATGATGATGTTTTCGATTCACTCACGCGACATGCTCCACATCCGCTCCGACATCTACGATGACTTGGGTATCCACTTCAGCTTCATGGCCGTCAGCATCGGCTACACTGCAAAAATCAACAACTGGATCGGCGAAAAGAGCAACCGCTCGAATTTCAATTTCAACTTCACCTGCTCCCGATTCTCGGCCAACATCGACATCCTTTCGTCGGAAGGCGATACCCGAATCACTCACTTCGGAAAATACGATCCGGGCCACAGCCTCAACTATCGGTTCAACGATATAAACCATGATGCCACCAGTGGGGAATTCTACTACTTCTTCAATCATAGGCGATATTCACAAGCCGCCGCCTACTGCTATTCGAAATACCAGCTCAAAAGTGCAGGAACACCGATCATCGGATTTGCATTCACCAAGCAGAAAATACGTATGGACTTCTCTTCCTTGCCTGAAGAAATGAAGCAATACCTTCCTTCGCTCGAAAACCTTTACACGTTTCGATTTGTCGACTACGGTGTTCTTGCCGGCTATGCCTACAATTGGGTGATCCGCCCCAAGCGATGGCTGTTCAACATCACCGCAATCCCCTCCGTAGGTTTTCGCCACTCCTATTCCGACTCTTCCGAGGGAAGCAAAAACATGATGGCCGCCAACATTCGCGCCCGTATGGCCCTGGTCTACAACCACCGAGCCATCTTCACTTCACTAAGTGCGAAATTGGATTCCAATCTGTTTTTCAACAGTCATTACGCATTTTTCAACTCCACCGAATCCTTAACCCTAACCGTGGGAGCAAGATTCTGACGACTCCATATTATCACATGAAAATAAATCATCTCATCTCTTTTCTCATTCTGCTGATGGCTGCATCGGTTCAAACGTCGGCCAAAGTCAAAACCGTCAACATTAACAATACCGGACGCAGCAACGCCACCACAGCGATCAACAAAACCATACGAAAGGCATCGTCCGGACTTAAAGTCACCGATACGCTGCGGATTGTGTTTTCACCCGGTCGTTACGATTTCCATCCCGACAAATCCATGGAGCGAACCCTCTTCATATCCAACCACGACCAGACCAATCCGAAAAACGTAGGACTGCTCATCGATGGCATCAATAACGTGGTGATAGCGGGTCATGGAGCCGAGCTGATGTTCCACGGCCGTATGCTACCCATAGCAATCATCGGATCAGCCAACATAACCATTTCAGGCATATCGATTGACTTCGACAAGCCCCACATTGCTCAGGTAGAAATTTTGGCCAATGACACCGTTAACCACATGATCACTTACTCCCCTGCACCATGGGTCGACTACGTCATCACCGACTCGGTGTTCAGCCACCGCGGTGAAGGCTGGCAACTGACTCCATGCGCCGGAATAGCATTCGATCCGGACACGCGCCACATGGTCTACAACACGTCCGACATAGCCGTAGGCGTCAACCGCGTCAGCGAAACAGAGCCCGGTAAAATTACAGCGCCATGGAACGATCACCGACTCATACCAGGCACCATCGTGGCCATGCGCAACTATGAGCGTCCCGCACCGGCCATCTTCGTCGACAATTGTCAAAACATCTCGTTGAGCGACATCCATGTACACTACGCCGAAGGCATGGGCTTGTTGGCACAAAACACCCGCGACATCACACTTGAGCGGTTCAACGTTGACCTGCGCGGCGACAACGATCCGCGATATTTCACAACACAAGCCGATGCAACCCATTTTTCGGGATGCACCGGGCAGATCATCTCCACCTTGGGCCTCTACGAATCGATGATGGACGATGCCATCAATGTGCACGGCACATACCTTAAAATAGATTCGCTGATTGACTCCACAACCGTTGTGGGCCGATACATGCACAACCAGTCCTACGGATTCCGTTGGGGCAATCCGGGCGATAGCGTTGACATTATCCGTTCCTACACCATGGAGAATGCCCAGTCCGGACTGACAGTGAAGTCGATCAAACCTCTCGATCAACCTACCGAGAAGGGCGCGAAGCTGTTTGCCGTCACATTCAACCAATCCATCGACAAGAATATCGACCCTACAAAAGAGAAATATGGCTTGGAGAATCTAACAGCCACGCCCACAGTAGTGTTTGCCGACAACACCGTGCGCAACAACCGCGCACGCGGAGCCCTGTTCAGTACCCCGCGACGCGTCATCTGCCGCGACAACCTCTTCGACCACACATCAGGTTGTGCCATACTGCTCTGCGGCGACTGCAACGGCTGGTATGAAACCGGTGCCTGCCATGATATGACGATCACCGGCAACCGTTTTGTCAACTCACTGACCAATCTGTTTCAATTCACCAACGCCGTGATATCAATCTATCCCGAGATTCCCGGCCTTGAATGCCAGACACAGTATTTCCATTCCGGCATTAAGATCGAAGGCAACGAATTCGACACATTCGACACGCCCCTTCTCTATGCCCGCTCAGTCAAAGACCTGATATTCATGGGCAACAGGATTGTGCGCAACACCGACTACCCGGTTCTTCATTGGAATCAACGTCCCATCTGGCTGCAGCACGTCAACGAAGCCACCATACAATAAAACATCGGAGCCTGTCAGACAACAGACCCCGATATTTTATCTTAGTCGTCCCACCAGTCGTTGTCGTGGTGTTTGTGGCCGTGTTTTTTATGTTTCTTCGGCTTTTTGGGTTTCTTTGGCTTGTGATGGCCACCGTAGCCGTCGGAATAATAATCGTTTTCTACGCCCCAGTAGCTGTGCATCGTGCCACACGACGACACGACCGGCAAAGCTGCGAGTGCAACTATCAGCGATGCTAAGGTCAGTAATTTTGCTCGTAGCTTCATAATAAATAGTGTGTATTGGTTGATACTCACCTTTATTACACATCCCGGGCGCCAATTGTTCCAAAAATTATATATTTTTACTAACTTCGCAGAAAATATTCACATATATGTCAGATAACTCACTGTTGTCGCGGCTCGACGGCATAGATGCCCGATTTGAAGAGATCAGCACGCTAATCACCGACCCGGACGTCATAGCCGACATGAAACGCTACGTGCGACTCACCAAAGAATACAAAGATCTTGAACGGCTGATGCAGCTGACCCGGCGCTACCGGCAACTGCTTTCCGACATCGACGATGCTCGCTCAGTGCTTGCCCAGGAGGACGATGAAGAACTACGCGCCATGGCACGCGAAGAACTCGATGCAGCCCAAACCGGTATTCCGGCGCTCGAAGAAGAGATAAAACTTCAACTCATCCCGGCTGATCCCGAGGATGGTAAGAACGCCATACTCGAGATACGCGGTGGCACAGGAGGCGACGAGGCAGCCATATTTGCAGGCGACCTGGCCAAAATGTATATGAAATACTGCGAGTCGAAAGGCTGGAACGTAGCCATCACCTCAGCAAGCGAAGGCGCTGCCGGTGGATACAAGGAAATCGTGATGGCCATCAGCGGCGACAACGTATATGGCACGCTGAAATATGAAAGCGGCGTTCATCGCGTGCAGCGTGTGCCGGCCACCGAGACCCAGGGACGAGTCCACACGTCGGCTGCTACCGTGGCAGTGCTTCCCGAGGCCGAACCGTTCGATGTCGAAATCAACGAAGGTGAAATCAAATGGGACACCTTCCGAAGCGGTGGAGCCGGCGGTCAGAACGTGAACAAGGTGGAGTCCGGCGTGCGACTGAGATATATGTGGCGCAATCCCAACACAGGCGAAACGGAAGAAATTCTGATTGAATGTACAGAGACCCGCGATCAGCCCAAAAACAAAGAGCGCGCACTCAGCCGTCTGCGCACATTCATCTACGACAAGGAGCATCAGAAATATATCGACGACATTGCATCGCGACGCAAAACAATGGTTTCGACCGGCGACCGCTCAGCCAAAATCCGCACCTACAACTATCCGCAGGGACGCATCACCGACCATCGCATTGGCTACACCATCTACAATCTTCAGGCATTTGTCGACGGCGATATTCAAGATTGCATCGACCATCTGATCATAGCAGAAAACGCCGAAAAATTGAAAGCTTCGGAATTATAATACAATACTCACAATCCCACCACCCATCACCACCATGACACGTCAACAACTCATCGAAAACATTTACAGTAAGAAATCATTTCTTTGCGTAGGCCTCGACACCGATATCAAAAAAATTCCCGAAATGCTTTTGGGCGAAGAAGATCCGATATTTGCTTTCAACAAGGCTATTGTAGATGCCACCGCCCCCTATGCCGTGGCATACAAACCCAACATTGCTTTCTATGAGGCTCTCGGCGTCAAAGGTCAGATGGCTTTGGAGAAAACTATCGCGTATATAAAGGAGAAGTACCCCGAACAATTCATCATCGCAGATGCCAAGCGAGGCGATATCGGCAACACTTCGAAGCTCTATGCTCGCTCGTTTTTCGAATATCTTGACGTCGATGCAGTGACCGTGGCGCCGTATATGGGTGAAGACAGTGTCACTCCGTTTTTGGGCTATGCAGGCAAATGGGTGATACTTCTGGCCCTTACTTCCAACAAAGGCAGCCACGACTTTCAGTTGACAAAAGATGAGACCGGCACACCCCTGTTTGAGCGCGTGATCACCACATCGCAGAAATGGGCCGGAACGGATGAAATGATGTATGTGGTCGGCGCCACCCAGGGACGCATGTTTGAAGAGATACGCCGTGTGGCACCCGAATCTTTCCTGCTCGTCCCCGGAGTCGGAGCCCAGGGAGGAAGCCTTGAAGACGTGTGCCGCTACGGCTTGATAGAAGGACAGTGCGGCTTGCTCGTCAACTCATCGCGAGGCATCATCTATGCATCGTCGGGCGAAGATTTTGCCGATGCCGCCGGATGCGAGGCTCGGAAACTGCGCGACCAAATGGCCAAATTACTGCGTTAAAATAACCTGACAACGTTGGAATCGTCAGGATTCAACATACCGACCGATATCGATAGGGACGTGACCGCCGACCTGCGACTCGTCTATGAATCGAAGCACCCTGATAGAATGGACCGCTGCAGCCGTCGGTGACACGAAGAAGCATGTTGCCGTCGTATCCCAGAGTCAGATCGTCGATCAGACCGTATTGCTTCCGGCGGCCGTTGTCGTACAGCCCCATGCGTTGCAGCGAGGTCACGTTGCCGTTGAGGTCGTAGGTGTATGATACATCAAACGATCAAAAAGGGCGTTCCACTGAACGTCCCTTCATTGACATTCATTCATCACTGTCAGTCGTGGTGGTAGGGCTCACCGCGTAGGATGGTCATGGCTCGGTAGAGCTGCTCTACGAAGAAAAGACGGACCATTTCGTGGGAAAACGTCATCCGAGACAGGGAGATTTTGGCATCGGCACGCGCATAAACCTCATCCGAAAAACCATAGGGACCTCCGACTACGAAAACCAGTCGCCGCCTGCCGGCCAGCATCTGTGCATCGACAAAGCCAGAAAACTCTCTCGAAGTCAGTTCTCGACCACGCTCATCAAGAAGAACCACCATGTCAGAGGGTTGAAGCATGGCCAAAATGCGTTGCCCCTCAAGAGAGCATTGCTTGTCGGGCGACGTGGATCGACTCGCTTTAAGATCCTTCACCGTAACGATATCGAATGGCAGATAGTGCGATATGCGGCGCGTATAGTCCTCTATACCTACATTGAGATAGGATGATTGAGTGGCACCGACGGTGAGCAATGTAATTTTCATAAGCGATTTGGCAGGGTCAACTCGAATTATTAATTTTGCAAAAATAACAAAACTTCACTGATTATGAAAACCAAAGAGGAACTGATCGACGATCTGCTGACACTCGCTTTTACAGAAGACATCGGCGATGGCGACCACACTACATTGTCTACAATCCCGGCCGACGCCATGGGTGCCCAACAATTGATAGTGAAAGAAGAGGGCATACTTGCGGGAGTGGAAGTGGCTCGCAAAGTGTTTGAAAAATTTGATCCTAATCTTAAGATGGAGGTCTTTATCACCGACGGCACCCATGTGAAGCCCGGCGATATAGCATTTCGCGTGAAAGGACCGGTGAGATCACTTCTTCAAACCGAACGAGTGATGCTCAACATCATGCAGCGCATGAGTGGCATAGCCACCACCACAGCGCGCTACCAGAGCAAACTTGAGGGACTGAAGACCAAAGTGCTCGACACTCGCAAAACCACACCCGGTATGCGAATGCTGGAAAAAGAAGCCGTGAAGATCGGTGGCGGTTGCAACCATCGCATCGGCCTGTTTGATATGATTCTAATCAAAGACAACCATGTAGACTTCGCCGGCGGTATTCCCCAAGCAGTTGCCGCAGCCAAAGATTATTGCAAAAAGACCGGTCGCAATCTGAAGATAGAACTCGAAGTGCGTAACACTGAGGAGATCAATCAGGCTCTCGAGGCCGGTGTTGACCGCATAATGCTCGACAATTTCACTCCCGAACGAACCCGTGAGGCAGTGAAACTGATCGACGGACGTTGCGAAACGGAATCTTCGGGCGGCATCACAATCGACACTCTGCGCAGCTATGGCGAATGTGGCGTTGACTACATATCAGTAGGCGCACTGACCCATTCGGTCAAAGGCCTCGACATGAGCTTTAAGGCATGCAAATAACATCACAAATCATACCCATACAACAAAGGCTACGCGATGATGCGTAGCCTTTGTTGTATGTAGTCTCTTAGGATCAGAGTAGCGACCAGCTGACAGTCAGACCGGCCATCACGATGGCTACCATCGACATCAGTTTGATCAAAATGTTGAGCGACGGGCCGGATGTATCCTTGAACGGGTCACCTACCGTGTCACCAACCACGGTGGCCTTATGGACATCGCTGCCCTTGCCTCCGAAGTTGCCCTCTTCGATATATTTCTTGGCATTGTCCCATGCACCGCCGGCGTTGGCCATGAACACGGCAAGAACAAAGCCCGACGAAAGACCGCCAATGAGAAGACCGATCACACCGGGAACGCCGAAGATCAAACCTACGATGATGGGCACTGCGATGGCCATAAGCGACGGGAACACCATTTCGCGCTGTGCACCTTTGGTTGAGATCTGAACGCAGCGGGCATAGTCGGGTTCGGCCTGACCGGTAAGGATGCCCTTGATTTCGCGGAACTGGCGGCGAACTTCCTCAACCATGTGGGAGGCCGCACGACCAACGGCGTTCATTGTCAATCCGCAGAACAGGAAAGCCATCATGGCACCGATAAACATACCGGCCAGAACGATGGGGTTCATAAGGTTGACATTGTAGGCGATCATGAAATCGGTGAACGAAGCTGTCGAAACGGGAACCATATTGCCCACTTCCTGAAGTGTTTCGGGATCAATGGTAGTGCCCACCTGAATCATCTCCTGGCCAATGTGTTGCAGACCCATGCGGATCTCCTCGATATATGATGCCAGAAGAGCGAGACCGGTCAGAGCCGCCGAACCGATGGCAAAGCCTTTGCCGGTGGCGGCGGTGGTGTTGCCAAGAGAGTCGAGAGCATCAGTGCGACGACGCACGCCTTCTCCAAGACCGCTCATTTCGGCATTGCCGCCTGCATTGTCGGCAATAGGGCCGTAGGCGTCGGTGGCAAGTGTGATACCAAGTGTCGAAAGCATACCGACGGCTGCGATACCAATGCCATAGAGCCCCCATGAAATATTGGCGAGGTTGAAGCCTGAAGCAAGCAGATAAGAAAGGATGATGCCGCATACCACGGCGATCACCGGAACTGCGGTTGAAACCATTCCAAGACCCACACCGGAGATGATCACGGTGGCCGGACCGGTTTGACCGCTTTCAGCCAACCGTTTGGTCGGTTTGTAGGACTGTGATGTATAGTACTCGGTGGCTTGCCCTATGATGATACCAACAACAAGACCTGTCACTACGGCAAACGAAAGGTTGACCCAGTTGGGAATATTGAGAGCCCAGAGAATCAAGAAAGTGGCTCCTACAATGAGAATCGAGCTGAGATTGGTGCCGAGAGCAAGCGCTCCGAGCAGGTTTTTCATTGTGGCATTCTCTTTGGTCTTCACAGCAAAGATGCCGAGAATGGAAAGAATGATACCGACGGCGGCGATGAGCATCGGGGCAAGCACGGCCTTGGCCTGCAGCTCAACGGAACCGGTGCCGGTAGTGAAACCGACAGCACCGGCAGCAGCGCCAAGCGCGGCAGTGGCAAGGATAGAACCGCAATAAGATTCGTAGAGGTCGGCACCCATACCGGCAACGTCGCCCACGTTGTCGCCTACGTTGTCGGCAATTGTGGCCGGGTTGCGCGGGTCATCTTCAGGAATACCGGCTTCCACCTTACCCACGAGGTCGGCACCGACGTCGGCAGCCTTGGTATAAATACCGCCGCCAACACGTGCAAAGAGAGCCTGAGTCGAAGCGCCCATGCCAAATGTAAGCATCGTGGTGGTGATCATGGTGAGTTTCTGAGTGTCGGGAAGATCCACGAGCCAATTGAGAAGGATATACCAGAAGGATATGTCGAGCAAGCCAAGGCCTACAACAACAAGACCCATCACTGCACCCGAGCGGAACGCTACCTTCAGTCCCGAATTGAGCGATTCACGGGCGGCATTGGCAGTGCGGGCCGATGCATAGGTGGCCGTTTTCATGCCAAGATAACCGGCCAAGCCGCTAAAGAAGCCGCCGGTCAGGAATGCCACGGGCACCCACTGGTTCTGAACTCCAAAGCCATAGGCCATGATGGAGAATAGGATCACCAGACATACGAATACGATAGTAACGATCTTGTACTGCTGTTTGAGATAAGACATGGCTCCTTTGCGAACATGCGATGCAATGCGGCGCATGGTTTCGGTGCCTTCATCTTGCTTCTTCATCCAGCAATAGAAATAGAGTGCCAGCAAGAGCGCAATGACAGCAGCCGAGGGCACAAGCCAAAACAAGGGATTTTCCATTGGTAGATTTTGTAGTTTATGTAAATGAATTTATGGTCATGTGGACGAAGAGAGTGAACAAATATAATAAGAATATTGCAAACAAACGCCTTTCAAAGTCCCAATTCTTCCACCAACGGACGCATTTTTTCGGCTATACGATCATTTGCCGGATTGCCGATGCTGCCTATGTGGGTATGTTTCAAATGTCGATCAGGTTTATAGACACCGCGTTGCACATCCATCCCCACCTTTTTGTATGCGTCGCGGAAGGGCATTCCGGCGAGCACCAACCGATTCACTTCCTCAACGGTGAACATATAGTCGTAGCGAGGATCGTCGACGATGTTGTCATTCACGCGGATATGATCTAGCATCATGACACACATCTCAATCGAGCCGGTGAGTTCTTCGAAAGCCGGAAAGAGAATATCTTTCATCAGCTGCAGATCGCGGTTATAACCCAGCGGCAGATTAGCCGTCAGAAGAGCGATCTCATTGGGGATCGACTGCAGGCGGTTGCACTTGCCGCGCATGATTTCAAACACATCGGGATTCTTTTTATGAGGCATAATGCTTGATCCGGTTGTGAATTCGTCAGGGAACGAAATGAAGCCGAAATTACCACACATAAACAAGCATACATCCATGGCAAAGCGTCCGAGAGTGGCTGCAACTGCAGAAATAGCCATGGCCACTGCCCGCTCAGTCTTGCCGCGGCTCATCTGAGCTGCAACGACATTATAGTGCAGATCGGCGAAGCCAAGCAATCGGGTGGTCATTTCCCGGTCGAGCGGAAAAGAGGATCCGTAGCCTGCTGCAGATCCAAGAGGATTCTGATTGGCAATGCGGTAAGCGGCAAGGATCATCTGCATGTCATCGATCAGAGTTTCGGCATAAGCGCCAAACCACAGTCCGAACGACGATGGCATCGCAACCTGCAAATGGGTATAACCGGGCATGAGCACTCCCCTGTACTTTTCGCTGAGTTCCTGCAATTTATCAAAGAGAGATCTTACACTGCCACCCATATTGCGCAGGCGGTCGCGCATAAAGAGTTTGAGATCCACAAGCACCTGATCGTTGCGCGATCGTCCGGAGTGGATTTTCTTACCGATCTCGCCCAGACGGCGTGTCAACATGAATTCCACCTGTGAGTGCACATCCTCAACGCCTTCCTCTATGACGAATTCATCCCGCTCGATCACATTGGCAATGCGCTTCAACTCGTCAGTCAGCAAGCGCAATTCATCGGCCGTCAACAGACCGATCGACTCAAGCATGGCAATGTGGGCCAGAGATCCCTCGACATCATAGCGGGCAAGCATCAGATCCAGCTCGCGATCGCGGCCAACGGTGTAGGTTTCTATCATTTTGTCAGGCTCGAAGCCTTTGTTCCAAAGTTGCATATCAGATTGGTGATTATATTATTATATATTTTATTAGCCTCGATAAGCTCAGAGATGCAGACGAATTCGTCAGCCGTGTGGCTGCGCGATGATTTGCCGGGTCCGATTTTAAGCGAAGGTATATTATGCATCAATGCCATATCGGAAGTGGTGGGAGAAACAAAGGGCCGGCCTCCTGCCTCAACACTTGCACGAACCAGCGGATGGCATTCGTCGATGGCTGAGGCCCACACACGAGTAGAACGTGGCGTCAGTTGCGACTCCACTTGCGCTTGAAGTATTTCCACGATTTCCGGATTGGTGTATGCGTCGGTGGTGCGCACATCGACCACCCATCGGCATTCATCGGGCACGACATTGTGCTGTGTACCGGCTGATATCCGGGTGATATTGAGCGAAATCGGCCCAAGCAACGAGCTGCTGCGGGGAAATTCGAAGCAACGCAATGTGTCGATATCAGCCATAGCCTTGTAGATGGCATTGACACCCTCCGAACGTGCGGCATGTCCACTTACTCCGCGGGTGACTGCATCGAGCACCACAAGTCCACGCTCCCCAACGGCCGGTTGCATTTCAGTCGGCTCGCCAACGATGACCATATCGACTCTTATACCCTCCTCGCCAAGTATCGGAAGGAAAGCTCGCATCCCTCCTTCGCCCATCACCTCTTCTTCAGCCGTAATGGCGAGCATAAGATTGAAGGGCAAAGGGTTGTTGTAGAATGATTCAAAAAGCGAAATAAGCGAAACCACCGATGCCCCGGCATCATTGCTGCCCAGGCCGTAAAGACGATCGCCCTCCACTACCGGATCGAAAGGATCATGACTCCAACGAGCCGATGCCCGCACTGTATCGATGTGGGAATTGAGCATGAGAGTGGGACGCGACGGATCGTAGCCGGGTGCGAGACACCATATGTTGTTGATGAAACGGCGGGGATTCAAACCTCGGCTTTCGATTTCAGCAAAAAGCATATCGGCAACGGCCGTTTCCTCCCTGGAAAAGGAAGGAATGGCTATCATGCGCTTCAGGAGGGAGAGTTCGGTGGAGATCATAGGGTGACGAGAGTGCCCGATGCCGAGAGCAGATTGTCGGCGCATTTGATGTAAACTTCCGACACGCCGCCCTTCACGGCCTTAATAGCATTTTCAAGTTTCGGCAACATGCCTTTTTGGATTGTACCTTGCTCCCGAAGTTCGGCGAAGATTTCAGGAGTGATGTATCGAATCACGGAATTGTCGTCGTTAACATCGCTGAGCACTCCCGGCTTTTCGAAGCAGAAAATGAGATCGACAGGCGAGATGCGCGACACCGCTACGGCCACGGTTGAGGCAACCGTATCGGCATTGCAATTGAGCAATTGGCCTTCGCCATCATGCATGATCGGGCAAATAACGGGTGTGATTCCATCCTTGAGAAAACGCGACAGCACGGATTCGTCAACATCGAGCGGATCAAGGTCGCCCACGTAGCCATAGTCAATCGGTTCGGGACGTCGACGCGTGGCGGTGATGACTCCCGCATCAGCGCCCGACAGCCCGATGGCATCGATGCCGATGGCCTGCATACGCGCCACGATGCGTTTGTTGATGAGTCCGGCATAAACCATGGTCACCACATCAAGCGTCTCCTTGTCGGTGACCCTTCGGCCATCGATCATGGTGGTCTCTATGCCAAGTGCGGCGCTCAGTCGGGTGGCTTCCTTACCACCACCATGAATCAATATTTTCGGTCCGGCAAGACGTTTGTAGGACTTGATGAAGCGGTCGAAAGCTTCGGGAGCGTCAACAACGTTGCCTCCTATTTTAACTACTTTTATACGATCGGCCATCATAAGCGTCAGAGTGTTTGAAGAATACGTTTAAGAATAGTTTGAGCGGATATCTCACGGTTGGCAGCTTCGGGAATCACAATGCTTCGGGGCGATTCAATGACTTCATCGGTCACGATCATACCACGACGCACGGGCAGACAGTGCATGAAGAAGGCGTCGTTGGTCAGTCTCATCTTTTCGGCATCGACAGTCCATGACCGATCGGTGGAGAGCACCTTGCCATAGTTTGGCTCTGCGTATGCCGACCAGTTTTTGGCATAGATGAAGTCAGCACCCTCGAAAGCCTTGCGCTGATCATATTCGACACGCGCGTTGCCTACGAACGATGGATCGAGTTCGTAGCCTTCAGGGTGTGTGATGACAAAATCATAGTCGGTCATGTTCATCCATTCGGCAAAGGAGTTGGCCACAGCCTGTGGCAAAGCCTTGGGATGAGTTGCCCATGTAAGAACCACCTTCGGTCGCTCGACGATCTTGTGCTCCTCTATTGTGATAAGGTCGGCAAAACTCTGAAGCGGATGTCGAGTAGCTGCTTCCATGCTGAACACGGGCTTGCCGCTATAGCGTATAAACTGATTGATGATGCGTTCTTCGTAATCAACCTTTCGGTCGGTCAATGAGGCAAACGAGCGCACGCCAATGATGTCACAGTAACAACCCATCACCGGGATGGCCTCAAGCAGGTGCTCGGCCTTATCGCCATCCATGATCACGCCGCGCTCGGTCTCGAGCTTCCAGGCGCCTTGGTTGACATCGAGCACCATCACATTCATTCCCAGGTTCATGGCGGCCTTCTGAGTGCTCAAGCGGGTACGAAGACTAGAATTGAAAAATATCATCAGCAAAGTGCGGCTTTTGCCGAGCGACTGATAGGCAAACCGGTCGGCCTTCACCTCAAGGGCCTCCTTGACGGCTTCACGCCATGGGCCTATATCATGTGCGGAAACAAAATTTCTCATAGTTCTTTTAATGCGGTAATAAGTGTGTCGACCTGACTTTCAGTGATAGTCAAGGCCGGGAGGATGCGTACGGTGTGCTGTCCGGCTCCTCCTGTAAATATGTGTTTTTCGAAGAGCAACCGGCGGCGCAGATCGGCGGCGGAACCTTCGATATCAAATCCGATCATCAGACCGCGTCCACGTATATCCTTGATCCACTCGATCTCCTG
The DNA here is from genome assembly GCA_023666835.1 of Bacteroides sp. Taxonomy (GTDB): domain Bacteria; phylum Bacteroidota; class Bacteroidia; order Bacteroidales; family Muribaculaceae; genus Paramuribaculum. The sequence continues at coordinate 61,368 of JAMPBJ010000003.1, read as the reverse complement.
AAGACGCCGGAGCAAATACGATCCCACCTTATCAGCGTTGGCGACAAGTGACTCGCGCTCAATGACTTCAAGGACTGCGAGGGCCGCTGCGCATGACAGATGATTGCCGCCAAAAGTGGTGCCGAGCATACCTTTGCGCGCCTCAAACTCAGGTGAGATCAACACCGCTCCCATCGGGAAACCATTGGCTATACCCTTGGCGCATGTGATGATATCAGGACGGATACCTGAATATTGATGGGCAAAGAACCGGCCTGACCTACCGTAGCCCGACTGAATTTCATCAACGATGAGCACCACGCCGGTTTCCGTTGTCAGCTTTCGCAATTCAACAAGGAAATGATCGTCTGGAACATGTATGCCTGCCACGCCTTGAATCCCCTCCACTATCACGGCAGCGAACTCGCCGCTGCTGAGTTTTTGGCGCACGGTTTCGATGTCGCCAAGCGGTGCGAATTCTATATTGTCGGTGCGGTTAAACGGCGATACGATGGCCGCATTGTCAGTCGCTGCGACGGCTCCGGAGGTGCGCCCGTGAAAGGCATGATTGAATGCAAGTATCTTACGGTGTCCGGTGTGGAACGACGCAAGTTTCATTGCATTTTCATTGGCCTCAGCTCCGCTGTTGCATAGAAAAAGTGAATAGTCATCGTAGCCTGATACCTTTCCGAGTTTGGTAGCCAAACGCTCCTGAAGCGAATTGTGCACCGAGTTGGAATAGAAGCCAAGCGATGCAAGTTGGTTGGCCACACCTTCCACATATGTCGGATGGCAATGGCCTATGGATATCACGGCATGGCCTCCATAAAGATCCAGATATTCAGTGCCGTCGGCTGTATAGACATAATTTCCCCTGCCTTTCACAGGTTCGATATCGTAGAGCGAATATACGTCAAATAGATTCATAACAATCAGAATGCTGAAGATTTAAGTCGAAGTCCGGTCGAGGGATCAAGTCCGAATGCTATATTCATGTTTTCGACAGCTTGCCCCGATGCTCCTTTGAGAAGATTGTCGATGGCCGAAATGATGAGCAGTTTGTTGCCGTGTTTTTCAATCGACACAACTCCTTTGTTAGTATTGACCACCTGCTTCAGGTCCACGCTCTTATCGGAGAAGTGTACAAATGTGGAATCGGCGTAGAAATCCCTGAATATCTGCTGAGCCTGTTCGAGTGTCAGGTCGGTGTCGATATAGGCGGTGACAAATATGCCGCGCGCAAAATCGCCACGCATCGGTATGAAGTTGATCTCGGAGTCAAACGTAGGCATCAACTGTTTGATACTACGGCTGATTTCGGCCAAATGTTGATGAGTAAAAGCTTTGTAGACCGACATGTTGGAATTTCGCCAACTGAAATGAGTCGTAGGCCCCGGCTTGACACCGGCTCCGGTCGATCCGGTTATACCCGTCACATGAATCGGGCCGGTAAGTTCTCCGGGGGTAGCGAGCGGCAGCAGAGCTATCTGGATAGCTGTGGCAAAACATCCGGGGTTGGCAATCAGATTCGCACCGGCTATTCGCTTGCGGTTGATTTCAGGCAGCCCATAGACATAACCCTCTGACTCGTCGCGAAAATCCTGGGCGAGGTCGATGACCTTCAGACCCTCCGGCCGAAGGTTTTCCTGCCAGAACCGACTACTGGCACCATGGCCTGAGCAAAGAAACAGACAGTCAATACCGTTTAGATCATATTTGTCGGAAAACTCAAGTTCGGTCTCTCCGATCAGTCCCTCATGGATGTCGGCCAACGGCTTTCCCGCCGAACTTTGCGAATGCACAAATGCAATCTCAACCTCGGAATGATTGATGAGAATGCGCAAGAGCTCCCCGGCGGTGTAGCCCGCACCTCCTATTATTCCAACCTTTATCATTTCTTTTCTGCCCGACGCGCCACGTTATAGTAAATCTTCATCGGATTGCCGAGAATCGTTGTGAACCCTTTCACTTCGTCGGCAGTCCAGGCTCGATTCACCTCGCCATATTCGCCAAAGTCGTTCTTCATCAGATCGTAGGGCGAATCCACACCTACGCAGGTGAAGCCAAGCGGGCGCAGCGCCAGTTCTACAGTGCCGGTGACATGCTCCTGGGTCGATTCAAGATATGCTTCCATATCGCGCATGGAGGGGTCGAGGTACTGGGCTTCGTGAAGAAACATTCCATACCACGTGCCAATCTGATCTTTCCAATACAGCTGCCATTTGGTCAATACATGCTTTTCAAGCATTTTGTGAGCACTGATGATCAACATGGGAGCTGCGGCTTCGAAACCGACACGGCCCTTGATACCGATGATTGTGTCGCCGATGTGCATGTCGCGACCGATGCCGTAGGCCGATCCGATTCGCTCTACCTCACGGATTGCATCCACCGGATTATCATAATGTAAACCGTTTACGGCCCTCACCTCACCCTTTTCAAATGTTAGTTTCAGTGTTTCCGTGCCGGTTTTCTTCACCTGCGAGGGATATGCCTCTTCGGGCAAGGTCTGCTCGGAATGAAGCGTCTCCTTACCGCCGATGCTCGTTCCCCACAATCCCTTGTTGATGGAGTATTCCATACGTTTGAAGTCAGCCTCATAGCCATGGTCGCGCAGATAGTTGATCTCATAGTCGCGGGTCAGAACCATGTCGCGTGTGGGAGTGATGATCTCTATACCGGGGGCAAGTATCTGGAATGTGAGATCAAAACGCACCTGATCGTTTCCGGCTCCGGTCGATCCGTGAGCCACGGCATCGGCGCCTATCTTCTTGGCATATTCGATGATGGCAATCGCTTGGAATATGCGTTCGGAGCTGACACTGATCGGATATGTGCCGTTGCGCAACACATTGCCGGCTATCATGTAGCGGATACTTTTGTTATAGTAGTCGTCGGTGACGTCGAGTGTCACGTGCGAGGCAGCTCCCAATGCGAGTGCCTTGCTTTCGATGGTTTTGAGTTCGTCGTCGGAAAATCCGCCTGTATTGGCGATGGCGGTGTGCACCTCGTAGCCAAGATCTTCCGAAAGATATTTGGCGCAAAACGAAGTGTCGAGGCCTCCACTGAAGGCGAGTACAACTTTTTTCTTGTCGTTCATATATGATGTAATTTATTATCGTTTGATGCGGAATATTTTTTTCAACTTGTTGCCCAAGGCCATTAAATAAGGTGTGGCAGCGGTATTGTCGGCCGGACGACCGGGCTCAAACAGCATGCCGGTGCACAGGCACATTCGGCGGTTGTTGCGCTGAAGTATGTCGTAGTTGCAGCAGCCTTTGCATCCTTGCCAGAACTCTTCATCGTCGGTCAGCTCACTGAAAGTCACCGGCTTGTAGCCCATGCGCGAGTTGAGTTTCATCACCGGCAGTGATGTAGTGATACTGAATATCTTGGCATAGGGAAACATTTTGCGGGCAAGCTCAAACGTGCGCTGCTTGATGCGGGCGGCCAGTCCGAGATGACGGTATTCGGGATCGACTATCAAACCCGATGTGGCCACAAAGTCGCCATGTCCCCAACATTCTATATAGCTGAATCCAACCAACTTGTCACCATCGAAAGCCACAACGGCCTTGCCTCCGGTGATTTTGGAAGAGATATAGTCATTGGATCTTCGGGCTATGCCTGTACCGCGCTGCAGAGCCGATTCGTAGATCAAATCACATATGCGCGGAGCGTACGCGGCATGTTCAGGCCGCGCAAACTCCACAACTATATTATCTGCGTTCATTTTTGATAAATATACGTAATAAATTCAGCGCAAAGGTACGAATTTATTTCGTATATCTATACTATTTAACTATATTTATCAAGCTATCGTAGGAAAGTTGGCTGAGAAGGTCTACCATCCGGTCTGCTTCGTGCTCTATTGCCTGACGGGGAAGTGTAGTCGCGATACCTATCACGCGAGCTCCGGCAGCCTTTCCGGCGCGGATTCCCTGCAATGAATCCTCAAACACGAAACACCTTCGTGCATCGAGGCCAATAGCCTCGGCAGCTTTCAAATAGCCCTCGGGGTGAGGCTTGGAATGAGTGACACACTGCGCATCTATGACCTTTACAAACATCTCTTTAAGCCAAGGAATCTGACTGAAAAGACGCGACATCTTTCGCTCGTCGCTGCTCGTCACAAGCGCCATCGGTATCCCGTGTCGATGAAGATCCTTCAGAAACGCCTCTACACCGTCAAACAAATGGTAGACCATCTCCGACTGAAACCGGTCGATGCGGCTTATGATATCCTCCTGCTCCGTCGGGTCGGGGAAGTGTAGCATGATTTCTTCAAGAGTGGTTCCCTTGATTGCGATGGCAAAGTTTTCAACTCCGGTGGGATAGATCCGGTCTATCTCTCTCCAAAATCCGGTATAGTCGGTTTCGCTGTCAATAATCACCCCGTCGAGATCGAACAGGGCACCGAATTGAGGTGTTATTTGATGGTCTGCTTTCATATTCATCGCAAAGTTACAGTTTTGATGCCAAACTGCCAAACGTGTGCAACATCATCGTAACGTCATTGAAAACAGTGTTACAATGCAGTCAAATCTTTTGTCTCAGCGCCAAATATACATTATTTTTGTATTGCATAATTATCGAAACAAATGAAGCGCAAATATATATTAGTTATAATTAACGTCATCGTCGTGGTCATCGTGCTGGCAATTTGCACCGTTCTGTTCTTTGCCTCACGCACATCCCAAACATCAATCGACCCCGAAAGAGAGCAGGGATGCCTCGGCATCATGCCTCTCGACTCCATGCCCCAGTTTGCCTTTCTGCGCCCGGGCTTGAGATTCAAGATCGACACCGGAAGCGACGTCAGCACTATCACCGAACACGACCGACTCCTGCTCGATTCGCTCGGCTACAAAGCCCGTAAATCATTCTATCCCGCTGTTGGACGCGACGGCATTGGCGACATTGTGTTTGAAAGCACCCGCTACACAATCGACCTTCCGTTCTACGACTGGACCATCACAACCGACTCGCTGGGCAACTTGGTCAGAGAATGCAACTATTCCGCCGTCAACGTGATTTCAGGCGTCGATTTCATGCCTGCCGAAACCGAATTTTCAGTCATAGGCATCGATTTCCTCGAAAAATTTTATCTCGAATTCCATCACGACACCAATTCCTACCGCCTGTATCTTGAAGAACCCGAAGGCTACGAAAAATGCAGCGACATGAAGATCTCACATGATCTGACCTTCTGGCCCATGCTCGGCCACCGATACTACATACCAGCCACAGCATCGTCGATCAACAAAGACTTCTTCCTCGACACCGGCCTGCAGCGCGCATATATCAAATGCTGCGCCGCCGACATGCCGTCGGAACACCCTTCGTTTGTCCAGGACACCATCGCCTCATTCCGTGGACGCTTCCCGGGCTATGCCGATCCCGCCGGATGGCTGATCATCGGCGACCGCGAAGGTTCGGCTCGCGTCAACTACTACGACAACGACGAGGAGGCCTACGCCATCAACCCCCTCAACATGTTTGTCAACCTCGACATCCTGTTCGACTTCCCCGGCCGTCATCTCTCGTTCCGACACACATCCTTCAATAAATAAGGCTCGCATCAAGGTTTGCGCCTTTGAATATTTAGCCGTAACTTTGCGGCTTTAACGTCAGATCCATCTATGAATGATAAGTCTACACAACCGGGGCGTGCCATGTTCAGCTCGCGATTCGGAGCCATAGCCGCCACTGTCGGTTCGGCCGTCGGTCTGGGCAATATATGGCGCTTCCCCTACGAGGCCGGTGAAAACGGCGGCGGAGCTTTTCTTGTATGCTATGTGGCATTTCTCCTGGTGCTCGGCATTCCCGTGTTCTGCTCCGAATTCATCCTTGGTCGTGCATCGCGATCCAACATTTCCGGGGCCTACAAGCGCTTCGCCAAGGGTGGCATCTGGCATTGGAGCGGCAATTTCGGCATTGTGGCCTCGCTCATGATTTTGAGTTTCTACTCCGTAGTGGCAGGATGGACCGTTGAATACTTTGTTTCGTCTGTCACCGGCCAACTCCATATTGCCACTACGGCCGACGGACAGCAACATTTCACTTCGCTCATAACCGGCTGGCGATCGGTGGTGTGGACCGTCATTTTCCTCATCATCAACTCCGTGATTATTCTCGGCGGAATCACCAAAGGCATAGAGCGCGCAGCCAATCTTATGATGCCGATACTGTTCGTTTTGCTCATAGTATTCTGCTGCAACTCCCTGACGCTCCCGGGCGCCACCAAAGGCCTCGAGTTCCTGTTCAAACCCGACTTCTCGCAGATCGATTCAGCCGTGATCATCAACGCCATGGGACAAGCCTTTTTCTCTCTCAGCCTCGGACTCGGCTGCATGACCACATATGCCTCTTATTTCAAACCTCAGATCCGGATCACGCGCACAGCCTCTACCATCGCCATGCTCGATTTTTTTCGTCGCCATTCTCGCCGGCGTCATAATCTTTCCTGCGGTGTTCTCCTTCGGCATGCAACCCGAAGCGGGCCCTACCCTGGTGTTTCAGACCCTCCCCTACATCTTTCTCCACATGCCGGGCGGTGTCGTTTGGTCTTCACTGTTTTTCCTGCTGTTGATCATGGCGTCGCTGACATCCACAGTGTCGATGAGCGAAATGTCGGTGTCGTATCTCACCGATCAGAAGCGGATGTCGCGCCGAAAAGCCACGGTCATATCCTCGTTGATAGCCTTTGCCGGCGCCATACTCTGCGCGCTGAGTTTCGGCCCGCTGAGCGACTTCACCATATGCGGCATGACGTTTTTTGATCTCTTCGACTACCTGTCGAGCAATGTCATCCTGCCACTGGGAGGCATGATCTGTTCGATCTTCGTAGGCTGGAAAATCGACCCCGAGATTTACCGGGAGCAACTAACCAATGGCGGTCAATACCGCTTCCGGCTCATGTGCGCCCTCCGCTTCGCCCTTCGCTGGGTCTGCCCCGCCGCCATCTTCCTGATCTTCCTCAACTCGATCGGAGTATTTTGACACCTCCCGCCTACGCCGCAGTGATGGTGTCGTGCAGCATAGCCACGAATTGTGCCACTTGCACTGCCTTGTTGGGGAAATATTTGAGCAACGACTCTCGAAAAATGCGGTTGGTGACAAACACATTCTTCTCCATGTCGCCGTTTTGGCAAACGTAGTTGAGAATGTTGTTGATGAATTCTTCCTGTTCGGCGGTGAGGGAGTTTGCTGAAATGAAATCGGAGAAAAGCTTGATAGCCTTTTGGCGGTCAAGTCCCGACACTTTCCTTATAAATGCGGCAACCGGGATGTCGGCTGTCATTTTCTCTCGTTTCAGATAGCGTTCATAGTCCTCTTTGGTGCCGAGTTCCTGCCACAATATGCGCTCCAGTTCATCAATATCGGCTGACGTCAGCTGCTCAATGTTCTGGATTTTTTTAAGCACCGGCAGATCGCGGTTGTTGGCAAGGAAGTCGAGCACACGTTCTTTGTAGGTCACGGTTGAGTTAATCGATTCAGCAACGCCGCCATCGGTAATACGATCCTCAATGTTGACGGTGAAAGTCCTGCCTGCCTCTCCTTTGAGAAATTTCATCAACTCGCGAAGCTCCTTGCGCATATTCTCAATGGAGAGCAATGTCTTGTTGCTCCAGAATGCGGAGGTCAGCACTTCTTGAATCAAGGGCAGTTTTGCCTTGACTTCGCCCACGGTTGCTTTGTTTTTCAGAGCGTTGGCAATCTGTGTGATTTGTGCTTCATAACTGCCGCTTTCAAAGGTTTCGTCGACCATACCGAGCTGAACATACAGGGCAAGGAGGTCAAATTTCTTGGCCAACTCGTTCTCCATTGACTTCGGAAGGAGCGGAGCCACCTCGTTTTTCAGGTCAAGAACATCAACCTCCGAAATATATTGCCATGTTTCAGGGTCGCGGTATTTGCACACGGCGGGCCAGTGGTTGCGCACGGAGATATGTGCATCGTCGAGCCTGCCAACTTCCTTGATGAGCATCGCTTTCAGTTCGTCATGGAGCCCTTTAGCAAAATCGTCTGCCTGATATTGGGAAGCCTGAAGTGCACAGGCCATGGCAGCCCTTACGCCGAAGAGCCGTTCGGTGAGTGAGGGTGCTTTCACGGCCTTGCCCTCTTTTGGATTCTCGCCAAAGTATTTGAAGTTGCCTCCCCAGTCGAATATGTAGAACAGCTCTTTGTCCTCTCCGGCTCCGAATAAGTCGGGGCTCAGACGGGTGCCGCGACCTATCATCTGCAAAAACTTGATGCGGGAGCGTACACGTTTGAAGAACACAAGGTTAAGCACATCGGGCACATCTATCCCTGTGTCGAGCATATCAACCGATACGGCAATCTGAGGCAACGAATCGCGCAGGCTGAATCTGTCGATTAAGTCTTGCGAATATTTGATTGAGTAGTCAATCTGTTCGCAGAATTGCGGCCCATATTCAGGATAGAGTATGTTGAACCGCTCGACTATCAGTTTTGCCGTCTTGGAATTCATCGCAAAGATAATACTCTTGCCAATCATCTCGCCGGAGTGTATCTTCAGTCCGTTCTCCATCAGGTCCTGAAGCATCTTGTCGATGGTGTCGGTGTTGTAGATATATTTGTATATCTCCTGCTCGCGGATGTCGCGTGGTTCCCACTCATCATCGGGGTCTTTGCCGATCTGTTCATATTCCCACACTTGTTCAAGCTGATCCTTTTCTTCCGCCGACAGGTCATCATATTTGATGCCCTCGTTCACCACCTTGGAGCCGCGGATCAAGCCCTTATAGTCAACAAGGTAGCCGTCGGCCACTGCCGTTTCATATTCATAGAAGTCGGTAGGCTCGCCTCCTTCAAGGTGTAGCAGATCGTATGTGGATTTGTCCACCTGGTCGCGAGGTGTGGCTGTGAGCCCGACAAGCAGCGAATCAAAATAGCGGAATATATCGCCGTATTTGCCGAACACCGAACGGTGTGCTTCATCAATGATTATCAAGTCAAAGCGGCCGACGCTGAACGGTTTATTGTCAGTATTGACATAGTTGATCATCGTCTGATAAGTTGAGAAGACAATTCGGGCGTTAAGGTTGGGATCGGCTTTGCACAGATTGGCAATCGATGTGTCAAGAAGCCCGGCAAAGGCTTTTTCAGCCTGGTTGACAAGCGATGTCCGGTCGGCGAGAAACAAAGTGTTCTTTACCCAATTGTTGCGCTGCAACACATCAACAAGCGAGACGGCCGTGCGTGTCTTGCCCGTGCCGGTGGCCATCACGAGCAATCCTCAGCGGTGCATGGCATTGAGCCATTCGCCCATATTCTTGATGGCTCGCTTCTGATAGTAGCGGTCGGTGATTTCACTCCTGACAGAGAAGTCCGCAATGGAGTGGCGTGTGCGTCGCCGCGACATTATCAGTTCAAGATCTTTCTCTGTGTGAAACGCATAGAGCCGTCGCGCCGGGTAACCCATACCGTCGATTATGTATATTTCAAAGCCGTTGGTGTAGTAGATCACCGGGCGCACACTGTATCTCTTTTCAAGACAGTCGGCATAGAGCTCTGCCTGATGCTTGCCAACTACGGCATCCTTGCTTGTGCGTTTGGCCTCGATAACGGCAAGCGGTTTGCCATCGGCCCCATATAGCACATAGTCGGCACGGCCTTTGCCGGTGTTGTTGGGCATCCCGTCTACTTCCACCTCAACGCATGCTTTCGACGAACCGATGTCGCCCTCGGTTTCAAGCACCTCCCATCCGGCCTCGCGAAGCATCAGGTCGATGAACCGACGGCGTGTTTCGGCCTCCGATATGTCGCCCCAACTCAGGTCGGTCATGACTGCCGGAGCAGCTTCCACTTTCTCCGGCTCAACCTTGGCTGCAAATGCCTCGGGCGATGACGGACCGGTCGGACCGGTCGGGTCGGTCTGACAGGTCTGACCTTTGGGAAGCAGCGTCTTGTCAAACGGTGAGAGCGACTGCAGCACGCGGAGCTTAAGCAGCACGCCACCGACAAGATTATAAAGGTTGAGTGCAGTGAAGTAGGCATCGCTACGGGTCACCTTGCCGTCGTGGGCGGCAAGGTTGCCTACCTTTCTGATCCAATGCACGGCCTTCATGAGTTCCGGATCGGCTATAAAGTCGGCAAACGCCGGCGAAATGGTCAGACGATAAAGGTCAGTGCGTTCAGGCAGTTCGACATTTTTCATCTTGTATATGGCCTTTACGAGCCATTCAAGAGCCTTGCGCGCATTGATGGCCGAGGAGTCCGGTTCGGTGTATTGACGCTGTTCGCAAAGGTTGCACAGTTGGTGCAATTGCGACAGTTCCGGTATTTCCTTGAGATAATCGAAGTTCAGCATAGCTCAACTATCCTTTTAATCGTTTGAAGTTCTATAAGCGACAGATAATTAGACCATGATAATTTGGCAGACAGTGTCTGCCAAATTGGGGAGGCAATGAAAAAATGATTGTTATTCTGTATTATGTCTGCCATAATCTCTTCTGTTTTGAAAAAGTGCGACGTGTCTCACCTTTTTTAGTTGAACCAAAAATCCATTCGGCTGTCGAGAAGTGTCTGCAATTCCTTAATAGTCGCTTCAACCTCAGCCTTCCGAGCCTCAATCGCCTCAACCCGCTCCGCAAACTGATTCTGCAAATCAAGTGGAGGAAGAATGATAGGGAGAAGTTCAAGCTGAGCCTTTGTAATAGATTCGCGAGTCGCCCCTTTTGACGCCAAAGATAAAAGATAATTTTGATATGCATCACTGATTAGTTGCCTATGTAGGAAAAGATGATTCATCTTATTTATTAGCCGAATAATCGCAACATGTTGATTCACACGTGCCGGAAGCACGTCATTAGGAACTATATAACATCTGGCTACTGAAGCACCAGTAATATTAATAAGCACATCATCAGGCTCTACTATAACATTTGAGAGTTCATTAGCTTGAACATCATCTATATGAGCTAAGTTCTCATATTTAAAATGAGAGTTGTGTATATTCAGACTTCTAATCAAAGAAATACCATATTTTTTATATGCTTGGTTACCTCCTTTGGGCGTTGCACCAGATCCTATTTTGGAACTTACCGTTCTAAGACTTTTTACTTTCCAGCCTTTGGGGTTGGTGATGGGGTCGCCGAAGGTGGTGTAGAAGATGGATTGGGCGAGGAGGTCGAGCTGCTTGAGCTGCTCGCGCTTTGCCTCAATCAAACCATTTATCTCATCCAGTTCCCCAACAATCCGCTCCTGCACCCCCATCGGAGGCACCGGAATATTTATTTCAGTAAATTGCTTTATATTGAGATTCTTTTGAGCCGCTCCCCTACCAAGATTATAAATTAAGTCTTGATTACTCCATAAATATTTATCTACAAAAGACTGACTTAATCTTTTTTCGGCAGAAGAAACTGATAAACCGCTATCATTAAGAAAGAAACGACCCTTGACATAGCGTACACATTCTGGTGACATTGCAAATCTTGAGACAATCATACAATCTTCACGATTATACAAATCCGTTGTGAAAGTAGCACCACCGCCTCCATAAACAGAATATTGTCCAGGTTCTGTTTCTTTTGCAACAATTCTCTTGCCAAAATTCACAGTGCAGACCTCGCCTAATCGTCTATATTCCCAGTTATGTTTCATCTCGGATTGTTGTTACGGTAATTAATGCGGGCTTGAAACATTTGTTCTTTGATGCCTCCTGATTTCAGGAATTGGTCCTGTTGTTTTTCAATAAGCCGTGCGAGCATATAGGTGGACTGATTGATGAGGCTTATCATCATGTTGCAATATTCTTCGGCATCATATTTCTGTGCGAATTCGCAGGGCTCTTTATCAAATCTCTCGGATTTAAGATATTCCCTGATTTTTACGACACGCTCCGCATCTTTAGGCCATTGCGACAATGAGTGTTGACGAAGGTAGTCCTCATAGTCGAGCAATAACTCCTCTAGTGAAGCCTTTGCCACGTTGGTTAGCTTGATCTCAGTTTCCTTTGATGTTGCCGATGCTTCGCTGCCTTCGGCAATGTTTTGTTTGCCAGAGCGTGCGGCCTGCTCCATCTGGTCGCAGGTGCGGCTTTTGGCATGCACAAATCTTTTTATAAAAATCACAGTCAGGTCGCAGATAGCTTCCGACATCCTGAAGACTCGCAGACTGCGGTAGCCTCCGGCTTTTGGAAGAAAGCCTTTCATAGCTTGCCTCCCTTCTGTGCTGAGTCAGACTTGTCAGACTTGTCAGACTTGTCCGACAGGTCCGACCATTCAGAAGCCAGCAATCCCTGCAAATCAGCCATCCCTTTGAGGAAGCGTTCTTCAAGGCCTTGCAGACGGGCAAGTATCACTTCCGGAGCATCATATTCCACCACTTCACGGACAGTTTCTTTATAGGTGTTGAAGGCGAGGTCATAGTCGTGTTCGCGGATTTCGTCTGCCGGCACAAGGAAGGATTGCTCGGTGCGCTTGCGATCGACCTCGGCTTCGCGGTTGTGATAGCGGGCTATGATGTCGGGGATGTCATTGTCGCTGATCGGGTTTCGCTTGTCGTCGAGCGAAAAACCGTCGGCTTTCATGTCGTAGAACCATACTCTGTCGGTGCCTCCGGCTCCTGTTTTGGTGAAAATGAGTATGGCGGTTGAGACTCCGGCGTAGGGCTTGAATACGCCGGAAGGCATTGAAATAACAGCCTCCAGGCAGTTGTCGTCGACAATAGACTTGCGAATAGCTTTGTGGGCATTCGATGAGCCGGTGAGCACACCATCGGGAACGATCGAGGCGCAGCGACCGCCCACGGCAAGCGAGCGCATGAAAAGCGAAAGAAAGAGCAGCTCGGTTTTCTTTGTCTTGGCAGTGGCAAGCAGCGACTTTGCCACTCCCTCATAGTCGAGATTGCCGGCAAATGGAGGATTGGCAAGAATCAGAGAGTAGCGGTCGGAGTCTGTATTGTCGGCCGACAGAGAGTCGCGGAAAGCCACATCGGGGTTGTTGATGTCGTGGAGCATCAGATTCATCGCTCCAATTCGCAGCATTGTCTGATCAGTATCAAAGCCGTGGAGCATTGAGTTGCGGAAATGCTCATCATGCTGCTGTTGCATCAACTCTTTTGCATAATGTTCTTTAACGTATTTTGCAGCCTCGACAATAAATCCGGCGCTGCCCATTGCCGGGTCGCATATTGTGTCGGATAGCGTGGGTCGCATCAGTTCAACCATCATACGGATGATATGGCGCGGAGTGCGAAACTGTCCGTTCTGCCCGCTGGCAGCCATCTTGCCCAGGATATATTCGTAGACATCGCCCATCGTGTCGCGATCGTTCATATCGAGCGAGTCGATGCCATCGACAATCTTCACAAGCACCTTGGGGCTTTGTATCAGGAACACGGCATTGCCCATAAAGCGGGAATAGGCTGAGTCAGAGCCGGTGTTTAGATTTTTGATATAGGGGAACACATCTCGGCTGATCGTGCGATACATTTTGTCGGCATCATAGTGCTTGAAGGTGTGCCACCGCAGATTTTCCACAGGCACATCTTCGTCGGTTTCGGGATTATGCCAGGTGCCATAGGCAAAGGTGGCATCACTGGCAGTCATTTCAATGCCGAGCTGCCGGGATAGACTTTCCTGCTGCACCTGTACGTCATCGAGCATCTTCATGAAAAGAAGATAGGTCATCTGCTCCAACACCGACATTGGATTGGTAATGCCTGAACCCTCCCAAAAGGTTCTCCATATCTGGTCGATCTGATTTTTAATCTGTCCGGTAATCATTGCTGTGAAGTGATAAGTGGTAGTGACGAACGGGCTTCACGACACATGGCGTCCAATAAGCCCAATCAAATGCAAATCTAACGAATTTTTAGCCAAGTCAACAACATATTCATGATTTTTTATGTGTAAAACCACGGAGAAAACATGAATATTTTGTTGCACGTCCAAATCGGTCATTGCATGCGGCGGGTTGTGGAAACGGGTGGATATCGACAGAGGCCGCGCCCGGTGTGGGTGCGGCCTCTGTGGGTTATTGGTGCTGATCGGGGATCAGAAGGTGAATTTCGAGAATTCGAGGTCGCTTTTTGCTTTGGCTGCGAGCGACGGATCGAGGTTGATGGCCTTGCGGAGATTGTCGGAAACCATCGATGCGTTGTTGGTGCGTGCGCCGAGCACGGCTGTCAGATAGTAGGTGGTGGCATCGGGGTTGGGGATCGACTGCAGTGTGGTGCGGGCCGATGCATAATCCTTAGTCAGGATCTGGGCAAGAGCGGCATTGTTGGTGCGGCTCGAACCGAATGCCTTGGCAGCAGCGGCATTGTCGCCGGTGGTCAGATAGTAGACACCGAGAGCATCGCCGAGTTCGTCGAGACCGGCAGCGCGGCTAAACGAAGTGTTGGCACCGGCATAGTCTTTGTTGACCAGCGAAAGCAGACCCTGGTTCATGTTGACTTCGCGGCTCGAGGGATTGAGCTGTGCAGCCTTGGTGAAGTTGCGGGTGGCAGTTGTGTAGTCCTGCAATTGATACTGAAGTTTGCCGAGGTTGTTGTAGCCACGGTAGTCGTTGGGATACAGGTCGATGACTTTCTGATAGATTTTGGCCTGACGAGCGGGATCGTCGGTGAGAGTGGCAGCGTAGAGGAGCTCTTCGACGGTGAGTTTCGAAGGATCGGTGTCAAACAGCTGATTGATTTCCTCGTTGCTCTTGCCGATCACTTTCACAGAAGCTGTGATGCGCGAATAGCGGAGCTGGGGAAGGATTTCATCGGCAAGCACGTCGAACACGCTCGAAAGGTTACGGATTTCCTGTTCGCGGATTTCGGGATCTTTGAACTGCTGGAGCACACTGAGGATCAGGTCTTTGTCTTGAATATTGCTTTCAGCCACCAGTTTCTGGAAACCTTCCCAGTCTTCGGGAGTGAAATCGGCGGTCAGTTCTCCAAATTCAGTGATGTTGTCGCGATGCATCTGCTCAGTGATGTAGGCAGTGGTGTTTTTCTCGCGGCTTTCGGCAAGGCGTGCATTGAAGTCTACGGCACCTTCGGGCGAAGCATACGATTTGATGTTCACTTCTTCGATGACAAGGCTGTCGGAAGTGTTGGCTTTGCGAAGACCTTCATGGAGCTTGACCATTTCAGGCGAGCGAAGCTCGTTGTCGCGGATACGTGCCTGATTGATGAGGAAGCGGATGTCGGCCGAATATTTTTCAAGGATATCGCGCTGGAACGCATCGGGAGCTGTGGCGGGATTGACATCGGCTACAGATGCGAGAGTGGCAGTGGCGATGACACCGTCGGCCACTTTGACGCGGGGAAGCACATACTGCTTCGAGCCCTGGCTGACTTTGAAATCGAGGAACAGTTCTGAGCGAAGCATGTCGGGATTATAGAGATAGTTGACCGGAATGGTGACCACACCGCCCTTGTCGTAGCTGACAACGGGAGCGTTGCCTCTGACCTTTTCGCCCTGAAGCATCATGGGGGTAGAGGTCGATTCGTTCTGTCCGTAGACCAAAGTGGGCACGATGGTCACAGTAGCGTTTTTCTTGAAAAACTTGGCAGGAATGTTGGCTGTAACAACTGCCGGAACATCCTGACCTACAACTTCAAGCGGGTTGGGATTGGTCGAAAAATAATCGGCCTTGAACTGGCTCAGCTTGTCGTTGCAACCGGTCATGGCAACCAATGCAACAACGGCAAGAGTGCTTAATGAAATTTTTTTCATAATGGAGAACTGTATTATAGGTATTAAATAGTTGAAATGCTTAGATACGATCTATACGGCAAATATAGCACATTTGAACAAACCGACAAAGCATTTCATCGTCGATAATCCGGTTTTTTTATCATTGTGTGGTTGAGACTCCACATTTTTATGTATTTTTGCAAATAAATCAGACACATAAAATCATTGTCGCGAAAATGAGAAAATGGAAAATTGACGACAGCGCAGAGCTGTACAACATAAACGGATGGGGACTCAAATACTTTTCCGTCAACGATAAAGGGCATGTAGCGGTGACTCCGCGCGAAGGCTATGCATCGGTCGATCTGAAGGATGTGATGGACGAATTGCAGGTTAGGGATGTCACTTCGCCCGTACTGCTGCGCTTTCCCGACATTCTCGACAACCGCATCGAAAAAATCTCAAACTGCTTCAAGCAGGCAGCCAAGGAATATGACTACAAGGGGCAGAGCTTTCTGATCTACCCCATAAAGGTGAACCAGATGCGTCCGGTGGTGGAGGAGCTCGTCAGCCATGGCCGCAAGTTCAACATCGGTCTGGAAGCCGGCTCGAAACCTGAACTCCACGCTGTGCTCGCCACAAATATAGCCGACAATGCGCTGATCATATGCAACGGCTACAAAGATGAAAACTTCATCGAACTGGCACTGTTGGCCCAGAAGATGGGTCGACGGATCTATCTTGTGGTTGAGAAACTCAACGAGCTGAAACTGATAGCCGACGTGGCCAAACGCCTGAAAATAGTGCCCAACGTGGGCATCCGCATCAAGCTGTCGTCGTCGGGATCCGGCAAATGGGAAGAGTCGGGTGGCGATCAGTCGAAATTCGGTCTAAATTCAAGCGAGCTGCTCGAAGCCATCGAGTTTCTCGAAAAGCACAAGATGCGCGACTGCCTGAAACTGATCCATTTCCACATCGGCAGTCAGGTGACCAAAATACGCCGCATCAAAAACGCGCTCCGCGAAGCCACGCAATTCTACGTACAGCTATCGAAACTCGGGTTCGACATTGACTTCGTCGACATCGGCGGCGGTCTGGGCGTTGACTACGACGGCACCCGCAACGCTTCGTCGGAAAGCTCGATGAACTATTCGATACAGGAATATGCCAACGACTCAGTGTCGGCGCTTGTCGACGCTTGCGTGAAAAACGACATCAAGCAGCCCAACATCATCACCGAAAGCGGGCGCTCGCTGGCGGCCCACCATTCGGTTCTGATCTTTGAAGTGCTCGAAACCACCAGCCTGCCCATCTGGAAAGACGACGAAGAGCTCGACAAGGATTCGCACGAGCTGCTCAAAGAACTCTACGACATCTGGGATCGCCTCAACCAGCCGCGCCTTTTCGAAAGCTGGCACGACGCCCTTCAGATTCGCGAAGAGGCCCTCGACCTTTTCAACCTTGGCCTGCTCGATCTGCGCACACGCGCACAGATCGAAAAACTGTTCTGGTCAATAGCTCGCGAAGTGGGCGAAATCGCAGCCGAAATGAAGCACGCACCTGAGGAGCTGCGCAAAATAGCGAAGATGATCCCCGATAAATATTTCTGCAATTTCTCTCTATTCCAATCACTTACCGACTCTTGGGCAATCGACCAGGTCTTTCCCATCATACCGATATCGCGACTCGACGAGCGCCCCGACCGCACCTGTACCATACAGGACATCACCTGCGACTCCGACGGCAAAATAGCCAACTTCATCACCAACCACGGCACTCAAAGCTCACTGCCGGTCCACAGCGTCAAACCCGGCGAACCCTACTATCTGGGAGTATTCCTCGTGGGAGCATACCAGGAGATACTTGGCGATATGCACAACCTGTTTGGCGACACCAACGCAGTGCACATTTCCGTCTACAAGGACCGCTACGAAATAGACCGGATCATCGATGGAGAGACTGTGGCTGAGGTGCTCGACTACGTACAGTTCAACCCCAAACGCCTGGTGAGAAACGTCGAGACATGGGTGACAGCCTCCATGAAGGCCGGCCATATCACACCGGAAGAGGGTAGAGAATTCCTGTCGAACTATCGCTCGGGCCTATACGGCTACACATATCTCGAAAAAGACTGACCGATGAACGACACCGGACTTCAACGCTACTTCATGCAGCTTGCCTACCGTGGTGCTCCCTACCATGGTTGGCAGTCGCAACCCAACGCCATCAGTGTGCAGGAAGTGATCG
Organism: Bacteroides sp.; assembly: GCA_023666835.1. Lineage (GTDB taxonomy): Bacteria > Bacteroidota > Bacteroidia > Bacteroidales > Muribaculaceae > Paramuribaculum. Next base: position 43,481 of record JAMPBJ010000003.1, on the reverse strand, counting down.
AAGATGCTCTGGCAAAAGTGCTTCGCCGGCCTACTCCCATCACAGGCGCCGGACGCACCGACACCGGAGTCAATGCACGCAAAATGATAGCCCACTTTGATGCTCCGGCAATTGCCGACACCACAACCGCAGTGAGAGCTTTGAATTCGATCGTAGGGCCCGACATCGCCATCTACAAAATCAGCCCCGTGCACAGCGATGCCCATGCTCGCTTCGATGCCACATCACGCACCTACCATTATTACTGCACGATGGAGAAAACGCCCTTTTTTCATCAGCTTTGCTGGCGCGGGCCGCAATCGCTCGATTTCGACTTGATGAACGAAGCAGCTCGGATGTTGCTGACCACTAGCGATTTCACATCGTTCGCCAAGCTTCACACCGATGCCAAGACAAACATTTGTCATGTCAGCCGCGCGGAATGGGTTCCGGTTGAGGGTGGCAACGGCTACGTGTTCGTCATCACCGCCGACCGCTTTCTCCGCAACATGGTTCGTGCGGTAGTTGGTACGCTTGTCGAAGTGGGCCGCGGCAAACTGACACTCGACGGATTCAAGCGAGTGATCGAGGCACGCGACCGCTGCTCGGCAGGGACATCGATGCCGGCGCATGCACTATACCTTTGGGATGTCACTTATCCATACTACAATGACTGAAAACACGACCATAACAAACCGCGAAGCCGAAGTGGCTATACGACTGATAGCCAACACATCGCAGTCAGTGTTTCTGACCGGCCGCGCCGGAACGGGAAAGACGACACTGTTGCGCCGCCTGCGCAATGGGTGCAAAAAGCGTATGGTAGTGCTCGCACCCACCGGAGTGGCTGCCATCAATGCCGGCGGCATGACGATACACTCCTTCTTCCAGCTGCCGCTTACGCCGTTCATTCCCGGAAAAGGATTTGTAGGCACATCGAAGCGGTTCGATCGCTTCAACCGCAACAAACTCCGACTGCTGAGAACGGTGGATCTGATCGTGATCGATGAAATCAGTATGGTTCGCGCCGACCTGCTCGATGCCATCGACGACGTGCTCCGCCGCCACCGAAACCACAATCTGCCGTTTGGCGGAGTGCAGTTGCTGATGATAGGCGACCTGCAACAACTTGCGCCCGTGGCAATCGAACGCGAATGGGACATGCTGCGCGAGCACTATAGCACACCATATTTTTTCTCAAGCCAGGCATTGAATCAACTGCCATACGAAACGGTGGAGCTGAAACAGGTATATCGACAGACCGATCCAGAATTTCTTGAAATACTCAACAGCATACGCACCGGCAACGCCACCGACGAAATATTGCATCGGCTCAATTGTCGCCACATCCCCGGTTTTAAACCCGAAAAAGACAAAAAATATATCAGGTTGACGTCGCACAACAACACTGCCAATGCGATCAACCGTCATCAGCTCGATCTGCTGGCCTCCCCTGCCCTCCACTTCAATGCCAAAATCGAAGGAGATTTCCCGGCCGGAGCATATCCGACCGATTCAGACCTCGAACTGAAAGAAGGTGCTCAGGTGATGTTTCTTCGCAACGAAGCGGGATTGTACTACAACGGAATGATGGGAACAGTGGTCAAATTGGAAAACGACCTTGTGCGAGTGCTTCCATTTGATAAAGAGACATATATCGACGTTTCGCCCACCACATGGGAAAACACCCGTTATGTGACCGACAAGGACTCCGGCGAGATACGCGAAGAGACCATCGGCACATTCATGCAGCTGCCTCTGCGACTGGCGTGGGCCATCACGATCCATAAAAGTCAGGGACTGACGTTCGACAGAGCCATCATCGATGCATCGTCGTCGTTTGCCCACGGACAGACCTATGTGGCACTGAGCCGTTGCCGGTCGCTCGAAGGAATGATTCTCGACCGACCCATATCGCGATCAGCAATCATAAACGACTCTAACGTGGTGAATTTCACCGAGACACATTGCAACATGTTGCCGAGCGAAGAGCAACTGTCGCAGTTGGAGAAGAGCTATTACTTTCATTGTCTTGACCGCACTTTCGGCATGGAAGAATTGAGCAGTGCGTTTGCAACCCTTCACCGTCTGGTCAGCGAATTTCTTTCGACCGACTATCCAAAACTTCTGAAGCGATATGACGAGGCCGCAACCGACATCATCGCTCACCTGGAAAAAACTTCGAAATCATTTTCGCGGCAATACCATGCGATGCAACCCTATTCGGAGGAAATAGACGGTCGCATAGCCAAAGCATGCGACTACTATTGCGAAAAACTTGCGACACTCGCCAATCTGCTTTCTGATACACCTGACGACGTTGACAATGCCACGGTTGCCAAACGACTGTCGGCAGCTTTGGAGAGCATTCTCACTTCGCTGTCGGTTGCATTGAATATCTTCATAGGGCTCGAAGGAAAACATTTCACACCACAGCTCTTCACCGACACGAAAGCAAGGGCAGTGCTTGCACTTGAACAAGGACCAGTCCAGACACCCGCGGCAGAAAAGAAAGCAAATAAAAAAGAGAAAACGGAGAAAAGCAACGACGAACAGACCGACATCAGCAACCCCGGCCTATACGACGCTCTTAAGAAATGGCGCACTGACAAGCGTGAGGCGCTCAATGTGCCGGCATTTGTCATAGCTTCAAACCGATCGCTCATATGGATTGCCAACAATTCACCCGCAACAATCAAAGAACTGAAAAAATGTCCCGGAATTGGCAAAGCAAAAATCGCACAATACGGCGAGGAGATAATGGATGTGATAAACAACTATAACAAGGAGAAGGAGGAGAATTGATACTTCAGCTCGCCATATTGTTTGCGTTTCTTGCATTAGGAGAACTGGTTGTGTATATCACACATATCCCCATCCCGTCGAGCATCATTGGCATGGTGCTTCTGACGCTGGCATTGAAATACCGCGTGGTCAGGCTTGAATGGGTGGCCACGATGTCGGATTTTCTTGTGCGCAACATCGGATTTTTCTTTGTGCCAGCCGGCATCGGTGTGATGCGCTGTTTCAATCTTATATCCGAGCAATGGCTTCCGATAGTCGGGGCATCGATTATCAGTACGTTTCTGATCATCGCCACTACCGGTCAAGTGCATCAAGCCGTCAGACGCATTCAAGCCCGACGTCACCGCAGATTGCGACAACTACAATCACAAAAGACGACTTGACCATGGAATTTGCGTGTAACCCATACTTTCTCATAGCATTGACATTTGTGGTATTCATGTTTGCACGGCGCCTGCAGTCGATGACCGGACTGACCATATTCAGCCCGATACTCGTGTCGATACTCGTCATCATAGCTCTTCTCAAATGCTGCAGTATAGAATATTCAACATATCAGGAGGGCGGGAAATATATAGAATTCTGGTTGAAACCTGCTATCGTTGCATTGGGAGTACCGCTTTACCGCCAGCTTGAAAACATCAAGCGCCAGATACTTCCTCTGATCATTTCGGAAATGGCCGGCTGCGTGATGGGTATACTGTCGGTGGTGATCATAGCCAGATTGCTTGGAGCCACTCAGGATGTGGTTTTGTCATTATTGCCCAAAGCCGTCACTACGCCTATAGCAATGGAGATATCCCAAACGATTGGAGGCATACCTCCGCTGACGGCGGCTGTGGTGGTGTGCACCGGTATATTCGGTGGCATGGCAGGATTCAGGATGGTGAAAATGAGCCATATAAAAAGTCCCATAGCGACAGGACTTTCAATCGGGACGGCTGCTCACGCCGTAGGCACGGCATCGGCTATGGAACGAAGCGAACGCTATGGAGCGTTTTCGTCGCTTGGACTGATTCTAAACGGACTGCTGACTGCAGTGCTTACTCCTCTGATTCTGCCTTTGCTGTAGCCTCGCTCTGCTCTTCCTTCGCTTTGGTATCACGAACAGGGACCACCTCTTGCAATGTGCGTTTGGCACACACAAAAGTGCGGGCCGGCATCTGACGCACTAGAGCAAGGTTGTGAGTGGCGATGATCACGGCAGTACCTTCAGCTGCTATTTCGTGGAAACGCTTCATGATGATGGATCCGGTGTGAGGATCAAGGTTGCCCGTGGGTTCGTCGGCAAGAAGAAGCTTGGGGTGATTGAGCAAAGCCCGGGCCATAACCACTCTTTGTTGCTCACCACCGGACAGAGCATGAGGCATTTTGTAGCTTTTGTTGACCATGCCCATCTCGCGAAGCACCTGCTCGATACGCTCCTCCTTGTCTGCCTTGTTTTTCCATCCGGTGGCATTGAGCACGAACATCAGATTGTCGTAGACGCTACGATCAGGCAAAAGCCTGAAGTCCTGAAACACTATGCCTATTTCGCGGCGCAACAAAGCAGTGGCATGAGAAGAGATGTGCGCCATGTCGCGTCCAAGCACATCGGCGTGTCCGGCAGCGATGGGGACCTCACCGTAGATCGATTTCAGCAAAGAACTTTTGCCACTGCCAACGCGGCCGGTCAAATAGACCAGCTGACCGGCTTCGACACAAAAATTTACATGACGGAGCGCAACAACGTCGTTGCGGTGGATTTCTACATTGCTATAGTCGATAAGCGGCATAGTGTGACAGTTTCTATTGAAAATTAAGAGTGTGTCTAATAACAAAAGTTAAATTTAGGGCGGTCAATCTTTGAGTAATTTTGTCTTAACGATGAGGGAATGTGGCTGTAGCCACTTGACCGTAGCGTTAAGGCAAAAGTGCCAAAGAATGGCCGACCTATGCTATTTTTGTTAATTGACATTTTTCTATTTAGTAAAATAATTTATTATGTAATCGAGCGATCTATTATTAGGTTACTTTCGTCTCCCGTCTTTTGGGGATCTTTTGCTCTTTGTTTCAGTCGTGTACATCAAGTACGCTCCTTCGATGGCAGAGCAAAATATCCTATAAAATACGGAATCCTAAATTTAACTTTTGTTATTAGACATACTCTAAAGATCAGAATCCCATCTCGGAAATGAATTTGATGCGCATCAGACGGATCTCCTCTTCAGAATATTCATCGCCAAGCTCACGATAGGCGTCGTCAAGGCTTCCACTTTCGCTTTCCTTGAAATACTGATAGATCTCGTCTTGTTGCTCCTGGTCGAGAAGATCGTCGATATAATAATTGAGATTGATACGAGTGCCTGAGTTGACAATGGCTTCGATATCGTCGAGAAGCTCTTCGTTCTCCATGCTTAGCGATCGCGCAATCTCGTCGAGAGGTATCTTACGGTCGATGGCATGAATGATGTTGATTTTCACCTTACTCTTTTTAGGCACGGTACGGACCACAAGATCATCGGGACGCTCAATCTCGTTTTCGTCGACATGACGACGGATCACGTTGACAAACTGCTCACCATAGCGGCGAGCCTTGCCCATGCCTACGCCGGGGATATTTGCAAGCTCCTCAATCGTGACCGGATAGGTTGTGGCCATCGCTTCGAGCGACGGATCCTGGAAGATGACATAGGGGGGCAACTGCGCATTCTTAGCGACAGTCTTACGGAGGTCTTTAAGGATAGAATAAAGCTCGGGGTCGGCAGCGCAACCCGCACCTGCTTTCACCACTTCCGGTTCGTCGGATTCGGCAAATTCGACATCATCCACAATCTTGAACGATGTGGGATTCTTGATAAATTCACGACCCTTGTCGGTCAGACGAAGGAGTCCGTATTGTTCAATATCGCGATCGATATAACCGGCAATGACAGCCTGACGGATCACTGCGCCCAAATGGCGTGCAGATGCCTTGGGATCGGATCCGAACGATTCGATTTCGTCGTGATGATACGACTTGACATCAGCAGTGGCACGTCCGCGAATGACGTCGATGACATAGTCGGCCTTGAATTTTTCCTTAAGAGCGGCTATTGTTTCCAGTATATTGCTTAAATCTTCTTTAGCTTCCACTTTCTGTTTGGGTTTTAAACAATTGTCACAGTTACCACAATTCTCCACACCGTATTGTTCACCAAAATAGTGCAATAATGATATTCGACGACACACGCTCGACTCGGCATAGCTTGACGTTTCGAGCAAAAGCTGACGTCCAATTTCTTGTTCAGCAACAGGTTTGTTTTGGATGAACTTCTCCATTTTCTGCAGATCCTTGGCTGCATAAAAAGTAATGCATACGCCCTCGCCACCATCGCGACCCGCACGCCCCGTCTCCTGATAATAGCCTTCAAGCGACTTGGGCATGTCGTAGTGAATCACATAGCGCACGTCGGGTTTGTCGATGCCCATACCGAATGCAATCGTGGCAACGATGACATCGACCTTTTCAAACAGGAAGGCATCCTGGTTGGCCGAACGCGTGGCACCATCCATTCCGGCATGATACGGAAGAGCCTTGATCTGGTTGACAGCAAGAAACTGAGCCAGCTCCTCGACGCGTTTACGACTGAGACAGTAGATGATACCCGACTTGCCCTCCATGCTTTTGACGAACTTGATGATTTCGCGATCGATCTGAGCGGTCTTAGGCCGAATCTCGTAGTAGAGGTTGGGGCGGTTGAACGAGGACTTGAAAACGTTGGCATCGAGCATGCCGAGGTTTTTCTGAATGTCGTGCTGCACTTTCGGAGTGGCCGTGGCCGTCAGTGCAATGAGAGGACGCTTGCCAATCTCATTGATGATCGGGCGTATCCTCCGGTATTCAGGTCGGAAATCGTGTCCCCATTCCGATATACAGTGAGCCTCGTCGACGGCATAGAATGAAATCGGCACCGTGCGAAGGAAGTCGATATATTCATCTTTGGTGAGCGACTCGGGAGCAACATAAAGCAGCTTGGTCACGCCGGACAGGATATCGGCTTTGACCTTGTCGACAGCCGATTTGTTGAGCGAAGAATTTAGAAAATGGGCCACCCCGTCGTTTTCTCCAAAATTGCGCATGGCGTCAACCTGATTCTTCATCAAGGCAATAAGTGGAGAGATCACTATAGCAGTGCCATCCATCATAAGTGAAGGCAACTGATAGCAGAGCGATTTGCCTCCGCCGGTTGGCATGAGGACAAATGTGTCGTGGCCATCAAGAAGACTTCTTATAATCTGCTCCTGGTTGCCCTTGAAATTGTCGAAGCCGAAATATTGCTTCAACACTTTGCTAAGTTGCGATTTCGATTCCATATGGGAGGAAAGTGATGATTGGGGTGGAAAAATTGTATTGTTGGAGTCTGTTATCTAACTGTGAAAGGTTCTATGATAAATTTCTTGGTTGTTAAACGTTGTTGACTTCAAAGTTGGCCTCCTGCAGTTTTTTGAGAGCATAGTCGGCAGTCACTTCAAATTTCTTAATCCCGGCAGAAGGAGTGTCGAACATGGCATCCATCATGACGGTTTCAACTATAGAGCGCAGACCTCGTGCACCAAGCTTATACTCGACGGCTTTGTCGACAATCAAGTCAAGAGCATCATCAGTGAACTTGAGCTTCACACCATCCATTGCAAACAGTTTTTCGTACTGTCGCACAATGGCGTTTTTGGGCTCGGTGAGAACCCGGCGCAAAGCGTCGCGGTCGAGTGGTTCGAGATGGGTCAGGATGGGCAGACGGCCGATGATCTCAGGGATGAGACCAAAGCTCTTAAGATCCTGAGGCGCTACATACTGAAGGAAGTTGTCGCGGTTTACTCCCTTGCGGGCTGCATTGCTGTAGCCCACGGTGTGGGAGTTGAGTCGCTGGGCGATCTTGCGCTCTATTCCGTCAAAGGCTCCGCCGCAGATGAAGAGAATGTTCTTTGTGTCGACAGGTATCATTCTCTGTTCGGGGTGCTTGCGGCCACCTTGGGGAGGCACGTTGACAATCGAGCCTTCGAGTAGTTTGAGCAGACCTTGCTGCACGCCTTCGCCGCTGACGTCGCGGGTGATCGACGGATTGTCGCCCTTGCGGGCTATTTTATCGATCTCGTCAATAAAGACAATACCTCGTTCGGCGCGTGCCACATCATAGTCGGCGGCTTGAAGCAGACGTGTGAGCAGACTCTCGATGTCCTCGCCCACATATCCGGCTTCGGTCAGCACGGTAGCGTCGACAATGGTGAAAGGAACGTCGAGCAATCTGGCAATTGTTTTGGCCAGGAGCGTCTTACCGGTGCCTGTCGGGCCGACGAGTATGATGTTGCTTTTTTCGATGTCGACATCGTCGGCCATGTTCTGAGCCAGACGTTTGTAGTGGTTATAGACGGCAACCGACAGGAATCGTTTGGCCGATTCCTGACCGATCACATAGTTGTTTAGAAACTCGAATATCTCTTTAGGTTTTGGCACCTTATCGAGATTGATGCCATGATTGGGATGATTGTGCGAGTGGCCATCCACACCAAGCCCATGCATTTCCTTAAACTCTCTGACGGCGTCGTTGAGTTGAGCCACACACGATGAACATATGTAGGCGTCGCTGAAAGCACTTGGCACCATCACCTCATCAGGCCGAGCGACCTCTCCACAAAAAGAGCATCGAATTTCTCCGTCGTTGTTTCCTGAACGTTTCTTAGCCATATCCCGTTTTAAGATAGCTTATTTTTTAGCTTTGATGAGCACATCGTCGATCATACCATATTCCTTGGCTTCCATGGCAGTCATCCAATAGTCGCGATCAGAGTCGCGTTCCACCTTGTCGAAAGGCTGTCCGCTATGGTCGGAGATTATGGTATAGAGTTCTTTTTTAAGTTTCTGTATTTCACGTGCAGTGATCTCGATGTCGGATGCCTGACCCTGAGCGCCACCCATCGGCTGATGGATCATGACACGCGAGTGGCGGAGTGCGAAGCGTTTGCCCTTTGCTCCGGCCACAAGAAGAACAGCGGCCATCGAAGCAGCCATGCCTGTACAGATGGTCGATACATCGCTTGAAATATACTGCATGGTATCGTAGATGCCAAGACCGGCATATACGGATCCACCGGGTGAGTTGATGTAGATGCTGACGTCCTTACCCGGGTCGGTAGAGTCGAGATAAAGGAGCTGTGCCTGGATGACGTTGGCAGTGTAGTCATTGACGTCAGTTCCGAGGAAAATGACGCGGTCCATCATCAGACGCGAGAACACGTCCATCTGTGCCACGTTGAGCTGGCGCTCCTCAATGATAGTCGGAGAAATATAGCTTGATCGAATTTCGGATGATACGGCTGATGTGTACTGGTCGAGAGTGAGACCGTTAACGCCGCAATGTTTCACTGCAAAATCTCTAAAATCGTTTTTCATATATCGTTTTTTACCTTTCGTTTTACAATCGGTTTGACAATTCTTTAATCAAAGTTACAATATTTTTTTTACAAAGTCAAGTGTTAGGCTATTTTTTCGGTTTATACCACACTATTCCAGGTTCGGAAGTCATTTCGAATTCAATAGTTGCTCCATCAGTGAGTGTATTGTGGTCGATCCAGCTCTGGAGCAATGGTTCGCCGTTGACTTTCACCGACTTGACATACCTGTTTGTGGCCGACACTCCGGGTGCAAGAATGCGAACACTGTTGCCATTGTCGAGCGCAAGAGTCAAATCTTCAAACAGCGGCGCGCCGATTTCGTAAACACCCGACACGGGGTCAACAGGATAAAATCCCATGGCAGAGAATATATACCAAGCCGACATCTGTCCGAGATCCTCGTTGCCACAAAGTCCGGCGGGAGTGTTGGTATAGAATTCGTCCATCACACGACGCGCATAGTCGGCGGTCTTCCAGGGCTGATCGACCATATTATATAGATAGATCACATGGTGGCTCGGCTCGTTGCCATGGGCATACTGTCCGATCATGCCGGTGCTGAATATCGGAAGTTCGTGTCCTTCGCCCGGAGTATAGGTGAACATCGAATCGAGGCGTTGGGCAAATTTCTCCTTGCCGCCAATCAGATCGATAAGACCCGGTATGTCGTGCTGCACCGACCACAGGTATTGCCATCCGTTTGATTCGCAGATATGAGCTGTATATTCGTCAGGTGAATAGGCAGGTTGCCATGCGCCTTTATCGTCGCGTGGCTGCATGAAGCGATTGGCGGGATTGAACACGTTGCGATAGTTTTGCGAGCGCGTGTAGAACTGGTCGGCAATATCTTTTTTGCCCATCCGCTCGGCCATACGGCCGATGCAATAATCATCGTAGGCATACTCGAGAGTGCGCGAAAGCGACCAGTCATCGGCATTATAGGGGTCAACGACATTGTAGGGCACATAGCCGAGTGTCTTGTAAAGTCCAATCCCGCGATAGTCGTCGATATTGGCTGTGGCAATGCAGGCTTCAAGAGCCTTTTCGGCATCAAAATCGCCTATACCCTTGAGATAAGCGTCGACAATCACCGGCACTGCATGATAACCGATCATCATATCGGTCTCACCACCCTGAAAGTTCCACACCGGCAGACGTCCGTTCTGTTCGTAGAAGGCAAGGAATGACTTGACCATATCGTTGACGCGAGTGGGTTGGGTCAGGGTGTAGAGCGGGTGTGAAGCGCGGAATGTATCCCACAGCGAGAAGGTTGAATAGTTGGTCCATCCATTGGTTTTGTGAATCTTCTTGTCGGGACCGAAATAACGTCCATCGACATCGCTGTAGATAGTCGGAGCGATCATTTGATGATAGAGAGCGGTGTAGAATGTAGCCAGATCATCTGCATTACCGCTTTTCACTTTGATCTTACCGAGCTGGTGATTCCATGACTGACGCGTGGCGGCAAGTACTTTATCGAAGTCATTGTCGGGCATTTCGGCAAGCAGATTGGCGGCTGCCCCTTCCTCGCTGACAGAGGAGATGGCGGTGCTGATCACGAGCTGTTCGCCGTCGGTGGTAGTGAAATCAAAGCGTGCGATGTAGCCTTTTGCCTCAGGTTTCGCCGGATCAAGAGGCATAGAGTCGAGGGTCAGCGACTGCCAGGGGCGTGAAAAGCGAGAGCGGAAATAGACTCGCTGGTCGCGGGCCCATCCGGTGGAGAATCGGTAGCCTTCCACAGTGACAGAGTCGACCACTACGATCTTCGTGTCGACAGTGGCATCCCAGTTGGTGGCCTTGCGAAGATTCAGGAACACGGAAGCATCGCCGGCCGGGAAAGTATAACGCTGAACTCCGACGCGCTCTGTGGCGGTCAGCTCGACGTTTATGTCGTAGTCGGTCAATCTAACCTGATAGTAGCCGGCTGAGGCCGATTCATCGTCGTGAGAAAATTTGGAATGAATGCCAAGAGGCGCTTCAGCTTCTTTGTAGGGATTCATCACCGGCATGAAAGAGATATCGTAGAGGTCGCCGGCACCGGTGCCCGACAGATGTGTATGACTGAATCCGGCAATGGTGCTGTCAGGGTAAAAATATCCGGCAATTCTGTCCCACCCGGGGAGACCGTTGTCGGGACTGAGCTGGACCATGCCGAACGGAGCCTGTGCGCCAGGATATGTATTACCGGTGAAATCGGTGCCGATAAATGGATTGACAAGCGAAGCATAGTCAGTAGTGTCGACATCAGATTTTGCCACCACGTCCTTAGAGCCGCATCCGGCAAACATGGCCGATGCCACAACTCCGGCTGCAAGATATGATATAAGGTGTTTGTTCATGTAAATGGATTTTGGTTGAGTAAAATGCAATTGTAGTAGGTTATGCGTTTGTGCGAAAATACAAACTAATACAAAGATAATAAAATGAAGTCAACCCGACAAGAGCCAAGAGGCCTGTCGGGTTGATTCCACAATCAAAAAATGTTAAATATTCAATTCATCGATTTCCTTGAGCCAAATCGTTGAGGTTGCATCGGACGGCATTCGCCAGTCGCCGCGCGGCGAAAGGCATACACTGCCCACCTTAGGGCCGTCGGGCAGACATGAACGCTTGAACTGCTGATTGAAAAATCGACGATAGAAGGTCTTGATCCACTTCAAAATGGTGGCGCGGTCATATTTCCCGTCAAACGCCTTCAATGCGAGGAAAAACACCCGGCGCGGACGGAATCCGAATCGGAGCATATAATAAAGGAAGAAATCGTGCAACTCATAGGGGCCGACAAGTTCCTCGGTCTTCTGAGCGATATTGCCGTGTTCGTCGGCCGGTGTGAGTTCGGGTGAGATCGGGGTGTCGACAATGTCGAGAAGTGTTTCGCGAAGTGCGTCGGACGATGCAGTGGAGGCATACCAGCGCACCAGGTACTTGACCAGCGTCTTTGGCACTCCGGCATTGACACCATACATCGACATGTGGTCGCCATTATAGGTGGCCCAGCCGAGTGCAAGTTCCGAAAGATCGCCTGTTCCAAGCACGAGCGCACCGGCCTGGTTGGCCAGATCCATAAGTATCTGAGTGCGTTCGCGAGCTTGCGAGTTTTCGTAGGTCACATCATGATTGTCAACATCGTGACCAATATCTTTAAAATGTTGAAGCACAGCATCGGCTATCGATATCTCATTGACAGTCACACCCAGCAACTCCATGAGTTTCATGGCGTTGTCATAGGTTCGGTCGGTAGTGCCGAATCCGGGCATGGTCACCCCCAGAATCTCTTTCGGGTCACCGCCGAGCGATTTCACCGTTGCCACAGCAACCAACAGGGCCAGCGTGGAATCAAGCCCTCCCGAAATACCGACAACAAGCCGGCAACTGCCGACCGCCTTCAGACGTCGGGCAAGTCCGCACTGCTGAATAGTGGATATTTCGCGGCAACGCGAATTGAGAATATGACCCTCGGCAGGTACGAAGGGCATCGGCGACACATGGCGATAGGCCAGATTCCACGAAATATCGAATTGGTCGTTTTCGCTGCCGGTGGCAAAATCCAGGCAGTAATTGCGACGACTACAGTCGGCAAACGTGTTGGCATGCGAGCGGTCGCGATCAATAGCCTCAATATCAACGTCGGCTATCACAGCAGGATGTTTTAGATAATCTTCGCGATTATTTTCCACCAAAAGCGTGCCGCGCTCGGCAATCAACGTCTTTGGCAAAAACACCAGATCAGTTGTGGATTCGCCAAAGCCGGCCGAAGAATATGCATACGCGGCCTGGCAACGACCCGACTGCTGCACTATCAGCGACTTGAGATAGTCATATTTGCCTATCAGATCATCGGAAGCCGAAAGGTTGAAAATCACTTGTGCACCGGCCAGAGCCTGTCGACACGACGGCGGGATTGCCACCCACAAGTCTTCGCAAATTTCAATTCCGATCTTAGCTCCATGACAGTCGAATACCATTGGAGGCAGCCCTTCAGAGCGGGAAGCCGGAGTGAACCATCGCGTTTCGTAGAATTCATTATAGGTGGGCAGATAGCTTTTGTCGACAAATTGCACCTGACCCTTATCGACAAGCGCAGCACAATTATACACCGCGAGACCGCCTCTGCGCACCGGCAGTCCGACTACAGGACATATATTGAGTTCTTTCGACGCCTCCACTATGCGGGCGAGACCATTTTGGGCAGCCGACAGCAGCATTTCGTTGTGAAACATATCGCCACACGTGTAGCCGGTGATGCACAGCTCGGGATATACGGCAATTTCAACGCCCTTGCGATCCAACTCCCTCATCGACTCGATGATGCGTTCGACATTAAAGTCCACATCTGCCACCCGATGCTCGGGAGCCACCGATGCTATTCTGAGAAATCCGTTGATCATAGACCTTACTCTTTTTCTATTTTTCCACAAATTTACATTTTTACAACAATAATTACACCATTTCTGAACACAAACAATTATTTTTGCGTTAACAATCCAAACAAACGTTCATAACCTTAATTCATCACACATACATTATGTCGTTAAAACAGATTTCAAAGGCATTTTTCCTTATTGCCATCGCAATCCTTTCGTCCACTACTGCATTTGCCGAATCGCCCAATAGTTTCAAGGGCCAAAAAAGCGTGGGATTGCGCGGCGGATTCACCACACGCAACACAACCGCCTCGGCCGGCCTTTATTTCTCCTATCGATTCACCGAACACTTCCGCTTTGCCCCCAAAATAGACTACGCATTCCGTCACAAAGACGTCGACGCATTTTCGTTCAACTTCGACGCCGAAATGCCCATAGCTCTCGACGCAGCCACCAACCGTGTCAACTTCTATCCCATAGCCGGACTCAATTACACCACAGCCACAAGCCATGCAGCAAAGATGGTGGCTCAAAGAGCCGCTGTTGACACGTCGGATGACTCATCGCAACGCTACAACCGCTTCGGCCTCAATCTCGGTGCAGGCATTGAATACTTCGCCTCCCCTACTCTTCGCTTGGCCTTTGAGGCCAAATGTCAATTGCTCAAGCAGATGACGGGCGGATGGCTCATCGTGTCGATTGGCTACGTATTCTAATCTATGTTAACCTCAGCTTGGGCCATCTCATCGTATCCGGCCCACACGGCATCATTTTCGCAATAGATCTCCAAAGGCAATACAGGCAGATCAGCCAGAGCCTCGTTGAGCTTACGCCCGAATATATTGGTGCTCATCGTATAGAACACCCAATTGCGTTCATCGTCACCCGTGAAGATTCCGGTCAGCACAGCCACAGGATCTTTCAAAAAGGCATCCTGCAAGGCATCCTGAGCCTGCTCCATCAGTTGTGAAGTGGCCAAATCGGGCATACCGGTTGTATCGCCTGCATATTGCCAGGTCACCTCAACGCGGATTTTATATCTCAACTTTGCATCGTGACGGTACTTGTTGATATCACGTCGGCCTGTCACCATTATTAATCTGCCCGATTCGCTCAAAGTGGGAGCAGTCCACCATTCTCCAGTTGCACTCATATATATATTAGAGATTCATAGATTGATACCCAAAAATAACAGGATCATTTCAGTGATCAAAGATAGTGATAAACAACCCATAAATGCAAACGCAGAAAAAAAGAAAACAAAAACTGCGAAAAAAATTTGGTGCATAATAAAAAAAGTAATACCTTTGCACTCGTTAATCAAACGCGGCATCACCGCCAAAGATAACAAAACTGCCTTGTGGTGTAATGGTAGCACGTCGGATTCTGGTTCCGCCTGTGAGGGTTCGAATCCTTCCAAGGCAACAAAGCAAAATCGCAATCAGCTAATAAACAGTTGGTTGCGATTTTTCTCTATACATCTGCCATAATTTAACATTTATTCGCTTTGATGTGTTTCAGGGTTGCCCATTGTGTGACTACTTTTGCTTCCGAAAGTCATGGTGGCTTTCTTTTTGACATCTAAATACTAAGAGTGTGTCTAATAACAAAAGTTAAATTTAGGGTCCCGTATTTTGGAGGATGTTTTGCTCTGTCGTCGAAGGAGTGTACTTGATGTACACGACTGAGACAAAGAGCAAAAAATACCCAAAATACGGGAGACGAAAGCAACTTAATAATAGATCACTCGATTACATAATAAATTATTTTACTAAAATAAAAATGTCAACTAACAAAATAGCATAGTTCGGCCTCTATTTGGCACTTTTGCCTTAACTCTTCGGTCAAGTGGCAAATGCCACATTCCCTCATCGTTAAGACAAGATCACTCAAAGATTGACCGCCCTAAATTTAACTTTTGTTATTAGACACACTCTAAGTGATATGACGTTGATTCTCTTTCTTTTGTGTGCGTTTGCATGGCTTGGTCAAGCTTTGAAGGATGGTGGAAATATTCATTAAACAGATTTATTGATTAAATTATGAGCTTTTGGGGTTTTCTTGGCGGATTCGCTATATTTAATGCGGTTTGCGATATGTTTTCGAGCAAGCCTAAGTCGTCGTACTCATCTCAGCCGCGACGATATTATGAAGTTGACAATGACGATTATCTGACCACTTACAGCGCTAACGACAGCGATGTCGACATGTCGGATCATGATGCTCTGCAGGATCGTGTCGATGATTTGGAAATACAGTTGGCCGAGACCGACGTGATGTCCGACCGTTTTGATGAACTTCAGGATCGGATCGATGAGCTCCAGGACCGCATTGACTGCCTGGAAGAGATGGAAGAGATTCGCGACGAACTCGACGACCTTCAAGATCGGCTCGACGATCTTCACAGCGACATGAACGACCACGATGAATGGTGACATAAGCGCCGTCAGCCGACAAATGTTGGTCATCGCATAGAATCTTTCCGATACGATAAATTCGATCACCTGAGAGAATATAAACTCACCTCGATTCATAATCTTGATACAGTGAATAACCAGACCAAAAATCAAAGTTCTCTTGTATTTAGTTATCATAGAATTTTAGATTTATGCCTATCCACTTCAAGAAGAAATTTTATGATATGGTACCCAAACCTACATCCGTATAGGTCCGTCAGAATAGTATTGCAGCTATTTTAAACCGTTAAATTTGGTTAACAGCTCCAATATTTACCAAATTTCAATGACTCGTTTGGGCTTTAGAGCCTTTCATTGATTATCTTTGTAACATATTTGAAAAATAACCAAATACCGAATAACACCTTAAAATGCTGAAAAACGTCTCATTAGCCATTGCCGCTTTGCTTTTTGCATCGGCATCGGCATTTGCCGCCGAAACAGACTACACCAAGTGGGTCAACCCATTTGTCGGTACCACCAATTTTGGCACCACCAATCCGGGTGCTATCGTGCCCAACGGCATGATGTCGGTCGTTCCATTCAACGTGATGGGCTCCGACACCAATGTTTACGACAAGGATGCCCGCTGGTGGTCAACCCCCTATGAATATCACAACAAATTCTTCACCGGCTATGCCCACGGCTCGCTCAGCGGTGTAGGCTGTCCCGACATGGGATCACTGCTCACCATTGCCACCACCGGCGATCTCGAACCCGACTATAAAAAATACGGCTCGGCCTACGATGACGAAAAAGCCGAACCGGGCTACTACACCAACCGTTTGACAAAATACGACATTCTCACCGAGGCCACAGCCACAAAACGCACTTCGGCTGAGCGCTATACTTTCCCCGGAGGAAAGGGCAACATCCTCATCAACCTCGGCCAGGGTCTGACCAACGAAAGCGGAGCCATGGTGCGCCGCATCAGCGACACCGAGATAGAAGGTACCAAACTTCTGGGCACTTTTTGCTACAATCCGCAAAAAGTGTTCCCAATCTATTTCGTGCTGAAAGTGTCGAAAAAACCTGACGCATCAGGCTATTGGAAAATGCAACCCGAGATGACCGGCGTCGAGGCTGAATGGACCCCCGACAACGGCACATACAAAATTTATACTCAATACGGCCGCGAACTGTCGGGCGACGACATTGGCTATTGGTTCACCTACGACGATCTCAAACCCGGTGAGCAGGTTGAAGTCCGCATGGGCATATCGTTCGTTTCAATGGCCAACGCCCGCGAGAATCTTGAGAAAGAGCAGAATGGTCTGACATTTGACGACGTCCGCACCGCTGCCCACAACGAGTGGAACGCCGACCTGGCTCGAATCCGCGTCAAAGGAGGCACCGACGAGCAGCGCAGCGTGTTCTACACAGCCCTTTACCACACGCTGATCCACCCCAACGTGATCAACGATGTCAACGGCCAATACCCGTTGATGGAAAGCTTTGGTGAAGGAACCGTCAGCGACGGCCACGACCGCTACACAGTGTTCTCCTTGTGGGACACTTACCGCAACGTCCACCAACTGATGACGATGGTCTACCCCGAACGTCAGACCGACATGCTGCGTTCGATGGTCGACATGTCGAAGGAATGGGGTTGGCTTCCCAAATGGGAACTCTACGGACGCGAGACATTCACAATGGAGGGCGACCCCGCTATACCCGTCATCGTCGACAGCTACCGCAAGGGACTTACCGACTTCGACATCGATGCCGCATATGAAGCCATGGTAAAATCCGCCACCACACCGGGAGCCGACAACCCTATGCGCCCCGACATCGATCCGTATATCGCCAAAGGCTACGTGCCCCTTGGCATGTATGCCGGCGACAACTCCGGCGACAACTCCGTGTCGCACGCACTCGAATACTACGTGGCCGACAACGCTCTGGCATGGCTTGCCGAACAGCGTGGCGACAAAGACCTCGCAAAAGAGTTGCGCAAGCGTGCACAAGGCTATAAAAACTACTATTCGAAAGAAAGCGGCACACTCCGCCCCATCAATCAGGACGGCACATTCCTCACTCCTTTCGATCCGCGTCAAGGCGAAAACTTCGAAGCTGTGCCCGGATTCCACGAAGGTTCGGCATGGAACTACACCTTCTTTGTGCCCCACGATGTCGACGGCCTCATCCGTCTGATGGGCGGCAACAAGAAATTTGTCGACAAGCTCCAAAAAGTGTTTGACGAAGGTATGTATGATCCAGCCAACGAACCCGACATCGCCTACCCCTACTTGTTCAGCCGCGTGAAAGGCGAGGAATGGCGCACTCAAAAGCAGGTCAACGATTTGCTTGCCAAATACTTCACCACCAACCCCAACGGCATCCCGGGCAACGACGACACCGGCACAATGTCGGCATGGGCCATATTCTCCATGATGGGCTTCTACCCTGACTGCCCGGGTGAACCATACTACACTCTTACCTCCCCGGTGTTTGACGAAGTGGAGATCGACACCCCTACCGGCACGCTCACCATCGAAGCCAACCGCTCCGCCGATGGCGACCAATACATCGAAAGCATGGAGCTCGGAGGCAAAAAGATAAAATCATATCGCATCTCCCACGACGATCTCATCAAAGGAAAATCACTTAAATTCAACCTCACCGGAAATCATAAATAACAATAATACCGACAATGAAATTCTATCATCTTTTTATTTCCGCCACCATGGCTATGACGACATGGAGCTGCGGGAACTCTAATGCTGACACTACGCAGGCCGACACCACGGACTACACCCAATATGTCGACCCCAAAATCGGCTCGGGCGGCCACGGCCACGTGTTTGTCGGAGCCAACGTGCCATTCGGCATGGTGCAGCTCGGCCCGACAAGCGTGCCCCAGACATGGGACTGGTGCTCAGGCTACCACGACAGCGACTCCACCATCATCGGTTTTTCGCACACGCACCTTGAAGGCACCGGCATCGGCGACCTCTTCGACGTGACCGTCATGCCGGTAGTAGGCGATGTCACCTATGCCCGCGGCGAAGTCGACAAAGAAAAATCCGGACTGTGGTCCTATGGCGATCGCTCCAAAGAAATCGCTGTGCCCGGATATTATTCCATACCTCTGACCCGCTATGGCATTCAGGCCGAAATGACTGCCACAAACCGCGTGGGTCTTCACCGCTACACATTCCCCCAATCCGACGAATCAGCCATCGTGATCGATCTCCAGAACGGCGGATGCTGGGATGAAGCCACCGAAACGAGCATGACTCCCGAAGGCAACAACCGCATCGTGGGCTACCGCTACTCGAAAGGTTGGGCCAAAGATCAGAAAGTATATTTCGTGGCCGAATTCTCAAAACCCTTCGACTCGTTTGAACTCAAAGGCGAAAAGAACATGTACGGCCGTGCATCGTTCAAGACAACCGATGGCGAACAGGTGCTGATGAAAGTGGCCATATCGCCCGTCTCGATCGATGGTGCCAAAGCCAACCTCGCCGCCGAAATGCCCGGATTTGACTTCGAAGGCACACGCAAAGCTGCCAACGAGGCTTGGAACAACGAATTGTCGAAGGTGAAAGTGACCACCGACGATGCCGACCAGCTCAAGAAATTCTACACCTCGCTCTACCACACCATGATCGTGCCTGCCACTTTCAGCGACGTCGACGGACAATATCGTGGAGCCGACGGCAAGGTCTACAAGAGCGAAACACCGCAATACACCATCTTCTCTCTTTGGGACACCTATCGCGCCCAAATGCCTTTGATGTCGATACTCCAGCCTGAACGCAGCTCAGAGATGATCAACACCATGGTCAACATAGCTGAGCAGCAGGGTCGCCTCCCGGTATGGCACCTCTGGGGCAACGAGACCGACTGCATGGTTGGCAATCCCGGCATCATCGCCGTGGCCGACGCCATAGTAAAAGGCCAGACAGGCTTCGATCGCGAAAAAGCTTATCAGGCTCTCTTGAAAACTGCAGCCGACACCGCACGCGGAGGCGGCCTGCGTCAGCAATACGGCTTCATACCCTCCGACATGTTCAACGAATCCATTGCCTACGACATGGAATATGCCGTAGCCGATGCCGCTGTAGCTGCTGCCGCAAAAGCAATGGGCGACACAGCCAACTATCGTAAATTCACCGAACGCAGCCACTCATGGCGCAACTACTTCGACAAGTCAACCGGTTTCGTACGTGGCAAGTTTGCCGACGGACAATGGCGCACCCCCTTCGACCCCAATGCCACCACTCACCGCGAAGACGACTACTGCGAAGGCAACGCATGGCAATATACCTGGCTCGTGCCCCAGGATCTCGACGGACTCGTTTCGCTCTACGGTTCGAAAGAAGCCACCATCGAGCACCTCGACGAACTCTTCACTACAAGCTCCGAACTGACCGGCGACAATGCATCGCCCGACATCACCGGTCTGATCGGCCAGTATGCACATGGCAACGAACCCGGACACCACACCATCTATCTCTACACCATGCTTGGTGAGAACGACAAAGCTGCCGACCGCATCAATCAGGTGC
Source organism: Bacteroides sp. (assembly GCA_023666835.1). Lineage (GTDB taxonomy): Bacteria > Bacteroidota > Bacteroidia > Bacteroidales > Muribaculaceae > Paramuribaculum. The sequence goes on along the minus strand of JAMPBJ010000003.1, from coordinate 22,952 downwards.
GCGAAGAATTCTACACCACCAAGCCCGACGGACTCGCCGGCAATGAAGATGCCGGACAAATGTCGGCCTGGTACATCATGTCGACCTTCGGATTCTACGAAGTCGAACCCGCAAGCGGTCGCTACTGGTTTGGTGCCCCGGCATTTGAAAAAGTAGAATTTGCCGTGCCAGGCGGACAATTTGTGGTACGCGCTGAAAACCTTTCGGCCGACAACCGCTACATCCGCGGAGTGAAACTCAACGGCAAGAAATACGACAAGATGTATATCGACCATGCCGACATCATGGCTGGAGGCGAACTCGTATTCGAAATGGGTCCGAAAAAATAATCCCTGGCCAAAAGATCATTTACGGAAGGCTGCGTCGCAAGGCGCAGCCTTCTTAGTTTTCTAATCCTATCCCGGGCTAGTCTGACCTGTCTGACAAGTCCGACCAATGCCCCATGTGATTTACGCTTTTGAAACTTGCTGATCCAATATTTATTATTATCTTTGCACATGGTAAAGAATGCCGCAATGCGGCAATGCTTTTTCGATCAGAAACAAACAAAAATAATAACCAATAAATCACAACGAAAATGGATATTTCACACATTGAACACGTTGGAATAGCAGTCACTTCGCTCGACGAAGCTATCCCTTTCTACGAAAACATGCTTGGTCTTAAATGTTTTGCAATCGAAGAAGTTGCAGACCAGAAAGTGCGCACCGCATTTTTCAAAGTTGGCCAGACCAAAATTGAACTTCTCGAAGCCACAGCCCCCGAAAGTGCAATTGCAAAATTCATTGCCAACAATGGCGGTCGCGGCGGCATCCAGCACATCGCCTTCGCTATTGAAGACGGCGTAGCAAACGCACTTGCTGAAGTTGAAGAAAAAGGTGGCCGCCTGATCGACAAAGCTCCCCGCAAAGGTGCCGAAGGCCTCAACATCGCCTTCCTTCACCCGAAATCGACTTGTGGCACTCTCGTGGAACTCTGCGAAGACCCCAACAAGTAATCATTCCGATCACTACATATCACACTTACTTATAGATAAAACCAATGAGCAATCAGCTTGAAAAAGTACAAGAGCTCATTGCATTGCGCAATGAAGCACGCCTGGGTGGAGGTGAAAAAGCCATCGAAAAACAGCATGCCCGCGGCAAATACACTGCTCGCGAACGTATCGCCCAACTTCTGGACGAAGGCTCGTTTGAAGAAATCGACATGTTTGTGCGCCATCGCTGCCACAACTTCGGACAGGAAAAGAAAAGCTATCTCGGCGACGGTGTTGTGACAGGCTACGGCACAATTGAAGGACGTCTTGTCTACGTGTTCGCACAGGACTTCACCGTGTTTGGTGGATCGCTCAGCGAAACCATGGCTCAGAAAATTTGCAAAATCATGGATATGGCCATGAAGATGGGCGCCCCCGTCATCGGCCTCAACGACTCAGGCGGCGCACGCATCCAGGAAGGCATCAACGCACTCGCCGGCTACGCTGAAATATTCCAGCGCAACATTCTCGCATCGGGCGTTATTCCCCAGATCTCGGCCATCCTCGGCCCGTGTGCCGGCGGCGCCGTTTATTCGCCCGCTCTGACCGACTTCACCATCATGACCAAGGGCATCTCCTACATGTTCCTTACCGGCCCGAAAGTGGTGAAAACCGTTACAGGCGAAGATGTGACCCAGGATGCTCTCGGTGGTGCCGAAGTTCACTCAGCCAAAAGTGGCGTGGCTCACTTTGCAGCCGAAGACGGCGAAGACTGTCTGAAAATCATCCGCAAGCTCTTCAGCTACATTCCACAAAACAACCTCGAAGAAGCTCCGCTCGTTTCGTGCAACGACCCGATCGACCGCCTCGAAGACTCACTCAACGATATCATCCCCGACTCCCCCACCCGTCCCTACGACATGTATGAGGTGATCGGCGCAATCGTCGACAACGGTGAATTCCTTGAAGTTCAGCGCAACTACGCCAAGAACCTTATCGTAGGTTTCGCACGCTTCAACGGTCAGGCCGTCGGCATCGTGGCCAACCAGCCCAAATATCTGGCCGGTGTGCTCGACAGCAACGCTTCGCGCAAGGGTGCCCGCTTCGTTCGCTTCTGCGACGCCTTCAACATTCCTTTGGTAACACTTGTCGACGTGCCCGGATTCCTCCCCGGCACAGGCCAGGAATACAACGGCGTGATCCTTCACGGAGCAAAACTGCTTTATGCCTATGGCGAAGCCACAGTGCCCAAAGTGACCGTAACACTTCGCAAGAGCTATGGCGGCAGCCATATCGTGATGAGCTGCAAACAGCTTCGCGGCGACATGAACTACGCATGGCCCACTGCTGAAATCGCCGTTATGGGCGGTGCAGGTGCCGTTGAGGTTCTCTATGCCAAAGAAGCAAAAGCCGCCGAAGATCCTGCAGCCGTGCTCAAAGAAAAAGAAGAAGAATACAACAAACTCTTCTGCAATCCCTACAATGCAGCACGCTACGGCTATATCGACGACGTGATCGAACCGCGCAACACCCGCTTCCGCGTGATCCGTGCCCTCCAGCAGCTTGCCACCAAGAAGGTGACAAACCCCGCCAAAAAGCACGGCAACATACCTCTGTAATCATTCCACCTTCAAGATCACACTTGAAAATCAAAACACATTCTTATGAAAAAGAAAATCTTTTCAATATTGCTGATCATGGTGGCATGTGCCGCAGTGGTATCGGCCCAAAACCGAAAAGCGCTGCGCATCAATGAGATCATGGTGCAAAACGACAGTAGTGTAGTCGACGACTACGGCTGCCGGTCGGCTTGGATTGAGCTCTTCAACTCCAACTTTGCACCGCTTGAGATCTCAAGTGTATACCTGACCAACAACAAGGAGGTTCTTAACATCCAGGATCCCCAGGAACGCAAAAAGATGATGTATTCCGTGCCATTAGGCGATGTCAACACCAAAATACCCAAGCGCCAGCATGTGGTGTTCTGGGCCGACGACCAGCCAACCCGCGGCACGTTCCACACAAATTTCACGCTCAAAGCCGGTGAAGAAAACTGGATAGCAGTGATCGACGCCAACGGAATCGACATCATCGACTCCGTGACCGTGCCGGCCAATCTCGCCCCCAACACTACCTTCGCCCGCAAAGAAGATGGCGTTTTCAACGAGAAAAATCCTGAACTGACATGGATGGTTCGCGACAACCTCACCGACACCACCTATATCACACCGAGCAGCAACAACATCATCAAAGACTCCAACTCGAAGGTTGAACGCTTCGCCACGGACGACCCCCACGGATTCTCCATGACTGTAATGGCCATGGCCATCGTGTTCTGCGCACTATTGCTTCTGTGCATTTCGTTCTACATCATCAGCAAAATAGGCGCACGAATCTCCAAAGGCAACAAAGCCAAATCGCAGGGCACCAAACTCCGCGACTTGGCCAAGGAAGATCGCCCCGAACATGATTCAGGCGAAGAAATCGCTGCAATCGTCATGGCTCTCCACGAGCACCTCGATGCACACGACCAGGAAAATACCGTGCTCACCATCAACAAGGTGAAACGAGCCTACTCACCCTGGAGCTCGAAAATCTACGGCCTTCGCGAAGTGCCCCGCCGTTGATCCGGCCCAAAAAATCAACCAAAAGCAAAACTCCTTACATTAATAAAATGAAAGAATATAAATATAAAATCAACGGCAATTCCTACAAAGTAGCCATTGGCGATATTGACAACAACATTGCCCAGGTGGAGGTCAACGGCATCCCCTACAAGGTGGAAATAGACAGCGCAAAGAAACCTGTGACCGTAGTCAACGCACCGCGTCCCTCAGCAGCTCCCCGCACCGAAAGCGGAGCTAAAGTGATCAGTAAACCCGCAGCATCGGCATCGGGTGGCTATCAAATTAAAGCTCCCCTCCCCGGCACTATCCTGTCGATAGCTGTTAAAGTTGGCGATACAGTCAAAGCCGCCGATACCGTAGCCGTACTTGAAGCCATGAAGATGGAAAACGCTATCCATGCAGGACGCGACGGTGTAGTTGCCGCCGTAAATGCTAACACCGGCGATGCCGTGCTCGAAGGTGCACCCATTATTACCCTCCAGTAGTCAACAACTGAAAAAAACTAAAAGTCATGACAGATTTTTTCATGTCAAACCTTGAGCAGTTCTGGCACCTGACAGGGTTCTATAACGCTACATGGGAGCACTTCGTGATGCTCGCAGTGGGTCTTTTCTTCATCTGGCTTGCAATCAAGAAAGATTTCGAGCCGATGCTCCTTGTGCCGATAGGCTTCGGTATGCTCATCGGCAACATCCCCTTCAACGCCACTGCCGGTCTTGAAATCGGCATCTACGAAGAGGGTTCCGTGCTCAACATTCTCTACAACGGTGTAAGCGCCGGCTGGTATCCCCCGCTGATCTTCCTCGGCATCGGAGCCATGACCGACTTTTCAGCGCTCATAGCCAACCCCAAACTGATGCTCATCGGAGCCGCCGCACAGTTCGGTATCTTCGGAGCGTATATGGTGGCTCTCCTGCTCGGCTTTGCTCCCGACCAGGCAGGTGCTATCGCCATCATCGGCGGCGCCGACGGGCCCACAGCCATCTTCCTGTCGTCGAAACTCGCCCCTAACCTCATGGGTGCAATCGCCGTTTCGGCCTACTCCTATATGGCTTTGGTGCCCGTGATCCAACCCCCGTTGATGCGTCTGTTCACCACCAAGAAAGAGCGACTCATCAAGATGAAACCGGCGCGCGCCGTGTCGCAGAACGAAAAGATCATCTTCCCGATCGTCGGACTGCTCTTGACTTGCTTCGTCGTTCCTTCCGGTCTGCCGCTGCTCGGCATGCTCTTCTTTGGCAACCTGCTGCGTGAATGTGGCGTCTGCAACCGTCTGGCCAAAACCGCATCCAACGCCCTTACCGACATCGTCACCATTCTCCTCGGCATGACCGTAGGTGCATCGACCCAGGCATCACAGTTCCTGACAGCTCAAACCATCGGCATTTTCGCCCTCGGCTTCATGGCATTCATCATTGCCTCATCGAGCGGCGTTCTGTTTGTCAAGCTGTTCAACCTCGTGCTACCGAAATCGAAGAAGATCAACCCGCTTATCGGCAACGCCGGCGTTTCGGCTGTGCCCATGTCGGCACGTATCTCCAACAACCTCGGTCTCGAATACGATCCGTCGAACTACCTGCTCATGCATGCGATGGGACCGAACGTAGCCGGTGTTATCGGATCTGCAGTAGCTGCAGGTGTCCTCCTCGGATTCCTTGCCTAAACTCTCATACATATAGAGGCGATGTGATCGACTCGACAAAAATTGTCACATCGCCTCTTTTTCACCCCCACTAATAGAGGCAAATCAAGAGGCACACAAAATCACACAACTCTTACCTCACACAGCAGAAAATAGCGCACATCGAATGTACATCAAATCTTAACGATTCCGACATTGATTTGTAACATGGTTCGGTAAACCATTAAACGTGGGTCTATGTTATATAGACGAATTATTACTAAAGAAACACATATCTCAGGTAATAGTATAAAGTTATGATAACAGAGAAAGTAATAGAAAAGCTATATAAAACATACAAAAACAGACCGTCGAACGCAGATGAACTCGACATCTCCCTGCTTTTTGAAACGCTGATCGACAATCATGAGATTGCAATTGACGACGAAGCCAACCTCATCATCAACAGCATCGACAGACACTCGCCGTTCCACAAAATTCCGTTGAGCCACATTCATGCCATCGTAGAATTTGAACATAAGATTGCGATTGTGCTTCATTCGTCGATAATCTTCCTCAACAAGTCCGACAACCGCACCCACATACACATTCGCCAACGCAAAAACGGCATCTTCAACCGCATCTTCAACCACGCTTGACACAGTGTGAACTCCATGCTCCACGACAATCAAAAGATATCAAAAACAATCTCGACCTGATCAACATCTCAGGCCGAGATTTCTTTTAGTTGGCCCATGATTTTATATGACTTATATATTTTATACGATTTATAAGATTTATAAAACATCAGATTGCCAACTATGGTGTCCTTGCAAACTAATTTTGCATATAATACAATCGGGCAATGAATACTCATGCACATATTGATATGCTGAATGAATCGGGCGAACGTGTCAAGGCGCTTGCTCCGGTAATCATTTCTGCGAGTTGCGCCACTGACATTCCGGAATTTTTTGCTCCTTGGTTCTTTGACAGGTTTGATAAGGGATATTGCCTATGGAAAAATCCATCTAACGGAAAAAATTTTATGAGATGGGGTCTAAAACAACTCCTTTCTCGACATCTCGTCGGGAAAGGAGCTTGGGGATTATTATTAGGGGATTGGGATAGTAGTATTTGTGGTTGTTGCCCTACGTCGTTGTTTAGTCGATGAGGGAGTGGCCGGTCATCTCTTTGGGCTGTGGGAGACCCATGATGGAGAGGATAGTGGGAGCCACGTCGGCCAGCTTGCCGTTCTCGACTTTGGCATCTTTGCGCTCTGTGACATAAACACAGGGAACAGGGTTGAGCGAGTGGGCTGTGTTGGGAGTGCCGTCTTCGTTGACCGCATTGTCGGCATTGCCGTGGTCAGCGATAATGATAACTTCATAGTCGGCTTTCTTGGCAGCTTCAACGGTGCGGTTTACGCATTCATCAACAGCCTTTACAGCTTTTTCAATAGCTTCATATACTCCGGTGTGACCAACCATATCGCCGTTGGCATAGTTGACAACGATGAAGTCGAATTCCTCGGACTTGATGGCCTCAACGAGCTTGTCGCACACTTCGAAAGCACTCATTTCGGGCTTTAGATCATAAGTGGCAACCTTGGGCGACGCAACCAGTATGCGTTCCTCGCCTTCATAGGGAGCTTCGCGACCGCCGTTGAAGAAGAATGTCACGTGGGCATACTTTTCGGTTTCGGCAATGTGGAGCTGCTTTTTATCGAGCGATGAGAGGTATTCGCCAAGTGTGTTGTTGACGTTTTCTTTGTCAAACAAAATGTGAACACCGGTGAACGATGCATCGTAGGGCGTCATGCAATAGTACTGCAGATCGGGAATGGTGGTCATTCCGGCTTCAGGAATATCGTGCTGAGTCAGAGCAATGGTGAGCTCTTTGGCGCGGTCGTTGCGGTAGTTGAAGAAAATCACGGCATCGCCCTGTTTGATAGTGCCGTCGACTGTGGAGTTGTTGATCGGTTTGATGAATTCGTCGGTGACACCGTCGGCATAAGATTCTTTAACGGCCTCAACCATGTCGGTAGCCTGTTTGCCCTCGCCGTTGACGAGAAGATCGTAGGCCACTTTCACGCGCTCCCAGCGTTTGTCGCGGTCCATGGCGTAGTAGCGTCCGATGATCGAAGCGATCTGTCCGGCAGACTTGGCGCAATGATCGCGGAGCTGTTCGATGAAGCCCACGCCCGAACGAGGGTCGGTGTCGCGGCCATCCATGAAGCAGTGGATATATACTTTCTCAAGACCGTATACTTTGGCAATATCGCATAGAGCAAACAGATGATCAAGCGACGAGTGCACACCGCCATTAGAAGTTAGACCCATGAAGTGGATGGCTTTGCCGTGCTCTTTAGCATAGCTGAAAGCACTCTTGATTTCAGGATTCTCAAGTATTGATCCGTCGGCACATGCCTTGTTGATTTTCACAAGATCCTGATAGACTACGCGACCGGCACCAATGTTGAGGTGGCCGACTTCGGAATTACCCATCTGGCCGTCGGGCAAGCCAACGTTTTCGCCGCTTGCCTGCAATTGGGAGTGAGGATAAGTTTTAAGCAAATAGTCCCAATAGGGAGTGGGAGTGGAATAGATCACATCACTTTTGGAGTGATTGCCGATACCCCATCCGTCAAGAATCATCAATAAAGCTTTCTTTGCCATGATATGTCTTTTTAGAAGTTTTCCAATGTTTTTTAAAGTAACGTTTAATTACAGTGCAAAGTTAATGAAATTTTGATTACCTTTGTCGGAAATAATATCAATTTTAGGCAAAACGTATGAAAAAGATAGTATCGACAATCATATTGCTGATCGCGATTATTGGCGCATCGCAAACCAATGCACAATTCCGCTACGGCCCTATCGTCGGGGTTAATCTGACCGACCTGAATTTCAAGCAGGACCTGGCCACTGTCGACAAAAGTGTGGGCTATTCAGCCGGCATTATGGGTGAGTTGATGTTTCCCGGCATCGGATTCGGCATTGATTTGGGTCTGTATTATGAGCAGCGAGGAGCCAAACTGAATCTGGGTGAATACAAAATGTGGGCCGATCAGGGCTACGACTCACCGCGCGCCTATCTGCACTATGCAGTGATACCTGTCCATCTGCGTTTCAAGTACACCAACCTCAATGGTTTTGAGGACGTGCTTGCTCCGTTCATCTACGCCGGCCCGTCGATCGGACTTCTTGTGGGACACAGTAAGCTTGACTGTATGAGCTATCCCTTTGGAGAACTTGGCGTTGACATGGGCATCGGAGCTGAAATCAAGCGCCACTGGCAGGTGTCGGTGAGCTACAATATGGGTCTCACCTACGCTCTGAAGGACAAAATACTGACCAACTACTCGGCCCGCAATTCGACATGGGCCATCCGCGCAGCCTACCTTTTTTAAAAACCGAAGTCTTTCAAGCACTAGCCGTAGCCGATGCTTCGGGTTTTGGATTGGCTTCGGCAAGGCTTTTCACGTCGCGTCCCGAAGGATTGTTGAACAGGCGCAATCCGAATTTTGGGGCGACTGCTGCAATATGCTCGAAAATCTCGCTCTGAATGGCTTCATAGGCCGTCCATGCCGTTGTGGTGTAGCAATAGATCTGCAGCGGATAGCCGCTTGCATCAGGGCTCATGATTCTGACAAGGATCTGCTGGTCGGTACCGATCAGTGGATGATGCAACAGATACTCACACATGTAACCGCGAAACAGACCCATATTGGTCTGCAACGTGCCGTTGACCGTAGCCAGACCGGGATCATAGAACTGTCCAGAGGCCTGGATCTTTTCGACAAACGGCTTCATGTTGGGCAGATCGGACACACCGGCGATCATTTCAGGGGTGGCATTGACCACCGAATCGACATCGAAGTAGACCGACCGGCTGATCAGGCGATAACCGCTATCGCTCATACCGCGCCAATTCTGAAACGAAGTGCTGACAAGCGTATAAGGCGGAAGAGTGACGATCGTATTATCCCAGTTCTGCACCTTAACTGCAGTCAGCGACATGTCGATGACAATACCATTGGCGATCGTCGAGGGCACAACGATCCAGTCGCCGATGCGCACCATATCGTTTTGCGAAAGCTGAATTCCGGCCACAAATCCGAGAATGCTGTCTTTGAATATCAACATCAACACCGTGGCAAAGGCGCCGAGACCCGTAAGCAATGCCATTGGCGATTTGTCCATCAACACAGATCCGATTACAATGATCGAAATGATCCAAACGATGCCTGTGCACACATTCAGTATTCCGGCAAGCGGAAGGTTTTTGGTATTCTCTCGCGCATTATAGCGCTCCCAAATAAACTTGATGATCTTGTTGATGGCTATGGTGATGGTGATGATCAGATAGACAAGCAAGCCGGTGCGGAATATATTAAGCAGCAGCGACTTTGTGTCGAATGTAAAAGGCAACAATCCGAGAATCACCAGCGGAGGAATGATATGGCTGCAATGTTCGAAAATGTGCTCCTTGAGCATTTTTTCAGCTGTATTCGTTTTTCTAAGCTTTACGAATTTTCTTACAGCCCAAAGAATAAAAATTCGAGCCAACCAACCAAGGAAGAGTGCAAACGCAACGATAGCGGCAACATAGACCACCTCTTCAATCCTCCTGTCATGTTCGAGACCGATATGATCAAGCAATCTTCGGATATTGACCAGCAACCAGGTGGCTACTTCATGTGATGGAATGATCTCCAACGGTAAAAAGTATGCAGACATAATTGATGATTTTACATAATACGATGATCCCTTCTGATATTTTCAACGCTTCAAATAAGTCAAATGTTTATGAAAATTTCGTACTTTTGTAGTATGAGTAATACGGAATCTGGCGACATATTGGCAAATCCTTTCGGTTCGGTGATGTATCTGATGGCTAAACCGATCGGGGCAGCATGCAATCTTCGATGCGAATATTGCTACTATCTCGAAAAGGGTGAAGGCATCGGGAGGCAGCAGATGAGCGACCAAACGCTTGAGGAATTCATACGCCAATACATCGAATGCTCCACCACTGAAGAAGTGGTGTTCACCTGGCATGGCGGAGAAGCCTTGATGCGCCCCATTGAATTCTACCGCAAGGCTGTCGGGCTGCAGCAACGCTATGCCCGCGGCCACCGCATAGTTAACTGTCTGCAGACCAACGGCACATTGCTGACCGAGACCTGGTGCCGGTTTTTACGCAACGAAGGCTGGCTTGTGGGCATCTCGATTGACGGGCCCGAAGAGTTTCATGACGAATACCGTCGGACTGCCACCGGCGGCCCGTCGTTTCAGACCGTGATGAGAAGCATACGTATGCTCCAGCGCTATGGAGTGGAATGGAACGCGCTTGCCGTGGTCAACGACTACAATGTGGAATATCCCGAAGAGTTTTACGACTTTTTCAAGCAGATCGGATGCAAATACCTGCAATTCACCCCCATAGTAGAGCGACGACGCACCGACGGACACTTGTCGTCGGTGGTCGACAACGGAGAATTGACCCCGCACAGCGTCACACCGAAGCAATGGGGCGAATTCCTATGCCGGGTGTTTGACCGCTGGGTACGGAGCGATGTCGGAAAGATATTCGTGCAGATCTTTGACTCGACGCTTGCGCGGTGGGTAGGAGTTCAACCCGGCGTGTGCACCATGAGCGACGTATGCGGTCATGCCGGAATTGTTGATTTCAACGGTGACGTGTACAGTTGCGACCATTTCGTGTTTCCGCAATATAAGCTCGGCAACATACACTCCGACACAATAATAAACATGATGTCGAGCCAGCGGCAGCGCGCGTTCGGACAAAACAAACGAGGCTCGTTGCCTGACCAATGCCTCAAATGCCGGTGGACCATGATATGCAACGGCGAGTGTCCGAAAAACCGATTCGCAGTAACCGCCGACGGACAGCCCGGACTCAACTATCTGTGCAGCGGTTACCGCCGTTATTTCGAACATGTTGCTCCCTACATGGACTTCATGGCCGCAGAGCTCAAAGCCCAACGTGCGCCGGCCAACGTGATGTCGCTGTTCAAGTAGGGCTCCATCTCATAAAACATTCAAAGGTGTTGCGGTGTTGTTTTTATAAAAACCACCGATCGACACATGAATAAGAAACAGATCATACTTTGGGTCGTGGCATTATGCCTGGGCGTAGGCCTCGGATTTTTGCATGTCGCCGCCATCGACACGGCCATGAATCTGATAGCCACAATATTCACACGCCTGTTTAGATTGCTTGCCGTGCCGACCATCATACTTGCCATCATCACTACTTTGGCATCGCTTGGCGGGAAAGGCAAGGTGGGCAAGATGTTCGGCACTACGATAAAGTACACGCTGCTGACCACGTTTGCAGCGGCTGCCGTCGGACTACTCCTCTATGTGTTGCTCAAGCCCGGCAATATTCCCTCACCCCAGCTTGAAGCCGAGGTAGCACTTGCCGACGATGCCAAGACCTTTTCGTATGCCGACCATTTTATATCAATCATACCAGACAACATCGTGAAACCGCTGCTCGATGGCAACGTTCTGGCGCTCCTTTTGATATGTTTTGCTGTCGGGATAGCATTGTCGCGTATGCCGGAAAATGAAGCGAAAAAGGTTCTCATCAACGGTTTGACCGGTCTGCAGGATCTACTATTCACATTGATCAGATGGCTTATAGCCGTGTTGCCGCTCGGTATTCTAGCATTCAGCGAACAGATGATAGCCACACTCGGAGGCGGAGTGATGCTCGATTCGCTCGGTAAATACGTAGTAGTGATACTCGGAGGCAATATGCTTCAGATATTTGTGGTGCTTCCGATCTTCCTATTGTGCAAACGCATCAATCCCATAAAAGCATTCAGAGCCATGACACCGGCCGTGATGATGGCCATATTCACCAAAAGTTCGGCCGCAACGCTTCCGGTCACGATGGAAAATGCCGAAAGTCGGCTGGGTGTCGACAAAAAGGTATCGCGGTTCGTACTGCCCATCTGCACCACGGTGAACATGAACGGATGTGCCGCATTCATCATCGTAACGTCGCTCTATGTGATGCAAAACAGCGGTATCGAGCTCAGTTGGCCCATAATGCTCGTGTGGCTGTTCATTTCGGTGCTTTCGGCCGTAGGCAATGCCGGAGTGCCCATGGGATGCTATTTTCTGACACTATCGTTGATGGCAGGCATCGGTGCCGACATATCAATCATGGGTGTTATCCTCCCCATCTACACCGTGATCGATATGGTAGAAACGGGAGAGAACGTATGGTCCGACTCCTGTGTCTGCGCCATGGCCAACCGTGACATCTCCAAAGAAACCACGCCTGGTCGCGTCAATCAGTAGTCAGACGGTCAGCAAACATGATCCAAGAAAAAAATCCGATAAAAAGAATTATTCCAATCATAGCTCAATTAGTTTTTTATACCGCAAATTTATAGGCAAGATTGAGCAAGCACACAACCCACATACGTTAACAAATACTAACACAATTACCGAATTTGGGACCGGTCAATTTAAGATTTGCAATCGCGTTGAGTGATGGGGTTAAACACTATTGGCGGGTGGGGTGTTCTAATGGAAACAAATGCCGTCAACTTATATGTCGAGGAGAAAACCTATAACATTCGATCAAGTGGTCAGGGCTATCATTGTGATAGCCTTCACGTTGGCTGCCATATGGCTTGTCAATGACTTGAAGAATGTGCTCCTGCCATTTTGTGTGGCCTGTCTGATAGCATATGTGCTGGAACCGGTGGTCATTTTTCAGCAGAAGCACTTGAGGCTGAAGAGCAGAGTGATACCGGTGTTTTTGACCCTGCTTGAGGCCATAATAATAGTAGGCGGTCTGGCCTGTATCATCGTACCGTCGGCCATCAATGAGATCAACCAGTTGGACAATATGATAAAATCATCGCCGACCGATGCATCAAATCATATCTTCGCTCCCGAGATACAACACTATATAGAGCATTACATCAATCTAGACAATCTGCGTCACTTCCTCGAGCCGCAGCAACTTGCCCGAATGTTCTCAGAGGGGACGAGCTGGATATCGGCTACGCTTGACACGTTGATGAACGTGATCGAATGGTTGCTGACGTTTATCTACGTCATTTTTATCATGATCGATTACCGTCAGTTGATGAACGGCTTCAGAAAAGTGGTGCCACCGCGCTACCGGTCGAAAGTATATCCGATATTCGACAATATCAAGGACAACATGGACCGCTACTTCAGATCGCAGGCCGTAATAGCCGCTTGTGCCGCAGTGTTCTATTGCATCGGTTTTTCGATCGTGGGATTGCCTCTTGCCATCGTGATGGGGGTGATTGTGGGTATACTTTATATGATCCCTTATGTCCAGTATGTCACGCTCATACCGGTGACAATACTTTGCTGGTTGTATTCGCTGACTGGAGCCGTTGAGTTCTGGCCTGAAATGGGGAAGTGTATACTCGTCTACGTGATTAGTCAGTGTATCTGCGACTATCTGCTGACGCCTAAAATCATGGGCAAATCGCTCGGATTGAATCCGGCCATCATACTTCTTTCGCTATCGGTGTGGGGAACATTGCTCGGCATCATCGGAATGATCATAGCACTCCCCGTCACTGCCCTCTTAATCGCATACTATAAACAATACATTCTATCGCCTACCGACGATGACGAAGAAGATACTTCGAACACCAACTCAGAAGCATCAGCCTTAAAAGAATAACTATGTCAGCACACACGATCTATTCCAAATTCAAAGAGATGGCCGACAGCCAACCTCTATCACCTGCAATTATAGAAGAAGACCGCACAACGACTTATGGCGAACTTGATCTGATGGTTGAAAGGATAGTTACAAAACTTAAGGATCAACAGGGGAAGTTCATTGGAATTGTAATTCCTCACGGGGCAGAACAGATTGCTGCAATGCTTGCCGTATTGAAAACGGGCGCGGCTTACGTGCCTGCCGAGCCACTACTGCCTCAGGACAGGATCGATTATATGATGCATACATCGGGTGTTAGTCGCATCATAACTCAAAACTTCTTCCTTCACATGCCTGAGGCTACCGCTCCACTACCCGATCGATCTACACCAACAGCCATAGCATATATACTCTTCACCTCAGGCACTTCAGGCAAGCCAAAAGGCGTGGTGGTTGAAAACCATTCCGTGGTCAACTATACAGAAGCCTTCAAGGAGGAATTCAATATTGGACCCGGCGACATAATGCTGCAGTATTCGGTTTGTTCGTTCGACATATTCGTCGAAGAAGTATTTGCCACACTGCTCAACGGAGCGACACTTTGTATTCCGCCCCTGGCCGTGCACAACGGTTCTATTAAAGGGCTCATGAATTTCGTCGACCGACACCGGGTGACCATAGTCGACGGCTTCCCATATCTTTTGGCTGAAATGAACAAACTTGCCGCAATACCCCGGTCGATCAGACTGATCATCAGCGGGGGCGATGTGATTCGCTCATCCTATATCGACAGACTTCGCACTACCGGTGTGAAGATTTATAACACTTACGGACCATCGGAGACGACAGTATGTTCGAACTACTTCCGTGTCGACAATGCCCAACCACTTGCCGACGGCACTTTTCCCATCGGCAAACCTATCAAGGGAGTGGAGGTCAAAATTCTCGACAGTCATTTTCATGAAGTGCCCGGGGGTGCAACAGGCGAAATATGTATTTTCGGCGAAGGTGTCGGCCGTGGATACCTTGGTGATCCGCCTGAACAACGCAACTTCGTAGTGATGCCCGACGGCCATCGTATGTATCGCAGTGGCGATCTGGGCTATATGCTCGACGATGGAAACATGGCTTTTCTACATCGCCGCGACGATCAGGTGATGATACTCGGCAAACGTGTCGAACCCGAGGAAGTGGAAAATGTGTTGAACACATGTCCATGCATAGAGCGCGGAGTGGTAAAAGCATTCACCGATGAACAAGGGCTACATTATCTCACGGCCTACTTCGTGGCGCGCGAAGACTGCACGCTTGTAAAGGTCAAATCCTGGCTTGCATCAAAATTGACCGACTTCATGATACCTGAATTTTTTGTCAAAATGCACAGCATACCGTTGACACATCGTGGCAAGGTTGATGTGGCTCTTCTGCCGATAGTGATGAAGGAGGGCGATGTATGAAAATCGAACTGACAGAATGCACTTCAATACCACAGCTGATGCGATGGCGAAAGGAAGTATTGTCGACAGTATTTGGCGCAGAACCTGACCGACAGCTATTGGATGCCAATCGGCGCTACTATGAAAGTCAATTGCCGGTGGGAGGACACCTGGCGATCGTGGTAACGGCTGACGGAGTGGGGTGCGGATGCGGTGCCGTATGCTTTTACGACGAAATGCCATCGCCCGACAACCTAAGCGGCCATTGTGCATATCTGATGAACATATATGTGCGTCCTCAATTTCGCAAACATGGCATTGCCCATCATATTGTTAGACGACTGATCCACGAGGCACGATTACGTGATTGCAGAAAAATATATCTTGAAACGACGGCCGATGGTCGAAACGTTTATCTATCTTTGGGGTTCAAAGATATGGATGACATGCTGAGATTTAATGACAAAAATAAGAATTGAAAATCTGGAATGCAAATGTGCCGCGTTCAATGGCACGGACAGAATAGCCTATGTGCTCTATCCCATGAATATACTTGATGGATGGATCACACAGGCAGCCACTCGCCATCAGACCAATATCGTGGTAATCACCGGCATGGACTGGCAAAACGTATTCAGCCCCTGGGGGGCAAAAGGTGTACCCAGGGGAACTCCGGACTTCAAGGGAGAATCCGGTCAATTTCTATCCCTACTAAGAGAACGCGTAGTGCCCCGTGTAGAGCATACGCTTAGCATAGACCGGTCGAAGGCAGAGCGCACTCTGTTCGGAGTATCGATGTCGGGGCTCTTCGCGCTATGGCAGTGGATGGTGTGCGACGAATTCGTTAACATCGCTTCGCTGTCGGGATCGTTCTGGTATGAGGGATTCATTGAATGGTTCGAGCGGCAACCTTTACCACGGAAGAGCGGCAAAGCGTTTTTTCTTCTTGGCGAAAAAGAGTCGCGATCGCCAGTCAAGGCGTTCAACACTGTGGAAGCCAACACCAAGCGTATAGTTGACCGTCTGCAAAACGGGGGCATTGACACGACCTATATACGCGTTGCCGGCAATCATTACGCCTTCCCTGTTGAGCGACTTGAAGAGGCCTTCAGCTCCATTTATGACTGACCTTTGATCGGTATACGTTGGGGGTGATACCTACAATCTTTTTAAACGAGCGGCTGAGATGATGCGGGTAATTAAAGCCGAGATCGTAGGCGTTCAACGTAGGAACGTCCTCGGAGGCGGACAATTCAATGGTGGCTTTCTGGCTGCCGGTCTTATCGATGAAATATGTCTGCTGCTCGCACCGGGGATAGATGGTCGAAAAGGTCAGACTTCGCTTTTCGACGGTTTGGACAACATCAATCGTATGCCATTGAAGCTTTCGCTTGAAAGCGTCGTGCGATTTGACTATGAGGTGTTATGGATAAGATATAAAATCAACAACCAATGATAAAAATACATTGGTTACGGCACAGTCAAAAGTCTACATGACCCGCGAGATCACACCCGAAGCTCTCGTCAGAATCTACAAAGCTCACGGCTGCCCGGCCGACGGACATCGCGTGGCAGTTAAAATCAGTACCGGCGAAGCCGGCAACCCCAACTATCTCAGCCGGGATCTGATCAGCCAACTGGTTGATTCGGTTTACGGCTCAATAGTAGAATGCAACACTGCCTATGCAGGCAAGCGCAACACCTTCGATGCCCACTGGCAGACAGTACACGAACATGGGTTCGACTCCATAGCTCCCGTCTACCTCTTGGACGAAGAGGGAAAGATGAAAATTCCGGTTCGCGACCGCCGTCACATCAAATACGACATTGTCGGCAACCATCTGCCCCGCTACGACTATATGATCAACCTTAGCTACTTCAAGGACACGCTATGGGCGGATATGGCGGCGTGCTCAAAAATGCCAGCATCGGAGTGGCTTCAGCCGATGGCAAATCCTACATGCATTCTGACGGCAAGATTGAGACCGTAGAAGCACTTTGGGACAACATCGCTCCTCAGGACGACTTTCTCGAATCAATGGCTGCCGCCGTCAAGGAGTGGCCGACTATTTCGGCGACAACATCATCTACATCAACGTGATAAACATATCGGTCGACTGCGACTGTGCCGCCCATCCCTCTGAAGTGCTTCTGAAGGACTACGGCATCCCGGCCTTTACCGACCCGGTAGCGCATCAACAGTCGCCACAGCACTCACACCATCGATCACGCTGCAGCAATTGGTCTTGGATCGCTCGACTACGAAATCATCGACCTCGACAAATAACCCCATTTACGAGATCCGATAATAAAAAACCTTCCATGCTGCATTGAGAGCTTGGAAGGTTTCTTATCATTTTTCAGATTCTAAATCGATCGGCTTGACGTAAATGTACTTTGGATAGCGGCCGAGAACGCAGAGTGTCACGGGGCATATCCATATCCTTGACATACGGAAGCCGGGGAATGAAGTGGCATCGTAGTGCGAGCCGCCTGTGAGAGATTTGTCGAGCTGGCGAAGCTCGATGTGGTCGTCGACGGTCAGTTGAGTTTCCGACGGGATCACGTGGATCGTTACGCTATGCTTCTTCTCAGTATCAAGATAGGAGAGGAGGTCGTCGGAGCCGGCCACCATCTGGAGGTTGGCACGATTGCCGTCCCATGGCATGTCGATGTACCAGCGGATAACCGTTGAACGAAAAACGCTCTGAAATATGTCTATTGATACATAATCACTTACTCAACTCCCACATCTTCACTTGATATTGTACCCTCAACACACCTGAAAGGGTACATTTATTAGCAGAATATATAATGCGTAATTCGCTGAAAGATAGCGTAATAAATCTTTAAGAGGGTACAATTGGCGGTACAATTTTAAGTGTACCCTTTTTGCACACCAGATACTTCAATATTTTGCTGTGATTGGGGATAGAGGGCATAAAACAAAACCTCTGAAAATCACCGATTTTCAGAGGTTTTCGTCGGATTGACAAACCCTTCTGTGATCCGCCTGGGGCTCGAACCCAGGACCCCAACATTAAAAGTGTTGTTTTCAACTCCTCTTAATAATGGCAGTTTGGTTCACTTAAACCTTATATACACCAAGCTGTTAGATATGTTTCAATCCTTATTTATGTTTGGTTTAATCTTCTTCGGTTTACACTGTGGTTTAACTTGTAGTATATCCAAGAGTGGGTTAATGTTTCTATTATATTGAAATTTTCAATTCTCACTTGCGCAGATAAAACCCCTATTCTTATAAGAAATGGAGCATTTTATCTGCGCAAGATTTAGCTCAAAGGCTGGACTTTGTAAGTGTGAGGCCAATCTATTTCTCTCATTCCAAGTATATCATTGGCATATATGGCAACACCAATAAATGTGATTATATAAACCATGATAATTGTCCTTGTGATAGTGTAGTTCTTATCCCTACTCAGTAGAAAGAATACAGCAGATGTTATTATCCCAATTCCTACTATAGCGATTTTATCAGCCAAAGTCATTGGTGTATAATAAACTATTGACACACAATCTCCACACTCCACATATTTAGAGTCAAGAAAGCACAGAGATATTACTAATCCCACAAACAAGACAAGATAACTTCTCAAATTATACCACAAAATAGCCATTCTTTAATTTTTTATTGATTTCATCCTCCTCAGTCACAAAAGACAGAGTAGTCTGTAATGATTCTTCAAGTTGTTTCTTCATTGTTTCCATTTCTTCTGTGAGGGTGGTGGATGGTGAGGATAGATGAAAGTTGAAACTTTTGAGATGTGATGTTAGCTCATCAAGCAGATTGCAGAATAAATCAAGGCTATCCTCAATGTGAAAGTATTGAATACCTAAAGAGTGTTCTCCTCTCCCTCCTCCAATCCAAATATTACCATTTGATGATGGCAGACTGTCAAGGAACTCAGCAAAGAGAGTGTCAAGTTTCTTCTCAATTTCTTTAGATAACTTGTAGTATGGATAACATGATATGTTAATGGATAATTCGGGATACTTTTCATTCCATATCCCATTGAGTGTTATAAGCCATTTCCATACCTCATCAACTTGATACTCCAAATATATTGAAGTCTCGTCAGCAGCAGATATAATGTTGAAACAATCAGCCTTAATACCATCCCATTTTCTCCAATCAACTCTTGATTTCAACTTGTTGAAAATTTTAAGGAAATAGTAATGCATATCATCATAACTGCTAACAAGAGGCTCATCAGAGTAAAACCAATCAATTGGTTTTAACTTGGATAAGGTAGTTTCTACTAAGTTGCAGTAGCCTTTATAGACCCAATCTATTTTAGTAAGCCATTCTATTCCCTTATCACAATGTATTAAAATTGGCTCAAAACCCTCCCATTCAAGATATGTAGCAAGATACTCTGCAAAAGATCTAACTGACAGGACATTTTCATCAAACTCTCCCTCAAAGAGATATTTGAGATAAAGATAGTTTGTACCATCTCCAAATCCATTATCAGGCAGAAATTGGATAGTAAAATGGTGAGTATGATGATTACTGTCTGTCAGAATTGCTTCTATAACTGTACATCCATCATAATTATTATATTCCAATGTTACATTATCCTCAGATAGACCTTTCCATTTGCCTTGTTTTGCATCTTCTTTAATCAATCTGTATATTTCTCCTAGCTTCTTAGCTTCTTCACTAGCATATTCAGATATGAAGTCCTGTTTGAATATTGGTGATTCGGGGTTTGGTGTCATATTATTGAGTATTTTTGTAGTCACTTCTCTCTATATATAATTTCAAAGTGACTACATGTTACAGTGTTAACTTATGATTACATCTTATAGAAATCAGAGTTAGCATTGCAAAGTTAATTTGTTGAAATTTAAAATCCATTTGTTTTGAGTCAAAAAAGGGACTCCAAGTATACCATGTATCTGGATGCCACTTTCTTTGTAGACTTGTACCACCGCCTCAGTCGCATCTAATACGGAAAATGTGGCTGATATATCTGTCTTGTTAAAATATAGTGTGGTTGTCACTTGGATTGTTTCCTTTTTTATACCATCTATGCCCATCATGGAATCTGAATGAGTCTGAGTGGCAGAAAATAGATGTTGAAATTCCTCATAAACATACGAAAATACAATATTATGTGTAGCTCCAGTGTCAATGAGAAAACAGAGATTAGGCTTGCTTGATGTAACAATCAGTGGCAGGCCTATCTTTTCCAAAGAGTATTGTAATGATAGGTTAGTCATATTGATGTAATTATGAAAATAGCCAAATGATGAGAATAATAAGAGGTACAACAAAGGAGCATATAATTAAATAGGTCAAGAATGTCCCCCAGCTATATTCGCCTATTTCCCTTGTTATTTCACCTCTTTTGGTATCTTCTGAACTGATTTTATTGAAGATGTTATAGATTATAGCAAAAAGCCATATGCCTAACAAAACCCCCAAACCAATCAGTGTTTCTTTCATCCACTCAATCATGAATTCTTGTTAGAGAATAATAGAAATACAATGCCAATTATCATCACTATTGAAGTAGCGAATATTGCACCCCAATTAATCTCCACCCCACTATAGGTCAAGTGTTCAACTAACTTTTGTGAATTTTGAAGTGCATTTACCCCTATTAGTATTGCAGTATATCCTATCACCTTAAGAATCTTCTTACAAGTGGAGCTGTTGGATGGCTTATACATCAGTAAGTAAGCTATCAACGAAACATCTATAACTGTGTAGTAAGGAGAGTAGTGTACTGTGTTTGGCATTGCAATCTGTACATATATTTGTATGATAGCTATGGCGAAAATAAGCACTGCAAGGATATGTCTAACTATTCTATAGGGTAGTTTGCTCGGCTCTCCTCTATAGTCATAGTTACCAAAACTAGCAAAGGCAGTCATAATGGCTATACCACCAAGAGTAATGATTAGATACAAGTTTGGAAGTAATGAACTCCCAAGTAGGAATATTAAACCTATTCCTAACTTAATCCATCTGAATGAGAAAGATTGTTCCATGATTATTGGTTAGTTAAGCATAGTACAATGCCCAAGGCAATCATTAAAGTGCCACATATCCTCTTTGCAATCAGCCCTCCATACATAGCTCGTTCTATTTGCTTAGAGAATATCAACGCTATAGGGATTTGCATTAACAGAGCCGCAAATTTTGCAAGCAATACTCCTGCGAGATATATCAAGATATACCACCAATGCTCAGTAAAAGTTAAGTACAGAGCAAATCCTATAACAAAGATTACTCCAACAAGTTGAAATAATCCATATATTATGCGAAAAAATGGATTGGGACACCAAAACATAGGGGTCTGATCTGCCATTTTTTCACCATCTCCATCCGGGAGACAGAATTGTAGACCTACAAGTGAGATAAATGTAGTCCAAAGAATTGTTGATATGTCCATATTGTTGTGTATGTTATTAATTTGTGGGTATAAAAAAGAGGTGCAGGCAACCTTGTTTCAGCTTTCAAGGTATCGCCAAACACCTTATACCTACAAACAAGAGAAGCCTACACCTGTGGAGGTGCAAGCATTCACTTATTACAAAGTAGGTATTTTTCAAATAATTTGGCGATTTCTGAAAGCTACTTGTAAGAAGTAAACACTTCTTTAATATGTCATTTTCAATTCTTTAATTCATTGGCTTAATCAGTTTTTGATTTCACTATTGCAAAGTTACTGCTTTTCTGTGAATAATCCACTGCTTAAGCTCTGAATTTTAGAGTTGCAGACATATTAATGCACCTCTAAGGTGTAGGCTGATACTATTGATTTCATAAAAAATGCTCCAATATCAGCACAAAGGTACTGACACTGGAGCATCCAACAATAAATCATCTGTGGTGATTTATCTTCAAGAGAATTTTCCACTATGGTGATTTCTATCATAGTGGATAAGCAGGTGACTACAAATTGTAAGATCTTTCGGAGAATGTTTCAACTGTCATATACAAACAATCTTTCAGTTTGAAATCATACTTATCTTCAAGTGTTGAAAGAAAATCAGAAAAATCTTCAAACTCTTCTGATGCTTTCAATTCTTCATCTGTCAGTTTAAACTTGATGAGTTCTCCAATTGAGAAGTCCATTAATATAATGTATCTAGGTTCCATATCACACCAATGGTATAGAAATTTCATCAAGTAAACCTGAGTTCACTATATTACAACATAGTTTATGAGAAGCTTTGTTTCTCAAATCTACACTATAATCATCAGCTCCCACTTTCTTTATAACAGCAACTATAGTTCTTATTAGTGTCTGTTGATTAGTCTTGTGCATATAGCCAACACTCTCTGCAAACTTTTGGGGAGACCAACTATAGTCATTAATGGCATCTTCAAGAGTCATTGCTGTTCTGTATTCTTTTGTATCTATTACATTGCTCATTTATCATTTAAGTGTTTAAGGATAAGTCGAAGCAATCTGAAAATAATAGATATATTCCAGATTACTCCGACTATTCCGCAGATTATTTCAAGAACCATGAGTATTCACTATCTCCATAGAGAGCCTTATTAAGACCCTCTGCAAGCTGAGTGGCATTAAGGCTTCTGTCAAGGAAGTTGTCAA
>JAMPBJ010000002.1 GCA_023666835.1 Bacteroides sp. | reverse complement strand
GCACCGTGACAATTGAAACCGTGCCATTGATTCTATCTACAACTCCACAACAGCATATAAAGTCTAAAAATATTCAAAACGCGTAATCGCAGGATGAAATCGGCATCAGTATCTGTGCAAAAGATATGATATATATTATCGCACAGACTATCACTACCATAATCCCTGTTCTATAAGACAAGGAGGCAGGCCAAACTTTTATCTGCATAAATATATCTTTCGTCCACCGGGCATATTTATTTCTATTGGCTTTCCTCATCAGACCCATTGTATATTCACTTTACGGATTTACCAAATGCCAATAGTGTCAGCTTCATTAGTTTGAAGTGCTGGAGTCCAAAGGGTATGCAGACGATTGTAATGCAGAAAAGTAGTCCCCAGCCAAGATGGGTGAGCGCGATGGCAAAACCTCCGACGAACCACCATATGACATTCATTATTCCGGCAAGACAACCAGATGGCCAACTTTCATTACTTATGTTCGCTCCAAAGGGCCATAATGCAAGTACCGCCAGCTTCATGGTCTAAAGTCCAAAACGGAATGCCGATGATGGTAATCATCATCACCACACTGAATATGGCATATTCAATGGCGATCATGAGTCTTGCGCCGAAAAAAGTGTCGTTCACATTCCTCTATTCAATAAATGCCACCAAAGCACAATCGGAACAATCCGGCATTGAAGACCGCTGCCCTTTATGGGGAGTGCGTTGATCATGTTCTATTTTATGCCGCCGCATCAAGTCAGTGCATACAACACATATCAGTTTACTGACTATTCCAAATATGTATCGGATCTCTTCTCAGAAGAAAATAAACGCCGTCAGCGTGACGAGCAATTTCCCAAAGACTTGCAGACCGCGTTTAACGTAGGCGTAAAGGTGGCTCACGAGATTCAGGATGAAACAGTCATCGGTCATTCACTTGATGATGTACACCGATTTTAAGAGCCTGTCCCTTAATATATGTTAACGCTGAGGCGGTCAGCCATTGAGCAGATTTGTTCTTGTGATGAGGGAGTGTACATGATGAACATGACCGAAGAACACGGACAAGCGCAGATATCGTATTAGCTATATATGCTCTATGAGAATCTGTAAGAACGCTATTTTGACCATAGATGCCGCCGTGGAAAGCAACTGTTCATAGTTTCGACACAAACGCCTGAAGTTGTCAAGCCACGAAATGGTTCGCTCTACAACCCACCGGCCCTCAAGTGGAATAAATTCAGAGGTGCCACAATTTGATTTAACACACTGCATATCAACCATTAGAACTTCTTTAGCAATTTTAGGCAACCGTTTGTCGGTGTTGTTTGTTATTGTATTAAACTTATAACTTACTACCTACCAAACTTAATGTTTAAACACTATGAATGCCCAACCATCTATGTTCTGCTACCAGTGTCAGGAGACGGCACGTGGCAAAGGATGTGAATTGCAGGGTGTGTGCGGTAAACATGCCGACACATCAGCCCGAATGGATTTGTTGCTTTATGCTGTTTGCGGAATCTCTTTAATCAATCGTGCATTGAGAGA
The DNA here is from genome assembly GCA_023666835.1 of Bacteroides sp. Taxonomy (GTDB): domain Bacteria; phylum Bacteroidota; class Bacteroidia; order Bacteroidales; family Muribaculaceae; genus Paramuribaculum. The sequence goes on along the minus strand of JAMPBJ010000002.1, from coordinate 229,647 downwards.
AAAAAACGAACCGAACCGCGATGCGAGCCATCTGGTGATTGATTCGCTTTTCGCAACAATTACCAACGCTAATTTCGACAACGGTGCGCTCGATGAATATATCCGCCGGGCGTTTGAGTGCAAGAACATTCTTGCCGGAACTGCCAAAAAACAAGGGATAGTGCTCCCCGATCTTCCTCAAGTTGAATTTCAAGCCACCCCTGCGGAGGCGGAGAAATATGAAGCTGTCACGGGAGTGTTGGCCGAGCCAAATGATGATATCCGTGGCTTGAAGCAGTTGGCGATATATGGGTGTAAAGGTATGGCAGCTTACGCACGCCACGCTGCCAATCTCGGCTATGAGAGCGACGATGTCTATGCCATCATTGAAAATGCCATGGCTGAGACAGCGCGGCCCGATATCAGCGTCGGCGAACTGCTGTCGCTTGTGCTTGAGGTGGGCGACGGTGGTGTAAAGGTCATGGACCTCCTCGACAGAGCCAATACCGGCACATACGGAAATCCTGAGATAACAAAAGTGGATATTGGTGTACGCAACCGTCCGGGAATTCTAATCAGCGGACACGACCTCAAGGATTTGGAGGAATTGCTGGAACAAACAGTAGACAAAGGAGTGGATGTGTATACACATTCCGAGATGTTGCCCGGCCAATACTATCCATTCTTCAAGAAGTATCCCCATTTTGCCGGGAACTACGGAAATGCATGGTGGAAACAGACCGATGAATTTGAGACATTCAACGGAGTCTTTCTGTTCACTTCAAACTGTATAGTGCCGCCGCGCCGCAACTGCACTTATCTGGATCGCGTTTATACCACAGGTGTTGTGGGGTTGCCGGGTACACACTATATACCCGATGGGCATCCCAAGGACTTTTCAGAAATGATCGCTCACGCTCAAAAATGTCCTCCACCTACTGAAATAGAACATGGCGAGATCATAGGTGGCTTTGCTCACCATCAGGTTGTGGAACTCGCACCGAAGATTATCGATCTTATCAAACGGGGCAAGATCCGCAAGTTTGTGGTCATGGCAGGATGCGACGGACGTATGGCAAGCCGCGAATATTATACTAAATTCGCTGAAGCACTTCCTGAAGATGTTGTCATCCTTACAGCCGGCTGTGCCAAATACCGCTACAACAAGCTTCCGCTTGGCGACATTGAAGGTGTGCCACGTGTGCTTGATGCCGGGCAGTGCAATGACTCATACTCACTTGTCAGGATAGCCATGGCTCTCAAAGATGCTCTCGGAGTAAAGTCAATCAACGACCTTCCGATCGTCTACAACATTGCATGGTATGAGCAGAAAGCGGTTATAGTGTTGTTGGCTTTGCTGTCGCTCGGCGTTCAGAACATCCATACCGGCCCTACACTACCGGCTTTTTTCACCCCTGATATTCTGAAAGTGCTTCAGGAGAAATTCAACATCGGCACCATCTCAACTGTCGATGAAGATATTAAAACATTAATTAACAACTAATTAAAATCATACAATACGGGCAAATATGTTTGTTAAGTATGCGATTGGGTATATTACCCCGCAATAGGTGATCCCGACAGAGGCATCGCCCCCGAAACCAAGTATGAAGACCTTCCCGATGATTGGGTTTGCCCGATATGTGGTGTCGGCAAAGATCGGTCCTCAAAAGTTGAATAACAAAGTTTAATGCATCACTCTTTTCGCTATCGTCCTCGACAAAATCAGCTTTGCCGAGGGCGATGGCTGATTACCCAATCCGTTGCCATCAGCCAATAGTGCCCTACTCATATTCCGAAAGATACCACTCAGTGTACAGGAACTCAGAATTGAAGCTGATGTCCGGACAGGATCACTCCAATACCACCGAAACAGAGGAAGCCGCCCTACTTGTCAGCGACTTCTTCGTCAAGACTTTGAAATAGACTAACGACGAAAGATTATGGCATGGCATAACGTATGGAGGATGGAGCCGATAGGCAGCATGGGCGACTTGGTGGAGCGGGCCGGTCAGTATGGTTTTCTGCCGATGTTTCGTTGCAGCATCAGGGGGTATTCTGTGTATGAGGCTACACCACATTTTTGGACCGATGACGAGGATGGACCCTGGGAATGGAAAGGCCCGATAATACGGGACGGCGAATGTGCCTATGGCAAGTTTTTCAAACGCAAGGCGGTGTGGATCAGCCGGGAGTGGCTTCCGGATTTCATCAACTACCGACGCACGAAACATTATGCGCCGAATGAAGATGCTGCTGCACTCGACGAGATTGTGCTGCAGACCATCGAAGCGGAGGGCTCCATAACTTCTAAAATACTCGCTGAGCTGCTTGGTATTAGCGGACGTAAGAAGAAACGTCGCCCCGAAGACCTTGTAGATGATATGCCTGTGGGTGAAAAAATCTCGCTCGACCCTATACTCGCCCGACTTATGATGGAAGGCCGCGTCGTGATAGCCGATTTCGTCTACAATATAGACAAACGCGGCAACCGCTATGGCTGGGGGATGGCAAAATATTCTACTCCCGAGAACCTGTATGGCATCATCCGATCCAATCGCTCACCTGAGGAAAGCTACGAACGGATGTTGGCTCATATCATCGGAATGGTACCGGTCGCTACTGAGGCGCAGGTCAGAAAATTGCTTGGGTGAACGGGGTGTTAGTAAAGAGCCGGATTCATAGGCTTGATGGTGATAAAATCTTCCCATCCTTTTGCACTGCGGTAGAGAGGAATTGAGCGCGAGGGCACGTAGAGAGTTGCTTTAAAATATATTGCCTTCTGATATAAATCCAATTCGGGTGGTGTCAACGCCTTGCAATATATTTCCGTGATGTTTTCACTAAACATGAATGGCCAATGAATCTTTTTTATATTCTCACCGAAGGTGATATTGGTCAAACTATGACAATTACCGAAAGTGCAGAGCCCAAGATAGGTCAGACCCTCAGGGAGAACTACATTATTTAACCGATGGCAGTCTTCAAATGCAAAATTTCCAATCACTGATACGTTCTTACCAAACGAAACATTTTTCAAATGATAAAGACTATGGAAAGTTAATGCGGGGATGAATGTCACTGAATCGCCAATTTCCAGATCGGTCAGTAGAAACATTTCGCGAAAGCTACCACAACTTGGCTCGTCTTCAGGCCTATACATCCCGCTGCTTGTCTCTAAATTTCGGCCGAGATACATGTATTTTGCATTGGGATAATTACTTCTTTCTACGCCACCAAAAGTTGAGGAAGACGAAAACTTAAGCAAAGCATCGCCATCTTCAAATATGATACTGTCACATTCTATAATAAAATCGCTGTAATATCCTTCCTTTTGGAAAGATAAGTATTCCATTTTAGTGACAGAGGGCGGGACTATGATTGTGGTGATCTTTTTTGCACGTGAAAAAGCTTCCGTACCGATAGCTGTGACGGTCAGGTCGACACCCTTGAATTGCACTACAGAAGGGATGACAAAACGTTTTGGATACTTATAACCTTTAGGGGGCTTCGCCAAAGCGCATGTTGGGTTTGGACCTGCAGATGTGATCCTAAACCACATACCTCCGTATTCAAAATCGGCGTCGTATGCGCCCGCCCGACAAATCGCCGCGCTGAACAATAAAATAATGAGAGGCACGATGTTTTTAATGTAAGTCATATCTGCTGTTGTTTCAAAGATGGATATAGGATAATGATTGATGCGGATTTCAATCCGGAATTAACGGGAAGATGATGTGTCATTTCACCCACTGGAGCGGGTTGAGAGTTTGGCTTCCCTTGCGTATCTCAAAGTGGAGCATCGGTTTGCCATAGCGGTCATCGACACCAACCTGTCCGATCGTCTGTCCGGCTTTGAGTTTGGATCCGGCTTTGACCGACAGACTGCGGATATTGTAGAACACGGTGATATATGCTCCATGACGCACCATCACAGAGTAGTTGCCGTCGTGGTTCTGGAAAATTCTCGACACAGTGCCTTCAAATACAGCTCGGGCTGTGGCCGAACCATCAAGCACTATCTCAATACCTGTATTAAACGGTTGTCCGGCAGTCGAACCATATTTCCCAACCACACGGTAGGGCGATGCAACGGGGAACATCATTGAACCCTTGGCTGCTTCAAATTTTGCGGTCATGGCGGCATCCGGATCGCTATTGTCGATCGACGATTTCGGTTTGGTTTGAGTACCGGCTTTGGGAGTGGTGGGAGCAGCGGGTGCAGAAGGCGTCGACGATTTCGATTTACCCTTCGAATTATCCTGCTTGCCACCCTTTTTGTCCTTTTTCGCTTTCCCTTTCTCGCGGGCTTCGCGCTTTTTGCGTTCCTGTTCCTGTCGCTCGCGTTCGCGACGCTCGGCTTCGATCATGGCAGAGATTTCGTTGTCGATGGTTTTCAATCGAGAGCGTTCCTTTTCGAGCGCTTTCTGCAGCGACTTGCCATCGCTCTGAAGCTGGGCCACGAGTTTGTCCGTTTCGTCCTGTCGAGCCTTCAATCGAGCCTCGTCGTTGCTCAGCAAGTTGAGCGACGAGGTGCGTTGCGAGTGCAATTCATCGAGATGAGTCCGCTGCCGGCCAATTTCTTCCTTGGCTCGACGGATCTCGGCCGATTTACGCTTGCGCCACTGAGCGAATTCCCTCACATAACGCATGCGAGCATATGCTTCGGCAAATGACGACGACGAAAAAATGTAGGATATCTCATCAGTGAAACTCCGACGCGTCTGAAGCCGTCGCAACGCCTTGACATATGCATCCGTCATCAATTGCAGACGGCTGTCGAGTAACGACAGAGAATCTTCGACCTGTCGGATGGAGGTATTGATGGAGTCGACCTGAGAGCGGGTTTTTGAAATCTGTTCTTGAGTCTGACTGATTTCACCGCGGATGAGGTTGAGCTCATTCATGGTCTTTTCGGTGCGTTTCTGGTTGTCGGACAGTTTGCGTGTGGTTTCGTTGATGCGCTTTTTTGTGGCCTGCTGTTCGGTGCGTGCTTTCTTTATAGTGCGCGGTTTTTCAGCGGAGCTATCTGTAGTCACCGCCAAAAGCGCTATCACCATTGTAAGAATCAGCAGACGTCGCATATAATCCTAAAGTTTTGATATCATAGTGGATATTTCAGCTGAAGTGATGCGACGATAGCCCGAGGGAACTGATTTCTGTCGCGATTGCACATCTTTGTCCCATTTGGCCTTGTCGAAATTCCATTGAAGTTCGGCATCGATCGTTGTCTTACCCTTGGCATAGGAAATGCCAACCGACTCTGCCATAGGGCCGAATGCCGTCAGGCGCGACGTGCCATACATACATGTCACCGGAGGGTTGGCACCGGATTGTACAATGAGGGCTTTAAGCACCGCAGCCGGTTCGAAACTGAATCCATAGGAAAGCGCAGATGAAGGCGAAGGCGGTATAAGCAACCAGCTGTCAGCCGAAATAACTTCCATCTCAGCTTTGCTGAAATCATCGATAGCGGCATTGTCTTTACCCAACACGAATACGTGGCCCAGCAGAAGATTCTGGAGATTGTCGACCGACACATCAAAACCGGCCAGGAAGCGACCCACAGATTCACAGGCAAAGCTTTTATGCAATTTATCGATCACCATGATGGAATCATTGTCGACATAAAGGCTGCCGATTTCAAAACCGAAATACTTGAGTGTGATCGAAATACTTTTTCCACGCTCAAAAAAAGCCGTGCCGGAAATGGAAATTTGCTTAGGCTTGCTGACCGAGACTGTGACCGGCACACGCAGCCGTTGCCAATCGGCATACGAAGCCAGAATGCTACGTAATTCGACGCGTGCATCGGACTGCGATTTCAACATGTCGGCCTGCACAGATGACGATGGAGCGACCGAAGTGCGGTTGCTCCGGCATCCGACCAAGGTCAGCATGCTGGCAGCAATGATTGCGAATATTTTCACTCTGGGATTCATTCGTAGAAAAATGTTTTGTGTTTCACCTTTTTCTGCAGAAGCTCATTGTCGGGATCCAATTCAAGAGCCTTGGTCCAGAATTCAAGAGCCTCGGCAGGTTTGCCATTCATGAAGTAGATGTCGCCGGCGTGTTCGTAGACGTCGGCTGAATCTTCAGAGTCGGATAGTTCAAGCACACGGTTAATCTCTTCGAGAGCCTTTTCATATTCCTTGCGCTTGAAAAGCACCCATGCGTACGTATCGATGGTGGTGGATTTGTTTTCCTTCTCCTCCACCAACTCGAGCAATAGAGCATTTTCCACATACGTCAATGCATCGTCGAGATCCATATCGTTGCACGCAAGGTAGTATGCCATATTATTCAGAATCTGACTGTTGGCAGGATCAAGTTCAATGGCTTGTTTGTAGAACGAGAACGCCGAATCAAGGTTGCCCACCTTATAATATAGATCGCCCTTTGAGCTTATCAAACGAGCTTTAACTTCAGTATCATCAGAATCGGCCATCAGTTCGAGCGCTTTGTTAAGATAATCTTCGCTTTGATTATACTTTTCATCGTTCATGCAAACAAAGCTTGCAAACTCATACAGCGGTATCTCTTTCGGGAAGTAGCGCAAAGCCTTTTTGATTGTAGCCAGAGCCGAGGCATTGTCTTCCTGAAGATAGTAGAGCCATGAGAGCGAGCGCCACAGTTCGGCGTCGTCGGGATTGAGCGAAACCAAATACTGGAATTGCTCGGCAGCTCCGGCAATATCTTCGTGATTAAACAGGAACGATCCGTAGAGCTGTCGCAATGATTCTTCGTGGGGATACAATCGCACCATCTCATCGATCAAAGCGCGAGTGGAATCATAGCGGGTGGAATCGTCGTTGAAATCGGCCACATATCTCTGAAGCAGCTGGCTTTTGATGTCGATGTCGAGATCAGGATAGTGCAAGGCTTCGATCATATCGTTGGTGTACAACGTGCTGTCGCCCGATTCGAGGAAGAATTGTGCCCGCGAATATCGCGCCATGCCGTTGGTCGGATCCATTTCTACGGCCTTATTGAAATAGTAAAGAGCAGAATCCTTCATTTGATAGGCCGAATAGACGCTACCCATCACAACAACGTTAGTGATGTCGCGAGGCGAAGCATCAAGCACTTGATGAACTTCGCGAATCACAGCGGCAGTATCGCCCAACATATTATAATAATTGACTTTCTGCGAGAGATAGTCCTTGGGCGAGCCATCGTAGCGGGCGAGGCTGTCAATGATTTCAATGGATTTGCGGATGCTGTCGGGCCGTGTAGAGTAAGCCAAAGCCGAAGCATAGGCCGACCCGGTCAGACGAGGGTCCTTGGCGTGCGCAAACATGATGCGATACACATCGATAGCTTCATCGTTGCGATCAATCTGTCCGAGCATATTGGCATATCGAAGGCCGGCAGTGTAATCTTCAGGATTCGACATGACATATCTTTTCATCAGCCCAAGACCATGTTCGGCAAGCTGCATACTGTCGGGGTAGTACAACAAAGCCTCATAAAGCCCATAGTCGTAGCCGATATACTTGTCGTCGGGGTTGAGTTCGAAAGCTCGGCTGATAAGATCATAGTATGCATCGACACTATCGGCAGCCTCATAACGAAGAGCTTCCAGGAATATATAGTCGGATTTTATCCTGTCTGATTTATCGGCCGATTGCTGCCGGGCATTGCCAACAAACTGTGAAAGGGCAAGCAATGCCGTAACGAACAATGCACCGAATTTCGACATCGTGTTATGTGTTTTCAACTTATACATAGTTGTTGTTTCATCATTTAACGCCGGTGTGTCCGAATCCGCCCTCTCCTCGTGAGGTCTCATCGAGGGAGTCGGTGGCGGTCCAGGTGACTCTTGTGTATGGAGCGACAACCATCTGACAGATACGTTCGCCGTCGTTGATAGTGAATGGTTGGTCGGAAAGGTTGATCAGAATCACTCCAATCTCGCCACGATAGTCGGCATCAATGGTGCCGGGACTATTGAGAAGGGTGATGCCTTTTTTCAGCGCAAGGCCACTTCTCGGACGCAGCTGACATTCAAATCCGGCAGGCAACTCAATTCGCAGACCGGTCGGGACAAGCACTCGTTGCATCGGTTGCAGTACGATCGGAGCATCCAGGTTGGCGCGGACATCCATTCCGGCCGACATGGCGGTTGCATATTCCGGAAGCGGATGATGCGACCCGTTTATTATTTTCACAGACAATTCCATGTGTCAGACACACTCTTAAAATCTAATACCAAGACGCACACAGGCCATGCTGAGACCATCGACATTGAAGTGGCGATCGCCTATATCGAATGGACGCAGGGAGTTGTAGACGTAGCTCAAAGTCACATACGACTGAAACGACTTGCCGCCGGCCAGATTCACGCCTATTCCGGGCGACACATAGGCCGTGGTCTGCTGGTTGGATTCAGAAAGATTGTTGAAGCAAACGCCGGCACGCATATCGAAAAACATCAGTGTGGGCCGCGAACTGAATCCGGTGCGAAACATGGCATAGACAGGGAAAGCTCTGACGCTGTTGCTCAGCATCATGTTGATTTCGGCACCCACGCCAAGCACCTCACACCAACTGTTTCGGTAGCCCAGATATGCATCGATATTGACACTCGACAAATCGTGGCTGGTCATATCAATCGATCCACCGACTTCAGCGCCCCAGGCAAAATGGCTCCATCCGGTCACATCTTTCTTATTTTGATCAGCGGCAGAAGCGGTCAGCGAGAGCATAATGCCCAAAAGTGCAAATATAATTTTTTTCATTTTATCAAAATGTTTGCTAATGTGCAAATATACGCAATAGTTTTCAGAATCAGGTCAGGGCAAGTCATTTTTTACGCAGGTGAACGCATGCCCAATTGTCGCGATCCATCACAAGTTCGTGAGCAAGCCCATACTGGGCCGCAGCCTTCTCCACCACATCTACGTCGTCGAGATAAAAACCGGAAAGAATCATACGACCGCCGGGGCGTAAAGACCTTGCGTAATGCATCATATCGCCTGTGATGACGTTTCGGTTGATATTGGCAAGGAAAACGTCGGCCGACTTTTCCCTACCCGACAATTGACGTGCATCGCCGTTGAAAAGCCGGATATGGTCGACTTTGTTGAGTCCACAATTTTCGATAGCGTTGACGTAGGCCGGTTCATCGATCTCTATTCCGACCACTTCAGCAGCTCCACGCATTGTAGCAAGTATAGCGAGAATACCTGTGCCGGTGCCCATATCAATGACATTTTTGCCGGATAGATCCTGTTGAAGAATACTTTTGATCATCAGCCAGGTGGTCTGGTGGTGACCTGTACCGAAGGCCATCTTGGGATCGATCACAATATCGTATTTACATTCCGGCACATCTTTGTGAAACGAGCTGTGGATCACCACTTCGTCGCCAACCACAATCGGTTTGAAATAGTTTTTCTCCCATTCGTGGTTCCAATCCTTGCCTTCGACGATCGACGATTGCCAGACGACATTCGTGGCAAACGGCATCGCCTCGGGGATTTGTCGCATTGACTCATCGTAGTCGGTCTCTTTAATATAAGCGGTCAAGCCGCGGTCGTCGGGCACAAAACTTTCAAATCCGGCGTCGGCAAGCAAAGCTGCCAGCACGTCGGTCATATCGGCATTGCATGGATCAAGATCAATGCGCACTTCGATGTAATTGTTCATTGAGTGATGAATGAGTGTGATGAACGAAAGAAGGCGAACGCGCCAAGAACCGTGTTCGCCTTCAACTTATTTTCTTGACTGGCGCCATTTGTAGAATTTCGACCCAACCCGAAAAGCAAGCAAAGCATAGTCGAGGTAGTTGAGCGAACCTAATATGCGACCCAGAAATCCGGAGGGACGGCCGACGACAGCGCCGACTTCACTGACTTCCTCCATGACGCGAGCCTTGGCCATTTCGTATTTGGCCAGTGTGTATGCTCTGCGAAATCTGAGCTCGTCGATAGTGCAACCTTTTGCAGCGCCTTCAATCAATTCCAATTCTGATTTTTTCATAATCCTGCTGTTTGAAATTAATGCATTAAAAGCTTAGAAACGAACCGGCTGATAGGATTGATGATCAACGGTTTTCTCAACAGAAGAACGACAACGACCAATGCCAGATAGACACCGGCCACAATCACTGAGCTCCACACGTTGCCTACCGACTCGGCCAACAAGTGTTCAAGAGCCACCGAGAGGAAGAAAAGAATGGCCGAAAGCGACACGAACACGATGATGCAGATTGCAATGGCAGCAAAAAGCAATGTCAATTTTTCGGCTAAAGTCAGTTTCACATACTCATATTTGAGTGAGAGCATGTCTTTCACCCGCAACCATAAAGATTGAATCGAGGTTTGTTCGTCCATAGGTAAAAATTTGAGGATGTCTTGTCTGATATTTAATGAACCGGGAAGATACGCACAATCCCGTCCGAACGACGAAGTGCATTCGGACGGGTGTGTGTTTTCTGTCAGTCCACTGCCGCGCGACCGAATGCCATCGCGGCAACATGAATGATATTACTCGTCGATGTCAGCGGTGAGCTGAGCCACAAGCGCATCGATTTCGCTTTCGGTGCAGAGAATACCCTTTTTCTGAAGAGTTTCTTTGATTTTTCTGCGAAGCTCAGAGCCTTTTTCAGGGGCGAAAAGCAAAGCGGCAGCAGCGCCAACGAGTGCGCCTCCGACGAAGCAATATAAAAGCGGGTTCTTACTCATTTTTATCGTGTATGATATGGTTAATGCTTTTGTTTGACTGACTATCTAAAGATTATACGTTATGCATTTTCTTCAATTTCCGATTCCAGTTCTTCGGCCAATTCATCGAGGCTCTTAGAGCTCAGTCGGATACCTTTTGATTTAAGGAATTTAGCGAGATTTTTACGAGTGGTTGTGCCTTTTTCAGGAGCAAACAACAGACCTACAGCTGCACCAACGAGAGCGCCTCCGGCAATAGCCAATACAATGTTTAATGGTTTCATAGCGAATAATAGTTTTGATCGTTAATAGATTTTACGATGACTAAACGCGAGAGATGTGCAGTTTGTTCACATGATCGACGAGCCGACAATGCAAAAAAATTCTCTCAGCGTCATTTTTCAACGGCTAAATTAACATTTTCCGTCGGATTTAACAAAATTATATTTTATATAATTGTTTTTATTCGCATTATTATTGACTTTTCGGTTTCGATTTGCTATCTTTGCATATAATAGTTAGTCTGTCTAAACCAAAATTCAACAAGCAGACAAACATGCTGATTTAAAATCAATCGAACAATCTCAACTACCTTAATATTCAAAAAACAGCATCACAAGACCAATGAAAAAACTGTTTTCTATCCTGATGGCTGTTGGTGTTATGGCAACGTCAGTTTGTGCATACGCCAACACCAAGGCCAACTATGAAGTGGTTCCTTTGCCCAAAAACATTGTCAAAACCGACAAAGGCGAATTCACTCTAACCAAATCCACAAAAATTGTCTATACAAAAGGCGACTTAAAGCTCAAACGCAACGCCGAGCTTTTGGCCGAGTATCTCAAACAACTGACCGGCTACGATCTTAAGATCACGACCAAACAGCCGAAAAAGGACGCTATCGTAATTTGTCAGACATTAAAATCCGACAACCCCGATGCTTACACACTCACCGTCATCCCCGACATGATCATAATCGACGGAGCATCGGCCGCCGGCAACTTCTATGGCATCCAGACACTACGCAAATCGGTCGATGCCAACGGCAAAGGTGATGTTGTGTTCCCCGGTGTGGTTATCAACGACTCGCCCCGCTTTGCCTATCGCGGCGCACACTTTGACACATCACGCCATTACTTTCCCGTCGACTCGATCAAGGAATTCATCGACATGCTGGCGCTCCACAATATCAATAAATTCCACTGGCATATCACCGACGACCAGGGATGGCGTCTGGAAATCAAAAAATACCCCAAGCTGACCGAGATCGGCAGCTGGCGCGACGGCACCTGCATCGGTCATGATTTCGAATCGTCTGATTCGATCAGATACGGAGGTTACTACACACAGGACGAAGCCCGCGATATCGTGAAATATGCTGCCGACCGCCATATCACCGTCATTCCCGAAATCGATATGCCGGGCCATATGATAGCAGCACTGACCGCCTATCCCGAGCTTGGATGCACCGGTGGCCCCTACTCTGTATGGCAACGCTGGGGCGTGTCGCAGGATGTACTTTGTGCCGGCAATGATACTACACTGAAGTTTATTGACGACGTGCTGACCGAAGTAGTCGACATATTCCCGTCGGAATACATACACATTGGAGGCGACGAATGCCCGAAAGATCGCTGGGAAGAATGCCCGAAATGCCAGGCCAGAATCGTCGCTCTGGGACTTGTCGACGACGACCACAGTACCGCCGAGCAGAAACTCCAGAGCTTTGTGATGGAACATGCCGCAAAAACCCTTGCCGGCATGGGCAGAAAAATGATCGGATGGGACGAAATCATTGAAGGCGGTCTCTTCCCCGGAGCCACAGTGATGTCATGGCGCGGAGTTGAAGGGGCCAGAGAAGCGGCCAAAATGGGCCATGATGCAATCATGACTCCCACCAATTATTGCTATTTCGACTACTCCCAATCGCAGAACCTTGCTGAAGAACCGCTTGGAATTGGCGGATTCGTATCAGTTGAAAAAGTCTATAGCCTTGAACCCACAGAATCCTTGACTCCCGAACAGAGCAAACACATACTTGGTGCACAAGCCAATCTCTGGACTGAATACATCTCAGATCTGAGTCATGCGCAATACATGGAGCTTCCGCGTCTGGCCGCACTTTCGGAGGTGCAGTGGCTGCAACCGGAAACAAAAGATTATGACGCATTTACAAAACGCGCGGTGCGCTTGGTTGACCACTACAAAAACCTGGGCTACAACTATGCAACCCACATCTTTGATATTCAGGGAGGTCTCCAGAGCGATCCGGCACAGCACGCCATTGTGGCTAATCTCAGTACGGTTGACGATGCCCCGATCTACTACACACTCGATGGAAGCACTCCCACCACCACATCAAAACTCTACACCGGACCACTGCCCATCACATCGACTACCACATTCAAAGCACTGGCAATCCGACCCGACAGCCAAAGCCGACTGTTTGTTGACAGCGTCAAATTTGCCAAATCAACATCATCGGCCGTCGAACTTCTGACCACACCCCATTCGCGTTACAAAGCACCGGGCGGACTTCTGACCGACGGACGATTCGGTGGCTCGAGTTTCAACACTGGCCAATGGATCGGTTATGAAAACACCCCACTTGTGGCTGTGATCGACCTGGGATCGGAACAAAACATCTCATCAGTTGATCTTAACACACTCGTCGACGGGCTGAACTGGATTATGGATGCAAGAGGCATCAAAGTGGATGTGTCTGACGATGGAACTAACTTCAATCGTGTGGCTGAAGTTGAATATCCGGCTATGACCGAATATGTCAGCGAGATTCGACCCCATCACATGCAATTTGCTCCCACCAATGCACGCTACGTCAAGGTGACTGTCGATTGCGAGACAAAACTGCCCGAATGGCACGGCGCCGGAGCCGGCAAACCGGGATTCCTTTTCGTTGATGAAATAGTGGTCGACTAATATCACCACCATAACACAAATGGAGCGGTCATTCACGCCTTCGGGCAGTGCGTGACCGCTTTTCAAATGCTAACAAACTTAAAACAATAATAATCATTCTCAAAAATGGCACATGGAGTTTGGCCATATTAAGCAACTGTTATACTTTTGTTGCGCAGTTTATCACTGCCTAATAAATCAATAAATCAATCTGAATGCCCACAATATCCATTCTCTCTTCCAAATATCACAAATGTGCCTTTCTGGCCATCCTATTCTTCACAACAGCCTTGCCTTCAGCAGCTCAAAGCGTGATGATGGTCGACTTTTTCCGTCCGGGCGAACGAATAGCCGACGAAGCATACATGCCCGACTTTGTTGACGTTTCGCCACAGTTCCCCGGCGGTGAGGCTGCCATGATTCGATTCATCAACAGCGAGCGCCACTATCCGCGTGATGCATATGAATCCGGAAGACAAGGACGTGTTGTGTGCTCTTTTATTGTCGATAGCGACGGCTCGATACTCAACATCAGAGTGCAGCGTGGGCCATGTCCAAGCATGATGAACGAAGCTGTCAGAATCATATCCAACATGCCGCGATGGAATGCAGGTCTGCTTGACGGCCGGAAAGTTCCCGTGGTCTGCTTCCTGACTATCCCATTCCGACTATGATCGAAGCATGCCATATAATAATCGGGCATTGTCAAACGTTATTTCATTATTAACGGATGAACGACATCTCATTGGAATAAAATGACAACTCTACGCCTTTCGATTTTAAGCATTCTGGCAAGTATCTCAATATTATACGCATGGGGCGACGGATCGACCCCGGCCTACAACTTTCTCAACACCACATCTTCAGCTCGAATCTATGGTCTGGGGGGAATCAACATCACCACCGTCGACGACGACATCAACGTCATAGATCAGAACCCTGCTCTGTTGGGGCCGGAATTCGACATGCAGCTGGGTGTCAATTACATGCGATATATTGCTGATTCCAATTTTGCCGGCGTGAGATTCGGCAACAAGGCTTCAGAACACGGGGCTTGGGCAGTTGGAGTGCAATACTACGGTTACGGAACCATAAAAGGCACCGACGAAACCGGGACACTGACCGGCGATTTTTCCCCTAAGGATCTCAACATCAGCGGCACATATAGCCATGATATTACAGATCGGTTGCGAGGCGGCATCACCCTCAAAGCCATCTACAGCTCCTATGGCGACTATTCAGCCTTTGCCATTGGCACCGATCTGGGCATCAACTATTACGATCCCGACCGCGACCAGTCACTATCGGTAGTGGTGGCCAATTTGGGCGGTCAGGTGAAACGTTTTCAGGATGCCTACGACCGCCTGCCCGTCGATCTTCGCCTCGGTTGGTCGCAATCGTTCGGTCATCTGCCCATCCGCTTCTCCGTGACTGCATGGAATCTGACCAAATGGCACCTTCCTTACTACGAGACGGGCGATGGATCGAGCGACGAACCGCTCAAGTTGAAAGACAGTTTCACGTCAAATCTGTTTCGTCATCTTGTGTTTGCCGCCGACTTCATTCCCTCCGATAAATTTCACATCTCATTGGGCTACAATTACAAGACACGAACCGACATGAGCACATATGCCCGCAGCTTCCTGTCTGGTTTTTCGGTAGGTGCCGGACTGAATGTCAAATCATTTAAAATCGGCATTGCCTTTGCCCAACCACACTCGGGAGCTTCCACATTCATGTTCAATCTCTCGACCAACCTCACCGAGCTGCTCAACTGATTCAAACGACTCTCCACACATTAATATATATAGTCATGCAGGAAAAACCACTCATAACCATCGCCATCGACGGCTATTCATCATCAGGCAAAAGTTCGATGGCACGAGAACTTGCCCGACGTATCGGCTACCGCTATATCGACTCAGGCGCCATGTATCGCGCCGTGGC
Source organism: Bacteroides sp. (assembly GCA_023666835.1). Classification (GTDB taxonomy): domain Bacteria; phylum Bacteroidota; class Bacteroidia; order Bacteroidales; family Muribaculaceae; genus Paramuribaculum. The sequence goes on along the minus strand of JAMPBJ010000002.1, from coordinate 214,135 downwards.
CCTTTACGCTCTTCGCCACGGCATGATCCGAAACGATCAAAGTGTCGATCAGGATGCACTGATCAAAGCGCTCCCCGACATTCATATTGGATTTGAAGTGACACCCAAAGGCCAAAACACAACCCTCAACGGCGAGAACGTTGAAAAAGAGATCCGTTCGATGGCCGTCAGCAATTGCGTATCTCCCGTGGCAACAATCCCGGCAGTGCGTCATGCATTGGTGGAAAAACAGCGCGAAATGGGAAGCCACAAAGGAATCGTAATGGACGGCCGCGACATCGGCACCACCGTTTTCCCCGATGCTGAAATGAAAGTGTTTGTCACTGCCTCCGCCCAGACACGTGCGCAACGACGCCTGTCGGAACTTATCGACAAGGGCGTGGCCACATCGTTTGAAGAAGTCCTGGCCAACGTGATCAGCCGCGACCACATCGACGAAACCCGTGAGGAAAGTCCGCTCCGCAAAGCGCCCGACGCCGTAGTGCTCGACAATTCCATAATGGATATCGAGACACAAAACCAATGGCTACTCGACCTTTACAATCACATCGTCGACAATAGATGACCGACCATCGCAACATAACAATCGATATCGATGCCGACTCCGGATTTTGCTTCGGAGTGACTTCGGCCATATCAAAAGCCGAAGCGGAACTATCGTCGGGTCATACGTTGTATTGCCTGGGCGACATCGTGCACAACTCTGATGAAGTGGAGCGTCTGCGTTGTCAGGGACTTGTCACCATTTCCCACGCCGATCTTTCAAATCTTGCCGGGGCCAAAGTGATGCTTCGCGCACACGGCGAGCCACCGTCGACCTATGCCATAGCCGCAGAAAACAATATCGAAATCATAGACGCCACATGCCCCGTGGTGCTTCAGCTTCAGCGTCGTATCAAAGCCACTTATTCGCGCGAAGACGCCCCGCAGATCGTGATCTACGGCAAAGCCGGCCACGCAGAAGTCAACGGCCTGGTTGGCCAGACACAAGGCACAGCCATTGTGGTGGAAAGCGCCGACCAGCTATCGGCCATCGATTTTTCGCGGCCCATTGCCGTGTATTCACAGACCACCAAACCACTCGACGGCTTCCGCAACATGTGCAACGAAATCATATCGCGCGCATCAGATCCATCGACAGTCGAGTGTCACGACACCATATGCCGCCGCGTCTCCAATCGCGTGCAGGGCATACGCCAATTTGCGTCGGATCATGATGTGGTGCTTTTCGTGGCCGGCAAGAAGAGCAGCAACGGCCGTGTGTTGTTCAACCAATGCCACGATGCCAACCATCGCTCGCATCTGATTGCCAATGCTACCGAAATCGAGCCTCAATGGCTTGCCGACGCCGAAAGCATCGGAATAGCCGGAGCCACCTCCACACCCCGATGGCTCATGGAAGATGTGAAAAAGCGCACCGAGCAAATCGTCGAATCAATCTACAGATGCTGATATGCAAAACTTTGTGGCCATAGATGTTGAAACCGCCAACAGTTCGCCTACAAGTATTTGCTCGGTAGGCGCCGTCAAGGTGACCGAAGGTATAATTTCTGACACCTTCTACACTCTTGTGCATCCTACGCCTAACTACTACTTTGAACGATTCACAAAAGAAATACACGGAATCGACCGCTCGATGACCGATGACCAGCCCACGTTTGACCAAATTTTGCCGGATCTGAAAACGTTTATCGGACGTTTGCCTCTTGTGGCACATAATGCCCAGTTCGACCGTGGATGTCTGAGAGCCACAGCAGCACACTACGGGTGTATTTGGCCAGACAATGAATTTTTGTGTTCACTCACGGCCGCCCGCCGCTCCATCCCGCGGCAAATGGTCGGATCTTATTCGCTACCATATCTCGCCAACTTTCTTGGCATTCCATTCGACAATCATCACAACGCGCTTGCCGATGCAGAGGCATGCGCCAAAATAGCCATCACACTCCTATGACGCCCTACCGATCACTTATTGCCATCTTTGCAGCCGCACTTATTGCATGTTCATCATCAGGTTCCAACGACGACGAAACGGCTGACTCAATAGCCGTCGAAAAACAGATGACGATTGATCCGGCCGACAGTTCGGCATATAAGCTGGGGTGCCGACATGCAATACAGCTTCTCGATCAATGCAGTTCGGTCAATGAGATCAGATCGCAACTCCTCGATCTGCGGGCTCGTGAACACATAATCCGCACTCAAATCAGCGAATCGTCGGCCGATGCTTATGTCTATGGCATCGAATCCACCATAAGCGAAAACTGTGATTCGCTCGCTTATATTTCTCGATAAAGAAATCCGGCACAACTGTTGCATTTTATATTCCAAAGCGTTATATTTGTCAAGACTACAGCGATCACACCCAAGACCAATACGGCACGTTGTGATTATCACGACTTTTGAACAAAACCCAACATAAATATCGCCATGGAACCCTACCTCATTTGGCTCATAATATTTGCCGTTCTGATCATCATCGAAGTGTGTAGCCAGATGATCTGGGCATTGTGCCTTGCCACCGGAGCTCTCGCCGCTTTTGTCTGTTCACTACTCAGACTTAATCTCAACTGGCAACTGACAGCACTTTTGATCATTGCCATTGCCGCATATCTCATACTTCTGCCATGGGTCAGACGTCGCAACATCGAAGCTTCGAAAACTGCAGCTCGTCAAACCGGCATGGATGCCATCATAGGGCGAACAGCCTATATCACCCATGAGGTCAAACCCGGCAGACTCGGTCGTGCCCGCATCGATGGCGACAATTGGCAGGTCAGGGCTCCGCATCATTCCGAATGCATCCGTGTCGGTGAAGAGGTGCAGGTGACCGACTACGACGGCATAATTCTGACAGTTAAGAAAATAAACGATTAAACCACACACAACATGTCAATCTCTGTTATCATTGCAATCATAGTGGCCATCATAGCCATCGTGATCATCTCGGCCGGCGTTGTCGTCGTTCCGCAGTCTGAAACACGCGTGATCGAACGTCTCGGACGTTTCCACGCCGTGCTGCCTCCGGGCTTGAACTTCATCATCCCGTTTATCGACCGGGCCAAAACCATCTATACTCGCAGAGTAGAGCTGTACAACGGGCGCCACGTGATCCGCACCGTAGCAACAAAGGTGATCGATCTTCGCGAACAAGTCTACGACTTTCCTTCGCAGCAGGTAATCACCCGTGACAACGTGACGACTGAAATCAACGCTCTTCTTTATTTTCAGATCGTTGATCCGAAGAAGGCCGTCTACGAGATTGACAATCTGCCAAACGCGATTGAGAAACTCACGCAGACATCGCTTCGAAACGTGATCGGCGAACTTGAACTCGACGAAACCTTGACTTCGCGCGACACCATCAACACCAAGCTGCAATCGATACTCGACGACGCCACCAACAAATGGGGCGTGAAAGTGAACCGCGTAGAATTGCAGGACATCACACCGCCCGAAAGCGTCCGCGTGGCTATGGAAAAACAAATGCAGGCCGAGCGCAACCGAAGAGCCGAAATACTTAACGCCGAGGGTGAAAAGCAGTCGCTCATCCTGCGTTCGGAAGGCCAGAAAGCATCTCGAATCAACGAAGCCGAGGCTCACAAGCAGTCAGAAATCCTGCGTGCCGAAGGTCAGGCACAGGCCATCATACTCAATGCGCAGGCCGAAGCTGATGCCATACGCAAAGTGGCCGAGGCAGTCAGCCAGGGTCAGACTGATCCCGCCACCTATATGCTGGCCATGAAATATATCGAGACCCTGTCACAGATGACTTCGGGCAAAGACAACAAGACCGTCTATATTCCCTACGAAGCAAGTTCGGTATTGTCGTCGATCGGCTCGATCAAAGATCTTTTCGGCAAACAATAAGACGATTATAAGCTATAATGCCGCGACAGGTTGCCCCGGAAAGACATCACGTCGCGGCATTTTCTTTTTTTTGCGAAAAGAAAAATCACGGATTTTTCACGCCATCATTTGCGCAATAAAAAATAATCACTTATCTTTGCACCACAATCCACAAAATGGTACCTTGGCCGAGTGGTTAGGCACCGGTCTGCAAAACCGTTTACAGCAGTTCGATTCTGCTAGGTACCTCCAAAGGAGGCAGCGTCAAATAACACGACGCTGCCTTTTATTTTGTCCTAATGTATATGAGAATTATTTCAAAAGATGGTGTGTGAGTTTGGAAATCAAGCCATTGGGCCGATCATGATGGCGAGCGAAAAAGTCATCGTAGGTAAACAGCCTGACCACACCAAACGATAATGCCGTGACGATCAGCATAGGGAAGAACGAAGAGTATGCTCCAACCATTTCAGTGACAAGCATCAATGCCATCAGCGGAGCACGTATTGCTCCAGCCATGACGCCTCCCATGCCAAGAAGTACAAACATACCCACGGGAAGATGATAGCCGTAAAAGTACTCCACGGCAATAGCGAAAAGATAACCCAGAACGGCACCGGCAAATAGCGTGGGAGCAAATTCGCCGGCCACTCCGCCGCCACTGTTGGTGGCCGAAGTGGCAAAGCATTTCACCGCAATCAAAGCAAGCGAAACGCTCATCAGCAGCACAACGCCCCCCGACCGACAGGCGAACATTCCATCGGAAATCAGAGCCCCGGGGTTGTCATTGAGCAGATGACCGTCCACTTTGTATCCTTCGCCATAAAGAGCCGGGAGCATGGCTATGGCACATGACAGAAGCAGTCCGGCAATAATGTTTTTGACCCACGGATTTCCAATCTTATGTAGCAAATGCTCCACAAGTTTCATTATATAGCTGTAGTAGAGCGAATAGAATCCGCATACCACACCGATTACCAACACAAACGGCATGAGCGACGGATCAAACGAGGCTCCTGCCGTGGTCATGTCGATATCAAGATCAAATCCCCCTAATGCATACGATGTCATGCCGGCCACAATCGTACAAACGAGCAGAGCTATAACAAAGACTGATGAGAGCGGAAGGCGAAGCACTTCGATGGTGAAGAGAGCCCCACCGAGCGGCGACTTGAATATTCCGGCAATCCCTGCTCCTGCACCGCAACCTATCATAAGCATCAACGCCTTGGAGTCGAGGCGAAGCCAGCGACCGATATTTCCTCCGATTGCAGCTCCCGTGCACGCTATAGGCCCCTCCGATCCGGCCGAGCCTCCAAATCCCAGCGTCAATGTGCTTGCTATCATCGGATAGAAAATCAGTGATGGCTTAATATAATAGTCCTTTGCCTTCAATTGTTCCTTAAGGTGTCGGACACCATGTGCTAGATGGGTGCGCATTATATAGCGTGTTGCTATTCCCGTCAGCACAATGCCTATGAGTGGAATGAACAGGAACGCCCAGTTGAAATCCAACGGATTGAAATGATCGAGCAAAAGGTGCGAAACAGCAGCAATGACACGTTTTAGCACAAAAGCCCCTACGCCGGCGAGAAGACCAACCACTGTCACAGCAATAAACAGCGTGGCCTTTGAAGAAAGATACCTGCGATGCCATCGGGCAAATCTGTCCAACAGGCCTGAAAGTTTGAGTCTATATGTCGTGGGAAGCAGCTGCATATCTGAATTTATGCTAATAAAACGCCGAAAAATGGCCATTTGTTTAGCTACTTTAACTAAAACGAGGGTGAAATTAGGTGTTGTTTTGCGATATTTGCAAAAAATATCGACTATCTCGTAAGAATACCATGATCTCGTTTGACGAACTCATTGACCATTTTTCAAAATTGCGCCCCAAAAAACGCGTTGCCGTTGTTGCACCGCACGACGACCACACCCGTGAGGTTGTGGAGCGTTGCCTCGACATGCAATTGGCTGAATTCCGGCTTGTATGCGTAGCTGACAGAACTTGGGCTGAAGGCCTGGCCGGCAAATACGATGGCGTGAACTATGAAGTAGTTGCCGACCTCGATACGGCAGCAGCACGCGGCGTGGAGCTAGTCCGCAACCATCGGGCCGATGTGCTGATGAAAGGAGCTATCAATACCGACAATCTTCTGAAAGCAGTACTCAATAAAGCTACCGGACTGTTGCCGGAAGGAAAAGTATTGACCCATGTCACTGCAGCCAAGATCGACAGCTACGACAAAATGATCTTTTTTTCGGATGCCGCCGTGATCCCCTACCCCGATTTCGATCAGTTCGAGGCAATGATTGGCTACGACGTGGCACTGCTGAAAAAACTCAATATCCGCTGGCCTAAGGTGGCGTTGATCCATTTCACCGAAAAGGTCAATCCTCGGTTTGCTTATACGCTCGACTATGAGAAACTGAAGGCCATGGCTGCCGATGGTAAATTTGGCGAAGGGGTGACGATCGATGGTCCGATGGACGTGAAATCGGCTTGCGATGCCCAAAGCGCCGACATAAAACATATCGAATCGGCAGTTTGCGGTCACGCCGATCTGCTGATATTTCCCGATCTTGCTTCAGCCAACACATTCTACAAAACCATATCACTGTTCTGTCATGCACCGATGGCCGGAATACTGTGCGGAGCTGTGGCTCCCATCGTGATACCGTCGCGTGCCGACAGTGCACAGTCCAAATTCTACAGTCTGATTCTTGCCTGCACCGCCCATACATGAGAATACTTGTCATCAATCCCGGGTCCACCTCTACGAAGTGGGCCGTATACGACGACCGAAAGTTGATTTGGAAAGAAACAAAATCACATTCGGTCGACCAGCTTAAACAATTCATCCATGTCTACGACCAACTCGATATGCGACGTCAAGCCACCATCGAAGCGTTGCAGCAAGCCGGGATCGATATGAAATTCGATGCCATAATAGCCCGGGGAGGTTTGGTACGTCCCACGCCATCGGGTGTCTACAACGTGGATTCAAAACTAATCGAAGATCTGCGCAACAGCGAACTCGAGCACGCATGCAATCTGGGTGGACTGATAGCGGCTGATATAGCACATCAGATCGGGTGTCCGGCCTATATTGCCGATCCCGAAGTGGTCGACGAGATGATGCCCGAGGCCAAGATCACAGGCATCAGGATGATACGTCGACGTTCTATATTCCACGCGCTCAACACCAAAGCCGTGGCTCGTCGCTATGCATGGTCGATCGGACGACGCTATGAGGATCTCAATCTCATACTCGTGCATCTTGGCGGAGGCATATCTGTTGGAGCTCACCGCAAAGGGAAAGTGATCGATGTCAACAACGCCCTCAACGGCGATGGTCCATTCAGTCCTGAGCGCGCCGGGACGATTCCTTCCGATCAGCTCGTCGACATGTGTTTCAGCGGGCGCTACACCCAACGTGAGATCAAGCAGATGCTAAACGGCAAAGGCGGATTGTCGTCGCTGGTCAACTCAACCGATGTGGCACTCATTGCGAAAAAGGCATCACACGGGCGCGAACCCTATCGTCTTGCGCTCGACGCCATGATGTATTCTGTGGCCAAAGAAGTGGGATCCAGATCGGTTGCACTACGAGGTAAAGTGGATGCCATCATCGTCACCGGGGGCATTGCCCACAGTGAATACTGCGTCAAAAAGCTACGGCACTGGATCGATTGGATCGGTCCGGTTGTGGTCAGGGCCGGAGAGGACGAACTAGACAGCCTTGCATTCAATGCCTACGGAGTGCTGACCGGGTCAATACCCATCACAAAGTATTACCCTGACGAATAAGAGTCCCTCAATATTTGGTCGACTTTGCACTGCAGATTTTGACGAAAAAACGACGGCTAAATGTCAGACTTAGAGATTTTTTTTGTAATTTTGCGCTGACAAACCCACTCAGAATACCAATAAAATACATACAGTCAAATGATTAACGCTCAAGACATCAAAAACGGCACATGCATCCGCATGGATGGCCGACTCTATTTTTGCGTGGAATTCCTTCACGTAAAACCCGGCAAAGGCAACACCTTTATGCGCACCAAACTCAAAGACGTGGTTGACGGCCGCGTGATTGAACGCCGCTTCAACATCGGCGAAAAACTCGAAGACGTGCGCGTGGAACGTCGTCCGTTCCAGTATCTTTATGCCGATGGTGGCGACGACATCTTTATGAACACCGAAACATTCGAACAAATACCTATCAACAAAGAACTTGTGACCGGTGCATCATTTATGAAAGAAGGCGACAGCGTGGAAGTTGTAACCGACGCATCAACCGAGACCGTGCTCTATGCCGAGATGCCCATCAAGACCGTGCTCAAAATCACATATACCGAGCCCGGACTTAAAGGCGACACCGCCACCAACACTCTCAAACCCGCCACGCTCGAAACCGGTGCAGAGATCCGAGTACCCCTTTTCGTCAACGAAGGCGACATGATCGAAGTCGACACCCGCGACGGTTCTTATATTGGCCGCGTAAAAGCCTAAACACTATCTGATTAATCAACATACAAAGCGACGCCACCATGCCACAGTCAAGTGGGAAGTGGCCTCGCTTTGGTTTTTTATACTAAAGCCAACCAATGTCCCCTACCGGAAACGATCCTATCGCCATAGAGACTCATCCCTTTGCTCCATTCATCCCGGATGGCGCCAAAATCCTGATTATGGGCACCTTTCCTCCACAACCCAAACGATGGTCGATGGAGTTTTACTACCCCAATCCCACCAACGACTTTTGGCCAATGATGGGACTTATATTTCTCGGCGACCGTAATGCTCTCAAAATACCAGGAGAAAAACGTTTTGACCTCGATGCCATCAAGCATCTGCTGACACAGGAGCATATAGCACTCCACGACACCGGCCATCGCATCAGGCGATTGAACGACAATGCCTCCGACAAATTTCTTGAGATCGTGGAGCCAACCAATCTTGCCGCATTACTTGAACAAATGCCACAGTGTCACACTATAGCCACAACGGGTGAGAAAGCGGCGCAGATCGTAGCATCCCTGACCGACACCGAAGTGCCCAAAATGGGCAAATACGTCACGTCAGCAAACGGTCTAAAAATCTGGCGCATGCCCTCCACCTCGCGAGCCTACCCATTGGCCCTGGAGAAAAAAGCCGCCTTCTACCGCACCATGTTCAGCGAATTATAGCAGAGACATAGTGTGACCGAGCCATAAAACAGTATAATAACGTAATATTAAAATCTAAGAGCCTGTTCCATAATATTTGTTAACGATGGGGTCGCATATCGTGGAGAGATTTTGGGATTGACACGAAGAGCAATGGGGCTCCATTGTGACTGAGCGGCAATGTCAAAATTGCCCACGAGATGCGAGACAGAGGTAATATCTTTGTGGCCAATACGTTATAATCGTATATGGATAATGCATCTTTATTGATCTCAACCCAAAAGCGATGACTGCGTGGCTATCTGAAAAGGACTACTATTGCTTTGAATTTTAAGTATTTATATGGGATTGTGTATCTTTTGCGAACGGGGTGTCAATGGCGGCTGATTCGGCGCTCCTTTGGCCATTGGAGAAATATAACGCATTTCGTTCGTGGACTCAACGCCAATGGTTCGACTCGCTACTGAAACATTTGGTCCATGTTAAGCGGAAAAAGCGAAGTAGAAACGGCTCGCCCACTGTGGTAATTATTGATAGCCAAAGTTCGCGCAGCGAACTTTCCAGGTCACAAAAAGGCATTGACGGAAACAAGAAAATCAAAGGAATCAAACGCCACATTGCCGTCGATTCAAATGGTTTTCCGTTGGCCGTTACCGTTACTGAGGCAAACGTCCACGATTCCAAAGCAGCGTATTCCCTGTTGGAAAAAACTTGCGACAATTTTCCGACTGTCGTCTCGGTCAAAGCAGATAATGGTTATCGAGGTAAGCTTGCAGAAGCAATGAAACGCGCTATGAACGTTGAAGTTAGGTGCATCAAATCAAATTATGGCATCTCTGAGTTCGTTCCGCTTGAAGGACGATGGGTAGTTGAACGAACCATATCGTGGCTGGACAATTTTAGGCGCTTGGCGAGAAATTATGAGCAATATCTGCACACAGCTACGGCCATGACTAAACTTGCCTTTATGGTGATATTGCTCAAAGACATTTAGCAGTGTCAATCCAAGCTCACCTTATGCAAAATCAGGCCACCGGGTTGTCGGGCGCAGGGAAGTTACCTTCGCCTCGGCCATTCATTGGCATCTTTGGCAGTGCTCATCAGTCACAATGGAGCCCCATTGCTCCTTCTTCGCCCTACCAAATCTGCTCAATGACTGGCCGCCCCATCGTTAACAAATATTATGGAACAGGCTCTAAAATCGGGTGGGTGTTGAATAGGATTATTGGATTTATTTCGATAACTTTGTCTGAATTTTTCTTTTGGAATCAAAAATGATGGATTTCCGGGACATTCGATTGTTTACTACAATTGAAACGCCTCGACAAAACCTTTTGATAACGCATAAATAATTGAGATGATCGACTTGATGATAACGGCAGCCATTTTCAATCCGGCTGAAATTGTCGGACAATTATTTTCGGCCGATGCTGCCATGGTTTACCTACTTGTGTTCGGACTGATGGTGATTGAGAGCTCTTTCATTCCCTTCCCCAGTGAGGTGATCGTGCCTCCGGCTGCATATATTGCGTCTACTTCGCATGAAGTCAACATATGGCTTGTGTTGATCATTGCCACCGCAGGTGCATTGACCGGAGCATTGATCAACTATGGGCTGTCGGTGTGGATAGGCCGACCGATAGTGTATCGATTTGCTGACTCCAGGTTTGGCCACATATGCCTGATCAACAGACAAAAGGTTGAAAAAGCCGAAGCATATTTCGACAAGCACGGGGCGATGTCGACCTTTATAGGCCGGTTGATCCCGGCTGTGCGACAGCTCATTTCGATACCCGCCGGACTGGCTCGAATGAACATCGGTCAATTCGTGCTTTACACGTCGCTTGGAGCATTGGTGTGGAATGGTATTCTTGCCGCTCTGGGCTACTTCCTCAGCGCCATCCCACGAGCCGATCTGCTAGCCAAAATCGAATATTACAACACATATCTCACATGGGCCGGCGTGGCTCTCGGTGTGGTATGCATAGGTTTTATCCTTTACAATATTTTCAAGCCCAAAAAATAAACCGCCATGGCTTTAGTATCCCCCTCCCTGCTTTCGGCCGATTTCGGTCAACTTGACCGCGACATCGACATGCTCAATCGATCGGAGGCCGACATGCTCCACATCGATGTGATGGACGGCGTGTTCGTGCCCAACATATCGTTTGGTTTCCCGGTGATGAAATTCATACAGCGCTCGGCTCAGAAACCTCTCGATGTGCATCTAATGATCATGGACCCCGGGCGCTACGTCGGACAAGTCAGAGACTGCGGAGCTGCAATTATGAACGTACACTACGAAGCGTGCACGCATCTTCATCGTGTGGTTCAGCAGATCAGGCAGGCAGGGATGAGCCCGGCCGTCACGTTGAATCCAGCCACTCCTGTCGAGATGCTTGAAGATATCATATGCGATGTGGACATGGTGCTTCTCATGTCGGTCAACCCCGGATTCGGAGGGCAGAAGTTCATTGCCAACACCATCGACAAGACCCGTAGGCTGCGCGCCCTGATCGACCGTCACCAGTCAAATGCAAAAATAGAAATCGACGGCGGTATAAATCTCGAAACCGGGGCACAAGTGGTGGCAGCGGGCGCCGACACACTCGTTGCCGGGAATTTCGTGTTTTCCTCCCCCAACCCCATGGCCACCATTGCTGAATTGAAAAGGCTTTGACCCCCCAACAACCGATCTCACTCTCACATTCAAAGCGAACCACATGGAATCTTTTGAACTCAACCGTGACACCATACCAACGCGACACTCCAATAACGATGAGGTGTCGCCATCGTCGCTTCGCCAGACCGGCGACGAATCGTCATTCAACGAACCCGCCGACGAGACTCCTACGGTGGAACGTCAGCGACGCACACGCCGATTGAAAACCGACATCGACGCCGAAACCACGCCGACAAATTCAGAAGAAACTTCGAAAGCAACTGACACTACGCATAATACCACTCCACGCTCTACGGAGCAACATGAAAACATCAAAGCCACCGTGCGCTTCTTCCGCGACGGACGACTGCGTATTTTCTTCGGCATATTCATGATCCTGCTGTCGGGCTACATGCTTATTGCCTCGATATCATATCTTTCGACCTATTCGGCCGATCAGAGCATAGTGGTCAACAGCACAGCCTCCCAGATCAGCGCGAGCCATGACGGCGTTGACAACTCTGCCGGATGGGTCGGAGCTTTTTTATCGCATTTGCTGATGTATAAATGGCTTGGGCTCGGTGGGTTCATAGTCATATTCTATATCGGCGCTTTGGGCATTTCGCTTGTCAGACTGCACAGATTTAAATTCTGGCAACTGACATTCAAATCGCTTGTAGCTGCAATAGCCGTTTCGATCATCGCCGGATTCCTTACCCATAGTATCACCACACCTACCCTATGGGGAGGCGAGCATGGCTATTGGGTCAACGAAGTGCTGATATCATCAGCCTCAGTGTGGGGAGCTTTGGCTGTTTCGATACTGATGGCCGCCGCCCTCGTGCTGATATTCATTGGCCCGATCCGAACTGCATTGCGCCACCTGCGCCGACTCATCGCCAACCGTCGCGCATCGATAGCCGAACGCTACCGATCTTCGATGGCAGCTGCCCGATCGGCAATGGACGACGACAAAACATCTGCCACACACGGCAAGCGCTCCGTGGCTGAACCGGAAGATGAAGAAATACACCCGATTGAGCAAACAGAAATCGATCAGACACAACATCCTGCTACAGACACACGCGCAGAATTATCGGAGATAGTTACCACGTCCGGGCGAGGTTTCCACGACGATAGTGCAAAACCAATATCCGTCACTGTCAGCGACAGCAACAACCATACATCAACGCAAAAGAGCATCAACGATCGATATGCCAACAGATTCGAGTCACATCAGCCCGATCACGAAGCACAAACCTCAGCAACGACATCGGATCACAACGGCGACAACAATGAGTCTGCAGATACAAAAGAATCAGGCACCACTCAGGCAGCTATGACCCTTGAGGACATACCGACCTCCATCTCCACCGCTGCCCCTATTGTTGAATCGACCGTCAACAGTGCCGTGCCGACCAACGACCCCGACGATCTATCTGACTATTACGATCCGACCGCCGACTTGTCCAACTATCGTTTTCCCGAACTGGATCTTCTCGAACAGCGCGAAAACCACTTTGCACTCAGCGAACAGGAACAAGAAGAAAACAATCAGACCATCGTATCGACACTTGGAGCCTACGGCATCAAAATAGAGAGCATTTCCGCCACCGTAGGGCCCACCATCACATTATATGAAATCGTGCCACAGAAGGGCACCCGCGTATCCTCCATCAAACGCCTTGGCGATGACATGGCTCTGAGCCTGTCGGCCATCGGTATACGCATCATAGCTCCAATCCCGGGAAAAGGGACCATCGGCATGGAAGTGCCCAATAAGAAACCGCAGATTGTCAGCATACGCTCCATCCTCTCATCGCAGGCTTACCACGAGTCTACTGCCGAGCTGCCGATCGCACTGGGCACGACCATCGACAACAAAGTCTATGTGGCCGACCTCGCCAAGGTACCACACCTGCTTGTGGCCGGAGCCACCGGTATGGGTAAATCCGTTGGCCTCAACACCATCATCGCCTCACTTCTCTATAAGAAGCATCCCGCCGAGCTTAAATTCGTGCTCGTTGATCCAAAACGCGTGGAGCTTTCACTCTACAAGTGCCTCGAGAAACACTTCTTGGCCAAATTGCCCGACGAAGAGGAGCCTATTATCATTGAACCGGGAAAGGTGATTGCCACTCTCAACTCGCTGTGTATCGAGATGGAAAACCGCTACGACCTCTTGTCGAAAGCCGGCACCCGAAGCATCAAGGAGTACAATCAAAAATTCATACAGCGCAAACTACTCCCCACCGAGGGACACCGCTTCATGCCCTACATTGTGGTTGTGATCGACGAATTTGCCGACCTCATCCTCACCGCAGGAAAGGATATCGAGACGCCCATATCACGTATTGCGGCCAAAGCACGAGCCATCGGTATTCACCTGATTCTGGCCACTCAGCGACCGAGCGTCAACGTCATCACCGGCGTGATCAAGGCCAACTTCCCGGGCCGTATGGCCTTCCGCGTGACGCAGATGAACGACTCCCGCACCATCATTGACCGTCCGGGTGCAGAACAGCTTATCGGGCGAGGTGACATGCTGATATCGCGCGACGGTGTCATAGACCGCGTGCAGTGCGCCTTTATTGATACCGACGAGGTCGATGCCATGTGCAAGTTCATCGCACGCCAGCAATCATATCCGATGGCCTACGAGTTGCCCGAAGAACCTGCTGCCAGTTCCGATGGTGCCGGACGAGGCATGCTGTCGGACCGCGACGAAATGTTTGCCGATGCCGGACGTGCCGTCATTGAAGCCGGCATGGGATCGGCATCTCTGCTGCAGCGCAAATTCAACATCGGGTATCCACGTGCTGGAAAGCTCATCGACCAGCTTGAGGCTTGTGGTGTAGTCGGTCCGCAAGTCGGAGCCGGAAAACCGCGTCAGATACTGATGGATATGTATAGTTTTGAACGAATGTTGGAATAAAATCGTTATTAGAGTATGCTCCGATCAATCAAATACATCTTGCCATCACTGATGGTATTGATTACAGCGTTTTCGACATTTGCCGCCGATAACGCAGCATCGACACTGGCCAAAGCATCGGATAAACTTCGGAAAGCCAATTCGGTGTCGGTAGCCTTCACTATGACGGCCGACGGACAGGCTGTGGCCGGTAGACTGACCCTTTCAGGTGACAAATTCATGCTCACAACGCCACAGTTGGCAATATGGTACGACGGGCAGACACAATGGACCCTGTCGAAAGCGGACAAAGAAGTTACAGTCGATGAACCCACCGAAGCAGAACTGGCGCAGGTCAATCCACTGATCATCATGCAATCGCTCCAAAAGACCTACACCGCAAAGACCGAAAACAGTACAGCATCCAAGACCACCATATCGCTGAAGGCCAACGGCAAAAACGAAATACCCTCGGCAACGATATCGCTGAATCCCTCAACGCTGTTTCCACAGTCAATATCGCTGACACTCTCAAGCGGTAAAAAGATCTGTATCAACATTACATCGATTTCGACAGGCAAAAAAATCTCACCAACTTCATTCAAATTCCATCCGGAAGCCTATCCGGATGTCTATGTCAACGATTTAAGATAACACTTTAAAACCATACGCTCATGACCACCAATACAAAATGTCTCATTATAGGATCAGGCCCCGCCGGTTACACAGCAGCTTTATATACATCAAGAGCCAATCTGCACCCCGTGGTGTATGAAGGACATCAGCCCGGCGGACAATTGACCATCACCACAGAAGTTGAGAATTTCCCCGGCTATCCTGACGGAACAACCGGCACCCAGCTGATGGAAGATATCCGCAAGCAGGCCATTCGCTTCGGAGCCGACGTGCGACCGGGCAGAATCGCCACAGTGGATTTCAGCTCGCGTCCATTCCATTTGACCACCGACAACGGTGATGAAATCGTAGCCGAATCCGTAATTATATCAACCGGTGCCACAGCACGTTTCCTTGGGCTTCCCGATGAACAGAAATATATGGGACTCGGAGTATCGGCGTGTGCCACATGCGACGGATTTTTCTATCGAGGCAAACGCGTAGCCGTGGTAGGCGGTGGTGACACTGCTTGCGAAGAGGCATTGTATCTCAGCAACATAGCATCAGATGTATTTTTGATCGTACGCAAACCTTTTCTGCGTGCCTCAAAAGTGATGCAAAACCGCGTGCTTCAGAAACCCAACATTAAGGTGCTGTTCAACACAGTGACGTCAGGCCTTTACGGAGAAGAATATCTTGAAGGAGCACATCTTGTGGAAAACGGTGGGACAGATATCGAGCAGCATATAGACCTCGCTCTCGACGGATTTTTTCTGGCCATCGGACACAAACCGAACACAGAACTGTTTGACGGCACCATTGATCTTGACGAACAAGGCTATATAAAGCTTTATCACGACAGCCAGGCCACCAACATAGAAGGCGTGTTTGCAGCCGGCGATGTAGCTGATCCGCACTATCGTCAGGCCATTACCGCTGCTGGAAGCGGTTGTCGTGCAGCCCTCGATGCAGAGCGATTCCTTGCTGCTCACGAATAGAGCTGCTATATGGCACTTACCGGGAAACAAAATAGGACACAAAAAACAACTCTGAGGATATGGGCATTTAAGGAAAATGTTGTAACTTTGAGAAATATTATCATTTCGACACTGTCCCATGAATGAAGATGCCCTCAGCCAACTGCTCCTAAAAGACACATCCTTTCAGGATCTGATGCAGCGACGCATCTTCAACGTATTGCTTGTCGCCTCGCCCTACGATGCCTTCATGATGGAGGAGGACGGCCGCATCGAGGAACAGCTCTACTTCGAATACGTGGCCCTCAACCTCAGCTCGCCACCGCGCGTCACACGTGTCAGCACCGTGGCTCACGCTGAGGAGATGTTGCGGGAGAAGGAATTCGGGCTGGTCATTATGATGCCCGGCATGGACATAAGCGAGACATTTGAAGGAGCCCGTCGGATTCGCCGTCTTCGACCGGCCACTCCTATCGTGGTTCTGACGCCATTCTCGCGTGAAGTTTCTCGCCGACTTGCCAACGAAAACTTCGAAGGCATCGACTACGTATTCAGCTGGCTCGGCAACGTCGATCTGCTACTGGCCATCATCAAGCTGCTCGAAGACCGCATGAATGCCGACAATGATATCAACCGCGTCGGAGTCCAGATGATAATGGTGGTGGAAGACTCCGTCAGATTCTACTCGTCGGTGCTTCCTCACGTCTATAAAAATCTTCTCAAGCAATCATTTGAGTCATCGACCGAGGCGCTCAACGAACACGAGCAGATGCTAAGAATGCGCGGCCGCCCCAAGGTGATGCTCGCCCGCGACTACGAAGAAGCCATGACGCTCTACGAACGCTATGGCAACAATCTGCTCGGAGTGATCAGCGACGTGTCGTTCAAACGCGAAGGCGAGAAAGACAAAAAAGCCGGATTCCGTCTGGCCCGGGAGCTTAGAGCCGACAATCCATATCTGCCGATCATAATCGAATCGTCGGAGGCTGAAAACCGCATTGAAGCTGAACGCGAACATCTGGTTTTTCTCGACAAAAATTCAAAAAAATTGCCCGTCGACCTAAGTCGTGCAATAGCTGAGCAATTCAGCTTCGGCGACTTCGTCATGACCGACCCCGAATCGGGCAAAGAGATTCGCATCCATTCGCTCAAAGATCTGCAATACCACATCTACGATATACCGGCATCGGCACTGCTGCACCACGCATCGTCAAACGACATTTCGCGCTGGCTCTACTCGCGCGCTCTCTTCCCGATAGCCGATGTGATCAAAGGCCACCGGTTCTATTCACTCGACGAAGTACCGGCCGTGCGCAAGCTGTTTTTCGACCTTATAGTCAAATACCGTAAGATGAAAAACCGCGGTGTTGTGGCTGTGTTCCGCAAAGACCGGTTCGACCACTACTCCAATTTTGCACGCATAGGCCAGGGATCGCTCGGAGGCAAAGGCCGTGGCCTGGCATTCATCGACCAGATCATAAAACACAACCCCATTTGCGACAACTTCGATGGGGTCACTATTTCCATACCACGCACCGTGGTGCTTTGCACCGACATCTTCGATGAGTTTATGGCTCACAACAATCTCTACCCCATAGCTTTGAGCGATGCCGACGATGCAACCATTCTGGAGCATTTTCTCAAAGCCAGCCTACCTCACCGACTGATGGACGATTTTCTGGCATTGTTTGATGTGGTCGACTCCCCGCTTGCCATCCGCAGTTCGAGTATACTTGAAGATTCACATTATCAGCCGTTTGCCGGCATCTATTCCACCTACATGATACCCAACGTGGCCGATCGCCGACAGATGCTTCGCCTCATGAGCGACGCCATCAAAAGTGTCTACGCATCGGTGTTCTATGCCGACAGCAAAGCATACATGACCGCCACATCCAATGTCATCGACCAGGAAAAGATGGCTGTCATCATTCAGGAAGTGGTCGGCCGACAGCATGGCGATCTCTACTTTCCCTCGTTCTCAGGAGTCGGACGATCACTCAACTACTATCCCACCGGCCGTGAAAAAGCCGAAGAAGGAGTGGCTGAAGTGGCTGTAGGTCTTGGAAAATACATCGTCGACGGTGGGCTTGCCCTTCGATTCTCACCGGCTCATCCCGACTGCGCACTGCAAACGTCAGAATTAAGCCTGGCTCTGCGCGACACTCAAACCCGGATGTATGCTCTCGATATGAGTTCACCCGAGACATTCAAGGTCGACGACGGTTTCAACATCGTGAAAAAATCGGTTCAAGACATAGCCAAGACCGGGGCGTTGCGTTACATGGTGTCGACGTTTGACTATCACGACAACGTGATCCGTGACAATGAGATGGGCGAAGGCCGACGTGTAGTAACTTTCAATAACATACTGAAACACAACGTGCTACCATTGGCCAAAGCCGTCAACTTCATGCTTACACGCGGACAGGAAGAAATGTCGCGACCGGTAGAGATTGAATTTGCCGGCCAGATCGACCACAATGGCGAATTTAAAGGCAGAATATTCTGGCTCCAGATCCGCCCGATTGTCGATCGCAAGGATCTCGTCGACGAGCATCTGCTCAACCTTCCCGACACCGACCTCATCCTGCGAAGCGACACTGCTTTGGGTCACGGATCCATCGAAGGTGTCAACACAATCGTGTATGTGCGTCCTCAAAATTTCAACTCGGCCAACAATTCATTGACGGCTCGAGAAATAGAAAAGATCAACCGGAAGCTGACCGACTCCGACACCCATTACATTCTCATTGGCCCGGGCCGATGGGGATCAAGCGACACCGCTCTGGGCATTCCGGTCAAGTGGCCACAAATTGCCAATGCCCGCCTCATTGTCGAATCCGCATTGGCCAACTATCGCATAGAACCCAGTCAGGGCACACACTTTTTCCAGAATCTCACATCATTCGGTGTGGGCTATTTCACCATCGACCAAGGAGCCGGCCGCGGCTATTGCGACTACGACTTTCTTGAGTCACTACCGGCCGAATACCAGTCGGACCTTGTCAGAGTGGTCCGCACCTCGCGGCCCTTTGCAATAGGCATAGATGGCCGCAAAGGCATAGGTGTGGTTGCAAAACCTGACATTACTAACTCTTCCGAAAATCAGAACTAATCATGTCCATACTCTCATCATTCAAAAAAGCACTTGGATTTCCCGATGAATACGACGACGATCTCGACGATCTGATATCCGACCCCGATCACGAGCCGGAGATAAATCGTCCGGTCATAGTTAGGCCCGTAAAAACCCATATCATCGACAACGACACTCCGGAGGCACAGCCAACTACCGACAAAACCGAACCGGTAGACGAAGCCGCCACAATCGAGCCGATGCACAAAGAGATACCCGATGAAGTGTTTGATGCAGTAATAAAACTTTTCAACGAGCATCAGCCGGAATTTGTCAGAGACTGTCTCAGTCTGCCACAACAGCGTGCATGGATTTTGCAACGGGTCGATGAGTCGCTTCGCCAGGCGCTGAAGGAAGAGGCTGAAAATGCCCGTCGAATAGGCGACATGAGATGCAATGCCGAACGGCGTAAGATGTCGGATGAGATCGAACGATTCAAATCCGAATACCATCAGCTCAAACAGCAGCAGGAAGAGTTCAAAAGTTCGCAACTGAGCGCCACACGTCAGAAGCGAGCACTTGGCGAACGCATCCACGACCTTGAAAACCAGGTGTCGCGGCTCGAAGCTGACAACGAGCAGCTTCAACTTGAGATCCGTAGCATGTCGAATCGTCTGCGTGTGGCCGGAGCACGTTCCAACGCAATGGGCGAAGATCAGTCGGCAATCGATGCAATCACCGCCGAGAATGACAAACTCACCCAACAAGTGGCTCAACTTCAATCCGAACTGGAGACAGCACGGCAAAACACATTGGCCGACGACCAGATCGAATCGCTCAAGGAAATGGAGAAGAGCATCACTCAGTTCGAACAGATCAAGAAAAAGAAAGACCGCAAGATACGCCAGCTTTCCGAACAGATAATGGAGCTGCAGGCCACCACTACTTCGCTCAACGAAGCCCTTGCAAAAGCACGCTCCGAATCAAATCGCGGTGAAGTCGAGGAACTCCGTGCCGAAATCAAGCGTCTCACACAACTGCTCAACGCATCGGCCGAGCAGACTCCCCACAAATCAAAACCGGGAAGAAAAAAACGCCGCACTGAAGCGACCAATGCCACGGCCCAGCTTATCGAAATCGCTCCAGATTCGGAATCTGCATCACCCAAGATTTCAGCGATTGATGAATTGATGGACAGCACCGACTGGTTCACTGTGGCTGAGCCACTGCCTCCTAAAAAGGATCCGGAAATCGAGGAGGAATTCGGCTACAAAGAACCTCCTCGCAAATCCGAACCCGACAATGACAACCAACTCCTTCTGTTTGATCTATAAATATCAGAAAATGCATCGTTTCACACTACTGTACATCGCAACTTCTCTTATATTTTTCTCTTCACGCGCCGCTTCCGTCGACGACTATCCCGAGCTCGACAAATATGTCGGTGGCCAACGTATTGCCGCATCAGCTCCGGCATGGACATATACATCCGATGGTTCTGCCTATGTTGCCATGACCGACGACGGTCGTCGCATCGCCACGTTCGACATTCGAACGGGAAAAGAATTGTCCATACTGATGGATCTGGATCACACTCGTGAAATTACACTTCAATCCATCAACGGATTCACTTTGAGTCGTGACGGATCGAAAATCATGGTATGGCGCGATCCGCAAATGATCTACCGTCGGTCGTTCACTGCCGAATATTTCATCTACGACGTGCGCACACGTATGCTCACGACTCTCAGCGATGAACACAAACGTCAGCAGTCGCCACTCTTCTCGCCCGACGCACGCATGGTGGCGTTCGTGGCTGACGGCAATATCTATATCAAAAAACTCGACTTCGGTTCGGAAGTTGCTGTAACAAAGGACGGTGCCAAAAACCAAATCATCAACGGTGTACCCGACTGGACCTACGAGGAGGAGTTCACCACCACATGCTCCATGGCATGGGCTCCCGATAACCAGACCCTAAGCTATCTTCGCTACGACGAATCGAAAGTGCCGCAGTTCACTTTCCAGCTCTATGAAGGCTACTGTCAGCAGATGCCGCAGTATGCGCTTTATCCCGGCGAATTCACTTACAAATATCCTGTGGCCGGCGAACCCAACTCAAAAGTGACCGTTCATTCCTACGACATCGACACTCGCAAGGTGAAAACCATACCTCTTTCCGACTCCAAGATTGAATACATACCACGCATAGCCTACGGCCCTGCAGCCGACCAACTTATGGTGGTTACTCTCAACCGCGAGCAGACACGCATGGAAATCTACAGCGTCAATCCGCGTTCCACAACAAGCCGTTCCATACTTGTAGAGTCGTGGAATGCATGGCTGTCGCCACAAACATACGAGGATATCCACTTCGAATCGGATCGTTTCGTCATCTTCTCATGCCGCACAGGGTTCCAGCATCTTTATGCCTATGCCTACAACGGTTCGCTTCTGAATAAGATCACATCCGGATCATATGATGTCGACGCATATTATGGCCGCGATGCTGCCGGCAATACTTATTACCGCTCCGATGAAACAGGCCCGATCAACCGCACCATCCACCGCATGGATGCCAAAGGTCGCACAACGCTTCTGAGTCCCGCAAACGGCTATGCATCAGCTCAAAGTATCTCGCCCAAGACCGATTATATGGTGATCAACTACAGCAATGCCACCACTCCGCCGCGCTATAGCTTGGTTTCTACAGGCAATGGTAAAAATGTGCGGGTGTTGGAGTCGAACTCTGACTATACCGCCGAATGGGCTTCCGCGCCAAAGCCGGAATTCTTCACCATGCAGTCAGACGGTGTGACGCTCAACGGCTTCATCATCCGACCCAAAGAGATGGATCCCTCGAAGCGCTATCCCGTTGTGATGTGCCAGTACAGCGGTCCGGGCTCCCAGGAGGTGCTCGACCGATGGAGCATCGGTGCTGAAAACTATTTTGCCCGCGCCGGGTATGTGGTGGTATGCGTCGACGGACGTGGCACCGGCGGTCGCGGACGTCAGTTTATGGATGTGGTTTACAAAAACCTTGGTCACTACGAATCAATCGACCAGGTGGCGGCTGCCCGCTATGCTGCCCGACTGCCCTACGTCGACCCCAACCGCATAGCCATCTACGGATGGAGCTATGGCGGCTATGAAGCCATTATGGCTAGTTCGGTGGCCGGCGCTCCATATGCAGCCGCGGTGGCAGTGGCTCCCGTCACCGATTGGAGATACTACGACACCGTATATGCCGAACGCTACATGCTCACTCCGGCTCAGAACCCCGACGGATACAAATCGTCGTCGACCATGACCCACATTGCCGACCGCAAATGTCCGCTGCTGATAATGCATGGCACTGCCGACGACAACGTGCATCTTTTCAACACCATTCAATACAGCTCGGCATGCGAACAACAAGGCACATGGGCCGACGTGGTGCTGTTTCCAAACAAAAACCATTCAATCGTAGGATGCAATTCACGGCAAGTGGTCTATGCCAGATTGCTTGACTATCTCTCAACCAACATGCGATAACGACACATGGCCATCGAGAGCAAGACATATGCATGGGGAATTTTCCGGTTGTGGATCAACTGGATGATCGGCAGTGGTGCACTTGTGCTGCTGGTCATGCTTTCTACCTACATTCGGCCTGTCTATCTACCGTTTGTGGCCTTTATACTCCAATTCATCATCGTGCAGCTGATGCACCACAACCGTAGACGGGAATTCCCCTCGTGCTACGTCTACCCATTCGTGGTCAGCCGTATATTGTTCTGGAGCGCCATCTCGATGATTGTCATCAATCTTCTGTATTTCACAGGATTGTTTGAGACCATCTTCCCCGATTCGCCCATCAATCACGATGTGCCCTACATAATGACGCTGATCATATCGCCCTGGGCCATCATACTGACATGGTGGACCAATCGCAATGGTCACAACTCTGCCTTCTGCCGCGATTGCCTGATGCGCCACGGCTCTCTGGCCGACCGCGGCCGACTTGGGTCGATTTACACCAAAGCAGGCTACTACCAGTTGAGAATGCTGTTCTGGCTATCTGTAGTCATAGAGGCAAGCTCGCTCATCTACTACTTTCTGCTCTACACCAACGTTTCGCTTTCGAAGCCCGACCGCTTCATCTTCATACTCGTGCCCACGCTCCTATGGATAGCTTCGTCGGCCTATCTGGGTCTGCGCTATCTTGGTATATTTGAATATTATCGTCAAAACTATCTGCACACCCATCGCGGCGATGATATGCGCAATGCATCGACGCTCATCCGATATCTCGTCGTCAATGGCAACCGTATTGCAATGCGTCCGCCTCAGACCGATGCCGACCTGAAAATGTCGCTCGACGAGAAGTTCGACACTCCGGCCACGGTATTCATTACACGACAGTCGGAGATTTCGGTTGAGTCAGCATCCTTTCATTTTTCTAACCTTACGGGAGTCAGCGACCATAAGATGCGGTTCATGTATTCAACAATCCACAGCAAGGCCGAACGCAATACTTTTCACTTTCTTGCCACACTGACCGACAGCGAGGCCGAAGAATTCGACAAAAAGCATCCCGACACAATATGGCTTGACATCCGACAAGTGTCGGAGCTCATCAATGACCACACCATAGCTCCGATGCTGGCAGCTGAAGTGATCCGATATCACACAATAGCATCCACATTCAAAAGCTATCATAGCAATGGACGACGACGCTACAAAGTGGCGGGCTATCATCCTGCAACCGACTTTGCCGACATAGCATCGCTGCCCGTCGACTATTCCGATCCTCATTGGATTTTCATCTCCCAATACAATCAAGACACCCCCAACCGACGTCTGCGTCTGTTCTGGCGCCGCTTCATCAACGGACTTGGAACGCCATAATCGATCCTACAACTTGCTCTCGTAAACCGAACATTATCATGTCACTTCTCGTCATAACAGGTCCAACAGCATCCGGCAAGACACGCCGAGCCGTTGAGTGTGCCCGTGCTTTCGGAGGGGAGATCATAAGTGCCGATTCCCGTCAAGTCTATCGCGGCATGGATATCGGCACAGGAAAAGACATAAATGAATATGGCACGGTTCCACATCACCTTATCGACATCCACCCTGCCGGCTACCATTACGATTTATATCAGTTTCTCCGCGATTTTCATAATGCAGCCTCCAATATAACCTCGCGAGGAAAGATGCCAATCCTATGTGGGGGTACCGGTCTGTATGTCGAGTCGGCTATCCGCGGAACTCGATTGCCCGAAGTACCTGCCAATCCCGAACTGCGCCGGCAACTCGAAGGAACTCCACTTCCCGAGCTGCAAAAAATGCTTGCGTCAATGGCTACGCTCCACAACACCACCGACACATCATCGGCCCGCAGAGCAATAAGAGCCATCGAAATCGCCACATACATGCGGCAGCATCCCGAACAGGCCGGTCAGGCTGCCAATTCCGCCCATTCGCATGATGCTGTCATAGTCGGTGTGGACATCGACCGCGAAAGCCGTCGCCGACGGATATCTCAGCGACTGCATTCGCGTCTTGACGAGGGCATGATCGATGAGGTGCGCCGACTAATTGACGAAGGTGTGGCGCCCGAAGATTTGATTTATTATGGTTTGGAGTATAAATATCTGACACTGCATATTCTCGGCCAATTATCCCTTGACGAAATGGTCCGGCAGCTTGAAATAGCCATTCACCAGTTCGCCAAACGCCAGATGACCTGGTTCAGAGGCATGGAGCGTCGTGGGCTCAAAATCAACTGGTTGCCATTCGACATGCCCACCGACGAGTTTGTGGAAAGTGTAAGAAAACTTCTCTGACCTCCATCAATGTATCAGACCATGCCACGTTTGCCAATCACAATTCTTCTCGGCATTTCACTGTCGCTCGCAGTATCTGCCCGTCCGCCACAGCGAGTCTATCACGACGACCTGCGTACGTGCTCCGACACTGTTGTAATTTTCAAAGATGGTGACACGCCCTTGCTTGCAAAGGCCGTGGAAATCAGAGCTTCATCGACCGGAAAAACAATTCGGGGAGCATCGTCGGATAAATCCTACGGAGTGGTATGGGGTGCTGACTCGACGGGATGCTATAGGGCAGTTCTACACACATTTTCAGGCAATGACGAGCTTCTCGATTCACCATATGCCACTTTGTCAATCTATCGGCAAAACGTCGACGGAACGGTCACTAAAATCGAGGAAATCAGATTGACCGATGGTTTTGATCTGGCACAAGGCTGCAACTCCCTGTCGTGCGAAATCGACTGCATATCGGGCCATGTCGTCATTGCCGGTGGCAGCAACACTCAGCGAACTCTTTACGAAACAGTGTCAAGACCAACTGGAGGCTACGGTATAATAATGAATTCGAATCCCATAGTTGACATGGTGGTCACTGACCAATGGATAGATCCGGCAGCTGCACTCCAAACGCAGTGGTCGCAACCAAATGCCACCGACGATCTGGTCAACAGCCTTTTGTCGACTGAACTTAACGATCCCATAGGACTGTGGAAATATCTTGACCGCGACAATAACCCAAATCTCGCACGACTTGGAGGCGAATACACACTTGCAATAGTACGATCGGAGGACAACAGCGAATCGTATGACATTATTTATATAAGCGGAGCAACCACCAACGCATCACAATGGACTCCGGGAATGCTTAAGGGCCGATTGCATCCCACCGGTTTCACGGGACATTTCGATCTCGAATGGTATGATGCCGCAATGGATCCGATTGCCAAAGAATGCAGTGCTTCGATAGAACAAAGCGGTCTGATCCGACTCGATTTTCCTCTGCTCAAAACATCGTTACGCCTTGCCCGCTCTTTGGGTCGGAAGTAGTGATGGTCTGAGTGGCAAGATCATAGTAGAGTGTGTTCTCGAGCAGTTCGACAGTGATTTTCGTAGAGTCGCGCTGACATCTGTACACGTCATTCACATCTTCGAGCGAAAGTATGTAGTCATAAAGCGTTGGAGGCAACTGGTCGTAGAGAAATTGAGGAGGAAGAGTGGCACCATTGCCATTGACATCAATCCACTCATACACTGAATCAAACGTCAAAGTGGCACCATGACGTATGGTCACAACCGACGAACCGTTGCGGGAAGTATTATAGCCCGTCACCTCCCCGAATGGAAAATATTCCGACACGAATTTTGCTATCGGTGAAGGCAGTTCATCGTAAGCACTCCCCTCACCACATGCTCCCATCATCACTATGACGAGCATAAGTAAAAAACCGGTGATTGTGTTGTGTTTCATATTAAGAGTGTGTCCAAGTGCCAAAGAGTGGCCGATCTATGCTTCATTTATTAATTAACATTCTTTAATCCAAGTTTAAAAGTTTCTTCACAAATTAGGGTCTATTGTATTAATATTACGTTCGACTCTCGGCTTTTAATCGTATTAAAGAGTGTTATGATTGTATAACAAACTTTTAACATGTTGGTTCGGTTTACGCCAATCATTAACTTTGCATCATGCTAACGAAACATCTCACTTCGCTAATTGTCGCTTTACTAATATCTCTTGCAGGCTTTGCTGCACACGCTGATGAAAAGGAATACTACGATCTGACCGGCCAAGCCGACAAAGCAGCCAACGAAGGCCGGTGGGCCGATGCCGAATCGCTGCTTCGCCAGGCCATGAGGCTCGATCCGTCGAATCCCGGCAACGTGTTGCTGATGTCGAATCTCGGCATGATCCAGTTCTACGACGGACGCACCGACGAAGCCCTAGCAACACTCAACGATGCACGACGTATTGCACCGGCATCAGTAACAATTCTTCTCAACCTAGCTCGCGTGCTGACTTCTGCCGGTCGTCGCATCGAAGCCCTCGACGATTATTCCGAGGCCATACGTCTTGACTCAACGATTGCCGAACCGAGATTCTACCGTGCAATGATCCTGATTAGCAATGGTGAGATAGTCAAGGCTAAGGCCGACATCGATACATTGTTGCTTCAACACCCCGACGACCGACTGACAGCCGTGGCACAATCAACCATTCTGACTTTCAACGGAGCGTGGCAAGAGGCAATTCCCTGGCTTACAAAAGTGATCGACCTCGAGCCCGATGCATCATACTACGGCCAACGTGCACTCTGCCGGCTGATGACTGGCGATGTCTCCGGTGCCGCCGAAGATATTTCCGCAGGACTTGAACTCGACCCCGTCGACGGCGACTTGTATCTATATCGTGCAATGCTCAACAAAATGCGATTCCGGCCCGACGATGCACGTGCCGACGGCGAAACCGCCATTAAATTCGGCGTGGATCCGGCGAAAGTGAAAGCCCTCATCTGACCACTTAGACCCCTTCTCATAATTTTTTTATGTCTTAGGGACGGTTTGGGGCGAGTGATTTTCGCAAGTTAAGGATAGAGCAATGCGGGAATGCGGGCATGGCGACTGACGAGACTTGGCGAAAATAACCGACTAAAACCGGAATGCGACTAATTTTAAAACTTTATTTATGAGGTACTCTGGGGTCTCATTAAATATTAGTGTGATATGTTAGTGGTCTATTTGTAAGGTACTTAAGTAAAAAGTTATTTATCTCTCGCATCCTTGGGCTCTTTTTGTCCTTTGACTCAGTCACATAGCTCGCTATGCCCGTAAACCTCAGGCCAAAAATATCTCCATGGCTGCGACCCCTAAGCCATAAATTTTATGAGAAGGGGTCTAAAAAAATCTGCCGGTCAGCAGAACAATCTGCCTATATTGTTTGTTATCAAGGTAAAATATTGGAAATCGGTGAAAAACGTTGTATATTTGCACCGAAATTATCTATAAACTCACAAATAACCAAAAATAACTTACGATGAACACAGACACTATTGGATCATGGGCAGGCCTCGTATGGTCAGCTCTCAATGAAGCAGATGTACTTGACAACAAGCAGATTAAAAAAATGACCAAACTGAAAGACAAGGAACTCTATGCAGCTCTCGGCTGGCTCGCTCGCGAAAACAAAATCACTTTCGAGGAAAGCGGCGACGGCAAAGAACTTCTTGTTGCTCTCGTAAAATAATCGGAATGACCGATACCATCGGCCGTGGCCGATAAACGAATAAATTGCCGGGTAGCCATATCGCTTCCCGGCAATTTTTACTAACTTTGCACGTCAAAACACGTTAGACACCTCGATGCAAATATCCGGATTAGTCACACGCAACACAGGAAGTTCCTACATTGTCACCACTGCCGACGGACGCGATGTGGAATGCCGCATCAAAGGCAAATTCCGACTCAAAGGCATCCGCACCACCAACCCTGTGGCTGTGGGCGATCATGTCACGATCGACGAATCAGCCGACGGATCGGCCTATATCACTGACATAGAGCCACGCTCAAACTATATCATACGTCGGGCCTCAAATCTCTCCAAAGAAGCCCACATCATCGCGGCCAATCTCGACCAGGTCTGTCTGATCGTCACACTGAGCCATCCGACCACTTCAACAACTTTCATTGACCGCTTTTTATCCACAGCCGAAGCCTACCGCATACCGGCAATGCTCGTGTTCAACAAGACGGATCTGATGCAGGACCCGGAGGATCGCGAACTGCTCGACGCTGTCAGCTATCTCTATAGCTCCATAGGCTATCCGGTGCTCCATGTATCGGCCGCTACAGGCGAAGGAATTCCCCGGCTTCAGGAAGTGCTGAAAGGAAAAATCACCTTGCTGTCGGGCAACTCAGGCGTGGGCAAATCCTCGATCATCAACCGCATCATTCCCGGACTCGATCTTCGCACAGCCGAAATATCGGCCGTTCACGACACAGGTATGCACACCACCACTTTCTCCGAAATGTTTGCGCTTCCCGGTGGTGGCTACATCATCGACACTCCCGGAGTGAAAGGTTTCGGCACCATCGACTATGACAAATATGAGGTGGCCCACTTCTTCCCTGAGATATTTGCCCTGTCGCCGGAGTGCCGGTATGGCAATTGCACCCACACCCACGAGCCCGGATGCGCCGTACTTCAAGCCGTGGCCGACAGCCGCATCGCCCAATCACGCTACAACTCCTACCTAAGTATTCTCGACGACATAGACCACGAAAAATACCGCAAAGGTTACTGATTTTTCACATTTTTTCACTACCTTTGCACCCGTTTTTCAATAGGTTTCAACTTAGGTTTCAAAGGTATGAATTTTTCAGGACCAATCGACTTCAAGCCGAAAATCATTTCGGCCATCTCCAACTATTCCTTATCGCGCTTCAAATCAGATCTTGTCGCAGGCATCGTGGTGGGCATCGTGGCTCTGCCGCTTGCCATCGCCTTCGGTATCGCCAGCGGTGTCAGTCCCACAATCGGTCTGATCACAGCCATCATTGGCGGATTTCTCGTTTCGGCTCTCGGCGGTTGCTCCGTGCAGATTGGCGGTCCGACAGGTGCTTTCATCGTCATCATATCAGGCATCATCACCCAATACGGACTCGAAGGGCTCTATATCGCCACCGTTATGGCCGGATTGATACTTGTGCTGATGGGTTTGTTTCATCTCGGCACGGTCATCAAATTCATCCCCTACCCGATTGTGATTGGCTTTACCGCCGGTATTGCCCTCACCATCTTCTCCACACAGATCAACGATTTGCTCGGACTGGGATTGACCGACATCCCTTCATCGTTCATTCCAAAATGGGGAGTCTATTTCTCCAACCTGTCGGCAATCGACTGGCCTACTACGGCAGTCAGTATCATTTCGCTGCTGATCATTATTCTGGCTCCCAAAGTATCAAAGCGACTTCCCGGAGCGCTGATATCCATTGTCCTCGTCACTCTTGGCGTGTGGCTGATGCACCAATTCGGTCCTGAGGGATTCCACATCACCACCATCGGCGACCGATTCGGCGATCTACCCACCGACATACCGCAGCCCCATGGATTCACCCTCAACATGGACACGATCAACGATTTGCTTCCTTCGGCCTTTACCATAGCCATGCTTGGTGCCATCGAATCACTGCTCTCGGCAACCGTGGCCGACGGTGTCACCGGATCACATACACGTACCAATACCGAACTCATCGGTCAGGGTGCAGCCAACATCATTGTGCCCTTCTTCAGCGGTATCCCGGTGACAGGTGCCATTGCGCGCACCATGACCAACATCACCAACGGCGGCCGCACTCCTGTGGCAGGCATCATACATGCCGTTGTGCTTCTGTTGATATTCCTGTTCATGATGCCGCTGATCAACCTCGTGCCCATGGCCTGTCTGGCAGCCGTGCTGGTCATGGTCAGCTACAACATGAGTGGGTGGCGCACTGTCAGAGCCATATTCCGTAATCCGAAGAGCGACATCACGGTACTGTCGGTCACCTTCCTTCTGACCGTGATTTTCGATCTGACCATCGCCATCGAAATCGGTATGTTGCTGGCCATCATCCTCTTCCTGCGCCGAGTGATGGAAAACACCCAGATACGAGTCTACAGCGAACAGCTTGATGTGGCCGAAGGCACCGACTCAACCAACCACGAGGTGCTCGATGTGGCCAAGGGCGTGGAAGTCTACGAGATCGACGGTCCGTTCTTTTTCGGCGTGGCCACGAAATTCGACGAGCTCATGCGCACATCGATGGCACGCAAGCCGATAGTGCGCATCATCCGCATGCGCAAGGTGCCTTTTATCGACGCCACGGCCATCCACAATCTTGAGATCCTTATTGAGTCGTCGAAGAAGATGGGCATCACAGTGGTTCTTTCCGGTGTCAATGAAAATGTACAGACCACGCTCGAGAAGACGCCAATAGTTGATCTCGTAGGCCGCGACCATATCTGCAGCCACATTTCCAAAGCCGTGAAGATTGCCAACAAAATAGTGATGGAAAAGAGTGAGAAATAGTTTTTTATTGGTTATAGTTTGTATATCTTTGCAAAGATATGACCACTAAAAACATCCTTTTCGCAGTCATCATTTTATGTCTGGCCGCCATGGTCGGGCTGACTTCGTGCGACCGCAGCGACAGCGGCACCATCGCATTTATCCCCGTTAAGGATAACGACTCCGGCGACTGGATGCTGATCAACAGTCATGGCGAATCGATTGAGGCAGACTCGATGTTGACCGTAACGGCACCTACAATGGCTATAAACGGCTTCTTTACCATGAGAGACGATGCAGGAATCATGGTCATGAAAGTCGATGGAAACCATGCCGAGCCGCTCAATGGTTGCCTCAATATAGCGGCAGCAGGCATCATGACCGAGGGTCGAATGCCGATAGTCAGAACCAATTCGCGCATATCACTGATCGACGGGCATGGCAAAGAAGTGGCCACACTCGATCCTATCGACGGCAACGAAATCGATGCCGTGATGCCATATTTCACATCATCGCGCATGATCTTCCGCATGGCTCGTGAAGGGAACACCGGGCTTTACGGAGCCATTGACACCGACGGCAACGTAGTGGTCGACGCAGTGTTCGACCGTCTGTATCCCTATCGCGGAGAGTGGGCTCTGGCCGTCATCGACACCATATCGTCGTCGAAATTGAAAAAGAAGAACCATACCTACCATCTGGTCGACCGCCGCGGAAACATCAAGCTGACACTCCCCGACAAGATGAAACCATTGGCCGAAGGTGTATATGGCGAACTGATGCCGGTGCAGTATGCCGACACGCTTGGCTTCATCAACACCGGCGGACGTTTTCGCGCCGTGGCTGACGAAGTCAAAAAAATAATCGATGCCACCGACCATGTGTTCTCCTACAAAAATAAAGCCGGCCACATGGGAGTGATGACCATCGAGGGCGACACAATATTGCCTGCGGTATTCAAGGACATCATCCTACTTGGCGACCGACACTTTTTCACACTCGACGCCGACGGCAACGGTGTGGTCTACGACCGCAATCAGGTGATATTGTCGGAGCATTCCGGGCTTAAGTCGATAGAATCGCTCCGAAGGGCATACCCGTTCGTATCGGAGTTCAACTGCATCGCAAAGACCACCGCCAACACATATATTATATATGACTCCCAATACGGCGAGACTGAGCCGATGGAATTTGCCGAAATCTCGACGCGAACAGTCATCGATCCCGTTTCAACAGATGTAGGCGACATGATTGCCTCCGACTACTTCGACATCATCTTGGCTACGAGCCAATTCATCAAACCACTTACACTCAACGGCTACTCTCCCGCCACGATCGGAGGGACCGTGCAGCGACTGACGGCCTCCGACGCCGAAAAACTGGTCGACACCTACTCTCTGCGCTTCTACAGCGATAAAGGCCAACGCTACAATATCCGCGCCACAGCCTACACATCGGCATCGATTGCCACAAAAGAAGCCGTCTACGACGATCACTCCGACGAATTCCTGGGCTTCTTGTTCAAGCCCGAGCTGACAGGCTATAGCTACAGCTTCAACCCCAAAGCAAAAATCAACAAGATACTGCTTCAACTCACCACCGAAAGTTCTTCATTCACTCAGACGCGTCGGGCAATTGAAAGCAGCATACTCGACAAAGGCTACCGCACCATATCGCAGACGCAGACCTACAGCATATTCTCTGCCGGACCTGATGTAAGTCTCATCCTTCTCGCCGCACCTATGCAGAAAGGCTCGCTTATCTATCTGCTCGACTCCTCCGGCTATTCATCGAACTTAAGCGCGATCAAACGCGAGGCCGATATCAACTATGCATTGTGAAAAACATTGCACAAATCGTACAAAAACGTGCAAAACATGCTCAAATGTTAAAAAAATCGTGAAATCAATCACAAAAATTCAAGTTTTTTTGCAAAAAAATCATTTCACGCAAAAAAAATCATAAATATTATTTGGTGATCAAAAAAAAGGTGTTACCTTTGTAGCGTTTTTGAAGCTAAAGAAATTTGTTTTATTATTTAATCTAAATCACTTAAGAAAATGAAAAAGTTATTTTTATCTCTTGCTGTTGTAATGAGCGTATCTCTCTTCTCTTGCGGTAACGGCGCAGAAGGCAAAACTGCTGACTCTACTGCTGACTCTACTGTAGCTGTAGAAGAAGTTACTGAAGTAG
Organism: Bacteroides sp.; assembly: GCA_023666835.1. GTDB lineage: Bacteria > Bacteroidota > Bacteroidia > Bacteroidales > Muribaculaceae > Paramuribaculum. The sequence goes on along the minus strand of JAMPBJ010000002.1, from coordinate 180,808 downwards.
TTGAAACAGTTGCTGCTGACTCTACTGCTGCTGACTCTACTGTAGCTCCCGCTGACTCTACAGTTAAAGCTTAATAGTAAGATACAACATTACATAAACGGACTTCCGGTCACCGGAGGCCCGTTTCTTTTTATGTCTATACTTGGTGCCTTGGGCTTTAAGTTTTATATGTTTTATAAGATTTATAAGAGTTATGCGACTTATAAAATTTATATGATTTATAAGTTTTATAAGTCGCTAGAGGGAAATGCACGAAAAAAAGCTGCGTGGGGTTGAGCCCGCGCAGCTTTTTCTTATCAGACTATTATTGGATTTTATTTCATTTGGGCGAGGAGGAGTTCGAAGGCCTCAGAAAGGCCTTCTTTGTTTTTGCCGCCGGCCTGGGCGAAACCGGGCTGACCACCACCACCGCCCTGAATCTTTTTGGCAGCTTCACGTACCATCTGCGAGGCATTGTGACCGGCTTTGACCACGTCGTCGGTGAGCATAACCGTCAAGAGAGGTTTGCCCGACATGTCGACGGTGGCTGCTATAAACGCTGTGGCTTCGGGAGAAGCAGCGCGGACACCGAAAGCTACATTCTTGACCACGTCGGGGATGCGAACGCCACCAAGAGTGACCACCTTCACACCATTGACCACTTCAGCCTCAGCAACGAGTTTGGCCACGAGATTGTTGACGCGCTCCTTCATATACCCTTCCACTTCGCGGTGCAGGTCGGAATTTTCGCTAATGGCCTTCTTCATGGCAGCGACGATGTCGGGAGCATTGTTGAAGAGGGCAGCCATCTCGCGCATAGTAGTGGCCATGTCGTCGATGGCGTTTTCCACAGACTCTCCGGTCACGGCCTCGATGCGGCGGATGCCGGCTGCGATGCTGCTCTCGGACACGATACGGATCATGCCGATATTGCCGGTATTGTCAACGTGCGTGCCACCACAGAGTTCGACTGAATCACCATAGCGGATCACGCGCACTTCCTCACCATATTTTTCGCCAAACAGAGCCATGGCACCCATTGCCTGGGCTTCGGCTATTGGCACATTACGACGTTCGTCGCGAGCGATTGCCTCACGCACCATAGCGTTGGCGCGATGTTCCACTTTGCGAATCTCTTCGGGAGTCATCTTCTGAAAGTGGGAGAAGTCGAAACGAAGCAGATTAGGCGACACGAACGATCCTTTCTGCTCCACATGTGTGCCAAGCACCTCGCGAAGGGCGGCATGGAGCAAGTGAGTGGCCGTGTGGTTGCACGAAGTGGCGCGGCGAGCCTTTTCGTCGATCTTGGCTTCGAACACCACCGACGGATCGGCCGGCATCTTCTTGGTCAGATGTACTGCCATACCGTTTTCACGTTTGGTATCGTAAATCTCGGTGACGCTTCCATCGGGGGCAACGAGCACACCGCTGTCACCAACCTGTCCGCCCATCTCGGCATAGAACGGAGTCTTGTCAAGAACGATCTGATAGAACTCGCCCTTTTTCTGTTTCACCTTCCGATAGCGCAGGATAGTGGTTGGGATGCGGATATGATCATAACCCACGAACTCGGTTTCGCCATCGTTGACCACGGTCCAGTCGTCGGTTTCGACGGCAGCAGCATTCCGGGCGCGAGCTTTTTGTGCAGCCATTTCCTTATCGAATTCGGCTTGATCGAGAGTCATACCGTTTTCTTTCAGTATCAGTTCGGTGAGGTCGAGCGGGAAACCATATGTATCGTAGAGCACAAATGCTTCCTTGCCGGAAATCTCCGACTTGCCTGCAGCTTTGGCTGCTGCAATGGCGGTGTCAAGCATGCGGATACCGTTTTCGAGCGTGCGCAGGAACGAATCCTCCTCCTCCTTGATCACCTTCATGATCAGTTCGCGCTGAGCCGGCAGTTCGGGATAGGCCTCGCCCATGCTTTCGATGAGCGTATCGACGAGTTTGTACATGAATGCCTGCTTCTGGTCGAGGAAAGTGTAAGCGTAGCGAACAGCGCGACGAAGAATACGACGGATCACGTAGCCGGCCTTGGCATTGCCCGGCAGCTGCGAATCGGCGATGGAGAAGGAGATGGTGCGGACATGGTCGGCAATGACGCGCATTGCGATGTCGACCTTGGCATCCTCGCCATACTTCTTGCCCGAAAGCACTGAAATACGGTTGAGCAGCGGAGTGAACACATCGGTGTCGTAGTTGGACTGTTTGCCCTGAAGAGCCATACACAGACGTTCGAAGCCCATACCGGTATCGATCACCTTGGCAGGGAGCGGTTCCAGAGAGCCGTCGGCCTTGCGGTTGTATTGCATGAACACGAGGTTCCAGATTTCGATCACCTGAGGATGGTCGTGGTTGACAAGGTCGCGTCCCGGCACTGCAGCGCGCTCGGCATCGGAACGCAGGTCGATATGGATTTCGGAGCATGGACCGCAGGGACCCGTATCACCCATTTCCCAGAAATTGTCGTGTTTGTTGCCATTGATGATATGGTCGGCCGGCAGATGGGCTTCCCAATAACCGGCAGCTTCGTCGTCGCGCGACAGGCCCTCTTCTGGCGAGCCTTCGAACACCGTGGCATAAAGACGTTTCGGATCTAGGTTCAAAACGTCGACGAGATATTCCCAGGCCCAGTCGATGGCCTCTTTCTTGAAATAGTCGCCAAAACTCCAGTTGCCGAGCATCTCAAACATGGTGTGGTGGTATGTGTCCATGCCCACCTCTTCGAGATCGTTGTGCTTGCCGCTGACGCGTAGACATTTCTGCGAGTCGGCCACTCGATGATATTTGGCAGCCTTGTTGCCGAGGATGATGTCTTTGAACTGGTTCATACCAGCATTGGTGAACATCAGAGTCGGATCGTCTTTGATGACCATGGGAGCGGAGGGCACGATTTTATGCCCCTTATTGCTAAAAAAATCCTTGAAAGATTCGCGTATTTCCTTTGCTGTTAGCATTGCTTGAAATGTATCTTTAAGTTTGAAATCTGTTTCTATATAATTAATGTGCAAATTTACGGCCATTTTTGTATTTTTGCAACACCAATATTCCATATCGTCAAAAAAACCGCAGTAGTCAAAGCAAGGCAAAGCGTCACATGGACACATTAGAAAAGAAATACTACAAGATATCGGAAGTAGCCCAGCTGCTCAACATCCCCGCATCCACCCTGCGCTTTTGGGAAAAAAACTTCACCATCATCAAACCCAAGCGCAACGAACACGGCACCCGCTTCTACACCGCAGCCGACATTGACAAGATCGACATGATCCACTATCTGGTGAAAGAGCGCGGTCTGAAGCTTGAGGCGGCCCAAGAGCAGATACGCCTGAATCCCAAAGGCGTGGAGCAACGCCACCGCACTATAGCGCGTCTAAAGGACATGCGTAAACGCGTCCACGACATGCTCGACGCGCTGCACTCGCTGCGATAGCATAGCCCTATACGTAGTATGACTGGCCGCCCCATCGTTAACAAATATTATGGAACAGGCTCTAAATCTTAGCCATTCGGAAGCCGAGGCCCGCCGCGTGTCGGCGAGAACGCCGACACGCATCCGTAAACGCTCCCATCCACGACTTACATATCTTAGCCGGGGACGTGCGTAGAATCTTTAAACTGTTAAAATTTGATGACAGGGCATAAAATATGTCCAAATGTCACAATTAATTAGTAACTTTGCCGAATAATCCGAAGAGCGCATTGAATCGTGTGCTTAGACTTAAACTGATAATAATCAACCAATCATATCATATATGAAAAAATTCTACTCCTTAATTTTGATAGCAGCCGCAGCCGGACTCTCCGCCAGCGCTCAGCAACTGCCAAGCTATGGATTTGAAGACACATGGGTCAACTGTGTACCCTGGAACAGTATTCACCTGAACAAGAATCAGGGAACTCAACCCAGCGGATGGTGCGTGTCGAATGTCACTTCTTCAAACAGCACTGCATGCCAAACTGTGGCCTCGCAGGTGACAGGCAATGGCAGCTCGAAAGCTGTGCAGGTGAAAAACAAGAAGATACTTTCGCAAATCATACCGGGGTATTTCACCCTCGGCACCACCTGGTCAACAGCCAAAGCAAGCGGTCTGGGTACGGTTGCCAACGGTACGGCCGACGGCGGCACATGGGGTGGATTGCAGTTTGGCTATCGACCGGACGCATTGATGTTTGACTACAAACGTCCGACATCCAGCGGACAGCCTGCCACAGTGATCATCTACTCATGGAAAGGCGAAACACAGCAGGCCGACGTTCCTGCCGAAAACGTATATAAATTTTCCGGTCCGAGCAATCCAACCAAGGAGGCAATCATGTATAACCGCGATCGCACGATCATCAATGAAATGACCACATCGAATCTTGGTGGAAACGTTACGAAAAGCTCTGACTTCGAAATGATATCGAAAACGATCCACAAGATCACGACTTCCGTTTCTTCCTGGACCACAGCCACAATCGATATCGACTACGTAACTGCTTCGACCCCGACAATGTTCAACATCATATTCTCGGCCGGCGACTATCTGGCTGACCGCTCTACCCTTCAGGGCGACGATGAGCTTGATGTGGACAACGTGAAAGTGCTTTACTATTCTCGTCTTGCCTCTCTGACCGTGAACGGCGCGACTCCGGAAGGATTCAACAGCGACACATACAGCTACACCATCGACACCGAACTTCCCTCGGCTGATGCATTCGATTTCATTTGCATGGGCACAAGCGGATCGGGCAAAGCCACACTTACCCTCGACGAAGCCAATGCCACGGCCACTATCATCGTGACCAACAGCAATGTCGGTGGCACCGACGTCGATGGTCAGACATCCCATACCTACACCCTGCAATTCAACAAGCCCGTTACTCCCGACAAAGAAGAGGTGGCGCTTGACGACAAAGCTTTCGGAGTGTATGCCGGCGAGATCACAATACTTGCCAAAGATGCCGGACTTAACGACAAGGATATCATCCGCTCGGGCAATGTGACCATCTCCGACAACGGCAAAGGCAACGGCACATGCACATTCCTTCTGCCCGACTTCGCTTTGAGCGATGAAGCCGACGGCTATATCGGCGACATCATGGTCGACGACGTGAACATCAAGAAATACACCGATGGCACCTATTCGCTCAACGGCGTTATCAACCCGCTCAAACTCAAAATGGGAGACGATGACATCGTGGCCAAAGTGACCGTTAACGGCACTATCGACACCAACGGCGTCGCCGATATGCAGATAGCCGTGATCTGGTTGATGGATCCCGAAAACGATCCCGAAGGCGAAGAGTCGGGCTTCCCGATCAACGTGCTCTTTAACGGAAAGAGAAAGATCATCTACGGCGGTGACATCTATTCAGGCAACGTCACTGTGCTCGCCAAGGACGCCGGTCTTAATGATAATGACATCGTGCGCGAAGGCGAAGTGCACATCATAGCCGACGAAAACGACGCAACGAAATGTACATTCGTGCTCCCCGACTTTGCACTGTCCGACGAAGCCGACGGCTATATCGGCGACATCGTAGTCCCCGGCCTTACGGTAAACAGTGAAGGCGGCAGCAAACATTATACCGGTTCGATCAACCCGCTCAACCTTGAGATGAATGGCGAACCCATCGTGGCCAAAGTGACCGTCGACGGTACGGTTGATGCCAGCGGCGTAGCTTCGATGAGCATCTCCGTGATCTGGCTGATGGATCCCGAAAACGATCCCGAAGGCGAAGAGATGGGCTTCCCGATCAACGTGCTCTTCAATGGCACGCTCGAGACAGCCGGTATCGATGAGATCACCATCGACAACAGCAACGCCCCCGTTGAATACTACAACCTCAACGGCATCAAACTCAACGGCGACAATCTCGCCCCCGGCATCTACATCCGCCGTCAGGGCACAGAAGTGACCAAGATCCTCGTCAGATAAGCCGACGAGCACCACAACCAAAACAATGGCGGCAGGACCTTTACGGATCCTGCCGCCATTGCTATTAATTATATATCACTGAAAATGAGGATGTACCGTGGAATATTCCCTACAAATCGAATCGAAGTGCGCGGCTCTTCTCATGGAAAGACACATCAATGTATGCTCCATGTCCTTATTCATAACATGAGTAAGGTGTATATAATCCACTATTTGAAGAATACCATGATACCGTTGAAAAATTTACTTGCTGCCGCAACTCTGAAGATACCTTCAGCGATCGCCCGTGGATGATATAAGTAATTTCAGAGCGGGATGCAAGCTGTAGGAGCGTCACTCAAGTGGATAGTATTGTCTATGAGTGTATGAGATGCTTGGGTGAGTGCGAGGCGAGGGTGTTCGTTGGCATCATCCCCCACGCCTCCGCAGGGGCTCCGGCGTGCGGGGAAATCGGGAAATCGGCGTCCTGGCGGACGCCATCAGCAGGCTGGGACATATGATGCCGCGTGACGGCGAGGACTGAGCCCCCGCAAGGCTAAGGTAGATCGTCGATAAAGACGTTAGCGGACACGTGTCGGCGGGGACGCCGACACTCCAACTTGCTGCTGCACTGAAGACACCTTTAGCGGTCGCCCTCGAGTTAAGTATGTAATTTCAAAGATGATAGCGAGTTGTAGGAGTGTCGGCGGGGACGCCGACACGCGCCGGAATTTGCTCCGGCTATGATTTATGGATTATTGCCGGTTTTGGACTGAGCCGTCCGACGAGTGCGAGATTGATGGGCTGGCGATATTGGAGGAGACAGCTCCGCCGGAAGATGCCGATGCGCTACCTTTGTCGGCTTTGAGAGAAGATGCGTTGCACACGCCTCCACTTGCGGCATCAAAATCGACTACTGCAGACTGTCCGGCAAGGGTGATGGCAGCTCCACTTGCAGCATCAGCCTCGACCTGCGATGCCGTGATGCCTGAGATATTGCACGCTGCTCCGCTTGAACAATCAACTTCGAGAAAACCCACATTGAACCCATTGGAGTTGAACGCAGCCCCGCTCGACACATCGATCTCCGACTTAAGTCCGTCTATATCATATGCACCGGATATGGTTACCGATGACCCTGACGAAATCTCGAAATCAACTATGGCAGGCATAGCCACTGTCACTTTGACCTTCTGCGACACCTGTCCGAGATTACGCGTGGAGGAGATTTTGAGTTCCGATCCGTTGACGGTGGTGGTGATCAGATCCATCACATCGTCGGGAGCTTCGACGGTGAGTCGAGGCGTGGCCGCTTGAACAACTTCAACGCGGACTCCGCGCGACACATCGAGAGCAGTCACTTCCGTCACATTGCGTTGTTGTGTGATGACGGGGCCGGTGGATCTAACATCGGAAATGCCCGAAAAATCGCCGGTGCGCACACAGCCGACGGACATCAAAGCCATGGCTGCTAAAGATAAAACAGAAAAGAACTTAGATACAGATTTTTTCATATTACTTGAGTTTATATATATTAGACGCTTTAGGATCGTAAATAGTTACAAAACGAGGCAAAAAAAGTTGATGTCGTCATATATTATAACAAAAAGCAATTAACTTTGCAGGAGTTATGAAAAAGAAATTGAAATCAGGACTACTGGTGCGCATAGTCATAGCCATTGCAGCCGGTATTGGCGTGGGATACGTAGAGCCAATGTGGCTTGCACGGATCTTTGCCACCTTCAACGAGATATTCGGACAATTTCTCGGATTCATGATCCCGATGATCATTGTGGGATTTGTAGCCCCGGCCATTGCCGATCTGGGCAAAAGCGCCGGCAAGATGCTGGTTGTCACCGCCGTACTTGCCTATATCGCCACGCTTTTCGCCGGTTTCGGATCATACTTCACAGGGGCGTGGCTGTTTCCGTCGATGATCTCCCCATCGACGGCTCATGAGGTGGTGACCGATGGCACACTGAGCGTAGAGCCCTATTTCACAATGCCCATACCAACGTTGATGTCTGTGATGACAGCATTGATATTGTCATTCATGCTGGGCATCGGAGCGGCCGTAATAAATGGCACGGCCGTGAAAAAGGGATTATGTGAACTTCGCGACATCGTGGCACTGACCATCAACAAGGCCATCATACCACTGCTACCGATCTACATATTCGGTATTTTTTCGAGCATGACCGTAGAGGGACAAGTGGGCGTGATACTGACCACGTTTGTCAAGATCATAGCCGTGATATTCGTGATGCACATAGTGCTCCTGCTGCTTCAATACTGCGTGGCAGCGTTGGTGGGCGGCGGCAATCCGATCAAAATGCTGTGGACCATGATGCCGGCCTACTTCACTGCGCTGGGCACGCAATCGTCGGCCGCCACCATTCCTGTGACATTGCGCCAGACCATAAAGATGGGCGTCAGCGAAGATGTGGCAGGGTTCACTGTGCCTTTGTGTGCCACGATACACATGTCGGGCAGCACGCTCAAGATCGTGGCTTGCGCCCTTGCCATCATGATCATGGAGGGAATACCCTACGACATCGGCATGTTCAGCCAGTTTATAGCCATGCTTGGGGTGACCATCATAGCCGCGCCCGGCATTCCAGGCGGAGCCATCATGGCATCACTTGGACTGCTGTCGGGCATCTTAGGGTTCAGCGATGAGCAAAACGCCATGATGATAGCCCTTTACATTGCCATGGACAGTTTCGGTACAGCATGCAACGTGACCGGCGACGGTGCTCTCGCAGTGATCGTGGAGCGAATAATGAAAGGAAAAAAGAAAAGCAATGTGACTTTTGGCCACGATAGTGCGTCAAATGTAGAAAAATAACCATGAGCAATATACTTGAAATTGAAGACGTGTCGAAAAGTTTCGGCAGTCACAGGGCTCTTGACCACGTGTCGATCAACGTGCCCACAGGCAAGGTCTACGGCCTGCTCGGACCCAACGGAGCAGGCAAAACCACACTTATACGAATCATAAACCACATCACTGCGCCCGACAGCGGCCGAGTGATGTTCGACGGGAAGCAACTGACACAGGACGACGTGGCCCACATAGGCTATCTGCCCGAAGAACGCGGACTCTACAAGAAAATGAAAGTGGGTGAGCAGGCTCTGTTTTTCGCACGACTAAAAGGCTTGTCGCGCCAGCAAGCCATAGCCGAACTCAAGCATTGGTTTGACCGGTTTGAGATCGGCGACTGGTGGAACCGTAAAGTGGAGGAACTGTCGAAAGGTATGGCACAGAAAGTGCAGTTTATCGTGACGGTGCTCCACCGGCCCAAACTGCTGATTTTCGACGAGCCCTTTTCCGGCTTCGATCCCATCAATGCCAACTTGCTCCGCGATGAGATTCTGAACCTGAAAAACCAAGGTGCCACGGTGATATTTTCGACCCACAACATGTCGTCGGTGGAGGAAATATGCGACAATATCACACTGATAAACCACGGTCAAAACATACTAACAGGTAATGTCGATGAGCTGCGCCGCGAATTCACGAAAGGGAAATACAGCATCGAATTTGAAGGAAGCGGCTACGACCTGGTCAAAGAAGTGGAAACGATGCTCAAGGCCTACGACCTCACCCAACTGCCCAACGGACGCAACCGTATCAACCTGGCACTCAACGACGACACCACAGCCAAGCAGCTGGTGGCCGCAGCCAACGAAGCCGTTGACATCGTGGCCTTCAACCCTGCGATAGCCTCAATGAACGACATATTTATATCGACCGTAAAATCGTCGGAAACCACAACCGGAAATGCCAATCAGCTATGAACTCAAAAACAGCAATCATCATACAACGCGAATATCTCGAACGCGTAAAGAAGAAAAGTTTTATCATCACCACCCTTCTCATGCCTATTTTCATGCTGGCACTGATGGTGGTTCCGGCTCTGATAATGGAATATTCAGAGCCTGAATCGAGAAGGCTTGTAGTGGTTGACCACAGCGGCATCATAGCCGGACAGCTTACCGACGACGGCACATACAGGATCGTGACCGATTCGGCCGGCGACTGGCACAAAATGATCGAAGATGACCAAGCCGATGCCGTGCTGATCATTCCCGAAGAAATTGGTGAAAGCAACGCCCCGCTCCAACTCTACACCGCCGGCCCATCGTCGATGCTTCTCGAAACCGACCTCAAGGATCAGGTGGACAAAATCATCGAACAAAAGCGACTTGAATCATACAACATAGCCGATCTCGACGCCATCATCAGCTCAGTGAAAAGCGATGTTGGTCTGCGCAGCCAGCAATATGACAACGACACAGAATCGTCGACCATGCTTAGCTATGCACTGGGCATGCTGCTGACCTTTATATTATATATGTGTCTGCTTCTTTATGGCCAGATGGTAATGACGAGTATCATAGAAGAGAAATCGAACCGAGTGCTCGAACTCGTTGTTTCGTCGGTCAAACCGATGCAGATCATGCTCGGTAAAATATGCGGCATATGCCTTGTGGCTGTGACACAGATATTGATATGGGCCGGACTGATGGCTTTGATGTCGGCCTTCCTGTTGCCTGCACTTATTCCGGCAGAAACAATGACCGAAGTGGCCGCAATGCAAGCCGGAAACACTCAGGCGATCGGAGGCGATGTGGCCGTACTTCAGGCTCTGAGCGTTTTAAGCAATGTGGGCTACATACTGCGTCTGTTTGGTCTACTGTTGCTCTTCCTTATAGGGGGCTTCGTACTCTATGCGGCAATCTATGCAGCCATCGGCTCTGCCGTCGACAACATTCAGGACGCCGGCCAGATGCAGTCGTTTGTAATATTTCCCGTCATACTTGGCATAGTGTTCGGCATGACCGCCGCAAGCGATCCGATGTCGTCGCTGTCGGTGTGGATGTCGATGATACCTTTCACATCACCCATGGTGATGATGGCCCGAATCCCCTACGACATACCCGGTTGGCAGATAGCCGTGTCGCTCGTCATTCTCTATGCCTCATTCTTCGGCATGGTGTGGTTGGCAGGCAAAATCTACCGCGTGGGCATATTTATGTATGGCAAAAAGCCCACAGTGAAAGAGCTTATTAGGTGGACGCGATACAAATAATATGGCTCTGAAAGTGTCAACAAAAGGGAAAAGAGGTTAAAAACGTAGATTGCAGAGGAATTATGCCGCATAAATTGTTGGCATAAGTGATTATATATCCGATTTTTTTCGTATCTTTGCACGCTTAATCTCACAAAAACACAGATGAGACAATTAAAAATAACAAAATCCATTACCAACCGCGAAAGTGCTTCGCTCGATAAATACCTTCAGGAAATAGGCCGTGAAGAGCTCATTTCCGTTGAAGAAGAGGTAGAATTGGCGCAGCGCATTCGCCAAGGCGACCAGCGGGCTTTGGACAAACTCACACGTGCCAATCTTCGCTTCGTTGTATCAGTGGCAAAGCAGTACCAGAACCAGGGACTCAGCTTGCCCGACCTGATCAACGAAGGCAATCTCGGCTTGATAAAAGCGGCACAGAAATTTGACGAAACCCGAGGCTTCAAATTCATTTCCTACGCTGTGTGGTGGATCCGCCAATCCATACTCCAGGCTTTGGCTGAGCAGTCGCGCATCGTGCGTCTGCCGCTGAACCAGGTCGGCTCGCTCAACAAGATCAGCAAAGCCTTGTCGAAATTCGAGCAGGATCACGAACGCCGCCCTTCGGCCGAGGAACTTGCCGAACGGCTCGACGTGCCGGTCGATAAAATTGCCGACACCCTGAAAGTGTCAGGTCGTCACATATCGGTCGACGCCCCCTTTGTGGAAGGCGAGGACAACAGTCTGCTCGACGTGCTCACCAACGACGACTCCCCTATGGCCGACTCTACGCTCACCCAGGAGTCGCTTTCGAAAGAAGTGGATCGCGCCTTGCGTCAGCTTCATGAACGCGAACGCGAGATTCTGAAAATGTTTTTCGGCATCGGCTGTCAGGAAATGACACTTGAAGAGATCGGCGCAAAATTCGACCTTACCCGCGAACGTGTGCGCCAGATCAAGGAAAAAGCAATCCGTCGCCTCAAAGGGCAGAAAAGCCGGCTTCTCAAACCTTACCTGGGTCAGTAAGCCAAGCTCTGTTTTCAGAAAAAAGCAAAAAAATGTGCGTGTCGTGATTTTTACGACACGTACATTTTTTTATGATACTTTCAGACTAATGATTACCGACAAATTCGTAAATTTGCATATTGAAACAACCATAACCATAACGAACGTCATGAATCTTTTCACCAAAATGAAAGAGCGCGCCAAGGAAGCCCCGCAGCGAATCGTGCTGCCCGAGGGCACAGAGCCGCGCACACTGACAGCCGCCGACAGAATATTGGGCGACGGCCTTGCAAAAGTCATACTCATCGGCAATGCCGATGAAATCAAAAGAATGGCTGCAGAGCTAAAACTCAGCAACATTGACAAGGCCACTATTGTTGACCCGGCCGATGAAACAGTGATCGACCGCTACGCCCCGTTGTTTTTCGAGCTCCGCAAAAAGAAAGGCATCAGCATGGAGGAGGCTCGACTGACCACAGCCAACCCTCTCTATCTGGGCTGCCTGATGGTAAAATCGGGCGATGCTGACGGACAGGTGGCCGGTGCAATGAACACGACAGGCAACGTGCTTCGTGCAGCTTTCCAGGTGATCAAGACTCAGCCGGGCATCGATGTGGTGTCGGGTGCATTCCTGATGCTCCTTCCCAATGGCGTAAACTTTGGCACCGACGGCATCCTTGTATTTGCCGATTGTGCCGTTGTTCCCGATCCGGATGCTGCCCAGTTGGCACAGATAGCCATCTCATCGGCACAGACCGCCCGCGACATTGCCGGCATTGAACCGCGCGTGGCTCTGCTGAGCTTCTCCACCAAAGGAAGCGCCAAGCACGAACGCGTCGACAAAGTGATCGAAGCCACCAAAATCGCAAGAGAAATGGATCCCAATCTGATTCTCGACGGCGAACTTCAGGCCGACGCCGCCATAGTGCCGGGCGTGGCCCAGACAAAGAGCCCCAACAGCCCGCTGTGCGGCCGTGCCAACGTGTTGATATTCCCCTCGCTCGAAGTCGGCAACATCGCCTACAAACTCGTGCAGCGACTTGGCAACGTTGAAGCCGTAGGCCCGGTGCTCCAGGGTCTTGCCGCCCCGGTCAACGACCTTTCGCGCGGTTGCTTCCCCGAAGACATCTACAAAACCATCATAATGACCTGCAACCAGGCCATCGGCCTCAAAAACAAATAAGGGTGTGTCTAATAACAGAAGTAACTTCAAAATAGACCACTCGATTGCATAATGAAATTTTCTAACCAAATTAAAAGATGTCAATTAACAAATTAACTTTTGTTATTAGACACACTCTAAGACAAATATGAAAATATTGGTTCTCAACTGCGGCAGCAGTTCAGTGAAATACAAACTTATCGACACAACCACCGGCAACACTATGGCCGAAGGTGGAGTTGAAAAAATAGGCCTTGATGACGGCTTTCTCAAATACAAACTGCCCGACGGATCCAAAGCCGTTACCGAACTGGGCCACATCGACCACAAGCAGGGTGTGGAAGCCATTCTCGCCAACCTGACCGACCCCAAGACCGGCTGCATCAAAAGCTTCGATGAGATCGACGCCGTTGGTCACCGCGTGGTTCACGGTGCTGAAAAGTTCAGCAAGAGCGTACTGATCACCGATGAAGTGATCCAACAGGTTAAGGATTGCTACGATCTGGCTCCCCTCCACAATCCGGCCAACATCACCGGCATCGAGGCCATAACAGCATTGATGCCCAACGTGCCTCAGGTGGGCGTTTTCGACACAGCATTCCACCAGACCATGCCTGCAAAAAGCTACATGTATGCCCTGCCCTACAAATTCTATACGGAAGACGGCGTGCGCCGCTACGGTTTCCACGGCACAAGCCATCGCTATGTCAGCGCACGCGCTGCCGAATTCCTGGGCATCGACATCAACAACTGCAAAATGGTGACTTGCCATATCGGCAACGGCGGCTCGATCACCGCCGTGCTCAACGGCAAGAGCGTGGACACTTCGATGGGTCTCACCCCCACCGAAGGCCTTATGATGGGCACCCGTGTGGGCGACGTTGATCCCGGTGCCATCACATTCCTGATGAACAAGCATGGTTTCAGCGTGGCCGAGATGCAGAACATCATCAACAAAGAGAGCGGCGTGGCCGGTATCAGCGGCCTGTCGAACGACATGCGCGAAATTGAAGCCGCAGTGAAAGAGGGCAACGAGATGGCCACTCTGGCACTCGACATGTACGAACAGCGCATAGTGAAATACATCGGTGCTTACGCTGCAGAAATGGGTGGACTCGATGTCATTGTGTTCACCGGTGGTGTCGGCGAAAATCAGACCGGCGTACGTGAAAACGTGTGCAAACCTCTGAAATTCATGGGCGTGGAAATCGACAAAGAGCTCAACGCACGCACCCGAGGCACTGAAACGCTTCTATCGACAGCCGATTCGAAAGTGAAAGTGGTCGTGATCCCCACCGACGAAGAATTGATGATTGCACGCGACACGGAAGCAATCGTTGAAGGTCGCGAAATCAAATAATCTGTAAAACATCATGGATAAAATAAAAGCAGCAATTGTAGGATATGGCAACATCGGGCATTTCGTGCTCGATGCTCTCCTCGAAGCTCCCGACTTTGAAGTATCCGGAGTGGTTCGCCGCAATCCCGCCGACGTGCCCGCCGAGCTGAAACCTTATAAAGTGGTAAGCAACATCGATGAGCTGGGTAAAGTCGACGTAGCCATCCTCTGTACTCCCACCCGCGAAGTGGAAAAATATGCCGCCGAATATTTGGCAAAGGGCATCAACACCGTGGATTCATTCGATATCCACACCTCCATCTGCGATCTGCGCAAACACCTCGACAAGGTGGCAAAGAAAAACGGCACGGTTGCCGTGATCTCGGCCGGGTGGGATCCGGGAAGTGACTCGGTGGTACGCACATTGCTTCAGGCCGCAGCCCCCAAAGGCATCACCTACACCAACTTTGGTCCGGGCATGAGCATGGGTCACACTGTGTGTGTGAAGTCCAAACCGGGTGTCAAAAACGCTCTTTCGATGACAATACCGCTTGGCACAGGCATTCACCGCCGCATGGTTTATGTCGAACTTGAAGACGGTGCCCGATTGGAAGATGTAGCTAAAGCCGTGAAAGAGGATCCTTATTTTGCCTCCGACGAGACCCACGTGATGGCCGTTGCTTCGGTCGACGAAGTGAAGGATATGGGCCACGGCGTCAACATGGTGCGCAAAGGTGTCAGCGGCAAGACTCAGAATCAGAGATTTGAATTCAACATGTCAATCAACAATCCGGCGCTGACAGCGCAGATTCTTGTCGGAGTGGCCCGTGCAGCCATGAAACAGCAGCCGGGTGCCTACACCATGATCGAGATACCGGTTATCGACCTTTTATATGGCGACCGCGAGGAGCTTATAAGCCATCTCGTTTGACAGCCGGCATAAAAACGATATCCAATGAGGCCGGACGTTAAACGTTCGGCCTCAAATTAATATGAATATGAATCAATTTGGCGATCTGATCACCGCAATAGCCGACTTCGTGTGTGGCTATCCATTGTTTGTCATCCTCATCGGTGGAGGCATTTTCCTGTTTCTGTCATCGGGCATGATCTCGTTACGACGTCTTCCCGATGCCATCGCCGCGCTTCGCCACAATCGGTCGAAAGTCTACGGCCAGATCAGCTCGGCGCAGGCACTCGTGTCGGTTGTGGCTGCCACCGTCGGCATGGGCAACATTGCCGGTGTTGCCATCGCGCTTGCCATGGGTGGACCGGGCGCCGTGTTCTGGATGTGGGTCAGCGCCATCGTGGGCATGGCCACCAAATATCATGAGGGCGTTCTAGCGGTGAAATACCGCAGTTTCGACAGCGAAGGGCGTCCTTACGGCGGTCCGATGCACATCATCCGCCATGCGTTGCCCAAAAGTTGGCGACCGGTTGCCTACATCTTTGCCACGGCAGGCATGTTTGGTACTCTATGTATCATGAATGCCAACCAGCTGACCGAAGCAGTCGTATCCACTGCCGGAAACTTTACAGAAATAAATCAACCCTTGATTTTTAAAGCAATTATAGGGGTGATCATTGCAGCTGTGGTTGCACTCGTAGTGATCGGTGGCGTCAGGCGAATAGCCTCCGTGGCATCTGTGCTCGTCCCTTTCATGGTCGGAGCATATTTCCTTATAGTGCTTTATATCGTGGCCACACATTTGAACCAGGTTCCCTCAGCCATCCAAAGCATCTTCTCCGAAGCATTCAGCCTGAGAGCCGGATGGGGCGGCCTTGCCGGCATTGCCATCATAGGCGCACGAAGAGCAGCTTTGGTCAACGACGCCGGCGTCGGAACAGCATCGATCATGCATGGCACCTCGTCAAACAAAGAGCCGGTCAAAGAGGGTCTCGTGGCCATGCTCGGACCGGCCATTGATTCCGGATTCGTGTGCACGCTGACCGCTCTGTCGATCCTGCTGTGTACCGATCTTTCGAACCCCGGCGATATCCGTGGACTCGATATGGCTCTCAATGCCTTTGGTTCAGCTGTGCCTGGTGGCCAATACCTGCTGATGGCCATCGTGGCTTGCTTTGCCATGTCGTCGATGTTCAGCTACTCATTCTATGGAAGCCGATGCGCGTCCTTTATATTCGGGGAAAAAGGCGAAAAAGTATATACTTGGTTTTTCATTGCAACGCTCATAGTGTTCGCCGTTGTGCCGTTGAAAGCTGCCGTCGGACTGTGCGATCTGTTTTATGCACTGATGGCATTCCCGACGATGGCTATGCTGATTCGACTGAGCCGACAGGTTCGAGAAGAGACCTCGCGCTACTTCGGAAGAGCAAAATCGGCCGACAACATATCCCAAACGGAACCTGAGATTCAAGAGACCGTTTGAAAAAGTTTGCTATTGATACATTAGTTTTATAACTTTGTCGTATTATGACACCAGAACAACGACTCAAACTTGAAGAGAAAGTGGTGGAGATGCTCCGCACTGTCTACGATCCGGAAATACCGGTCGACATATATTCGCTCGGCCTCATCTATAAAATAGAGATCGACGACGACGCCACACTTCATATCGACATGACACTGACAGCTCCCAACTGCCCTGCTGCCGACTTCATCATCGAGGATATGCGAATGAAGCTTGAAAGCATCGAGGGGATCAACAGCGTTGACATCAACATCGTTTTTGAACCCGAATGGAACAAAGACATGATGAGCGACGAGGCCAAGCTTGATCTCGGATTCATGTAGACAACTCCCCTTCCACGCATTTTACGCCCCGATCTCATGACCAAGAGAGACAAAACATATTTTATCAGTGATCTGCACATTGGCGCCGGGTACATCCCCAACCGTCATGATCATGAAAGGATCATTGCCCGATGGCTTCGAGAGATAGAACCAACCGCACGGCGGATCTATCTTCTCGGCGACATTCTCGACTATTGGTTTGAGTATCGTACCGTTGCTCCCCGTGGATATGTCCGATTCCTTGGAGCGTTGGCCGAACTTGCCGACAAAGGCGTGGAGATCATTTGGGCCAAAGGCAATCACGACATATGGATTTTTGATTACCTCCCTGACGAAATCGGGTTAAATGTGGTCGACGGAGTGATCGATACCATCATCGACGGCAAACGCTTCGTGATGGAGCATGGCGACGGTGTTGGTGAGCCCCGCAGAGTCTACCGAATGATGCGCTCGCTCTTCCGATGCCGTGTGGCCCAAAAACTCTATGCATCGATTCATCCGAGATGGACCGTAGGATTTGCTCACCGATGGTCGAAGCACAGCCGACTTAAAGGACAATGCGAAGCACAGACCACACTGTCGGCCGATGATCCACTCGTGAAATTTGCCAAAGAATACTCTGAAAAGAATGGCCATGTCGACTATTTCATATTCGGTCACCGGCACATTCTAATCGACGATCGGCTCAGTGCCGACACCCGGTTGATAGTGCTTGGCGAAGGATTCCGACTCATGTCGTATGCCGTTTGGGACGGATTCACGCTCGAATTAAAAACCATCGAAAAATAGCAAAATTCTAAAAATTAACTTTGATTAACAATTTCAGCCAAACGACCCTAAAACACTAAACACCTACACTTCAGTAGATTAAACCATGGATGCAAAATTTATCTCAAAAAACAATGTTGCAAAACATATAAATTTATTTGCAAAAGGTCAGTTCTTCGAGATATCTTTGTGCCAGAAACCTAACACAATCTTTTTTACCTTAGAAATTGTACCTATTGGAAACTCATAAAAAGGGACTATGCGAGTAGTCCCTTTTTATCTATGTCAAAACCTCAATAAATATGGCACTGACCTACAACAAAGAAGACAACGAAATCACTCTTTGCAGAGAATTTGATTCAGACGCCGAGGCTCATATTGCAATGGCCGCACTGCAACAGGAAGGCATCGTTTGCGTGATCGAAAACGAACTCTTCTCCCGCATATATCCCGTCGGCGGAATGCTGGGCGGACTGCGCCTGATGGTGCACCGCCGTGATCTGGACAAGGCGTTGCAAATCGTCGACTCCCTGAACTTTGAAGGAGCATAGCGACGAATACCTCTTTTACCAAAAAGACAAGGACTACACAATATATATTCTATATTATGATGGAAGAAATACGTTTGAACAAAAATCATATCGTCACCACTCTTGGCAAATCATCATCAGAGTTTACAAAAGACGACATTATCCGGTATGTGGAACAGGAAGGAATCGAAATGATCAACTTCATGTATCCCGCCGGCGACGGACGATTGAAGACCCTCAACTTCATAATCAACGACGCAGTTTATCTCGACATGATATTGAGCTACGGCGAACGCATCGACGGTTCGAGCCTCTTTGCTTATATAGAGCCCGGCAACAGCGACCTGTATGTGATGCCCCGCTTCAAAACGGCTTTTCGCGATCCGTTTGCCGAGCTGCCCACAGTCACCATGCTCTGTACATTCTTCGACAAGGATGGCAACCGTCTTGACAATTCACCTGAATATATTCTTGAGAAAGCCTGCATGGAGTTTCGCGACACCACCGGGCTGGAGTTTGATGCCATGGGCGAGCTCGAATTCTACGTCATAGCTCCCGATGACGGCACCTTCCCCGCCTCCGACCAGCACGGCTATCACGAATCCGCACCTTTTGCCAAATTCAACGAATTCCGCACACTTTGCATGAGCCGCATAGCTGCCACGGGCGGACGAATCAAGTATGGGCATTCCGAAGTTGGCAACTTCACCATGGACGGCAACATCTACGAGCAAAACGAGATTGAATTCCTTCCGGTGCTTGCACAGGACGCTGCCGACCAGTTGATCGTGGCCAAATGGGTGATTCGAAACACAGCGCACGAGATGGGCTATGACGTGACCTTCGCCCCAAAGATCACCACCGGCAAAGCCGGCTCCGGACTGCACATACACATGCGTCTCACTGACCCTGCCACCGGTTGCAACATGATGCTCAACGCTGACAAGACCCTGAGCGACGACGCTAAAAAAATGATAGCCGGCATGATGACAATGGCACAGTCGCTGACAGCCTTCGGCAACTGCAATCCCACCAGCTATTTCCGCCTCGTTCCTCATCAGGAAGCACCCACCAGCATTTGCTGGGGCGATCGCAACAGATCGGTACTCATCAGGGTGCCGCTCGGATGGACCACCGACCGCGACATGTGTGCCGCCATCAACCCAGGTTCGAAAGCATCGACGCCCCCGGCCGGCGGAAAACAGACTATAGAAATCCGTTCGGCCGACGGCTCAGCTAACGTCTATCTGCTGATAGCATCGCTGGCAGTGGCCTGCCGACAAGGATGGCAGCTCGACCGCCCGCTCGAAGTGGCCGAAAAAACATATGTCGACGTCAACATCCACAAAGCCGAAAACAAAGAACGGATGGAGAAATTGAAACATCTTCCCACATGCTGCGAAGAATCGGCCGGATATCTCGACCGCGACAGACTGGTGTATGAAGAATTCGGAGTATTCCCCACGGCAGTCATAGACCACACCGTGGCCGAGTTGAGATCGTTTGACGACGCCACCCTACACGATCAGGCCAAAAACGACCGGCGACTGATGGAAGAACTCGTCAACAAATATCTATACATCAATTGATTCCGGATCAAGCGAAACCTAAAAGAGGTTGCATTGCGAATCATCGCATTGCAACCTCTGTGTTTCTAACGACTGCCTGCTATCGAGGCAATCTGATCTGAAGTAGGATTGACAGCAACTATGACTCCCTCAGGGTCGATGAGAAACGACTTCAATCCTTTGTCAAGCCCATATCGGCTAATGATTTCCTGCCGACTGTCGGACAACACGTTGAATTGTGTAGCCTCGTCAAGACCATCTCTGCGCACTATCTCACGAAAGAGCATCAGATTGTCGTCGAAATTAAACGACATCAGAGCGATCTGTTCTTCCCGGTCACTTTCCACATAGCTGGAATAACGATTGGCAGCCATGCGTGATTCAGCATCGTTCGATGCCCAGAAATTCACTATCACAAAGTGTCCGCGTTTGTCTGACGGCGAAATGGTAGTGCCATCAGCAGCCTTCACCATAAAATAAGGGGCAGCCATGCCTTCCACGGCATTAAAATCGCGCCCGGTGTTGGCCGAAACGGAAAATAGAAGAACGACGAAGGCCACAATGAACACCATTGTTTTCTTCATTATTTTCTATTTAAGTTAAACATTAGAGAAGCACCAGGCGGAATAGAAAACCGCGTAGTATAAGATTAAAACGGTGCATTTCTCTTGCCGATTTTCGGCTCGACGCCTCGACTCTTCGAGACGCATCAGTTATAATAACACCGCAAAGTTACGAAGTTTCAGCCGTTTATACAAATTAACACTTCTATTGCCCACTTTTTGGTTACATCGAAAGCCCCGTGATGCAAGAAACAAAGCGACTTACAGCGCTTTTGTTAAATTAAGTTAACAGAGACAATTTAACATCAAAAATCATCGTCCGGAGTAGCCGGAAGCAACCACAAAATCATCACGATTATAGATCCCGTCACGGAGAATATCAATGGCCGAAACTCCGGAATTTTTGTTGAGATAGTTTCGCACCATCTCATACCCCACAAACCTACCCAGACGACCCGGCGACTCGCGAGATATGACAGATGTGTATGGTGCCGGCATGATCAGACGTTGAGCAACGCCGCCATCGTGAGAATAAACCATATTTTCAGACACCATGCGTTTCCACACCTGCGATTCATTCTCAAGTACCCAAAGCATTTGGTCTTTGTTGTAGCCCAAAGCACCCTCAGCAGTGTCATCGTCCATAAGCGATTGCACAGCCGAAACTATTGCCCCTTCATATGCAATCTGAGATGCCACAGTGGGTGCATCGACATCAGCAAACGGATATTTGATGCGCAACATTGCCTCGGCAAGATCATATGGGATTCGATCCGGTGTCTTAAGAGCACGTCTGTAGTCATCAAAGCCATTATATCCCTCATAATCAGCGCCAAGATAATGATTTAAGGCCACCATAGCTATAGTGTCGGAAATGATGATCGACTGATCGTAGGGCGTTTGGATAGAAAAAATGCGACGAGGGAAGCCTTCATTGCCACAAAGCTCCATCCAATGGCTCCGCAATTTTCCTATCGCGCTCTCCACCAAAGTCAAATCAGGTAACCGATTCTCAATATCGGGCTGAAACACACTGACAACTTGTGAATTGGAGATAATAAGCATTGCACTGTCAGCATTGTCAATCCCGACGATGCGCTTCATCACATCAATGGCCGGTGCGTAAACCTTGAGCATCGAATCGCGGGCCACTGACGAAGACGCGGCATAGGATGCTACAGCCCTGTCAAACCTTTCTATCGGCATTGGATCGACGTTGCGATTACCGCAACAGCTGCACGCCACGACCGAAATACACACCAATAATATTTTACTCAAACTATTATGAATTGTCGGCATACTTTTCATTCTATCTCAAACCTTGTATTAAACATAACACCAAAATTACACAATTATATCAACAAATTTCCACAAAATTCGTAAATTTGCACAGAACTATATGCCTTCGGCAATGCCACATATGCGTCCATCAACATTAACGAACATGCTTCGCCGACTTCTGCTAGCGGCAATGATTTTATTTGTCGTGACCGACGTCTGCGCCAAGGATTTCATTGTGGTTATCGATGCCGGACACGGAGGTAAAGACAGTGGCGCTTTGGGCAAATCCACCAAAGAGAAAGATCTCAATCTGGCCGTGGCCCTGAAACTGGGCAAGGAAATCCAATCGAGATACAAGGATGTGAAGGTCGTCTATACCCGCTCGACCGACGTGTTTGTCACCATCAAAGGACGTATGGACATAGCCAAAGCCGAAAAAGCCGATCTGTTCATATCACTTCACTGCAATTCGGCAGCCTTTGAAAACCCACGCCGCTCACAACTGTCGGGCACATCAGTCTATGTGCTCGGCAACAACAACGCCAACGACAACATAGATCTTGCAATGCGCGAAAACAGTGCTATTCTGCTTGAAGACGATTACAAGACCACATACAAAGGCTTCGACAATTCTCCGGAATACTATATCTTCACCGAAATCAACCAATCGAAGATGATGGGCAAGAGCAACTCCATAGCCAACGAGGTGCAGCGCGAACTTGTCAAACACGCCGGACTCAAGGATAACCGCGTCAACGAGACCAGTCGCCTTTGGTTGCTCCTCCACTCCACCATGCCTGCCATTCTTGTAGAGATGGACTACATCTGCAATCCCAACCGCGAGCAGTTCCTTGACAGCGAAAATGGACAGGCCAAAATAGCCGAAGCCATATGCAACGGCATAGACAATTATCGCCGTTCCCTTGGCCACAAACCACAGACCAAAGGCATGAAATCCACATCAGAGCCCGCTCCAAAAGCCGACACCACGCCGGCAGCCTCACCATCGGCTGATCAAACTGCAGATACAAAAGTGAAGATCGATGACAAAACCGTTGTCTACAAAATACAATTCCTCGTTTCGCCCCGACAATTGAAAGCCGGTTCAACACAATTAAAGGGAATCACCGGCGCCGAATTCTACATATACGGCGGATCTTATAAATACACCTACGGCAACTACAAGTCGCAAGCCGAGGCATCGTCGGATCTGAAGGAGATAAAAAAGAAATTTCCCGACGCATTTGTTATAAAGATGAAAGGCGGCGTAAGAATAAAATAAAACATAACCTACGATAATAACATATTAGCATATGAAGTTCAAGCACTCAAAAGAATTTACCATCGGCCTGTCAGTAATCGTGGCATTGGTACTTCTATACACCGGAATCGAATATCTGAAAGGCAACAACATCTTCAAGCCGGCCAACTATTACTATGCAACGTTTGAAGACGTAGCCGGGCTTTCGCAATCAGCCCCAGTGACACTCAACGGATTCAAAGTGGGTCTCGTCAGAGAGATTGCATATGACTACGAGCACCCGGGCAATGTCAAAGTCGAAATAAGTCTCGACAAAGAACTCCGACTCCCCGACGGCACACAGGCAATTCTGGCCACCGATATGCTTGGCACCGCTTCGATCGACCTCAAACTTGGCAAAAGCAACAAATATTACAATAGTGGCGATGAAATTCCCGGCATCAAATCGGCCGGCTTAATGAGCAATGTCACCGACAACATTCTTCCCGCAGTGAGCAACGTAATGACCAAAATCGACTCCCTGCTCACATCCCTCAACGCCGTGGTTTCAAACCCCGCAATCAACGGTTCGCTCGACAATCTGCAGGATGCCATGATCAATATCAAAGCCGGAAGCGCACAGCTCGCCACTGCCATGAACAGCCTTCCGGCACTGACATCCGACGCCAAAACCACGATGACCAACGTGCGCCAAATGTCAGAAAGCCTCAACACTATAGCCGGCGATCTGACCACCGTAGCCACCCAAATCAAGGAGATCCCCTTGGAGCAGACCATGCAGAATATCTATCAGACCTCGCAATCACTTAAAGAAATGATGGCGCAGATCAACAACAAAAACTCAACACTCGGCAAACTGCTTAACGACACTGAACTCTACGACAATCTCAACAACGCATCGGCCAGTCTCGACTCTCTGCTGATCGACGTCAAGAAGAATCCCAAACGCTACATCAGCATCAAGCTGCTCTAACAGCAATTCAGTATCATGCTCAGATACCAACCCTGATTCCGAAACCCAAACCGGATCAACAACACATGGCAGTAAAAATACTTATTTAGACACGATCCAAATAACAAATAATTTAAAATCTTGTCGCGCCACACGTATGGATGCTTTGTTAATTGGCGCTTTTAGCATCATCAAACCTTAAAGTAAAACTTCATAATACACATATGACGTTCATCGTAACACAATGATGCATTGGAGAAAATGAATTAGAATTAAAGCGTTGCTTTAACACCTTCAACCAAATCGATTAACTACCTGTTGGTCAACCTTATGCACAGCAAATCACATTTGCAAATAAAAACGCACTTGTTTTTGAAAAAAAATAATCTGAATTTTGTAATGCAAAAAGTTTAGCATTTATTGATCAACAATTCTATGACGGAAACCTGTACCCAACTTTGGGAAAGATGCCTGAGTATAATCGGCGACAACCTGCCACCGGAGCAATTCGATTCGTGGTTCAAGCCGATCACGCCCATAGGCTATTCAGACAACAAACTGACCCTGATGGTGCCTTCACAATTTTTCGTGGAGCATCTTGAGGCACGCTATATCAATCTACTTGGCCGCACACTCCGCAGAGTATTCGGTCCGGAAGTAAAACTGTTCTACCACTTCAATCAGGTAGGCAACGAACCTTCGACAGGAGTCACAATGAGCAGCTCCAAGTCGAGCACAGCCGTACAGCCCACGCAGGGAGCTTCAGCCAATCCGTTCCGTCAGCAATCATTGGCCGATGTTGATTCACAGCTAAACCCCAACTACACTTTTGAAAACTATTGCGGAAGCATCAGCAACCAGGTGGCACGTTCAATTGGCGAAGCTATAGCCAACGATCCCCACTGCAAGACGTTCAACCCGCTATTTGTGTTCGGTGCCCCCGGCGTAGGAAAGACTCACCTTATTCAAGCCATCGGCATTCGAATCAAAGAGACCAACCCCGCGCAGCGAGTGCTTTATATCACCGCCCGCCTGTTTGAAAGTCAGTACACCACTGCGGTGCGCAACGGCAAAATCAACGATTTCATCTACTTCTATCAGAGCATCGACACTCTGATCATTGACGACATACAGGATCTCATAGGCAACAAGCCCGGGACGCAGAACGCGCTGTTCCACATCTTCAATCACCTGATTCTCAATCAGAAGCAACTAATTCTTGCCAGCGATTGCTGCCCTTCGAAAATGGAAGGAATGGAAAAACGCCTTGTGTCGAGATTCACCATGGGTATGACCGCAGAGCTCGAAAGTCCTGACTACCAGCTTCGCAAAGATGTGTTGACGCAACGCGCCGAAGCCGACGGTCTCGACTTGCCCGTAGATGTGATGGAATACATCGCCTCGAATGTGACCGACAGCATCCGCGAGCTTGAGGGCATTCTGGTTTCAATCACAGCCCATGCTGCTATTCTCAATGTCGACATCGACATCAATCTTGCACGGAAGGTGCTCGCAAATGCAGTGAAAGTCAACCAGCGCCAGATCAACTTCGAAACGATCACACAGGAAGTGGCTTCTCACTTTGGAATAGATCCCGACCAGATTTTCACCAAATCGCGCAAACGAGAGATATCCGACGCCCGTCAAATGATCATGTATCTTGCAAAGAAACATGCCAAAATGCCACTGACTGCAATTGGCACACGACTTTCACGCACACATGCCACCGTGCTGTACGCATGCAAGAATATCGAGGAACGCATACCTCTTGAAAAACAACTGCAGGCCGACGTCAAGAAAATCGAGAGCGCATTGCTAAAATAAAGCAAAGCCGATCACTCACATCGAGCCAAAGCTTCAAAAACCCTGACGCTTTATAAAATCAGCGTAGATCTTGGAAAAATGTTCGCAGGCATCCTTGGTGTAGCGCACGTCGGTAAAAACCTGAGCGAGTGTTTGCTTGCCATTTTCCGCAATAAATCGTTTGCTATCGGCAAGCGATTCTTTGTATGAGTGAATTTCGCGGATACGCTCATCGGAGTAATCCTCGTAGTGCTCATTGTGGATTATGGCATCGACCGGCAGACGATCAGATAAAGATGCTTCACCTTCGGGATAACCGCAAACGATGGTTGTGACAGGAACAACGCGCGACGGCAACTGAAGAATCTCTGCAATCTGCGGGGCATTATAAGTTGTGGTTCCGAGATAGCAACACCCCAACCCATTAAGCTCGGCCACAGTGCAGAACTGCTGGGCGAAAATCGAAGTGTCGATCATGCCCCAAACGAAAGCCTGGAAGTTATTGTAGCCTGGCATGGCATCATTGATCCGACACCAATGCTCAAACCGATTGAAATCAAGACAAAAAGTCAGAACGGCCGAACAGCCCTCCACCGACGGTTGATTGAAATGGGTCGGAGCAAGTGCCTTTTTCCCTTCAGGAGATCGGGTGATCACCACTGAATATTGCTGCATATTACCCGTGTTTGGGGCATGGGCTGCCTGATCAATTAAAGATTTCAGCAAATCGTCCGACACATACTTGTCGGAAAAATTGCGCACTGTGCACCGTGTTGAAAAATAGTCCATATAATTTCCGGTTTTAGACGACATCGTCTTGATTGCCCAAATTTAGCCATCTTTTTTCATACAGACAAACATACAATAAAAAGTTTTGAACAACTTCGCCTCACCATCAAAACGTCCATATAATTATATATCAACAAACTAAGAATATAAAATATGAAACTTTTCAACATCTTGAATTTAGCACGATGAATTATTTTGATAATTGGAAAATATTCACAAATTTTGCAATCGGAATCAATACCGCTACATTTTTGCAATCATTCAAACGTAATTACACACATTCGCACCGTGGAAAAGCCTACTTACACCTACGATGAAGCCTACGAAGCCTCATTGAAATATTTTGACGGCGACGAACTCGCCGCCAGAGTGTGGGTCAGCAAATATGCCTTGAAAGATTCATTTGGCAATTTGTATGAGAAGACCCCAGTCGACATGCACAACCGCATAGCCTCTGAGCTTGCACGCATCGAGAAGAAATACCCTAATCCGATGAGCCATGAAGAGATCTTCGGGTTGCTTGATCACTTCCGCTACATCGTGCCTCAGGGCAGTCCGATGACCGGAATCGGCAACGACTACCAGGTGGCCTCGCTCAGCAACTGCTTTGTGATAGGCGTTGACGGCAAACCCGACTCCTACGGTGGCGTGATCAAGATCGACGAAGAACAGGTGCAACTCATGAAGCGCCGAGGCGGTGTCGGACACGATCTTTCACACATACGTCCCAAGGGCACACCGGTAAAGAATTCAGCACTTACGTCGACCGGACTCGTGCCGTTCATGGAGCGCTATTCAAATTCCACTCGCGAAGTGGCTCAGGACGGTCGACGCGGAGCACTGATGCTGACCGTCAGCATCAAGCACCCCGATTCCGAGGCATTTATCGACGCAAAAATGACCGAAGGCAAGGTGACCGGTGCCAATGTATCGGTCAGAATCACCGACGACTTCATGCAAGCTGCCTCAGAGGACAAACCATTTGTGCAGCAATTCCCCACCGACAGCGCCAATCCGTCGATTACCAAAGAGATCGACGCTTCCAAACTGTGGAACAAGATTGTGCACAACGCTTGGAAATCGGCTGAACCCGGAGTGCTTTTCTGGGACACCATCACCCGCGAATCTGTGCCCGACTGCTATGCCGACCTCGGATTCCAGACCATTTCGACGAATCCTTGCGGCGAAATTCCCCTTTGCCCCTACGATAGCTGCCGACTGCTTGCCATCAACCTTTATTCCTACGTAAAGAATCCTTTTACCGATAAGGCTGAGTTCGACTACAAACTGTTCGATGAACATGTGGCCAAAGCACAACGCATCATGGACGACATCATCGACCTGGAGATGGAGAAGATCGATCTCATAATTGAGAAAATCGCCTCCGATCCGGAGACCGACGAAGTGAAGCAGACAGAGCTCAACCTATGGAACAAGATCAAAAACAAAACGCTCAAAGGTCGACGTACAGGTGTTGGCACAACAGGCGAAGGCGATATGCTCGCAGCACTTGGACTGCGCTATGGCACACACGAAGCGACAGAATTTTCCACCGACGTTCACAAGCGCCTTGCGCTTGCTGCTTATGGCTCGAGCGTGGTGATGGCGGAGGAGCGTGGCAGCTTTGAAATCTACGATGCAGAGCGCGAAGTATCCAACCCGTTCATCTCCCGACTTCGCGAAGCTTCGCCCGAACTCTACGATCGCATGAAGAAGAGCGGCCGCAGAAACATCGCCTGTCTGACCATTGCTCCAACCGGCACAACGAGCCTCATGACACAGACATCGAGCGGTATAGAACCGGTGTTTATGCCCGTCTACAAACGCCGCAGAAAAGTGAATCCCAACGACACAGCCGTCCGTGTTGACTATGTCGACGAATCCGGCGATGCCTTTGAGGAATACATCGTGTACCACCCCAAATTCCTGACCTGGATGAAAATCAACGGATATGAGATCAAGCAGGACTACACGCAGGAAGAATTGGATGAACTCGTGGCAAAATCGCCCTACTATAAAGCCACAGCCAACGATGTAGATTGGCTCGAAAAAGTGCGCATGCAGGGATCCGTTCAGAAATGGGTCGACCATTCGATATCTGTCACCATCAATCTACCATCAGACGTGACCGAAGAACTCGTGGGCAAACTCTATCTCGAGGCATG
Organism: Bacteroides sp.; assembly: GCA_023666835.1. Lineage (GTDB taxonomy): Bacteria > Bacteroidota > Bacteroidia > Bacteroidales > Muribaculaceae > Paramuribaculum. Next base: position 151,910 of record JAMPBJ010000002.1, on the reverse strand, counting down.
GCAATGCGGCTGCAAGGGATGCACCGTGTATCGCGACGGATCGCGCTCAGGAGTGCTGATAGCCACATCGAAGAAAAAAGAGCCGGAGACCTGCGAAAACCATCCCATTGTGGCAAAACGACCGATTGAACTTGAAGCCGACGTGGTTCGCTTCCAGAACAACAAGGAGAAGTGGATAGCATTCGTAGGTTTGTTGGGCGGACGTCCTTATGAGATCTTCACCGGTCTTGCCGATGACGACGACGGAATATTCTGCCCCAAATCCGTGACCCACGGTAAAATCATCAAACAGATCGACAGCGAAGGCAACAAACGCTACGACTTCCAGTTCACAAACAAGCGAGGCTACAAAACCACCATCGAGGGCTTGAGCGACAAATTCAAACCCGAATACTGGAACTATGCCAAACTCATTTCAGGAGTACTTCGCTACGGCATGCCAATCGACCAGGTGCTCAAACTCGTGGGTGGGCTTGAACTCGATTCGCAGAGCATCAACACATGGAAAATGGGTGTGGAACGTGCTCTCAAAAAATACCTGCCCAACGGGATGAAAGCCAAAGGCCAGGTTTGTCCCAACTGCGGACAAGAGACCCTTGTCTATCAGGAAGGCTGCCTGATCTGCACATCATGCGGCACATCGCGCTGCGGTTGACCTCAGGACTCATCACAACACATCATCAAGGCCGCCCCGATCCAAAGATGACGGGCGGCCTTTGTCATATCAATAATAATGCTTACATTTGAACTCCCGACTCCACGGGATAAAAACACATGCCATGAAACTGACATTTGAAATAGACTATCATACCAATTGGGGCGAACACATCCATATACTTGGCGAATGCCCCGAACTGGGTGGCGGCAACATCGACAAGGCCCCCGTACTTGCAGCCTGTGGCTACAGCCTTCACAAAGTGGAAATTGAAGTATCGCCAGCTCTCTCGTCGGTTGACTACCGCTATGTAGTGAAACGCGACGATGGGACGACACGCAACGAATGGGGACCCGACCGACATCTGGTCATCGATGCCAATTTGTCAGAAGGAACCATCGTCGACAGTTGGCAGGATCCGCCGGCCGACAGGCCGTTCTATTCCTCGGCATTCACCGAAGCCATCTTTAATCGCAAATGCCAGACTCCAATGCACTCGCTGAAGCCGTCAACTCTTCAAATCAGCGTCGAAGCTCCCCACGTGGAGTCTGACTGCATGGTAGCCATAGTCGGGTCTAACGATGCGCTGGGCAACTGGAATCCTGCAAAAGCGATACCAATGAACAGCTGTCGGTTCCCGATTTGGAGTCTGCAACTCATGATGTCCGATTTCGCCGGCCAACACGTGGAATACAAATTTGTGCTCATGCGCGAATATGACCGCAGCATCTTGGAGTGGGAAGATGGTGAAAACCGCACACTCGACATAGCTGAATCAATGGACAACCATGCCATGGTGATCAACGGATTGAGATTCCGTTCGTCAGACAGAAAATGGAGAGGCACCGGAGTTGCCATCCCGGTATTCTCTTTGCGAAGCGACAAGGACTGCGGAGTAGGCGATTTCGCAGACATCAAAGAACTCGTGGACTGGGCAGTCGACACCGGCCAGAAGATAATACAACTTCTGCCAATCAACGACACGACAATGACCGGCACCAACGGCGATTCATATCCCTACAATGCCATCACATGCTTCGGTCTGCATCCGATGTATCTGCGCGTACGCGAAGTGGGCGAACTGTCTGACCGTAAAGAGCAGTCGCACTACGACGCATGGTTTGCTTCTTTAAACAAGCAGAAGACCGTCGACTATGAGAGCGTCAACCGCGCGAAAAACGAATACATGCTCAAACTGTTCCGCCAACAGGGCGAATCGGACATGCAGCTCGATGCATTCAAAAAATTCGTGGATCAAAACAGCGAATGGCTGACGCCTTATGCGGCGTTCTGCACCCTGCGCGATCTTTACGGCACCGCCGACATGTCGGCCTGGGTAGAATATGCCGTATATACTCCCTCGCGTATCCATCACCTGTCTACCCTCTATCCCGACCGGTTTCAGTTTGTATACTTCGTGCAGTTCCATCTCGACCGCCAATTGAAAGATGCCGTCAGATATGCTCACAGCCGCGGAGTGGCCATCAAAGGCGATATCCCCATCGGCATATCCCGCAATAGCGTCGATGCCTGGATGATGCCCGAGCTGTTCAACCTCGACTGGTCGGCCGGAGCACCTCCCGACGATTTTGCAGTCATGGGGCAGAACTGGGGATTCCCGACCTATAACTGGGAACGCATGGCCGTTGACGGGTTTGCCTGGTGGAAATCGCGACTAAAAAAAATGGCCGAATACTTTGACGCCTACCGCATTGACCACGTGCTCGGATTTTTCAGAATATGGCAGATACCCCGCAGTGCCATCCATGGTCTTTTAGGCATATTCAATCCCGCGTTGCCACTGTCGGCCGAAGAAATGAGCCTTAACTATGGCTTCGAATTCAACGAACGTTGGATGACACGTCCCTACATTGCAGACTGGATGCTTGGTGATGTGTTCGGCGACCTGGCCGACAGAGTTAAATCACAATTCCTCTTGCCTGCAGCCGACAATCTGTATTCCCTAAGAGAGGAAGTGTCGACACAACGCAAAGCGCGCGACTACGTCAATTCGTTGAACGACCTCGACGACGACACACGCCGTCGAATATCCTCGGGGCTGCTGAATCTGCTTGACCAGGTGCTGATGATTGAAGACCCTTATCAGGGCGGCACGTATCATCCGAGAATTGCGGCCAAAAAAACGTATGCCTACACAGTGCTTGGCGAACGTCAACGAGAATATTTCGACCGCATGTATGAAGACTTCTTCTATCATCGCAACGACGAATTGTGGCGCAAAAAAGCCATGTGGAAACTGCCCGAAATCATCGATGCCACAGGCATGCTCTCTTGCGCCGAAGATCTCGGAATGATCCCTGCTTGTGTGCCGGAAGTGATGAAGAAACTTGAGATTCTTTCACTTGAAATAGAGCGCATGCCCAAGGATCCTAATGCAGAATTTGCCGACACAGCCAAATATCCATATCTATCGGTATGCTCCACTTCCACCCATGACATGCCCGGCATTCGCCGCTGGTGGGAACTGGACAGAGAGAAGACACAGCGGTTCTACAACAGCGTGCTTGGCCAGAGCGGTGAAGCCCCGTTTTATGCCGAACCATGGATCTGTCGCGAGATCATCAGCATCAACCTGAAATCTCCGTCGATGTTCTGCATATTGCCGCTTCAAGACTGGCTTTCGATCGATCCTGTCATCCGACGCGAAGACCCACGCGAAGAGCAGATCAACCGACCGGACGACCCACACCATTACTGGTGCTACCGCATGCATCTGACACTCGGCGATCTCAAAAGTGCCTCGCGGCTCAACAACGAGATTTCGCATCTGATAGCCGACGCCGGAAGGTAGCTCGCTACATGCACTTTCCCCTCGGAAGCATTCGGTTGTGAAAAACATTAAAAAATGCGCAAAAAGTAGGCCTGTTAGCAGATTTTTCCTTATCTTTGTATGATATTCGATTATAAGGCTCTCGAGCAATCATAGCCACAGATAATCCAATCATAACAAGCGATGAAACAAGGAAATAGCAACAACCAGAATAAAACAAAAACACCCAAGCAAAAACCCGTGCTCACCAAGGAGCAGCGGCAGCGTCGCACTTTGCGCCGTCTGTGGATATGCTTCGGCGGATTCGTCGGAGCCATTCTACTGTTTTTCATACTGGTCTACAACGGCGTGATAGGCTACATGCCCGATGTTGAAGAGTTGAAAAATCCGGCCGATAAATTTGCATCGATCATCTACTCGGCCGATGGCGAAGAAATGGGTCGTTTTTATCGCAACACCGGCAACCGCGTATATGCCGATTACGATGAAATATCGAAACATGTGGTCGACGCTCTTATAGCTACTGAGGATTCGCGTTACAACGAACACTCCGGTATCGACTTCCGCGCGCTCATGCGTGTCGGATTCAAGACCTTCCTCATGCAGGACCGCAGCTCGGGCGGAGGTTCCACCATCACTCAGCAGCTGGCCAAACAGCTCTACTCACCTGAGAGCTCGTCGATCCTGACCCGTGGCCTGCAGAAGCCCATCGAATGGATGATAGCCGTGAAGCTCGAGCGCTTCTACACCAAGGAAGAAATCATCAAAATGTATCTCAACCAGTTTGACTTCCTCTACAACGCTGTGGGCATCAAATCGGCAGCCCAGGTCTACTTCAACAAGCACCCCAAAGATCTCAAAATCGAAGAAGCCGCCATGCTCGTCGGCATGGTCAAAAACCCCTCGATCTACAATCCCGTACGCAATCCCGAACGCACCCGCGAGCGCCGCAATGTGGTGTTCGACCAAATGCGCAAAGCCGAGATGCTGACCGATGCCGAGACCGATTCGCTGAAAGCGTTGCCCCTTGTCATCGACTTCCACCGTGTGGATCACAAAGACGGCATCGCTCCCTACTTCCGCGAAGAGCTCCGCTACATGCTTCGCGCCAAAAAGCCCGAGCGCGAAAACTACCGCGGATGGGAATACGACAAGTTCCGTTCCGATTCAATCGAATGGGAACGCAATCCTCTCTTTGGATGGATTGAAAAAAATCCCAAACCCGATGGATCGAAATATGATATTTACAACGATGGACTACGCATCTACACCACCATCGACTCCCGAATGCAGCACTACGCCGAAGAAGCCGTCAACGAACACCTTGGCGGCTATCTCCAGCCGGCATTCTTCCGCGAAAAGAGAGGTTCGAAAGGTGCGCCCTACTCCACCAACCGAACCGAGATCTCCGAAATACGTATCAAGCACCTGATACGCAACGCTATGAAGCAGACCGATCGCTGGCGCAACCTAAAAAAAGCCGGCGTGAGCGACGAAGATATCATCGCATCGTTCAACGAACCGCGCGAAATGAAGATCTTCTCCTACAGCGGCCCCATCGACACTCTTATGACGCCTCTCGACTCACTCATTTACCAGAAGCACATACTCCGCACCGGTTTCATGGCAATGAATCCCAAAAACGGCCACGTGCTCGCGTATATCGGCGGACCGGACTTCAACTTCTTCCAGTACGACATGGTTTCGACCGGACGTCGTCAGATCGGTTCGACGGTGAAACCGTTCCTCTACACCATTGCAATGGAAGAAGGCTACACGCCATGCGACATGTTCTCCAACACATTGCCCGAGCTATATGAATCAGGCCGTTTGTGGCGACCCAAATCCGGCCGCGCGAGAGTGGGTCAGATGGTTGACTTGAAATGGGCGTTGACAAACTCCAACAACTGGATATCCGCTCGACTGATCAGCACCCTTTCGCCGGGCTCACTGGTACGTACCATGCACAACTTCGGCATCACCTCCAAACTCGAACCGGTGTTGTCGCTCTGTCTCGGCCCGGCCGACGTTTCGGTCAGAGAGATGGTCACTGCCTACACGGCATTTGCCAACAAAGGCATGAAAGTCGACCCGATATTTGTCACCGCCATAACCGACTCCAACGGCAACGTCATATCAGAGTTCACGCCCAATCACTCTGAAGTGATATCCGAAGAAGCCTACTACCGCATTCTGTCGATGCTGATGAACGTGGTCGACAGCGGCACGGGCCACCGCCTGCGCGGAGCACCCTACAACATTTCTGCCCAAATGGGAGGCAAGACAGGTACGACTAACTACAACGCCGACGGTTGGTTCATGGGATTCACACCCCAGATCGTTGCCGGCACATGGGTGGGCGGTGAAGAACGCTTCATCCACTTCAACAACATGGGCTACGGCCAAGGCGCGGCAATGGCCCTACCTATCTATGGTCTGTTCATGAAAAAAGTCTACGCCGATCCAAAGCTCCCCTACTCGCAGTCGGAAAAATTCGTTTTCCCCGACAACATCGAAATATGCCACAACGACTTCAACAACTTCGGGCCATCGGAAGCGACCGACGATGTGGAAGAAAGCATTGAAGACGCATTCGATTGATTCTAAAAGAAAAAAATATTAAAAACCGCATAAAACCCATCAACATGAAATTCAACGTATCGAGTAAGACACTCTACAATTATGTTGCTTCCGTCAGCAAGATTATCAATGCAAAAAACACGATGCAGATTCTCTACAACTTTCTGTTCGTGCTTGAAGGCGACGTATTGACCATTAAGGCCGCCGACCTTGAGAACTCACTCGTAGGTCGTCTGCAGGTCAGCGACGCAGAGGGAGCCGGCCGTTTCTGTCTCGACGCCCGCCGCATCGTGGAGCTCTTCAAGGAAATGCCCGACCAAGGCATCACTTTTGAAATTGACGACGAAAACTTCGAAATCAAAATCTCCTATAGCAACGGTTGCTACAACACTGTTGCCATCAACGGCCTTGAATATCCCGACAAAGCAATCAACACATCAAGCGAAGACACCGTCAGCTTCCTTTGCAGCGGTCAGCAGGTGATGAAAGGCATTGAGAACACATTGTTTGCCGTTGGAAACGATGAGATTCGCCCCCAGATGATGGGCATCCTTTGGGATGTCAAACCCGAATGCGTTGTCTTCGTGGCTACCGACACTCGCAAACTCGTTCGCTATACCAATGGCACTTCGCAACCTGGTGTCAACTGCTCGTTCATCCTCCCTGTCAAAGGCGCCAGCGTGTTGAAAAACGTGTTTGCAAAAGAAGAAGAAATCAAAGTGACTGTCAGCAACACATCGGCAGTATTTGAAACCGAAAACTTCACCTTCGAATGCCGCCTGATCAAGGGCAACTACCCCGACTACAACCGTGTGATTCCGGCCAACAACCCCTTTGCAGTCACCGTCGACCGCCAGTCGTTCCTTACCTCTATCCGTCGCGTGGCCGTGTTTGGTGATGAAGGCGGCGGACTTGTAAAATTCCATTTCGCACCCAACGAAGTCAAGCTCAGCGCCAGCGACAACAGTTTCGGCACGTCAGGTTGGGAATCGGTGCCCTGCGACTACGATGGCAACGAGATGAACATGGGATTCTCAAGCATGTATCTCATTGAAATTCTTGGCACAATCTCTACCAAAGAAGTCACCATCAAGATTGCCGACCGCAGCCGCCCTGCCCTCTTCCTTCCGGCCGAAAACGAGTCTGAATGCGAACTGGTCATGATACTTATGCCGATGAATATTGCTGACTGATGGAACTGAAACTGACAAGACCATTGGTGTTTTTCGATCTCGAAACCACCGGAGTGAACCTGACTGAAGACCGTATAGTCGAAATATCAGTGATCAAGGTATGGCCCGACGGCCATGAATATGAACGCACGCGCAAGGTCAACCCCGAGATGCACATTCCGGAAGCAGCCACTGCCGTACACCACATCACTGACGACGACGTCAAGGATGCTCCTACATTCCGACAGATCGCAAAAAGTCTGGCTGAAGTATTTGCCGACTCCGACATTGCCGGATTCAACAGCAACCGCTTCGACATTCCTCTGCTTGTGGAAGAATTCAACCGCGCCGGAGTGCCGTTTGACTACTCTCGCACGAAATTCGTTGATGTTCAGACCATATTCCACAAAAAAGAACAACGCACCTTGACGGCCGCCTACAGATTCTACTGCAACAAAGAGCTCGACGGCGCCCACTCGGCCAATGCCGACACTCGCGCCACTTATGAAGTGCTTAAGGCCCAACTCGACCGCTACAGTGATCTGCCCAACGACGTCAAGGCCTTGTCGGAATACTCATCACACTCACGCAACGTAGACTTTGCCGGGCGACTGATTTATGACGACAACAATCGCGAAGTTATCAATTTTGGCAAACACAAAGGAAAACTCGCCACAGAAGTGCTCGCCACAGACACCGGTTATTACGGATGGATCATGGGCGGCGACTTCACTCAGGATACCAAAAACGCGTTTTCCCGCATATATCTGCGCGTGCACTCAAAGAAATAAAACTCTACCAAACAATCTCTACAAATGCTTAAAGGCAAACATATAGTACTGGGCATCACAGGTGGCATTGCAGCCTACAAGTCGGCCACACTCATTCGCCTGCTTGTGAAGCGCGGAGCCGAAGTGCAGGTGGTGATAACGCCTTCAGGTAAGGAATTTATCACTCCGGTCACCCTTTCAGCACTGTCGGGCAAACCCGTGATATGCGACTTTTTCACGGCCAATACCGGCCAGTGGAACAGCCATGTCGACATCGGTCTGTGGGCCGATGCAATGGTCATAGCCCCCGCCACGGCATGCACCATAGGCAAAATGGCCAACGGAATTGCCGACAACATGCTCGTCACCACCTACTTGTCTGCCAAAGCACCGGTTTTCGTTGCCCCTGCCATGGATCTAGACATGATGGCACACCCATCAACTGTCAGCAATATCGAAAAGCTTCGCAGCTATGGCAACCACATAATTGAGCCTGCATCAGGCGAGCTTGCCAGTCATCTCATTGGTAAAGGTCGCATGGAAGAGCCCGAACGGATTGTTGAAATTCTTGAAGAATTCTTCGACATTCATCAGCCACTCAAAGGCAAACACGTCATGATAACCGCCGGACCTACCTACGAGCGTATCGACCCGGTCAGATTCATTGGCAATTTTTCGACAGGAAAGATGGGTTATGCAATTGCCGATGCAGCTGCCGCGATGGGTGCGGATGTGACCGTAGTCAGCGGGCCGGTCAGCATCAAGCCCCGACACTCCGAAGTGAAAGTGGTGCCGGTTGAATCGGCCGTTGAAATGCTCGACAAGTGCGAGGATCTTTTCCCCCAATCCGACATCGCCATAATGTGTGCAGCTGTGGCCGACTATGCCCCGGCTGAAAAAGCCGAACATAAAATCAAACGCGAAAAATCGGATGTGCCGGTGATCCAACTGGTAAAGAACCCCGACATAGCAGCCACTTTGGGTAGCAAAAAACACTCCGGACAGATTCTCGTAGGATTTGCACTAGAGACTGACAATGAGCATGAAAATGCCCTTGAAAAACTTCGGAGAAAAAATCTCGACATGATCGTGCTCAATTCGCTCCGCGATGCCAACTCCGGTTTCGGCACCGACACCAACAAAGTGACAATCATTGATCGCGACGGCAGCGAGGAAAAATTGCCGCTGATGACAAAAGCCGACGTGGCAGTCGACATTCTTGACAACATAATAAAAAAACATATATAATAAGGTGTACCTATTGATGAACCGACGATTTCATTCCTTTCTGACAGCCACACTTATTGTGGTTGGCTGCCTGTTTTCAGCCAAAAGCATCAATGCTCAGGAGCTGAACTGCGTGGTTGAAATCAATTCGGATCAGATCACCGGCCAGGAACATGTGTTTGAGACGCTGAAGGAAGCTGTCAACGACTACATGAACACCACAAAGTTTACCAACGCGCAATTTTCGCCCAGCGAAAAAATTGACTGCCGTCTGTTTCTGACGGTCAAGGAATATAGCGACGACGTGATCAAAGGCGATCTTCAGGTTCAGTCGACGCGTCCGGTCTACAACAGTTCCTACACCACCACCCTGCTCAACTACAAGGACACCCGCATAGAGTTCACATATCGCGAAAATGAGCCGCTCGTGTTTTCCGAAACCACAATGGAAAGCAATCTCACAGCGTTGCTCAACTACTATGCCTATCTGATTCTCGCACTTGATTTCGACAGCTTTTCACCGCAAGGCGGACAGCCATTCTTCGACAGGCTTCAGACCATTGTTCAACTTGCACAATCGGCCGGTGAGGTTGGATGGAAGCAGTTTGAGGACAATCGCAACCGCTCGGCCGTGCTGAGTGTCTTTGTCGATCCACAAACTTCGGCCATACGTGATTTGTTATACAAATATCATCGCCAGGGTCTCGATCAGATGAGTGTCAGTCCCGACAAAGGCCGGGCCAACATCACCGAAAGTCTCAAGACACTGGAAAAGATTCAACAAGTGGCGCCGATGTCGGTTGGTCTCAACCTGTGGCACGATGCTAAACTCGACGAGCTCATCAACATCTACAGCAAAGGCTCACAGAGCGAACGCGACGACGTCTACAACCTGTTGCTCGAGCTATATCCCACCGAACAATTGCGACTCAACGACATCAAGAATCCGCCACCAACCCGATAAACGCCAACAAACCAGCTTATGCTTGAATCGCTCAACATATCCAACTACGCTTTGATCGACTCGCTGTCTATCGAGTTCGGTCAGGGCTTCAACATCATAACCGGCGAAACTGGAGCAGGCAAGTCGATCATACTCGGTGCGCTCAGCTTGCTTCTCGGTGGTCGCGCCGACATAAAATCGATACGACACAGCGAGGTAAAATCGGTCATCGAGGCCACATTCCGGGTCGAAGGCAACGACTCTTTGCACGAATACTGTCAGCAAGCCGACATCGAATGGGACGACACTACGCTGATCATGCGCAGGGAACTGTCGCCCACCGGACGATCACGTTCGTTTATCAACGATTCGCCCGTCAATCTTCAGACAATGCACGACATCGGAAGCCGACTGGTCGACATACACTCCCAGCATCAAAACCAGTTGCTTGCCGGAGCTGATTTCCAGATGATGATCATCGACGCAATTGCCGGAAATCATGAGCGATTGGAAGATTTCGGCAAGCATTACAAGCATTTTCGTCAGGCAATGAAAAAGTTCAAGACCACAAAGGCCGAACTTTCCCGCGATCGCGACAATGCCGACTTCATGGAATTTCAACTCGGACAGATCGAAGCTCTTAATCTGAAGGAGGGAGAACTGGAGCAACTTGAAGCCGAACTCGAAACCGCCACTGAGCAAACCGAAACCCGAAGCTATATAGAGGAAGCGCTTGAGACCCTTTCGGAGGGGCACGACAATGTACTGAAAGGCATCGATGCTGTGAAAGAAGCGTGTGCCGAAATCGAGCACCTGCTCAACCCCGACGACAAGATTGATGAGCGACTCGAACAAATATCCGTTGAGCTCAGCGACATTGCCGGATCACTCGAATCCCTTCGCGATTCTTCGGCCGCCACCCCGTCAGCCGATGTTGACTATCTCGAGCAACGCATCTCAGCCATCAACACTCTGATGCGCAAATACAATGTTGATTCGTCCGACGAATTGATTAACATCTTCGAAGATCTGCAACGCAAGATCGATGCAGTCAGCAATGCCGAAAACATTCTCGGCGAATTGCATAAAGAAGCCAAAGCCGCCCATAAAGAAGCCATGGAGGCCGCTAAAAAGATATCGCGAGCACGTAAAATGGCCGCCGAGGAATTTGGCAAATTGCTGACCGACACAGCCAAACCGTTGGGCATGAAAAATCTGATTTGCGAAATCGCTGTCGAGCCATGCGATCTTGGCCCGACAGGCATCGACACCATCGAATTCCGATTCGCATTCAACAAGAATCAGCAACCAATGTCGATTGCCCACACCGCATCGGGAGGTGAGATCTCTCGCCTGATGCTCTCGATCAAAAGCCTTGTAGCCGATATGTTCAACCTGCCCACCATCATATTCGATGAAGTCGACACCGGCGTGTCGGGTGACATAGCCTCGCGAATGGGGGAAATGATGTCGCGCCTCTCGGATAAGATTCAAGTCATCACCATCACCCACCTCCCTCAGGTGGCTGCCCGTGGCACAACCCACTTCAAGGTCTACAAAGAGGATGATGAAACCGCTACCCACACTCGGATCCAGCCTCTCGACCCCGACCGGCGCATCAGCGAACTGGCTCTGATGCTCAGCGGCGATCCCGACAATCAGGCAGCCCGAAGCAACGCTGTGTCATTGCTTGAAAGCGCATCGGCTCCAATGCAAAATTAGATTAGAGAACCAAATCAACCGACAAACTAATGCAACCATCCGATTATATATTCGGCCTGCGTGCCATAATTGAAGCAATCGAAGCCGGCAAAGAGATCGACAAGATCTATATAAAGAAAGATCTGTCGGGTCCGCTTGCCAACGATCTGATAGTCAAAGCAAGGGAAAACAACGTTGTGATGCAGCGTGTTCCCATTGAAAAACTCAACCGGATTACACGCAAAAACCATCAAGGCGCCATTGCTATGATGAGTGCCGTGTCTTATCACAGCCTCGGCAATCTGGTGCCCGAACTGTTTGAGCAGGGAATGCTTCCGTTTGTTGTGGTACTTGACGGAATCACCGACGTGAGAAATTTCGGAGCCATCGCCCGCACATGCGAATGTGCAGGAGTCGACGCCATCGTGATTCCACGTCATGGAAGCGTCAGCGTTGGAGCGGATGCCGTCAAGACATCGGCCGGGGCACTGCACCACCTGCCGGTATGTCGCGAGCAATCAACACTATCGGCCGTAAAATACCTCAAGGATAGTGGATTCAACGTAGTCGCCGTGTCGGAAAAAGCAAAAATCAACTACACAGCTGCAGACTACACGGTTCCTACGGCTCTGGTTATGGGAGCGGAAGACACCGGCATCACACCCGAAGTGTTGAAACATTGCGACACACACGTGTCTATCCCTATGTTTGGACGCATTGGATCGCTCAACGTCTCGGTTGCCGCCGGAATTTTGATTTACGAAGTGGTCCGCCAGCGTCTCGACGCAAATATTTCAATACAATAGTCTGTGCTTGTCATGGCATAAAGCAATTGATCTGTGATAAAAAAATTCCTACATACAATCATAATAATGCTGGCATTTGTTGCTGCTGAAGCCAATGCACAGCTGACATTTTCCGGCAACCAATATCCGGCCTGTGAAATAACACCGTCGAGCTCGAGCGGCCTCAAGGCTGTCTATGTCGTTTACTCCACATCGGGTATCAACATGACCTACACCGCATCGTCATCGACCGTCGATGTGCAGGTCAGTAAATTCGGCAGTGCAGGCGCCGCTTCCGCCACGGCCGTCGACAACTCCCAAATAGTGCGCAACGGAGCGCAGGTGACGGTTTCATCCATCGAAAGCAACACCGGATATGTGTTCACCGAACCATCGCGGGTGACCTATTACTGGATTACAGACTACTCGGCAACACCTTATAATATTTCTTCTATCGGTATTGAAGATCGCGATGAATGCGACCGCACCTTTTTGGTGGCCGACGGATCAGCCCCCCGAATGCTATATTACACCATCAATGGCCGGGGCACTGAAATAGACCGCGAGATCAAACTTGAATACACCACAATGACTGCCGATGAAGAATCAATGCGCTATGTGTCGGCACAAGCGCAGAAAAACTTTGCTTATATCGACGGAGTGTTCAGCATCGAGCCTCCATTATGCGACACATATTTCACTCTTAAAGGTGATCGCTTTATGCGCCAATGGGGCATGGAAGAAAGCGTAGGTTCCGGTCGATACACAACTACGGCCGTTGCTGCAATCACATCAGCGACTCAAAAACCCAGAGATGTCGACAATGAAGTGAAAGTAGAGTCGACGCTGGGTGGTTCTGCCCCGGCTGAGATCACGTTCAAAGCCGCCGTGACAGACGCCACTGTCTTCACCCAATGGCTCATAGCTCGCGACGAAGAGATGGACGACGTGGTCTATCGCACATCCGACCTCGACTTCACTTATACATTCACTGACATGGGTACTTTCTATGTCCGCTTCCACACCTCGGATGCCACGGGACGCTGCGACTTCTTCAGCGACATCTACACCGTGTATATCGGCGAATCGTATCTGAGATGTCCCAACGCATTTTCACCGGGCACTTCGATAGGCGTCAACGACGAATGGAAGGTGAGCTACAAATCCATTGTCAGTTTCGAGTGTTATATATTTAACCGCTGGGGGGAGAAACTGACCGAATTCCACGATCCGGCACTTGGATGGGATGGCAAATACAAAGGCAAAATAGTGCCTTCAGGCGTTTACTATTATGTCATCAAGGCCAAAGGATCTGACGGCAAAACCTACTCGCTCAGCGGCGACATCAACATTCTCGGCCAGTCGGAATAGCTAAATTGCGCTTCCGCCTTGATACTTATCTTTATTTTATCTTTTTATGAATACGCGTAGATTATTTATAATTCTTTTTACTGCGACTATACCTATTCTCTCATACATGACCGCACATGCGGAGCATCGCATGTCGGGAGTGGTCAATCCGACCGTACCGGCGAAGGTGAAATTTGCCGGCGCCGACGTCAGTCTTGACCGTGTGGACATGTTCGAGCGTCTGGACCGCGAACTGACTGCAATCTCCTACACCCACGGAAACACACTTCTGACCATCAAACGTGCCAACAGATATTTTCCATCCATAGTTCCGATACTGAAAGAAAACGGCGTCCCGGAAGATCTTGTCTATCTGGCATGTATCGAAAGTTCGATGAACCCTACAGCACTTTCGCCTGCAAAAGCAGCCGGGCTGTGGCAATTCATGCCTGCCACAGCACGCGAATATGGCCTGGAAGTCAACGAATATGTCGACGAACGCATGGATGTCGAAAAAGCCACACGGGCTGCTTGCCGTTATCTCAAAACGGCTTATAACAAATTTGGCAACTGGAAATCGGCAGCCGCTTCCTACAACGGCGGCATGGGACGCATATCATCCGAACTGTCGTCGCAGATGGCCGAGAGTGCCTACGATTTGTATCTGACCGAAGAAACTTCGCGCTACATGTTCAGGCTGCTGGCCATGAAGATGATCATGGAGCATCCGCGGCGCTACGGATTTGAACTCACCGACGACCAATTGTATCAGCCCTATCGCGGAGAATACGTCGAAGTCAGCGAAAGCATTGACAGTTGGCCGCAATGGGCCGCCGAGCACGGTACCAACTACATGACCTTGCGCAATGCCAATCCCTGGATCAGAGCAAAATCGCTGCCCAACAAATCAGGTAAGACCTACCGGGTGCTCATACCCTCCGACAATATGCTTTCGCGATCCAAAAACAAAAACCACACCTATAATTCAAACTGGACGAGAAAATGAAATCGAAACCTCAACAACCTACTGCCGACGACCGCACCACCTCGCTCGAAGTCATAGGGGCGAGGGTTCATAATCTTAAAAACATCGACGTCAGCATCCCTCTGGGCAAACTCGCAGTCATCACCGGGCTTAGCGGCTCCGGAAAATCTTCCCTCGCCTTCGACACCATATTCGCTGAAGGTCAACGCCGCTATATCGAAACATTTTCGGCCTACGCACGCAACATGCTCGGCAATATGGAACGACCCGATGTCGACAAGATCACCGGCTTGAGTCCCGTCATTGCCATCGAACAAAAAACCGTCAATCGCAATCCACGAAGCACCATTGGCACCACCACCGAGATCTACGACTTTCTGCGACTGCTTTTCGCCAGAGCCGGTCACGCAGTCAGCTATCTCTCCGGTCAACCCATGGAGAAATACACCGAAGAGAAAATAGTCAGTCTGCTCCATGAACGTTTCGATGGAAAGAAAATCTATATTCTCGCTCCGCTTGTCAAAAACCGCAAGGGTCACTACAAGGAGCTGTTTGAATCGATCCGAAAGAAAGGATATCTGACCGTAAGGGTCGATGGCGAACTGAAAGAAATCAGTCAGGGCATGAAGCTCGACCGATACAAAAACCACTCGATAGAAGTGGTCATCGATCGACTGAAAGTGAGCGGCAAGGATCTGACACGCCTCAGAGAGACCACCTCAGAAGCATTGCGTCAAGGCGATCACCAGATGATGGTCTACGATGTGGACAGCGACAAGATATTTCACTTCTCACAGCAACTGATGGATCCCACCACAGGGCTCTCGTATCCGGAACCCGCTCCTCATAATTTCTCGTTCAATTCCCCCCAGGGAGCATGCCCGCGATGCAAAGGATTGGGCGAGGTCAACATGGTCGACCGCGAAAAGATCATGCCTGACCCGACTCTTTCGATCCATCAGGGAGGTATAGCCCCGCTTGGCAAGTATCGCAACTCGATGATATTCTGGCAAATCGAGGCTATATGCAACAAATTCGGATTCGATCTGAAGACTCCCGTAGGTCAGCTCAGCGAAGAATGCATCGATGAAATACTCAACGGCACCGACGAGCGTCTGGTTGTCAAAAATGCCACCATGTCGACATCCAACTACTTCATGACCTACGAAGGATTGGTGAAATACATCGAGATGCAACAAGACGATGACGCCGGATCGGCCGCTAACAAATGGAGCGAACAATGGTTCACGCGCTGCGTTTGTCCTGAATGCAACGGACAGCGACTCAACCGCGAAGCTCTGCATTTTTTTATCGACGGACAAAATATAGCCCAACTGAGCCATCTCGACATATCCCAACTCTATGAATGGTCCAAAACCATCGAACAGCGCATGGATCCTACTCAAGCCGTCATAGCCCGCGAGATCCTTAAAGAGATTCGAACCCGTTTGGGATTTCTGGTCGATGTCGGCTTGGAATACCTGTCGCTCGATCGTCGCTCCGCCACTCTCTCGGGTGGTGAAAGCCAACGCATACGTCTTGCAACACAGATAGGATCTGAGCTCGTAAATGTACTTTACATTCTTGACGAACCCAGCATCGGACTGCATCAACGCGACAACCATCGACTGATCTCATCACTCAAAAACCTACGCGACGCATCCAATTCAATCATTGTGGTTGAACACGACAAAGACATGATGCTGCAGTCAGATTATATCGTCGACATCGGTCCTAAAGCCGGACGCAAGGGTGGTGAAGTGGTGTTTGAGGGCACACCCGAACAAATGCTTAAGACTGATACTCTCACCGCACGTTATCTCAATGGTGATTTGATAATACCCGTCCCGGCTACACGACGACCCGGCAACGGCAAGACCCTGACCCTGCTTGGTGCGACGGGCAACAATCTTCACGACGTCAATCTGACCATTCCACTGGGCACTCTGACAGTGGTAGCAGGAGTATCGGGCAGTGGAAAATCAAGCCTCATCAACGGCACATTGCAACCGATTCTGAGCCGTCAATTTTACCGCTCACATGCCCAGCCACTTCCCTATGCCGAAATCCGGGGACTGGAGAATATCGACAAAGTGGTCACTGTCGACCAAACTCCCCTCGGACGCTCCCCACGCTCCAATCCCGCCACTTACACCGGTGTGTTCACCGACATACGCAATCTTTTCGTTTCGCTTCCTGAAGCCAGAATCAGAGGCTACAAACCGGGGCGATTCTCGTTCAACACAGCCGGCGGACGCTGCGAGGCTTGTTCGGGCAACGGCTATCGCACGATCGAGATGAATTTTCTGCCCGATGTGCTCGTGCCCTGCGAAGTGTGTGGTGGCAAACGCTACAACCGCGAAACGCTCGAAGTGCGCTTCAAAGGAAAATCCATAGCCGACGTGCTCGACATGACTATCAATCAGGCCGTAGAATTCTTCGAGGCCGTCCCCACCATCCTGCGCAAAATCAAAGTCCTGCAGGATATCGGTCTCGGATACATCAAACTCGGGCAACCATCGAGTACCCTGTCGGGTGGCGAGAACCAACGTGTCAAGCTTGCCACCGAGCTGGCCAAACGCGACACCGGCAAAACACTCTTTATTCTCGACGAGCCCACCACCGGTCTACACTTCGAGGACATAAAGGTGCTTCTCGGTGTCTTCAACCGCCTGGTCGACAAGGGCAACACAATGCTGGTGATCGAACACAATCTCGACGTGATCAAATCTGCCGACTATCTCATCGACATGGGTCCCGGTGGAGGTCGCGACGGTGGCCACATAATAGCTGAGGGCACTCCTGAACAGATTGCCGACGGATCATCACCAACAGCCGAATTTCTCCGACAAGAACTCAACCTCTGACATCCAATCAACCAATCTTCATACGAAATGAACAATAACCTGCCTTCTGATCCTATAATTCTGCTTAGCGTAGTCAACACTCGCCTGCGCGACAAATATCAATCGCTCGACGATCTTTGCGACGATCTCGACATTGATCGCCGTGATCTCGAAAAGCGTCTGTCCATGATCGGTTATATCTATAATCCCCGGCTTAACCAATTCAAATAATCATATATTGCAATGCTGAAAAAAATGATCCTTGTCATGGCTGTCGCGCTGACAGCCATCTCTCCGATTCATGCCGGTGAAAACACCGACTCTACAGCAAAAATAAACTACATGCCCAACATCCACGGCACAGTGCGTGCCCGCTTCGAGGCCTCGACTGAAGAGAGCTACAACCGCTTTCAGGTGCGGAATGCCCGACTGTCGGTCGACGGAAAAATCGCTCCGTTTGCCGACTATTTCATCCAGGCCGACCTCTGCGACCGTGGCAAAATAAAACTGATGGACGCCTATGCACGCCTTTGGGCCACTCCCACTATAGGAATACAGGCCGGTCAATTTCTCATGCCGTTTGCAGTGGCACCTTTCCGATCTCCTCACCTCCACTACTTCGCCAACCGCTCCTTTATCGGACGCGACATGGTGCCGGGTAGAGCCGTCGGAGCCAAATTCATGTGGCATCCCGAACGACTGCCACTCACCATCGAAGCCGGTGCCTTCAACCCCAACACCCTCACCGAACAAACCACGTGGCACCGCGAACTCGCTTATGCAGCCAAATTGACATTCAAACTACTGCCGACACTCGAACTCACGACCGGATTCCAGTCCATTACGCCCGACAGTGTCCGCATCAACCTAGTCGATGCAGCAGCTCACTGGAGCGACGGACGATGGACCGTGGAAGGTGAATACGTCTACAAACACTACACCAACGAAAGCCACAAAGCAGCCCACGGCTACAACATCTTTGCCGACTACGCAATGCCGATACAAACAGCCATCTTCAACCGTTTGTCGTTTCAAGCACGCTTCGACGGCATGACGGCACACTCTTCCGGCACTCGCACCGATGGCAAATTGACCACCAACCAGCCGGCCCGCAACCGCCTGACCATAGGTTCGACCATCAGTTACCGCCGGTCGAAATCAATGTTTATCGACCTTCGTGCCGACTACGAAAAATACTTTTACCACGAAGGAGTCACCGTCACCCCCGACATGGGCGACAAAATCGTTGTCGAAGCAATCATCCGATTCTGATCTTCCAACCAATGGAAGGCGAAATCCTTTCTCCCCCCGGAGTAAGCGCCTCGCAAGCCGGAGGAATTAGGCGATCGAAAATCGCCGTTCCATACCCCCTCCATAACGCACAATATCTCCGCACACTCCATGCACTTGAGGAAAAATGACTAAAAAAGTGAAAACTATTTGGCGATTACGCAAATTTTTAGTTACTTTGCACTCTGATTCATGGCATCATCCTGTAAAGCTGTTAAAAATGATGCGCTTAGCAGTGATATGAGACTGAGATGGCGGCCATGGACACTCTCGTGTAAAATAGAAGAAACAATTAACAGATCTAAGTAACACCCAAACAGCCATGTCAAAGATTTGTCAGATCACAGGCAAGAAAGCAATGGTGGGCAATAATGTCAGCCACTCAAAGCGTCGCACCAAACGCAAATTCAACGTCAACCTCTTCACAAAAAAATTCTACTGGGTTGAGCAGGATGCATGGATTCTCCTCACTATCTCAGCCAACGGCTTGCGTACTATCAACAAAAACGGCCTCGACGCCGCTATCAAAGAAGCAGCCAAGAAGGGTTATTTAACTGAAATCAAATATTTAGAATTTTAATCAAGATGGCAAAGAAAGCTAAAGGTAACCGTGTGCAGGTAATACTCGAATGCACAGAACACAAAGCCAGTGGCATGCCCGGTACATCTCGTTATATCACAACCAAAAACCGCAAAAACACCACTGAGCGTCTGGAGCTCAAGAAATACAATCCTATCCTGAAGAAAGTAACAATCCACAAAGAAATCAAATAATACTACCACGATATGGCAAAGAAAACCGTAGCATCTCTGCAAAAGGGCGAAGGCCGCACCTATAGCAAGGTTATCAAAGTGGTCAAATCACCCAAAACAGGCGCCTACACATTCCAGGAACAGATGGTTCCCAACGATGCTGTGAAGGACGTGCTGAAATAATCATCCCCATTCCAAAGCATTTACGCGCTTCGGCGCCAACATATAGCGAAGGCGATTGCATCATCTGATGCTTTCGCCTTTGTAGTTTCCATCCGTCGGCCAACAACAAAAGAACATCGCCACCGAATTCATTTCGAACCGGTGGCGATGTTATCGTATTGCAATATTTATCTTCTTTATTTTGCTGGAATGATCAAAGATTGTAGAATTGGGTGAAGGCTCTGGTAATATAGTAATGGTCGATGGCAGAAGCTGTCTCGCGCACTGAGTGCATAGCCCAGATAGCTGCTCCCATATCAACTCCTCGCAGGTCGATTTGCGACGTCAGTATATTGCCAAGTGTCGATCCTCCGGCCACATCGCTGTGGTTTACAAAATATTGATACGGCACTTTGGCCATCTCGCATATGGTGCGGAAGGTGGCTGCACTGTCGGCATCGGTCATATACTTGCAGTTGGCATTGATTTTAATCACCGGTCCATTGCCAAGTATGGGATGATTAGTGGGATCCTGACGCTCCACATAGTTGGGATGCAGTCCGTGGGCATTGTCGGCCGACACCATAAACGAATTGGCAATGCCACGCATGAGCGTCTCTTCATTGCCCCCCATGCATGAATTAATACGAGTGAGCAGATTGACCAGCAATGGCGAAGCTGCCCCTTGTTTGGTTCCGGATCCGGTTTCTTCGTTGTCGAAGATAGCCATCACGCGTGTCATGTCGGTGTTATCACTTTCGATCAGAGACACCAATGCTGCATGTACCATACTGAGATCATCGATACGTCCCGAGGTTAGGAACTCACCGTTGAGTCCCACAAGACATGCCGGAGTAGTGTCGTAGAGCGAAAGATCGAAGTCGAGAATATCATCGACATCGACATCAAGCTCGCCGGCGACAAGATTGAGCAACAGATTGTCACTCTCCATATCGTCGTTGAGCCGGGCAATGACCGGAAGCATATCCTTTTGTTTCGACAACGGATTGCCTTCGTTGACTGCACGGTTGAAGTGGATTGCTAAATGAGGTATCGTCAGGAGCGGACGATTGAACATTACTGTCCGCGCATCAGGATGAAGCGGAGAAGCTGACCGAAGTATCACGCGTCCGGCTATCGACAACGGACGATCGAACCACGTGTACAGTATCGGACCACCATAAACCTCAGTGTTAAGTTTGACGATATTGCCTTCGCATTTCATTTCAGCCTTTGGCTTGATTCGGAATCCAGGCGAGTCACTATGAGCCGAGATGATTTTATAGCCGAGTTCCGGACCTTTTGTACCACAAACAAATGCTACGACGGCCGATCCGTTTTTAGTAATATAATATCGGCCACCGGGCTTCAGAGTCCAGGCATCAGCTTGATCGAGGCCAACAAATCCCGCCTTGTCCAGACGACGGGTTGTCTCTTTGGCCGCAAGAAAATTGACAGGAGATGCATCCAGAAAATGCATCAGATCGGCAATGAGTTCGGTTGTATTCATTTGTAGCATATTTGGTTAAGTGGGCGCATCACATTCACTATCTTCTGCGACCAATAAGTATCGAAATCGTAGCGGGCCGATGAAAGGATGTCGAGGATGGTATCCGTCATGGCATTGCGAACAGTTTCCACAATATTGTAGAATACTTGCAAAAGGTCGGAAAGGCCTTCTGAAATACTTGCACCAATAGGAGTGTCGGAATATTTCATATCCTCTTCAAACACCTCGAGATAAGTGTCGTCAAGGCCAAACAATGCCTCCATCGATCTGCGTGCGCCCTCATACTGCTCCTCGCTCATGATATCATCTACCGGAATTTCCGTATCTTCATCGCGGTCCAAGTCGGTGGCAGCAATATAAATTCTGGGGAGCAAGCGCAGCATCTCCTTGACGAAGTCGACAAGCTCGGTTTCAGCCACGCGTTCCACCGCCCGACAATATTCGTTGCAAAGGCCTATAAAAGCTAAGGAATTAGGCGAAATTGACATAACAGTCTGTTTTTACAATTTAAACATACAAATGATGGTCGGCAATATATTTTCCGACTCCTTCGGGCAGAAAAGCACGCATGTCTTTGCCCTCGGCAATAGAACAACGTATGAACGATGAAGACAGTTCGATTTCAGGTGCTTTGACATAATCCACACCCTGGGGCAACGAACCGGCATCAACATCATATCCCGGACGTGGGTACACAATCGGAGAGAAATGTTTGGTTATCTTTTCATAGTCGCGCCATTGATTGAATATCAACCAATTGTCAGAGCCCATAATAAGTCTGAACCTACAGTCGGGATATAATTCAGACAGTCGGTTCAACGAATTTATGGTGTATGATGGCCGAGGCATTTCATGTTCGATGAAGCACGGCTGAAGGTAAGAGTACGGTTCAAGAGCCAGTTGCAGCATATGACAGCGATCAGCATCAGTGACACTGTCGTCGTGGACTTTCAGCGGATTGGCGGGTGAAAGCATGAGCCAAACCTCATCAACATCAGCAAACTGTGCAAGATAGCTCGCAAGCATGATGTGTCCACAGTGCACGGGGTTGAACGTTCCACCAAGCACACCAATGGTTTTCCTGTAATGTTTTCGCTCAGCAGTCATGACTCCGGGAAGAGGATCACTTGTTTAGAAAATCCATGATGATCTTCTCGGTTTGGTCAACGGTCTCTTCGAGATTGTCGTTTACGATGCGGACATCATATTGCGGAGCAAATCCTATTTCGTATTCGGCTTTGCTCACACGCTGATCGATCTGTTCTTGAGAATCCGTGGCGCGACTTTCCAATCGGCGGCGAAGCTCTTCGACACTCGGAGGCATAATGAATATAGCGAGAGCATCCGACCCAAACATTTT
The DNA here is from genome assembly GCA_023666835.1 of Bacteroides sp. Taxonomy (GTDB): domain Bacteria; phylum Bacteroidota; class Bacteroidia; order Bacteroidales; family Muribaculaceae; genus Paramuribaculum. The sequence goes on along the minus strand of JAMPBJ010000002.1, from coordinate 129,030 downwards.
TTTGACTCTCACGCCGCCTTTTACATCTATATCGAGCACCACATTCACTCCATCATCGAGACGCTGACGCACCTCGCTTTTCAGCGTGCCATAGAACCTACCGGGATAAACTTCTTCAAATTCAATGAAAGCATCGTCGGCGATGGCGCGGCGAAATTCCTCATCGGTCAGGAAATGATAGCTGACACCATTCTCCTCACCTTCGCGTGGGCTGCGGTTGGTGGCCGAAACAGAGAACTGCATATCGACATTCCCCCGATTCATAATGGCCTTGATTATAGTTGATTTTCCGCACCCGCTTGGAGCTGAAATGATGATGATACGTCCGCGTTTCATATAATGTCTTTTTTTATTTCGATCACATGACATTGAGCACCTGCTCTTTGATCTGCTCGAGTTCGTCTTTCATCTTGACCACAAGCCGCTGCATGTCGGCATGATTGCTTTTCGAACCGAGCGTGTTGATTTCGCGACCCATCTCCTGGGCTATGAATCCGAGTTTCTTGCCCTGGCCACGATTGCCGTTCATGGTCTCTATAAAATAGTCGAGATGCTGAGCCAGTCGCTGTTTCTCCTCGTTGATGTCGAGTTTTTCTATGTAGAAAATCATTTCCTGCTCGAGGCGCGAGCGGTCATAGTCGACTGCCGGCAAACTTGAAAGATGATCCTCGATACGCGATCTTATGTGCTCCACGCGCTGAGTTTCATACTGAGGTATCTGGGCTAACAGGTCACGTATGCGGCCTATGCGCAGAGCAAAGAAATCTTCCAACTTTTTACCCTCGGCACGGCGATGATCCAGCAGATGCTCCACGGCCTCTGCAAGGGCCTTGGATACGGCTTCGAAGTCGGTCTCATCAGCAGCCTGAGACCCGGAGTCGCTCTTCATGGCATCAGGCATGCGGAGAAGCACTGAATACCAGTCAGCCGGCTCGGGAATATCCAGAGCGCCGGCCATTTGCATGATTTGTTTCTTATACTCTTCCAAAAGAGGAAGATTGAGCTGCACTGCCGATTCAGTTCCGGTGGATTCGATGAATATATTGGCTTCCACTTTGCCACGCTCAAGGTTTCGAGCCACATAATTGCGCATCTCCATTTCCTTCTCGCGAAAAATTGCAGACAAGCGCATTGACAAATCCAGTTGCTTACTGTTGAGCGATTTTATTTCAACTGTGATTTTCCTATTGGGTAGCTCAGCCATGGCTTTGCCGAACCCGGTCATCGATAAGAGCATTCGGGAAGTATTACAAATTTCGATACAAAGTTAACGATATTGCGGGTGATTTTCACTAATTTTGCCCAAAAATTTAGACACTCTCTAAAAACATCGATTCACATGGCTGTAATTTTAAATATCGAGACATCAACCAACGTATGCTCAGTGGCTCTCACCGCCGAGGGAATGATCCTCTGCCACTTCGAAGATTTCCAGGGGCAAAACCACGCTGCAGTGCTCAGTGGATTCATCAAACGATGTCTCGATCACGCCTCTGACCATGAGATGAAAATCGATGCAGTGGCCGTCAGCATGGGTCCGGGTAGCTACACGGGTCTACGCATAGGTCTGTCGGAAGCCAAAGGACTTGCGTTTGCGCTCGATGTGCCCCTGATCGGAGTCGACACGTTGCAGCTCATGGCAGTCAGCGTGATGTTTTCACAGGATGTTGAACCTGACACACTGTTTGCTCCGATGATCGATGCACGCCGAATGGAAGTGTATACCGCCCTCTACGACATGTCGCTTCAGCCATTGATTGCCCCTCAACCATTGATACTGACCGAGCAGCCTCTCCCCTACGACGAATATCTTGCAAAGTCGACCGTGCTGTTTTTCGGCAATGGTAGCAATAAGGCACGCGAAGTGATCACTTCACCCAACGCCAGATTCATTGACGGCATTCATCCGCTTGCCACCGACATGATTGCCCTTGCCGAAAGAGACTACATGCAACGCAAATTTATCGACCTTGCCTACTCCACTCCCAACTATCTGAAATCATTTCAGGCAACGAAGCCCAAATTGCCGTTCTGCTAAAAGTCTGTTCCATACTGCATTCCATCTCCGAGGTGATAAATAAGAGTGTGTCTAACACTTTTTCCTGCTAATAATATTCAATATCCAATATCATGAACGAAAAGAACATAGAAATCCTTACGGATATTACAGAGGCATGGAACACTCTAAATCCGGAACTGATCATAAAACACCTGTCACCCAAGTTTATATACGATTCGCAATGGTCCTACAACTCTCTCGATTATCAAGGATATATAGATTATATCCGTGGTAAATTTGAGACAATACGCAAAACCAGCAGCTCAGTCAAGGCTGAAATGGGAAGCAATGGTACCGGGCAATTACTGATTCGTCTCAATCAAGGGGGCAACATTGTATACTATCGCATCGCTATCGAAAATGACAAAGTCATCAAGGGCGATTTGTGCATGTTTTAAGACCTCTACGAGCGCGACACCTGCAATCCGGTTGTGGATATGGACATATCCACAAAGCGGGCGCATGAATTGACCGGATCAGACTGAAGTATCTTCTTGACTTTTGAAGCAGCCTCGGCATCTTTGGCCACCATATATAGATAGCCACCACCACCGGCTCCGGGGAGTTTGTAGCCGAGGAGAAGATCCGACACGCGGTCGATGATAGCCTGAACGCTTGGCGGATTTGTACCGCTGTCGAGTCGGCAGTTCTGTTGCCATGTTCGAGCCAGCAGGCGGCCGTATTCATCGAAATCGCGCCGCTGTATGGCACGCGCCATATCGACTGCATGATTGCGCATAGAGTCAAGCAGCTCGAGATTCTCGGATGAATTGAGATACATACGTTTTACAATTTCCGCCAATATGGATTTTGCCGTACGGGTTATGCCGGTGTAGTACAACAAGTGACACGTAGCGGTTGCAGCATCGGTGAAAATGCCATCGGGCAGCCAGTTGATTCGGGGTTCCTGGTTCCATCCGGGCGACGTCTGCAGCAGTTTGGTGCCCTGGAGGATGCCTCCATATTGATCCTGCCAACCGCCACCGCTGGTCAGTATCTGTTCGAGAGCGAGAGTGCGTCGGCACAATTCGGAAGTGTCCCATGCCAACGAGCAGAAATCGGCTAAGGCAGCTATTACCGTAGCGGCCAGTATGGAGCTTGTGCCGAGTCCGGATCCGGCAGGAATGGCCGACAACAGTGTAATCTCTATTCCTGATCCGAAAGCCTTTAGTTGGTCGCGAAGCGAAGGATATCGCTCCGGACAAAACTGCGGTGCGAATCCACAAAGCGACAGCGCTGCTTTGGGGAGTGAGAACGGCGAACCCACTTTGTTGTAATCGGTCAGTTGGTCATAGTCGACCACCGTTTCCGATGCTCCAAGATCAATCGACCGTATGATAATGTGTGGTTCGGTGCATGATTTCACAAACACCTGGAGCGGTGGTTGACCGTTAAGTTCGATAGCAGTGTTGACCACATTGCCGCCGCACACCACCGAGTATGGGGGCGTGTCGGTCCAGCCTCCGGCAAGATCAATGCGCACCGGGCTTCGACCCCACACGATCTGATCGCGGTAGACGTCGAGTCGCGGGTTAGCCGACGAAGTATCGAGCGTTGAAAGAATGCCTCCCGACAAAAGTTCGAAGGCATGTCGCTCCTCTTCTTTAGATCGGGGATCACCTTTTAGGTTCAAAGCCGTAGCCCGCAACATGCGGTTGCGCATACGGTTGATGAGATTGGCATCATCGGGAAGCACATCGGGCAACGGGGTGTCCATATCGTTGGCCAGATGGCAAAGATGATCGAGATCGAGCTGATAGAACACGCTTCGCTCGTGGTTACGAGCCAGCGTCGATATGTTTTGCTCCATGAATCGGCGACGGCTCGCAAACATGCGTGGAAGAGAAACGCGGGCACTGATTTCGTCGGCTGAAAGTCGTGGAAGTTTGAGCCAAAGATCGCGTCCTTCATCGGTTATTTCGGAGCCGGTCATCCATTTTGCCAGAACCTCTGTCTGGTGCATGTCGGACGTGACGGGAAACAGAGGAGCGGATTGTATGTCGCAATCAGGAAGCATTTCAATTTTGCGGTCGGCAAACCACTGCGTAACCGGACGCCCCATAAACAATGTGGAATCATCAGACAGCAAGCCACGCATTGCATCGTCGTAGCCATAAACGTGAACCACCATATCCGATCCTTCGCCCACAGGCTGAATGTCGAGACACACTCCCGGCACGAGCATTAGATCCCAATCATTGTCGGGCACACCGGTGACGACATTGCATTGGGTCAGTTGCCATTTATCGCTTACCACACTGTTTTCAATCCAGATATCGCGATTATCAGCCGTAAAGGTATAGGAGATCAATGCGTTTTGAGTGAAAATCGACGGATGTGGCTTAGCTTTGTTGAGGAGAATCCGTCGTTGGTCGACCACACGGTTTTGAAGAGACAGAGTCGATTGAAGCAGTTCGCGTGTGGTGCCGAAATGGTAGAATTCACCTTTGGGAAGAGCCACTACGGCCACCGATAGAGAATTCAATTCGGGATCGATGATGGTGGGATTGTTGCCCAGAGCGCATCCGAACTCCGAGTAGAGATCATAGCGTTTCAGTTTGCCATTGTTCAGGTTGGTGGATCGGCGTCGGAGCAGTTCTACAGCGCGGTCACTGAGAATCCAAAGACCAATATCCATCATATAGTAATGAGTGGTGCTAAGGTCGTTGAGTGTTGCGACTTCAGGCTTTTGAAGCATGTAGTCGAGACGATGGGGATCGTCGCGACGGAGCATGAAAACTCCATGATGCGATGCCTGGTGAGGTTCGGCCCAAATACCATAGCACACCACATCGGCCTGCGGCACTTCGTTGATGGGTTCACCGGCACGAAGCAGCACATCACCACTTGCTATCAAAGTGTTTTGATCGGAGGCCGTGCGCGACATGATCGACTCATAAAGCGGCAGCTGCATCTGGAGCAGATTTTGGTCAAGATGCTGTCCGGTGGCCCAGCGGAGCACCGGTATCGGCGTCAATAATTTGCCACTCGAAGCATAGGCCGGAAGCCGGCGTCCCTGTCCACCTCCGTGAATGATGATACGTTTTTCCGATCGGTCGGCATCAGGATTCGTCTTCTCCCATTGGTTGAGAAGCCAGGTGGTGCCCCCACCCGAACCCAAGCGACAATCGACAGGATCAGCGGTGGCAAACCATTCAGGGGAGGCGAAAGCCGGATCGAGTTTTCGGAACGAATCGACAATATTTTGTGGGAGTGACAGCAGCTTATACATAAACGTATCGTGTTATGGGGTGTGGTTGATGTGCAAAACTACTAAAAAAAGCAATATAAAAAAAACGATACGCCGGGCGAGTGTACCCGGCGCATCGATATAGGGATTTAGATTTATGTATCGAACACTCTTATTCTGCAGGATCGAGAACTACTACACGATAGTTGCCCTGAGCCAGAAGATTAGCCATAAATGCCTTAACATCGTCGGTGGTGATGGAGTTGATCGAATCGATGTTGCCATGGAATGTGTCGACACCATTTTCGAGCCAACCGGCGATGGCACTCATCCAACCGTTGTTGAGTTCAAGGTTTTCTGTATAGTTCTTCACCATATATTCTTTCACCTTGTCGAGTTCGGCTTTGTCAACGTTGACAGCCATATCTTCGATGATCGCACGGATAGCAGCGAGTGCTTCGGCTTTCATTTCGGGCTTCATCGGGAAGGCCGAAAGGATTTCGGTGTTCTGAGCGCCGATGCGGTCCATGCTTGCTTGTGCACCGATGGAGTAAACGGCACCCATTTCTTCACGGATCTTGTCGAGCAGGCGCTTCGAAATGATCTGGCCGGCAACACTTGTGAGCTGGGCATTCTTCATTGAATAGGGTTCGTTGCCGAATACTGTCAGATATACCCAGGTCTGCGGAGTCTGCATGGGAGCGGTGAACGTGTTGGTCATGTCGCCGCCGATCATTTCATACTGAGGATCGGGCTTGGCAATAGACTTAACTGCGGTCTTGGCATTGCCGGGAAGAGAAGCGATGTATTTTTCAACGAGCGGACGAAGAGTTTCAAGATCAACGTTGCCGATGAATACAAATGTAAAGTCTGCAGCATTGTCGGTCATGGCTTTCACCACTTCGAGGATCTGGCCGCGATCGGCACTCTTGACAACGTTTTCGGTCAACTGCTGGATGCGCGGAGTGTTGTAGAGGCTTTCGATCACCTTTCCGATCCAGATGTACTGGGGATCGGATTCCTGGTTGTGGATGGTGGCGAGATTATTGTCTTTCGATGCGGTGAACTCTTCGGGAGTGATGGTGATGTCTGTCATGTTCATGTAGATGAGCTCCATGAGTGTGGGCAGATCTTTCATCGTCGACAAGCCGCGCAGATTAGTGGTGTAGAGATTGAATCCCGGGCGAACGATGCACTGCTTGCCGGAGAGATACTTCGACACGTCAGATTTTGTGTATGTGCCAAGACCGGCATCCTGCAATGCGTAGCCCATATAGGTCAAGCTGTTTGCATAGTCTGCACCATAGTTGGCAGTACCTTTGCGAGAGTAAGCGGCGAAAATGATTTCGTCCTGTTTGAAAGTGGTGGGTTTCACAATCACGGTAGCGCCGTTGGAAAGAGTCCATACGGTAGCGTCCCATTGTTTGTCGACGGTTTCTTTCTTGATAGTGCCGGGAGCGCGGAGAGAAGCCACAAGGGGTTCAGCCTTGAGTTCTTCTTTATACGGCTCGAGTTCTTCAGCCTCAACGGCTTTAAGAGCGTCGGCAAACTGTTGTTCGGTGGGATAAACGCCAGCTTCGTTGTCGGGCATAAGGGCGAGGAGCACGCGGTTGTCATCGGTCACATAGCTCTTGAGGGCTGCGTTGATCATGTCGAGTGTGACCATTCCGGAGATCATCTTGATGGTCTCATATTCCTCTTCTTTGGCAGGGATGGGGGAATTGTTAAGGAAATTTTCAACGTAGTTGTTGACATATACCTCGTTCTGACGGGTATTGCGTTCGTTGTAGGAGCGTTCGGCACGCGAAAGCAGTTCGTCGCGGGTACGTTCGAATTCAGTCACGGTGAAACCGCCGCGTACGGCACGAAGCAATTCACGATATGCAGCTGCAAGAGCCGTAGGCAATTGGTCGGTGGTTGCGGCGAGAGCCGAAACATTCAGAGCATCCTTCGTATTGGCAAGGAAGAAATTGCCAACGCTGACACCTGCACCGGCAAAGGGTGAGCCGGGTTTTGAAGAGATCTCTTCAAGACGGGCATCGAGCATACCGGAGATCATGTCGTTGACATAGTCCTGAATGTAATATGCCATTGTGTTGCGAAGCTCGCGGGGAAGCGATTCGCTCTTGATCATCAGTTCGGCAAGATTGCTCTTTATTTCCTTTTCGTGGCCGATGGCATAGATGGTGCCTTGAGTATCGGCAACGGGGAAGTAGATGCGTTCTGCAGGATCGGCAGGCATTTCAATATCGGCGAACATCTCCTTGATTTTGCCTTCAATGCGGTCGACGTCGATATCACCTACAACGATGATGCCCTGCAGATCGGGACGATACCATTTTTCGTAGTAGTCGCGGAGAGCCTGGGGTGCGAAGTTGTCGACCACTTCCATGGTGCCGATGGGAAGACGCACGCCATAGCGTTCGCCGGGATAAATCGACGGGAGCAATTGCTCGAGAACACGCATCTGACCGACGTTGGAACGGCGCCATTCTTCATGAATCACACCGCGCTCGGCATCGATTTCTTCAGGAAGGAGCAACAGGTCGTTGGCCCAGTCGTGGAGAATCAAAAGACAGGAGTCCTGAACACCTTCGCGTGCCACGGGCACGTTGGAGATATTGTAGACAGTCTGGTCAACTCCGGTGTAGGCATTGAGGTTGGCACCGAACTTCACACCGATTGTCTCAAGCCAGTTGATGAGGTTCTTGCCCGGGAAATGAGTTGTGCCGTTGAAGCACATATGCTCAAGGAAGTGAGCAAGACCACGCTGGTTTTCCTCTTCGAGCACGGAACCTACACGCTGCGCGATGTAGAAATCAGCCTGTCCTTTGGGATACTCGTTGTGACGAATGTAGTAGGTCAGTCCGTTGGAAAGTTTACCGATGCGCACGTCGGGATCTGTGCCCATCGGAGGCACCTGCATCTGAGCCGTTGCTATACCCGGAAGTACGATCAGGGCAACCAACAGCAGGGCAAGGCTACTGATGAATTTTTTCATGTGACGTTAAAATTATATAATAAAATTATAGTTGCTTTGATATTAGACGCAAATATAGTCAAAAAGTTACATGTCGACAAGAAAAAAACTGTTGACACATAAAAAACAGAGGCTCTGCCGCATACATGACAGAGCCTCCTTATGGTAATGCTTTGCAATCAGAAACTGAAATTGATCATGCCCATGATTCGGTTAGCGCGACCATCAATGCCGCTCTGATCCATGCGTTTGCCATGGAGATACTCAAATCCTATGCGCAGATCGCTGTAGAGATTATAGAATCCGCTGACTGAAATATACTGTCCATAGCGATAGCTGTCGGGACCGAGATCGCGCGTGCCATATACTCTAACCTGGCTGTAGGAAGCTGTGGCAAAAAGTTTTGACGTGAAGTCGTAGCGCAGGCCCAACTCGTAGTTCGACATACGCGGAGTGCGCATCTTGCCGGGAGTGGTCGATTGCACAAGGTCGAATCCTTCGCCCTGAAGGTCGTTGAGATACTGTCCGTAGCCACGGCCATAAGCACCTTGATAAAGCAACGTCAGTTTGGGCAACACTTCGATATGACCGCTCAACTGCACGGCCCATCCTACTGCAAATTTGTTGCGCTGAGTGATGAGGTCACGATAAGACAGATCGCGGAACAAGCCCGACAGACGCACATGGTTGGCTGCTTTGCCCCACTCATACTGCACATAGATCGGTATGTCGGGCACCCGCTGATTGATTTTGCGCAGTGTCGGTTCAACACCCTCCGGCACTTCGAGAATGGTGACTGATGCCTTTGGCGCCTCAACGCTTATGGCACCCGAAAAATGATCGGAGAAACGTGGAGCGTAGCGCACGAGAATGTTCTTGTTTGAGACCTCGCCTGCAGGACCTTGGTCGTCGATCACGGGTGTGCCGGCCGATCCGTCGACAAATGTACTGTTGGTCAGACCGGCGGTCACGTAGCCAACCTTCAAGTAAGCCTGTTTGAGCTTCAGACCATAACCGGAAGTTCCGTTGCCCGAGAACTGAGTCTGAAGATACATCTGATAATAGCCGAATCGCTCCGTCTTGCCCACGAGTTGCAGGAATATGGTGGAATGGTTGGCATTACCATAGAATTGGTTACGCTGGCCCGGGTCGTTGGGCACCGGTATATCGTAGGTAGTGAAGCTGGCACCGTCGTCGATCGCACCACCGAAATCATATTGCAGCGTCCCCTTGACGTAGCCACCGATGCCGAAAGCCACCTTTCCTTCTCGGTCGAGGAACAAAAAGCGCGGAGCAGAAGGCTCAGTGAAGTGCAGGTCGGTTTGATCGTAGAGCAATTGCATCAGAGCACTCGCCTTGTTTCTGTCGCCTGATACAATGATGGCTCTTTCAGGTGCAGGCACGGTATCGGAATATTGTTTTGGTTTCAATGCGTAGGCCGACGGGATGCCGCCGAGCATGGCGGCTGCCAACATGAGGTAATGACAAGATTTCATAACAGTAATAGTTGTAAACGGTATGTGTATGTTTACTATATCAAACACATGAGTAGCGACAATTGTTGTCGGGCAACACGACAAAAGAGGCTGTGTCGCTTACAAACAGACACAACCTCTTGGATTAGTTCAATCTGTTTTGTCAGGTTCAGAAGAGACCTTTAACAGCATCAGCACCTTTCTGCACGCCTTCTTTCACTTTGTCGACACCTTTGTCGACACCGGCGGCTGCCTTGTCAGTGATATCTTTTGCCTTATCTTCTATTTTTGCTTTGGTGCTTTCTTCCACATCTTGCGCTTTATCCTTCAAAGCGTCGGTAGCATTGGTGGCTGCATCATTGAGGTTGAGGGTTTCAGCTTTGGCCAATACGCCTTCAACACTGCTCACTGCACTTGAAAGACCAACCTTGTCGGCATACGGTTTGAGTTGATCAAGGTATGTCTTGGCTTCAGCTACCTTGCCATTCTGAATGAGACTCTGAACATAGGCAAGACCTTTGGTCACATTTTCCTGAGTGGCTGCCGACTTGATATTGTCGAGCAAACCGGTTGCCTCACTTTCTGTAGGCGCTTCAACACCTTCCAGCACGGCGACTTCAGTCACGTCTACTTCTTCTACAGTCACGCTGTCGTCAGCATTAGCCTCTTTGTTTGATTTGCCACAAGCTGCAAACATTGCTGTCATGGCCACGATGGCGGCCGAAAATAAGATCTTTTTCATTTCTCTTTGTTTTGACAATAATATAGGTACAATAATATATATAATGTGTTGCTATTTCACAGGCGGTTCATTTTAGACAACAAACAACCACTCATTTGTGTTCGCAAATTCAAATATTTGATTTGCCATCGGTCGATGTCTGTTCTGCAGAGTCAGCTGCATTCCCGGTAGCAGGAGGCGTGGGTTCGGCGCTGCCGGGCACTATGTCGCTCGTCTTGAACAGTCCCGACAGATAGCGAGTGCGGAACCGTTCGAGAAGCTCCCAGAAGTTGGGCACGAAGAGTGTACCGATGATGGCGTTGATAAACATACCGAACACCACTGCCGCGCCAAGCGACTGTCGGCTGGCTGCACCGGCTCCGGTGGCAAAAAGCATCGGCATTACACCGAACACGAAGGCCATGGCCGTCATCATGATCGGGCGGAAACGTATGCGGCCCGCATCGATGGCCGAGGTGCGGATATCGAGTCCCGACGTGCGGAAGTCGCGTGCATATTCCACGATCAGAATGGCATTCTTGGCCGACAGACCCAGAAGCAAAATCAAGCCGATCTGAGTGTAGATACTTATAGCCTGACTCATGATCAAACAGCCGAGCACCGTGCCTAAGATCGCCGTTGGCATCGATACGATTACGGCCACAGGATCGGTCCAGTTTTCATACTGTGCGGCGAGCACCAGAAGGGTGATGATGATGGCAAACAGCATCACCATCGATATGGTGGTCGATGCCTGTGTCTCTTGATATGCTTCGCCGGTCCAGGCATAGGAGTAGTTGTTGCCGAGAGTGTTGTGCACGATCTCCTCCATGGCCTTGATGCCGTCGGAGGTGCTGACGTCGTTGGCCGGGGTGCCGGTGACTGATGCCGTCTCGTACATATTGTAGCGCTCGATGCTGGGTGAGCCCATCACCTCTTCCACCGTCAGGAAAGCCGAGAATGGAACCATGTCGCCGTTGGCATTGCGAACGCTCAGATTGGTGATGTCGGAAATATTGGAGCGCGACAGCGAGTTGGCCGCAACGTTGACCTGGTAGACACGTCCGAATTTCACGAAATCGTTGACATACTCTCCACCCATATACGACGACAGAGTCGAATAAATGTCGGCAATAGTCACACCCTGCATCTTGGCTTTGTCGCGGTTGACGGTTATTTGATATTGTGGCACCTCGCCTTGATACATCGAAGTAACCGAGGCCAGGCGGGGATCCTTTGCCGCAGCTTCGCGTATCTGATCTACGGCACTCTGCAATTCTGCTGCTCCAAGGTTGTTGATATCAAGAAGCTGCATCTGCAATCCCGATGTCAAGCCTAGACCCGGGATCGAAGGCGGATTGAGAGAGAATATTTCGGCTTCCTGGATATCAGAAGTAAGTTCCGTCACTTTAGCAATGACTGCATCGATATGTTCACTCTTTGACTTGCGGTCGCTCCACGGTTTGAGCACCACGATCAGCGAGCCGACATTGCTCGTCGAACCTCCGCCCATAAACGACACACCACTGATGCTCATGATGTTGGCAATCTCCGGGATGGTATCTATGCGCTCGCGCACCTCCGTCAGTATCTTGTCGGTGCGGTCAAGCGATGCTCCGGTAGGCAGTTGTATCGAAGTCATGAAATAGCCCATATCTTCCGACGGAATGTAGGTCGACGGCCATTTGATGAAGCCATAGAAGGCCACGAAACATATGGCAAGGTAGACACCGATGGCCACCAAAGGCTTGCGCAAAAAGTCGCCCACAATCTTCATATACATCTTCAATATAGCTCCGAACCCTTTATTGAACCAAGTGTAAAGGAAGAACTTCGATGGCTCTCGCTTGCGAAGGAACAGCGCACACATGGCCGGGGTAAAGGTCAGTGCATTGAATCCGGAGAATGCTGTAGAAACGGCGATCGTCAACGCAAACTGTTTGTAGAGCTCGCCGGTAATACCCGACACGAAAGCTGTGGGGATGAACACTGACAAGAGCACCAGCACTTCGCCGATTACCGGTCCCTGCAACTCTTCCATGGCCTTGACGGCGCTTTGACGTGGAGAAAGTTTGCCCTCCTGCACAAGTCGGGCACAGTCTTCCACCACAACAATCGCATCATCGACCACGATGGCAATAGCAAGTACCAAGCCAAAAAGCGTCAGCGTGTTGATGGTGAATCCCATCAATTTCATCACGGCAAACGTGGCTATAAGGCTCACCGGGATAGTGATCATAGGTATCACCACCGCGCGCCAACTCTGGAGGAAGAGGAGGATGACTATCATCACAATCAGCGTGGTCTCAACGAATGTCACAAGCACCTCATCAATAGAAGCCGTAACGAATTCGGTAGAGTCCTCAATGATTCTATAGTGAACACCTGGAGGGAAATACTCAGCAAGCTCGGCAAGTCGGGCCTCACACTTTTTGGCAACCGTCAGAGCATTGGCTCCGGGCAACTGGGCAATACCGAGCAAACCGGCCTCGTGGCCGTCGACACGAGCCACTGCCGTGTACGATTCGCTGCCGAGTTCGACGGTTGCTATATCCTTGAGTCGCAACAGGCCGCCGTCGTTGTCGGCACGCACTATGATTTCACCGAACTGCTCGGCATCGGTCAGGCGCCCCTTGGCAGTCAGTGTGTATTGGAATTCCTCATCGCCCTCCACAGGCGGAGCGCCGACATTGCCGGCCGACACTTCCATGTTTTGCGAACTGATCACCGACACCACGTCGGAAGGCGTGATTCCGCGAGCCTGCATCTTCTCGGGATTGAGCCAGATACGCATGCTGTAGGAACCTGCTCCGAAAGCATTGACACTGCCCACACCATCGACTCGCGCAAGCTCATCGACAATGCTTAGCTGAGCATAATTGGTCAGATACAATCCGTCGTAGTGATATGCCGAGTCGCCCTCTATGGCAATGAACAGGATGTTGTCGCTTGAGTGCGACGACACGTTGATGCCTTGTTCCTGCACGGAGTTCGGGAGCTGAGGAGTGGCCTGCGACACGAGGTTCTGCACCTTCACTGTGGCGTTGTCAAGATCAATGCCGTTTTCGAAAGTGATCGAAAGCGAATAGCTACCGTCGCTCGAAGTCGACGACATATACATCATGCCTTCCACACCGTTGACCTGTTCTTCGATGGGCACACCGATCACTTCGGCCACGGTCGATGCATCGGCTCCGGGATAGGAGGCCGACACAAACACAGTCGGGGGTGTGATGTCGGGGAACTGAGCCACCGGCAGAGTCTTGATGGTGAGCAAACCTGCAAGAATCATCAAGATGGCCAGTACGGTGGCAAATATAGGACGGTCTATAAAAAATCGTGAGAACATGATTCTATTTTTTCATTACAGGTTTGATTTTCATACCGTCGCGCACCTTCATCATGGCTTTGGTGACGTAGCGTTGCCCGGGTTTTATTCCTTTTGTGACGATTCGCAACGTGTCGTTGACAAGTTCACCGACCTCGATCGGAGTATAGGCAACGGTGTTGGAATCCGTAACGGTGTAGAGATACTTGCCACGCTGGTCGGTGGATATCGATGCGTCTTTCACCATCACTGCATTGCGATCGAATCCGTAGGGAAGTTTGATGGTCATGTACATGCCGTTGCGCAACTCGTTGTATTTGTTGTCGACGAGAGCCTCAAAGAGGATTGTACCGGTCGACTTGTTGATGGTCGGCGCGGTGTAGAACAGGTCAGCTGTATAACTGTGGGGCAATGGTTCTTCAAACGTCAGCGGTATGTGGCTGTAGTCGGTCGATACGTCGGCCGACTGGCGGTCGGCCATGATTTTCATATACTGGTCATCGTCCACTTCGAAGTTGGCGTGCAACTGACTGTTGTCGTAGATAGTGGCCAGCACCACGGGCGAACCCTCGCCGGCTATATAGTTGCCGGACGAATAGACGGCATCAGTGATCTCTCCAGATATCGGGGCTCGCACGGTGCAATATCCAAGGTTTGTACGGGCTATGTTCAGAGCTGCCTGTGCGGTCGATATGGCAGCTGCAGCAGTCTTCATGTTCGATTCAGCCTGTACCACTTCCATTCTCGACACAGCGTCGCTTTCGAGTGCTTTTTTCATGGCCTCGTATTCCTTCGATGCGTATTCATACTCGCTGCGCGCGGTTGCCAATGCGGCTTCTGCTTTTGTGACGGCATCGCGATAGGTGGTGGGATCTATAGTGAAAAGGACCTGTCCGGCCTGCACCTTGTCGCCTGCTTTATAAGGATTGCTCTGGAGTGTGCCGTTGACACGTCCCACCACGTCGACAGTTTTGGCCGACTTGAGGAAACCTGGATAGGAACGGTGGAGCACAACCGAGTCAACTATTGGTACTGCCACGTCAATGCTTTGCAACTGCTCTTCAACCGGCTTGTTTTTGGAGCATCCGGCCATCATAGCAGTGGCAGCCAATGTCGCCACCACCGCGAGTGCGCTGTAATATTGTGTCTTCATATCTTGGAGTATATTTTAGAACTTGCTTATAAAGAATCTTCCGCCCAGCCTCCACCAAGCGCCTTATAAATGCTGATAAGTGCCTGCAAAGCCTGTCCCTTGGCCTGCACAAGGTCGTTTTCATAGTTCAATACCGAGGTCTGCGCTTCGACCACGTTATAGAACTGGCTTAGACCGCGCTTGTACAGATCAACCGAGTAGTTGAGCGATTTGCCACTGCTCTCTACCACCTTTTGAAGGTTGTCGATATATTTCAGTGATTCCAGATAGGTGAACATCGAATTATCAACTTCTTTGACCGCTGTCAGTACGGTAAGATTATAGTTGTCGATGTCGACCTGCATCTGCTCGCGGGCACTTGCCACGGCGTAGCGTCGCGACAACCCGTCGAATACGGTCCATGACAGTGTAGGAGCTATTGAGTATGTGAATGAGTTCTTTTTCATCAAGTTGCTGATATTGCGGGCTCCTGTTCCGATCGATCCGGTAAGCGACAACGTCGGCAGATAGTCTTTCTTGGCGATACCCAATGCATCAGCATCGCTCTGTATGGCAAGCTCGGCCGCCACCACATCGGGTCGGCGACGCAGAAGATCCATCGGCACTCCTACGCTCATTATCGCATTATAGTTGGGCAATTCAGTATTTGAAGTGAGCAAATGATCGAGTCGACCCGGTTCCTCTCCCATAAGCACACAAAGGGCAGTGAGTGTGGTATGGATCGATGTCTCTATCGATGGGACGGTGGCCAGTGTGGAATAATACACCGTATAGGCCTGCGACACATCGAGCATCGACGATATGCCGGCTTCTTCACGTGCTTCTGTGATTTTCACTATCTTTTGCTGCGACTCTATATGTTGTTGTGCCACCTCAAGCAGTGCCTGATATACTCTAAGATCCACATAGGCCGAAGCTATCTCTCCACATAGCGACACCATGGCCGAGGCATATTCCGCACGCGACGCCTTGTAGAGAGTCTTCTCACGGTTGACACGGGATGTCACCTTGCCAAACAGGTCTATCTCCCAGCTCATCGACAGATCGGCCGTAAAGCCACCGGTAGTCGTTGCCGAAACATCAGATCCACTCATGGCTCCCGAAATACGCTGGTGTGTCCACCCAAGGTCAAGTCCAATGGTCGGATAATAGCCGCTGCGAGCCTGTTTGATCGCAAGGCGCGCAATCTCTATTCGTCGTGCCGCCTGGGCAAGATCAAAGTTGTTGGTCTCGCCAAGATAAATCAATGAATCGAGTGTCGGATCTTCGAAATTTCGCCACCAGTTATCGTCGGTAGGCAGGGTTGCTGTTGGAGCAAAATGGTCGTTGGTCATCCATTCCGGGGCCAACGGCTCCGTGAGCCAGTCTTCTCCTTTGGGATCCGAAGCCGATGCTTCGACTGATGCAGTCGCAATCACTACGGCCGCCAATACTCCACAAAGTGTGTGTCGTTTGTACTCTCTCATGTGCATCTCTCAAGTGTGTTATGATAAATAGCTGATAAAACATGCTTAATTTCATAACCACGAAACTTTCAAAAAAGTTCCGAGAGATATACCATATTAGGAGAGTATTCCCCTACATGCCGTCCACTATCACTCTGACAGACTTAATAGGCTCCGGCAACGACACTTTACGATGTTCCACACCTTTGCCGGTGATTCTCATACCGCCATAGCCGAAAATCACTGCCTGAAGGAGTCCGCCGGCTGCAGTCACAAAATAGGTTTCGTCGTTGCCGGGAGTCTCAGAGAAACTGAGAAACGGACCGCGAAGATATGGCTCTGTGGCACGGCGGATGAGTTCGGCAGCCTTTTGAGGCTCATCCATATCTACATAATTGACGGCCATTGCCGCATGACTCATGGCAGGACCGCCCACCGGATCTATTTTATCGGAATAGTACTCGATGTTGCGCTTTATCTGCTCGGGATCAGTCATTATTTCAAGGGGGTAGGCCAGCAATTCCACGTCGGCCTGCTTGGTCATTGCACCGTTATAGTCCTTATGCTCGAGCACAATTGTAGGGTCGTCGGCTAGGGTATGCAGTATGATGCGACCGGCAAAATCCCGCCAACGAGTGTCGGGTGTGACGCCGAGTATGTCAGCGGCATCTGCCGCGTGTTCGAGAGCACGGCGTGCAGCTCCGTTGGTGAAAGCATTGCCGTCGACCCCGATTGCATATTCATCGGCTCCGACCACATTTTTTACCGTCAGCCGATCAGTTCCGTCATCTGTCGGCGACAGGCGGCTGATCCAAAAGTCAGCACACGACCGAAGAATTGGGTATCCTTCTTCGCGAAGCCAGGCTGTGTCGGCTGTGGCACAATAGTAAAGCCACGCAGCACGTGCCACATCGGCCGTCACATGGTGCTCCATCGGTCCTGTCAGGGCAAAAGTCGGCGTCGACTCCTCCCCTCTCAGATCTGCTTCCCAAGGATACATGGCTCCATCATAGCCATATGCGCGAGCCTTGCACCGGGCGGCTTCGAGTCCGTCGAACCGATAGTCGATCATCGACTTTGCCAGATCAGGATGGAGCACGGCAAGCACCGGAAATATCCAAGTGTCTGCATCCCAGAATATGTGTCCGTAGTATTTATCTGATGTCAGTCCCATGGGGGCAATGCTACGCCGACTGCCGGCGCGTATCGAGCTGTAAAGATTGTATAGCGAGGCGTTGACAAGACGCGAAAGATCATCATCGCCATCGATTTCCACCCGTGATTGCCACAATTTGTGCCACGCTCCGTTGTGCTGTCGGAGCAGACGGTCATAGCCCTGATGCAGTGCATAGATCACTTGTCGGTCGGCCTCGTTGTACGGATCGGAAAACTCAACCGAACTGCATACAGCTCCCACGGCATACATGCTCGCTCTTTGACCTGTTTTCAATACTATCGACAGCGAATCTGAGCCATGGCGCGTCCACGCGCCTTCGATAGGCTTCATTGCCGATGATCCAGCCAGACGGTCGCGACCGTCATTGTAGACTGCTTCCGATCTTACGACTCTCACTCCCTCACCGTCGCACCATATCGTGGATTCTTCTATCGAAGCATCCGACAACCAGTCGGGTATGATCGGCAGTTCAACAACTGTCACATCGGCAGAACCTGTAGCTTCAACTGTCAGGTGAATCATCATCATGTCGGGCATCTGTCGGAGCGCCCACATGGTCGATGTGAACCTGACTGCTCCCTGACGCCAAGAGGTGACCACACATGCGCTGTCGAGCATCAATGTCTGTTGCCAATCTTCAATCTTATCATTGCGTTTGGTATTGACCTGCAGCGACAATGGTATGAGTGACTCTCTGATCGAGCTGACTTGACCGCGAATGCCATCGCTGTGCACCATGGAGTGGAAAAACCGTTTGGGGCGCATGCCGGTTGAATCGACCAAGATACCTATTTGTCCATTGCCCAATGCCGGCGGTGGCGATGCTTTGGCCGGATCATCGCTCGTCAAGTGCCACAGATCATTTGCCTGCGCAACCTGCACAAGCATAGCCATCAGCAATATGAAACTGACCCACAACTTCATTGCCGAGGAATGAAAGTTATGGCCTGACCACCGGTGGGTTGCATCACTATTTCCAGTGTATCGGAAGATGTCACCGTGCGCCTAGTGATGTTCACTTTGTCGGGTGCGCCTTCCACGTCGGCGTATATTTCTGCCGTGTACGTGCAATCGGACTTCAGAAAGTCAAGTGGCAAGCTCAGAGTACGTGCTTCGCTGTTGGTTCCGGCGCCCACGAAGTAACGATCGCCTGCGCGGCGTGCAACTACTATATATTTGCCGATCTCTCCCTGCAGTGCCTTTGACCAATCGCAGTCGGCATTGAAGTCACGGAAGAATTTGAATGCTTCCTGTCCTTCGTAGTTTTCAATTTGGTCGGCAGCCATCTGAAGCGGTGAATAGATGATGACCCAGTTGGCAATCTGACGTGCCAGTGTGGTCTTGATATAGCAATGTCCGTTGGGTCCGTTCCACTCAATGCGACCGGGATCGGCTTTTGCTCTTTTATAATAGATGTCGAAGATGCCGGGCGTATAATCCATCGGACCTGAAAGCAGGCGCACGAAGGGGAGCGTGCACAGATAGTCAGCACTATTGCCATCGCTCCATGCATTCCATTCCATACCTCGAGCACCTTCGCGTGTCATCATATTGGGCCATGTGCGTCGTATGCCGGTCTCTTTGATCGGCTCATGGGCATCGATCATTATCTGATATTTGGCTGCGGTTTCAACCACACGTTGATAGTGGCGCACTCCATATTGCGAGTGGTGAAAGTATCCGCCTTTGAATCCTCCGGCATACCCCGTCTTCACTGTGTGCACACCCAACGATGCATAGTAGGCAAAAGCGCTGTCGAGCACGGCCTCAAATTCGGGTATGTTGCCACCGGTTTCGTCGTGCATCCACAACTCGATACCGTTGCTGCGTGCATAGTCGGCAATGCTGTCTATATCGAAATCAGCATAAGCTTTCAGATAATCGAAATGCTGATTGCCGCCCCAGTTTTCCCAACCTTCGTTCCAACCCTCAAACAGCACTCCCTGAAGATTATTGGCTTTGGCGAAGTCAATGTATTTTATTGCGTTTTCAGTAGTGGCGCCGTGACGTGGACCCATCGTCCATGTCTGGGTGCCGAGATGCATGCCCCACCATATGCCCACATATTTCTGTGGTTTGATCCAACTGGTATCCTCGATCTTCGATGGTTCGTTGAGGTTGAGTATCAGATCTGAATTGATAAGATCTGTGGCCGACTTGCCCAACTGGATGGTGCGCCAAGGAGTGGTAAATCGTCCTGGCACATAGGCTTTGACCCCGTTGGGAAGCGGTGCAAGGTCAGCTTTCAGTCTGCCGGGAAGGTCGTTGCTGCGAAGCACCATTTCGGGATAGTCATACAGGGCCGCCTCATGTATCGACCCGAAGATGTCGCCTTCGCATCGGAAGGTAAAAGGTGTGTTTGCATCCGTCACATCCTTTATCGGCAAATGGCGGTATTCGAGTTCATATGTCTCAAAACTTGCCGGTATGGCCCATGACTCACCTGCGGGTGCAAACCAGAAACTCGAAAGCTCGTCGGTTATCACAAGGGTGTCGACCGGGGCATTGGTCTCGTAGCGGAATCCAAGTCCGTCATTAAAAACTCTGAATCGTATCGTCAGTTCTCCACCGGGAAGTTCAATGGCCATTTCATTGTAGTTCTCACGGCATTGCGTGTTCTCACCCCAGGGCTGTGTCCACTCTTTGTCAACACTTGTGCGCGACACGGATAATTCTCCCCCCGTACGGTATTTCCAGTTTGAAGCTACAAGCCCGAGCTCCGATGGATACAACAGCAAGGTGTTCCCTACCCTTACCTGATATTTCATTGATCCTTCACTATTGGTAAAAATCACCTCAATATTATTGTCGGGTGATGTCAGACGGGCCAAATCGGCCTTAATAGTCAAACATGATGCCACAACGACGGCTACCGTCAACGCATACTTCAGATTTTTAAACATATGGCTATGAGATATTATGAATACAAAGTTAACTAAATTTTAAAACATCGTCCATATATATTTGTTCTCCGATGGTTCGTTAAGATATATTATATCACAAAAGTTGGTCAAAAGGTCGAATAAATTTGCACTTTTGTCGAATTAACACTAAATTTGCCACCGATTTAACATTTAGACCCCATCTCATAAAATTTTTATGGCTTAGGGGACACAGCCTTGGAGGTATTTTTGGCCTGCAGGCTTAGGAGCATAGCACGCTATGTGACTGAGCCAAAGGACGAAAAGAGCCCAAGAATGCGAGATACAAGTAGCTTTATTACATAAGTCACCATACAAAGAGATCATTAACATTAATCACTAACATATAACCGAAACCCGGGTATCTCATAAAAAAGTTTTAAAATTAATGGCAGTCCGGTTTTAGCCGGTTATTTTCGCCAAGTCTCGTCAGTCGCAATGCCCTCATTGCTCCATCCTTAACTTGCGAAAGTCACTCGACCAAAACCGCCCCTACGACATAAAAATTTCATGAGATGGGGTCTAAGAGTGTGTCTAATAACAACTACGATATGAACTTGAAGAAAAAAATCATTGCCATGACATTGGCAGCAGCCACAATCGCAACAACCAATGCAGAAGGCTACCAAATAAATACACTTAGCGCACGTCAGCTCGGCATGGGCCACACCGGCACAGCATTGAAACTCGGAGCTGAAAACATGATATTCAACCCCGCAGGCCTCGGATTTTCCGACAAGCAGATCGACATCACAGCTTCGGTCACCGGCATCAAGGCCATTGCTGAGGCCACTGTTGGGGGCACCACATACAAAACGCACAACGGACTGAGCACTCCCCTCGCTGTCAACGCTGCATTTCGGGTCTACGACAACCTGCAGGCAGGCATCAGTTTCTATACACCTTACGGCAGTGCCATCGACTGGACCAACAACTGGCCCGGATCGATGCTCAGCCAAAGAGTGAATCTGAAAGTCTATACCATCCAGCCCACCTTGTCATGGCGCATTTTGCCCAATCTTTCGGTAGGCGCCGGCCTGATGATTTCATGGGGTAAAGTCGATCTCGACAAAGCACTGGTGAGCGGTGCATCGTTCGACGCCATCGCCGGCACACAGCTTGGCGATGCAGCCGCTGCATCTATCAACCTCAACGGCACTTCTGATGTGGCCATCGGTGTGAACCTCGGCGCTATGTACGACATCAACAGCCGCTGGACCGTAGGCGCCAATTTCAGAACTAAAATGGGCATGAAGGTCGATGCCGGCATCGCGCGCGTCAACTATGCCAACAAAGCCATCGAAGAACGCCTCGAAAGCACGCTTGGGCTGATTAACGAATCGAATTTCAGCGCCGAAATGCCGTGCCCCTACATTCTTAACCTTGGCGTGGCCTATCGTCCCATCAAAGGTCTGCAGCTTGCATTCGACGCACAGCTGACCGGTTGGAAAACATATCGTCAGCTCGACATAGAGTTTCCCTCACCTCTCGAATCATTCAACCAGAATATCCCCAAGAATTATCACAACGCCTGGTGCTTTCATCTAGGCGCCGAATATGAACTTACAAAGCGCTTCGACCTTCGCGCCGGTCTGATGGTCGACACATCGCCCGTCAACGATGAGCACTACAATCCCGAAACTCCGGGCATGACAAAAATCGAGCCCACAGTAGGTTTCACTTTCCGCCCAACTAAACATCTGGCCATCGATGTTGCCTTCATGTATATACATGGTACTGGGGTCGACGGCGCATCTTGTCAGTACGACGATCTGATGCTCAAAGCCGCCGGAATGCCTGAATCGGTTTATCGCAAAACGTTCACCGCCGACTACGATGTGAAAGCATTTGCTCCTGCCATCGGCGTGCGCTACAACTTCTGATTTCCCAGTCTGATCAACTGCAGCGTCGATCGGTCGGAATCGAAAACACCATACATGCCTTGCGGTTCATGAGCAGGATCGCACAGGTAATCGTCACCCTCATGCCAGAGATTGTCAGGATTGTCGGCTGATCGACCGATTCCGTTATAGCCCCAAAAATTGATACCGGCAATGCGTGGATCGGCAATCAATCGGTCAATGAGATAGGAGTAATACTTATCGCGAGCCTCTGTCTTAGCATCTGGGGCATATCTGAATCCGTCGCGCGGATAGCCAAATTCCTCGATCACCAACGGTTTTCCGACATATTGCAGCGCATCGAGGTGCACATCGATATATTCCCCCGACAGCCGGCAGGCATCATCGACATGCCGCTCCACCGAATCGCGCGACGCCCATCCCCAGTTGGTGGGCCAAAGATGAATGTTGGCATAATCAATCTCAGGCATCGTATGGATTCTCTGCCAGAGATCAAGATCAATCTCACACCCGTACATGCCTTCGCTGCCGGTGCTCACAAGATGATTCGGATCATTTTGATGGATAACTTCTGCCATGCGTTGCAACCAACCGAACAAAGCCTCCTTCCCTTTGTCGGAAAACGCGCGAGGCTCATTGCATATCTGCCACGACATTATGGCCGGTGACTCCGAATAGGTTTTTCCCGTCACACTATTGACCCTTGACGTCATGAAGCGTGCATGATCAAGCGCCATATTGCATGCCGAATCCGACAACACAAAGTCGCTTACAAAGTCGACATACTGCTTGTAGCCATCGATTCCTGGCACCGGAGCCGTGCCATAGCCTGCCCATTCAAGATAGGATCCATATCCGCCGCTCCATTCCCATGCATTGGTCAGATACAACACGGCCTTCATGTCGCGACGCTCCAACTCCGCTATAAATCGGTCAAGTCCAGCAAGCATCCGCTCATCGTATTCTCCAGGCGATGTCTGAAGAACCGGTACGACATGATGCGGCCTGTTGGCCGGACCTTCGGCACCACAAAGCACACGGAGGTTATTGACACCCAAAGCCTGCAACGAATCCAGATCGGCCGTCAGACGCGCATAATTACCTGCCGGAGTATCGGAGGCAAGTATCGGTCCATACCAGTAATTTGTTCCGATGAAGCGGTAGACGCTGTCGCCCACCCAAAACTGACCGTCGTCACCGACACGAACAAACTGCGCTTCGGCAGCCACAGCAGCTAAAACGCATATCAGCAACAAAAGCGGCCGGTGCATCATTTCACTTCGAGGATCTGATCGGCATGAATCTTCGTCCTCACCTGTTTCGGACCAAAAATGTCGGTGATAATCCCGTCAGGACCGATCAGGAATGTGGTACGAAGCGTACCCATATATGTGCGTCCGGCCAGTTTCTTTTCTCCCCACACTCCCATTTCCTCCTGCAGTCGATGGTCAGTATCGGCAATGAGCCGAAACGGCAGAGAATGTTTGCTGATAAACTTCCGATGGGAATCTGCCGAGTCGCTGCTGACCCCAACAATCTCATAACCTCTCGCACGAAGAGCATCTATATTGTCGCGTAGCGAGCATGCCTCAGCCGTGCACCCCGGAGTATTGTCCTTCGGGTAGAAATAAAGAACCAACTTGCGTCCGGCATAATCGCTCAGACGCACTTCCTTTCCGTCTTGATCTGTTCCCAGCAATTCGGGAATATTGTCGCCTATATTCATATCAATCAGATTTTAATTTAAAACAATTGTGGGCCCCACAAAGTTAAACAAAATATATTATCTTTGCACTACAACCACACCACATGGACGTCAACGAATTTGCCGAAAGAATATTTCTCAACTTGCCCTACGACCCCAACAATCAGCAGGTGCAATTGATAGCTGCGCTAGCGAGGTTTTGCAGCCGTACGGCTTATGACAATCCGGTGTTTCTGCTCGCAGGATATGCCGGCACGGGCAAGACTTCGCTCATCGGTGCATTGGTCCGGACTCTTCTTGAAGTGAAAATACCTGTGGTGCTACTGGCTCCAACCGGACGAGCCGCTAAAGTATTCTCTTCGTTTGCCGGACATCCGGCCTCGACAATACACAGGCGCATTTACCGCTCAGCCGACGGCAGCCTCGGATTCGGATCGACCGAAGTGGCTGAAAACACACTTCACAATGCCGTGTTCATAGTCGATGAAGCCTCAATGATCGGAGCGGGAGGAGTCGACGACGATACATCCAACCTGCTCTCAGATCTGATCCACTACGTGTACACCGGCGACGACTGCCGGATGATACTCATGGGCGACACCGCCCAGCTTCCTCCGGTGGGGTGCAGCGAAAGTCCGGCCATGAATCCTGAGATCCTTCGCCGATTCGGACTCCACGTCAGCCGCGTCACACTGACCGAAGTGGTCAGACAACAGAAAATGTCGGGCATACTATACAATGCCACTCACATACGCCGCGATATGCGCAGCGACCCTATCCCCGAACCGCATTTGAAGGTCACACCGTTTGCGGATGTCGACATCGTTGCCGGCGAAGATCTTGAAGATTCCATTTCGGCTTCGTATGCCGACGAAGGCCTATCCGGCACACTCGTTATCACACGCAGTAACAAACGCGCCGTGCTCTTCAATCTTGCCATACGCAACCGCATCCTCGGGCGCGAGGAACAGCTTTGCCGCGGTGAATTGCTGATGATTGCCAAAAACAACTATTTGTGGAGTGCAAAAGTCAAAGGCCTGGATTTCGTGGCCAACGGCGACATGGCTGAAGTGGAATACATTCATGGCGTGGAGCAGGCCTACGGCATGACCTTTGCCGACGTCACTTTGCGACTGCTCGACCGCGACATCAGTTTCGACTGCAAACTAATGCTCGATACTCTGACGAGCGAGGCTCCGGCTCTCGAACGCGACCGCTTCAATCAACTCTACACCACCATTCTCAACGACCCTGACCTTTTCACGCCCTCCACTCCCGTGAAAACACGCATGAAGATATTGCGCAGCGATCCCTACGTCAATGCCCTTCAAGTCAAATACGCATACTGCGTGACGTGCCACAAGGCTCAAGGCGGACAATGGCCGTCGGTCTATGTTGATCTCGGCTACACACCTCCCACGGTCGATCCACTCGAAAACCTCCGCTGGGTCTATACGGCCATCACCCGCTCCACCTCTACCCTCCATCTGGTCAATCCGCCTGAGGAAATCATCGATTGACAAACAACAACGGCAGTATCGCCCCCCACACAATTCCAGGAGCCGACAAGAGATATATCGCCTCATTACATACATATATAATATAGTACAACTACCGATTTAATATAGCCGGTTCTCCATACATCCTCTAAACGTCGCCCAACAAATTATAATAAATGTTACGGCTTTTGGGCAATGAATATTTATTTACTAATTTTGCAGTCGAGTTAGTTTTCAATCCAATTAGTACACGACTTGATATTTCCAACCGACATTTTAAAGCGTCGCTCCGAATCGCCATCACTGCTGTTGTCATTGATGCCTTTGCTCGTTCTCCTTGGTTCGATAGCCGGCATAATAGCAGTCGACGGGGCGTCGGCAGTGCAGGACTACAGTTATATAATACTTGGATGTGCAGCAGTGGTGTGCATTCTGCTTGCCGCAACTTTCACTCGTCTGCGGTCGCGTTCGCTCCATATTGGCATTATTCGCAGCGCCCGTCAGATCCTTCCAGCCATTCCCATACTTGCTCTCATAGGCACCGTTTCGGCCACATGGATGCTGAGCGGTGTGGTCCCCACACTGATCGATTATGGTCTTGAGATTCTCGACTCTCGTTCGCTTCTGGCAGTGGCTTGCTTCATTTGTTCCGTCGTATCGGTGGCCACCGGAAGTTCATGGACCACAATCGCCACAATAGGAGTGGCCTTGATGAGCATCGGATCGGTGATGGGCTACAGCGAGGGATGGATAGCCGGAGCAATTATATCCGGAGCCTATTTCGGCGACAAGGTTTCGCCGCTGAGCGACACCACAGTATTGGCCGCATCGACGTGCGGTGTCCCTCTTCTGCGCCATATCCGCTACCTGATGCTCACTTCGGCTCCGGCCATGGCAATTGCCATGATAGTTTTTCTTTGTGTAGGTTATTTTTCGGCACCGGAAGGAGTGTCACATTCCCGAGAAATGGTCGATGCACTCCACTCCGCATTCAATATTACACCACTGACACTCATCATTCCGGCCATCACACTGTCGATGATAGCCCTGCGGTTTAACACTACTGTTACTCTTGCCGTAGGCTCACTCGCCGGTCTCATTGGCATCTTCGTATTTCAGCCACATGTGTTCGAAGCGCTTGCCGGTGCAGATTCTTCATTCCTCGACCGAATCTCCACTGCCGTCACTATTCTAACTTCAGATACAGCACTGTCGACCGGCAGCGACCTGCTCGATCCTCTTGTCAGCACCGGAGGCATCAAAGGCATGCTTCCCACGATTTGGCTTGTGCTTGCTGCGATGCTGTTTGGAGGAGCCATGATTGGCACAGGCATGCTCGGGCGCATCACGTCGACCATCACCTCGCGGCTTCGTCGCACTCGATCGATTGTCGGCACTACAGTGTGCAGCGGATTGTTTTTGAATTCATGCACCGGCGACCAGTACATGTCGATCATCATCGGAGCAAATGTGTTTCGCAACACCTACCGTCGCCGTCGGTTGAAACCTCAGACGCTCAGCCGCACGCTTGAGGATTCCATATCAGTCACATCAGTGCTCATACCATGGAACTCGTGCGGTGTGACTCAGTCGACCGTGCTCGGTGTAGCCACACTCACTTATCTTCCGTTTTGCATCTTCAACATTCTCAGCCCGGTCATGACAATGATAATGGCCGTGGCCGGATGGCGTGTCAGAGCCACTACTTCGGCCACTGTTGCTCCCGCTTCATCTCCCGCTTCTTGAGCGTGAAGTGAAGCAGCACAATGCATACCAAAGTCACACCGAATATAACCACATATTCAATCCAACGGCCATCGGTGAGCATTCCGCGCCCGATGAAGGCCATAACAAGCAGGTAGACAAACAGCGCCAGAGGCAAAATCGTTGATTTACGGATTTTCATCTTTCTTATCTGTTTCTTCTTTGTTATCTTCAGGCACCACTATATATGGTGAGGTCCGGGGATCAAAATCTCCGGCCGTCAGATGACGGTAGATCTTGAGGCATGCAAAGGCATCAAGAGCAGCATAGTGCTGCTGTGCCTGTGTCAATTCCGGAGCTTCCCAGTTGGTGAGGCGCTGCGCCTTCGATATTCGTTCACCAAACAAGATGGCATAGATACGTTGCAGGCTGGCGTCGACAATATTAAAGCGATGCACATAGTCCTGAAGTTCCACAAAACCGCCCGGGGTGAATTCCGCCAGTTTATGCAGTCCATGGAAATCGTCCTTGATCGACAGACCAATCTTTTTCACCTCCTCTATCTCGAAGAAATGGCGCAAGGGTTCTGTCAGTCCGGAATTACATATGCGAAACAGAAAGCAGACATCGTCAGTGGAAAGTTGCACAAGGGCCACCTTGCGGTTGACACCACGCTTGAACGTCGGACGTGTTTCGGTATCAAAACCCACTATCGGCTGACGCGACAGATATCTGACGGCGGCACGTGCGTCGGCAGCATTATCGATCACTCGGATATCGCCTCCGAACACTGCCTGAGGCATATCCGATATCAACTCTTTGGGGATCGAAATCTGCAATGGTTCTGTCATCATATCATTCAACAACAGCAGGGATATCAACCATCGGTGTATCCGGAAAATTACGTTCGAGATAACGGCTGATGAAGCCATGAGTATCCTCAGCTATCACATTGTCGTAGTCGAAATATCGGTTGTAGACCACCGAGTGGAGCCGGATGCCTCGCGATCGTATGGCTTCGAGCGATAGAAGTGTGTGGTTTATCGACCCAAGGCGGCCGTTGGTCACCAGCACCACGGGCAGATGGCGCGTGGCCACATAGTCGATAGTCAGAAAATCGTCGGTTATCGGTACCATCAGGCCTCCTGCTCCTTCGATGAGCACCACATCGTAGCGCTCCGCCAGCCGCTCCGTGGAGCGGTCGATCATCGTAAGGTCGATCTGACGGTTGTCGATTGCAGCGGCAAGTTGTGCCGAAGCCGGATATGAAAAGATCACGGGCGCCGTTGTGTGGTCAATATCCTCAGGAAGGATTCCTACACCCATCAGGCGGCGGTGCAGGTCGATATCCTCCGAATAGTTGTCGCAACCGGTCTGGATGAATTTCTGAGTGATCACATTCTTGCCCTCCGAAGCCATATCGCGAGCCATAATACCCGTGGCATAGCTTTTTCCGGCATCAGTGTCGATTCCCGATATAAACAATATTTCTTTCATATCCGTCACTTCTTTTCGTCGGCATAATGATTGGGGAAACTCAACTTCACAGCCGGGCGCATCAGAGCTCTGACAATCAGTACCAGACCGACGAGTACAAACGGTATGCTAAGGCATTGTCCCATGTTCAATACCATGTCAGCCTCGAATGCTTCCTGATCATTTTTGATGAATTCGATGAAAAATCTTGACAGGAAAGTACCGACAAGAAACACGCCGAATATCAGACCGGGACGTTGCTCGGCGTTGCGTTTCCAATACATCCACATCAACAGGGCAAACAGTGCAAAATAGCACAGCGCTTCATAGATCTGGGTCGGATGGCATGGAATTCCTTCATACAGCATATGCCATTCACGCGAATTGACAAACATCATACCCCAGGGCAGATCAGTCGGACCACCGAATATCTCGCTGTTGAACAGATTGCCAAGTCGGATCAGACCGCCCACCAATGCAATCGGCACAACCAATCGATCGAACGTCCATAGCGGACTGCGATGCGATGTGAAAAGAGAGAAGCAAAGCACTCCGACAATCACACCGATAGCCCCGCCATGACTTGCCAGACCGCCTTTCCAAACCTTCAATATCTCAATGGGGTTGGCCGAATAGTAGTCCCATTCATAAAAATAGCAATGGCCGAGGCGTGCTCCTATGATAGTACCTGCCATGGTCCACAGCAGCAGGAATCCGAGCCAACGTTCGGGAGCTCCCTCATGTTTGAACATGCGTGCCACGATCTCGTAGCCGATCAAGAAACCGATGGCAAACATCAGTCCGTACCATCGAATCGTGACAGGCCCACTGATCAGATCAGGGTTCATGTTCCATACGATATAACCTAATGACATATCTGTTTCTAATCTAAAAGCTTCTTAAAAATCACGGCAAATTTACTCATTTTTTTCCGAATCGTCTATCGCCGGAGAAACTTATAAGTTTTATAAATCTTATAAATTCATCGGCGGCGAACTTCTGAAAGATACTCCCGGAACTGTCGAACCACATCCGGATATGATGCAGCTACATTATTAGTCTGGCCGATATCGGAAGCATGGAAGAGTTGCGGCTCAGGGCGGTAGCCGGTTTCGATATCCGTGCCCCATGGCACGATCGCCGGGCCATTGCTCGGCTCGATATAGACCCATTCGGCATTGGTGACGGTCAGCGTCTTGTCATTGGCCTGACCGATGGTAAATTCACGCGAATCGTCGGCACTTCCCAATAGTGCAGCAAGATGCGGCTCGCTGTCGGGTGCTGAACCCTTAGGCATACGGCCTCCCACCAACTCATGTAGCGATGCCAGCCAGTCGATTTGCGATACGATGGCATCCGAACGACTGCCGGAAGGCACGTGTCCGGGCCAGCGTACAATGAGAGGGATGCGCGTGCCTCCCTCGTAGGCGCTGTATTTTCCACCACGCCACGGCCCTGTCGGACTGTGCTCTCCAAGCAATTCCACTGCGCGGTCTTCATATCCGTCGTCGACAACAGGGCCGTTGTCGCTCGATAGAATCACGATCGTATTATCAGCCAATCCGAGCGAATCGAGGGTAGCCATGATGCGTCCCACGCTCCAGTCAAACTGCACGATGGCATCGCCGCGGAAGCCCATCTGCGACTTTCCGCGAAAACGTTCGTGAGGAAATCGGGGCACATGCACATCGTTGGTGGCAAAGTAGATAAAAAACGGTTCGTCTTTATGCTCGGCAATATAGCGCACGGCATGTTCGGTAATAGAGTCTGCTATGTTTTCATCCTTCCACAGTGCCGAACCGCCACCTTTCATGTAGCCGATTCGCGATATACCGTTGACTATCGATTGATCGTGGCCATGACTCGGACGCATATTGTAGAGAAGCTCGGGATTGGAAGCTCCTGTAGGCTCACCTTCAAAGTTTCGATTGTAGTCGACGAAGATCGGATGCTCAGGGTCGTAGTTGGCCACCATACCGTCTTCGATGAACACGCATGGCACACGATCGGCCGTAGCAGCCATGATATAGGAGTGCTCGAATCCGAGGTCGGCCAAAGCTGCGGGCAGAGGAGCATTCCAGTCCTGCTCACCGGTTTTGTCGCCGAGTCCAAGATGCCATTTGCCGAACGCGGCTGTTCGATAGCCTGCGTTTTTAAACAGATCGGCCATGGTGTATTGCTCCGGACGAATGATCATCCCGGCATTTCCGGCTGCCACATCTGTATCAGGGCGTCGCCAAGCATATTCACCGGTAAGCAATCCGTAGCGCGAAGGAGTGCTGGTAGCGGCCGCGGCATGGGCGTTGACAAACTGCGTGCCCTGCGATGCAAGACTGTCGACATTGGGTGTCGTCACTCCTTTGGCGCCATAGCATCCAAGATCGCCATATCCGAGATCGTCGGCATATATCAGCACCACATTGGGTCGGCGTTCATCGGTCTCTTCCTGCGCACAAACGGCCACGGCCGCAATCGCCTGAAGCATTGCGGCCGATGCCATTGTCAGTCTGTATGATTCGTTTCTCATCAATAGAGTGTCAATATGCAAACATGGGATAAGCCTCCATTGTGGCGTTGACTTTCTTGCGCACGTCAGCAATCACCTGATCGTTGTCGGGATTCGACAGCACACAGTCAATCAGATCAACTATTTCGGCCATCAAATCCTCTTTGCCGCCACGTGTGGTGATGGCCGGAGTGCCGAGTCGGATACCCGAGGTCTGGAATGGAGAGCGGCTGTCGAACGGCACCATGTTTTTGTTGGCGGTGATATCTGCATCGACAAGCACTTTTTCGGCCACCTTGCCTGTCAGCTCGGGGAACTTGGTGCGAAGATCGACGAGAATGCAATGGTTGTCAGTACCACCGGATACAATCTTGTAGCCCTTGTCGATCAAGGCCTGAGCCATCACACGGGCGTTTTTCTGAACCTGAAGCTGATATTCTTTGTATTCGGGCTGAAGAGCTTCGCCGAAAGCCACAGCTTTGCCGGCAATTACATGTTCGAGCGGTCCGCCCTGCACTCCGGGGAACACGGCAGAGTCGAGTAGCGACGACATCATGCGCACCACACCTTTGGGAGTGGTCTTTCCCCAGGGATTTTCAAAATCTTCACCCATCAGGATGATGCCGCCACGCGGACCGCGAAGGGTTTTGTGGGTGGTAGAAGTGACCACATGGGCATACTTGACGGGGTTGTCAAGCAATCCGGCGGCGATAAGTCCGGCCGGGTGAGCCATGTCGACCATATAGATGGCACCGATCTCGTCGGCCAGACGACGCATGCGGGCATAGTCCCATTCGCGAGAATAGGCGCTTGCACCGCCGATGATCAGTTTCGGACGCTCGCGACGGGCCACTTCCTCCATCTGGTCGTAGTCGATCAGACCGGTCTCGGCATCGACATTGTATTCAAGCGCCTGAAACACGAGGCCGCTGAAGTTGACGGGGCTTCCATGCGACAGGTGTCCGCCGTGAGCCAGGTTGAGACCCAGGAATTTGTCGCCGGGTTTCATACATGCCATGAACACAGCCATATTGGCCTGTGCTCCCGAATGAGGCTGCACATTGGCCCATTTGGCGCCGAAGAGTTGCTTGACGCGGTCAATAGCGAGTTGCTCAACTTCGTCGACCACCTGGCATCCGCCATAATAGCGGTGCCCGGGATAGCCCTCGGCATACTTGTTGGTCAGACACGAGCCCATTGCACGCATCACTTGTTCACTGACGAAATTTTCTGAGGCAATCAGTTCGATTCCTTTTTTCTGACGTTGGTACTCTCGATCGATTAATTCAAAAATCTGATTGTCGGATTGCATTATCTTTTGTTTTTATGTAAAATGATTGGTTTATTTTTTCGATTTCTTTTTGACCGTCCAGCCAAACCGACCTATCGGTTCTCCCTGGCTGTAGTAATTGCCGTGGGAATAGTTGATCAGGCCGGCGTCAGACAGACGAAACGCACCTGTCGACGGGTCGATCAGACTCTCCTCGGCAAGTACACCAAGCACTTCGGCTATGAACATGTCGTGGCTTCCCAGATGCATGATTTCCTTCACCCTGCACTCGATGCTCAGAGGCGACTCTGCGATGTGTGGCGATCTGACGTTTACACCTTTGACCGGCGTGAGGCCTGTTTCGGCCCATTTGTCGAAATCGCGTCCTGATCTTACTCCTACCCAGTCGGTGGCGCGTGCAATGGCCCCCGTGGTGAGATTGATGGTAAACTCCATGTTTTCACGAATCAACTCATAGGAATATCGCTCTGGGCGCACCGATATGTAGCACATGGCCGGATCGGTGCAAATCGTGCCGGTCCATGCCACCGTCAGCATGTTGCTTCGCTGCTCAGTGCCACAGGTCACGATCACCGCCGGCAGCGGATAGATCATGGTTCCCGGTTTCCAAAGTTGCTTCATGCCGTGGACGTTCAATCGATTATGGCATCGCCGCTTTTCACACTCTGACCGCAGTAGCAGCAGCGTATGGTGACATCATCGCGATCGGTCACCACAAATCGTGTGCGCATCGGTTCATTGTTGGTGATACACTTCGGATTGCCGCACCGCACTATGCCTACTATCTCATCCGGCAGTCGGATCGGAAACTTCCTTGCCACCTCAAAGTTGCGTATGATATTGATCTTGGCATGAGGAGCGATAAGTGCTATGCGGCTGAGCAGATCGTCGTCAAACTCAACATCAGCCACTTTTATTATACCTTTCTTACCGAGGCGATGACTCGAAAGATTGTTGCCTATGGTCACGTTGTTTGGCATCTTTTCGATGCCAAGTATCCTGACGGCCTTGAAAAGGACATCGGCAGGTATGTGGTCTATGACCGTGCCCTGTTTCAGGGCAGCTACGGCCAGTTCTTTTCGCTCCTTATTCATTGGTGTTGCATTCTTTATAAACGTCAATTCCAAGCGCCCGGCAGATGATGGCTTGTCGGGCATATAGGCCGTTGCGGGCCTGATCGAAGTAATAGGCACGGGGATCGTCATCGACATCCTGTGCAATCTCATTGACGCGTGGAAGCGGGTGAAGCACGCGCATGGTGGTTTTGGCATTCTTGAGCATGTCGGCGCGCAGAGTATAGAGATCCTTGACGCGTTCATACTCCATGATGTCGGCAAAGCGTTCGCGCTGCACACGGGTCATGTAGACGATATCCGACGTGTTGATTACATCGGCACTGAAGTCGGTAAACTCTTCATATTTGATCCCGTTGTTGTCGCAAAACTCTCTATACTCGCGGGGCATGCGCAATTCTTCGCAGGCCACAAATCGGAATGTGGGATTGAAATGGCGCAGGGCCATCAGCAGCGAGTGGACCGTTCGGCCATATTTCAGGTCGCCGACCATGGTGATCACCAGATTGTCGAGGCGCCCCTGGGTTTTGTAGATCGAATAAAGGTCGAGCATAGTCTGCGACGGATGCTGATTGGCACCGTCGCCGGCATTGATCACCGGCACCTCGGTCACCTCAGTAGCATATCGTGCTGCGCCTTCCAAATAGTGACGCATGATGATGAGATCGACATAGTTGCTCACCATCTTGATGGTATCTTTCAGCGTCTCGCCTTTGGATGAGCTCGTGGTCGACGCATCAGAGAATCCGATCACACGGCCTCCAAGTCGATTAACTGCAGTTTCAAAACTCAAACGGGTGCGCGTCGACGGCTCAAAAAAAAGTGTTGCCACAACCCTGCCGTCAAGAATCTTATGATTGGGATGCTGCTCAAAGAAGCTCGCTCTCTCAATCAGATCAAGGATATCTTCGCGCGTGATATCATCAATCGATACAAGGCTATTGGGATTCATCTGGTAGCAAGTTTATAACTTGCACGCAAATTTACAATTTATCTTTAGATAGTGCAAGTACTTTTCATGTCATAGTGATTTGCCATAGCAATAAAATTGTCAATAAAATTGTTTTATATAATAATGTGTCTCTATCGGCCGGCGCTCTCGCTTGCCGATTTTTCGTTTCAAACCTTACATAAAACAATAGTAGATGTTGAAAAGTTTTGCTATTTGTAACATTTTTGTAATCTAAAATTGATTTTATTTATTTTCTGTTTTTCAGTTTATTAAATAATTCCGTAACACGTTTGTAATTATTTTAACATATTTTAATTCTACTTTTTCTTGCATAAATAAAAAGTAGTTAATTTCGCAAATGTCAGCCAATGCTACTGATATTGTTTCAAATTCATCACTGTCTCTATTCATCACTTAATTTTATTGGCTATGTCGACAACTAATTCTACACTTAGTCCAACGTCGGGAAGAGCGTCTTTTACGAACGCAATGATAGGTTTAACATTTGCCCTTATCTCATCTGCACTCCCATTCAACGCCGATGCCCGTCAGCTTTCGCCTGACGAAGCCCTGAACCGCGCACTCGGCATCTCAAGTTCACCGACAAAAATGTCGGTCTGTTCCACATCCAAGCCTGACACACGACTGGTCTACATTGTTGAGACCGACGAAATACCCACCGTCTACGTATACAATCAGGGAAAATCGAAATCCTACATCGTGGCTGCCAACGACGCTGTCGAGACCGGACTGCTGGGCTACACTGATGCTCCGTTCGACATCAACAACATCCCGCCAAACGTGACCTGGCTTCTTGAACAGTATGGTGCACAAGTGGCCTATGCCGCGTCGACCGAAGAAAACGACGCCTGCCACTACGACACTCAAGCTATGACATCGCGTACGGCCATAGAGCCGATTCTTACCACATCCTGGGGTCAGACAGGCATCTACAGCGCATATTGTCCTGAGGTCAATGGCACACGATGCCCGGCCGGTTGCGTGGCCACCGCAATGGCCCAAGTCATGTACCACCATCGCTACCCGGAAGTGGGCACCGGTTCGATCAACTACCGTCCGAGCGGTTTCACCAAATCGCTTTCCTACGATTTTTCGTCAAATCCTTTCAACTGGTCGGATATCGAACTCAAATACGGCTACTCCACAACGACCGAATCCGACGAAGCTATTGGCCGACTAATGCTTGCTTGCGGCATGGCTTGCAAAACCAACTATGCAGTGAGCGGAAGCGGATCCAGCTTGATAACTGCCGCTCGGGCAATGGCGAGCTATTTCGGCTACGACAAAGGTATGGGCGTAATGAACCGCGACTACTTCACACAACAAGAGTGGGAATCGATGCTATACACCGAATTAGCCGAAGGACGTCCCGTCATCTATACTGGCCGAAGCACTGTCGACGGCGGCCATGCCTTCATCATCGACGGCTATGACTCCAACCGCTACTACCATGTTAATTGGGGATGGTCGGGCAACTTTGATGGCTACTACATTCTGTCGGCCCTCGACCCCAAGCGCATCAACGCCGGTTTCAACTACAACGAAACGATGCTCATCGGCTGCCGTCCGATGCAGGAAGGCTCTACAGTAAGACCCGTGCTCCAATTCCAAGGCGACTTAACCGTCAACAGCTACGAAATCGATCGAAACACATACGGCGAAATCACCATCACCGCGCCCAAAGGCATTTTCAACCAGAGCATCGAAGCCATCACAGTGACCCTCGGCGTGAAACTCATCGGCACCGACGGAAAGGTCAGTTATGTCGGAGCTACATCGACCAAAACACTTGTGGCCGGCCAGGGATTCACAAAATATACAATCCGCCAGAACCAGCTTCCCAAAAGCGGTCGCTATCTGATGAGTCCGGCTGTCAAAGATGCCACTGACAATTGGCACGACATTTACTGCACCTACGATGTAGAGCGTGCTCTGTATGTCGACTGCTCGACAACCTCATTCACCTTCACCCCGGAGAGCGAAATAGTGGCAGCCGAATCAGCCCAAAGCATCAAAGTGGAGTCCTTCTCTATCAGCGAAGGCACTATCATCTCAACTGCGTTTGACATCGAGACACAATTGACCAACACGTCGTCGAAACACATCTGCAAAAAATTAACTCCCGTCATCAGCGACGATGACGAACTGACCGTGGCAAGCGGAACAGAAGTCAATATCGAGTTACATGCCTACGAAACAGCAACCATCCAATGGACCTGCGAATTCGACCGTCAACTCGACCCCGGTACCTACTCTCTGACTTTGATCGACGAAAATGGCTACACGATAGGAGAGAGCATGGAAGTAGTCGTAGCTACAGGCTCTCAAAAAGTAAGAAGTGTTGGCATCGAAGAGATCATTGACGACACCGCCATTGACCACACTGATATCTATGATCTCAACGGCCGGATGATAGCCAGCGTGGCATCCTGGACCACAACATCGCTCAACAACGGCATTTACATCCTGCGCCACACCATGAACGACGGAACCGTCATATCCGAAAAAATCTCTATCTGACACAGCTTTTACATATAATTATTATTCGACACTACGTTAAGTGAACGATGATTAGAGCCGCGGCAGGCCCCTTGATTGAAAGGATGCCTGCCGCAACTCTGTCTTTTTCGAATGGTGATCAAACCATTTCTTTTTATGGAGCGTTTCAATTACATAATGGAATCTGACTGCTGAAAATGAAAAACATTCTCATATATGGAGGCCTGGGACTGCTTTTGGTCGGTACACTGTTCGGCTTGATGGCTGCTGCAATCGGTTGCAAAATTCAAGGCTGGAAGGTTCCCGACATTTTCATGCCACGAATGTTTTTCGGTAAGGAGATCAAAATGACTCCTGCCATGAAAAGATGCCTGTGGTTCGGTGGCAGTGCATGGGTGATAGGTGCCGTAGCCATCATCACGGCCATCTCAATTTCAATATAGCAAAATTTGTGCATGCCAGCTAATTAGCTTAATTTTGCGACATGGAACAACAGATCAGACATCGACGGCTTCATGCCTTTTACAACAGCAAAACGCTTGGCATCCTCACCATTGTGGGCATCACATTCCTCCTGCTGACCCGGTGCATGCAACCTCTGCTCGGAGCCTTGATATGTGCAGCCGCATCGTTTGCATTGTTTGTCGGCTACTCATTGTGGATATGGATCAAGAAGCCCGCGCATCTTGTGATCAACAGATGGCTTTCGAACACCTCCACATGGTTTGTGTTATACTTTCTTTTCATCGAGGCCTTGGACAAACAATCCTGGTGGTGGTATATTTTACCCGCAATTGCCGCCATCATTTTGATATTTATCGATCTTGTCAAGCCACACGACGAGATGTTCGATATCAACACGGAACGCTTTGACTCATAAGTATTTCGCAAAATAACAAAGCCCTCGCTTGCATATCACGACAAAAAGCATTATCTTTGTGGTCGCTTTTTAGCATCCCGCGTGTGATGGGAAATTAAGGAGCAAAACTTAATTTTTAGTAACACATCTTTTATTATCAGCACAATGAAAACTTATCAACTCACTGCCGAACCCCGTACCGATCTCGGCAAGAAAGCAGCCAAGGCCGTTCGCAAGGAAAACAAAATCCCCGTAGTGCTCAATGGTGGCAAAGTATTTGACCTTCCCTTCACCGGCGCCCTTCGCGAAGGCGAAAAGATCGTAGAAATCGGCAACGGCAAAGGTCTCATAACCACTGACCTAACAGTAGCTCAGGACGCTGTCCGCAACCTCGTTTACACTCCCGACATCTTCGCTATCGAACTCGACGTACATGGCGAAAAACGCATGGCAGTGCTCAAGGACATTCAGTTCCACCCCGTAAAGGACACCATCCTCCACATGGATCTTCTGGAAGTGAACGACACCAAACCCGTCACCATCGAAGTGCCCGTGAAACTCGAAGGCCACGCCGAAGGTGTGAAAGCCGGTGGTAAGCTCACTCTCTCAATGAAGAAAATCCGCGTTAAAGCACCCTACACTCAGATCCCCGAACGTCTTGTCATCAACGTTGACAACCTCGGTCTTGGCAAAACTCTTCAGATCGGCGACCTCCACTTCGAAGGCCTTGAACTGATGAACGCCAAAAACGCTGTGGTTTGCGCCGTTCAGCTCACCCGTGCCGCTCGTGGTGCCGCTGCCGCTGCTGCCGCTGCTAAATAATCATAATCGACACACTGACTATGAAATACCTGATTGTCGGCCTGGGCAATATCGGAAACGAATATGCAGCCACTCGCCACAACATAGGATTTATGATATTGGATGCCTTTGCCGAGGCATCCAATATCTCTTTTTCCACCGAACGCTACGGAGATGTGGCTCACATGCGGTTGAAAAATCAACAGCTGGTGTTGCTCAAACCATCGACCTACATGAATCTCAGCGGCAACGCCGTCAGATACTGGAAAGAAAAAGAAAACATCGACCTGGACCACATTCTTATCCTTGTCGACGACATCGCATTGCCCTTTGGAGTGATCCGCTTGAAAATGCGCGGAAGCGATGCCGGGCACAACGGCTTGAAAAGCATCGCACAGATGCTTGGATCAGAGTCATATCCACGCTTACGCTTCGGCATCGGCAACGATTTCCCGCGCGGATGTCAGATTGACTACGTGCTCGGACCATTCACTCCCGAACAGCGCCTTGCACTTCCTGAACGCATAGACCTGGCCGTCGATGCCATTCGCACATTCTGCCTCGCCGGAGCCGCTACGGCCATGAACCAGTTCAACAACAAATAATCCCTCACCCTTATGGCAGAAGTCAGAATCGACAAATGGCTGTGGGCCGTGCGCATCTTCAAAACGCGCACCATAGCCACCGACGCATGCAAAAAAGGGCGCGTTATGGTCGACGACGTGGTGGTCAAGCCGTCGCGCACCATCAAGCCTGGCGACATAATAAGGGTTCGCAAACCGCCGGTCACCTACTCTTTCCGCGTGCTGGCCGTCACCTCCAACCGACTGGGCGCAAAACTCGTGCCCGACTACATGGAAAACATCACCCCCAAGAGCGAACTCGACCTGCTCGAAGTGGTGAAAATAAGCGGATTTGTCGACCGTCGCAAAGGCCTTGGTCGCCCCACCAAGCGCGAAGGACGCGAACTGTCGCGCTTCACCCAACAAGCCTACGACAACGCCGACGAAACAGGCTGGGACTTTGACTTCGACGAAGACTTCTTCGTCGACGAAGAATAAGAGCATAACACAAAGCCTTTTGCGACTTTTGAACGCAGTGAACGGGCGTAAATTTTGCAATCTCCAAAATTTGCTCGACCTTTGACTCTGACAACGCAGAGGCTTTGTAATGCAGATTATTGCATTTATTTGGAAAATCCGAAATAAGTGGATATATTTGCATGTAACCAAACAGGTTGCAACTCTTCTTTCTGACATCTCGGAACTTCGCACCTTCCCCAACACAGTCTTTGTCAGAAATGAAGCAACCGCAGATGGCCAAGCCATGAGCATTGGGCTTTTGCGTTGTTTCTTTTTTCATAGACAGGCAATGCAAAACCTTCGAGACGTAGAACGAACGACAGTCGCCGGCACTACGTCTTTAAAATCCTTATAATTGGTGCCAAAAAGAAAAAGCCGAAGCGCTTTAAAGGCAGTAGGCACCAATAATCAACCAATCAACAATGGGAAAGAAGTACAAAATTTTGGGATCGGGAACTGAGTTCTACGACGATTTCGGCAGAAACGCAAACGACACATGTGGCATCAGACTTAATGGACGCGATGTAGAGCGACTCTCGGCATCCGGCAAATGGTTTACCGCCGGTAAAGTACCTGAAGGGACAGAGTCTCTTCTGTGGACAGAAAACGGCCGAATAGTAGCAATTGGAGCGGATGGAAAGGCAAGCGAAACAAGTGTATACTTGTCGGCCACACCTGGCAAACACTCCCTACATGATTATGAAATCAAACAGGAGAGTTATTCGAAATCAGATCGCAATGAGAAAAAGAAAGATTCTGATGGCGGTGATAGTATTGCATGGAAATGTTTCAAAGGCATTTTCAAAGGAATATGGTGGCTTATCAAGAGCTTATTTGTAATTACTTTATTAGCTTCCGCCGACAATAAAAATAAATAACCCGCTAAGAGTTTTTTAGATAAAATACGCCTTCCGGTGCAACATAACAAAGCGAAGTCTGCAATCGACGTTCTCTGATTGCAGACTTCGCTTTGGTTTTATGTATGTGCATTGAGTTTAGTCGTCGTAGCCTTTGAAGTTGCCTGATTTGTCAAACTTCATTTCTACGCCGTTTTCAAGCTGGACTTCGTAGCCGGAGCGTTTTTTCTCTATGCCGACCACTTTTTCCTTGCCCTGATATTTCTTGATGTATGCGAGCATGGCTTCAGGCACGAATGCGTCGGGCACCTTCGACCCGCGGCGCACTTCGATATCCTTCCAGTTGCCCTTGTTATCGAAATTGATTTCAGTACCGTCGGTCAGTACCACCTCGTATTCATCGACATGGCCCATGGTTGTTTCGATTTTAATCACACTCACTTCAGCCTTGAAGTATCGGGTTAAAGTGGTTCGTGCAGCCTGAGGCAGATCGTTGACATTTCGGGAATATTTATCGCCTGCCCAAACAGCCACAGCCGACAGCATGGCGATCATCACAAATAAAATCTTTTTCATAATCTACATTATAGAGGTTGTTTTCTTTTTAACGCATAAAGGTAAGGAAATGTTGTGTAACATAAAAGAGCTGAAGAGTCAAACGAATTAAAATATGGAAATTTTTCCGTAATTCAATATTTTTATTTACCTTTGTCAAAAATAAGAAAGAACAATAAACCATCATAACAATGAAAGCATTTGTATTTCCCGGACAGGGTGCCCAATTCGTAGGAATGGGTAAAGAACTCTACGACACCAACGAGGTGGCTCGCGAGATGTTTGAAAAAGCCAACGAGATACTTGGCTTCCGCATCACCGACCTTATGTTTGAAGGCACTGACGAAGATCTCAAACAGACAAAGGTGACCCAGCCCGCCATCTTCCTTCACTCAGTGATTCTTGCCAAAACGCTTGGCGACGAATTCAACCCCGACATGGTGGCCGGACACTCACTTGGCGAATTTTCAGCCCTTGTAGCTGCCGGTGCACTGACCTTTGAAGACGGTCTTCGCCTCGTATCGGCCCGCGCACAGGCCATGCAGAAAGCATGCGAACTGAAGCCGTCGACAATGGCCGCAGTGCTCGCCCTGCCCGACGAAACTGTAGAAGAAATCTGCTCAGGCATCGACGGAGTGGTTGTATGCGCCAACTACAACTGCCCCGGACAGATCGTGATCTCAGGCGAAATCGAAGCCATCGATGCTGCTTGCGAAAAATTGCTTGCCGCCGGTGCAAAACGCGCATTGAAACTCAAAGTAGGCGGTGCTTTCCACTCGCCCTGCATGGAACCCGCTCGCGCTGAGCTCGCAGAAGCCATCGAACGCACCACCGTTTCGACTCCTATTTGCCCCGTATATCAGAACGTCGATGCCAAACCACACACCGATCCGGCTGAAATCAAAGCCAATCTTGTGGCTCAGCTGACAGCTCCCGTGCGCTGGACTCAGACAGTGAAAAACATGATTGCCGACGGCGCCACCGAATTCGTTGAACTCGGCCCGGGCAAAGTGCTTCAAGGCCTGGTTATGAAAATCGACCGTTCGATGAACATTTCCGGTCGCCAATAATCCATCTGATCGCTTCAAAATCAAATGAT
The DNA here is from genome assembly GCA_023666835.1 of Bacteroides sp. Classification (GTDB taxonomy): domain Bacteria; phylum Bacteroidota; class Bacteroidia; order Bacteroidales; family Muribaculaceae; genus Paramuribaculum. Next base: position 86,740 of record JAMPBJ010000002.1, on the reverse strand, counting down.
AAACACAGACGGTGTGCCGGAGTCGCAAAACCCGGCACACCGTTTCTTTTACACTTACCATGATCGAAGAAATCCTGTCATACAACCGTTGCTTTGTCGAAGGCCATGAGTATGAACAATACTCCACTTCGAAATACCCCGACAAAATGATAGCCATCGTCACATGCATGGACACGCGCCTGACCCATCTTCTGCCCGCCGCCCTCGGCATAAAAAACGGCGACGTGAAGATGATCAAAAATGCAGGTGGCACGATCACTAACCCTTTTGATTCGGCCATGCGATCGCTCTTGATCGCCATCTACGAACTGGGAGTCAACGAAGTGATGGTCATCGGCCACACGCAATGCGGAGTCCAGGGCATGGACTCAGGCCACATGCTCGAGCTGATGCGCCGACGAGGCATCGACGAAGAGCATATCTCGCTGATGCGCCATTGTGGAATCGATCTCGACTCATGGCTTCACGGATTCGATGATACAGCCGAAGCCATTCTGGAGACAACCGATCTGATCCGCAACCATCCGCTGATGCCTGCCGACATTTCAGTCAGAGGCTTTATGATCAATTCAGAAACAGGACTGCTCACTCCACTCTGATGAACGTACGACGAATCACATCGCTCAACGACCCGGAAGCCTCAATCTACAGTTCGTTGACAGAAGCTCAACTCCGCAACAAGCTTGATCCGGAGCGCGGTATTTTCATTGCCGAAAGTCCGAAAGTGATCCGCGTTGCAACCTCGGCCGATTACACACCGATGTCAATGCTGTGTGAGGAACGCCACATTGAAGGCGACGCCGCCGACATTATCCGACTCTTTCCTGAAATGCCGATATTGACTGGCTCTCGCGAACTCTTGGCCCGACTGACCGGATACAAACTAACCCGCGGTGTGCTTTGTGCAATGCATCGTAAACCACTGCCTTCATTAAGCGAAATATGCAAAGGCGCACGACGGCTCGCAGTGATCGACGGCGTGGTCGACACAACAAATATAGGAGCAATATTCCGCAGCGCAGCAGCGCTTGGCATCGATGGCATACTGCTGACAACAACGTCATGCGATCCCCTCAACCGACGCGCTATCAGAGTATCGATGGGCACCGTGTTCCAGATTCCATGGACATGGCTCGAGTCGCCGGTTTCATCTCTTAGAGAGTATGGATTTCGCACCGTAGCAATGGCCTTGACCGACAGATCCATCCCGCTCGACGATCCAAGACTCACCCACGAGCCACGACTCGCCATCATTCTGGGCACTGAAGGCGACGGTCTCTCCAATACGGTGATTGAAGAGGCCGACTATACGGTCAGAATACCGATGGCCCACAATGTCGATTCGCTCAACGTGGCAGCGGCATCGGCTGTGGCATTCTGGCAACTGAGAATCAGGAATTCACAATAGGATTGGCATCAAAGCCTGCTGCCGATACAGCATCAACGACTGACTGAGGAGCACATGCTCCCTCAACCATAGCCAGACCTTCCGAGAGGCTGACCTCCACTTTGTCAACGCCATTAACTCCGGCGATGGCTTTTTCAACAGCCGCACGACAGTGCGGACAGTTCATGCCTGAGATCTTAAATTCTTGTTTCATAGCATTTTCTATTTCCGATATTTTATATTTCATTACTATCCTACGGATCAACGACCAAAGGAGCAAAGCGCCCAGCACCGAAGCGCAGATTGTCGGGAACAATCCCACATCAAGCATCGCATGACAACCTCCGTGCATTGCACCCAAGGCGAACCATTCAGCCGGGAGAAGATAATCGATCATCAGACCAAAAGCAATTGCTCCGACCGATATTGAAGCTACATAGATTATGGCCGTCCGCCGTCCCATCTCACGTGAGATCAATGTGAAAGAAGCGAAATTTGCCGCCGGACCCGCCATTAGAAGCACGAGCGCAGTGCCCGGCGAAAGACCCTTGAGCATCAGCGACATTGCTATGGGAATTGATCCCGTGGCACATACATACATCGGTATGGCAACAACCATCACAAGCAGCATCGACAGCAACGGTGTCGATCCTAATCCTCCGAAAAATCCATCGGGCACATATACGGTTATGGCAGCGGCAATCAGCAAGCCGACCACGAGCCAGCTGCCGATGCTGTCAACCAGATCGACAAAACCATAGCGCAGGGCTTCGATGGTTCGAACAACGAACGAGCGTCTCTTGCCTCCATCGCATAATTGTGCTTCATGTTCATGTCGATCTTCCGCAGCAGATTTATCCTCAATCCGACCCACAGCCACACCACCAAACACCGAAGTGACAAGCGCAGCTATCGGTCGAATAACTGCAAATGCCGGCCCTAACAATGACCATGTGGCCGCAATCGAATCAGCACCTGACTGTGGGGTGGCTATGAGAAACGATGTGGAAGCCGCCTTCGACGCTCCACCGCGCCGCATTGCAATAGCAGTTGGAAGCACACCGCAAGAACACAGCGGAAGCGGCACGCCGATCAAGGCAGCCTTGACCACAGGCCGAAGTCCTGTGCCCGACAAATGCCGCGACATGGTGGCCGAAGAAACGAAAGCATGCATCAATCCTGCGATAAGAAAGCCCAAAAGGATATAGGGGGCCATCTCGCAAAGCATAAAAAATATTGATTGAAGGAATTGCATCATGTCTTTTTGTTTTATGATGCAAAGATAGCACACAACCAACGGGAGTGTGTTACACAATCATGACTAACTTTTGCATCAGATCTCAGCGAGCGATCTTCTTTGCCCAAGACTTCTAAAATCGGAGGGAGTCATACCCGTCACCTGCTTGAACATTCTTGACATATGGGCCACAGACGAATATCCGGCCTCGTCGGCAATCTCCGACATTGTCATCCGGAAATGCAGTATCAATTCCTTGACGCGTTCAACCCTCAGCGTTGTCAGATACTTTTCTATAGTCCTACCCTCCAACGCAGAGAAAGTACGACTCAGCACGGCATACGACATGGCCATGCTATGACTCAGATACTCCGACACCGGTTCATGATTTTCTGGTTCGGAATGCCACACAAGATCGATCAGCAACCGTTTGATGGTCTCAACCGTTTCTGCTTCCCGGCTTTTGATCAATTCGAAACCCTCATTCTCAAGCGCCTGTCGCACCTCGTAAAGTTTCGATTCCAACAGATCGCCACGTATCAGTGCATAGCCCAGGTCTACAGCCTCGACATCCACTCCGTCGATAGCCGAAAGCGTGCGTTGACACGTTTCGACACAGTGACGACAAACCATATTCTTTATGAGGAGTTTCATAGCCATATCGTTTACCACGACAATTCGACTGCCACAGAATCCAGTTGCACATTAGCGATCGGCGGAGCCGGTTTTGCCACTCTGACCCATCCACTCTCTATTTTGGGGAAGCGAGCAATGACAGCGTCTCGTAGGCGACCACAAACGTTTTCCAGCAACTGCGACGGCACAGCCATTTCATCTTTGATCACTTCTATCACTTCGGCATAATTGACCGACCCATCGAGTCGGTCGTCAGACACAGCTTCATCAGCGCGGCATACGAGAGCCATGTCGACGACAAACTCATTGCCAATCATGCGTTCGCTATCCAGTACACCATGCCGACCCCGCAGATGCAGACCGTTGATCGTGATTCTGACCTTATCCATCATCTGCGGCGCGAGCGGGTTTTGCTTTTCTCCTTGCGGCTGATGTGCTTACGAGCGTTTTCCGTTGCGTTGCGATTGTCGGTTTGCATTGGGATGCCCTTGTCGTCGACAAGCACGAAATCGAGCTGCTTACGCTCGAGTGATGCACGGGCCACTTTCACCTTCACCTCATCGCCAAGCCTATATCTGACTCCACGGCGACGACCGATCAAGCAATAGTTGCTCTCATCAAAGTCATAATAATCGTCGGCAAGGTCGCGCACGGGCACCAGTCCCTCGCATTTGTTGTCGGCAAGTTCGACATACAGGCCCCATTCCGTAACGCCCGATATCACACCGTCATAGATTTCACCCATATGGTCGCCCATATATTCCACCTGCTTGTATTTGATCGATGCACGTTCGGCATTGGCAGCAAGTTGCTCCATATCGGATGAATGTTTACACTGATCTTCGAGTTTCTGCTGGTTGACCGACCTACCGCCTGCCAGATAGCGCTCGAGAAGACGATGCACCATCATGTCGGGATATCGGCGGATAGGGCTGGTGAAGTGAGTGTAGTAGTCAAACGCCAGACCATAATGGCCTACATTGGTTGTAGTATATATAGCCTTGGCCATCGAGCGGATGGCGAGCGTGGACAGGAAATTTTCCTCACCGCGACCCTTGACGTTGGCCAACATGCGGTTGATGGAACGGTTGACTTCACGCGACGAGCCGTTTTCCTTCACCTTGAAGCCAAACGACCGTGCAATTTTGGCCAAATCAGCCAGCTTGCCGGGATCGGGCATGTCATGCCCGCGATAGACGAACGCCTTTGGTCGCTTGCCCTTGCCAGGGCGACCTACAGTTGTGGCTACCGTCTTATTGGCCAGAAGCATAAACTCTTCAATCAGTTTGTTGGCATCTTTCGACTCCTTGAAATAAACGCTTACCGGATGTCCAGTTTCATCAATTTCGAATCGCACCTCTGAGCGGTCAAATTCCACGGAACCCTCCTCGTAGCGCCGCTGACGGAGCACTTTCGCCAAACGGTCCAGTGTCAGGATCTCCTTATTGAAATCTCCTTCGCCTGTTTCGATCACCGCCTGTGCCTCTTCGTAGGTGAACCGACGGTTGGAACGGATGACTGTGCGGACAATGCGATGATTGACCACTTCGGCCTTGTCGTTCATCTCGAATATGCACGAGAACGTCAGTTTATCCTCATCGGGACGAAGCGAGCAGATGCCGTTTGACAGGTGCTCGGGCAACATGGGCACGACACGATCGACGAGGTAGACCGATGTGGCGCGGCTTTGGGCCTCCTTGTCGAGCAACGAATCGGGCTTCACATAATGCGTGACATCGGCAATGTGCACACCGACTTCGTAATTGCCATTGTCGAGATATTTGATCGACAGTGCATCGTCAAAGTCCTTTGCATCCTTGGGGTCAATGGTGAATGTCACCGTTCCACGCATATCCTCGCGCTGAGCCACCACCTCATCGGTGATTCCTGCATCAATCTTTTCAGCGGCAGCATTGACATTTTCGGGATAACGGTAAGGCAAACCGAATTCGGCCAATATAGCGTGCATCTCAGTATTGTTTTCACCGGTCTGCCCCAATATGTCGATCACTTCGCCAATCGGATTCTTGGCTTCGTCGGGCCATGATGTGATTCTGACAATCGCTTTTTGGCCGGTCTGGCCGTTTTTCAGCTTATTGCGTGGAATGATGATGTCGGTGGCAAGGAACTTGGAGTCGGTCTGCAAGTAGGCATATTGTCGCATGACTTGAAGCGTTCCTATGAAAGATTGTTCCTTTTCTTCGATGATCTCAATCACTTCGGCTTCCGGTTCGACACCGCGTCGACGAGCGGCGACTATGATACGAACCTTGTCACCGTTGAGGGCATGCATCGAATTGCGTTCGGCCACGAATATCGTTTCGTTGTCATCGTCGGTCACAACACTGTTTTTGCCATTGCTGCGGCGCACGAACACTCCTGTGGTGACATTGCTTCGCTGTGGGCTCTTGTATTTTCCGGGCGAAACCTCAATCAGATCGCCATCGAAAGCCATCTCAGCCAGAATCATAGCCACCGAACGTTGTGCAGCTGCACTTTCGGCTCCAATGGCAAATGAAACCTGTTTGTAATTGAATGTCTGGTTTTTACGTTGGCTTATGTAGTTGACAACTTCGGCATGTAGATTTTTCGCATTGCTTTTTCTTGAAGTTGATGCTGCATTTTTCTTTGTCATCTTTTGAATTTTAGGTTTTGAGATGGATGTTTATACATATAACACCCATAGTGAGAGAAATGTTAAAATTCATATATCAAGACGCAACCTCCACCGATCCGTTGAAAGGGTCAGCAAGGTTGCGTCAATATGTGTTGCTTTATCGCAGGCTATGGATGGGAGCGTCGATCAAGCGTCGATCACAGCCTTCTTGGCATTGTCTTCAATGAAGTCGCGACGAGGACCTACATCTTCGCCCATGAGCATTGAGAATATGCGGTCGGCCTCAGCAGCATCACTGATCTGGATCTGCTTGAGCATACGGTGCTCGGGCGACATGGTTGTGTCGCGGAGCTCCTGTGCGCTCATCTCACCCAGACCTTTATAGCGCTGCACCTTGGTCTTGTCACCATATTTTGCGATAAACTGCTGCACTTGCTGATCAGTCCAGCAATATTCTTCAACCTTGCCTCTTGTGCATTTATACAACGGCGGAGTTGCCAGATAGAGATAGCCGTTTTCAATCACCGGACGCATTCTGCGGAAGAAGAATGTCATGAGTAGTGTGGCAATGTGCGAACCGTCGACATCGGCATCGGTCATGATGATGATCTTATGGTAGGCTATTTTTGAAATATTCACGGCTTTGGGATCCTCATCAGTGCCGATGGTGACACGCATGGCCCTGAACATGCTCGTGATTTCTTGATTGTCGAAAATTTTGTGGTCCATTGCTTTCTCCACATTGAGGATCTTACCTCGAAGCGGGAGGATGGCCTGGAACTGGCGATCGCGGCCCTGTTTTGCAGTTCCGCCTGCCGAGTCACCTTCGACAAGGAAGAGTTCGCAATCTTCAGCCGTGCGGCTCGAGCAGTCGGCAAGTTTGCCGGGAAGTCCGCCACCGCTCAACGGCGATTTGCGCAGCACGTTTTTGCGGGCGTTATAGGCCGCATGACGTGCCTGGGCAGCAAGTATCACTTTGCCAACAATGGTCTTGGCCTGAGCAGGATGCTCTTCGAGATAGTTGCGAAGGGCTTCGCTGACTGCAGTCTGAACGGCTCCGATAGCCTCATTGTTGCCAAGCTTGGTTTTGGTCTGACCCTCAAACTGGGGCTCCATCACTTTAACCGACACAACTGCCGTCAAACCTTCGCGGAAGTCGTCGCTGGCCACTTCGATTTTCACCTTATCGAGCAGCTTTTCATCTTCGGCATATTTCTTAAGTGTGGAAGTCAGACCGCGTCGGAAACCGGTGAGGTGTGTTCCGCCTTCGATTGTATTGATATTGTTGACAAACGAATATACGTTTTCGTTGTATGTGGTGTTGTAGGTAAGAGCTACTTCTACGGGAATACCCTGGCGCTCGGTGTTGAGATGAATCACATCGTTGATGAGCGATTCCTTGTTTGAGTCGATATATTCCACAAACTCGCGCAGACCGTCCTTGGAGTAGAACGTTTCGCTGCGAGGCTCTCCATCCTCGTTGACTTCGCGCATATCTTTCAGCGTAAGCGTGATGCCTGCATTAAGGAAAGCCAGGTCGCGTAGACGGTTGGCAAGAGTATTGTAGTCGTAGACTGTCACTGTGAAAATTGACCCATCGGGCTTGAATGTGATCTTGGTTCCGGTGTGCTGACTTTCGCCCACAACCTGCAATTCGGTGGTCGGTTTGCCGCATGAATATTCCTGAACATACGACTTGCCGCCTCGATGAACCTCAGCGCGAAGATAGGTCGAAAGCGCGTTGACACAAGAAACGCCCACGCCGTGCAGACCGCCTGACACCTTGTAAGATCCCTTGTCGAACTTACCGCCGGCATGCAGAACGGTGAGCACTACTTCCAGAGCGCTTTTGCCTTCCTTTTCGTGCATATCGACAGGAATGCCTCGGCCGTTGTCGACAACGGTTATGGAATTGTCTTCATTAATGGTCACGTCTATGTGGGTGGCATAGCCTGCGAGCGCTTCATCGATCGAGTTGTCCACCACCTCATACACCAGATGATGCAGACCTTTGGCGGATATATCTCCGATATACATGGCCGGACGCTTTCTTACCGCTTCAAGGCCTTCCAATACTTGAATGTTACTCGCACTATATTCTTCTTCCATTTCTGCCATATTCTATGACTTACAGATATTTAAACATTTTTACAAGTCGGGGCGACACCATCGTGGAGCCGAACCCAACATGCAACAAAGTTACAAAAAAATTCGCCAAAATCAAAGCGCCGGTGCAACTTTTTCTTCCCTTTTTCCGCACCGATGCCACAGACAAATTTCAAGCTCACATTATGCAAAATCTGACCACCGAATTGTTGGGCGGAGGAAAGTTACCTTCGCCTCGGACATTCATTGACATCCTTGGCAGTGCTCATCAGTCACAACGGCGCCCCATTGCTCCTTCTTCACCCTACCAAACCTGTTCAATGACTGGCCGTTCTATCATTAACAAATATTATGGAACAGGCTCTAAAATCAAATCCGGATGTCAGACATTGTCGAGCGTGTGGCCCATACGCTCCTTTTTGGTGTGCATGTAGAAGCGGTTGTACTCGTTGGGGGTCGTTTCAATCGGCACATTCTCTACCACTTCAAGCCCATATCCCTCCAATCCGATGCGTTTCACCGGGTTGTTGGTCATCAGATGCATTTTCCTGACGCCCAACTGATAAAGTATCTGGGCGCCCACACCATAGTCGCGTTCGTCGGCCTTATGACCCAGCCGAAGATTGGCATCTACCGTGTCGACCCCCTCTTCCTGAAGCTTGTAGGCACGGATTTTATCCATGAGACCAATGCCTCGGCCCTCCTGGTTTAGATACAGTATAACACCTCGACCCTCTTTTTCGACCATCTGCATAGCCTTGTGTAGCTGCTCTCCGCAGTCGCAGCGCTGTGAACCGAAAATATCACCTGTTGCACACGATGAATGCACACGGAGAAGCACCGGCTCATCGGTGGTCACATCGCCTTTGATCAGTGCAATATGCTCAAGACCGTTATCCTTCTGGCGGAAAGGGATCAGGCGAAAATGCCCATAGGATGTCGGCATATCAACCTCTACACCTCGCTCCACTGAGCTTTCGCTCTTCATTCGGTAGGCTATAAGATCGCGGATCGATATCAGCTTCAACCCCCACTCGTCGGCTTTCTTGCGAAGCTGGGGCAGACGGGCCATCGTGCCATCCTCATTCAGAATCTCGATAAGTGTGGCGGCAGGCTGCAAGCCTGAAAGTCGTGCAAGGTCAACACCGGCTTCAGTGTGACCCGGTCGGCGAAGCACACCTTCGTCCTGTGCATACAGTGGATGGACGTGGCCGGGTCGGCCGAAATCAGAAGCCACTGATGCGGGGTCGGCGAGTGCACGAAGAGTGGCAGCGCGGTCATGAGCTGAAACACCGGTAGTACAACCCTTCAAAAGGTCGACCGTGATGGTAAACGGAGTTCCGAGCATCGACGTGTTGTCTACAACCTGATGGGCGAGATCCAATTCACGACACCGCGACAGAGTCAGCGGAGCACACAGTTCGCCTCGAGCGTTCGTGATCATGAAGTTCACTGCCTCAGGAGTCACCTTTTCGGCGGCCATTATCAGATCGCCTTCATTTTCGCGATCCTCATCGTCGACCACGATCACAAACTTGCCTGCCTTGAAATCCTCAAGAGCCTCTTCGATAGTATTGAGTTTTATATTATTGTCCATCTTTTTCTTCGGTTTCGTCGGTTAGATAATATTGTTTCAGTTCCTCGCTCACCTTGTCGATCTTCTTGATCTCGTCTCGCAACAGCCGGAGCTGATGGCGACCGATCAGATAAACAGGCAATCCGATGGGGAAGATGATTATTGCAGCCCACGCTACGGCCTTAACGCCCGTGGGATGATAAAGCCACAGACTGCGGAGCATGGGGTAGTCCATCAGTTTGTTGACTATAAGCTTATCTTTTGTGTTGGAGAGATATTCAACCGTCGACTCAAGCACCGCGGAAATTTTCTTTAGACCTTCGCGATCATATCCTTTGATCCAATACGATAGGTAAGAAGGATGCGCGGCGTTCTCCTCCAAATATCGACGGGTCATGTTCTGCAGAGCTGTCAGGCTTTCGAGTGCTCGAACATTGTCCACATCTTCAATCACCGTCTCCTTAGCCACAATGTGGCGCACCTGATGGCTGCCGATCAAGCGACGGAAGAAATTGAGATAGGCATCCTTGTTGAACAGAGCCGAATCGTGCACAGCCTTGTAAGTAAAGAAAATGCCCAGCGGCAAGAGTACTGCCGAGCTAAGCCAGATGCCTGCCCATACGACCACTTTGCCGTCGCGGGCCATCTTATAACCCGTATTGTCGATTATATAATAGAATATAAACAGAAGCACGGATATCACCAGCGGAGTTCCAAGACCACCTTTGCGAATGATGGCACCTAGCGGCGCGCCTATAAAGAAAAATATGATGCAGGCAAACGACAGTGTGAACTTTCGCTGCATCTCTATGTCGTGACGTCTGACGAGTTTGCGTTCATCCTTCATCACCAGTCCGCGGAACTCGTGATCCTGGCGCACCGAAGTGGCTTTATTGATGGCAACGCGCAGATAGGCGGCTCGTGCTGCTGCACTGGCACCCTTAAACAGCGAATCGACATTCATCGGCGTGACGAGTTTCACGTCGGGCACTTTCTGACGCACCATACCGGTGTCGGAGGGCACCTGTCGGTAGTATTGCAGGCCGAAAGTGGGAGCCTCGGCCACCAAAGTGCCATAGGAAGTGCCCACGCTGTCGATATAAAGATTAAGCGAGTCGATCGTTTCGCGAAGTTCCGAAATGTTTTTGCCGACGTATTGGTTGCGCATCCCCTCCTCATCCATGCGGTTGAAGTTGGCATCGAACTTCACCAGAATATCCTTTTTTGTGAATGATTCCCTGCGATACGGCACATTCTTCATGCCGCGGTTGGCATCGCGAAGATTCTCAAACGACTCGCCGTTCCACAACTGCAGATAGAGGTGCTGCTTATCGTCCATCATGGCCAATTTGCCGGAATCCGAAAGTATGATGTTGGCATTGTCGAATCCCTTCGACATGTCGTAGATCATTACTCCATATAGCATGCCGTTGTCTCGGTTTTTGCTTTCGACAAACAGATTATAGCCGGGGATCTGATCATAGAACACCCCTTCGGGGATTTCCAACTCAGGCGACTTCTGCTTCATGGAATAAAGCAATGTGTACATTTTGGTCTGCGCGATGGGCAACACGTTGTTCTGGAAGAAAAACGCTCCGACGGCGATAAACACCATCAGGATAATCAGCGGACGCATCACTCTAATGAGCGACACTCCCGAGGCCTTCATAGCAGTAAGTTCGAAATGCTCGCCGAGGTTGCCAAAAGTCATCAGACTCGCCAACAGAATAGCAAGTGGCAATGCCATGGGTATCATGGTCAAAGCGGCGTAGAAAAACAATTCGCCAAGCACATCGATACCAAGCCCTTTACCGACCAAATCGTCGATATAGCGCCATAAAAACTGCATCAGCACGATGAACAGACATATGAAAAACGTCATGACAAACAGAGGCAGGAAACTCTGCAGCACAAACGTGTAAAGTCTTTTCACTCTGAGCATTTCGATTCTTATTGGATATCTGTTTCTACCAACCGGTCAACAAGCCGGTCTATGCGACTTAAACGCTTTGCAAAGTTAACACAATCAACTGACCTATTCAAACATTCGGCTCAGATTCTTCGTGATCATGGGCGCAATTGTCCGTGGCCGATGATGACCCATTTATAGGTGGTCAACTCACGCAGAGCCATCGGTCCACGTGCATGCAGCTTCTGGGTCGAAATACCGATTTCGGCTCCCAGCCCGAACTGAGCGCCATCGGTCCACGAAGTGGGTGCATTGACATAGACACACGCAGCATCAACCTGTTGGCAGAACATGGCTGCAGCTTCTTCATCTTCGGTGACGATCGATTCGCTGTGACCTGATCCATAACGACGTATATGCTCGATTGCTTCGTCAATGCCGTCGACCACATGGATCGCCATGGTAAGCGACAGAAATTCAGTGCCGAAACTTTCGGTCGTTGCTTCGAGCAACAATTCGTTGGGATAGTAGCCGCGGAGTGCTTTCATGGCACGAGGATCGGCATACATCTTCACGCCCTTGCGGGCCAAGGGCCAGGCTATTTCCGGCAAATTGTCCACTCTCGAAACGTCGATCAGAAAGCAATCGAGAGCATTACACACGCTGACACGGCGCGTCTTTGCATTGCATACAATCCCCGACGTCATTCCGACATCGGCCGATGCATGCATATACACATGACACACTCCGGCCCCGGTTTCGATTACCGGTATCCTTGCATTCTCTCTAACAAACTTGATCAGGCCACTGCTGCCACGCGGAATCACAAGGTCAACCAGTCCCCGGGCCTCAAGCATCTCTGCCGTGGCCTCACGAGTGGGAGGAAGAAGGGTGACAGCATTTTCGTCGACATTACGACGTCTGAGCACCCGACGAATCACATCGACCAATGCTTGGTTTGAACAAGCAGCATCGTGTCCTCCCTTTAGCACACATGCATTGCCCGAACGCAGACACAACGATGCTACATCGCAACTCACATTTGGTCGTGCTTCAAATATCACTCCAATCACACCGAAAGGCACGGAGATCTTACGTATATGGAGCCCGTTGTCGAGTGTACGTTCATCGAGCACGCGGCCTACCGGCGACGGCAACGATGCTACGTTGCGCATGTCGGAAGCTATCGCCTCGATGCGTTCGGGTGTCAACTTCAGACGGTCGTACATAGGGTTGGACTGATCCATTTTCGACAAGTCAAGGCGATTGGCTTCGAGTATCGCGGCTGAATGCTTAACCAATTCGTCGGCGATGTCGCGCAATATATCCGCCATTTCATCGGCCGAAATCGATTGGAGAGAAAACGACGCTCTACGCGCCTTCTCGATCATCACAGTTGTTTCGCTCATTTTATATACAAATAATCATAGTGCACCAGCGGGCGTTGGTCATGCTGCCCGATAGCAGCGGCAGCCTCTACACTGGAATATGCAGCACGTCCCACACCGACAACATCTTTATCGGGCGATAGAATATTAATCAGATCATCCTTCTCCCATTCGCCTTCAATCTCCGTCACACCCACGGGCAACAGGCTTACGGCTTCATAACCTGTCAGACGAGCCAACGCTCCGCTATTGAGAGTGACGGCTCCTTTGGCAAATCCGGAGCTATGAGCCATCCATCGCTTGATGCTCGAAATTTCATCGCTGCTCGGAATGAATCTTGTTGAACGCAATGCGGGATCATTCTCGATCAAAAGCCGGGGCAGCACATTGTCAGTCTTTCCATTGGCAATGATCACCTCAATGCCCTCGGCAGCCACTTTCCGAGCAATGCCACACTTGGTGATCATGCCTCCTCGACCGAATCCCGATCGCTGTGGCTTGATATATCTCGACAGATCATCATCAGGAGCAACGACTTCGAGCAGACGCGACGAAGCTTCGTCGGGAGCACCGGTATATATTCCGTCGACATTGCTCAAAATGATCAAAGCATCGACATTCATCATCGTTGCAATCAAGCCGGAAAGCTCATCGTTATCGGTAAACATCAGTTCAGTGACCGATATTGTGTCGTTTTCATTGACTATAGGGATCACTCCGGCCTCGAGCATCACCTCCATGCATCCGCGCTGGTTGAGATAGTGTCGCCGGGTGGCAAAACTTTCCTTCATGGTAAGCACCTGACCGACGGCAAGATGATGCTCCCTGAACAGTTCATAGTAGCGATTGATGAGCTTGGCCTGTCCGACGGCCGAATACAATTGACGTTGCTCCACGCTGTCGAGAGCACGGGTTTCAACGCCACGCAACTCGCTGTGACCGCTGGCCACGGCTCCGGAAGATATCATGATCACCTCAATGCCGGCGCCACGCAATGCTGCCACCTGATCGACCAACGACGACATGCGAGTGATATCAAGCATGCCGTCAGATCTGCTCAACACATTGCTGCCAATCTTGACAGCCACACGCCGGTAATTCTTTTCGTTCATATGTTAAGATGGGATCTAAGCTTTTGATGCGCGAATACCCTTGATGATCGAAGCGCTGAACCCGGCTTCCTCCATGGCGTTCAAACCTCGTATGGTGATTCCGCCGGGAGTAGTCACACGGTCCACTTCCTCTTCGGGATGCGACCCGTTGGCCTCAAGAAGAGCCACAGCACCTTCGAGTGTATGCATGACCGCCTGTTGGGCCAAAGCCGAAGTAAGGCCAAGTTCAACCCCTCCCTCCATTGCCGCGCGGATATAGCGCATGGCATAGGCGATGCCACACGACGAAACAGCCATGCCGGCTGCCATCTGACACAATTCCACCTCGAAGCATTTGCCAAGCGGTGCAAATAGTTTCTCGAGATCCTTTCCGTCGCTTTCATCGACAGATCGACCGGTATAGAACACTACTCCTTTACCGGTGGCTATGGCCGTGTTGGGTATGGCATAGACGATTGCCGGCATTTTCTCGCATCCTTCAAGCATTCCGGCAATATCATCGGGAGTCGCGCCGGCAACCACACTGATAAGCAGTCGGGCTTCGAGACATGGTTTCAGCTCATCGATGACTTGCGCAAGTTTCCAAGGCTTGACAGCGATGACCACAACCGATGCTCCGGTTGCCGCTTCAACATTTGAAGATGTGGTATGCAGTGAATCGAACTCCTGACGGAGCTTATTGAGCTTGCCTTGTGATGGATTGGACACAGTGATATTATGTCCGCCAAACTCGCGAGCCCATGCTCGTGCAATGGCGCCACCCATGTTGCCGGCACCTATTATAGCGATCCGGTTCATTTTGAAGCAGGCTCCTCGCGTGTGCCCTTCAGCTCACTTTTGATTGAATTGAAGATATCGTCAATGGCTCCCGAGCCCTTGATGCCGTGGTATTTACCTTCAGATTTGTAGTATTCGCGAAGCGGCGATGTCTGATCATTGTAGACCTTCAACCGTTCGTTGATCGTGTCAAGGTTGTCGTCAGAACGGCCGCTTTCCTGTCCGCGTTTGAGCAGGCGGTCAATCAGTTCGTTGTCGTCGACTTCAAGTCCGATCACGGCATGCACCTTCGAGCCGCGCTTTGCGAGCATTTTCTTCAAGGCTTTGGCCTGTGGTATGGTTCGGGGAAAACCATCAAAAATCACGCCGTTGGCTGTAGCCGGATTTGAATCCAAAGTGTGTTCAAGAATATCGATCATCAGATCGTCGGGGATCAGTTGCCCCTTGGATATGTAGCTGTCGGCAACACGGCCAAGCGCTGTATCGCGGGCTATGTGATCGCGAAGAAGTTCGCCGGTTGATATATGATAAAGTCCGTATTCGTCGATTAGACGGGCGCTCTGAGTGCCTTTACCACTACCGGGAGCGCCAAACACCACCAAATTATACATTTCTAATAAATCAGTTTATAATTATTTATAAACACTTCACGAAGCGTTTTCGTTCTATGGTGCGCTGACAAGTGTATTTTTTTCAAGAATCGTGTTCCTTGCTCAGAACCCAGATGTCGGGTAGATTGCGAGCCAGGCCATCAAGGTCGAGGCCATAACCGATGATGAAGTCGGAGGGTATTTCAAAGCCGACATAGTCGGGATTGACGTTGGCCTGGAGAGATTCAGGTTTGAAAAGCAAGGTGGCAATCTTCACATCAAGCGGATTTTTAGTCTTCAGATCGTCGACAAGTTTGCTGATTGTTCGACCGGTATCAACGATATCTTCCACCACAATCACCGTGCGACCTTCAATGTCCTCATCGAGTCCGAGTACTTCTTTGACGACACCGCTGCTCGAAGTTCCCTCGTAGCTTTTCAAGCGTATGAAAGATATCTCGGCATCCGGCAGATCGACTGAACGGAAAAGATCGGAAGCAAACGGAAAAGCACCATTGAGTACACATAGGAAAAGAGGACGCTGGCCTTTGCAGTCCTCTGTGATTTGCTGGCCAAGTTGGCGCACTCGTTCTATAATCTTGTCGTTTTCAAGATATGGGACAAATGTGAGCCCCTTGTATGAAACCTGTTTCATCGGTCGGTATAATTAAATTTTCGCAAAATTAAGCATTTTTTCTCAGACAATCTCTCAGAATTTTTATAATTTTGTGTTGTTATCCCTAATTCAACATGAAACTTTTCACAACAGAAGATATACGCGCAATCGAACGTCAAACTCTTTCGACGGAAACCATCACCTCACGTTCGCTCGTCGAGCGAGTGGCTGAAGCCGTGGCCGGCGAGATCTCATCATACTGGCGTCCCACGCGCCGCACCGTCATTTTTGCCGGTCCGGGCAACAATGGCGCTGATGCGTTGGCCACCGCCATTCAACTGATCGAACGCGGTTTCAAACCATCGATCTATCTGTTCAACATCGGTGGCACTGCCATCAAGAGCGACTGTATCTACTTCCGCAACAAGCTAAACAAAGAATATGCCAAGGCTGATTTCCATGAGGTGATCAACACGTTCAACACCCCCGAGCTTGGCCCCAACGATCTCGTGATTGACGGATTGTTCGGTTCGGGGTTGCGTGAAGCTCTTTATGGTGGATTCCAATCGCTTGTCAGATATATCAACGAATCGGGCGCACAGGTCGTGTCGATCGACATTCCTTCAGGCATGTTTGGCGACTGGACCATGCAATCGCCTGCACGCGACACCATCAACGCTTCCCTGACTCTTTCCATCCAATTCCCACACATCTCATTTTTCATGCCCGACAAGGCTGCTCTTGTCGGTCGATGGAAAGTGATCGATATCGGTCTTAACAACGACATCGCCGAAAACCGCAAGACATCATTCCATCTGGTAGAAGCCGCCGAGATCAAGAATCTGCTCAAGCCTCGCTCTCCCTTCTGCAGCAAAGCCGATTTCGGATCGGGACTGTTGGTGGCCGGACGCTACGGCATGGGAGGAGCGGCAGTGCTTGCAGCTCGCGGTGCACTCCGGTCAGGCATCGGCAAGCTGACACTCTTCGGCCCACAATGCATCTATCAAATAGCACAGACTTCAGTACCCGAAGCTATGTTTGAAGCCGACGACAATCAGCTAATGATCACCAACATCAATCCCGGGCGCACTTTCTCAGCCTACGGCCTGGGACCCGGTCTGGGCACATCGGAGTCGACAATTGCCGCCGTCGATACATTTATCAAAAGTGCAAAGACGCCCTTGGTAATCGATGCCGATGGCTTGAATTGCATTGCTCGCCGCCCCGATTTGCTCAACCATCTGCCCCTGCTTTCGGTGCTGACACCCCACGAAGGAGAATTTGACCGTCTCTTCGGAGAACAAAAGTCGCGTGAAGCACGATTGAAAAAAGCCCTCGAAGTTTCAAAATACTACAATATACTCATACTTCTCAAAGGCCACTACACTGCACTGGTACGCCCCGACGGCAAAATCTACTTCAACTCATCGGGCAGCCCGGCTCTCGCTACCCCCGGTGCCGGCGATGTATTGACAGGAATTCTCACCTCGCTGATTGCCCAGGGCTACAAACCCGAAGTGGCTGCCATCATCGCCGCCTTCATCCATGGCCGCGCAGGTGAGATTGCCGAAAAGAACTATGGCGAGTACGGCGTCACAGCTACCGACATTGCCAACGCCACATCATTGGCCATCAAAGAAATATTTAATTCGACACCGCAATTCGACTCATAAACAGATGTCGACCGGATCTTCCTCTAATATAGAATCATGATACGACTACTGATTGCTTGCTCACTGATTGCTTGCTCATTAAGCATCGAAGCACAGACCACACAAAAGCTTACAGCCAACAAGCTCAACGAATACGGGCTGATTTATACACTCCCGACCACAGTTGCCGATGTGACCATCGAGACAGAGAAGACCGAACGCACACCAGGTGAATTTCACCTCTATGCGAAGAAATATCTCGGCCTTGACCCGATCACCGAATCCTCAGTTGTCTACACACTCAAGAGCGTCGCGGTCAATCCACGCGGAGTGGCCAATTCCGACGAGCGATACTTAGTGCAATTCAAATCAGGCAGCACACCATTCATGATACTCAACGATATGGACTTCCCTCTCTCCATCAACACCGAATCAACAATATCTGTGCAGCCAACGACATTGCCTGTGGCACAAGAGGCTCAACCCACCATACTGCAATCGCCCGCCGCCACTCAAGCTGTCACGGCCGAAATGCTCCAAAGCCCGTCGTCAGCCAAACGAGCCGAACTGGCTGCCAACCGAATCTTTGAACTGCGCCAGAGTCGCAGCGAAATCATTTCAGGCACTGCCGACAACATGCCTTCCGACGGACAGGCCATGCAGCTTGCACTCGACAATCTCGCCGCCCAGGAAGAGGCCCTGACCGCAATGTTTATCGGCACGGTGCAACAATCAACACAAGTCAATACCATTTCGGTCGACATCCCCGCCGACAGCACTGATGTCCACTCCATGGTTGTGGCACGCATATCGGCACTCGAAGGTCTGGTCGACGCCGACAATCTGACCGGCGACCCCATCAAGATCACTTTCACCGTGACCGAACGCGGCCAGCTCCCCAAAAACGAGAAGCAGGAAGTGAAACGTTTCCCAAAAGGAGGATTCGCTTATCGCATACCGGGATCCGCCGTTGTGACCACCGAATTCATGGGTCAACAAATCAGCAGCGACCGCATCAATGTGGCTCAGCTGGGAGTGGTATTCGGTCTCGATCCCAACCTCTTCACCGACAAAAAGGCCCCGGCCTACGCAAAATTCGATCCCATCACCGGAGCTATCCTCGAACTGGGCACAGTCACCCCCTAATGTGATGGAAAGGCGAATGGTACGGCGATTTCCAATCGCCGTCCTTCCGGATAGACCCGGCCAATGGAGCTGCAATCCACAATCGTTGCCCCTACACATATAAGAAACTAACGGCGATAAGAAACTAAAGGCGATTAAGAGCCTGTTCCATAATATTTGGTTAACGATGGGGCGGCCAGTCATTGAGCAGATTTGGTAGGGCGAAGAAGGAGCAATGGGGCTCCATTGTGACTGATGAGCACTGCCAAAGATGCCAATGAATGGCCGAGGCGAAGGTAACTTCCCTGCGCCCGACAACCCGGTGGCCTGATTTTGCATAAGGTGAGCTTGGATTGACACTGCTAAATGTCTTTGAGCAATATCACCATAAAGGCAAGTTTAGTCATGGCCGTAGCTGTGTGCAGATATTGCTCATAATTTCTCGCCAAGCGCCTAAAATTGTCCAGCCACGATATGGTTCGTTCAACTACCCATCGTCCTTCAAGCGGAACGAACTCAGAGATGCCATAATTTGATTTGATGCACCTAACTTCAACGTTCATAGCGCGTTTCATTGCTTCTGCAAGCTTACCTCGATAACCATTATCTGCTTTGACCGAGACGACAGTCGGAAAATTGTCGCAAGTTTTTTCCAACAGGGAATACGCTGCTTTGGAATCGTGGACGTTTGCCTCAGTAACGGTAACGGCCAACGGAAAACCATTTGAATCGACGGCAATGTGGCGTTTGATTCCTTTGATTTTCTTGTTTCCGTCAATGCCTTTTTGTGACCTGGAAAGTCCGCTGCGCGAACTTTGGCTATCTATAATTACCACAGTGGGCGAGCCGTTTCTGCCTCGCTTTTTCCGCTTAACATGGGCCAAATGTTTCAGTAGCGAATCGAATCATTGGCGTTGAGTCCACGAACGAAATGCGTTATATTTCGCCAATGGCCAAAAGAGCGCGGAATCAACCGCCATTGACACCCCGTTCGCAAAAGATACACAATCCAATATAAATACCTAAAATTCAAGCCAATAGTAGCCCTTTTCAGATAGCCACGCAATCATCGCTTTTGGGTTGAGGTCAATAAAGTTGCATTATCCATATACGATTATAACGTATTGGCCACAAAGATATTACTTCCGTCTCGCATCTCGTGGGCGCTTTTAGCAATGCCGCTCAGTCACAATGGAGCCCCATTGCTCCTTCGCGTCAATCCCAAAATCACTCCACGATATGCGACCCCATCGTTAACAAATATTATGGAACAGGCTCTTAAAATCGCCTTTCCATAACAACGCCGACACTTCTGCCTCAGCATTTTTTCAGATGGAATGCACCGAGGGAGAAGTCGGTTGAGCTGTGGCCTTGGGATTTGTCGAATTGGGACCTGACTGTTTCAAGCCATCCGGTTTCGACGACATTCCATTGCTGTTTTTATTGGCATTGTTACCACTGCCGGTGTTGTCACTGTTGTTGCCATTGCTGCTGCCCCCTTTACCGATGCGACTGTCGCGGGTCGACCATGAATCAGATTCCGATGGTTGAGTTTGACTTCGTCCCTTAAGCAATGATTCTGAAGACGATGGGGGTTCTTTATCATTTTGCACATTCGATTCACCGGAGATATGTTGACCCGAGCCCTCGGCACGTGATGCATCAACGACATTCCTCTGTCCGCCTGAAGCACCCTCATCGGGTTTACCGACCTGTTGTTGCATTCTCTTGTGATTTCGCTCCCCGGCAAATCCTTCGGGGTATTCCGCTTCATCCCACATCTCTTTGCCAAGCTCTCGCTCAGCATTTGATCGCGAATCATCGACCGCATTAGTATCCTCGACATCTTCCTTGTCTGACGAAGAGAAAAGCATGTAACCTCCAAGAATTGCAAGCCCCAGACATGCAACGATCACGGCTGCAATAAGATATTTCTTGGAATTGTTCTTAACGGGCGCCGATCCGAAATGCTTAGCACCAACAAAATCGTCTGATGTCGATACCGTTGTTGGAGAGCTAAACTGCGGTGCGGATGCAACCGAAGCATTCATAGCCATCGACGGATCCGAAGCAGGAATGGCGTTGACATTGTCAAGGGTAAGCTCTTCGATTTGCGACATTACCGTTCCCATTCCGCAACCTTCGGCAATCGGTACGAGATAGGCCGAATAGTTGTCATGACCCTTTTCGGCACATGCCGAAGCGATAAGGTCCATACGCACTTCGTTGGATATGGAACTATTTGACCACAGTTCTATCAGTTGGTCATCGCCAACCACACCCGACACCCCATCAGAGCACAGCAGAAACACATCGCCGGCCACGACATCGTTGGTGTGAAGCACCGTGGCACCGTCATGATGGTCGTCGCGCGGTTGCATCGCTCGCGTGATAACATTTCGCTTCGGGTGGTTGGCAGCCTCCGCTTCGGTTATCACACCGGCTTTCACCAGCTCATTGACAAGCGAATGATCCGATGATTTATATATGATTTCTGCCCCGGTGGCCGTGGGTCGTATCTGATAGATGCGGCTGTCGCCAATATGGGCAGCCACTGCGCCTTCGTTGTCGAGATGCAGAAAGGTCAGCGTAGTACCCATCTTGCGAGCCTCATTGGAGCTATCATGAGCCTTAAGATTTTCATAGGCTTTTTGAAGAGCAGAGCGCAGGATATCTGACGTGAACGGCTGCGATGCGTGCGCTTCTACATATTGCGAAATGGTATCGACAACAATGCCGCTTGCCACTTCGCCGGCTTCGTGACCGCCCATTCCATCGCACACCATGAAAGTGCGCGAATCAGTTGTGGCATCACCGATGGCCGGATAGATGCTGTCTTCTTGATTTTCACGACGGCCTTGTTGCCAAATCACCAATGGTTTGTAGATTTCCATATATGAAGGTATTTCAAATCAGTTCAAATCTTAATACGGTGTGCCCCAATCTGATTTTATTGCCGGGTTCAAGCACCGATTCGTCGTCGACATCGAGACGCACGTCGTTGAGATATGTGCCGTTGGTCGAGCCGAGATCTTTCAGCACATGTTTTATCTTGCCGTCGGGCTTCACCGACATTTCGATATTGATATGCTGCTTGCTGATGGTCATGTCGAGCGTCTGGAGTTTGATGTCGGCCATGGATGTCTGGGCAGCACGGCCTATCACATTGCGACCCAAGCGCAAAGGTATAGGCTGATGCGGGCCGATCCAGCTACCGTCGTCGGAATCCAGCACCAGACTGCCGGGACGATAGTCTGATGTGTTTTCAAGAATCTGAGTGTGTGGTGAAGAAGATTCTCCGAATGCACCACGGGACGATTGCATGGGATTAAATCCATAATGGGCGCCGCTCTGCGGAGGCACCGGAGGTTGAGCCGCAGCTGAACCAAGTTTAGGCTGAGTCTGCACGGGACGGTCATTGAAAGCGGCCAGTGGATTGAATTTAAGGCAATGCGGACATTGCAATGACGACACACCATCTTTGGCTACCAAAACCTTTTTATTGCAGTCGGGACAAAACATGATGCGTTTGAACACCTGCATGGGCCCGATAAAACCGCATGCCGCACATTTGACGCGACCGTTGCGCGATCTGTCAAACATGATCTCCTTGCCACAATTCGGGCACTGGTTGATTGATTTACTTGAATTCATCGGTCAAACAAACTGTGCAGTTGCAGAATCAGACAGTATAGTCGTCAAACGTATCCATGCCCGTGTCATAGGTATCCTCGTCGGGGAATATGTTGTGGGCTTGCTCGGAAAATGAATTTAAGCTGTCGTCTTCAATAACTTCAATTACATCCGATCTGACATCAGTCATAGTATCCGATTCGATGACATCATCGTCGAAAACGAGAACAGCAGGATCAGAATCTATGAGGTCAAACTCTTTCGAAATCTCAGCATCAGGTATGATGGCCTCAACAACACTATCGTCGTAGTCAGCATATACTTCAGTCGCATCAACATCGCATCCGGGATCTTCAGCAGCAGATACCATGGCAAAAACAGCATCAAAAGGATCGCTGGCACAAACTATATCGCCGGTGCTTGTAAACACGATAACATCTCCCGGATTGACTGATTCCAATTCTGAAGAATCTATCATACAAATCACCTGACCATAGTCATCAAACACAGGCACCATGGAGCCATCGGGATAATAATGCACCGTCTCACCGGTGAAAGCATCAGTCAGAGCAATGACAGGGCGGCCGCCTTCGTCGCTCGATATATAAAGATCAGGATAGTCGTGGTCCGGATCCACGCCGACAGGTTCATGACCCGTTGCACACAATTGAGTCCAGTCATGACTGGAAAATTCTTCGCGGTAAGATTGGGGAAGGTGAGCCCACTCATTCTGATAATAAGTACCATACACACCACCACGCCATTCGAAGATGCCGTGAGGGCCAACCTCGTTGCGGGCTACGGAGAACGCTGTATTGAACGACATGGAATCAGAAGGACCGATAGCAAGATGAATATCGCCAAGATCAGGCACGTTGATATCGACACTTTTCGATGCTACATTTGAAGGATTGATGGTGTCGGTCTTATCGGCAGCGTCCTGTTGAGCGGCAGCGTCGACAACATCGGCCGTTTCTTCCGGATCGGGCAACTTAACATCCTCTTCATTCATGCGGGGCGCAGGAGCATATGTGCTGATGCCGGCCGCACCGGCTATGCCGGCAACCGCACCGAGTGCACCGAGTGCAACGATTTTACCTGTCGATGAACCTGAACTTTTTGCATTGCTTCCACCATTGCTCCCCGGAATCGGAGGCATATTGTAGCGAACGCGATCCGCATTGTCAAGGATCTGGGTCTTGTTTTGATCGTAGTTTGTCATCTTGATTTCTATTTTATTTGTTTCAAATTTACAGTTCCTTCGGGCAATTGACAAATTCATCGTATGATTCTATGACGAAATATCCGATTGCTGTGACATAGCACACAATCTCGCTAACTTGCCCTACCCGTCTAATACGAATTTTTTATGACACATCGGACATTCGCCTTTGTTGCGATAGTAATTAAACGTATGGCCTTTCCAGCTCGATCCGCAATGTGGGCACACGAATTCAAGATCGAAATTCTCAGTCAATCGGGTACGCTCTCTATTGATATTGACCGACTTGTTATTGGCCATGGCTGCAGCGCAGAGAAAGCAGACCACTGTCATGATACCGCCTCCGATACCTATGGCCACCTTCTGCTCATCGCTAACCAAAGCCGTGGCAATAGTGGTCAGCACACCCAGAACCATTGTAGGCAACATTCTTATGAGCAACACTGATCCCTGAGCCTTCTGCAGCGACTCAACATCGTCCTGATATTGATTATAGACGTGTTCAAGGCGTCTTACTTTTTCACAGAAATCATCATGCGGATGCAGTGGTGTGTCATTACCGCCAAATATCGGCTGCTGGCCGGCGAAAAATCTTTTCAGATCAATAGGATAGCCATTGGGACCTCCAAGTGTCAGCCTGTCGCCCGGATTGAGTTTCTTCGATGCAATCCTGATGCCGTTGACGTAGGTGCCGTTGGTCGAATCAAGATCCTCGACCTTCACTGTCACTCCATCAGTTATGATTCGTGCATGGTTATTGCTGGCCGTCTTGACGGTCTGATCTATTACGATATTGTGACCATTGGCCGAAACACCTCTTCCTATAAGTATTATTTCCTGTGACATCTCGTTATATAAACAGCCCTTATCGTTTTTACTTGACAAACAGCGCTCTCAAATTGCGCAAAGCTTCAAGCGAAATTTTCAGATTAAACATTCTCCCCTGCACCGGCGTCATCAGTCGTAGCACCCGCTTCGCAATATCGATATTGTAGATCATCGTCAGATTGACGATGTGCGACTTGCCCACACGCGCAAATATGCGTGCATCATCGCCGAGCGATGCTGCAAGGTGGGTTTGCATTTTTTGAAGCGAAAACGTAAAGGTGAGGCGCTGCCCGGTGGCAAGTTGCATGAAGGTGTAGTTTTTGTCTGCCTCAAAATACACGATGTTGTCCAGCGATATTCTGAAAAATTCATCGCGATTGTTGAAATAAAGATTTCGGGCCATTCAAGTGTGATTCAGAAAGGTATTATTGTTGCAAATATAATGATTTAAAATCGTTTCAATGTGTTAATATACATTAAATTATTGCATTCCAGCAAAAATACCACAAAAAAAGACAGCACACCGCGGGGTGTGCTGCCTTAGATGTTTTTGAAGTCTGATTCTTTAAAACAAATGTGCGATCTGTCGATTAGTCTTCGTTGAGGTTGACGCGCTTGAAGTCGACAGCAACCAGACCTTTGGTGGTCTTTTCAAGATACTGACCGATAGTGACCGACGAATCCTTCACGAATTCCTGCTCGAGGAGACAAGATTCTTTGAAGAATTTGTTGAGACGGCCGTTGGCAATGTTCTGGATCATCTGCTCGGGGAGGTTAGCTGCTTTGGCTTCAGCTGTTTCCTTGGCGATGACGCGTGCCTTGGCGGCCTCGTCTTCGGTGAGCCAACCTTTGGCGATGTTGCTCTCGATGTGAGCTTCGCTGTCGACGAGGTTGGGGTTGATGCCGGCTTTTTTCAAAGCTGCTTCAACTGCTTTCTTCACCTGTTCTTCTTTAGTCTTGTCAACTGCCACATTGTATTCCGAGTCCTTGACGGCCTGTGGTACGCTGTCGCGGTCAACAGCTACGGGGTTCATCGAAGCAACCTGCATGGCCACGTCGCGACCAACCTGGTAGTCAACACCTTCAAGATTGAAGCCCACGATGGTAGCGAGCTTGTTGCCCTGGTGAACATAGGAAGTGGTCGAGGGAGCCGAGATGTATTCGTAGGCACCGAGTTCCATCTTTTCGCCCGTCTTGCCGCTTTCCTCCACGATGAGGTCGGCAATTGTCTGGCCATCGATGGTGAGAGCCTTGAGTTCATCGGCCGATTTGGGCTGAGCGTTCATGGCCACATCGAGGATTTTGGTGGTCAGACCAACGAATCCGGCGTTTTTGGCCACGAAGTCAGTTTCGCACTTGAGGGCTACGATAGCAGCGAAAGTGTCGGTGTTTTTAGCAAGCACGCAACCTTCCGAAGCTTCGCGGTCTTCACGTTTTGCAGCCACAGCCTGACCTTTCTTGCGAAGGATCTCAACGGCGGCTTCGATATCGCCGTTGGTTTCGGCGAGGGCTTTTTTGCAGTCCATCAAACCGGCGCTTGTGAGGTGACGCAGTTTGGTGATTTCTGCCATTGTTACTGCCATATTGTTAAAGTGTCAATAAGGGTTGTGTTAATGAGAAGATACAAACATTATTCTGCAGCGGGAGCTTCAGTGGCTTCAGCGGCAGGAGCGGCGGTAGCCTCGGGAGCTTCAGCAACTGCTTCGGCCTTGCGGGTCAAGCGCTGGCGGCGTTGACGGGGAGCAGCGGCCTGTTCACCTTCAGCAGCCTGAGTGTCGACTTTTTCCACCTTACGTTCCTCAATACCTTCAGCGATTGCACCACACACGGTGTCGAGGATGAGCTCGATCGATTTCGATGCATCGTCGTTGGCGGGGATCACGAAGTCCACGTTGGTCGGATCAGAGTTGGTGTCGACCATTGCGAACACGGGGATACCGAGACGGTTGGCTTCAGCCACGGCAATGCGTTCTTTGAGCACGTCGACTACAAAGAGAGCCGAGGGAAGGCGGTTGAGGTCGGCGATCGAACCGAGAGTTTTCTCGAGCTTTGCACGCTGACGGGTGATCTGGAGTTTTTCGCGTTTCGAGAGATTGTCGAAAGTGCCGTCGGTCATCATCTTATCGATCGAAGTCATTTTCTTGACGGCTTTGCGAATAGTGGGGAAGTTGGTGAGCATACCGCCGGGCCAGCGCTCAATCACATAGGGCATGTTGATGCTCTGAGCCTTGTCGGCAATCACCTGTTTGGCCTGTTTTTTAGTGGCAACGAAAAGCACTTTTTTGCCTGATTTGGCAATGCTCTTCAGAGCCTTGGAAGCCTCTTCGAGCTTGGCAGCTGTCTTGTAGAGGTCTATAATGTGGATACCATTGCGCTCCATGAAGATGTAAGGAGCCATAGCAGGATTCCATTTTCTTTTAAGGTGACCGAAATGGCAACCTGCTTCGAGAAGTTGGTCAAAATTGGGTGTTGACATTGTTTTGTAAAAATTTTTGTTTACGTTCTGATAAGTTTTCAATTTCGCGGTAGGGAACGTGTCCATCCACAAAATTTAGATACTAAACACTATGAAGCTGTTTTTCGGCTGAGGCATTCGCCGGGCGAAACCGGCTTCATAACATTGCAACGCTCAAGTTGCAAAAAGCGATTAACGTTTCGAGAACTGGAAGCGTTTGCGGGCTTTGGGCTGACCGGGTTTCTTACGTTCAACCGAACGCGGGTCGCGGGTCATGAAGCCTTCGGCGCGGAGAGCTGCCTTGTCGTCGGGGTTAATCTTGACGAGAGCACGGGCAATGGCAAGGCGAAGAGCTTCGGCCTGACCTTTGTAACCGCCACCGTCGAGGTTGACATGAATGTCATATTTTTCAGCAGAGTCGAGAGTCAACAGAGGTTGTTTCACGATATACTGAAGAATCGAAGAGGGGAAGTAAACTTCCAGAGGGCGTTTGTTGATTGTGATGGCGCCGTTGCCTTCTTTGAGGATGACACGAGCCACTGCGGCCTTACGACGGCCTACTGCATTAATTGTTTCCATACTTCCTGCTCTTATTTCATTTTGTTGATATCAAATACTACGGGATTCTGAGCTTCGTGAGGATGGTTGGGACCATTGTACACGTGCATGTTTTCAATCAAACGACGGCCGAGACGGTTTTTGGGAAGCATGCCTTTCATCACCTTGATGTAGAGCGGATGCATACCGGGCTTGATGTGTTTGTTGAACGATTTTTTCATCAGAATTTCAGCGTTGGCATAGCGCTGGCCGCCGGGATAGCCGGTATACGAGAGGTATTCGCGATCGGTTGCTTTCTTGCCGGTCAATACCACCTTGTCGGCGTTGATGATTATCACATTGTCGCCACATTCAACGTTGGGCGAGTAAGAAGGTTTGTTCTTACCGCGGAGAATTTTGGCGACTTTCGAGCAAAGACGACCAAGATGCTGGTCGGTGGCATCGATGAGGAGCCACTGCTTTTCGACGCTCTGCGCGTTGGGGGTCAAAGTCTTGTAACTTAAAGTATCCACTTTTAAATTAATTGATAAATAGTTAATTAATTCGACACTTACCGCAGAAATACCCGGCCAAAGGCACTGCCCCGGCGCGTGTCGCTGATTGATTTTTGGATATAATCGGACTGCAAAGGTAGTGATTTTTCGCCGCTTAACCAAACTTTCCCCAAATTTTTCCTCAAATTTTCTACTAAATCAATTTAAATCAATTTATCGCATCAAGAAGTATAAACGCTCCATAATTACGTATATTGTTATAGTGTCTTTTTCTAGTGAAGGTTGTCAGATAAAGGTCGGTTTGGTTGTCAGTTTCCTGTATTGGTTGAGTAAGATAGTTCTACCGGAGGGTGGCGATGGCCTGGGTGTAGGCGCTGAGGGTGGTGGCCTTTTTGATGGACTTCATCGGTTTGTGGCCTATCAAGGGTTCGAGGTAGGTCCAGAATGGTTTTATCTTTGACAGTATCTGTGCGTCGCCACACAGGTGGGCTTTATAATGATCGAAGATGATGTCGTGAATCTTCACCACTCCTTCGAGACGCTTCTGCTCGCTTAGCGTCCGGCCGGTGTTCCATTCGTCGAAGAGCGATGGACGTGCCTGAAGGCCTCGCCCCACCATCACTCCTTTTATATTAGGGAATTTGTGGACGATATCGGCTATATCCTCAGGCGATTTGATTTCACCATTGAAAATCACTGGATGGCGAAGTGACGAAACCAATTGCGAGAATTCATCAAACTGCAGTTCGCCACCATATTGCTGTGCAGCCGTGCGCGGATGGACTGCGACATGACTGAGCGGCATTCGATTCAGAGCATCAATAATCCCACGCCACTCGTCAGGTAGTTCACAGCCCAGTCGCATCTTCACCGAAAACGCCACATCGCTGCGCATACACATATATTCCGCCACGGCATCCATCACCTCAGAGTGGCCCAACAATGCCGCACCCCTGCCCCGCCGCACCTGAAGCTGAAATGGGCAACCAAGGTTCAGATCTATCTCTTTAACGCCTATCGACGCGAGTGTGTCAACGATCGATCCCAACTCATCAACGTCGCGGAATATCACCTGTGGCACGACGTGGAGTCCGGCATTCATCGGCGAAGCGACGTCACGAAGATCCTTGTCACGCACCCTCCCCTTCTCCAATCTGACAAAGGGAGTGAAATAGATCACATCACCTGACGATCCATAAACACGACTATGAGCAAAACGCCACACCGCTTCGGTGAATCCCTGCAGCGGTGCAGCGTAGAGGCAAAATTCTTTGTTCATCAGCGATCAGATGCGGTCGAGCACGGTGCCTACCAGATCGTGGATGGCTGTTTTATAATTAGGTGTGGCTTCATGACACATGCGGTTGGCAATGATCGAGCATACGGTCATGGCCTTGTGGCCCATCAGTCGGCTCAAACCCTGCAATGGTGCGGATTCCATTTCGTAGTTGGTCACTTTGCGACCATGGAAGCGGAATTCCTCGATGCGGCGGTTGAGGTCGGGGTTGGCAAGCGGCAGACGCACTTCGCGACCTTGCGGACCGTAGAAACCAACGGCGGAAATGGTGTTGCCACGCACCATGTCGTCGCGGCCTATAATTTCAACAAGGTAGGAATCTGCATCAACCACATAAGGCTTGGCCCACAACGGATTCCAGCCTACGGCTTCGCAGAAAGCGTCTTCAAATTCGCGGTCGGCCACGCTCTGGCGACCGGCATAGTAATTGAGCACGCCGTCAAATCCGATCGCCTTCTCGGCAATGACCGGAGTGCCTATTTTCAATTCGGGCTGAAGGGCGCCCGATGTGCCGATGCGCACCATATGGAGAGTGCGGTGCTCCGGTTTGACTTCGCGGGTGGTGAAATCCACATTGGCAAGAGCGTCGAGCTCAGTCACCACGATGTCAATATTGTCGGGACCGATACCATGGCTCAGACACATGATGGGTTTGCCGCGGTAGGTGCCTCCGATGGTGTGAAATTCGCGCGACGACACTTCAAACGTGATCGAGTCGAAAAACGAAGCCACCATGTTGACACGTGCGGGATCGCCCACAAGGATAATACGGTCGGTCAACTGTTCGGGGAGAAGATGGAGGTGGAAAACAGATCCGTCAGAGTTGATGATCAGTTCCGACGGTGCTATTACTTTGTTGCTCATATTACTTGATTGTTTTGGTTAACTGAGGATTATATATAAACTCATTTAATCTATTTATTAACATTATTAGGGATTTTTCGAGGCGATTTTCTCGATTGAAGAGGGAGCGTAGCGAGCTACGTGACCGATGAAATCAAGAAAAGCGGCCGAAAAAGACCAAAAATGTGAATAAAAGAATAGTTCAGAGTTCAAATTTTTAACATTCGGTAAATAGTTTAAATTAGTTCTATATACTTAAACAACTGAAATGCCTCAAAAGGTCAGCTGAGGCGATATTTGCTGCCCGGAAATGCTATGATCAGACCTTTGAACTCCATGTCAATCAACAGCGACATCAGTCGGCCGATGTTGATATTCAACTTAATCGCCATCTGATTGACTGCCATCTCGCCGACTTCAGTCAGCAGATCGACCACCTGTTGCTCCGGCTCCGACAGCTCGGCAAAAAGCGTTGGCTGTTCAGGCACCGAGTCTTTCACAGGCCAGTTCATGGCTTCTATCAGGTCGTCGCAGTCGCGGATCAGCATTGCCACATTGCGGTTGATCAGGTCGTTGCATCCGGCACTGTAGCGGTCGGATGTACGTCCGGGAAGCGCAAACACATCGCGATGATAGTCCGAAGCGAGCCGGGCAGTGATCAATGCACCACCCTTTTTGGCCGATTCCACCACGATAGTGCAATCGGTCATGGCCGCCACTATGCGGTTGCGGGCCACAAAATTACCTTTGTGGACAGGTGCATGCGAGCCATACTCTGTCAGCAGCCCACCACCATTGCGCACCATATTGGCAGCCAGATCGCGGTGTTGCGATGGATATATCATATTGAGCCCGTGGGCCAGAACACCAATCGTAGGCAGTCCGCAACGCAACGCAGCGGCATGTGCCATCCCATCGATTCCCAGAGCCAATCCGCTGACTATCACAGGCGGTTCTGCAAGCCGATTTTTGAGATCTTCGATCAACCGTTCCACATAATCGCGGCCGTAGGCAGTGGCATGACGTGTCCCCACTATCGAGATCATTCTCGGCGAATTGCAGTCGGCTCCACCAAGCTTATACAGCATCAGCGGAGCATCCTCAGCTTCGAGAAGCCGTTGAGGATAAGATTCCGATGTGAAATACACCGGCTTCACATCCGACTTTCTTATAAAAGCCACTTCCTGTTCGGCCCTTTCAAGTAGCTGACTGCGATATGCTTCGTCAAACAACCGGTTAGAGAATCCCATCATGGCCGACAACTGTCTCTGCGTTGCCTCAAAGAAGCATCGCTCGTCGCCGACGCGTGCAAGATATTCTCCGCCCACGAGCGGGTTGATTCCGCGAAGTGAGGCGAATGCTATCTTGTATTTCAGATCGTCGGGAGTCTCCATCGGTTATTGTTATGATTGCATCACTGCTGAAGATAGTAGGCAAAGGCTTCTGCAAGTACGTCGCCGCGTGTCAACCGGCCATCTTCGAGGCACACCACCGTACACTCAGCCTCGACCACCGGTGTGCGGTCGGGAAGAGTATATACATCCTGCACAAACACAAAGCGGGCACCACACCGGCGAAGCGACAAGCAGCTGACAAACTCTTGTCCGAGTCCCAGCGGATGCAGATACTTGATGGTTATCTCACGGATCACCGGGTCGATGCCCTGCTCCTGCATGGCTCTGAACGAGGTGTTTGCACATCGACAAAATTCGTGGCGAGTATGCTCGAGATAGTGGAGATAGACCGCGTTGTTGACAATGCCTTGCGAGTCCACTTCATAGTCGCGGACTCGCATGGGCATCTCAAACTGATATTTCTTTTCTTCAGCCGACATATTCAGCAGATCGACGGTGGCTATTTGTTGACACGGAATCTGTCGACGCCCTCCTTAAGGAAATCCACAGCCTGGCGGGCAGCTGCAAGACCGGCATTGACATTGGCCTCTGATGTCTGTGCACCCATTTTCTTTGGAGTGAAGAACACCCGACCGGGGAATTCGGCCATCAAAGCCTCAGCATTGGCGGGCTTCACATCGGCTACATATTTCAGGTCCTGACGACCGGCAAGCGCACGCGCAAGTCCATCTTCATCGATCACTTCCTTACGGGCTGTATTGATCAGCACACCACCTTTGGGCATACGGGTGATGAGATCATAGCCCACCGAACGGACAGTTTCCGGAGTGGCCGGGATATGAAGCGACACGAATTTGTTGCTGGAATACAGATCCTCTACAGAGTGTACAGGCGTCACACCGGCTTCCACCATCACCCCACCAGGGCAATATGGATCGAGAGCCGATACTTCCATACCAAAGCCTTTGGCAATGCGGGCAACGTTGCGACCCACCTGACCGAAAGCATGTATGCCAAGTCGCTTGCCTTTGAGTTCGGTACCTGAGGTGCCGTCATACATGTTGCGAACAGCCATCACCGTCATACCGAAAACGAGTTCGGCCACGGCATTGGAATTCTGACCGGGAGTGTTTTCAACACATATACCGGCTTCAGTGGCTGCCTTGAGATCGATATTATCGTAGCCGGCTCCTGCACGCACCACTACTTTCAGGTTGGGAGCGGCGGCAATAACTTCGCTGTTCACGATGTCGCTGCGCACAATCAGACCGTCGGCCGTGGCCACCGCATCGAGAAGCTGCTGCTTGTCGGAGTATTTCTCAAGTAACGCAAACTCGAGTCCGGCCGACTCCACTATTTCGCGGATACCATCGACAGCAGCTTTGGCAAAAGGCTTTTCTGTAGCAACTAATATTTTCATAGTCGTTTGTGATCAATGTTTCGATTCAAATTCTTTCATTGCGGCCACCAGCACCTCTACGCTTTCCTTGGGAAGAGCGTTGTAGAGAGAAGCGCGGAAACCACCTACCGAGCGATGTCCCTTGATGCCCACGATACCCTTGGTCGATGCAAAGTCCACAAAGTCTTTTTCGAGTTCCTTGTATTCTGCAGTCATCACAAAGCATACATTCATGATCGAGCGATCGGCTTCATCGGTGACAGTGCCTTCAAACATGCGGCTCGAATCGATTGCATCGTAGAGTATCGCAGCCTTTTCAAGATCCATTTGCTCGAGCTTCTTAACGCCACCAAGTTCCTTGTAATAGCGGAGAGTCTGCAGTGCAGCGAAGATCGGGAGCACCGGAGGTGTGTTGAACATCGATCCTTTTTTG
This sequence comes from Bacteroides sp., assembly GCA_023666835.1. Classification (GTDB taxonomy): domain Bacteria; phylum Bacteroidota; class Bacteroidia; order Bacteroidales; family Muribaculaceae; genus Paramuribaculum. Next base: position 53,495 of record JAMPBJ010000002.1, on the reverse strand, counting down.
ATATGGGTGCGATAGTCGAGCATGGTGGGGATGGGACGGTCGACATGTCCGAGAGCATCGTCGCGAACGATGGCTATGGTCACACCGGCGGGTGCAAGGTTTTTCTGCGCGCCGGCATATATCAGGTCATATTTGGCCACATCGATCGGACGCGAAAATATGTCGCTCGACATGTCTGCCACCAATCTTACGTTCAAGTCGGGATCATGGCGCATCTCTGTGCCGTATATGGTATTGTTTGACGTGAAATGGAAGTAATCCACATCATCGGGTACCGTATATCCTTTGGGGATATATGTAAAGTTGGCGTCCTTCGACGAAGCAACCACGTCAACCTCACCAAACAGGCGCGCCTCCTTGATGGCATTCGATGCCCAGGTGCCGGTCTCGAGATAGGCTGCTTTGGTTTTCAGCAGGTTGAAAGGAGCCATGCAGAACTGAAGGCTTGCACCTCCGCCGAGAAATAGCACCGAATACCCTTCGGGGATCTCAAGAAGTTCCTTTACAAGAGCCTGAGCCTCATCCATCACAGCCTGAAATTCTTTGCTGCGATGCGACACTTCGAGTACCGACAGGCCGGTATCGGCAAAGTTGATGATTGCGTCGGCGGTGTTTTTGATCGTATACTGGCTCAAAATCGATGGGCCGGCGTAGAAATTATGCTTCTTCATATCTTATGGAGTTATGAGTGTGAATTAGACTGTTTTTATGCTGATGACAAAATTAATATAAAAATCCACTGTTGCAAAAATATTTTGGTCGTGATCATGTTTTCAGTCTTCGGAATAGTGTCGGAGAACCCGTCGATATGAATTGAATATCTTCGATTTCGACACAAAGCCTACATACTTTCCTCCGTCGACCACCGGCAAGTTCCATGCTCCTGTATCGTCAAACACCTTCATCACCTTCTCCATCGAATAATGAATGTCGATCAAAGCCGGAGGAGTACTCATGAATTTTTCGACATGCATACGGCGGTAAAGGTCGGGGCGGAACATGATGTTGCGGATGTCGTCGAGCTGAACCACTCCGATCAGGTTGTCCTTGTCATCGACCACCGGGAAGAGATTGCGGCTCGATTGCGATATCACTTTCACCATCTCCTTCAGATCCATCTCGGGGCTGACTTTCAAGAAGTCGGTTTCAATCACGTTGTCGATCTTCAGAAGTGTCAGCACGGCTTTGTCCTTATGGTGCGTCAGCAATTCGCCTCGCTGGGCCAGACGCATGGCGTAGATACTGTATGGTTCGAAAAACTTGATGGTGAAATACGACAGGGTCGACACTATCAGCAGCGGTAAAAACAACTCGTAGCCACCGGTCAGCTCCGCCGTGAGAAACATCCCCATTAGCGGTGCGTGCATCACTCCGGCCATCACTCCGGCCATACCCATAAGAGCAAAGTTCTTAACCGACAGATCCAGGCCAAACACATGGTTGATCGAATAGGCAAAGAGGAAACCGGCCATGCATCCCACAAAGAGCGAGGGAGCAAACGTGCCGCCAACACCACCGGCTCCGTTTGTAGCCGAAGTGGCAAATGCCTTGCTGAAGGTCAGAGCCGCCACAAAGGCAATGATCAGCACAACCGATCCGCGCTCTGAATAGAATATCGATCCGTCAAGGATGGCTTCAGTATTACCGCTCAGCAGAGCCACGATCGACTGATAGCCTTCGCCATATAGTGGCGGGAAGAGGAAGATCAAGCCTGCCATGATGACCACTCCGATGCCATAGCGTCGCCAGGGACTGTGAATTCGCTTGAACGCATTTTCCATCATGTTCATCGAGCGGGTGAAGTAGAGCGACACAAGTCCGCAGAATATTCCCAAAAGGGCAGCAAAGGGGATTCGCGATGTGACAAACGGTTCACTCTGCATGAAAAAGAATTCTGCCTCATAACCTGTGAAGGCATAGCTGACAACAGCCCCGGCAATAGAAGCCACGAGCAGAGGCATCACCGACACGGTGGTAAGATCTATCATGAGCACCTCAAGGGTGAACAGCAATCCGGCAATCGGAGCCTTGAATATACCGGCAATACCCGCGGCCGAGCCACAACCCACAAGGATCATGAGCACACGTGGCGACATCCTGAACAGCTGTCCAATGGTCGATCCGATCGTGGCTCCGGAAAACACGATAGGACCTTCAGCTCCCACCGAACCACCAAAACCTATGGTAACGGAACTGGCACACAACGACGAAAGTATGTTGTGGCGCTTCAGCCTACTCTTGTTTTGCGATATGGCATAAAGCACACGCGTCACACCATGCGATATATTGTCGCGCACCACGTATTTCACAAACAGAAGCGTGATAAACACACCCACAGCCGGATAGATCAGATACAGATAATTGCCCTCATCGGTCACAAGATAGGCCGACAGAAAATGCTGAATGGTGTGTATGAGCCATTTTAACAACAAAGCCGCAAAGCCGCCCAAAGTTCCGACCACCAGAGCCAGAACGAAGACAAAAGCCTTCTCCGACACATGATGCTCGCGCCATAACAGCAACTTGTGGAACACTGAACTGAACGGCCCTCTATGATGGATATTTTCTTTCTCTTCCTGACTCATGTTGAAACTCGTCAAATTCCTTCTCCGTTGAGCACCGTGCGGGCCGTGTGGAGTATTATTTTCAGATCGGTCACTATCGATATGTTTTCAAGATATAGCATATCGAATTTCGACCTTGTTATCATCTCGTCGACCGATGTGGCATAGCCATATTTGACCATTCCAAGCGATGTAATGCCGGGACGCACACGAAACAACAGCGTGTAGGCCGGTTCGCGCTCTATAATCAAAGCCACATAATGGGGGCGCTCCGGTCTGGGACCCACGATCGACATGTCACCAACAAGCACATTGTAGAACTGTGGCAGTTCATCGATGCGATATTTGCGCAGTATGCGCCCAACACGCGTCACTCGTGCATCGCCGGGCGACGACAGCGTCGGTCCGTCGGCCTCCGATCTCTGATGCATGGTGCGAAGTTTCACTATATTGAATTCACGCTTGTGCAATCCCACCCGGCGCTGCCGATAGAATACCGGACCGCGTGAATCGATCTTGATCAAAACTGCCGTAAAAGCAATCGGTATGGCAGTCAGCAGCAGCATGATTGCCGACACCACCACGTCAGTTGCGCGCTTGATGTTCAGCGTACTTGCCGACAATCGGCTGCGTGTAATATCGATATACGGCTCGGTGCGCATCGTGGCCAGCTCGGTGTTGAACAGATAACCCGGCAGATCCTCAGCAGCAATCAGCGTCGGGATGTCGAGTCTGAACAACTTGTTGACTACGTCAAGCGTGTCGACCCAGCCTTTGGGATGTGGTATCACCAGCAGTCTGGCCACATTCAGTCGACGGCACACATCATCTATATCACTCAGATTATATATGGGCAGATCGGTACCTGTCGAACTGAATTGTGCCCTGTTCTCACTGTCGATCAATCCAACCACTTTCGTCCCCAAGCCTCGATACAATTTCTGCAATTGACGTGGGAACAATTGAGGCACTGAACTATAGCCTATAATAAGCGTAGGGAAATTGATTTCTCCGCGAAGCAGTTTGTGCTGCGTGCGAGTGGTGAGAATAACCCTCGGGATATAAACAACCACAAAAAGCAAGGCAAACAACACCAAAAAAAGTGAATAGTCGTGGGTTCGATCCAGCGTCAGATCATTGATCAACACTGCAAAAAACAGTGCAAAAGCACCTATGAATGCCGTGCATACCGTCGACAGCAATTCCTGGGCTCTTGATCGCAGATATACCTCGCTGACCACGCCCGACATATAATATATAAGGAGCATGAACAGTGGAAACACTATCTGCCCCACGACAAGAGTGGGCGAAAGCAAAAACTGCGAAAGCGACCAAAACTCTTCAGTCACCTTGGGCAAATTATAGTAGCGGAACACATTGAAAAGCAACAAAGCTATGTTGGTCGAAATGTAATCGGCCAGCAAATAGCTTCTTTTCAGATTCTTTTCTTTCAGCATCAGTCGGTTTTGCTCTGTGTTCTACTTTCTCAATATCTTAATAGTGCAATCGTTGGAGAGTTTGATGACTGTCGACGATTGCGCCGGCGTGTCATCATCGCGCCGATAGAAAGCCACGTAGTCAACGACCTCCACTATCTCCGGATCAATCTGCGCGAAAGTTGCCGGTGTCGGCCGGCCACTGATATTGGCCGAAGTCGACACTACAGGTCGACGCAGCCCATGGCAAAGTGCCTGACTGTAGCGCTCCGAAGTGACACGAAAGGCAGCACTCCCGTCGGAGGCCATGAGCTTTCGGTCGACACCGACAGGGTTGTCGAACACGATAGTAAGAGGTTTGACAGCCGCTTCTATCAATTCATATGCCACCTCCGGTGCATCATCGACATGACGTTCGAGCATTGCCTCCGAGTCGACCAGTGTGATCAATGCCTTCGATTCCTCACGGCGTTTGATCGCAAACACTTTCGCTATTGCATCGCCATTGGTAGCATCGCAGCCAATACCCCACACCGTATCAGTAGGATAAAGAATCACACCCCCACGGCGCATACAGTCCACAGCGGCAGCGACATCTTCTGCAAAACTTGGTATTTTCATCGTCGAAACGGCTTATTATATCTGCAAAGATACTATAATGACTCCACAATAAAAAATTATTTTATCTACGTTTTTGTTGATATATCAAACCCATTTGTGTACTTTTGTTTCCGTCTAACGATAATCCAAAATAACCAATACCATATAAAAACTATGTTTCGAGACGAAGATCTGGCCTTGTTTGAAAAAAGAGGCATTACAGAAAAACAGGTTGAGCAACAGCTTGCCCGCTTTGCCACCGGTTTCCCCTATCTTAAAATTGTCGATGTGGCACGCACAGGCCACGGCATTGCACAACTGACCGCCGATGAACAGGCCGAAGCCATCAACCGCTGGAAAGAATATCTTGCCGACGGCGGCGAAGTAGTCAAATTCGTTCCGGCTTCCGGAGCAGCCTCGCGAATGTTCAAAGCTCTGTTTGAATTTGTCGACGGGCCCGACGATGCTCCCAGCCCCGGCAGTCCGGTTGACAAGGTCATCAAGGATATCGACAAAATGGCTTTCATCACCGACCTCAACAAGGTGCTCAAGGCAAAATACGGCAAAGATGCCAACCAGCTCAAAGCCGAACATCGATATAAGGAAATCATCGGTGGCATCATACTCCCTGACGGCCTCAACTACGGCAATCTCCCCAAGGGTCTTCTGAAATTTCACAGCTACCCCGAGGGAGCACGAACCCCGGTTGAAGAACAACTTGTGGAGGGCGCACAGACAGCAGCCAATTCCGACGGCGTGGTCAACCTGCACTTCACCGTTTCGGCCAACCACCGCAAACTCTTCGAAGAAAAACTTCAGCAGGTGCTTCCGGCTATCAGCAAAGCCTACGGTGTGAAATTCAACGTCAGCCTCTCCGAGCAGAAACCATCGACCGACACCATAGCTGTCAACCCCGACAACACGCCTTTCATCGAAGACGGTCATCTGTTGTTCCGTCCCGGTGGCCACGGTGCCCTGATCCAGAATCTCAACGACATGCAGTCAGCCGTAGTGTTTATCAAAAACATCGACAACGTAGTTCCCGATGCACTGCGCCAACCTACCATCCGCTACAAACAGGTGATTGCCGGCTACCTTATGCAGCTCCACGACACCATTCAGCACTACCTCGATGTGCTTGCCGCCGGTGAATACAATCGTGAGACTCTCAACGAAATGGCTCAATTCATGGCTTCCCGTCTGGGATTGATCGACAATCGTATTGCCGATATGAACGACACCGAGCTGGCCGTATATATCCACGAAAAACTCAACCGACCGCTGCGTGTGTGCGGCATGGTGCGCAACGAAGGCGAACCCGGCGGAGGTCCGTTCATCGCTGTCAACCCCGACGGGTCGGCATCTCCTCAAATCCTTGAAGGCAACCAGATTGATCCTGCCAACGCCGAATATGCCAAGATGCTGAAGGAGGCCACCCACTTCAATCCTGTCGACTTGGTCTGCTATATCAAGGACCGTCACGGTCTCAAATTCAATCTTCCCGACTATGTCGACCCCGCCACCGGCTTTATCTCCTCTAAGTCGAGCCACGGCAAAGAGCTGCGCGCCATGGAACTCCCCGGCCTTTGGAACGGCGCGATGAGCGACTGGAACACCGCTTTCGTCGAAGTCCCCATCGAAACGTTCAACCCCGTGAAGACCGTCAACGATCTTCTCCGCCCAAGCCACCAGAACTGACCACAACTACTGATAACAAAAGATGGCCGCTGACTTAAATCAACGGTCATCTTATTTTAAGAGCCTGTTCCATATTATCTGATGAGCGTCTTATAGGCTTCGGAGCCCTGACGCACTATGTATATGCCCGGAGTCAGATTCGTGTCATTGACTTTGACACCGGTTATGGTATATATCTCGATTAGCTGATTTATTCGGCTTCAACCAATTCGATGCCTTGCGACGATGTATGTTTCGATGCAAAAAATAACTCGCTTTTTGCTCGATTTAACACTATTATATAACACTTCGAGAAACCCCCGGCGTCCTCGGGGCGTTCTATAGTTGTAAAGCAACTATGAATGATGAGCTATAAAAACGACATACGTCATCTGTGGCGCGAGGGATTTAAGGAATCAGAAGAATATCTCGACATGTATTTCGGGCGCATCTACAACGACGGCGATGCGCTGACCATTCACTATGAAGACCGCCTCGTGAGCACTTTGCTCCTTCAGCCCTACAGCATGCTGTTCTATGGCCGGGAACTTCCTGTCAGCTATATCTGCGGAGCTGTCACCCGACGGTCAGCACGGGGTCGCGGCTACATGTCGCAACTCATGAACGAGGCTATACACACCGCCTACAATCGTGGCGATATGCTCTGCGCTCTGATTCCCAACCACGACTGGCTCTATTTCTTCTTCGACCGTTTCGGCTTCTCTACCGTTTTTCTGACTGACACACAGCGGTTCACATCGCTTCATTCATTCTCGTCGAAAGAAAACGTTGACTACACCGTGGTCGACGACTGCTACACCGATGCCGTCTACGATGCCTTCAGCCAATATGAACGCAACCGTCCGGGCGGCATTCTCCACACCAAGCGCGATTTTTTCAACTTCCTCGACAATCTGTCATTGCATTCCGATGGTGTATTCGTGGCCGTTAGCCGACCCGATGTGCCGGTTGCAGCCATGGCCTGGGCGCGCAACTCCCAGTCGATGCTCGAGGTTCTCGAAGTTCTCGGCTGCGACAAGGAGGCCGAACTGGCAGCCATGCGCGAGCTGCGCAACCGCTATCCCGACACTCCGATGAAATACTATGCTCCGTCCGACACTCCGGGCCATCGCAAACTCTACTCACAGGGCATGGCCCGAATAGTCAACGTGGAGATGTGTCTTAAAGCAATAGCCGAGAGCAATCTGTCGTGGCGCTCCTCCATAAAAGTCTCCGACCCGATAATAGCGGCGAACAACCACGTCTATTTAGTGAGCAAAGGCACTGTAACAATCAACGACGAGACCTCGGCTCCCTACGATTTCGATGTCGACATCGAAGTGCTCAACCGCATAGTATTCAGCGCTCCTTCCACCGGAAAGATCCTCGGATTCCCCACACACCGCTCCCGCATCTCCCTGATGCCCCACTGACATCAACACATCTATATATTGAAGAAAGCGACACACCGGACGATTGCCGATATGTCGCTTTCGCGAGAGAGAAGAAAAAATGAAGTGTGTTTTATTTTTTATTTAGATCTTATTGCTGTCATTTTGATTGCTGACCACGGTCGCCACGGGGTGAATCACCTCTGCGGTCACCTTTGCGGTCACCTTTTTTCTTATCACACTTGCGGTCGCCCTTTTTGTCGCCTTTGCCGGGCTTGGCAGGAGACTGGTTAATGTAGTTGCTTTCGAGGAACTGAACGTACTGCTCGGGGGTGAGAACTGCGCTTACCTGCTTGAGGTAGTTGGAGCGAATGTCGCGGACAACTTGTCGACGCATCTCAGGCGATGCTTGTCCATCCGATTTCTGGTCGCGTGCTGCTTTCATCACCTGTGCGGGAGTGGGTATACTCTGAAGCTTGGTCTGCTGCTCGGGGGTCAGATTCAGACCTTCGAATGGATTGGCACAATGTTTGCCGCATTTCTTGTCGCATTTTTTGTCACCTTTCTTGTCACCTTTCTTGTCGCAGGACTTGTCGCATTTTTTCTTATCGCACTTCTTGCCGTCGCGTTTGCATTCACTTTTTGTGGGGTTGCCTTCGGTGGGCGACTGAGCGAACGACGACATGCCGAGTGTTAATATGGTTGCTATTGCGAGCGTGAAAAATTTCTTAGTCATAATCTAATTTTTTATCAGTAAATATCTTTATTTATATTATGTGTGTTTTTCCTGTTATTAATTTCGAGCTCTGATATAATGACAATCTTCAATTTAAGAAGTTTAAATTGCTTTTCCCGAATTAGCATCTTTTATGCTTCTTTGTAGTCAAATGTAAAAAATATGCAGTATCTTTACATGCAAATCTTTAATATTTTAACATTTATGCGCCATATAGCATCTTTTTTCCTGCTATTCCTCGTAGCATTGACCGTCAATGCTACTGTCGACATCTTACCACGTCCGTCGGAAATCACCTACGGTAAGGGCTCTTTCACGCCGGCAGCCACAGGTCTGACATACTCCGTAAAAGGATCTTCCGACAAAATGATAGCCAATGCAGCTGCCACCATCGGAGCAACCGAAGCCGCCTGGAGCAAATCTTCTCTGCAGATCACAGTCACCAACCGTCCGGGCAACCCCGAAGCCTACACTCTGACGGTTGCCCCTCGACTTATCACCATTTCTTCGCCTTCGGCCACAGGTGCCTTCTACGGCATCATGACCCTTCGCCAGATACTGGAGCAAAAATCGACCGACGGCTCCATCCCATGTCTGACCGTCACCGACGCTCCGCGCTTCAGCTACCGCGGACTGCACTTTGATGTCAGCCGCCATTTCCGTCCCATTGAATTTCTCTACAAGCAGGCCGATGCCATGGCGCGCCTGAAACTCAACCGCATGCACCTGCACCTCACCGACGGTGCCGGATGGCGCATTGAATCCGACAGCTTCCCGCGTCTCAACTCTTATGCCGCATGGCGCCCCGAACGCCGTTGGACCGACTGGGCTGCCGAAGGTGCCCACTATTGCGACAGCTCCACCACCGGCGCCTACGGAGGATACTACACCAAGCAGCAACTCAAAGACCTCATCGACTACTGCGCCGGACTGGGTATCACCATCATTCCCGAAATCGAAATGCCCGGCCACAGCGAGGAAGTCATTGCTACTTATCCCGAACTCGGTTGCACCGGTGCCAAAACAAGCGATTTCTGCCCGGGCAAGGAGGAGACTTTCCGGTTCCTGACCACCGTACTCGATGAGACCATCGACCTGTTCCCCTCGACGTTGATCCATATAGGTGGCGACGAGGCTTCCAAAAGCGCATGGAAAGACTGCCCCGATTGCCAACGCCGCATGCAGGAAAACGGTCTTGCCAACGTCGACGAGCTCCAAAGCTATCTGATCAAACGCATCGAGCAGCATGTCAACTCCCGCGGCCGCCGCATCATCGGCTGGGACGAGATTCTCGAAGGCGGTGTGGCTCCCGATGCCACCGTCATGTCGTGGCGCGGTACCGAAGGTGGCGTCAAAGCCATGGCCGAAGGCCACGATGTCATCATGACTCCGGGAGCATTCTGCTACATCGACTACTCCCAGGATGCCCCCTTCCGCGAACCGGCTTCGATCGGCGGCTACACTCCCCTGTCGAAAGTCTACTCCTACGAACCGTTCTACGATATTCCCGACTCTGTCGACACTCGCCATCTGCTCGGCGTGCAGGCAAATCTCTGGTCGGAATACGTCACCGAGGATTCCCACGCCGAATACATGTACTACCCACGCGCCTATGCCATAGCCGAGATCGGATGGTCGCCGGCCGGTAAGGACTACGACGATTTCCACCGTCGCGCCCTGCTGTTCAACACCTGGCTCAACGCCGACGGATACACCACCTTCGATCTGGCTCACGAGTATGGTGAACGCCCCGAAAGCCTCAGTCCCGTCAACCACCTCGCCCGTGGAGCCAAAGTGACCTACACCACCCCCTACAGTGAAAAATATGCCGCCGGCGGCGACTCGACCCTCACCGATGGAATCCTCGGTGGCTGGACCTACGGCGACAAACGCTGGCAAGGCTGGACCGGAGATATGGAACTCATCGTCGACCTGGGCGAAACAAAGCCACTCCACGCCGTCAACACTGGCTTCATGCATTCCGAAGGAGCCTGGGTGCAACTCCCCGATGCCGTCACCTACTCGGTCAGCCTCGACGGAAAGAACTTCACCGAGGTCGGCACCGTTAACACCGACATGGATCCCACCTACGGCAAGATCATGTTCAAGAACTATTTCCTGCCGCTCAACACCGAAGCGCGCTACGTGCGCCTGCAGGCCAAAGCCAATCCCCGCCCCGGCGCATGGCTTTTCCTCGACGAAATCATTATCAACTGACACCAACCCACCATATTATATTATAGCGGAATACGCCGATGCGCATTCCGCTTTCTTTTTATTTGCAAAATCGACAATTATTCATTACTTTTGCAAGTGACAAACAATTTTTCAATACAAAACGTCAGTAAAAACCAATCCAATCAATCAAAATGAAAGCAAGCGATGTCATGGCTGACCTTCGTCGCCGTTTCCCACACGAGCCCGAATATCTTCAAGCCGTCGAGGAAGTGATAACATCAATCGAAGATGTCTACAACCAATACCCGGAGTTTGAGCGCTACAATCTCATCGAGCGCCTGTGCATCCCCGACCGCATCTTCACATTCCGTGTTTCATGGGTCGACGATAGCGGCCGAATCCAAAACAACATGGGCTACCGCATCCAGCATTCCAACGCCATCGGTCCATACAAAGGCGGCATCCGCTTTCATTCTTCAGTCAACCTATCCATCCTCAAATTCCTGGCATTCGAACAGACGTTCAAAAACTCCCTGACCACTCTCGCCATGGGTGGCGCAAAGGGCGGCAGCGATTTCTCACCCCGTGGCAAAAGCGACATGGAAGTGATGCGCTTCTGCCAGGCATTCATCACCGAACTTTGGCGACAGATCGGCGCCGACACCGATGTGCCCGCCGGCGACATCGGCGTTGGCGGCCGCGAAGTAGGCTACATGTATGGTATGTACAAAAAACTCGCCCGCGAAAACACCGGCACTTTCACCGGCAAAGGTCGCGAATTCGGCGGATCGCTGATACGACCGGAGGCCACCGGCTATGGCAACGTCTACTTCTTGCTCTCAATGCTCGCAACCCGCGGCATCGACATCAAGGACAAACGAGTGGCCATCTCCGGTTCGGGCAACGTGGCCACTTACACAGCCGAAAAGCTCCTTCAGCTCGGAGCCAAAGTGGTATCGATGAGCGACAGCGACGGCACCATCTACGTGCCCGAAGGTCTCACCCAAGAGCAACTCAACTACATTTTCGAACTCAAAAACATCTATCGCGGCCGCATTCGCGAGTTTGCCGAAGAATTCGACTGCCAATACTGGCCGGGCGAACGCCCCTGGCTCAAAGTCAAATGCGACATAGCTATGCCCTCCGCCACTCAAAACGAAATCGACGGCGACGATGCCCGTGCACTCCTGGCCAACGGATGCATCGCAGTCAGCGAAGGTGCCAACATGCCATCCACCCCGGAGGCCATCAAGGAATTCCTCAACGCCAAAATCCTCTATGCTCCGGGCAAAGCCGCCAACGCCGGAGGCGTGTCCGTGTCCGGTCTCGAAATGGCCCAGAATTCACAAAAACTGTCGTGGAGCGCAGCCGAAGTCGATGCACGCCTGAAGGACATAATGGCTGAAATCCACCACCAATGCGAACTCTTCGGGAAGGAACCCGACGGCTACATCAACTATGTAAAGGGAGCCAACGTAGCCGGTTTCATGAAAGTAGCCCGTGCCATGATGGCCCAAGGCATCCTCTAATACATATTATTACATATAAGTGAATCAAAAATCAGCGCCCCGGCCTCACGTCGGGGCGTAAATTTTTAATTCTCCCCACCCATAATTCCCATAATTCCCATCACTTCCACAAACTCACAAACTCACAACCCCGCCGCACCCAATTCCAAATTCCTCTCTCCTAATTCCCACAATTTTCACCCCTCCCAAAATTTTCCCATACTTTTTTTTCAAATTTTTTTTGCAGATTAAAAAATCATTGTACCTTTGCAGTGTTGTAGTCAACTACAACACTCAAACAACCCCATCATTTTACACATCCATTTACTTGACCATGCACCGTTTTTCATCTTTCTTGATGCTGTCTGCTATCATTGCCATCTCATCGCTGACAGCCGACGCCCAACTTCTTTGGCGAATCACTCCTCCCTCGCCGGATGCCCGTCCCTCCTACATCATGGGCAGCCATCACGCTGCGCCCACTTCGATTGCCGACGACCTGAACGTGGCCCAACTTATGCCACAGGTCGATATCGCATTCGGCGAACTCAGCCTCGACGATCTCAACCCCATGAGCATACAGGCCGCCCTTCAGCAATCAGTAATGGCTTCGGCCGACAGCACTCTCGACAAAGTGTTAACCCCCGACCAACTCGCACTCGTCGACTCAGCCATCACAACGCTGTCCGACGGCACAATCCCCATGGCATCAAAGATGTTCAACAACTTCAAACCGGCCATGCTCAACAACATCATCACCATGTTGCTGGCCGCTAGGGAACTGCCGACTCTCGACCCCAACAACACGCTCGACGCCTACGTGCTCAGTATGGCTAAAACAAGCGGCCTGCCTGTCAAAGGCCTCGAAACGGTCAGCGACCAAATCAAAGTGCTCTATGGATCGCCCATCTCACAACAGGTGCGTGAGCTTCTCAAAATCATCTCGGCCGATGGATTCGGAGCCGAACAGATGCATCTCATGACACGGGCCTACCTCAACCACGATCTTGCAGCCGTCACCGATTTAATTTTTTCCGATGACGAATATGACGCTACCTCCGACACGCTTATCAAGGATCGCAACGACCGATGGGTGCAGTTTCTGCTTGGATTTCTTCCCACTTCCACCGCTTTAATTATCGTAGGCGCAGGTCATCTTTCCGGCGAGAATGGCGTGCTGACCCAACTTGAAAAAGCCGGCTACAATGTTGAACCCATCGACAAAATTCTAGACAAATGATCACACTCAACAATCTGGGCTACAAATACCACAATGGAGCCGTGGCTCTTGTCAACGTCAATGCCGAAATAGGCCCGGGCATTCATCTTCTGCTTGGTGAAAACGGCTCCGGAAAGACCACATTGCTTCACATCATTGCAGGGTTGCGGCTCGCCCAACCCCAATGTGCCTGCCTCATCGACGACGTTGCCACCACCCTGCGCCTGCCTTCGGTGCTCCAAAAAGTGGCCATCTTAACCGACAACATGAAATTCCCCTTCTCAACCATCAATCAGATGGCGAGATATCACGCCCCGTTCTATCCCAACTTCTCTGAGACGGTGCTTCGCGAAAACCTCTCCCGCTTCAACATGACAGGCGACGAGCCGATCAACAAATTCTCGCTGGGCAACGCAAAGAAGGCCCAACTCGCCTACATGGTGTCGCTGCGTCCCGACATACTGCTCTTCGACGAACCGCTCAACGGCCTCGACATTTCGGCCCGAAGCGAATTCGTACGCATCCTCGCCGAAAATGCCACCGACAATCAAACGGTAATCGTATCGTCGCACACAGTCCACGATTTCAGCAACATGATCGACAACGTCATATTGATTTCCCACGGACTGCTGACACTTAACATGCCGATATGGATGATCACCGATCGCCTATCGTTCGTCTCATCCCCACTGCCACCGGTCGATGCGATCTATACTCGTCAAAACCTCGGATCGTTCAATTCCATTGTGCCCAACCGCGGTTCCGAATCCACCGACATAGATCTCATCCTGCTCTACTCAGCACTCCAAAGCGACACCCGCAACAAAATTTTATCAATCCTTCATCCCGAAATGCAATGACCGACACTTCACACCCCATATCCGACCGCTTCAGCTGGAAACGCGTCGAAATGACAGCCCACTACTATCTGCCCAAATGCAAAAAGCAGATGCTCATCTATGCCCTTATGTCTCTCATCACCGGCATTGTCACGGTGATGGCTCTTAGCGACGGCTCCGACAAGGGCTTCCTATACTCGGCTGTGTCCACAACCACATTCCTCATCTACGGACTGTTGTGGACCGCCCTGAAATTCATGTTCTACTTCTCGCCCTGCATCTTTGCCAATTCTCCCCGCGATGTCAACACCTCTCTGCCGGCTCTCTGCAGCGAAAAAGCCACCGTGATTCTCAGCTACATCTTCATCATTTTGCCGATTCTCACTTTTGGCCCGGCCATTCTCTGCGTCTTGATCTACCATTTCATCAATCCCGCAGCCATTCCCATCTACACTCAGGGATGTTATCTCTTCGTGGGTTTTTCACCCATCTCCTACTCTTCAGTAGATGCTCTCATCATTCCGGCCGTGTTTGCTCTTGTGATGTTTCGCGACACCAGAACCCGTTTCGGGCGTGCCGCTTGGTTCTCCATTCTCGCTCTGGTGTTGATCCAGTTTGTCTCAATCATACTGGCAGTGTTCTGGATTGTCATACCCAACTTCGACGCCATTGTTTCCGCATCTAAGATGGGCTTCGGAGAAGAATTCGTCAACACCCTCAATCTTATCGAAATCGACATCACAGCCACCTGTATCTACCTGGCCATATTCGCCACGTTGATTTGGATGATATGCCGCAACTTTAAAAAATTTCAGATCTGATGGAGTTCAACAACAACAAACCTATCTACCGTCAGATCATCGACTATTGCTTCGCCGCCATTCTCAGCGGACGTTGGATCCCCGAACAACGTCTGCCGTCGGTTCGCGAAATGGCGCTCGATATGGCCGTCAACACCCACACGGTGCTCAAGGCCTACGACTTCCTGCAGTCAAGCGGCATCATCTACACCCGGCGCGGACTAGGCTACTTTCTCGCAGCCGATGCGCCGGCAAAGGTCAACGAAGCACGTCGCAGCGAGTTCTTCGACGAAACCCTCCCCGCCCTCTTCGCCGAAATGCAAATGCTGGGCATCACCCTCGACGACATAATAGCCCGCGCCCCCAAACAACCACCCAACCCCTCATTCCAAGCCTTATAAATCATATAAATCTTATAAATTTTATAAGTCATATAATTCCCATCACTCCCAAAAATCCCACCACCCCGCCAACCCAATTCCTAATTCCTCACTCCTAATTCCCATTGCTTCCGGCCGGGAAGCCGATTTACCATCGGCTCCCTGACCCCAAATTCCAATGTATGATCATGCTTATTTTATAATCTTATCTCGCTGAAGCACAAGCCAAACCGACAATATCGCGACAATAACATCTATCACACTCCAAGTATCCCGGTCCATGGCGATCTTAAATATAGGCTGAACCAACAGAAGCACACCACAAGCAATAATTCCAAGAGCTGTATTCTTACGTTCGAAGAACTGATAAGCCCAACAACCGGCAACAATACTTGTGGCCAATCTCACCACTGTATAATATCCATAGGGCAATTCGGCCAAACAAAGCAATAACATTCCGGCCAGTATCAAAGTGCTCTTATCCAGAGCATCCAAATTTTTCAAAAATTTCATCGTCAATGTTTTTTTACAAAGATAACGATTCTCAATTTAACTTCATCATATAAGTTTTCGCCACACTCAAAGCGTCCGGCCAGGACGCCGATTTACATCCCCCTCCCAAAAAAGCAAGCCCCCACTCCCACAATTACCATAATTCCAACCACTCCCTAAACTTCCATAGCCCCGATAAATCAGCCCGCACGACCTAATTCCTAATTCCCAACCTCTCCACCGAACAAATAGCCCTCCCCCGGCGTTGTGATGAAAATAGAAATTTCATCACCATGACCACTATTGTTTATTGCCATCCCAACGAAAAGAGTTTCAACCACGAAATCCTCAAAAGCATCACCGACAACCTCACCGGACTTGGGCGCGAATACGACGTGATGGATCTGTATGCCGACGGCTTCAACCCCGTGCTCGATCTCAAAGACCTCACGCTCTACACCAAAGGACAAACCTACGACCCGCTGGTTGAAAAATACGACCGCATCCTTCAGCAGACCGACGAAGCCATCTTCATTTTCCCGATCTGGTGGGGCATGATGCCGGCTATGCTAAAGGGGTGGATCGACAAGGTGTTTCTCAAAGGTGAAATCTACGATTTCAGCCCCGAAGGCGCCATTCTCCCCTGCCTCGACATCAAAAAGACCACGATCGTCACCACTTCGCAGGTCAACAAAGACGTGCTCGCACCTTTCGTAGCCGGTTTCTTCAGCCCCATGATACTCCAGGCCGTGGGCTTCAATGGCGTTAAGTGGTTCAACAGTTCCAACACGATGCACTCCGACGAAAATCAGCGCCGCGAGTTCATCGACTCGGTAGTGCATTACGTCTGCAAATAACACATTAATATGATAATGTTATGAGTTTTATTTGGTTTATTATAATCGGTATTCTTGCCGGATTCATTGCCGGCAAACTGATGCGCGGCGGAGGATTTGGCATCATTGTCAACCTCATCGTCGGCATCATTGGCGGTGTGTTGGGCGGATGGGTATTCAGCCTGTTCGGCATATCCACCGACTCCATCATAGGATCTCTGATCACATCGGTCATTGGAGCCGTCATTTTGCTGTGGCTCGTTGGAGTCCTTGCCAGGGCTACCCGAAGCTGACAGCTTATAGCCTGTTCAAAAACAAACGAAGACCGTGCCATCGCTTGTCGTGGCACGGTCTTCAGTTTCGTTTATGCGTCAGAGCATCAATGCTTGCCGCGGGTTTTCAGCTTGGGCTGTTCAGGTTGTTTCTTGACGGGTGTAAGGCCGCGGAAGCGCAGAAGTGCATCCACATTGGGCTCATGGCCGCGGAATTTGACATACAGTTCCATCGGATCTTCCGAGCCACCTTTCTCGAGCACATTCTCGCGGAAGCTGCGTGCAGTCTCCGGATCAAAAATGCCTTTTTCTTTAAAGAGCTCAAAGCCATCGCAGTCGAGCACCTGAGCCCACAAATAGGTGTAGTAGCCCGAGGCATAGCCGTCGCTGCCGAATATGTGGCGGAAATACGGGCTGCGATAACGGAACTGCACCTCGCGAGGCATGCCCAGCTGTTTGGCCACGCCTTCTTCAAATGCACTGATGTCGATATCTTCGGTCACTTCAAGCGCACCATATTTAAGGTCGAGCAACGCCGCGCCCACGAGTTCCGTGGTTATGAAACCCTGGTTGTGAGTCGAAGCGGCGGCAAGTTTTTCGATCAGCGAATCTGGAATTACCTCGCCTGTCTTGTAGTGGCGAGCATAGGTTTTGAGTAGTTCAGGCTCGAGTGCCCAATGCTCGTGGATCTGCGAGGGTAGTTCTACAAAGTCGCGGTCAACGTTAGTTCCGGCCTGGCTGCGCAGTTCAGCGCGTGTCAGCATGCCGTGAAGACCGTGGCCGAATTCATGGAACATAGTCTCAACTTCATCGAGAGTCAACAGCGAGGGAGTGTCGGCGGTAGGCTTGGAGAAATTACCCACGTTGTACACGATCGGCCGTTGCGATGTGCCGTCGGGATCCACAAACGCGCCCTGGAATTCGCTCATCCATGCTCCCTGTCGCTTTGATGCGCGGGGAAAATAGTCGGTCATGAACACGGCCACATGGTTGCCGGCCGAGTCCTTGACTTCATACACTTTCACTTCCGGATTGTATTTCGGAGCGTCGGGCAGTTCGGTGAAGGTAACTCCGTAGAGTCGCTGTGCCATATTGAAGATACCTTCGCGCACATTGTCGAGCGAGAAATAGGCGCGCACCTCATCTTCGTCAAGTGCATATTTGTCGCGACGCACCTTCTCGGCATAGTAGTAATAGTCCCATGGCTCGATTGTGAGGTCGGCACCTTCGCGGTCGGCAAGTGCCTGCATTTCTGCCACTTCTTCCTTCACGCGGTTCACGGCCGGCTCCCAGATCTGCATCAACAGTCCTTCAGCATTGGCCGGATTCTTTGCCATCACATTAGCTGTCATATATGATGCAAAGTCAGGATAGTCAAGCAGCGACGCCTTGGCTGTGCGGGCTTTCAGGATCTCGTTGATCACAGGGCGGTTGTCGTATTGTCCCGACGATGCAAGCGACGTGTAGGCTTCATACATTTTGCGGCGAAGGTCGCGGTTGTCGGCATACTGAAGCAGGGGCAGTCGGCTGGGTGCATGAAGCGTAAACACCCACTTGCCTTCCATACCGCGGGCCTTGGCTTCATCGGCAGCTACGGCTATGCTCGATGCGGGCAAGCCGGCGAGTTGCGATGCGTCATCAACCACAAGTTGGTATGCATTGGTGGCGTTCAGCAGGTTTTTGTTAAACTTCAGGTATAGGTCGGTGAGCTGAGTGTTGATCGCTTTCAACCGGTCCTTGTCGGCATCGCTCAGCAAAGCGCCGCTGCGCACAAATTGTTTGTAGGTTTCCTCTACGTCGCGCAGTTGCGGTGCAGTCAGTCCCATCTTGTCGCGGTTGTCATACACATATTTCACCTTCTGGAAGAGCAGCGGGTTCATCATCACTTCGTCCATCGTCTGCGAATAGAGCGGATAAGCTTTCTCGCTGATGGCCACCATCTCGTCAGATGATTCGGTTTCGTCAAGACTCGAAAACACGAGCATCACTCTGTTGAGCAGCTTTCCGGCCTGTTCCATGGCCAGGATGGTGTTGTCGAAATCGGGAGTGGCGCGGTTCACCACGATTGCGTTGATGTCGGCTTTGTACTCTTCCACTCCGCGTTCGAATGCCGGCATATAGTCTTCATACTTGATCTGATCGAAGGGCGGAATCTCGAATGGAGTGTCGTAGGGTGTCAAAAATGGATTGGTTCGTTCTGCAGCCATGATGTTTGGAGCATGTGTGGTTGGCAATAGGGCTATCGCGGCTATTGCAGCCATGATTGTTTTTTTCATTCTTATATCTTTTTGGATTATTGTTTCTTGTCTTTTGTTTGTTCAAGTTCAAATATGGCCACCATCGGATAGTGGTCGCTCGATGTGCATTCACCTCGCCAAACCCGCTCGGCTTTGAGAGGCCCGCGATAAAACATATGGTCGATGCGGAAATAAAGCCGATCGGCATGATATGTGATGCAGGGTCCGAGTCCGGCCTCGCGATATGCGTCGGTCATGCCGGCACTTTCTACCGTGCGGCAGGCATAACTGTCGGGTATGTCGTTGAAGTCGCCGCAAAGCACCGTCATTCCGTCAACTTGTTCGATTGCAGCCTTGACATCGCGGGCCTGAAGAGCTCGCGATCGAAATGCGGCGTTGAGCTTCGACAGAAGTGTCGACCGTATCTCATGCATACTCGACTTCGATTCTCCCTCGGTCAACTCACGATACATCTCCTTGTCGCCCGATGTCAGTCCGATCGACTGCATATGCACACTGAACAGATGAAGCACCCGGTCGCCCACGTGCACATCGTAGCGCAACAGATCCAGTTGATAGCGGTCTTCAAAGTCGACCGGCACAACGTCAAATGGATACTTCGACAATATGGCCATCCCCCTCACCGTCACGTCGAAATAAGGATAACGCTCCATAAGCATCGAATGCTGACGTGTGGTCACTCCGTGAAGTTCGGCCGTGGCTATGTCGGTTGATTCCTGACACACCACTATGTCAGCGTCCTGGTCGAGTATATATTCAAACGTCGGGTTGCCCGAGGCGCTGATCTCGTACGTGTCTCGTTTGTCAACATAGGTCTCGAAGTTCAGTGTGTTGAAGGTCATGATTTTGAGCAATGGCTTGTCGGATTCCTCGAGCGATTTTTCCGAAGGCCGAAACAGATTCAACGGACAAAGAGTCAGTATCGGCCCGGCACATACAAGTAATGACACACCATTCACTATTGCCTGCCGTCTGAACCATATCAAATTGACCACCAGCACCACGAGTGTCAGAATCAGAAATGCCGGGAAAAGCATGGCGGCCACAGCTCCCACACACGTTTTCAATGGATCGATGCAGCCTCCGTAGGCCGAAAAAATCGTCACTGAAGCAAGCAGCGTATTGCCGGTCAGTCCGACGACCGTCAGCGCCCGCTTCCATATTTTCTTTGCATGAGGCGTCATGACTGTTGTTCACCCCCTTTCTGCAGATCCGACGATATCCTGAACAGCATGTTGCGCTCGGCATCCGTCAGCGATGCATATCCCGATCGTCTGATTTTGTCGAGCAATTGATCCAGGTCGGACTTGGCGGATGAAGTGCTGGTGTCGAAATCTGGATCAACGGTCCGCTGCACGGGTATAAACGGCCGGGCTATCACACGCGGCCTTGCATTTCTATAATGGTAGCCAAGGACAAGACCTGTCAGTAGTCCTCCGGCATGAGCCACATGCACTCCGATGGCTCCGGTGCCTGTTGCAATCACGGTCAGAAGTATGGCTATCAAGCCCACGACCTTAAGCGATGCTTCTCCAAAAAAGATCAATCGGTAACGGGCGCCTGTGCATATCAACATTGCTGCGCCCATCACTGCCAGAGTCGACGCCGATGCGCCGAGCAGCGGAAAACTCATGCCGCCGCTCAGTAGTCCATACAGCAGATGACAAAGTCCGCCGACCACGCCTCCCGAAAGATACAGAGCGATGACCCTGCGAGGCCTCACATATCGGTCGAGCACCGAACCAAACATCCACAGCAGCAACATATTCATCAGTGCATGCATCAGATCATACTGCACAAACATATATGTCACAATGGTCCACGGACGTTGCAAAAAAGCATCCACACCTGCCGGCATTTCGAGCCACGACAGAATGCCCCCGGTCATATCATCCGAGCCACATAGACGCCCGATGGCCACACAAAGTCGCAGAGCAACAAACACCAGTGCATTTGCCGCCACAAGCCTCATCGTAGCCGTCAGCCTGTCGAACCGTGATTTTATGCCGTTAAAAATTGTCACCGTGGATCAATCCTTTCTTTTTCCAATATGTAATCAGCAGGAACCCGAATATCATGCCGCCGAGATGTGCAAAATGTGCTATGCCGTCACTGGCCTCACTCATGCCCATAAGCAACTCAAGGCCGCCCCACATCAGCACCATATACTTGGCTTTGACCGGCACCGGAATAAACATCATATAGATAGGACGGTTAGGATAGATCATACCGAATGCCATCAGCACACCATAGATAGCACCCGATGCGCCTACGGTGGTGAAAATATTCAGATTCATCTTCATTATCTCGGGATGAATGGCCATATAATTGCTTACATCCGACACGGATACATAGTTTTGTGCGGCAAATGCTTCAATCACAATGTCCGGCAATGTCAGAGCCCATACTGCTTCCTGAATCAAAGCCGCTCCTACACCACAAACCATATAGAATATCAGGAATCGTTTTGATCCCATGGTGTATTCAAGCGCGATGCCAAACATATACAGGGTGAACATATTGAAAAAAAGATGGATAAATCCACCATGCATAAACATATACGTCACCAGCTGGGCAAGGTTGAAATTCGGCGCCTCATAGAAGTGAAGCGAGCAATAGGCCATCAACTTTCCGGAAATCGAGGGCACCAATGTTGCCACAAAAACTATTATGTTTATAATGATCAGATTTTTTGTCACCACTGGCATCGATCTGACCATACGTTCAAATCCATTCATTGCGTTTAAGAGAGTGTATAATTTCTACTTTTGCATCTATTATCGTCGTTGCATCAGCTGCGGGGAGGTCACATTTCCGGCTCATCATGGCGTTCTGTCACAGCTATTGCCCACACCTGCACTGCTCCGACTTGATTTTCATATGACAAAATTACAAAAAAATACCCGTTTTCATGTCCAAAACCTCAGTTTGCAATTGTTTTTTTACTTTTTTTGTCGTTTTTTTTGCTTTTTGTTGTGATGTTTAAGATTTTACGATTATATTTGTAGCAATAATACCATTTTAATTTTTAAATCCTCTATTATGAACAAGACAGAGCTTATTAATGCAATTGCAGAAAAAGCCAACCTGACAAAAGTTCAGGCCAAAGCCGCTCTCGAAGCTGGCATCAACACAGTTAGCGAACAACTTGCAAAAGGCGACAAAGTTGCCCTTATCGGTTTCGGCACATTCTCTGTAGCTGAAAAAACAGCCCGCAAAGGCATCAACCCCCGCACCAAAGAAGTTATCGAAATTCCCGCCCGCAAGGCTGTGAAATTCAAAGCCGGTGCTGAACTCAACGACGTGGTAAAATAATTTCCACCACTACTGAGACTAAACATTAGCCAAAGTTTCAAAAACAACCATACGACGATGCGTCCGAGCCTAAACTCGAACGCATCGCCTTTTTTCAGGAGAATTCCGAACAATTAAAAGCCTTTCAAAAGCGCCAGATAAGTGGCATGAACCTCTCTCGCCGCGTGTGGAATCTTCGCAAGCAATATCGTCAGGAGTTAGAGATGGGCCTTTCTGTTGGCATTGAACGCGGGATATCGGCCAATGAACTTGCGTCAAAGCTAAAACAATATCAATAATTGTGCGTCGATCCTAAAAACAACCGATGAATTCGCATCACTTGACGATGACGCTCCAAGCGTCAACCAAGTCACCGATGTGCCGGATTCATTCAAAGATTGGGTGCAAGTCAACGAAGAACGCATAGAGACCGCAGAAAAACGCGGCACAACGCCTTATTTCATTCGAGATAACAAAGAATATATTCAGGGGATATTGACACCGATAGACCATGAATCATCACCTGATTATGCCAATATTCTACAAGAGGGCAAAAGGAATACACTGGAGATTGCGGCCGAACGCCATGCAGCAAGGACGCAGGAGGATATTGATAGGATTCAATCAGAGTGGAATACAAATCGATTGGAGCATCTAATAGAGCTATCCGACCGTATCGGCTCATACCGCGATTCCGATTTCAGAGAACTTGCCTCGTTGCTTGATAACGAGAACAGGTCTGCTGATTTCAATGCGTTTAAAACAGACTATCGCCGCGCTAAGAAATATGTAGAGGACAAAATAGATCAAGAGACATCACTTGTGCGCAAATTCATGGAAGATCCATTAAATGTTCAAAATATCAGAGAACTCGAACGATTATTGGGAATTACACAGGGCGATTATATGACGTTCTTTGAGGCCAATCTACTGCGTGGCAATCCGAACTATGCATTATCAGAAGCTTATCGGGTAAATTGTCAGACTTGCGTAATAGCCCATGAATTGCGACGACGCGGCTTTAATATTGAAGCGCTTGGCAACACAGCCGGCAGTTGGTCTGAGAAACTTTCGCATCGCACCAATGAGATTTGGCTTGATGTAGATGGAAATATTCCGAAAAAAACGACTATTGGTG
The DNA here is from genome assembly GCA_023666835.1 of Bacteroides sp. Taxonomy (GTDB): domain Bacteria; phylum Bacteroidota; class Bacteroidia; order Bacteroidales; family Muribaculaceae; genus Paramuribaculum. The sequence continues at coordinate 29,877 of JAMPBJ010000002.1, read as the reverse complement.
CTACACGTTACTCATACTTCGGAACAATGCCCAATGGACGACGGATCAAACCGGGATGGAACAAGATGGTCTCAAATCGTAAGCAATTAATTTCCGAACTGGAATCATCCATTACAGATGATGGCCGTTATCACATAGATTGGTACTGGAATACACAAAGCAAACGATATATCAAAGGTCATATCATAACAGCCGAACGCATCAATGGGAAAATACGTTACTATGACCCTCAAAACGGTCAGGATATTTTAAATTTTTACAATTACATCGAAGGCATAAAGCTGGACAGAGGCATAAATTTGCTTCGTGTAGATAATCTGCGTATAAATGCCGATTATGCTGCCCATATCCTAGGCAAGAGCGAAAGCAAGGCAGTCAACAGCAAAGCAAGCAAAGGAGGCATCGGTGGTGGCATTACGCCTAAATCTGACAAATCAGGCTTCAAAGCACTTCAAAAACAAACAAAATTAAACGCAGAAGTCTATTCTAAAGAAATAAAATTTGATAAAAATTTATTCTATACGCATAGATTAGTCATTAACAAAGATGCTTTAAATGATTTGGTAGGTCATGCCTACACAGCAGATGAATTAAAGGCAATTGAAAAGCTGCCAAGGTTGTTGGGTAAACTCACAAACGCACGATATGACCCTTTGAAAATATCGCGTCCCAATATCCGTAAGAAAATATCAAGTGGTGCGAAACATTTTGTTGAATATGATATTGAAATAGACGGCATACAATTTACGTTAAAAACCAAAGCCGTGAAAGATAGCCACGGAAAGTTTATGATTGAGCACCCCTATTTCTTCAGGGAAAAGAAATAAAAAAAGAAGACCCCAAACCTGCCGCTTACAAGGAATAGCCTCCAATGGGACAGACATTCGGGTTCTTCTTTTAATCGCAAAATTAATATTAATCTATTGAATAGACAAATATGACAGTTGAAAAAATAATACAATTCGCCCAAAAGAGCATATATGACACTACCGAACATATAGGCAAGTGGAATGGTTTTGATGTTTACGAGCCGGGCTGGGATGATGATTTGCCGCACTATACAGGCTTTCCTACGTTTATTCTCGTTAAAGGCGACAAAATTCGTTGGACAAAAGATTGGAAAGAGAGCCGCGCTATAATGAAAGCCTTGTACAGGCAATAAACAATACGACAATACTAACTAAGGCGGCAACAATGGCTGCGATTGCCCCGATTTTATTCCAGTCTGTAGGATTCCTTAATTTTGGATTCTCAATGAGATAGGCCTTGCCGTTGCTGGTAATGCAGGCATCCTCAAAGTCGTCGCCCTCAATCCATGCTACATTTATCAAGCTTTTGTCTTCAAGTGTTCGCAACGCACGGCACACCTGACTTTTCGCCATGGTATCGAGCGCATCAATCCCATGTTTAGACAAAAGTTTTAGGCAACGTTTCTCGGTCACAGTCAATTTCATTCTTTCCATGGCAACCATTTTGCAAGTGCAATACATTCGGTGAATAATCCAATAATGCTGACTATGAGTGTAAATATCAGTAATATCCGTTCCATATCGCAAATATAACAACTAAATTTCAATTTCTTGCACTTGTATTCGCGTGATTGTTTGCGTTACTGTGTTGTCGCACGATGCTCGAAACTCGCCACCCAACTTTATCTCTGTGTTGGATAATCCGGCGAACAGTACCAGTGGCGACCACGAATAGGCATCCCGTTGCTGCTCGTTATTCAAATCGTAGGTTACATGGCAAATGTAGTTAGTTATATCGTTATTCACTCGCTTAATTGTTTCGCTACAATTACAGCCTCGCAAGTCGGTCATTCCTGCATAGCTTAATGTCTCGTCTATAATCTCCTGTATTCGCTTATTTAAAGCGGTTCTGTCGGCATATATTTCCCCGATAATATCAATGCCACACTCTGACGCTTCAAAGGCGTAACCTTTGAGTAAATATGTTTTCATGATGCCTTAATGTTGGATTTGATCTTGTGAATAGCAATTTCGATAGCTGTTTCCATTGAATAGTCACCACTCTCACCGCCTAATATTGTTTTAATGGTAAAAGTTTCAGGTTCTCCATCGCTCGTCTTGCTTTGCATAATGGTGCATATATAGGAACCCCAGCGTTTCAGTTCATAGCGATTACAAACCACCACCAAATGACGCTGTATGTCGAGGGCATAATGGTAACTACCGGTCATTAATTCCGCGAGATACTTATCTTCGAGATTTTAGGGTTTTATATAATCTTGTGTATCAGTAGTTATGCGGCCTAATTAGTGTCGACTAAAAACTTTTTATAAATCCACCAACCCTAAAGTAGCAATAGATGCGCGCGGGCTTTGCTCCAGGGGGTATATATCTCTGAGCTTCCGGGCATCAACGGCACCGGCCGCTCATTCAAATCCACCCTCACATAGTACCGTCCCGAATCCGAGCGAAACAATATCATCTGCATATTGGCAGCCATCGGCACTATGTCAAAGTCTCGCCAATGCTGACACACGGTATCATAATTGTAAGTCAAATAGTAGCATCCTGGCAGTCGCATCAGCGACAACAGCGGCATAAGGGTTTCGGCATGACCAAACCGCAGCATCACAGGTGCTACCGTAGTGTCTCCGCGCACCATGGCATCGGTTGTCGAAACAAGATTCTCCAGCAATGGCATCGCATCGTTGGCCGGTTCCGACGACAGTACGGTTGCCGTGCGGTCGATATACTGTCGGAAGTTAAACACACTCCACAGCCGGTTTTGCTCTTCGAGCGTCAGATATTTTGCGATATTCTCCCTCACTCCAATTGCCTCAAGTCCGGCCAACAGAGTATATTCGTCCATGGCAATACTCAGCGAATCATGGTCAAACTGATACCCGTAGCCCAACACTCTCCGCAGTGGAGCCATAGTGACATTCTGAGCCGTAAAGTCATCCACCACTTTCTTGTATGGCTCGGATTTCACTGTCGATTTATATGCCTCGCTGTCGAAAAACCGCACGATATCGCTGAATTGCATTCCCGATCGTGCTGAGATCTCTACCTTCGGATTGCATAGACTGATGCGATGCAGAAATTCATACATGCTCATGACGCAACGAGGCACATAGCTGCTTATAGCCGACACCTTCCCGGTGAACAATTCCGGATAGGTGGCATACATTCTGGCGGCAATCCCCTGTTGCTCAACCATACCAAGCGAGTCGAGCTGCCCCCAGCGACCGTCGGTCATCGTCTCTACCCTTTCAGCCAGTGCCTCAAGTCGTCGGCCAAGCGCTGTAATCGTTCCTTGTTTTTCTGCATCTTTCAGCGCCTTCATCAAATGTTTCACATGGCCGGGCGAAGCCGCATATCGTGCTCCATGTCGGCCAACATGATTGATCATCACAGGCGTCAGTGTATCGGGATAATCCACCGCTCTCTCCGGCACAGGATACGGACGGGCACTCCCTTGACATTCATTCCATGTGTAGTGGGTCATAACCGACGACGCTGCATTGACAGCAACCATCACACCGACCAGCACCATATGCACAATTATAATTGTTCTTTTTAACATTCCTTCAAATTTTATATGTACCTTTGCAGGCGATTATCATCGATTACTTGTTATATAATCATGACAGACCTCGAAGATATTTTAAAAGTCAACAATCCGGAAGAAGCAATAGTTCTGCTTAACAGCTTCATTGCCACGCATCCCGACAACGCCGAAGCCCTCTTTCAGCGCGGCAAATTGCATTGGCGGCTTGGCCACAGATCGCTTGCCACTTCCGACTATGCCGCCGCCTCACTGATCGACCCTGACAGCCCCGCCGCAATGGCACTGGAAAATGCACGCGACATAGAAGACTTTTTCAATCCTGACCTGTTGAACCCTTGACCATTGCCATCGGATGACTATCGACCATAACCAAATGAACGGCCTCACAACGGCCCAGGCTGAAGAGAGCCGCCGTATCCACGGAGCCAATATACTGACGCCCCCCGAAAAAGAATCGGTGTGGATGCAACTGCTTGAAAAATTCCGCGACCCGCTCATCATCATCCTGATGGTGGCCGGATTGCTCTCCGTAGGCATCTCATGCTATGAATACTTAGGCCTTCACCACAGCCGCAGCGTTTTCATCGAACCTGCCGGCATTTTTGCAGCCATCTTTCTGGCCACCGGACTCGGATTCATATTTGAATACCGTGCCGAAAAGGAGTTTGCAGTGCTCAACAAAATCAGCGACGACGATCCGGTGCAGGTGGTGCGAAATGGCAAGCTGACATCTCTGCCCCGACGCGATGTCGTGGTGGGCGACATCATCCACATCAACACCGGCGAGGAGATCCCGGCCGACGCCAGATTGCTGCAATCCACCCGACTGAGCGTCGACGAATCGACCCTCACCGGCGAACCGATTTGCCACAAAAGCGCCGATCCTTCGCAACGTGATCCCGAAGCCACTTTCCCCACCGACGAAGTGCTCCGCGGCACAAAAGTGGCCGAAGGTCATGGGGTAGCTGTGGTCGAAGCCGTGGGCGATGCCACCGAAGCCGGCAAAGTTTTCACCGCCGCCCGCATCGACAACAGCGTCAAGACACCGCTCAACGAACAACTCGACCGCCTTAGCCGACTGATATCCATAGCCAGCTACATCATTGGTGCACTGGTAATTGTAGGCCGCGTAACGATCTACCTTTCCTCCCACGGTTCTATCACCGATTGGATCGACTTCTCCACCTTCCTGCTTCAAAGCCTCATGCTGGCCGTCACGCTGGTCGTATGCTCCGTGCCCGAAGGGCTGCCGATGGCCGTTACACTTAGCCTGGCCTACAGTATGCGCCGAATGCTTCGTTCGGCCAACCTCGTGCGCAAAATGCACGCCTGCGAAACCATGGGAGCCGTCACCGTAATATGCACCGACAAGACCGGCACTTTGACAGCCAACCGCATGCAAGTGTCTGAGTTGCAATTTCTCTCTGATATCACACCCGAGCAAGCTGCCATCGACATGGCCCTGAACTCCACGGCAAATCTCGACGATTCCAATACCGGCCGGCCCGTCACCATTCTCGGCAATCCCACCGAAGGAGCCCTCCTGCTCTGGATGGCCGAAAAGGGCATCGACTACCGGAGATTACGCGACAGCTACAAACGCGTCGACGAACTCCCCTTCTCCACCGAGCGCAAACTCATGGCCACGGTCATCGAATCCGACTCCGGCCGCCGTCTCGTCGTCAAAGGAGCTCCCGAAATCGTATATTCACTCTGCAACCACGACGACGAAAAATTCGACCGCAGCGATCTCCAACACATGCTTTCGTCATACCAAGGACAAGCCATGCGCACACTCGGCTTCGCATCGATGCCTCTCGCCCCGGGCCAGGATCCGATCGACGGCGACAAACTGACAGCCCCCGATCTGCGGTTCGACATGGTGGCAGCCATCAGCGACCCCGTGCGCGAAGATGTGCCCCCGGCAATCCGCGAAGCCCTCGGCGCGGGCATAAAAATCAAAATCGTCACCGGCGACACTCCGGCCACAGCCACCGAAATAGCCCGACGCATAGGTCTGTGGACTGCGTCCGACTCCGATAAAAACATCACCACCGGCGAAGCCATAGCCAAAATGTCGGACGAAGATCTCCGCCGCCATTGCTCCGACTGGAAAATCATAGCTCGCGCCCGCCCAATGGACAAGCGTCGACTCGTCGAAGCCTTGCAGGCCAATGGCGAAGTCGTGGCCGTCACAGGCGACGGCACAAACGACGCTCCGGCCCTCAAAGCCGCCCACGTCGGCCTCTCGATGGGCGACGGCACTGCCGTGGCCAAGGAAGCCAGCGACATCACCATCCTCAACAACTCATTCTCAGGCATTACCAACGCCGTGGTATGGGGACGCTCGCTCTACCGCAACATCCAGCGCTTCATCCTCTTCCAGCTCACCGTCAACATCGCCGCATGTCTTACCGTCATGATCGGCTCGTTCATGGGCTCTCAAAGCCCCCTCACCGTCACTCAGATGCTCTGGGTCAACCTGATCATGGACACCTTCGCCGCCATGGCTCTCGCCTCACTGCCCCCATCTCGCAGCGTCCTCAAGGAGCGCCCACGCAAGCGCACAGCCTTCATAATCACTCCGCCGATGGCCCGCAACATCCTCTTCACCGGCACGATCTTCGCTATCGTGCTCCTTGCTCTGCTGTTCACACTCGAACACGCCACAATCACACGCATTTCCGACTTCTGCCACATCACTCTCCAGCCCGAAAAACTCCTCTCACCCTACGAGCTGGCCCTCTTCTTCACTTTCTTCATCATGCTCCAGCTCTGGAACATTTTCAACGCCCGCGCTTTCGGATCTCACCGCTCAGCCTTCCATCTGGCCCACTGCAGCGAATTCATCGCTATAGTCATCACCATCCTCATCGGTCAGATCCTGATAGTCACATTCTTCGGTCAGGCCTTCAGCATCACACGCATCAGCCTAATCGACTGGCTCGTGATCATCCTCATCACATCGCCCGTGCTACTCATCGGTGAGCTCATGCGACTGACATATAAAGAATCTAAAACACTACGTTAAACAAGGCAAATATTTGCAATCGCTAAAAGCCACCTTCCCTCCACTACGCATTAACAATCAACGGCTTGCATCACCACAATCGCAAAACTGTTAAAATTCAACCCCACAGCGGCTCCCAATTTTAAGATCTCTTAGGTTAATGCAATTTCACCCTATTGTATTTTCTTCGGTTATTTTGTTACTTTGTAAAAGAAAACAGAGAAACACACACATATCATCGACCTGCCACCGTCGCGACGACCCTCGGCTCCCGATGAGAAACCATAAGAAACACACATATATATTATGATGAAATTTTTGGCTTTTGCCACCCTTATCGCAACCACACTCACAATCTCAGCAACAAGCAATCTCAATAAATCAGCGGCCAACGAACCCTCGCTCGTCATCGAACAACCGACCTCGCTCACCCTCGCCATCGATCCCGACTCGCTCGGCATCCTCGGCTACACTGACCCAGAAGACGCTTTCAAAGTCGATGACCTGACCAAGTTCGCGTCGACGCTGCTCGGCCGTAAATACGTCTGGGGCGCCGTCGGACCAAAAAACTTCGACTGCAGCGGTTTCACCAGCTACGTATTCCGTCAGCACGGCATTGACCTCCCCCGCACATCACGAATGCAATACAACATCGGCGACAAAGTTGAAATTCCCGACCTCCAGCCCGGCGACCTGGTATTCTTCTCAAGCCCCCGAACCAAGAAAGGCGTTGTAGGCCACGTGGGTATCGTCCACTCCGTCGACAAAGAAAACAATTCGATGACCTTCATCCACGCTTCCACAAAGAAAGGCATCGCCTACCAGAAATTCCCCGACAACGGCTACTACAGCCGAAACTACATCGGAGCCAAACGAGTCATCTGACCCACTAAACTCCGACTTCTAAATAATAGTTGAAAGACGAATCCCTGCATTCACGGCCCGGTTTTCGAGCCCAAATGCAGGGATTCAGTATTTTTTATTTAGAATATTTACTTTGCCGGAACGTAAGGCGCCGTATTGGCAGCTGCATACTCGCTGTCAAACAGCATATTGAGCACATATGCCAAACGCAGACCTCCGCGAAGCAACTGGGTTTCCACAACCGGAGTCCAGCGAGCCACCTCGTTATACGACAAATTGTCGCCCGGCTTCGTAAACCGATACACCTGCGCAGCTTCAAGCATCGTCTCCTTGGCCCAGTCATCTATTGTACCGGCCACTATGGCCTGAACTTCCTCGGGACTCACCCTGTCGATCTGCTCCTGCCACTCCGAATAGCTCCATTTGTGGCCCGACTCTACGATACTGCCGTCCCACACTGAATGAAGGTTGGTGTCACGGCCGAAAAATTTCACTTTAGTGCGATTGCCACCCAGATCCGTAGCGTGGCCCATGTGCAGCGGCTGATGCATGTCGCCCATCACGTGCACCAATATCTTCATGGCCAGCTCGCGGTCGGTATCCGTAGCCGATGCGTCCGACAGCTTCTCTATCTGAGCCTTGATGGCGGTCACGGCATCGCCTGCCGGATTGGCCTTGGACTCCTCATATTGCTCGCCTTCGTCAATGTTTTTGTAGTGCCACGTCTTGCTGTAGGCATATTCCGGCGTATGACTCGCATTGTCGAGCCAGTTGGCCCAATACACCATCGATCGTCCCGAAAGTATATTGTCCACAGCCTGTTTTGCCGCCGGAGTCAGATGCTGCTCAGCTATGTAGGCCGTCACGTCATGACCTTTCTGACTCCATCCAAATGCGCTGATGCCCATCGTCACGAGCATCCCGAATAGCAAAATCCGTTTCATAATCCGTCTAAGAGTTTGTCTAATAATTGGTTTGTTTATTTAACTGCAAATTTAGACAAATTTCCGCCATTATCCCACCGTTTTCTTTTATTTTTCCTTACCTTTGCAATCTATCCGTGACCCTTGGGCCACACAACGCTCCACGACCATGCAGAAAGTCAAGCCAAAGAAAGCTCTCGGACAGCACTTCCTCACCGACTTGTCGGTGGCCCGACGCATCGCTGCCACCCTCGACGATTATGTCGGCCTGCCCGTCATCGAAGTCGGTCCGGGTATGGGTGTGCTGACCCAATTTCTACTCGAAGCAGGCCACGATGTCAAAGTGGCCGAAATCGACAACGAGAGCGTTGATTACCTTCGTGCCAACTTCCCCGTCCTCGCCAAGCAAAACCGCATCCTTGCCTGCGACTTTCTCCGCACCGACCTCAACGATGTCTTCCCCGGCTCCGAACCTTTCTGCGTCATTGGCAACTACCCCTACAACATCTCCTCCCAGATCTTCTTCCACGTGCTCGACTACAAAGACCGCGTGGTCTGCTGCTCTGGCATGCTCCAGCGAGAAGTGGCCGAGCGCCTCGCCGCCCCTCCGGGCACCAAAGCCCGCAGCATCCTAAGCGTACTGCTTCAGGCATGGTACGACATCGAATACCTGTTCACCGTCAGCGAATCCGTGTTCAATCCCCCTCCAAAGGTGAAAAGCGGTGTCATCCGCATGACCCGCAACGCCACCACCGACCTCGGATGCGACCAGCGGCTCTTCAAATCTGTGGTCAAAACCACATTCGGCCAGCGACGCAAAACCATACGCAACTCCGTCCGCGGTCTCCTTCCCCCGGGCGCCACTCCTCCCGCCTCTCCTCTGCTCGACAAACGCCCCGAACAGCTTTCGGTCGAAGAATTCATCACTCTTACCAATCTCATCGCAGCCTCCCGCGGCTGACTCATCGCCAATCAGTCATGAAAGAATTCACTCCCGAATACCTCGAATATATCCGCAAGATCATCAACGACGGCGACACCGAAGCCGCTCGCCGCGAACTTGCCGACCTTCACCCGGCCGACATCGCCGAGCTGTATCAGGAACTTCATCTCAACGAAGCTGAATTCCTCTACAAGCTGCTCGACCGCGAAGTGGCTGCCGACGTACTCATGGAACTCGACGAGGACGACCGCCGCAAACTCCTCTCCACAATGCCGGCCGAGGAGATCGCCAAGCAGTTCATCGACCATCTCGACACCGACGACGCCGTCGACATCATCCAGGAACTCGATGAAGAGGACCGCGACGAAATTCTATCCCACATCGACGACGTCGAACAGGCCGGCGACATCATCGACCTCCTCAAGTACGACGAGGACACCGCCGGCGGCCTTATGGGCACCGAAATGATCGTGGTCAACGAAAACTGGTCCATGCCCGAATGCATCAAACAAATGCGCATGCAGGCCGAGGATATCGACGAAATCTACTATGTCTACGTCGTCGACAACGACTATAAACTCAAAGGAGTCCTCTCGCTCAAAAAACTCATCACCGACCCGTCGGTGTCCAAAATCAAACACGTCATGGACGCCGATCCTGTGGCCGTGAAAGCCGACACGCCCATCGACGACGTGGCCCTCGATTTCGAGAAATACGACCTCGTGGCCATGCCCGTAATCGACTCAATAGGCCGTCTGCTGGGTCGCATCACCGTCGACGATGTCATGGACCAAGTGCGCGAATCATCCGAACGCGACTACCAGTTGGCTTCCGGTCTGTCGAGCGACGTCGAAACCGATGACTCGCTTCTGACCCAGACCAAAGCCCGTCTGCCCTGGCTCCTCATCGGCATGGTGGGTGGTATCGGCACTTCAATGATTCTCCACAAATTCGAAGGCCGCCTGGCTCTCGACCCGGCTCTTGCCCTCTTCATCCCCCTCATCGGCGGTACGGGGGGTAATGTCGGAACTCAGTCATCGGCCATCGTCGTGCAGGGCCTTGCCAACGGCTCGCTCGACATTCGCAACTCCGTACGACAGCTCATCAAAGAGCTCGGCATCGGCATCATCAACGGCTGCATCATCTCGCTGCTCGTATTTGCCTACAACTATTTCTTCGGGGGAATCGACTTTGAAGTCACCCTCTCGGTATCGCTTTCACTCATGGGTGTCGTGATCTTCGCATCAGTCTTCGGCACATTCGTTCCCCTGATGCTCGAACGATTCAAGGTCGACCCGGCTCTGGCCACCGGCCCGTTCATATCCATCACCAACGACATCATCGGCATGGTCATCTACATGGTCATCTCCACCGCCCTTCTTGCCGGCCTCCACTGACGCAGCATCTCGCCCGTTATTTTTCCGCTTTCCGACGCGTGCCTCCAGCGTGCGCCGGTTGATATAGTAGTGTGTGCGTTCGTCGCGGTAGCTGTACACGCGGAAGCCCACAGCTTTCATAAACCGCACGGCTCGCGGATTATCCACCGCCGAACTTGTGACACTGAACCCGAATGCCAGCATGTGACGCATCAACAACTGCATCGCACGCAAATATATCATCGGCCCGCGCTCGGCAAAACTCCATCCTCCGCCGTGAACCGACAGCTGCCACTCCCGAGTTCTATACACCAGCAACATCCCTATAGCATCACCGCTACGGCGGTCAATCAGCGCCAAAGCCGCAATCGAGCTGCTCAAATCAGCTACATCACGTTGCAGATCCTCCTCCGTCAAGTACGTATCCGATATCCGCTTCCAGCCATCACCCATACGCGCAATCCCATTGTGAGCCGAGTCATACACCACCCACTCCACAAGATCATCCTCAGGCAATCCCTCAAGAATCAACCGCCCAAGACTCATTTCAGCAGCCTCTACCCAAGTCCGCCCCATACTCCTTCACGTATTAAAGAAAAATTCCAAACCATCACCCACAAATCTAAAAAATAAAACCCACCCTACAAAAAATCCCCCCAATTTCCCATAACTCCCAAAATTCCCACCCAATTCCTAATCCCTTACGAGTCCACCCTCAGCCGTTTATCCAATTCCATCCCCTCCCGGTTCGACAGAGTGAAGGCCACAGCCGTCGACGTCCACTCGCTGCTGTAGCGGATATGATAACGCTCCTTGCCCAGAAATTCAAGCGTAAACAAAGCCGTGTCCACAGGCTCGCCGTCAGCCGACATCACACATCGCTCCTCTATTGTCACATCAAAATCAGCCACCGTCACGGCCAGACTCAATGCCCCGCCCTGACGAAGTCCCTCGATGCCGTAGCGCGTCAGCAGCACGTCGCCATTAGCCTGACAGGCAAGCTTAACACCACTTTCACCCGGCCGTGGAGACCCTTCGGCTTCAAAGCGACACAGCACTCCCTCAAGCAGATATTGTCGGGCATGTCCGTGCCGACTCGGTCGCACACAAAGCGCCACCACTCCGACGGCCAGAAGCAGTGCATACACATATATTTCTATCGACGAAAACATATCGACCACAAATTTACACTCCATCCATCATATTTCCATAAAGATTTTGTAAATTTGCAAACACATATCAAAGCAATTTAAAGCATTTTAAACTATCACATACCATGACCGTAGTAGACCGCTTTCTCCAATACGTCAAATTCGACACTCAATCCGATGAGTTGACCAACATGACCCCTTCCACTCCGGGTCAGATGATTTTTGCACAACACCTCGAAAAAGAGCTCCGCGAGCTTGGCCTCAACGAAATCTCTCTCGACGAAAACGGCTACCTCATGGCCTCCCTCCCCGCCAACACTGACCGCACCGACATCCCCACCGTCGGCTTCATCGCCCACCTCGACACATCGCCCGACATGAGCGGCCGCCACGTCGCTCCCCGCATCGTCGAATCTTACCCCGGTGGCGACATCGTGCTCAATGCCGACAAGGATATTGCGCTCCGTCCCTCTGAGTTTCCCGAACTCAACCACTACATCGGTCAGGATCTGATCGTCACCGACGGCAACACCCTCCTTGGTGCCGACGACAAAGCCGGCATCGCCGAAATCATCACCGCCATTGACTATCTCAAAAAACATCCCGAAATCGTCCACGGCAAAATTCGCATCGCCTTCAATCCCGACGAAGAGATAGGCAAAGGAGCCCACAAGTTCGACGTGAAGCGCTTCGCAGCCGACTGGGCCTACACCATGGATGGTGGAGAGATCGGCGAGCTCGAATATGAAAACTTCAACGCTGCCGTGGCTCGCGTCACATTCACCGGCCGCAACGTTCATCCGGGCTATGCCAAACACAAGATGATCAACTCGATACGCATCGCCAACCAATTTGCCATCATGCTTCCGCGTTGGGAAACGCCCGAACATACCGAAGGCTATGAAGGCTTCTACCATCTGGTCAACATCGAAGGCACTGTCGAAAAAACCGTGCTCACCTACATCATCCGCGACCACGACCGCGACCGCTTCGAGCGCCGCAAAAAAGAATTCGAACACCTCACCCGAAAGATCAATAACGAATTCCCCGGTGTCGCCTCGCTCGAAATCAACGACCAGTACTACAACATGCGCGAAAAAATCGAACCGGTCAAACACATCATCGACATCGCCATCAAAGCAATGGAAAATGTAGGCGTCACCCCTAAGGTAGTGCCCATACGTGGCGGAACAGACGGTGCACAACTCTCTTTCATGGGTCTCCCCTGCCCCAACATCTTCGCCGGTGGCCTCAACTTCCACGGCCGCTATGAGTTCGTGCCGGTGAAATCCATGGAAAAAGCCACCGACACCATCGTGGAAATAGCCCGGTTAGTCGCCCATCAAAACTGATTTTGGCCACCCAACCCACACTCATAGTCATTACCGGACCTACGGGCTCGGGAAAGACTGCTTTGGCCATTGAATTAGCCGAACAACTTCACTGTGAGATACTTTCGGCCGACTCTCGCCAGATCTATCGTGGCATCCCCATAACCACTGCCGCCCCATCGCCCGAAGAACTTACACGGGTGAAGCATCATTTCATAGCCACACTTCCGCTCGATGCCTACTACTCGGCCGCAGTATATGAGGAGCAGGCACTTGCCACACTCAACTCGCTTTTCGCATCGTCCGACTATGCAATCATGTGCGGCGGCTCCATGATGTATATCGATGCTGTCACACGAGGTATCGACAACCTCCCCACCATATCCGACGAAATACGCACTTATGCCACCAATCTCTACCTCACCGAGGGCATCGATCGTCTGCGACATGAGGTGGAGCGCATCGACCCGGATTACTATGTCCATGCCGACATCAACAACCACAAGCGACTGATCCACGCTCTTGAAATCTCTTTGCAGGCCGGCGTGCCATACTCATCATTGCGCACCGGTCAAATAACACAACGACCTTTCCGCATCATCCGGTTTGCCATCTCCATGCCCCGACCGATGCTCTTCGACCGCATCAACCGCCGCGTACTGCAGATGGTCGACAACGGAATGATTGAGGAAGCGCGCAGCGTCTACCATCTGCGCCATCTCAACTCACTCAACACCGTAGGCTTCAAAGAGATGTTTGCCCATTTCGACGGACTGATGGATCTCCCCACCGCCATAGCCCGAATCCAGAAAAACACCCGCGTCTACGCCAAAAAACAACTAACCTGGCTCCAACGCCGACCCGACACAATCCCCCTCCCCCCCAACCCCACACCCCAAGACATATTAGTCCAATCCGACCTCTAACTCCCACCTCTCCCACCTCTCCCGCCACTCCCAAAATACCCAACTCATCCCAGCGAATTCCGCCCCGTGTCGGCAAGGACGCCAACACCCCTACAACTCGCCCCCACCCATAAAAATCACCTTCCATGAGAGCGTCCGTCCAGGACACCGATTTATACCGCACCCTCCAATCCCTTATCCCTAATCCCCCTCCACAAAAAAAGGTTAGCCGCCCAAAAGGCGGCTAACCTATGTCAAATTAAAAAGATAAGAAATATCAAATTAGAAAAATCAGTCATTTAATTCCTAATTATTTTTTCGCCTCCCAGCCCAGTGCGCTTGCTCCGAGCACAGCGGCATCTGCTTCTTTGAGTTCCGAGGGAAGAATTTTGACCTTGCCCTTCCAGATGCTCAGCATATTCTTCTCCATTGATTCGCGCATCGGCTTGAGCAGCAACTCACCGGCCTTGGCAAGTCCGCCGAAAATCACGAATGCTTCAGGCGACGAGAACACGGTGAAGTCAGCCAAAGCCTCGCCCAGAATCTCGCCGGTGTATTCAAACACCTTCTTCGCAAGCTTGTCACCGGCCATGGCGGCATCATACACATCTTTCGAAGTGATATCCTCTACGGGGATGTCGCGCAGACGCGAGGGGGTCTCGGTGATTTCGAAGAATTCGCGGGCTGTACGGGCTACGCCTGTAGCCGAGCAATATGTCTCAAGGCAACCGGTGCGTCCGCAACCGCAAAGACGTCCATTGTTGCGTTTCACGATCACATGACCGAGTTCGCCGGCGAAACCGTCGTGGCCATACACAAGCTGACCATTGATCACGATACCGCTGCCCACACCCGTGCCGAGGGTGATCATTATGAAATCCTTCAAACCGCGGGCCGCGCCATAAGTCATTTCGCCGATGGCTGCTGCATTTGCATCGTTGGTGATGGCAACCGGAATTTTAAATTTATCCGAAAGCATCTGTGCAAAAGGTATCGGAGTAGGCCAAGGCAGATTCACACCATCTTCTATCACACCGGTGAAATAGTTGGCATTCGGTGCACCGACGCCTATACCGTAGATCTTGTCTTCAACGTCGATCGACTTGATCAGTCGGGTGCATTCAGTGTAGAGTTCGTCGATATAATCTTCTATCTTGCTGTGCTTGCGGGTTTTGATAGAATCGCTTGCCAACACAACTCCGCGTGCATCAACGATGCCAAACACTGTGTTCGTACCGCCCATGTCGATACCGATAACGTAGGGTTTTGAATTATTCATATGATATAGATTTTGTAAGAATTTTCTAATTTTTCGAGCCTGCTTACGGCTCAGCTTGACGCAAAGTTAACTAATTTATCCAAGCATTCAACCTTTTTTCGTTTTTTTATTATATCTCCTGCTCATTTTACGACGGATATTCACTAATTTTGCATCCATTATGAAGCTTCGACTGTTATTATACAACCTCTTAATAATCATATTTTTCACTTTTCTTTCAGGCTGCTCTTCGGATGCCGACATCGACAATGGACCCGACGCGCCGCCGTCCGGCGCCACCGAGCAGCCCGACCGTGCGGTTCTTGTCTATATGGTGGCCAACAACAACCTGATTGGCTATGCACATTCCGACCTCGACGAGATGCGCACAGTGGCAGCTCAAGCATGCAAGAATCACAAAGGCCGCTGGATCGTCTACTTCTCCGGCACCGACCGCCGTCCGCGTTTGATTGAATTCGACACAGATGGCAACGAGGTCATCCTCAAGCAATACGACAACTCGCAGTCTTCGGCATCCATCGACCGAATGCAAGCCGTGATCAGCGATTTTCGCGACATCGCCGATGCCAAGTCCTATGGCCTCGTGCTCTGGAGTCATGGCACCGGATGGATCGACGACGGCGGCACAATCACCGAATCGCCCGAACGCAATGCCATCAGCCCCCAGTCGTTTGCCGACGACGGCGGTGCACGAATGAAACTGACATCTCTCGAACGAGCCCTCCGCCCGTTCAGTTTCGACTACATATACTTCGACTGCTGCCACATGGCCACCGTCGAGGTCGCTTATCAATTGCGCCACATTGCCCGGCTCATGGTCGCCTCGCCAACTGAGCTGGGTGTCGAAGGAATGCCCTACGATCTCAACATCCCCCTGCTTATTCAAGGCGGGCAGGCTAATATCCAAAAGGCGCTCAACAACACGTTTGATTTCTATCAATTGCATTTCAACAAATATGCCGAAGCCGACAGCTACTCCATATTCGGCTGCTGCATATCGCTGATCGATCTCTCGACTCTCGACGATCTGGCCAAAGCAACAAAACGAATCTACAACTCCGGTGCGCGGTTGCCCGACGACTATTCTCCCATCCGCTACTATCGCCAAGGTGTCACCGAAGGCATTTACGACATGGATCATTATATGTCCGCACTGACCACCGATGCGCCTCTTCTCTATGCTTCATGGCGCGCTGCTTTCGATAAGGCCGTCGTCATGTCGCTGACCACTTCCAAGGTCTACATGCTTCCGGCCGAACATTTTGCAGGACTCGGCTCTTTCGTACCGCGAAATGCCTCCGATCTCAACACATCCGGATTCACCGACAGTCAATGGTTCACCGACGTAGTTTCAAACGCTGATTTACCCTGATTATGATTCTCAACACCATACTGACACAGATTGCCACTTCAGCCACTCCCGATGGCAGCCAACAGGCCTCGCCCGAATCGCTCAAGGAAGGAGCTGCCGCCCTCAAAGCCATCTCGTTTGATGATCTCATCAACGACCTGGCGCATACGATGGTTAATTTCGCCATCTCTCTTGCCGTCGCAATCCTCGTTTTCTACGCAGGCAAATTCATTATCCGACGCATCTATTCCATCGTCACTTCCATTCTGATCCGGCGCAAGGTCGACCGTTCACTGTCAACCTTCGTCCTGAGTCTGGTCAACATGGTGCTCTACTTCATATTGATAGTCACCGTCATAGGCATTCTCGGCATCAACACCAGCTCATTCATTGCCCTTTTTGCATCGGCCGGCGTTGCCGTCGGTATGGCTCTCAGCGGCACTCTTCAGAATTTTGCCGGCGGAGTCCTGATACTCCTGCTCAAGCCCTACAAGGTTGGCGACTATATTGAAGCCCAAGGATTTGCAGGCACGGTTACCGAAATACAGATTTTCTCAACCATCATCTGCACCTACGACAACAAATCCATAATAATCCCCAACGGCGTTCTCTCTACATCGTCGATCAACAATTGGTCGCGCGAAGCCTACCGACGTATCGACTGGACCGTCTCACTGGCCTATGGCGACGATTTCAACCGTGCCCGCACCGTGATCCTCGACATTCTCGACGCCGACCCTCGCATAGTCAAAACCACCATCGCCTCCGACATCGAGGCTCGTGAGGAAGAGTTCGCACCGACCGAAACCCCCGTCGACGAACCCGCCTCACGTCCATCATGGTTCAAACGCCTGCTCCACATGGGCAAAAAGCGCCGTATGGAATCCGACAAGGCCATCATCGAAGCCAACGCCGTGCTCTCAAGCGCCAAACTCAACGCCGATCGCACACCAAAAGTTTTCCTCTCCACAATGGCCGAAAGCTCTATCAACATCACCATCCGAGCATGGGCTCTCGCCACCGATTACTGGAACGTTTTCTACGACATCAACGAACTGTTGTACAGCCAACTGCCGCAGCACGACCTCCACTTCCCCTTCCCACAGCTCGACGTACATCTGTCGCCGGCCGAAAGCGACAACAATAATTAACATCCCCGCTCCTCTTTTTCCTTCTCAACGCTCTGGTTTTATTGCCGTTTTTTTCGTAATTTTGCAACATCCCCTCGTTCGACGTACGATCTAAGCCATCGCCCGGAATCTCTCACCCTCGGCATCGGCAGATGTAAAAACCATGCAAAGCGTGTGCCGCCAGCTCTTCTCCATGTGGCGGGAAGCATGCTCCTTTGGCTGTATATCTACACAGCCACGCGACCTGCAAAATAAAAAAATAACGACATAAATGACAAGTAAATGGAATTATCTACCCCTTACTTCCGACGAGCAAAAGTCTGAGTCAGAGCTGGCTAAGAAATTCGACAATGTGCCGCCAATCAGCGAACTGCTGGCGCAGCGCGGCATAACCTCCATAGAGGAGGCCGAAAAATTCTTCCATCCGGCACTTCGCGACTTGTACGACCCCTTCCTTATGCCCGACATGGACAAAGCGGTCGCAAGGCTCAACAAAGCTATGGGTAAAAAAGAACGGATACTCGTATTCGGCGACTACGATGTCGACGGCACCACCGCCGTCGCTCTCGTCTACAAGTATCTCCTGCAATTCTACTCCAACATCTCCTACTACATCCCCACTCGCTACGACGAGGGCTATGGCATTTCAATGCGCACCATCGACATGGCAGCTGAGCAAGGCGTCAAGCTCATCATCATTCTCGACTGCGGCATCAAGGCCATCGACGAAATCGCCTATGCCCGCACTCTCGGTATCGATTTCATCATCTGCGATCACCACGTCCCCGACGATGATCTGCCACAGGCTGCCGCCATCCTCAATCCCAAGCTTGAAGGATCGACATATCCCTGCCCCCACCTTTCGGGTTGCGGCGTTGGATTCAAACTGATGCAGGGATTCGCCATCAGCAACGGCATCCCCACAACCGACCTCGAAGGCATGCTCGACCTCGTAGCTGTCAGCATTGCAGCCGACATCGTCCCGATGGTCGACGAAAACCGCATCATGGCCTACCACGGCTTGCGTCGCATCAACTCCAATCCCAACATGGGTTTGAGAGCCATCATCCGCATCTGCGGACTGACTGGCAAAGAGATCACCATTTCCGACGTGATTTTTAAAATCGGGCCGCGCATCAACGCATCCGGACGCATGCAAAGCGGACGCGAAGCCGTCGAACTGCTGGTGTCGCGCGATGCCTCCGAAGCCTACCAGATTGCCAAGTCGATCGACCAGTACAACAAAGACCGCAAGGAGCTCGACAAACGCATCACCGAAGAGGCCAATGCCATTCTCGAATCGCGAGGTGAAATGGACTCCGACAAAAAATCAATCGTCATCTACAACAAGGACTGGCACAAGGGCATCATCGGCATCGTCGCCTCGCGTCTGACCGAACTATACTACAAGCCGTCGGTGGTGCTCACGCTCGCCAACGGACTTGCCACCGGCTCCTCCCGTTCAGTCCAGGGCTTCGACATCTACAAAGCGGTCGACGCTTCCCGCGATCTGCTCGAAAATTTCGGCGGCCACCCCTACGCCGTAGGTCTCTCGCTCAAAGAAGAAAACATACCGGAGTTCACCCGCCGCTTCGAGGCGTACGTGGCCGAGCATATCCGTCCGGAGCAGCTTCAGCCGCTGCTCGACATCGACGCGTTCATCACCTTCTCCGAAATCACCCCGGCATTCATCGCCACACTGCGCAAG
The DNA here is from genome assembly GCA_023666835.1 of Bacteroides sp. GTDB lineage: Bacteria > Bacteroidota > Bacteroidia > Bacteroidales > Muribaculaceae > Paramuribaculum. Next base: position 10,366 of record JAMPBJ010000002.1, on the reverse strand, counting down.
TTCGTGCCGTTTGGCCCGGGCAACAGCAAGCCGGTGTTCTGCACACGCAATGTCATGGATTTCGGCACAAGCAAACTCGTGGGACGCAACCTCGAGCACATCAAATTCGAGCTCGTCGACGACACGTCGGGTAAGGTATTCAACGGCATCGCCTTCAACATGGCCGACCAGTTTGAATACATCCATTCACGCCGCCCGTTCGACATCTGCTACACCATCGAGGACAACAAGCACCAAAGCGCCACATCCTCCATCCAGTTGCTCGTCAAGAGCATACACATCAAAAAGTAAAAAATGCCGGCCCTCACTCCCGCCGACATATTGCAACAATATTGGGGCTACGACTCATTTCGCGAGCTGCAGCCCCAAATCATCTCGTCGATCCTCAGCGGCAACGACACACTCGGTCTCATGCCCACCGGCGGAGGCAAATCCATCACCTTTCAGGTGCCGGCACTGATGATGCCCCACCTCACCATCGTGGTCACACCGCTGATCTCGCTCATGAAGGACCAGGTCGACAATCTGCGCAGTCGCGACATCAAAGCCGCCGCTCTGCATTCCGGCCTCTCGCGCATGGAGCAGAACCTGGTGCTCGACCGATGCCGAATGGGCAAACTGAAACTGCTCTACATTTCGCCAGAAAAACTGCAGTCAACCACATTTATCGAACAGCTGCGCTACTGGGACGTCAGTCTCATCGTGGTCGACGAAGCGCACTGCATCTCGCAGTGGGGCTACGACTTCCGCCCTTCGTATCTGAAAATCGCAGCGCTTCGCCGTCTGTTTCCCGAAGCTCCTTTGTTGGCTCTGACCGCCTCCGCCACCCCCGAAGTGGCCGACGACATCATGACCCAACTTCAGTTCCGGTCACGAAACGTTTTCGCCAAGAGCTTCTCACGCCCCAACATCTCCTACGTGGTCCGTTACACCGACGACAAGCCATCGATGCTCCTGCGCATCCTGCGCAACACTTCGGGCACAGCCATCGTCTACGTCCGTTCGCGCCGCCGCACCAAGGAGACGGCAGCCATGCTCAACGATGCCGGCATTTCTGCCGATTTCTACCACGCCGGCCTCTCCGCTGAGGACAAAAATGATCGGCAGAACAAATGGAAGAGCGGCCAGACACGCGTCATCGTGGCCACCAACGCTTTCGGCATGGGCATCGACAAACCCGACGTGCGCACCGTTGTCCATATCGACATCCCGCCATCGCTCGAGGAATACTATCAGGAAGCCGGACGTGCCGGACGCGACGGCAAGCCGTCATATGCCGTCATTGTGGCGTCGCCCGGCCCCGACAAAGCATCTCTGACCCGACGGCTCAACGAGACATTCCCGTCGAAAGACACCATTCGCAGCATCTACGATCATGCCTGCAATTTCCTTGAAGTGGCTGTGGGCGACGGCTACAATTGTCTTTTCGAATTCAATCTCGACCTGTTCTGCGACCGATTCCGCTTTCGTCCGCAAGTGGTGCGTAGCGCTCTCGGCATCCTTTCGAGAGCCGGCTATCTCGACTATGTCGACGACGTGGCCACCAACTCGCGAATCATGATACTGATGGACAAGCGCGAACTTTACGATCTCCAGCTCGACCGTGAAACCGACAACGTGTTTCAATTCATACTCCGTACCTACACGGGACTGTTTGCCGACTATGTCAACATATCGGAGAAACTCATCGCTTCTCGGCTACAGATGACTGAGGAACAGGTCTATCAAGCAATTCTCGCCATAGCACGGGCTCATGCGATTGCCTACGTACCCCGGCGCACCACGCCCTACATATTTTTTCCGACATCGCGCGAAATGTCTAAGCATCTGCTGATCACCCGCGCGGTATATGAGGATCAGCTTGCGCGCTATCGCCATCGGCTCGATGCCATGAAGCGCTTCGTGTTCAGTTGCGACTCGTGCCGTACAAACACTCTGCTGAGGTATTTTGGAGAAAAACCGACATCAGAATGCGGCACATGCGATGTGTGCCGAAGCCACAAAAAGCAAATCGACACACTGCGTCCGACTCTCGAGACCACAATATTGCATCTTGCATCACACAATCCGGCTCCTACGATCGAACAGATTGCCATGAACGCCGGAGTGTCGCCCGACAAAGTGATAGCCGCCCTGCGACCGATGCTCGACAGCGGTCGTGTCGTCTACCGCAATCACCGGGTCATGCTTCCTTAAGAGCCTGTTCCATAATATTTGTTAACGATGGGGTCGCATATCGTGGAGTGTATTTTGGGATTGACGCGAAGGAGCAATGGGGCTTCATTGTGACTGAGCGGCAATGCCAAAAGCGCACACGAGATGTGAGACGGAGGTAATATCTTTGTGGCCAATACGATATAATCGTATATGGATAATGCATCTTTATTGACCTCAACCCAAAAGCGATGATTGCGTGGCTATCTGAAAAGGGCTACTATTGCCTTGGATTTTAAGTATTTATATGGGATTGTGTATCTTTTGCGAACGGGGTGTCAATGGCGGCTGATTCGGCGCTCCTTTGGCCATTGGAGAAATATAACGCATTTCGTTCGTGGACTCAACGCCAATGGTTCGACTCGCTACTGAAACATTTGGTCCATGTTAAGCGGAAAAAGCGAAGTAGAAACGGCTCGCCCACTGTGGTAATTATTGATAGCCAAAGTTCGCGCAGCGAACTTTCCAGGTCACAAAAAGGCATTGACGGAAACAAGAAAATCAAAGGAATCAAACGCCACATTGCCGTCGATTCAAATGGTTTTCCGTTGGCCGTTACCGTTACTGAGGCAAACGTCCACGATTCCAAAGCAGCGTATTAACTTGCCTTTATGGTGATATTGCTCAAAGACATTTAGCAGTGTCAATCCAAGCACACATTATGTAAAATCAGGCCACCGGGTTGTCGGGCGGAGGGCAGTTACCTTCGCCTCGGCCATTCATTGGCATCTTTGACAGTGCTCAATGACTGGCCGCCCCATCGTTAACAAATATTATGGAACAGGCTCTAAATATTATTCGAAGAATGTGGAGTCGGCGACCTCAACCACCTCAGTCTCTACAGTATCAACCGGAGTGGCTGTCTTAACCGTGTCAGACACTGCGGTTTCAGTCTTTACCGTGTCTTTCTTTTCTTCCGACTTGATCGGTTCGGTGATGGCCGGTTTGCCGATATTGATGCGTCCCACGGTGTAGCCTTCGCTCTTGTTGACCTGCTGGTCACGATCAGAGGGGTTGACAATGATGGGCATGCCCTTCTTCACATATTTGACAAGGTCGATAATGCTGTTGTTGTGAACGCGGATGCAACCGTGGCTGGCACGACGTCCGAGCGAACCCGGAGCATTTGTGCCGTGAATGCCCACTGTGCGGGTGGCGGGATTTTCGACGCGGATAAAACGCGTGCCATAAACGCCGCGGGTGGGCGATGTGTAGCCATTGTCGTCGGTGTAGAGCCAATCGGTGGAGTCATAGATGCCTTCGGCCGAGAAAAATCCTTCGGGTGTGCGGCAGTCACTACGTTTGTGCTTCGTGCCATAGTTGCGGCCACAGGCCATACGGTATGACTGTTTTTCGCGGCCATAGCGGTCAAAAAGCACCACATACATCGAAGGCTTGTCGACCACCACAAAATAGTCATAGGGATTGCGAAGCAGTTTATTGCAGTATTCAAGATTGTCGGAGGCCATTTTGATCAAGATGCCCGAACTGTATTTTTCGGCATCGGCAGAATTTTGCATCCAGTCGATCGCTTCCTGATCCGATGCGAATTCGGGGAGATTCAATGGCGTCAGTTTATCATCCTTCTTTTCGGCTGCCGAATCGACAATAGCCGTGGCAGTGTCGAGCGCGGCAATTTCCGAAATTATGGTGTCATTTTCGGCAGTGGCATCGAGAACGGCATCTCCCTCGTTGGAGTTTCCGCCACACGACGACATGAGTATTACATTAAGAAAAGCAATAGCAAGAAAGGTTGATAAGTTTTTCATCTGACTGACCATATAATTTTTTAAATGATACACAAAGTTAGTGATATTAATGGTTTATTCCAACTATCTGTCTATCTTATTTTTCACAGCGGCACTGACAGCTATGGTCAGAGCGCAACAAATCATGGTCATGATGAAGAAATTTCCATAGCCGAGAAACTCCTGCATCTTTCCCGCCACCATGCCGGGCAGCATCAAGCCTATCGACATGATGCCGGTGGCAAAAGCGTAGTAGGCAGTGCTTCGCGGACCGCGGGAATAATGGATAAGATAGAGGATATAGGCCGTGGTGCCGAATCCGTAGCCGAACTGTTCGATAAAGACACACACATTGACCGTCAGAAAAGAGGGTGATGGCAGAAATGCAAGAATCACGAATCCAATACAAGTAGCCGACATGCTCCAGGCCATGGGCATCAAGCATTTGCGCAAACCAAAGCTTGCTGCCACGATGCCACCTATCACTCCACCAAGTATCAAGCCGATCAATCCAAGTGTGCCGTAAGCAATGCCCACTGCGGTGGTCGACAACCCAAGACCGCCCACCGTGGTGCCGTCGAGCAGAAACGGTGAAATCATCTTTGCAAGCAAAGCTTCAGGAAACTTATAGAAGAGCATGAACAGAATGGCATACACACTGTGTTCCCTGGTAAAGAAACCTACGACGGTGCTCCAAAATTCACGGGCAACGGCCTCGACAGAGCGCACCTGTGCATGGCGGTCGGCAGCCGGACGCGGCAACACAAAAGCATGGTAGAGCGACATGATGGCCATGACTACAGCCAGGATGTAGAAGGTGGTTGCCCAAGCACGGGGAATATCACCGTAGGTCACCTCAAGGTATCCGGCGAGAATCACAAGCGGTCCCTGACCGAGCAACATGGCCAGACGATAGAACATGGTACGGATACCGACGAAAAACGATTGGCCCTCCTCGTTGAGTCCAAGCATATAAAATCCGTCGGCAGCGATGTCGTGTGTGGCCGACATGAATCCAACGAACATAAACGAGGCCATCGACAGGCGCAACCAGTCATGTCCGGGCAAAGAGAAGGCAACACAAGCAAAACCCAGTGCTACAAGCAACTGCATCGCCACCACCCAGATTCGTCGAGTGCCGAACATCTCAACAAACGGGCTCCACAAGGGTTTGATCACCCATGGCAGTCCAAGCAGCGACGTGTAGTAGGCAAGCGGGCCGTTGGGCACACCCATCCGTTTGAACAAAATGACCGCGACAGTCATGACCACAACATACGGAATGCCCTCTGCGAGATACAGAGTAGGCACCCACGACGAGCCTCGGAGAATCTGTTTTATGTTCAATCCCATAGCTTGTCGATTTCTGTTCCCGGGAAATAGTGCGACAGGATCTGTCGGTAGTCGTAGCCCTGGGTAGCCATCACAGCAGCTCCGATCTGGCAAAGCCCGACACCGTGACCCCATCCGGCACCAATGAAACGCCATGAAGTCGGCACACCCGTCTCGTCGCATGCACCGGACTCCACAATGAAAGCAGAACTGTAGAGATGACTGCGCGAAAGCGATCGGCGTATTTCAAGCTCTTTGCCGATCACCATTCGATGGCATGTGCCTACGATTTCAAGCCTGTCGATACGGCCCGACGGCCCACGATGGAGAGGCTTGATCGAGAGCAGGCGTCCGACGTCGATTCCTGTTCGCTCACGAACTATATCGGCAAGTTCATCGGCAGAATATTCCTGAGTCCAGCGATAAAGATGGGGAGTCTGCCGGTCGTAGCTGTTGAGAACAGTACGAAGCACAGCAGCCGAAGGATTGGAGCAAAACGCCCGGCGGTCAGGCGCCAATATCCAGCGACGGGCGGCATCCTCGTCGGAGCAATCGGCCGCCGATGCTTCAGCATCATCGAACTCTGCGGGCAGATATCCGAAATCGACCGGTTGCCAACAGGTGGAAAAACGTTCGGTGATGCCGCCGCAGCATTTCGAGAAGCGTGCATCACACAATCGACCATTGTATTTCAGCACCTCTCCCCTTGTGGTCACTACGGCCTTGCGCGCCATGTCGGTAGAAGCCTTTGTCACACCCTGATAGCGCTGGCAGTGATCGTCGGAACACACGTCGAAAAGCGTGTGCGATGAATGGTCGTACCATTTTATTCGTTCTAAGCCGGTATCGACCTGACCATCGTCACCGGCTATATAGTCCCCCGGTTCGATCTGTGCCAAAGCCCAGCTTCGTGAAATCACCGCGTGGGCCTTAAGAAATTCTTCGGGCGCATTGGCATTCATTTCTGATGAGATGACGCTCAACAGATAATCCTCGATGTCAACTTCATTGATGAGCCAAACAGCATCGCCATCGATCACGGCATGCATCGCGCCCACGAACTTCTGATTTTCGGTCTGCTGCCAGTGGAAATCGATACCAATGGTCACGTTGCGAACCGTCGTGAGACATTTCGGATCGGTGGGAGTAAACTTCACCGAATCATATTTCGCACCATCGACAGCCACCTTTCCGTCAATGACACTGAGGCTTACATCGCCCACAACCCGACTATCGCCATCATTAAGCGAAAACGGCTCGTTGAAGTTGAGACTGATTCTTGAAGCTCTTACTATTCCGGCTTTTATAGTTGACATAACCTTGAGTTTATTTCTTCGACAGTCAGACATGTGTCTGCTATGATTTTATTGACGTCGGCCGCAGTGATGCGCTGATAGTCCTCCTCACGCGGCACTACTATGACTCCGGCAAGATCGACCGAAGCCGGACTGATCATCAGATCGTCGGGGCCGGATCCATAGCACAACGGGCGATGACGCCGGCGAGGTATGACCAAAACTTCATAAGCACCATCGGCCGAAATTCGGGCAAGAATGTTGACCGGAGCCTCAATATCCTCTTCCGAACGTGGCAAAACCGCCATGACATTTTCAACCGTTTCAACCACCATTGCAGCATCATGGTGCCTTACCATGATGACACCCGGATTGATGTCGAGAACCTCGATCAATGAATCGGAATCGGAAGCATCTTCCACATCATGCCATATGGGGAAACAATCGGACGGAGCGGCCTGAAAATGCATATGGTCCGGAGCCGATGCACCGCAACGTGCACCATTGTAGAATACCGTAAATCCCTTCAGCCTGGCAGCCAGATCCAACATGACGGTCAAGCGACCGACGACCTGCTGGGGAGTGTGGCTTTTCGAAGCTATGACCAAATGATTGGGAAAAATCGGATACGGATTCAGTAGTATTTCATAGCCCGGGATATCGATGGCAAACTGCTCGGAAGGGCGATTGCACCGACACAAAAAGCAGCGGCGCGAGGCAATCGATTCGGCATCGACCTTTGCAGCGGTCGAGCGTCGACGTGCGGGGTTGTGCTGGAGAATGACATTGCGCCGAGCTATAACTACACGTCGGATAATGACCTTTGACTCCAGATCATGATAATTGGCCGATGCCACAGGCCACGCTGCAAGTTGCTCTTTAACGAATGTCTCTATCATTTTTCGGTTTGGATTCGTGCGACAAGTTCCCACGAGCGCAACCTGTCCTTGTAGAAATTAAACCGGTTGGCTTTTTCACGCGTCAGGGAAGCATCGGAGTTGCCCTCCCATCGGCGACAGTAGTACAACACATCGAAAATGCGACCTATGCGATAGTCACGACTAATCCGCAAGGCCATAGCATAATCCTCGCCATAGCTCACATCGGGCATCGGGAACCGGCGTGCAATATTTACTGCAAACGCACGAGGCGCTCCGACGCCATTGACTCTCAACAGATTGTTATGACCATTGGCATCGGTCCACTCGCGGTGGTCGATGACACCCGGGGGCAACGGTGCCAGATTGAAATCGGTCAGAGAATATGATCCGACCACCATGGCGCAACGCTGAGCGTAGAAACAGTCGACCATTTTCTGCACTGTATCTCTGCCGCTGTAGATGTCGTCGCTGTCGAGCTGGATGGCAAAGCGTCCGCATCGGGGGTGATTGATGGCAAGATTCCAGCAACCGCCGATACCGAGTGTGTGCTGCGACGGGATGACGTGGACAACGCGCGGATCGTCGGCCAAACGGTTGACAACATCAGTAGTGCCATCGGTGGAATGATTGTCGACCACTATGACGTTGAATTCAAAATCGGTCTGCTGCTCCAATGCAGAGAAGATGGCATCGCCGATGGTGTCTACACGATTTTTCACAGGGATGACTACCGAAGCCTCCACCGGAAAACCATCGCCGAAATCGACTTCGAGATGACGCGGAGGAAGCCAAGCTCCGAGCGCCTTAAGATGAGCGGTGCATGCCCGTTCCTTCTCCAGCTGCACATCGCGGTTGCGCGGATCAACGTAGCTGAAATGCTGCGACTCGCCATCGGCATCATCTGCCGGAGAGTGAAGAGTATAAAGACGTTCGGGGATGTGGACAATCGGGCCGAGTCGTGACAAGCCGAGCCAAGCGACATACCAGGCAGCAAAACGATAGTCGGAGTCGAAATCGTCGACCACGGATTTCAGCTTGTTGCTGTCGACCAGTACGGCCGCACCGAAATCGAAATCATCGCGCAGCGCTCCGGGCTGCCGGTCTATGCAGTCCATAGCCTCCAACGCCCCGTCGGGGAGCAACTGCCAATAATCACTGTAGACCATCGAAGCTCCTGTCGAAGCCATCACTGCGGCCATGCGCTCGATGGCGGCCGGCTCAATGTCGATCAAAGAAAAATCGCAGAGCGGAATCAAAGCATAGGGCATCTCGATTTCCGACACGAGGCCACGGATCATTGCACTGTCGGCCAGCCCGTTGATTATAATATCTTTATCCATATCATTACATTTCTTTTCGAGGAGCCTCATTGAGAAGTGACTTCAGTGCATCGAATATGCCGGGAGAAGCGACTACCGGCGAGATGCCACGGTCGTGGCGGAACAATTCGTAGCGTGCACCGGCCTCCTCCGCTATCAGACGAGCAGCAGCCACGTCCCAATGATGCAGATTGAGTTCCCAATAACCATCGAGAAAACCGGCAGCTACATAGCAGATGTCGATAGCAGCAGATCCGAGCCTGCGCAGTCCACGAATGTGGGGAAGCACAGCCGCAACGTTGTCGATATTATTGTCGGGCGAAATGTTTTTGTCGACCGGAAAACCGGTGGAGAGCACACTGCGGTCGAGACGCGAATTGGTCTTGCAGGCTATCGGTCGACCGTTCAGCTTGGCACCACAGCCCTTGACAGACGTAAACATCTCGCAAAGATATGGAGCATAGACCACAGCCACCATCGGTTCGCCATCGAATTCGAGCGCGATTGATACGGCAAAACCGGGCAAACCGGTACTGAAATTGGTTGTGCCGTCGAGTGGATCTATGACCCAGCGCCAGCGCGATTCAACATTGTTTTCGCCCGATTCCTCCGACATTATGGTATGCTCGGGGAAAGTTTGTGCTATACGCTCAATAATCAGGGCCTCAGAAGCGCGGTCGGCAGCAGTTACAACATCGGCCTCATTGAATTTGCAACCAATTTCGAGCCCGGGCTTTCTGAAATAGCTCAGCTGAATGTCGCCCGCTTCGCGTGCCCATGACTCAACCAATGCGGCGACTTCCTCAAGATTCAAACCGGCCATGGTCATAGGTCGATATTGATTGGGATCTGACGGCGAAAATCTTCCTTGAAGGAGATCAACGTTTCAGTGCGGCCGGCATTGAGGGTGGTCAGTCGATCGTGGATGATCTGCAACAGGTGCTGATTATTGCGTGCATAAAGTTTGACCAACAGATCGTACTTGCCTGTAGTGTAGTGTACTTCAACCACTTCGGGAATTTCACGAATAGCCTGGGCCACGGCATCGGCCTTGGCTGCATCGCTGAGAAGGAAACCGATGTAAGCGCATGTTTCATACCCTACAGAAGCCGGATCGATTAGAGGTTCAAAACCTTTGACCACTCCATTTTGAATCAGTTTCTGGACACGTTGATGAACGGCAGCCCCCGAAATGTTGCATTCGCGGGCAATTTCCAGAAACGGTTTGCGGCCATTAGATGACAGCATGGAAAGGATCTTGCGATCCAATGTATCAAATTGAACTTTCGACATAAAAGAATCTATTTAACGGAGAGCCTCTATGCAAAATTACAATTAATTTTACACACTGCTACGCCACGATGGGAATAATTATTGGATTGATAGCGAAATTTGTGGGTTTGGCCGGGAATTGGGTGGGGCGGATTTGTCGGGGCGGCAATGGGAGTGGTAGGAGTTATATAACTTATATGATTTATAAATGTTATATGGCGCGGGGGGATATGGGCGCTGAGGCGGCGGTGGGGTGTTCAGTGTTGTCAAGGTGCTCTTTGCCGAGTGGTTGGGCAGCCGGCACT
>JAMPBJ010000001.1:931995-1159740 GCA_023666835.1 Bacteroides sp. | reverse complement strand
GCTCGCCACATCTGCAATACTTCGCAAATCGTTCCTTCATAGCCAAACAGGTCGGTAATGTCCGGGATGTTGGCGTATCGATCGGATGGTCTTTGGGAAAATCAGTTCCAATTACCCTCGAAGGTGGAATATTCAACGGCTCAGGCCTGACGAATCAGAAGGATTTTTGGACAAACAAATATAATTTCTCTTTCAAGGCACAGACAATGTTGTGGGGCAAATTCAATATCACCCTCAGTATGCAGAAAGCCAATGCGGGAGATGTGAACACATATATCTATGATGCGGGTATATATTTCCAGACAACAAGATGGCATGTTGAGGCGGAATATCTGAGAAAATATTATGCAAATGCCTCTTTCAAGCCTGTTGATGCTGTTGATGCGTTCGCAGCATATCGCCTACCATTGAGAAAAGGATTGTCGGCAATATCATTTCTTGGAAGATATGACTATATGTCTGACCACAGCAAGGGGAAGGTGCATGATGATGGAAAACTGGGAACAGATGACCCGGAACGTCACAGACTAACGGGTGGCGTTACCCTCAGCCTCGGCAAAAAATCTTTGCAAGCCGACATTCGCGTCAACTACGAACAATACTTCTATGCCAAAGAAATCACCCCCGCAATATCGGAACAAAGTAAAGCGGTAGTGGAATTCGTGGTTCATTTCTGAATACGCCCGCTAAGAATGCAGATAACGCAGAAATTGCAGGTGATCTCAACGACAAAAGAGCAATCTTCCGACTGCTCTTACCGACCAGGAGCCCCCCAGCCCCTAAAATCGTTGCTTTCGCACTCGAAGTATTTCTTTATGGGGAAACTACCTTTATTCTCTCCATTTATCAGGAATGGTGTAACTTTTCCCATCCTTTGAAACAGTATCCGGCATAATTGCTGACTGGAAACGGCGTAAATTCTTTAGCAACAACACTGGCTTGCTTCTATGGTGGATAAGATTATCCTTTAAGTCATTTCTAAAATTAGAAGGAGGGAAATATACGCATGAAACTCGGTTTCTCCAAATAAATGCAATAACCTGCATTACAAGGCCTCTGCGTTGTCGGAGGCAAAATTCGGATGATTTCTTGGAAGGGCAAAATTTCAAGCCGTTCACTGCGCTCATTAACCGGCATCGCCGGAGGTTGGCTTCGCTTTGCGAAGGTTGATTAAGTTGGTATCGCTACGCGAAGGTTGATTAGGTTGAGCTTAAGTCGTGCGACAATCAACCCAATCAACCATTAACCAATCCAATCCTTCAAAAAATATCACTATATTTGCGCCAAAAAGCATGAAATACTCTTTTGAAAAACTAACTGTGTATCAAACAACTTGTCAAAGCCGTCTATGAACTACTGAACTACTTTCCATTAGCAGAAAAGTATGCATCATGTTACCAAATTCACAGGGCAATAATTTCAGTGCCGTCCAATATTGCAAAGCAGAGCGGTCGCACTTCATACAAGGAGAGAATTCATTTCCTTGATATTGCATACGGATCTCTTATGGAATGTTATTGCCAACTTGATATAGCATCTGAACTTGGTTACGTGTCTGAATCGGATTTGAACTCTATCAGAAATAAATTCTTTGACACTTCTCGTCTTATCATAGGGCTGAAAAAGAGATTTCAAACAGAACTCGGCAATTTCGAAAATTGAAAACTATACCGTTAATTGAACGCAGTGAACACAAAATTTTATTCAACAATCCCCCGAAACCCATATCTTTGTGATAGTCAAATCAAGCTAATCAACCTTCGGCAACGCTGACTAAACAATGATAAACGACAAGATTAAAAAGCTCATCAAGGATAAGTTTAAGGTAGAGATTCAGTATTCGCAGCAGTGCGAGGCTTTGGCTATGGCTATTCAGGAGGAGACGGGACAGACTCTGAGCACCACCACGCTGAAGCGTATGCTCGGATTTGTCAACGGGCCGGCTCAATCTCGTCCATCGTCGCTCGACATTCTTGCGCAATACCTTGGTTATCCCGATTATAAACTGCTGGCACAGGACCTTGGAGAGAATACGGAGATTTCAGAGTTCCGACTTGTGGAAAACATCACTTCCGACGATCTTATGGAAGGTGAACAAATCCAAGTGACCTACCATCCCAACCGGGTGCTGGTACTCAGTTATATCGGCCAAAACCTATATCTGGTCAACGAATCGCGAGGAAGCAAACTGCAGAAGGGCGACAAACTGCTCATCTCCGGTTTCTACGTTGGTTTCGAGTTGCTAATCAGCGATGTGGAACGAGGTAAACAACACCTCGGATCATACGTTGCCGCCAAGCAGGGGGGCCTCACCTCCATCGAGATCCTCGGATAGAGCTATCCACAGAACTGTTCCTAAGAAATTTTTCTCTTTGAAATTTGGAGGGGAAGAGAAAAAGCAATATTTTTGTGGTGTAGAAATTACACTGTTTTATGAGTAATGAAAAAATATCCCGGGTCGATCGGGCCAGGATGGTGGTTCGAGGCGCTGTCTGCGGCGACATTGTGGGGTCGGCTTATGAGTTCCGCCCCACCAAAGAAATGAATTTCCAGCTGTTGGTGAAAAGAAGTCGATTCACCGACGATACGGTGTGTACGATCGCTGTGACCGACGCTCTTATGTCGGGCTATGACTTTCGCGACAGGCTGCTCGACTGGTGTCGGAGGTATTTGCATGCCGGCTATGGCCGTGGTTTTTTCAATTGGATTACGGCGCGTGATCCTCAACCATACGACAGTTGGGGCAACGGATCGGCAATGCGGGTCAGTGCCGTTGGCGCTTACGCCAAATCGGAGGATGAGGTTCTCGATCTTGCACTGAAAACCGCCGAAGTGACCCACAATCATCCCGAAGGCATCAAGGGCGCTCAAGCCACTGCGCTGGCCATATACATGGCATTGAATTCATGCAGAAAAGATGAGATACGTCAACGGCTGGAAACCCAATTCGGCTATGATCTGAGCCGTAGATATGCCGACATTCAGCCGGACTATCGCTTCAGAGTGAGTTGTCAGCAATCTGTGCCCGAAGCAATCATCGCCTTTCTGGGAGCCGACGACTATGAATCGACCATACGCCGGGCCGTGGCACTTGGAGGCGATGCCGACACGCAGGCCTGCATATCCGGTGGCATAGCCGCGGCCTACTATGGTACGATACCGCAGACACTGCTTGACGGCTGCATGTCGCTGTTGCCCGAACAAATGATTAATGTGATTGAAAAATTTGACAAGGAGCTTGAATTACGAAATGAATAAATATTGCTACAAATATCCCCATCCGGCAGTGACTACCGACTGCGTGATATTCGGCTTCGACGGAGCTGACCTGAAGATCCTGTTAGTGGAAAGAGGCATAGAGCCTTACAAAGGCAAATGGGCGCTTCCGGGCGGCTTTCTCAAACCCGAAGAGTCGGCCGAGGAAGGTGCACTCCGCGAGCTTCGAGAGGAAACCGGCTTGCAGTCGGCATATATCGAGCAATTCCACGCTTACTCCGCACCCGACCGCGACCCGCGCGGACGAGTGATCACCATAGCCTTTCTTGCGCTTGTGAAGATCCGGGAGGTCAAAGGTGGCGATGACGCTGCTGATGCGAAGTGGTTTTCGGTCGGAGAAGTGCCTCAGTTGGCCTTCGACCACGACGTGATACTCCGCGATGCATTGTCGCGCCTCCGCGAACGCATCCATTTCCATCCAATCGGCTACGATCTGCTCCCCGAGAAATTCACCATGAAAGAGCTGCAGACGCTCTACGAATCGGTGCTCGGGGTAAGATTCGACCGGCGCAATTTCGCTAAAAAGATGTTTCATCTCGACATGCTTACGCAGCTCGACGAGACGACGCGCCCCACACCAAAACGCCGTGCCACGCTCTTTCGGTTCAATCTCGACAAATACCGTGAGCTGAAACAACGCGGCTTCCGCCTCGAATTCTGACACGTCATGGAGGATGCATATAACCTGCAACGGTTTGTCGATGCGCAGTCGCGTTCCTACGAATCAGCGTTGAGCGAACTCCGTGCCGGACGGAAAACGTCGCACTGGATGTGGTATATATTCCCACAACTCAAGCATTTGGGCCGATCCAATATGTCGAAATTCTATGGACTGACGGGCGCAGACGAAGCGGCCGTGTATCTTCGTCATCCCTTGCTCAACGAGCGGCTGAGAGCGGTGTGCTCAGCATTGCTTGCGCTTGACACCAACGATGCACGCACCGTGATGGGCGGCATCGACAGCCACAAACTCAAGTCGTCAATGACTCTGTTTGACGCCGTGGCTCCCAACGACATTTTCTCGCAGGTTCTCGACAAATTCTATATGGGAAGAAGAGATCCTCGCACCCTCGGCATCATCAGTTGCCGGTGACCGCTATGCGGCGTGCCGGCGATGTCAGCGTGTAGCCATCGATGGTGAGCGTTGCGCGGTAGATATAGATGCCGCGGATCACGCGCTGGCCACCCATGTCGCGAAGATCCCACTGGATCGGTGCGCTCAGGAACAGATCGCTGCGACCCGACGATGTCGTGGTCCATATTCTGCGACCCGATATGCTGTAGATGTCGAGCGTCACCGTGGCCATCGCATCCGGGCGGTTGTGGCTCAGATAGAAATTGGCGTGCGTGGTGGCCGGGTTCACATCGGTAAATATGTCGAGTAGAGTCGGTGCGGCTCCATGTTCAACGAAGAAGTTGATGGCATGGGTCGTAGAGTTGCCCGAGGTGTCCCATACGCGGAATGTCAGGGTGTGGGCGCCGTCCTCCAGTTCGCTCATCGGATAGGCGATGGTGCCTGATGCCGATCCGTCGGAGGCCGGAGTGTAGTAGAGCGACACATCGTTAAACGTCTGGCTGTCGTCGACTTTAAGCATCATCTGGTGGCCGATGCCTGCCATCGAAAGGTTGATGCCGATATCGTCCGACACACCGGCCATAAACGTCGGCTGCTCGTTGGTGGTGCCTCCGTTGGTAAACGACGGGTGGTTGAGATAGGCATAATCGATGACCGGAGGCAGGGAGTCGCTTTCGGCCATATCGTCAAAACCATAGACGAATATGTCGCGGTTGACTCCGGCGGCTTCTCGCCCGTCGACAGTATATGCATACATGCCAACGGTGGCCGGTCGGAAATTGTCGGCGATCTCGGCCGGCATTGCAAATTCGATTTCAAAACGCCCACCTTCAACTTTGGATCGGCCGGTGAACAGCTTGCTGCCGGCTTCGTCGAAGTTGACGGCGCGTCCGCCGGTCTCGTCGACGGCAAGACCGGCAGATGTAGTGGTGGTTTCGGCGTCGAAAAGTGTCAGAGCCAGGGTGCCGTTGAAGTCGTCGATGACGTTGCCTGAAACGTCGCGCAGCGATCCCGACATTTTGACTCTCTGACGGGCCATGATGGTGGTCTGATTGTCGGCGGTGACTTCCTCGCCGTTGATCTCATCGAGTGTGATTGTGGCGTCGGGTATCAGCATCCGCATGGCCGGGTCGCCAAGGAGAGCCATGCGTAGTTTTGTCAGCGCACCGCCGGGCTGTTTGGTGGTGATAAGAGTGTTTTTTGCATTGTAGATCATGTCGCCCAGACGCAGATATGAACCTTCGGCATCGCGGCGCATCAACGATCGGCCGAGTGCCATCACCACATCGTCGTTGCCCGGTATGGGCGCCTTACGTGTGGCCGAAAGGGTGGCTATGGCACCTCCGTCGGGGTTGAACGACACTGTCTCGACTCCGCTTGTCGGCAGGCCGTCCCACTGGCCGAAAGAGCAAGTCATGGCAAACAGTACAGGCCAATGCTTGTTGTACATGCTGTTGATCTTCGTCTTCGAGTGAAGGCCTTCGCCACCAAGCGTTTCGAGAGCACCGTGGCCGTTGTAGATCCAAAGCATCGAGCCTTCGTTGAGCGAACGCGTGAATCGCTCATCGGCTTTGGCGCAATAGCCGTTCTGGATGGGGAATGCGTCGTAGTACACCTTGGTGAAGAGAAATTGTGATGCATCCTCGTCGGCCATCATGCCGTTGTAAAGACCTTCAAGTCCGGTGGTCAGTGCCGATTTGCCGTCGCCGGCCATAAACATGCCCGAGTTGCCGTTGTCGGCTTCGAGTATGATTGACTGCTTCCATGGCGAAAGCTGCTTGTTTTCGTTGTAGGCGTAGAGCTTGTCGACGTAGGCTTTGGCCTGGGAGAGAGTGCGTGCCGGTATGCGGCCTATCGACATCGACAGGCGGTCGTAGAGCAGCGAGTTGCCGGAGTTGTCCTCAAGCATCACCATCACGTCGTCGCTGCAATAGGTTGAGCTTTCAGCCAACGATTCCGACGACTGCCATGTGGGGAGCATGGGATCGGTGTAGCTCTTCGATTCGGTTGTGACGCCACGCACATCGTAGAATGCACGTCCCAGCAGCAGGCAGTAGCGCGGAATCCGTCCCGCCTCTCTGCCACGGTCGTAGAACATCTTTAGCATGCGGCGGAAAGCACCCGGATCGCGTGTGCCGGATGAAAATTCGTTGAACACCTCTTCCTGGTTCACTACGAGCACGTTAAAGTTGTCGGGCGCATTGCGGTGTAGGTTGGCTATGCGTTCGGCCTCACCGGCAAAGTCCTTGACTGTGATGATGATCATGTCGGGGAGCATCGTAGTGGCGTGGATGTCTTGGTTGGCCACGCTCGACACCAGTTTGGGCGTGGGCAGCGAAGCGTCCTCGTTCCAGGCATAATATCTGCGAGTGCCATAGTAGGGGTTGACCCAAGTGGCTTGATCGCCGTTGAGTGTCAGTCCCATTTCGATGGGAGTCTCGCTATCGGTCACGTCCCACACATGGGTTTTGGCCGTTGAGCCTGACAGTGCGGCAGATGTTTTTGACAGCGAGAATTCAAGTCGGCCGTTGTATAGACGCAGATAGCGGGGATAGTTGACGGTTAAAGCGTCGAGATGTGCCGCCGTCACCATGCCCGAGGGCTGGAACGTCAGTTTGACGTCAAGGTTTTCGCCCGCCGGCTTGAAGGTGCGGCTCGTGAGCTTGCGCACACCAAAGTTGTCGTCGGCCGAATTCATCGATATGGTGCCGTTGACCGAGTTGCCCAGATCGTAGGCCACGGTCGATGCTGAAGTCGTATTGGTGACGAATGCGATCCTGATCCATGCATTCTGGTCTTCCACCAGGTCGTGGAGCTTTAGATTGAAAGTCTGCGAACGGTTGGAGCGGAAATCTTCGCCGAAAAACATTGTGCCCGAGCTCGACAGCGAATATTTGTCGACTTCGTGATATATCAGCGAAGTGAAGGTGGTGGCATAGTCTTCGGGGACGATGGTGCTCGATTGCGTTTCAACTGCCGAGGGCGCTTCATCGCTTTGGCTGACGAAGTAGTAGCCATTGGTGCTGTAGGGGTTGATCGTCTGCGCATATTGGCGTGCGCTGACGGCCCATGTTTCGGTGGCCACCCCGTAGAAGTAGATGCCGGAGGCGTTGCGGATTGTCGAAAGTTCGGGCAGATCGTCCTTGTAATTGGCCTGCGTCAATTGGTCGGGGATCTGACGTCCGCCGTAGCCGTGGATTTTCACTTTGGATATGTCGCTGAAGCCCCACGAACGCAGCGTGGCGGCGGGTATGAAATGCACACCGGTCTCCGACACGGATATTTTCACCCATTTGCCGGAACTCAATTGCGAACTTTTGGCGTAGATGTCGGTGGGAAAAGCGTTTGATGTGGCGGTTCCGATCAGAAACGCCGTCAACGCAAGAAATATATTGGTTAGATTAGAGTAGAATCTTGTCATATTGGATCGCATGATGAAATAATTCCATAACAATAACGCCATTTCTTAATATATATTGTGTTGTTTTGTATCTTTGCGGTAAATCATGAACGACTGTGTTGGAATACTTGAAGCGATCGCAGAGTGCGCCCCGTTGATGCTCGATGGAGCAACGGGTTCAATGCTCATTGCCTCAGGTGCTTGTGAAGGCATGTGCTGCGATGTGCTTTCTCTGACACGTCCGGATATGGTAGCTTCGCTCCACCGTCAATACATAGAAGCAGGAGCCGACCTGCTCAGGACCAACACGTTCAATGCTTCGCCTCTGACCGGACCTGCCATGCTTGGTGGCCATTCCTTCAAAGAGATCAATCGGGCTGCGGTTCGTCTGGCCCGACATGAGGCCGATGCGGCAATGTTGCGTGGCAGGAGGGTATTTGTGGTTGGCACCATGGGCCCCTCGGCGGTAATGCTTTCGCAACTGACCGGCAGGGAATTGGCCCTCCGCGCCTTAGATGTGACCATGGCCTGCTGCGTGCAGGCCGATATGTTGATTTCCGAAGGTGTCGATATGATGCTTCTTGAATCGGTCTATGATGCAGATACAGCCAAGGCGGCTCTTAGGGGTATACGCTGCGCTCTTTCAGCCCATACTTCCTCGCCGGTGCCGCTGGCCGTGTCGGTGGCTCTCTATGGCGACACCGGTCGCTTGTATTCCGGCCAAACTCCAATGCAATTTTATGATGAGGTTTCCTCGGACCGAATCGATATTATCGGACTCAACTGTTCGGATGGTGTTGGAGCGCTTGCGTCGTCGCTACCCTCGCTGATCTCCGACGGCCGCCCGGTGATGTTCTATCCGAGCGCCGGGCTCCCTGATAGCCGGGGTGTCTACAATATCAGTGCCGATGAATTCGCAACCGCCATGTGGGGCACGCTCAGTCAGTATCCGGTCGCCATGGCAGGCGGTTGTTGCGGCACCACTCCGGAATATATTGGCAAACTCTCCACGTTGTTGAAAACCTAAAAAGCCATCAGCGAATCCGGGTAATTTCAAAGATAATTTTGCTATTTTGGGATCAGACGGCTCAACGACGCGCTATCTTTGCAGGTGTGTGAATTTTGTGTGTAGTATTGTAGATAATCATAGTTGCAAAATCGGAAAAAATGTAGTAAATTTGAAAAAAGTTATAGCATCTGATCAATGGAGAAATATTTAGTTTCCGCCCGAAAATACCGCCCGTCGACGTTCGCTTCGGTGGTCGGACAGAAGGCGCTGACAGTCACTCTGAAAAATGCGGTGAAAACCAACCGCCTGGCTCATGCCTACCTGTTTTGTGGGTCGAGGGGTGTGGGCAAGACGTCGTGTGCACGCATATTTGCCAAAACCATCAACTGCTCGAACCTGACGCCCGATGGTGAGGCGTGCAACGAATGCGAATCGTGTCGTGCATTCAACGAGTCGACGTCGATGAACATCATAGAGCTCGACGCCGCGTCAAACAATGGCGTCGACGATATGCGCCAGCTCATAGAGCAGGTGCAGGTTCCCCCATCGTCGGGGCGCTACCGCGTGTTTATCGTCGATGAGGTCCACATGCTCTCGCCGGCCGCTTTCAATGCCTTCCTCAAGACTCTCGAGGAGCCGCCGTCGTATGTGATTTTTATTCTCGCCACCACCGAGAAGCACAAAATCATACCCACCATCCTGTCGCGATGCCAGATCTACGATTTCCATCGAATCACCATCCAGGACATGATCGACCATCTGACCTATGTGGCCTCACAGGAAGGAATTCAGGTGGAGCCGGCAGCTCTCAACGTCATAGCCCAGAAAGCCGACGGTGCTATGCGCGATGCGCTTTCGATATTCGACCAGGTGGCTGCATCGTCGGGAGGTGTCATCACCTATCAGTCGGCCATCGACAATCTCAATGTGCTTGACCATGTCTACTATCACCGCATACTCGAGGCTCTGCTTCAGGGCGACATACTCGGTTCGTGGGCAATCTACAAGGAGATTCGCGACAATGGCTTCGACTCTCAGTTTTTCATCAACGGACTGGCTTCATATATGCGCGATCTGATGGTGGCTGCCAATCCTGCCACTCTGGCGCTCATCGAGGCCGGCGACGATGCCCGTCGCGAAATGGCCGAAATAGCCCCGCGATGCAAGCCGGAGTTCCTCTATCGTGCCATGTCGCTGCTCAACGATGCCGACCTGAACTATCGCGTGGCTTCCAACAAGCAGTTCCTGATAGAGCTGACGCTCGCTAAAATATGCCAACCATTCGGCCCCTCCCCCAGTAACGACGGCGAAGGAGAGGGGCGGTTGAAACCTATCGCCGTCAGAGGCCGCGCTACATCGCCGGCCGCTCAGCCGAGTGCCGCCAAATCCCCGGCGCCTTCTCCTCAACCGGCCACACCAACGCCTAAGCCGGCATCGACCACGGTACGACCCGCTCAACCGACAACTGCAAGCCCGGCTCCGGCAGCTCCACCTCGTCGACTTGTCGGCGTATCAGGGCCGCGAATCTCCATTCGCCACGGTGTGGAGTCGCAGGCCGACAAGCCTGCCGAGGCGGCTCCGGTGTCGCAAAACCGGTCGCACCGGTTCTCGACCGATGCACTCATGACCGCATGGAACACATATATCTCCACCAATCCCACGGCGAGAATATTGACCAACACCATGCGTGCCGCTCCTATCAAGATGCTTAACGATACGCAGTTCACGGTACTCGTGCGCAATCAGAAGCAGTCGGAGACGATGCTCAACAGCAAACAGGATCTTCTGCGCTTCCTGCGCGACAAACTGATGAACGACAGTGTGGATTTCAATGTGGAAATCGACGAGTCGTCATTGCCGCGCTACACGCTCAACGATGCCGAGCTGCTCAAGCGCATGGTCAATGACTATCCCCCGCTCGAACATCTCATCCGGTCGTTCAAACTCCGACTCTCATAAATTCTCAAAACACAAACAATCATATGAATAGAAAATATATATTTCTTCTTCCGGTTCTGCTGCTGACGTTGGCTGTATCAATGTCGTGTCGCGGACATATGTCCTCGGAATCGGTCGAAGAGACTCTGCGTAATGCCGAAGGTGCTGTTGCTCTTGGCGATGTTGAGGCCGCTGTGAGCGCTGCTTCGTATCTTTTTGACGATACTGTGGTAAAACAATCGCTGACTTCACAGCAGATGGCTCGCCTGTCGATGGTGTATATGTATGTGGCTGACAGCGATAAAGATCCCGAGCTGTATACCAACCGTGCAAGCGATCTGTATGATATGGCCTACCGGACAGATGCCGACAGCGCCGAAGCATTCTACCGAAACGTTGATCCGGGTCGTCTGCAATATGTCGAGACGCTGTCAAATCATGTAGCCAACCGCGCCAATCCTACCGACATGTCGAACCTTCCCGACGAAATGGAAGCCCTTGACTCATTGCACACATCGAATTGACTCTATGGACTGGCAACAACAACTTGAGGCTTTCCGCCGTCAGAACCCCGATCTTCCGGATGGTCCGGAAACTGTTGAATCGGCCGACGACCGCCCCCTTCCTTCGGCTCATCCGCGCGTCGACGTGGGCATCGAACGCAAAGGTCGCGGTGGAAAGACTGCTACGCTGATCACCGGCTGGCAGCTCCCCGACGACGAGTTGCTCGACATAGCGCGCCGTCTAAAGCAGACTCTTGGCACCGGTGGCTCGGCTCGCGGTGGCGATATCTTGATTCAGGGCGATCGTCGCGACGATTGCGTCAGGTTGCTCAATTCCTACGGATATAAATCTCGTAAAATCTAAGAGTGTTTCTAACATGCTATCGGTCTATAAGGCATCGGCAGGCTCGGGTAAAACTTATCGCCTGACCTACAAATACATAAAGCTTTTGCTCGGAGTCAAGGATCATGAAAGTGGTCAATACCGGCTCAACGGCTTTGCCGATGATGCCTCGATGCGCAACCGCCACCGTCATATCCTCGCCGTGACCTTTACCAATAAGGCCACCGACGAGATGAAGCGCCGTATCATTCACGAACTTGCCGTGCTCGGTGGCATGGAGCCGGGTTGGACAAAGAAGAGCAGCTACGAGGGGGATCTTTGCAAAGAACTGCATTGCAATCCGGCCGAACTGAAAACTGCGGCAGCGAAAGCCCTGCGCCAGTTGCTTTTCGATTTTAATTTCTTTCAGGTCAGCACCATCGACTCTTTCTTTCAGTCGATACTGCGCACCTTTGCCCGCGAGGTTGACATACCCGGCAACTATGATGTGGATCTTGAGTCCGACATGGCCATCGGGCAGGGAGTCAAGGAGCTCTTCGACTCGCTTCAGGTCAAGGGTCATGCCTCCGGCGATCTGCCGCTCGTCGATTGGATATCTAATTATCTGATGGGTGAGTTCGACCGCGGCAAGTCGGTCAACCTCTTCAATCGTAGTAGTCGCATTCACAATGAGTTTCTCGGACTGATTAAGAATATATGCAACGACGACTTTTTCGCCCGCTACGATGAACTGATGCAATATCTTCAGGATGAACAAAAGCTTCGTAAGTTGGCAGAGGAGATAGGCTCCAAAGAGCAGTCTCTGATCAAGGACATGCGTGAGGCTTGTCAAAAGGCTGTTGAGCTTATCTTCATCCGCGGATACGACCCAACGACTGAATCACCCGAAACCCCTACCGTTAAGGACAATCTTTTCAACCAGCTCAAAGATACGGCCGAAAAGGGTTTGACCGACAAGAAGTCGGCGTCCGGTGTCCTCTATCATAAGACCGGCTACCTTTTTGCATGCAAGAAGAACCTTGCCGATAAATTGAAAAAGGAGCCGGATCCCGATCTTGAAAGCGCAATCATGCGTGCGTGCTTCCTGATCGATCACGACACCGACCGCATCAAACTCTACCGTGAAGTGCGTCGCAATCTTTTTGTGCTCGGTCTTCTCAAGGGAGTGTTCGATAAAATAGAGGACTATCGCAAGGAGAACAACATGATATTGCTGTCGGACACAAACACTTTTCTCCGACGCATCATTGGCGACGACACCGACCGATGTGCTCCGTTTATTTATGAGCGTATCGGCGTACGGCTCGACCACTACCTGATAGATGAGTTCCAGGACACATCTACCATTCAGTGGGAAAACCTTGCACCGCTTCTTCTCGAAGGTCTCTCGAAGGATGAGGAAAGTCTTATCATCGGCGATGAGAAGCAATGCATCTACCGCTTCCGTTTCTCTGATCCGTCGCTTTTGCAAAGCAAGGTGCGCGGTCAGTTCAATTCATGGTACAATCCGGAGGGCACCGACGAGAAGGGCAACACCAACTGGCGCAGCTCGTGCGATGTGGTCGAGTTCAACAATGATCTGTTTGATTCGCTGGTGCAGACAGTGGAGGGCGATGTGGACGGCATCAAAGACTTCTACGCCAATGTGCGACAGAAGGTTTGCAACGGCAATCTTGAGAAGCTCGGTTTTGTAAGCGTGGCTTTGTTTGACAAGCCGGCATCCAATACTGCGAAATCCAAGAGTTATATGTCGTTTGCCCTGGCACATATGACAAACGAAATCGTGAGGCAGTTGCGCGCCGGTTATTTGCCTTCCGACATCACCATTCTCACTCGATTCAACACCGAAGGGACGCTTGTCATCGACCACATCATGAAGATGACCGAAAAAATCCCGGAACTGAAAAATGTGCGCATCATGTCCGACGACGCAATGGAACTCAAGTCGTCGCCCGCAGTCAAACTTATACTGAGCCATCTTCGTTTCGCTGCCATGCCGGGCGTCGACAATGCCGTTGGCGCTGTCGACTCAGATGGCCATCGTTCGGTGTTCGCGCGCGATGTTGGAAGGGTCATCAACAAGTATGAGCAGATGATGTGTGTCACCGACGATCCCGACATTTCACTCACTACTGCATTGCAGGCTGTGGCCGACAATACCGATAAGGCTGAAGACTTCGACCGTCTTATGGCTGATTCGGCCATGGCATGTTTCAATCTGCCTTCGCTGGTCGAAAACATCATAGCTGAATATCTTTCCCCGGAAATGGTGGAGGAGCAAAACATGTATATCACGGCGTTTGTCGACGTTGTAACGGAGTTTTGTAGCCGGGGAGTGACGGATCTAAATTCTTTCCTCCAGTGGTGGGACGACACCGGCTATAAATCGAAGATTTCTGCTCCTCACGATGAAAATGCAATTCGCGTAATGTCGATCCACAAATCGAAAGGTTTGGAGTTCAAATGCGTGCACATACCGTTTGCCGCCTGGCGAATGATCGATTTTCGCGACAGTGAGTGGTTTGTCACCGATGGTTCGCTCGATGGCATCGACAGCTCCGTCGAAATTCCGGCCATGCTTCCTCTCGCTCCGGGCAAGTATATGGAAAACACCGTGTTCCGCGATCAGTATCGGCGTCGCTACAGCGAGCAGATGCTTGACGAAATCAATGTGCTGTATGTGGCTATGACACGTGCCATCAACGAGCTGATCATTTCATGTCCGAAGCCTGGTAAAGAATATAGCAAGGTCTCTGACTTTATCAACGAGTTGGCTCCGGGGCTCCCTGAAATGAGAACCGACGTGCAAAGTGTGTTCGTGCCTCCGGTCGATGCCTCGGACGAAACTATGGAGGCATCATGCATGCTCGTAAGTCGCGGTGCGCCGACTAAACCTGAATCAACATCGTCGGATAAGTCGCAAAAGAAGCACAGCGCTCTTGATCCGGTCGATTCGATGTCTATGGTGCCGTATACGTCGGGGATGCGTCAGGATCTATGGTCGAAAATCAAGTTGGAGGACGACCATGACTACAACAGTCGGCGTCAGCGTGGCATCATACTCCACGACGTTCTCGCAATGGTTCGCCGGGCTGATGATCTGTCGGAGGCCGTAGCGCGCAGTGTTTCCCGAGGGCAGCTACCCGAGGATGAGGCCGAAAAAGTTGAGGCATTCCTGCGCCGGCGTCTGTCGGAGCCTGAAGTGAAGGGGTGGTTCGATGATTTCAAGAAACTGAAACTGGAGCGCCCCATGCACATGTCGTCGGGCGAGGCCGGTCGTGCCGACCGCATAGTGTGGACTGCCGACGGTCATGTCGACGTCGTCGACTACAAGTTCGCCCGGGCCGAAAAGGACAAAGACGACCACCTGAAAGTACGCAACGAATACAAAAAGCAAGTGCGTGGTTACATGGAATCGCTCCGATCAATGGGCTACGAAAACGTTCGTGGCTTCCTCTGGTATGTCGACACCGGCGAAGTAGTCCCTGTCAGCGAGTCAGCGACTGCCTTATCGTAGCTGTCATAGCTGCTCCGGGTCGATGTCGTCGTATTTTTGAAACAGGAAGTCGTTATATGGGAAGCGGGTCATGTGCACCTGCTTGGCCTTCTCATAGATCTTCTCTTTGAGCTGATCGATATTGATGCCCTTTTTGGCAGAGATGAACACTGCGTCGTCGCCCATGCGGCTCATCCAGGTAGCCTCAAGTTCTTCGAGCGGTATGTTTTCGCGCGAACGTGGTGTCAGATCATCATCGTCCTTGGGCACATATTTGAAGGCATCGATCTTGTTGAATACCATTATCATTGGTTTGTCGGCACCATCGCACACTTCGTTGAGCGTGCGGTTCACAACCTCGATCTGCTCTTCAAAGTTAGGATGGCTGATGTCGACCACATGCACCAGGATATCAGCGTCGCGCACCTCATCGAGAGTCGATTTGAACGATTCTACCAGATGTGTGGGGAGTTTGCGGATGAATCCCACGGTGTCGGTAAGCAAAAACGGCAGATTGTCGATGATCACTTTGCGAACGGTCGTGTCGAGCGTGGCAAACAGTTTGTTTTCGGCAAACACGTCGCTCTTGCTCAAGAGGTTCATCAACGTCGATTTGCCCACGTTGGTATAACCGACGAGTGCTACTCGGGTCAACTTCCCGCGGTTTTTGCGCTGCATCGATTTCTGGCGGTCGATGTCTTTCAGCTCGTTTTTCAGTCGCGAAATCTTGTCGAGGATGATTCGGCGGTCGGTCTCTATCTGTGTTTCGCCGGGGCCGCGCATGCCGATACCTCCGCGTTGGCGTTCGAGGTGAGTCCACATGCGGGTGAGTCGAGGAAGCAGATACTGATATTGGGCCAGCTCGACCTGCGTCTTGGCGTTGGCTGTCTGTGCGCGCTTGGCAAAGATGTCAAGGATAAGGCTTGTGCGGTCGAGAATTTTGATTTTCAGTTCGCGCTCTATGTTGGCCACCTGCTTCGATGTCAGATCGTCGTCGAATATGGCCATGCCTATGTCGTTGTCTTCGACATATTGGCGTATCTCCTCAAGTTTTCCCTTGCCCACAAATGTGCGTTGGTCGGGATAATTGAGTCGTTGAAGGAAGCGTTTCTCAGTGACGGCTCCGGCCGTGTCGGCCAGAAACGCAAGTTCGTCGAGATATTCATTGGCCTTGATCTCGTTTTGTGTCGGTGTGATCAAGCCCACAAGTATGGCGCGTTCGGATGATTCCTTTTCTATGATCAGATCTTTCATATAATTCGTAACGAACAGAATCCTAAAATGTTTGACTCGAGCGGTGAGGCCCCGGGAATGTGCGGCCTATATTGCGGCGAATGGCGGTGATGTTGCCCACGGTAATAAGGGCCATGATCAGCAATCCAATGCCCATCGACATCCACGGGCCGGTGCCCTCGACTCCGATTTCTGACAGCGGTCCCGACCACAGGTGCCGGGCTATGAGCATGGAGATCCAGGCGCCCACAAGCACGCATGTGTTGAGCACACAGATTATTATGTAGTAGTAGCGGGCCACGGCTCCGGGAGTATAACCAAGCATCATCAGCATGTGGAGCTGACGGCGGTTTTTCTGGATGAGCAGGTGGATGCTCAGCAGCAGTATGAAGAAGGCCAACAGCGATATGACAATGCCCACGGCCACCACGATGGCAGTGATGATCTGCAGGAAGTAGGCTGCTCGACCATTGTCGGCTTTGTCACCGGCGCTCTCATAGCCTTTTTCGGCCAGAAAGCGGCCGATGGCCGGATCGCCGGGCGTGTTCACTTCGAGTATCAGCCTCGATGGGTTGGTATCGGATCCGGGCTCGGCGAGTTGACCGTTGGCCCAGTCGAGAAATGTCTGGGGCACGGCAAAGGTGTTCAGACGCGACGAAAATCCGACGATGCGCCCGGTCATTGTCATCTGCCGTCCGTTGCCTGCCACCGAGAGCCGGAGCGGAAGTTGACCGATGGTGGCTTCCGACAGTTGGGGATAGCCGCGCGAGGTGGCAAATCCGAAGTTGTAGAGCGTCAGATAGTCTTTGCTGATGATGATCGGCACTTCGGGCAGTCCGTTGGGGCCGGGTGTCGGATTCCATTCCCATCCGTATGGCTTCACGTCGAAAAATTCATCGGGGATAGCTTCGAGAAAAAGTGCTGTCGACATGCCGCGGCCCCACATGTCGAGCGAAGCGCTGACATTGAAGCCGGCCACTGAGAATTGCCCCACTTTGCGTATCCATGGCTGTTGCTCTATTTCAGCTATCTCTTCAGCTGTGAACTCGTTGTGCTTCGGCCCGAGCTGCACGCCCTCCACGGTTTTGGATATGATGAGATAGTCGCGCGATATAAACGAGTCGTCAGATTCCCACACGGCTGTCACGTCGCGGTATAGTTGCAGAGCGCTGACCACTATCGCCAGTCCCACAAGATTGGCAACGGCATAGCCCACAAGCTGGCCTACGGATATGTTGCGGCGCATCAGACGCCATACGATCGATCGTTTCATAGTTTGAGCGTGTGGTTGACGGGGATGTTGATTTTGTTGCCCACCGAAGTGGCAATGATCGAAGCTCCGTAGCGCGAGGCTTCTTCTTCGATCAACAAGGCCACGATGGCATTGTTGCGCGCATCGAGGTGGCTGACCGGTTCGTCAATGAGAATAAAGTCAAACGGCTGGCAAAGGGAGCGGATGATGGCCACACGTTGCTGCTGACCTACCGACAGGCGGCCGGCCGGAGTGTCCACTTTGTTGCCTATCTCCAGACGCTCGAGTGCCTGACGAATCCACCGCTCGGTCTTGCATCCGGTCAGGCGGTTTTTGATCTCGATGTTTTCATAGGCCGTCAGCTCGGGGAAGAGCTGCATCTCCTGGGGCAGATAGGCAAGGGCGGCAGTGCGCAGACGGCACCAGTCGGCCACGCTGAATTCTTTGACGTCGCGGCCGTCGAACAGTATGCGTCCGCTGTAGTCGCCTCGCGAGCCATAGATGAAGCTGCACAGGCTCGATTTGCCGGTGCCCGATTCGGCCTCCACCATATAGTAGTCGGGGCGCCGGAAGGTCACTTCCCGCAGCCATACTTCCGACACGCTGACGGGATGCTCATTCTGCATCCCGTCAAACACGAGCGGAAGTGTACGTTCGATTGTTATCTCATTGATCATTGTTGGTCAGATAGGGTCTGTTGATTACCAGTCATCGTAGCCTTCATCCGGTTCCACCATGACAGTGTCTACAGCATAGACGTCGGAGTAGTCATTGAAGTCGTAGCTATTGTAGTCGTAGGAGGCCATCTGGGCTTCGTAGATTTTTTTCTGCTTTTCGTTGATGTCGTTGCCCACGATGATGAACTCGTTGATGAGCGATCCTTTATAATTGCCGAATTCAACTGTGGCATCGATCACGCCTTTGGCGTAAGTGATGGAGCCGTCGATGCTCATTTTCGACTTGCCGTCGGTGAGCTTGCTGATGTTGGGGATGGTGAATGCGAAGGCTGTCGATTTTCCTTTCATCACTTCCTTGAATCCGGTGAATTTCTTGGCCACTGTCGCTTTGTTTGACAGCACGAGGCAGTCGCCCGAAGTGGTGACATAGAAATTAGGCATGCCATATACGCTGATGGTGGAGCTGTTGCCTTTCGTTTCAGCTGTTGCACCGAATTTCTGCGCTGCTTCGACGATCACGTCTTTAGCTGTGGCTGCTTTGCCGGGGCGTAATTGAACCACGAGCGCGAAGTCGGGTATGCTTTTACCGTCGAGCAGAGTGCTGAGATTGTCGAATCCGAAGCCGGCCACGATCGTGCCGTCGATGTTGCCAAGCTGTTTGAGCGCCTTGGTGGCCAACGGATCGTTCTGCACCATGGGCTGCAGTGAGGTCAGCATTTCGCGGAGCTGCTGGTTGTCGATGCCCACTGCATAGGCTGCCTTGGTGTTTTCGGGCAGGTAGGCGAGCAGGTTGGTGTCGATCTCTTTTGCTCCGGGCACTTCGAGGCGTTCGCCTGTTTCAGGGTTGAACACGCTGGCTGTGAAGTTGAATGCATTGCCGGTGAAGTCGAGCGATGCGGCTGCCCATTTGTCCTTGATGTAGGGTGCAAGTGTGGAGAGCGCCACAGCTGTCTGACGGTCGAGGAAGCGGTAACCGTATTTCGACGACAGGTCGGCGATCGGGGTCAGGTTGGCCACGCAGTTGATGGCGTTGTCCGATGCCAGGTAGTCGACCACACCGTCGACCGATGTGATGTCCTTGTCGTCGGCACGCGATTTCATGCGTTTCACCAGAGTGGCAGCATCCGATGCGTCATCAGCCTGCAGGACCCATGCATAATCTTTGTCGATCACGCAGTGCATCTTGTATTTGCTGTAGACGTCGAATCCGCCTTCGTTGTTGTCCTCATAGTCCTGATCGGAGAGTATATCTTCGAGTTTGTCCTTGTCGGTGATCTTGGCCACGCCGAAGGTCATTGGATCGTCGGCTGAGATGTAGCCGAACACGAGCACGCGGGCCGGATCGATGCTTGTGTAGATGTCGCTGATCATGGCGCGCTGATCCTCAGGCATGGAGTTGAGCTCCGATTTCAGGTCGTCCGGACCTTTGATATCGTTTTCGGTGATGGTGAATCCGGCGTTTTTCACCATTTTTTCAATGTTGAACGTGGCCACGTAGTCAACGTCGTCGGGAACCATGTCGAGCATGTCTTTCGACGAGCACGAGCTGATGGCCAGCATCAGCAGTGAGCACGCGGCAAGGGTGAGAAGATGTAGTTTTTTCATGATTGGAATAATATATTGGCTGTTATTAGACACACTCTTATACTTCAAGGTCGAGATCGAACTGCTCATGCCAGGGCAGACCCTGTACTTTGAGCTGGGCCATGAACGGATCGGGATCGAATTCCTCTACGTTGTGCACCCCCGGCTTGTTCCATTTTCCGGTCAGGAACATCATGGCGCCGATCATGGCGGGCACGCCGGTGGTGTAGCTGACGGCCTGCATGCCGGTTTCGCGGTAGGCTTCTTCGTGGCTGCAGTTGTTGTAGATGTAGTAGGTCAGATGTTTGCCCTCTTTGTCACGGCCTTCGATGCGGCAGCCGATCGAGGTCTCGCCGTGGTAGTTTTCGCCGAGATCCTGCGGGTTGGGCAGCACGGCTTTGAGGAACTGCAGGGGCACGATCTTCATACCATTGTAGTCTACTTCGTCGATGCGGGCCATGCCGATGTTTTGGATTACACGCAGGTGGGTCAGATATTCCTGGCCGAAGGTCATCCAGAAGCGTGCGCGCTTGATCGACGGATAGTTCTGCACCAGGCTTTCGAGCTCCTCATGGTAGAGTAGGTAGCTTTCTCGCACGCCGATGTTGGGGTAGGTCAGCGGTTTGTGGATTTCGAGCGGACCGGTGGTCACCCATTTGCCGTCCTGATAGTAGCGGCCGTTCTGAGTGATTTCGCGTATGTTGATTTCGGGGTTGAAATTGGTGGCGAATGCTTTGCCATGGTCGCCGGCATTGCAGTCCACGATGTCCAGATAGTCCATCTGCGAGAAGTAGTGCTTGGCGGCATAGGCGGTGAAAACGCCCGACACGCCCGGGTCGAAACCACAGCCCAGAATTGCCGTCAGACCGGCCTTTTCGAAGCGTTCGCGGTAGGCCCACTGCCAGGAGTATTCGAAGTGGGCTTCATCCTTCGGCTCATAGTTGGCCGTGTCCAGATAGTTGACGCCGCACTTCAGGCAAGCTTCCATGATGGTCAGGTCCTGATAGGGGAGAGCCACGTTTATGACCATGTCGGGTTTATGGCGGTTGAACAGCTCCACGAGCTGGTCCACACTGTCGGCATCGACGCTGTCGGTGGTGATGCGGCCGTCGCCGATTTTGCGGGCTATAGTCTCACACTTGCTACGAGTGCGCGAAGCAAGCACTATTTCGTTGAACACTTCCGGATTTTGTGCACACTTGTGGGCCACGACAGTGCCGACACCTCCGGCCCCGATAATGATAACTTTTGCCATCTATTCAGATATATCTATTGAGTTAATAATCAGTACCAGCAAGCGGCTTTCGGCGAGGTATAGCGCCCACGCTGAAAGCAGCAGTTGAAAGCCCGGTGCCACAGATATCCCCACAGCCCGCAACTTTCGTCAGCTAAGTTACACCAAAAATCTCACCCCACCAAATCTATGGTAAAGTGTTTATTGGTTGGCGGCTCTTAAATTGTGAAATATCAATAATGCCTTCATAAGAATCGGCAACTTGTCTCAAGCTGCCGATAAAAAAACTTTTAGGTGGGGCAACTTCGGTATTTCGATTTTTTTGTGTGGTATGAACTTAAGTGGTCGGTGGAAAGATTTGGTATGGTTTTGTTTATTGGATTGAGAATGTGTCATTTCCCAATTTATCTATATAACCATATCGTCCTCCTTTCGAAGCTGCTGCAAGTCCTTCGTGAAATGAAGAGATGTAATCATATCCTTCTTTGGTTATGCGACATCCATCAATTCTATAAATTTCATACTTCTTGTCCTTTTTGACAATAGCATATCCATCGTCTTCAAGATTGATAGAGTCGAAATTAGGTTCGATCAGACCATAACGAGAATAAAGGCCGTATTTGCCATTTTTTTTAATGATAAATGCTATCCCGGTAAAATTAGGGGAAATTATGTTATTGGAGCTTGCAGAGTTGCCTTCTTCTATTGATTCGTATTGAATGGGCAAAACCTGGTGCCCTGTATTGTCAAGCAGACCCTTCATCATTATGTTTGTATTCTGTTTATCATGTTTGCAAACGAGAAATAGACTGTCTCCGAAATTAAATGGACAGGCATAGTCGTAGACAGGATCAACAATAGTTTCACCCAAATAATTTTTTATTCCAAATTTCAGCCCGAGTTGGAATTGCTCAAAATCAGTAGATTGGATTTGTCCGTTTTCTTCCGGTAGGAGTTTTTTGTACACTGATTCATCATGAAGATTTCCAAATTTGTCAAAGGAATACATGGCGCCATTGCGTTGAACCAAACAATAGTCAAGAATCTCATCGCATCCGGTTATATCCTCAAAAGCGAATGGGGAAAGTTTTTTGAATTCTATTAAATTCTTAGAGCATACATAATGTTTGTCGCCAATCACCATATCGGTAAATTGAGTAGACACATGTCTGAATGAGTCAGCCCACGGAGTCAGCAAGACATTGTCTTTAAGAATGGCCATCTTGTTGTTCATGTCCCAGACACAAAACACACCATCTTTATCATATGATATGCCGCTATAAATGAAAGGGATTATTACATTCCCTTCATAGTCCAGCACTCCGCATATGACGTTGTTATTAATAAATTTTGATGCTATAATGAAGCCGTCGTCACAAACTTTTATAGTGAAATATTCACAAGGAATGACCAAATTGCCGCTGCGGTCTATCAATCCTGTACCAACTTTGTTCCCGCGAATCTGTGATACGTTTGCGTATCCATTTTCAAACCAAGATACAGAAGCGTAATTAGAGATTCGTTCGGAGAATTCAGGTGTGATCTTTATATCTTGCGTTAAGCATGTGTCGTATGGAGTTGTTACTTGGAAATGATCCGAATTGGCGAGTGCATGATGATTCGAAAAGATATAAAGACCAGCAAGAAAAAGAGCTAAAGAATAATTCATTGATTGTAATTAATGTGATTATGGTAATTCGGGCTTTTGGATGATACCGTGTGGAGGCTTCGGGTGGTTGATGGCGCGCGTGGTTGATTTACAGGGTGGGGTGGATGGGGGATGGGGAGGATGCTCCGGGGAGCATCCCTACAGGTCGGGTAGGGGTGGATGAGGTGAAATAAAAAAGAGGAGACTTATGGGAAATCTCCTCTTTTTTTGCAGTACCCAGACCCGGGATCGAACCGGGATGGATTGCTCCACTGGTGTTTGAGACCAGCGCGTCTACCGATTCCGCCATCTGGGCATTTGTGTGGGCAAAGTTACGGATTGTTTTCGATTCTTACAATAGGTTTTTGGAAAAAGTGATTTTGGAATTAGGAATTAGGAGTGAGGAATTAGGCAGGCGGGGGGGGCTTCTTGTGGGATTTGTGGGAGAATTGGGAGGGTTGGGAGAATTTGGATCTTAAGGTCTTTAAGGACCTTAGGAACTTTCGGGGGCTAGGGATTAGGGGGGTGAAAATTTGTTGTGGGGCGCAAATTTGTTTTAAAATGGGTGGGATATTTGGAAGAGTCAGTTTAGTTGCGTAAGTTTGTGATGTATATATTTCAACGTATCTCATGACCAAGTCAACAAAATCAGCGGCTAAAAAGCCGGCTTCTGCCGGCAAGTCGTCAAAGACGTCGACGCGTCGCAAACCTGTGTCAAATCTTGCTCTTATCAAGAATGATCCGTGGCTTGAGCCGTTTGCTCCGGCCATCGAGGGGCGCCATGCCGATGCCATAAAGAAGGAGGCTGAGCTGACCGATGGCGGTCGCCGCAGTCTGGATGAGTTTGCCAATGCTCACAATTATTTTGGATTGCACCGCACCGAAAGCGGCGGATGGGTGTTTCGCGAATGGGCGCCCAATGCCACGGCCGTCACTCTGATTGGCGACTTTTCGGGCTGGCACCGCATGGCCGGCTATGAGCTTCACCGGCTCGACGGCGGCGTGTGGGAGCTGCAGTTGCCCCACAATGCATTGCGCCACGGCCAGTACTACAAGCTGATGATACAGTGGCCCGGTGGAGAAGGAGAGCGCATCCCGGCCTATGCCACCCGCGTGGTGCAGGATCCGGAGTCGACGATGTTCTCGGCCCAGGTGTGGGATCCGGAGGATGCCTATCAGTGGAAGGTCGACAAGTTCAAGCCCGACACCAAGCCACTGCTGATCTACGAATGCCACATCGGCATGGCCCAGGAGCGCGAAGGTGTGGGCACTTATGCCGAATTCCGCGACCTGATATTGCCCCGCATCGCCGCCGACGGCTATAATGCCATACAGATCATGGCCATACAGGAGCATCCCTACTATGGCTCGTTTGGCTATCACGTGTCGAGTTTCTATGCAGCCTCGAGCCGCTTCGGCACTCCCGACGACCTGAAGTCGCTCATCGACCGCGCCCATCAGATGGGTATAGCCGTGATCATGGATATAGTCCACAGCCACGCAGTGAAAAACGAAGTGGAGGGCCTGGGTCGCTTTGACGGCACGCCCGATCTGTACTTCTACGGCGACGGCCGCCGCGAGCATCCGGCATGGGACTCGCTTTGCTTCGACTACGGCAAAAACGAGGTGATCCATTTCCTGCTGAGCAACTGCAAGTTTTGGCTCGAAGAATACCGCTTCGACGGATTCCGCTTCGACGGCGTCACTTCGATGCTATATCTCAACCACGGACTTGGCCAGGACTTCGGCGGCTATGAAGATTACTACAACGGCAATCAGGACTTGAACGCTATCACATATCTGACGCTTGCCAACAAGTTGATCCATGAGATCAACCCGCAGGCCATCACCATAGCCGAGGAGATGAGCGGCATGCCGGGTCTGGCCGTGCCGGTCAAGGACGGCGGCATCGGCTTCGACTACCGCATGGCCATGGGCATACCCGACTATTGGATCAAGCTGCTCAAGGAGAAAAAAGACGAGGACTGGCATCCGACTTCGATATTCTGGGAGCTGACCAACCGCCGCGCCGATGAAAAGACCATCTCGTATGTAGAGAGTCACGACCAGGCACTCGTGGGCGACAAGACGGTGATATTCCGCCTGATCGACGAGAAGATGTACTGGCACATGATGAAGGGCGACGATGACATGACCGTGGCCCGTGGCATAGCCCTGCACAAGATGATACGCCTCGTGACGGCTTCAACCATCAATGGCGGCTATCTCAACTTCATGGGCAACGAATTCGGCCATCCCGAGTGGATCGACTTCCCCCGCGAAGGCAATGGCTGGAGCTACAAATATGCCCGCCGACAGTGGGATCTGGTTGATCGCAAAGAGCTCAAGTATGAGTATCTCAACAACTTCGACAATGCCATGATCCAACTGCTGGCCGATACCTACAACTTCCAGGCGCTGCCCATCCGCAAGCTCTGGGAGAAGGACGACGACCAGGTGCTGGCCTTCAGCCGCGGCGATCTGGTGTTTGTGTTCAATTTCAATCCGTCGAAATCGTTTGCCGACTATGGCATACTAACCCCACCGGGCAAATATGAGGAGGTGATGTCGACCGACGATCCCGAATTCGGAGGCTATGGCAATGTGGATCACTCCGTCAGCCATCTGACAGTTAACGACAAGCTCTATGCCCCCCACGGAGTGGAATGGCTCAAGCTATATCTGCCCGCCCGCTCGGCCCAGGTGCTCCGACTCTGTCACGAAACGCGAAAAAACGCGAAAAAACGCTGACAGACCGCATAAAAAGAGGAAAAGGTTTGGAAATATGGAATTAAGTTCGTAGGTTTGTGGCAACCTATCATACTTATTACTATTAGAAGTACATAATTTCTTAAAACAACTACTCTTACCATGGCTTATGCGGCAGTGCGACGATGTGGATCGGAACATGCCCGTAAGCCATGTTGCGTTATGAATTGTTAATAGTATAAGGTGTAAACCATCCCCCAGGATATTGATATGACAGACCAGCGGCCCGACATAAGTTTGATTGTGGTGTTTCACAACGCTGAAGCGACCATTGAGCGCACGCTTGCCTCGCTTGAGGCACAGACGCTCAAATCGGTCGAGTATCTGTTTGTCGACGACGGCAGCACTGATCTGACGGTCAAAGTGATAGAAAGCTTTCTTGCCCTTCATCCCGACTATGCCGGGCGCCACCGGCTGCTACCCCTCGGGATGCGTCGAGGAGTGTCGTACGGCACTGTTGAGGGTATAAAGAATGCCAAGGGACGCTACGTGATGCGATGCGATGCCGACGACTACCTCGAACCCGACGCGTTGCAAAATCTGCTCGAGGCTGCCCGGGCCACTGAAACCGACATCGTCATGGCGCCGATGGTGGTGGAGACCGACGGCAAAAGCAAAACGTTGCGATTCGGGCGCAATGAAAAGAGTCTCAACGACTTCCCCATCGACACGCTCCACTTTTCGCTATGCAACAAGATCATCAGAACCGAACTGATACTCGACAACGATCTACTGCCCTACGAAGGGATCGATCTATGGGAAGATTTGAGTGTGGTGAGTCGCGCTGTGGTGTTGGCCCGGGGCATGAAGGCAATTGACAAGCCGGTGTATCACTACGTGCGCAATACCGGCGAGGCATCGCTGTCGCGAAGTAATCAGCGCCGGGTGCTCGACGACCGCTTGCACACAGCCATATTGCTCGAACAGTGGTTTGTCGACCACCACATCGATATGAAGTATGAGGAATTTCTCAACCACATGAAATTCAGCGCCAAAGTGAAGATGCTTCGTGGCCCGGAAAAGGATGTGATGGCGTGGAAACGCTGCTATCCCGAGATCAACAGCCGCATTATGAGCCTGCGGCATGTGCCCCTTCGCTATCGATTGCTCTTCTGGCTCGTGGCGCATTTGCCCGAAGGTATGGCCCAATGGCTTGTGGATTTAGATCCCAAGACATAAAGAACTTATGGAACAGGCTCTTAGAAAAGGATTGGCCTACAATTGCCTTTCCGATTGCTCGGGTGAGATCTCGCGCTTATGCTTGGGGTTGGCGGGGAACCAGCCGCGGTCGACGCGCTTATGTTGCTGGAACACCTCGCCTATGGTCCAGAACGAGCTGAACGAAAAGACGCCCAACAGCGAGGAGTAGAGCACACTGTCGACGCTCACCGATGCCGCGAGCCCCACGATGCCCAATATTAGAAACCACCACCAGCACCGCGTGCCGAAATAGTAGTGGCATTTGATCACCAGCGGGTGGAACAGTCCGATTATCAGAAAAGTGCATAGGCCGATCACGAGGCCCAGCAGATGGTATTGGCTTAGAAAGTCTGTCATAAAAATCGTTATAATATAATGTCTACCAGCCCACTGAAGCTCCGCCGCCCGAGGTGCTGCCGCCGCCGAAGCCGCCGCCAAAACCACCTCCGCCACCGAAGCCGCCGCCCCCCCCTCCGGGGAAGATGACAACGGGCGCCGCCGCGAGTTTTGCTATTTTATATGGTTTGGAATACACGTTTTTGCAGTTGCGGCAAGTGTAGATGCGCTCGCCGATGCCCTCGGCCGCAGTGGTGGGCTGGCGCATGATGCGGTTGCCCGACATGTAGCAGGTGCGCGCTCCGCAGTGTTGGCATGTGGTGTAGGCCGACTGGCGGTTGACGTAGGGAATCACGTCCTTCTCGCCGCAATTATCGCACAGCCACACGTCGTAGTCCACCGAATTGAGTTGCTCCTCAAGGTCCTGGGCCGGAGTGAGGTAGTCGTTGTCGGTGGCCTCGTCGAGCTTCCGCATGGTGTGGGAGCAGTTGGGACACGAACGAGTGTGGTTGCGCAGGCGGTTCATCTTCCACTGACACAGCAGGAAGGCCGGCAGGGCCATGCCCAGACTCAGAAAGGCCAGGAACATGATCACCGGGCGACCGTTGTTGAGCGCGCGGTAGCACGTCTGATCGTCCTTGCCACGGCTCGATGCGATGATCCAGATGACCCAGACCAGAGATCCGACACCGGCTACAGCACCGCATATGAGCACGAAAGAGAAGAAGTCGCTGCCACCATCCTTGTCACCGCCATAATTGTCGGCAAATTTCGAGCGAATTTCGGCCGCTGCGTCAGGGTCGGTGATGGCAGTTGAGAATTGTTTGACGGCATTGAGCACGCCGGTGTCCATGTCGCCGGCTTTGAAGGAAGGAAGCGACTGGTGGCGCAGAATGCGCGAGCACACCACGTCGGGGAGAATGCCACCGAGGCCGCGTCCGGTGCGGCTGATGAATCGGTTTCGGTTTTTGACCAGCAGCAGAAGCATACCGTTGTCGGTGTCCTCCTTTCCTAATCCCCACTGCTCGAAAAGTTTTGTGGCGAAATTGTCGGGTGTGTAGCCCTCGGCAATATCGTCGATGGCCACCACGACCACTTCGGCCGATGTGGCCTGACGCACGGCGGCAAGCATCGTGTTGAGCGAGTCGACCGTAGCCTGGCGGAGAATGCCGTCGGGGTTGCTGACATATTGGGTGCGGTCGGCCACCTGCACGTTGGGCACCTGCTCGGGAGTATAGACGCCGCCACGTGCAGTCAGGGCGGAGATCAGTATTATCAGTATGAGTGTCAGTCGTTTCATCGTCAATGAGCCTGAAGCCAGTTGTCGCCTGTGCCCACGGACACCTCCATGGCCACGCGGCCTGAATAGGCGTGTTCCATATTTCTAACAACGAGCTCGCGAAGCTGTTCGACCTCGTCGGGGGCAACGTTGAACACCAGTTCGTCGTGCACTTGCATGATCATGCGCGAACGCATGGAGCGGCGTGTCATCTCGTCGTAGATCCGCACCATGGCTATCTTGATGATGTCGGCGGCCGAGCCCTGAAGCGGAGCGTTGATGGCATTGCGTTCGGCATAGCTGCGCACCACGGAGTTGCGCGAATGGATGTCGGGGAGCATGCGGCGGCGCCCCTCGATGGTGGTTACGTAGCCTTGGTCGCGAGCTGTGGCAATGCTGCGATCCATATATTCCTTGACGCCGGGATAGGTTTTGAAATAGCCTGTGATCAGATCCTTGGCCTCAGAGCGCGATATGCCGAGGCGTTCCGAGAGTCCGAAGGCCGATATGCCGTAGATGATGCCGAAATTGGCTGTCTTGGCGTTGCGTCGTTGAGTTGACGTGACATCGGCAAGCGGAGTGTGATAGATTTTAGCAGCCGTGGCACGGTGTATGTCTTCACCGGAGTGGAAGGCCTCGAGCATGTCGGGGTCGCCGCTCATGTCGGCCATGAGTCGGAGTTCGATCTGCGAATAGTCGGCCGCCAGCAATGTGTCGCCCGGGTCGGCTATGAAGGCTTTGCGAATTTCGCGGCCGTCGTCGGTACGCACCGGTATGTTTTGCAGGTTGGGATTGGTCGATGAGATGCGTCCTGTGGCCGTGACGGTCTGGTTGTAGGATGTGTGGATCTTGCCCGTGAGTGGGTTGACCAGAGCGGGCAGGGCGTTGATGTAGGTGGCAAGCAGTTTGCGCAGGGCGCGTATGTCGAGAATGAGACCCACGATGGGATGGTCGGCGCGATGCTTTTCGAGGATCTCCTCGGTGGTAGAATAGAATCCGCGTTTGGTTTTCTTTGCCGACTGATCGAGCTTGAGGCGGTCGAAAAGAATCTCGCCAACCTGCATCGGCGATCCGATGTTGAAGCGTATACCGGCCAGGCGATACACTTCTTCCTCCATTTCGTTGAGCCGCTTGGAGTAGCGTTGCGAGAGGGCGTCGAGTTCGGCCACATCGACGCGCACACCGGTCCATTCCATCTCGGCCAACACGCGGATGAGGGGAAGTTCGATCTCCTCGAGCAGTTTTCCGAGGCCGTTTTGCTCGATCTCAGCCATCAGGGGTGCGACGAGGCGGAGCACGGTTTCGGCCGTTTCGCATGTGCGGTCGGCACGTTGGACGTCGGTTTTCGCCATCTTTTTGTCGGCGGCCGGCATCATGTCGTAGTCGAGATATTTCAGCGAGAGCATCGACAGCTGATGCTTCATTTCGGGCTCGATGAGATAGTGAGCCACCGAGGTGTCGAAATATTCATTGGCCATTTCCACACCCAACCGTTTGAGCAGCAGTATGTCACGTTTGATATCGTGGCTTACCACCTGAGGTGTTTTTGCGGCGAAAAGCGGCGCCACGATGGCAAGAATGTCGTTGCGACTCTCGCCTGTCAGATCCATGTATACGGCGCGGCCTTCGCAGTCGGCGATGGCGAGGGCGAGCGTTCGGGCGGTCATGGCGTCGTCGCCCACGGATGCGATGCTGATGCCTATTCTGTCGCAGCGGGAGGCGTTTTCTACGGCGGCGGCAATCTTGTCGAGAGTATCGGCCACGCTGTATTGGTGATCGCGGGCCGCTATCGAAAGTGAGGCCACTGTGGCCGGAGCATCAGTCGGCTGTCCGGCCTCGGGCAGATCGAATAGCGAGCCTTGCACCGGGCCTTCCTGTGGCCGGGATGACGCAGCGCCCACCGATGCGTTGAGGCGCGTGAGGAAGGTGCGGAATTCCAATTCGCGGTATATCTCCTTGAGCCGATCGACGTCGATCTCCTTGCGAACCATTTCATCGAGTGAGAAACCCTCCATCGGCACGTCGGTACGGATCGTGGCCAGTACTTTGGAGAAGCGGATCTTGTCGGCGTTGTCGATGATTTTGCGTTGGAGCGCTCCCTTGAGCGAGCCGACATTGTCGAGCAGATTTTCCACCGAACCCCATTCGGCTATGAGTTTTGCAGCTGTCTTTTCGCCCACACCTGGGCATCCGGGAATGTTGTCGCTGGCGTCGCCTTCGAGAGCCAGAAGGTCTATGACCTGTCGGGGCGAAGAAATGCCGTAGCGGTCGCACACCTGTTGCGGCCCTCGGATCTCGAAGCCTTCGCCTCGGAGCGCCGGGCGATACATCAGCACGTGGTCGGTGACCAGCTGGCTGTAGTCTTTGTCGGGCGTCATCATGTAGGTGTCGAAACCTGCATTTTCGGCCCGGCGCGAAATGGTGCCGATCACATCGTCGGCCTCATAGCCTTCAATTTCAATCACCGGTATGCGGTAGGCGTCGAGTATCTGCTTGATGTAGGGCACCGAAAGGGTGATGTCTTCAGGCTGCTTGTCGCGCTGAGCCTTGTAGTCGGCATACATCTCGTGGCGGAACGTGTGGCCTCCCACAGGGTCGAAGCACACGGCGATATGGGTCGGATTCTCCTTGCGGAGTATCTCCTCGAGGGTGTTGCAAAATCCGAAAATGGCCGATGTGTTGAGGCCTTTCGACGTGACGCGCGGTGCGCGGATCAAGGCGTAGTAGGCGCGGTAGATCAGCGCATAAGCGTCGAGCAGAAACAGACGTTTTTCAGTGCTTGATGACATGTGTCGGTGCTTTTTTATTTTCAAAATTACTAATAAAAACAATTTCCCATATCATCATGTGAAATTTTTTGTAAATTTGCGCCATATTTTTCAGACAAGCTCATAGTCAATGACCGGTTTTCAAGAAATTCAAAAGGCGATAGCTCCCGAAATCGACATGCTTGGCAAGCGCATTCACGACTCGCTCGATTCATCGAATGCACTTATGAATCAGGTGATCGAGGGTTATCTTAAATCGAAAGGCAAGCTCATCAGGCCTATACTGGTCATTCTCACCGCCAAACTTTTCGGTACGGTCAACGACCGCGTGATAGCATCGGCAGCCGCAGTGGAGATGCTCCACAATGCTTCGCTGATCCACGACGATGTGGTCGACGAATCCGATTCGCGCCGTTCGATGCCCACGGTCAACAAGGTGTGGGGCAATCATATAGCCGTCCTCGTGGGCGACTTTTTTGTGGCCAATGCGCTTCGCCAGGGCATCTCGACCGGTGATATCCGCGTGGTCAAAGTGCTCGCTGATCTGGGCAAACTGCTCTCGGTGGGTGAGCTCGACCAGATCTACAACGCCCGCTTCCACACGCTCGACGAAAAGGCTTATTTTGAAATCATTTCCCGCAAGACGGCATCACTATTCGTGTCGTGTATCAAAATGGGTGCCTATTCCACCGACACCGATGAGGCTGTGATGGCTCCTATGCTTCGCTATGCCGAACTTTTGGGCCTCTGTTTCCAGATCAAGGACGACATATTCGACTATTTCGACGATGAGACCATAGGCAAGCCCACCGGCAACGACCTGCGCGAAGGCAAAATCACCCTTCCGCTGCTTTACGCCCTTTCGCGCACTGATCTACCCGAACAGCCGGCCATGCTCGAGCTCTCGCGCAAAGAACAACTCGGGGCCGACGACATCGCCACGCTCATCGACTATGCCCGTCGAGCCGGCGGCATTGAGTATGCCTGCAAGAGAATGGAGCATCTGCGCGCCGAGGCCATGCAGGTGCTTGCTCAATATCCCGAAAATGAGACAACGCGCTCGTTTGCAGCTATTTTTGACTACGTCATAGCGCGCGATAAGTAACCCCGACTTTCATACTTTGTTCAGTTGTGATGGATGTGAACTTTTTATCAATAAAAAAGTTTACAATATAGTATTGTTAAAATATTCGTGTATGGATGATCTTAAGATAGTTCACTCCACGCCTTTAATTGTACTTTTTGGTGTCGGGATGTTCATGTTGCTATTTGGCGGAGATCCGGGCTTTGGCTATCCATGGATGCAGTATACCGGATTGTGTATCGTGTCGCTTATCGCTATAGGAATAGCTGTCATCCTACTGAGGAGAAGACAATTTCTATATTCGGTTTATGTGTTTGGCGCCATACTGGCAGCGGATATCATTATGTGCTTTGCCATGAATGGCTTAGGTAGTTTATCTTCCAATACGTATTTGTCCATTGCATGTTCGTATTGGCAGCACTGTTGTTGCTGATAGGGATTCCATATGTTGTTAAAGCTAAACGGGGTGAAAACAGTGTGTTGGAGCGGAATCCGGCATTTAGAAGAAGTGTGATCTTGTTTATAGCCATTCTGTCGGTGTGTCTGATCATGGCCGGTGTGATTATGATATAGTTTGGCTGGAATTTCTTATCTTTGTGCGTGCAACCGATATTTCTCATAGGATTTATGGGCAGCGGCAAGTCGACGCTTGGCCATGCGCTCGCTAAGGTGACCGGACTCGATTTCATTGATCTCGACAACTACATAGAGGCGCGCTATCATGCCAATGTGCGCGACATCTTTGCGCGCGACGGCGAGGCCGGGTTTCGCGATATGGAGCGACGTATGCTCGAGGAGGTCGGTCAGTTTCAGGATGTGATTGTGGCTTGTGGCGGGGGCACGCCTTGTTTTTTCGACAATATTGAGCTTATGAACCGGGCAGGACTGACGGTTCTCCTCGAAGCATCGCACGAGCGGTTGTTCCAGCGGCTGAAACTCGGGCGCACTCGACGGCCGCTGATTGCCGGAATGACCGACGATGATCTGTCTGACTATATAGCGCGAGCGCTTGATGATCGCCGACCTCACTATGAAAAGGCCTCGGCCCGCTTCTGTGCCGACTGGCTCGACACGCGCGAAATGATCGACAAGTCAGTAGGCCAGTTCCTCAAGCGCTTCATGCCCGAAAGGCGATGAAAAAAATCTCTCTGCAATTGGCGTGCGTGGGAATTATTGCTAAATTTGTGGACAGTCAAAACCACTTACAGGATTGCAAATGCCAAACTACTCAGAAGTATATGACACTCAGGAGCAACCCGTGGCCACGGCTCGCAGTCGCCGACTTTTCAGTATCGGGCTGCCGGTGTGTCACGATGCCGCTGAGCGTCGTTTTCCGCTGACGCCAGAAGGCGCGGCCATGCTTGTGGATCAGGGATTCAACGTGTGGATGGAATCGGGAGCTGCGTCCACGATTCACTACACCGACGCCCAGTATGCCAATGCCGGAGTGAGAATATGCCCTCGTGAGCAGACGCTTCGTGCCGATATAGTGATGCACCTGGCCCCGTTGTCTACGGCCGACATTGCCAAGATGCGCCGCGGTGCGATGCTTCTGACGCTGTCGTCGCTCTGCCGGTTGACACATGCCACGGTCAATGCTTTGCTCGACCGCTCGATCATCACCATAGCCATCGACCTGATCCGCGACGAGCGCGGTTATATGCCGTTTGCCGACATCCTGTCGGAGATCGACGGCCGTGCGGCCATAGCCCGCGCCATGTCGCTCCTTGCCGATTCAATTCATGGCAAGGGTATACTGCTCGGAGGTGTAGCCGGCATTGTGCCCTGCGAAGTCACCATCATAGGGTCGGGGATCGCTGCATGTGCTGCAGCCCGGTCGTCACAGGGCGCCGGTGCACTGGTGCGCATGTTTGACCACGATGTCTACCGTCTGCGCCATGCCGAGCGAATGCTGCAGAGCGGAGGAGTGGTCACTTCTGCGTTGCATCCAAGGGTTCTTCTCAATGCTCTTCGCACAGCCGACGTGGTTGTCTACACCGGAGTCAAACCGCTGCCGGTGATCGATGCCGATGATGTGCGGCAGATGAAACGTGGTGTCATCATTTTCGATCTTACGGCTGATTGCGGAAAGGCGTTTCCGTCGGTGCCCACAATCGACTTGGCTCTTGCCTCGCCGCTCGATATATCGCTCACCGAACCTTCACGAGCCTGTTACATCAACGCCGGATCGGCTGCGGCACGCACCGCAGCCATGGCTCTGAGCAACACTTTCAATACCATGATGCGCGATTTGGTTGATTGCGAAGGCCTGTCAAATGCTCTCAAGCTGCTTCCCGGCATGCAATGCGCGGCTCTGACATTTCTGGGCAAAGCGGTCAATGCCGAGGCTGCTGCCATAGCCGGCTGCCGGCATGTCGACATCAACCTGTTTCTATCACTGTCCTGATCATGGCGCCATCAAAGAAATATTATGTGGTGTGGGCCGGACACGACACCGGTGTGTTCGATTCCTGGGAGGAGTGCA
Organism: Bacteroides sp.; assembly: GCA_023666835.1. Taxonomy (GTDB): domain Bacteria; phylum Bacteroidota; class Bacteroidia; order Bacteroidales; family Muribaculaceae; genus Paramuribaculum. The sequence continues at coordinate 1,125,151 of JAMPBJ010000001.1, read as the reverse complement.
AGCTGCAGACCGAAAACTTCCCCGGAGCGCGGTTCAAATCGTTCACCAACCGTGAGGCTGCTATCGAGGCCTACCGCGGCGATCCCAATGAGCATCTCGGATTGTTTCGCGGACTCGCCGCTCGCAAAACCAAGATAGTCAACTACGATGCCATACCCGAAATTGTGCCCGGTTCGATAGCCGTCGATGCCGCCTGTTCACGCAATCCCGGTCCGGTGGAATACCGTGGTGTCGACATCTCCACCGGTGCGCAGCTCTTCCACGTTGGGCCGCTGGCCGACGGCACCAACAATATAGGCGAGTTTCTGGCCATCGTGCATGCCCTCGCTTGGTTCGACAAGATCCATCGCCCCGATATCACCATCTATTCCGATTCGCGCACGGCCATGGCCTGGGTGCGCAACCGCCATGCCAAGACCTCAATCACACCAACAGAGTCGAATCTGAAGATCCGCCAACTGATAGCGCGCGCCGAAAACTGGTTGCAGACCCACACACCCGCCAACCGAGTGCTGAAATGGGACACCGAAAACTGGGGCGAAATCCCAGCCGACTTTGGTCGCAAATAAACTAAGTCCCCATATCAAAAAATTTCAGGGTCTTAATAATATTCTGTGTATGTGTCCGGGCCGCACTCGGAATACACCTCGATCTCCTTATATGTAGAGGGGTCAAAGGTTTCGTGGTCAAATATCAGCTCATCGCCGTCGTAGCAATACAAAAGATGAACTTTCCACTTGCCGTAGAAGCCGGTTGGCTTAACGGTAGATCCACGATAAAATTCTGGCTGAGAGCCATAAACGAATCCTATTCCTTCGATGGCGTAGTCATTCCTGTAATGTTTTAAGCAATAATTCTCGCATGTCGTTTTGTATTTCACCGCACGTCGCAGTTTGCCCATAACTTCTATGGTTCCTCGACTTACGGCAATCACATTGTCGTATTCTACGCCATATTGCTCTTCATTTTTTGAACTTATGCTATAGACAGGAGTCCATCCTTTTGCGTCGCAATTTGTAGTGAAGAAATAACGATACACTACACCATCTTGCTCATATATCGGAGTCCATTTAGTGGTAAGTTCATCATTATATATTCTGTATGTAGTTTTAGCTTTAATGCCATCAATGATAGTGTCGCCAACTATCATTTCAGTGCAAATGGAGGAAGAAGTTTGAACTACAGACCCATAGACGGTGACCGTCTCAGTAACCCATTTCTTCCCGGCAGATATTATCGGCCGAATCTCGGGATTTAATGGTTCCGGCTCTTTCACCTCGCTTTCAGAATCATCCCCACTGGTGTATGGATCTCCGTTTGAAGTGATAGGATCATCGACTTGAGGATCATCAACTGTGTCTGTGCCACAAGCCATCAAACAGAACACGCAAAAAACAGTAGAGAGGAGTTTTAATAGATAAAATTTTTTCATGGGAGGGAGTTTTTGGTTGAGAGAAATGTGATCGTTGCAAGTTTAATAAAAATTAATAAAAATGCAAATTTGTTGTAAAAAAATGTTAATTGCAGTATGTTTTTGTATTGGTGATCAAATATTGTGTACGTTGCGTAAGTAATTTTAAAGAAGAGGCTTGACCGGTAGGAGTGTTGGCGTCCTCGCCGACACGCAGCCTCTAACGTAGATTACCATCGGGGGACACCTACATGCAGCCTATAATGCAGATTGCCATTATTGGACAACATTCATATTCCGACGCGTGTCGGCGAGGACGCCGACACTCCTACAACTCGCGCCATACAAAGCTACTTTGTCAGCTATGCGTCAAATCAATCGAAGTTCAATACTCGGCAATTTCAAATAAAAGTGCCGACACTCCTACAATTCGCGCCATACAAAAGTTACTGGGAATTTCAAAAAAAAACGAGGAGCTGCGTCAATGGTGACACAGCCCCTCGCTTATGATTTGAATGAGGTGGGATTATTTCTGCTGGTTTTTGAGGATGTCGCGGATTTCGGTCAGCAGAACTTCTTCCTTAGAGGGTGCTTCGGGCTCGGCGGCCACTTCCTCTTCCTTCTTCTTGAATTTCATCACCACTTTGAGAGCAACAAAAATGCTCAGCGCTATGATGAAGAAATCGACGATGTTTTGGATAAACATGCCATAGTTGATAGCCACTTCTTCTACGGCTGCCTGACCCTCGACAAGCGCTTCCTTGGCGGGAGTGATCACATATTTCATGTTTTTGAATCCATCGCCGCCGGTCATCACGGTGACACACGGCATGATGATGTCGTCGACCAAAGAGCTGACAATCTTACCGAAAGCACCGCCCACGATAACACCGACAGCCATGTCGATCACGTTGCCTTTCATGGCAAACTCCTTAAAATCTTTTAAAAACGACATATAGATGAGTATTTTTAGGTTATGATTTTGTTTTACTAACGCTCTAACATTCAACAAAAATATACAAAAAATGGTTCTCTGCAAAAAAAATTGCCTAATGGGTGTAATAATCAATTGCAAAACAAAAAAATTATGATTACTTTTGTGTCGCTAAAAGCACCCTTGTTCATAATCAAAGACAAAACACTAAACACCAAGACACTTATAACCCAATTTATATTTTAAAACTATGACAAAAATAGGTATCAATGGCTTTGGCCGCATCGGACGTTTCGTGTTCCGTGCCTCTACCAAAAGAGACGACATCGAAGTAGTAGCTATCAACGACCTTCTTCCCGTTGACTACATGGCTTACATGCTCAAGTATGACACAATGCACGGTCAGTTTGACGGCACTGTAGAATGCGACGTGGAAAAGAGCCTCCTCATCGTTAACGGCAAACCCATCCGCGTGACTGCTTGCAAGAATCCCGCTGAAATCGGTTGGGGTGAAGTAGGTGCTGAATACGTTGTTGAATCAACCGGCCTCTTCCTTACTAAAGAAAAAGCACAGGCTCACATCGAAGCAGGTGCAAAATACGTGGTTATGTCTGCTCCTTCGAAGGACGACACCCCCATGTTTGTTTGCGGTGTTAACCAGGACAAATACGTTAAGGGCACTCAGTTCGTTTCGAACGCTTCCTGCACCACCAACTGCTTGGCTCCTATCACCAAGGTGCTCAACGACAAGTTCGGCGTGGTTGAAGGTCTCATGACTACCGTTCACTCTACTACTGCTACTCAGAAGACTGTCGACGGTCCTTCGATGAAAGACTGGCGTGGTGGTCGTGCCGCTTCCGGCAACATCATCCCCTCTTCTACCGGCGCTGCCAAGGCTGTAGGCAAAGTTGTCCCCGAACTCAACGGCAAACTCACCGGTATGTCGATGCGTGTCCCCACTCTCGACGTTTCTGTTGTTGACCTCACCGTTAACCTCGCCAAACCCGCTACTTACGAAGAAATCTGCGCTGCCATGAAAGAAGCTTCTGAAGGCGAACTCAAAGGCATCCTCGGCTACACTGAAGACGCAGTTGTTTCGAGCGACTTCCTCGGCTGCCCCCTCACTTCTATCTTCGACGCCAAGGCAGGTATTCAGCTCACTCCGACCTTCGTTAAGGTTGTCAGCTGGTATGACAACGAAATCGGCTACTCTAACAAAGTGCTCGATCTCATCGCCCACATGAAGAAAGTTAACGGCTAATCAGTCCGACTCCAATAATTTAACTTCAAAACACACAGCTCCTCCGGCCATCGGCCGGGGGAGCTGCTGTGTTTAGGATGGGCAAAAACGAGACGGTGATTTTACGTCTTATAAAATGTAGATGCAGTTGGCCGGGTGATCAGAAGCTGAAGACTCGCTCGATCACTATGCGGCGGCCTGAGCGGGTGACGGTGGCGCCGGAATAGTCCGTGTTTGACTGATGCGCGAGATTGCCGGTGGCATCGTCGGCAAAGCCGTTGTTGCGCAGCGATTCGATGAGCATGGCCGGGTGTCGGTCGTTGGTGTAGTCGATGGCGATCGGGTGATAGGTTTCGCTGTAGCGAATCGTGATGCTTGTTGACGCTGAGTCGCCACCCCAGAGCAACCGATAATCGGTGGCCGATGTCGTGCCCTCGCCATTGTTGGAAGCCACATTGTGCGTCTGTCGGCCTACCACTTCGTAGCCTTTCGCTTCAAGATTGGCAATCAGGTGCGATTCGCCCACAAACCTTATCGGCGATCCTGCAAGGAAGAAGTCGGAGTAGGTAAGAGCCGAAGCGGCGAACAGCGAGTCGCGGCGAAGTGAATCGGATCGAAGAGAGTCGGCCCGAAGCGAATCGCACCGAGCCGCCATGCGGGCCATTTCCTCGACCCGACGTAGCGAATCACTACGTAGCGAATCGGCCTCCGATGCAGTGTCGTCTGAGCCGCCACAACCACCGGCTGCCATGGCCGCTGTCAGTGCGGCTATTATCAAATATACAGGTTTGCGTTGCATCATTTGTATTATTTCCAAACAGTTTCTAATTTTGCACAGTTTTTTGTGAACCATCATCTTCTACACATCCTGCAATCATGAGCGCCGCACTGACAACCCTTTTACTTCTGATCGTGTCAAACATCTTCATGACCTTCGCCTGGTATGGGCATCTGAAACTTCAGGAAAGCGGTGTGTCGGCCAACTGGCCTCTCTATGCTGTCATATTGTTTTCGTGGCTTATAGCGCTTGCCGAATACAGTTTCATGATTCCGGCCAACCGAATCGGCTATGCCGGCAACGGCGGACCTTTCACGCTCATGCAGCTCAAGGTAGTTCAGGAAGCCATTACTCTGGTGGTGTTTACCACGATTGTCACCTTGGTGTTTCGTGGCGAGCATCTGCGCTGGAACCACCTTGTGGCTTTCCTTCTGCTCGTGGCCGCCGTCTACTTCGCTTTCCTTCCGTCATCGCCTTCGAAATAGTGCTGCGTCAGCACATGTCGAGTGCGTCTTCAATGGCTTTGCGATCCATGTTGCGGCCGATGAATACGAGTTTCACCATGCGGTCGCCATACTTCGGATCCCAGTCGTTCATCAGCCCCGGCTCGGTTGCCATCAGTCGTTCGAGCTCTTCTTCAGGAGCTGTTGCATACCATAGTCCTGCCTGGGTCAGTTTCTTCTGACGTCCGGCCTGTTCGAAGAGATACGACATGTCGTCGTTGCTCGTGAAGTAGAGTATGCCTTTTGTGCGGATCACTTCGGACGGCCATTGCTTGCCCACGAAATAGTCAAAGCGGTTGAGGTCAAATCCGCGGCGGCGATAGTAGACGAACGTCTGTATGCCATATTCCTCGGCCTCGCCCTCCTCGCCGTGATGGTGGTGGCAGTGGCCGCAAGTGCAGTTCTCGCCATGCTCATGATGGTGCTCATGCTCATGCTCATGGTCATGTTCGTGGTGGTGGTCGTGATGATGTTCATGCTCATGCTCCTCTTCCTCGTCGTGGTGTCCTTCAAGTTCGCGGACCCATGCTGCGGAAGTGGCCACCTTTTCAAAATTGAACGCACCGGTGCCTACGATTTCGTCGAGATCCACCCGACAGTAGTCGGTGGTAATGATTTTGGCCAACGGCTGAATGGCTCTGATGATAGCCGTGACGCGACGGAGTTCGTCGGGCGTCACTTCTGATGCCTTGTTGATGATGATCACGTTGCAAAATTCTATTTGTTCGATGATCAGATTTTCGATATCGTCGTCGGTCAGATCTTTGTTTTGCAAGGCTTCGCCGCAACCGAATTCGTCGCGAAGACGAAGCGCGTCGACCACTGTAGCTATGCAGTCGAGCTTGGGAGTGGCGCCGCGGTTGTATTTCTCGTCCATCAGTGGTATGGAGCAGATGGTCTGGGCTATAGGACCGGGCTCGCAGATGCCGCTTGCCTCGATCACTATGTAGTCAAACTTGCCGGTGGCTGCCAGGTCGGCTATCTGTTCCACCAGATCCATCTTCAGAGTGCAGCAGATGCATCCATTCTGCAATGCCACCAGGTCGTCCTGACTTTGGTCCTGACCCACAACACCCCCCTTCTGGATGAGTGATGCGTCGATGTTGACTTCGCCTATGTCATTGACTATCACTGCGGCCTTGATGCCTTGGCGATTGCCGAGTATGTAGTTGAGCAGTGTGGTCTTGCCGCTACCGAGATATCCGGTCAGCAGCAGTACGGGTATTTCTTTGTTTGTCATAGTCTCTGGTAAAATGTAATTTCAATACCAAAATTACACAATTTCTTCATTCCATCTGTTGCTTAATATAAAAAAAATCGACCCCGCGATCGTTGCGGGGCCGATTGTTTGTTGGTTAAAAACGTGAATCAGTAAAACATTTTGGATGCAGTGTTGATGGCCCGAGCGGTTTTGACGCTTTTGTCGAGAATGTCGAGAGCCGCTTCCACGTCCTCATCGCTGACCTCTTCGATGGCAGAGTTGATGGCATCGACAGCTTCGTTGACGTCGGTGGATTGAAGGATTTCAAGGAGCGAGCCCCATTCGTCGTCAATGCTGTAGGTGCCCTCGGAGGCTACACCCTGCTTGCCTGTAAGCTGCACGGGGAAGTCTTTGCCTTTGTAGTTGGTCATTTTTCCGGAGATGTTGACATTGGGCTCAAGCGAGTTGATGTCGAGTTGCCAGTCGCCGGTGATCTTTCCGTCGTATTTCTCCACGATCTGCATTTTAGTGTGGTCTGAGTTCATGACTCCCGATATCAGCAGCCAGTCGCCGTTGCCGCTTTTGGTGTAGCGGTATTTGCCGCTGATCTCACCATTGGAGTGCATCACCAGAAGCATGTCGATGGGGTATTTGCCTACCACGCCCGATATTTCAAATTTCATTTCCATCGGTGTGGCTTCTTCGACCACCGGTTCTGGCTCTTCATCCACGGCTTCCACCTCATCGGCTTCGTCGTCGTAGATCGGTTTATGTGATTTCTTACACGATGTCATGCCAACGAGTGCCACGACCGAAAGGATTAACAACAGTTTTTTCATTGCTTTGACTTATAAATTGATTAAGAGTTTGTCTAATAGTATGTAATGGTTCGTGATTCCGTGTTGCCGTTGACTTTGCGCGACGTCCAGTTGCCGTTGCTGTCAAACTTGTAGTTGGTGTATGTGTACTCCTTGCTGGGACGGCCATCGTGGTAGGAAGTCACCGACGACGACAGTGTGCCGTCTGAATTGTAGTAGCGATACACGGTGAATCCACGGGTATTGTCGACGATCGAAGATATGTTGTCGCCGTTCCAGTAATACTCCATCACGCCGCGGTCGCCGTTGTATGTATAGTACTCCGACGTACGCCGGCTGTTGGATATGTTCCAGTCGCGGTCGGTGAGCGAGTCTTCGTAGTAGGGATTGGTCCACTCACCGTTGGGTGCGAAAGTGAACACGTTGCCTGACCATTTCAGCGACTTCACGTGTGTGCCCGGTTTGAGTTGCTGGAACAGGAAGTCGTAATCGCCCTGAAGTGATGAGTAAGTCGATTCGGGTGCTACTTCCTCTACTTCAACGACTTCTGTGGCTTCAACCGGTCGGTTGGAGTTGTCGGTCATTGCAGGACTGGAGGTCTGTTCTTCCCAGCTTTCATCGGTGAATTCGAAATCATCGTCGTCGCGCACCACGGTCTTGCCGCCGGAGCTGACCAGCATATACACCACTATTCCGGCCACTGCAGCCACGAGCAGACCGATGAGCACATAGATCCAGGCCGCTGAGCCACCGCTCTTTTTCTTTTTGCCACCGAAACGGATCGGTTCAACAGGGGAGGGAGCGCCGTAGCCGGGGGTAGGTGACGATGGAGGGGGAGGGGTGGAGATCACTGTGTCGTTGCGGTCATTGTCGGATATTATCGGAGTGACGGCTGGAGTGACAGGTCTGGTGAAATCGCCGGCGACAGAGGTAGTCGTGGTGTCTGTTGAAGAAGTTGCCGCAGATGCTGCATAAGGAGCAAGTTCTTGTGCCAATACCGAAGCGTTGGGCTGACGGTTGACCAGCGCAAGCGACAAAGCACGCTCCAACACCTGACGTAGTCCTGCAGGCACCGATGCCGGCAGAATTGCTTCGATACTCTGTCGATTGGTCTCCAAAGCCGGAGGAAGTGTGTTTCCTGTCAGGCAGTAGACGAGAGTGGCTGCAAGTGAGTAGACGTCGCTGGCGGGCGAGAATTCGGTTATGCCCGAATATTGCTCGATGGGCGAAAAACCATCGGTCACGCCTGTCATACCTATCGACGTTGTGGGAGCTCCGTCGGTGTTGTAATGGCGCGAAAGACCGAAGTCGATGAGTACCGGCCGTTCAGTTCCGCGCTCGTTTTTTTCCAGCATTATGTTGGCCGGCTTTATGTCGAGGTGGTTGATGTAGAGCGAGTGGAGCACGCCCACGGCGTTGATTACCGGCATCATGATCTCAAGAGCGCGATCCACCGTCACCGGACCGTTGGTGCGGATATAGTCGCGCAGACTCATGCCGCCGAGATATTCCATCACATAATAGGCCGTGCCGTTGGCCTCAAACACTTCGTTGACGCGCACGATGTTTTCGCACTGTCCGGCAATGGAGCGCAGATTGCATGCTTCGCGCACGAAGTCGCGACAGGCGGCTTCGACCTTTTGGCGCGAGCTGGTCGGGTAGCTGATGCCCGTGCCGGATGCATCACGGCTGCAGTCGGAACGCAAAAAGTGCTCTTTTATGGCCACTTTGAAGGTCACGGGGATGTTGCCCACCGTTGTCTGCGATTGGGCCAGATATGTGATGCCGAATCCTCCCGACCCGAGCACTTGAAGCACTTCGTAGGTGGAGTAGGGCGACCGAAGAACCGAGCCGATTGGCATTGCAAAAACTGGATTGCTCATTGCTTGTGATTTGTGATTGATGCGGTTGAGGGAAAACATGGTTAAACATGGATTCCTATCGCAAATATAGTTGAATTTTTTTGTACTTTTGTAACTGATATGCAAATTGTACATCTTTCGCTCACCAATTTTAAAAACATTGCCGAGGCCTCGCTCGACTTCTCCGAAAAGATCAACTGCTTTTTGGGCAACAACGGCATGGGTAAGAGCAATCTTCTCGACGCCATTCACTATCTGAGTTTCTGCAAAAGTTTCTCGGGAATGACCGACGCCATGCTCATCCGCATGGGCGAGGATTTCCTCACCGCCAAGGCCGACTATGTGCGCCGAGACGCTCCCGAACAGCTGACACTGGGTATGCAGCGCGGACGGCGCAAGAGCCTTCGCCGTGGCGGCAAGGAATATCAGCGATTGAGTGAACATATCGGCCGGTATCCGTTGGTGATGGCCTCGCCGCAGGATATCGACCTGATACAGGGCAGTGGCGAACAGCGCCGACGGTGGATGGACATGGTCATCTCGCAAAGCGACCACATATATCTCGACGCGGTGATACGCTACACCATGCTTCTCGATCAACGCAACCGACTTTTGCGCGACGGCGCCACTGACGGCACACTCTACGAAGCCCTGGAAGCGGGCATGGAGATGGCCGCCGCCATCATCACTTCGCGCCGCTCGGCATGGGTCGACACCCTCACCGGTCTGTTTGCACGCTACTACAGCCTGATAGCTTCGTCGACCGAGAAAGTCGAAATCGGCTACCTCAACTCCATAGCTGTCGATGGCCACGCATCGCTCTCTGATGCACTGGAGGCTTCGCGACGTCGCGACGAAATCCTGCACCACACCACTGTTGGCCCTCATCGCGATGATATTACCATGACTCTCAATGATATGCCTTTGCGTCGGAGTGGGTCACAGGGCCAGTGCAAGACCTTCACCATCGCCCTGCGACTCGCACAGTACGATTTTCTGCACAAAGCCACCGGTCTGAAACCGTTGCTGCTTCTCGACGACATTTTCGACAAGCTCGATGCCGACCGCGTGGAGCGCATCATGAATATCGTGACCACCGACGGTCAGTTCGGTCAGATTTTCATCACCGACACCAACCGCAAGCATCTCGACGACATCATCAGCCGCATGCCCGGCAATTTCAGTCTATGGACTGTTGCCGACGGTCAATTCACACCGGCTAATCCCTGAACCACTCCGCATGAAACGCACCGAACCCAAATCGTTTGCCTCGATATTTGATGAAGCAATGGCTCGTGCCGGCGCCACCGACACGCTCGCACAGCAGCGCGCCTGCTTTTTGTGGTCGGAGGTGGTAGGTCCCGGCGTAAACCGTTATACCTATCGCCGATATGTGGATGCCGGGGTACTTCACGTCTACATCTCATCGGCTTCGCTCCGCCACGAACTGTCGTTCTACCGCGAGCAGCTCATCCGTCGGCTCAACGATGCCGTGGGAAGTGAAGCACTCACAGATATCCAATTTCATTAACTGCTGCAATCACTGAATCATGAAACCATCATCATATCTGCCTTCCTCCAATCCTCGCGTTCCGGCTGCGGAGCATCCATTCCACCATTGTCTCGACCTGCAGACACGATTCACCGACATCGACCTGCTCGGCCATGTCAACAACAACGTGTATCTCTCAATGATGGATTTGGGTAAACTCGATTACATCAAGACGATATCGAAAGGCACGATGACCGTGCGCGACATCCGTTCGGTGGTGGTCAATGTCAATTGCGACTTCTTCGAACCGGCCTATTTCGACGAGCCTTTGCAGGTTTGGACTGCCGTGACCCACGTCGGCACCCGCAGTTTTGTCATCGAGCAGCGCATCATCAATTCATCCACCGGACACACAAAATGCATCGGTCGCACCACGCTGGCCGGTTTCAACCCGGCCACGGCCAAAGGAGCCGACCTCGATCCTGTTCTGACGGCCACAGTGGCCGCCTTCGAAGGTCGCCCCGACCTCCATATCGGCTGACAGGCATTTCCTTAAAGTAAGTTGCTGGAATATTCTGTCTTAGAAGATGTTGTATTCTTTGAAAAATCCATTAATTGTAATATGCGGGACATACAATGATGTCCGCAACTACAAAACTTATGTAAAATTTATATTCCGACTACTTGTTCATATTCATCATATGAGATGGAGCCTTAATGTTTATTTCTTTAATTCTTTCGTTTGCCCTCATTCCATAAGTCAATTATTGCTGAATAAATTAAATATTCTCTTTGTGAACGATGGGAATAGCCTTCGAAAAATATGCACTCTGGCAAGATATGGTTTTTGCCTGGAAATATTACAGTAACTGTACTACCTTCACTTGCTAAAAATTTTACTTTGTTTTGTTTTAAGGATTTAAGTAATTCAAGCTTCATGCCAGAGTCAAATATAGGACTCGCATTATAAATAGATTCATAATCAAGAACATAGCCATGGCTATCGAGCATGAATATAATTGTAAAATCATTTCCATCAAGCATCTTACTGACGTGGCATTCGCCTAATGCGTACATCATTGATATAATTAAATTCGCCGTATTGTAGTTTTCAGGTGTTACAAGATTTATATCAATAGTGTCTTTAATTGCTGTCCTGGTTTTATCATCTATAAAACTATTAAGAGTATTAACGGTTGAATATATAATCTCAAGTGGCGTTTTGTTAGTACTTTCATTTAAAATATATTCAGTAGGCCAGTTAAGAAAACAACCGGATTTGGATCTTTTTGGTTTGAAGATCTCTCTTTCAAGGCTATCTGTGTACAAACATACATCATAAATAAGGGGATCATAGATCCACGTTAGGGAAAGTTTGGTTGTATCACAATAGTTCGAAAATTTTTCAACCATATGATTGGGTAGCTCTCTGCGATGATTGTATCCGGATCTAAGGCTTAATTTTGAAGTTCTAATATTACCACATGTATCGATTATTGCTCTTGTGTAAAATCCCATTCCTTGATTTAAATATTTGAGAATCGTATCTTGCCCAAAACAGTCGATAAGCGCTTTCCCAAATATTATGTTATTTCGTCGATAAGCTTTTGGATCAACACTCACGCGGACAAATGAGGACAGTGACATGAAAATAATAGATGCGAAAATCACTATGATTGCTGCTCGTATTTTAGTCAGTTTCATTGATTATAAATCTGATTTAATCTGATTAATGCTCTTGGCAAATCTTTTGTCATTAAAGTATAATTTGGAGAAAAATTATTTTTCTCTTTGCAATATTCTATATACAGTATCGCATTGTAAAAGTATGTTGTTTTAAAGGGTTCGGATTCCATATTCCCCAAGCTTAGAAGGGGATTTGTACCATCTTGGAATGAAGCTTGTATTAAATCTCTATAATAACTTATAGAGATACAGTCAGCATCTCCCAAAGCTCCAATCCCTACTTCTGTATCATATGCGCTAAGAAAAATTTTTGCCTCAAATTCGCGGTTTGCTTCGTTTTCGTATGTCACCTCTGATTGGAATGCATGAAATAATTCTTCTGCAATCGAATTCCTGGGCAACGCCTCTTCGGCTAATTTTTCATTCCTTATCTCTATGACTCCTCCTACCTCCCCTGCTATAAAACATGCCTGAGACTCACTATTTGAAGATTGTGTTGAGACAACACCATATATAGTATATACATTATCCGACTCATTTAGAAAATCGTAGAGCACTTTCATCAAACTAGAGCTATTGCACATACTCTCGACAGTTGCTTGCCATTGTTTTGATTGAGTAACATTTAAAAACGATAGGTCGAATTTCATGCCGGAGGGATCGATGAGGTTTATTGGGTCTGCGGCGCAGTAGGTGTAGGGTGAGATGGGGTGGTAGTCGGTGGCGAGGGGATCGGGTGTGGTGAAGTGGGGTAAGACGGGGTTTTGGTAGCGGGCTTCGAAGTCGTAGAGGTTGAGGCCGAGGTCGGTCTGGAGCTCTTTGGCGCCGTATTTGTGACGGTTGGTTGCGGGATTTGTCGATGTGGCGTGTGGCAGACCGTAGGGATAGTAGTCTGTTGTCTGCTCGAGAGTTTGCGTTGCTGTGTTGTATACCGCCACGATGTTGCCCTGATAGTCGGGGATGCAGGCGTGGAATGTTGTGTCGGCAATGGTAATATAGCCGCCCTCGACGCTCAGTCGATCGGGCATTCCGTTGACATACTCGAGAGAGCCGACAAAATCGCGACGCGAGATTGTATCTCCCTGTGCGTCACAAACAATTTCAGCAAGTTTTGTTCCATCGGCAGAGTAGAGATAGCTGATGGTCGAGCCATCCTCCATCGTGACAGATTGCGGCAGGTTGAGAGCGTTGTAGACCACTTCGGCCACGCCGCGACTCATGTCGCGCGTCTGGTTGCCGTTGGCGTCGTAGTCGAACGCGTCCGAGCCGTATGTGCCTGATCGAAGATCCAACGACGATTCGAGCAATACATCGTCGGCATCATCGCGCAGCCCCACGAGTTGATTGCCGCGGAACGTCGCGGTCATGTCATCGATACATCCAAACAAGTTGGGAGCGATCAGTCCCTGACGCGTCAGGGTTCGGATATTTCCCTGCATATCGTATGTGTATGACGTCGAAAAATCCTCGCTTGTGGATTGCCCGCCAAACGCTCCGCTGAAATGGGCATCGGTCAATCGCCCCATGCGGTCGTAGGAGTAGTCATAGCGCCGCGACTCGCCATCAAAATTGGTTATCTTCGAAGAGATCCGTCCGGTGTAAGAAGGCAAAGCACCGTCGGCATACTGCAACTGCTGGGAGATCCAAGGCGTGGACCAAGAAGTGATCCAACCGTGTAGATCGTAGGCATGGCAGCGGTCAACCTGCCCGGCCGTATTGGTCAAAGCCAAACGACCCAAGGCATCATAACTGTTGCCACACAAAGGCATCGGCAACATATCGCCGAAAGCCAGTGAAGAACGAACGACACGTCCATGCGAGTCATAGCTGTAGCCGGCAGCGATGAAGCGATCCCGTAATAAGTCGAACGCATCACAGCCTCGCTGTCGCCATAGACCGATAAAGCGATCGCCGGATACTTCGGATGGCGGAAACAGTGCCAGTGTGCAGTAGCTGTCGCTGACAACTGTGGCAATTGCCAGGGGCCATGCAGAGCCCGGATCAAGCCAATAAGCCCGCAGAGCTCTGATCTTTTTCGGATTTAATGGATCAGTAAGATCATTGCCTGTGAACGACAACAGCAACAGGCTTGCATTGCGGATGGTGTCGCCTGCGACAGGTATTATGGTAATGCCGCCGTAATAGTGTTGTTCGACAAGTCCGGCAAGCGAAACAGATTTGGAGAGATCCACGCTGACGCGTATTGTATCAAACCTTGACGAATGACCATCGACCGCAATGGAGTCGATATCGAAACGCCAGCGCCGCCCCTCTATGCATGTCAGCCGATGGACATCGTTGCAACGGGCGAAGTCAAACCGGCAATCACGCGAAAGCTCCATCACAGCAGTATCACCCCTGCCGACATACCGAAGCGAAACATCCTCCAATCGCGACAAATCGGAAAAATCCCAAACCCGCGCCCCGCCCTCAAGACTATCAACCAAACCAACGGGATCCACCCCCAAAGCATCCCCACTGAGCACAACCACGCCATCGCCATCACTGCGAGCCGAACTACTTGCGGAGGCCGTCATACTCACCCCGCACACCACCAAAACAAATATTAAAAATCGAGAGGACGACATTGTAAGAAAAAATATGGATGCGGTTTGTGAGTGGAAATGATAGAAAGATATATCAAACGATTGCTTGAGCTTTTTGCATATTGTTTAGCGGATGAAGAGGAGTTCGCGGTATTTGGGGAGGGGCCACATTTCGTTGTCTACTATCAGCTCGAGTTTGTCGATGTGATAGCGAATCTCTTCCATCGGGGGGATGACGCTGGTATAGTAGGCTATAGCTTTTTCGCGTTCGCTCTCCATGGCGTTGGCTTTCTTGCGGGCTTCGACCATTTCGTCGGTTTTGGCCTTGATCACAGTCATGTGGCGTGAGATTTTTTCTATCGTTTCGAGATCGTGAGCCACAATTTCGGCTCCTTTGCTTTCGCTGAACAGTGTCTTGAGTTTCACCACGTTGTCGACCAACATGCTCTGATAGCGCGTGGCAACGGGGATGATGTGGTTGATGGCAAGGTCGCCGAGCACGCGGGCTTCGATCTGCACTTTCTTTGTATACATCACCCACTTCACTTCGTTGCGGGCTTCAAGTTCGACCTTGGAGAAGACGCCCGTGCGGGCAAACATCTCGACCGATTCGGGGCGCAGGTAGGCGTCGAATATTTTGGGGGGACAGGTCTCGCAGTCGAGGCCTCGGCGGGTGGCTTCTTTCTGCCACTCCTCGCTGTAGCCGTTGCCATCGAAGTGGATAGGTTTGGTTTTGATGATTAGTTCGCGCACTTCGGCAATGATGGCTTCCTTGGGCTTTTCGCCGCCGGCTATGCGTTTTTCCACGGCTTCGTGGAAGCGGTTGAGCTGGTCGGCTACGGCAGCGTTGAGCGCTATCATGGCCGATGCACAGTTGGCCGACGAGCCCACAGCGCGGAATTCGAAGCGGTTGCCGGTGAATGCGAAGGGCGATGTGCGGTTGCGGTCGGTGTTGTCGATGAGTAGTTCGGGAATCTGCGCCAGACCGAGCGAATAGCCGGCCTTGTTCGACAGCGCCATGAGATCTTCGGGTGTGCTCGTCTCGAGCACTTCGAGCACTTTGGCCAGCTGGCTGCCGGTGAATATGGATATGATGGCGGGCGGTGCTTCGTTGGCTCCCAGACGGTGGGCGTTGGTGGCGCTCATGATCGAGGCTTTGAGCAGAGCGTTGTGGGTGTGGACCGCCGCCATCACATTGACCACAAAGGTGATGAACTGCAGGTTGGCTTCAGGAGTTTTGCCTGGAGCAAACAGCAGGGTGCCGCGATCGGTGCCCAGGCTCCAGTTGTTGTGCTTGCCGGAGCCGTTGATGCCGGCGAAGGGCTTTTCGTGGAGCAACACACGGAAGTTATGTTTGCGTGCCACTTCGGCCATCAGGGTCATTACCAGTAGGTTGTGATCGTTGGAAAGGTTGGTTTCTTCATACACCGGTGCCAGCTCAAACTGATTGGGTGCCACTTCGTTGTGGCATGTCTTGGCCGGGATGCCGAGGCAGTGGGCCTGGATTTCGAGATCAAGCATGAAAGCTTCGACACGCGAGGGTATCGCTCCGAAATAGTGGTCTTCAAGCTGCTGGTTCTTGGGACTTTCATGGCCCATGAGGGTGCGTCCGGTCATCACTAGGTCGGGTCGGGCGCTGTATAGCGATTCGTCGACCAGGAAGTATTCCTGCTCCCAACCCAAAAACGAACGCACATGTTTCACCTCCGGATCAAAATAGCGGGCCACGGCCGTAGCCGCTTTGTCAACGGCATTGAGGGCGCGAAGCAGTGGAGTTTTGTAGTCGAGGCTCTCGCCGGTGTAAGATATGAAAATGGTCGGTATGCAGAGGGTCTCGCCCAGAATGAAAGCCGGCGACGATATGTCCCATGCAGAGTAGCCGCGGGCTTCGAACGTGTTGCGGATACCTCCGTTGGGAAACGATGATGCGTCAGGCTCCTGCTGCACGAGCAGTTTGCCGGTGAATTCTTCCATCACTCCGCCCTTTCCATCGTGTTCGATGAAAGCATCGTGTTTCTCGGCCGTGCCGTCAGTCAGCGGGTGGAACCAGTGGGTGTAGTGGCGAGCACCGTTGTCAATGGCCCATCGCTTCATGCCGTCGGCCACGGAGTCGGCTATATCGCGCGCTATCGGTTGCTTGTTCTCGATGGCGCTGACCAAGGCATCGTAGGTGGCTTTGGGAAGGTAGCGAAACATGGTGGCGCGGTTGAACACGGCTTTGCCATAGTAGTTTTCCGGACGCTCTTTTGGAGTGTCGACGGCTACTGCCTTGCGGTCGAAGGCTTCTTCTACAACTTTGAATCGGAGTGAGCTTGACATTGGGAGGATTGTGTGATTATCTATTGAGTGATGGGTAAAAAAAGAAGTCCGCCATCTTCCGGTTGTGAAGCGGTCGATGCGGACGGCTGACAAAGTGTCGGTAGAGAGGGTGAAATAACCTTGCCTGAGGCCTTGCGGCTGTGGCAACTGCAGAAAAACCCTGAGGCTGAACTTCTGAGTCGGTACATCTTTTTCCCTTCCGAATTGTCTTTATGGCCACAAAGTTATCAAGATTGCATCAAAAAAGAAAGTATTTCCCCAAAAAAGTTGACAAAAAGAGGACTCATCCCATCACTTCAAAAGGATATTGGCCGTGCCAACGCCCGAAAGGGAAAACGGTGGTTCTCGCAAATACTTCGCTTCGGTCATGAATATCCGCGAGTTTTTTGCCGACAACCTCGGCAAAGACCTTGCTGATACCGTCAGCAACGCCCTCACTTGCGACATTTCTCGCCACTTCGTCTTAAGAGCCTGTTCCATAATATTTGTTAACGATGGGGTCGCATATCGTTAACAAATGTTATGGAACAGGCTCTAAGACGCAAGGTGAAAGAAGTCACATGTGACTTGTCTCCGTCAATGATGCTTATTGCGCAGGAAGTGTTCCACAACGCCTACGTGGTCAACGACCGATTCCATGTCCAGCAAGTGTACAATGAGGCAGTTGATGAGATACGAATCGATATTCGTCGCAAACTGATTGCCGAAGAAAACGAACGGGACAAATCCATTCCACCCACAACATATTCCAATGGCGAGACAATGCGCCAGATACTTGCCCGCAGCAAACACGCATTGATGATGTCTTCAAACAAATGGGCTGATATCCAACGACATCGTGTCAATATCCTATTCAGGCATTACCCGATTTTGAAAGCCGCTTATGATTTGGCCATGGAATTGCGTAAAAATTTCAACACTAAAACATCCCTACAAAGACGATGAGGAAAATGAACGATTGGTATGAGAAAGTGCGCCAACTTGCCAAACTTTACGCCTGAAATTTTAACACTTCACCTATCATCATTTTAACATATGCACCGGAAGAACGCGTTGTGCCGTTTTTTGCCATGCGCCGACACTCCTATAACTCAACACTATCCTTTAGATCGACAAGGCTCCAATTGAGTGTCTGTCAGGGAAAATTGCGGGGAGCTGGAAACAAAAAAAGCTTGCCGGTTGGGCAAGCTTTGGAAATTTCTACTTGGGTGGGTGCTGAGGGATTCGAACCCCCGACCCTCTGCTTGTAAGGCAGATGCTCTGAACCAGCTGAGCTAAGCACCCGTGTTGATGATGGCCTGAGCCATCGTCGGTGTCTTTCGCAGGCGAACCGTTTGTCAACGTTCTCTTTTGCTTGGGTGGGTGCTGAGGGATTCGAACCCCCGACCCTCTGCTTGTAAGGCAGATGCTCTGAACCAGCTGAGCTAAGCACCCGTGTGGTTCGCTTCGAAAGCGTTGCAAAGGTAGGCATTATTTTTAAACTGGCAAAAAAAAGAGCGATTTTTTTTGATGCCGATGAAAAAAATGATCATTTCGGGCTTTTTTTTGTTTATAAAGTTGTGAATTGTTGAGCAATGTTTTAGTTTTACGCAACGCTTCTTACCTCATAACCTATGCCAGCCAAAAGCAATTTTTTCAGCCAGGTCATCGACCTGTATGTCGACGGTTTCCGCCACATGACTGTGGGGCGGACACTATGGATGCTGATACTGCTAAAAGTTGCTCTGTTGCTGCTGGTGTTCAAACTGATATTTTTCCCCGACATTCTTCAACGTGATTACGCGACCGACGCGGAGCGCGCTCAGGCCGTGCGCACGGCGTTGACCGATCGTCAGGGAGATTGATGTTGCTTTCTGAGAACCGCAGATTCTGTAACTTATATACACATATTTATATCAACTAACAAGCGCATAATATGGAAGATTTAATGAGTGTGGTCGACTGGTCAAGGGCGCAGTTTGCACTGACAGCCATGTACCATTGGCTCTTCGTCCCTTTGACGTTGGGCCTGTCGATTATCGTGGCGGTGATGGAGACGATCTATTATCGCACCGGCAGCCAAAAATGGCTTGCCATTACCAAGTTTTGGATGACGCTGTTTGGAGTCAATTTTGCGATTGGGGTGGCCACCGGCATCATCCTCGAATTTGAATTCGGATCCAATTGGTCGAACTACAGCTGGTTTGTGGGCGATATCTTCGGAGCGCCTTTGGCCATCGAGGGCTTACTGGCCTTCTTCATGGAGTCGACGTTTATCGCTGTGATGTTCTTCGGCTGGAAAAAAGTGAGTCGTGGATTCCATCTGACGGCCACATGGCTCACGGCTATCGGCGCCTCACTGTCGGCATTGTGGATTCTTGTGGCCAACGGATGGATGCAGTATCCTGTGGGCATGGAGTTTGATCCGGCACAGATGCGCAACGTGATGGACAACTTTTGGGCCGTTGCACTGTCGCCTGTAGCTATCCACAAGTTTTTCCATGCCGTGTTCAGTGGCTGGGCTCTTGCCGGAGTGTTTGTTGTGGGTGTCAGCTGCTGGTTTCTATGGAAGAAACGCAATGCCGACATGGCCATGCGTTCGATCAAGGTTGGAGGCGTCATTGGCATGGCCGGTATGCTGCTGACACTTTGGAGCGGTGATGGTTCGGCTCTCGACGTGGCTCGCGTGCAGCCCATGAAACTTGCTGCCATGGAAGGTCTCTACGAAGGCAAATGCGGACAGGAGATCGTGGCTTTTGGCATTCTCAATCCCGACAAGATGGCAGACAATGACGCCGACCCGTATCTTTTCGATATTTCCATCCCCAAAGGTCTGTCGTTTTTGGCAACTCACGATTTCAATGCTTTCGTGCCCGGAGTCAACGATCTGATCAATGGCATTGAACTGACCCAGGAAGGCGACACCATACGCCATGACTCCTACTCCGAACGCATTGCCATGGGTCGCGATGCTCATGAAGCTCTGCGGCGGTTTGACGAGGCATCGGCCAAAGGCGACACTGCGGCTATGAATGCAGCCGTCGGCGATCTGCGCACCAACTATAAATATTTTGGCTACGGATATCTCGATTCACCGTATCAAGCTGTGCCTCCGGTGGCAACGACGTTCTATTCGTTCCACACCATGGTGCTCTTGGGTGGCTATCTGCTGCTGTTCTTTGTGGTGGTGCTGTGGGCAGTCTATCGCCGTCGCAGTTGGCTCGAAAAGCGATGGCTGCAAGTCGATGGGATGCTGACTATACCCATCGTCTACGTCTGCAGTCAGGCCGGTTGGGTCACCGCCGAAGTCGGTCGCCAGCCCTGGATCATTCAGGATCTGATGCCGGTGCAGGCCGCTATTTCCGACATCCCGGCATCGACCGTCATACTTACGTTCTGGCTGTTCGCTCTGATGTTCACCGGCTTCCTTGCCGCTGAAGTGGGCATCATGCTTCGCCAGATTTCAAAGGGATCGAAAACTGATTATGAATCACTTAAAGACACACTCTAAGATAAGATATGGCAACTTTAGAATGTTTGCAAGCCTATTGGTGGCTTCTGATTTCAGTGTTTGGTGGTCTTCTTGTGTTTCTGCTTTTCGTGCAGGGCGGACAGACCATGCTGTTGTGTCGCTCCAACAGTGAACTGGAGCAATCGATGATGGTCAATGTGCTGGGCCGCAAGTGGGAGCTGACGTTCACCACGTTGGTGGTGTTCGGCGGAGCGTTTTTTGCTTCGTTCCCACTGTTCTATTCCACAAGTTTCGGAGGAGCCTATTGGCTTTGGATGCTGATATTGTTCAGCTTTATCATACAGGCGGTCAGCTACGAATTCCGCTCCAAACCCGGCAATATCTTCGGACGCCGGTTCTACGACACTTTGCTCTTCATCAACGGCTGCGTAGGCTGTCTGCTGCTGGGCGTTGCTGTGGCAATGTTTTTCTTTGGAGCTGAGTTTCAGGTGACCAAAACAAATCTACTCGATGCATCGGCCCCGGTGATCTCCACTTGGGTGCCCACCCATGGACTCGAAGCTATAGTGCAATGGCGCAATCTCGTGCTCGGAGTGGCTGTGCTTTTCCTTGCTCGCACACTCGGTTCGCTTTATTTTCTCAAGACCATTGCCGGTGATGCAAAATTTCTGCGTAGGCAGCGTCGGTCGGTGCTGGTCAATGGTGTCATATTCGTGCTGTTCTTCCTGGTGTTCCTCTATTTGCTGTTGACAGCTACGGGAGTTGAATACACACCGACCGGCATGAAGGAGGTGACCAACAAGTATCTATACAATCTCATCGACCTTTGGGTGGCCGGCATAATATTCCTCGTTGGTGTAGTGCTTGTGCTCTGGGGGGTTCTGGCCACGGCGATCATGCCCAAATATGTCAACGGTATCTTTCCGGCCGGCATCGGAACATTTCTTGTGGTGACTGTGCTCTTCTGTATCGCAGGCTACAACAATACAGCCTACTATCCTTCGGAGCTCGACATCAATTCGTCGCTGACAATAGCTAACAGCAGCTCGTCGCTGTTCACTCTCAAAGTGATGAGTTGGGTTTCAGTCATCGCACCTTTAGTACTTGCCTACATAGCCTATGTGTGGTATAAGATGACATCAAAGCCCATCACTCCGGCCGAGATCAAATCCACCGACCACAAATACTAAGAGCCTGTTCCATAATATTTGTTAACGATGGGGTCGCATATCGTGGAGTGATTTTGGGATTGACGCTAAGGAGCAATGGGGCTCCATTGTGACTGATGAGCACTGCCAAATCTGCTCAATGACTGGCCGCCCCATCGTTAATAAATATTATGGAACAGGCTCTTAGGTCTAAGTAGAAATAAAAACGGGGGGGATGCTCATCGTGGCGTCCTCCCGTTTTTTTGTGATGCATGGCGATTCGTTATTTGGCTAAGTTGGTTTCGTCCCACACGTACAGGCGGTCGGACGGACGGATTTTCGAGGGCACTTTGATTGAGAAACTTTGGCCTTTGACGGCTTTGTCGACAGGTTTCAGGTCGACTCGAATCTCTTCGACGGTCATGATCAGCGCTCCGGTGGTGGGACCGGTCACTACGATCTCATCGCCCACTTTGACTTCGCCGCTTTCGACGTAGAATTCGGCTACTCCGATATTGGAGAAGTAGCGCACGCCCTTGGCTGCATAGCGTTTGACGCGTGTGGCGCTCGATCCGTATTTCGACGACCATTCGCCCAGACGCTGCCCCAGGTAGTAGCCATTCCAGAAGCCGCGGTTGAAGATCTTGCGCAACCGGTCGTCCCAGCGTGCGATGGCCTCGTCGGTATAGGTGCCGTTGCATATCGCCTCGATGGCTTCGCTATAGGCCTGCACTGCCACTCCGACATATTCCGGTCCGCGTGCGCGGCCTTCGATCTTGAACACCGACACTCCGGCGTCGATCATTTTGTTAAGGAAGTGGATGGTCTTCAAGTCCTTTGGCGACATGATGTATTTGTTTTCGATGTCGAGCTCGTCGCCGGTCTCGCGATCGCGCACCGTGTAGCCCCGTCGGCAGATCTGCGTGCATGCGCCGCGGTTGGCGCTCGAATTCATCTCGTGGAGGCTCAGATAGCATTTGCCCGACACAGCCATGCACAGTGCTCCGTGGCAGAACATCTCAATGCGCACAAGGCGTCCGTGCGGACCGCGGATGTCGCGGTCGATGATTGCCCGGTGGATTGCAGCGACCTGGTCGAGGTTAAGTTCACGCGCCAGAACCACCACGTCGGCAAACTGCGAGTAGAATTCCACTGCCTCGATATTGGTGATATTGACCTGGGTGGATATGTGGACTTCGACACCGATGCTGCGGGCGTAGGTGATGGCGGCGATGTCGCTGGCAATGATGGCCGAAATGCCTGCCTGCTTCACGGCGTCGATGATCGAGTGGCATGTGGCAATGTCCGAATCGTAGATCACTGTGTTGACCGTCAGGTAGCTCTTGACGTTGCTGGCCGAACATATGGCGGCTATGCGGTGGAGGTCGTCGAGTGTGAAGTTGACCGACGAACGGGCGCGCATGTTGAGGCCTTCGACGCCGAAATACACTGCATCGGCTCCGGCATTGATGGCTGCCTGAAGCGACTCATAGCTGCCCACGGGGGCCATTATTTCAAAATCTGATCTTTGCATCTGGTTTTGTGAATAGTATCGAAAAAAGGGGCGGCGCGGTGGTGTGTGCCTTGCGCCGCCCTGTTATATGAGATGGGGTCTTATTTGGTCGGGGTGAAGTAGAAGGTGAATGTTGTGGGCTCGATGGGGAGGAAATATTTTTCGAGAACATCGGGACCGCAGGTCGCGGTGCCCACGCCAGTCTGTTCGGCATCGAGATGCACGGTGACATTTTCGCCCGGAATGAGGTCGCTCATGTGCTGTGCTGCCTGCAGGTCAGAGTCTTTATAGGGATAGACGCTGAACTGGAACAGCTTGTTGGAGTCGATGCGCAGATCGACAGCGGGGAAGCTGATATAGCGGGTCTCGGTGTGGTTGCCTGCCGATTTGGGCTTGACATAGAGGTGGAATTCTTCTTCCGGCACGAAACTGTAGGAGCCGATGCGGCCGGCCGACATGCGGTCAACGTAGGTTTCGCCCGAGCGTCCGAAGTAGCTGACGGTGTGAGCGTCGGCTTCAGGCATAGTGTAGACGAGTCCCAGGCGGGGCATGTTTTTGATAGTCGCGGTGTCGGGAAGAAATTCGCAGGTGATGGCAAGAGTGCCGTCGGCATTGATGGCATAGGTGTAGTTTGCGGTGGCCACAGCGTTGCCGGTGCGTCCATAGATGGTGGCTCTGACATCGACACCTGTCTTTGTGGCCTTGACAGAGGTGGCTCGCTGATAGATGCTGTCGATGCCTTCTTCAACCCACTGGCGGTTGCGACCTGCCCATGCAAGATCGTTTTCGGTGGCCGAGCGGTAGATGGAGAGCTCGATCGGCGAGCTTAGCAATTGGCGACCGTCGATGGTCAGCGAATTGATTTGGCCGGTGGCAGGGTCAACGGCGAAGGTGGTGCCGGCAGCCGAGTAGGTAGATTTTTTCTTGTCGGCTTTGAGCTTGACAGCGGTGAAGGTCGGAGTCGGAGCGCCTGCGGTGGGGAGCGTGAACTGGTCGTAGGCCACTTCATAGCCGTGTTTGATGATTGCGGCATCATTTTTCGGAGTCCAGCTTAGATCGAGGAAAGCTTCTTCGGGGCCGGGAGTGTAGGTGCCGAGGCTGACGGTCACGTTCTTCAACGGTTCGCAGGCAATGGTGCGTGTGCCGCTCTGAAGAGTGTTGCCGGTGGCGTCGGTCACTTTCCAGTTGAGGTCAAATTGTTCTAGATTGGTGAAATCGTTCCAGTTTTTGATGTTGACTGTCAGTGTCGCAGGGTCGACAAGTTTGGCCTTGATGTTTTGGTAGACCTTGCGTACTTCGGCGAGAGCGGGGTGGGGTGTGCGGTCGGCCTGAATGAGACCGTTGCAGAGGAACGAATTGTCCGACGGTACGTTGGCAGGACCATAATCGCCGCCATATGCCCAGTATTTGCGACCGTTTGCAGCGGTTTCTTCAAAACCCTGGTCAACGAAATCCCAGATGCATCCGCCCTGAAGTTTGGGATATGCTTCAAACAGATCCCAGTAGTCCTGCAGACCACCAACGCTGTTGCCCATCGCATGAGCGTATTCGCAAAGTATGTAGGGGCGGGTTTTGGTAGAATCATCGCCATAGGCCTTGACTCCTTTGTGGTAGCCATACATCTGAGCGAAGATGTCGGAGTTCCAGTCTTCGAGTGCGCGTTCATATTGGATGGGGCGTGTCGGTTCGATCTGCTTCATGAACTTGTAGGCTTCTTCAAACACGATGCCATTGCCGCACTCGTTGCCGAGTGAGTAGAACACTACCGAAGGATTGTTTTTGGATTTCTGCCACATGCGCAACTCGCGGTCGATCACAGCCGGAATCCATTCGGGGCGTTTGGCAAGCGACTCTTCGCCGTAGCCGTAGCCGTGTGATTCGGCGTTGGCTTCGTCGATCACATAGATGCCGTATTTGTCGCAGAGGTAATACCAGTAGCGGTCCTGCGGATAGTGACAGTTGCGCACGGTGTTGATGTTGTTTTCCTTCATGATGCGTATGTCGAGCTCGGCAAGATCTTTGGGCACGGTGCGTCCCAGCTGCGAGTGGGCGTGGCGGTTGACGCCTTTGATCTTGATGGGCTGGCCATTGAGTAAATACAGTCCGTCTTTCACTTCCGAGTTGCGGAATCCGATGTTGGAGCCCACGGTTTCGATCACTTTGCCCGAGGGATCCTTAAGGTCGATCAGAAGGGTGTAGAGGTTGGGAGATTCGGCTGACCATGCCTTGATCGGTGAGATGTCGACGTTGAAGTTGACGTCGGCCGAAGCGTCGGCGTGGCCGTTGACAATCGTGTTGCCCTCGGCATCATAGAGCGAGAACGAAACGGTGTAGGGCTGCGACTTCTTGGCTTTCTTGCCGGCTTTGGCAGTAGGGAGACCATCGACATTGACCTTGAGGTCGAGGTTGCCGTCGCGGAAGTCGTTGATGAGCGATCCGCGGGCGGTGAAGTCAGACACGTAGGTGTCGGGAGTGCTGTAGAGATACACGTCGCGTTCGATGCCGCTCAGACGCCAGAAGTCCTGGCATTCGAAATAGGCTCCGGCGCTCCAGCGGTAGATTTCGAGAGCTATAGTGTTTTCTCCTTCCTTCAAGCGGTCGGTGATGTCCCATTCGGCTGCCGTCTTGGAATCCATGTTGCAGCCGATGTATTCGCCGTTGATCCAGGCATAGTAGAACGAGATGGCGCCTTCGATGCAGAGCACCACGCGGCGACCCTGCCAGTCGGCGGGCACGGTGAAGGATCGGCGATACGATCCCACTTCGTTGGTGGCCGATGGTACCAGCGGGGCATCCTTTTTGAAGTCGGCCCATTCGGTGTCGAATTCATAGGTGGTGTTGACGTAGACGGTAGTGCCGTAGCCCTGGCGTTCCCAGTTGCCGGGAACGTTGATCTCGGCCCAGGAGTCGACGTTGTATTCGGGATTCTGGAATCCGGTGGGACGGTTGTCGACACCTTTCACCCAGTTGAATTTCCATTTGCCGTTGAGGCTCAAGTAGTAGGGAGACTGTTCGTACTTGAAGTCGCGCACGGACTCAACGTTGTTGGTGGTGTAGGGCACCACCAGGGCGTGAGATGGGATCTGACCGTCGCGATAAGCTGTGATCGTCTGCCATTCGGGCAGATTGTCGGCAGCGGCTGTCCATGCTGTTGCGGCAAGGAGCAGAGAGCAGAGGGTTTTGTTCATGGTTATAAGTGGTTGTCTGAAAAAATCGGTTTTATTTACAAAGATACAAAACTGTTACGACTTTTCCGAATCAATCTCTTTAAAGATTGTGAAATTCAGATGAGCGACAGGGAAATGCGACGGCGATCGGGGTCGAGAGCTATGATGCGTGCCTCGATCTGCTGGCCCAGGGAGAGAATGTCGGTGGCCGAATCGATGCGCCGTGTGGCCATACGCGAGATGTGGATGAGTCCTTGCTCCTTGATGCCGAGGTTGACAAACGCCCCGAAAGCCGTGATGTTGGTGACGATGCATGGAACCGTCATGCCGACTGATAGCTGTTCGTAGGCGCTCACGGCCGGCGTAAATGCCTTTGACGCGTCGCCACGCGGATCGCGCCCGGGTTTGCGAAGTTCGGCCACGATGTCGGCAAGAGTCTGTTGACCTGCTACACCTGAGGCAGCAAGTGCGTCAATGTCGACACGGTCGAGCAACTCATCGTTGGCAATCAGTCGGTCGACGCCGACATTGAGACTCTCGGCCATGGCAGTCACGGCCGAGTAGCTTTCGGGGTGGATGCCGGTGTTGTCGAGCGGCTCCCGACCGTCGGCAATGCGCAGGAATCCGGCGCTCTGCTCGAAAGCCTTGGGCCCGAGGCGGGACACTTTGAAAAGGTCGGTTCGCGAGCGGAACGGTCCGTTATCGGTGCGGTATTGGACGATGTTGGCTGCAAGCGTGGGGCCTATGCCGGAAACGTAGGCGAGCAATTGCTCAGATGCTGTGTTGAGTTCCACCCCGACTGCATTGACACACGATAGCACGGTGAAATCCAGCGCGTCCTTCAGAGCTGCCTGGTCAACATCGTGTTGATACTGACCCACTCCGATCGCTTTGGGATCGATCTTGACCAGTTCGGCCAGTGGGTCGATCAGTCGCCGGCCTATGGATACGGCGCCACGTACCGTCACGTCGTGGTCGGGAAATTCGCGCCGGGCCGTTTCGGAGGCGGAGTAGACCGACGCTCCGTCCTCGCTGACCACAAAAATCGCCTGGCGGGGCATGATGTCTCGACGAAGAAGGAATTGCTCGGTGTCGCGTGAGGCTGTGCCGCTGCCCAGGGCTATGGTGTCGAGCCGATGACGGGTGATGAGGCGGCACAATGTGGCTTCGGCTCCTTCGAAGTCGCTTCGGGGAGGAGCCGGGTAGATGACTGCTTCGTCGAGAAGTGTGCCGGAACTGTCGAGAGCCACCACTTTGCATCCGGTGCGATAGCCCGGATCGATGGCCAGGATGCGCCGGCCCTTAAGAGGTGCAGCCAACAATAACTGACGCAGATTGGTTGAAAAGATGTCGATGGCAACGCGGTCGGCTTCGGCTTTCAGCTCGGCTGAAATTTCGTTTTCGACCGATGGACGCAGCAGCCGGCGATAGGCGTCGTCGACGGCCGCGGCGATCACTCGGGCGCACTCGCCCGAGCATCTTTGTGGTACGAACAGATGCTGAAGCGATTCGATGAGTCGGTCGTCGCCCTTGTCAAGATTGTATTTCACCTTTATCAATCCTTCGCGTTCGGCTCTGCGCAAAGCCAGATACTGATGCGATGCAACATGCCGGACCGGTTTTGAAAACGAGCCGTATTGAGCGAGGGCCGAGCGGGCAAGAGTATCGTCCATGCCTTTGGCCGGAGTGCATACAAGTGAGGCATCGCGACGCAAAGACCGACGCACGGCATTGCGCAGTCGCGTTGACTCCGAGGCCCATTCGGCTATAATGTCGGATGCACCTGCCACGTCATCGTCAGATGCCGATGCAGGCAGATGACCCGACATGATTTTGCGGGCCAATGGTTCGAGGCCTTTTTCGCGCGCTATGGCAGCACGTGTGCGTTTGCTCCGTCGAAACGGTGCGTAGAGATCCTCCACCTGAGTCATAGTGGTAGCCGAGAGTATGCGGTCGCGGAGCTGGTCGGTGAGTTTGCCGGCTTCTTCGATGGCGTGGATCACAGTCTGCTGGCGTGCCCGGAGCTCGCGAACCTGATGCAACGACTCCTCGATGCTGCGCACGGCCACTTCGTCGAGTGATCCGGTGCGCTCCTTGCGATAACGGCTGATGAACGGCACTGTAGCACCATCGTCGAGCAGTTCGACAACGGCCCGAACGCCGGCTGCCGGCAGTCCGGTGCGTGAAACCACCGACTCGATGATGTCCATTATTTTTTGCGGATTGGTTCGCAGGTGAGACCGACGCCGAGCTTATTGAAAATCTTGTGGTCAACTTCGCCAAGCATCACGGTGGAGTGCATCTGACAGCCGCGCATCTGAGGCAGACATTCGAGGGCGCGACGGCAGTTTTCGTCGTGTGGGCTCAGCACTGAAAGAGCCACGAGCACTTCATCGGTGTGCAGGCGCTTGTTGCGGCTGCGCAGATAGGTGGTCTTGGTGTGCTGTATCGGTTCGATGAGCTGCTGGGGTATGAGTTTTATCTTGTGGTCGATGCAGGCAAGATGCTTGAGCGTGTTGAGAATGAGCGCAGCGCTTGGACCGAGCAGGTCGCCCGATTCGGCTGTTATGATGGTGCCGTCCTCGAGCTCGATTGCCGAGCAGTGCTTTCCGCTTTCGGCTGCACGCTCTTTGGCGGCCGATACGCACCGGCGGTAGGAGGTGTCGATATTGGCCTGCTTCATGTTGAGGGCTATCTTGTTGACTTCGCTGTCGGTGCCGTAGCCTTGGGCGAGGCGATTGAGAGCGGTGTAGTAGCGGCGTATGATCTCGTTTTTGGAGGCGTCGCAGCACACCTGGTCGTCGCTGATGCAGAATCCCACCATGTTGACGCCCATGTCGGTGGGCGACTTGTAGGGGTTCTCGCCGTAGATGCCCTCAAACAGAGCGTTGAGCACCGGGAAGATCTCGATGTCGCGGTTGTAGTTGATAGCAATTTTGCCGTAGGCCTCGAGATGGAACGGGTCGATCATGTTAACGTCGTTGAGATCGGCCGTGGCGGCTTCGTAAGCGATGTTGACGGGGTGTTTCAACGGCAGGCTCCACACGGGGAAGGTTTCGAACTTGGCATATCCGGCCTCGATGCCGCGCTTGTGTTCGTTGTAGAGCTGACTCAGACACACGGCCATCTTGCCGCTGCCCGGGCCGGGGGCGGTGACGATGACAAGCGGACGCGTCGTTTCGATATAGTCATTGTTGCCGAATCCCTTGTCGGAGGCGATGAGGCTCACGTTGTTGGGGTAGCCTTCGATGGTGTAGTGATAGTAGGTGGTGATGCCGAGGCGTTCGAGGCGCCGGCGGAATGCGTCGGCGCTCATCTGGCCGTTGTAGTGGGTGATGACCACCGAGCCGACCATGAATCCGCGGTTCATGAATTCCTCGCGCAGTCGGAGCACGTCCATGTCGTAGGTGATGCCCAGATCCTGACGCACCTTGTTTTTTTCTATATCCTTCGCGCTTATCACGATCACGATTTCGGCATGATCCTGCAGTTGCGAGAGCATGCGCAGTTTGATGTCCGGCTCAAAACCGGGCAACACGCGGCTTGCATGATGATCGTCGAAGAGTTTTCCACCAAGCTCCAGATAGAGCTTATTGCCGAACTGGGCTATGCGCTCCTTGATGTGTTCGGACTGAATTTTTAAGTACTTGTCGTTGTCAAATCCACGTTTCATAACGGGATACAAATTTAATCAGATTTGTCGTACTTCACAAGTTTTCGAACTTAATCTTTCGCTGGTGCGTTAAATTTTATGATATAACTAATCGACTCATGAGCACACAAAACAATACTTCACCGGTGGCAGGAACTACTTCATCGAACGGAGAAAGGTTCCTCGCTTTTTTGATATTCATAGCCATACTCGGGGCGTTCAGTTCGCTTGTCAACGACATGTATCTGCCCACTATGCCCGAGATGCGACGCGAATTCCACACCACTGCCTCGATGACTCAGATGGGTCTGTCGATGGCCATGCTCGGTCTGGGCATAGGTTCGGTGGTGTGGGGATCGCTGAGCGATCACTACGGTCGCAAGCGCATGCTCCTCGTATCGCTGACTGTCTTTGCCGTAGCGACCGCTGCCACTATTTTCACAAACTCCATTGGGCTGTTCATTGCCACCCGTCTTGTGCAAGGCATCGGAGCCGGCGGAGCCATGGTGTTGTCTTATTCCATTCCGGCCGATCTCTACTCGGGTCGTCAACTGGCCAAAGTGATGGCACTTGTGGGAGCTATCAACGGTATCGCTCCGGCAGCGTCGCCTCTGATCGGCGGTTTTATGGCTGACACTATCGGCTGGCGAGGCATTTTCCTTGTGCTGCTGGTGATCGGTGTGCTGATGCTTATGTGGTCGGCTCGTCGTCCCGAAAGTCTGCCCCCCGACAAACGCATCCCCCAGCAGAGCATTGCCAAATATGCGGCCGACTATTGGGCGCTGTTCAAAAACCGTCGGTTCATGCTGCTGGTGATGTTGAAGGCCATAGGCATCGGTCTGCTTTATGCCTACATTTCTTCCGCGCCGTTTATCTTCCAGGATCATTACGGATTTTCGGCCATGGAATTCGGCGTCATATTCGGATCCAATGCGCTTGCCATTGCTTTGGGTGCCATGCTGGTGATTCGCTTCAGGGTGCTGAAGGTCGGTCTGGTCACGGGGACGGTCATAATGAGTGTTTTTGCCATTGCCGAGGCTCTGGTGATGTATCATTCGTGCGATTTTGTGTGGTATGAAGTGACGTCTTTGCCGATGTTGTTGGGCTCGGGCATGGTGTTCTCGGCGGCCAATTCGCTGGGTATGGAGGCCGGACGCTCCGACTCGGGCACTGCAGGCGCCATACTCAATGTGGTCAAATATATCTTTGCCGCCATCGTGGCTCCGCTGGTAGGCCTGGGCAACATCATGCATGCCTCGGCCTGGTGTTTTGCAGCTGTAGCCGTGATAGCTATTCTGTTTGCAATCCCCATGGCCCGACTTAAACCTATGGCCGACATGACAAAATAATCCGTTCATTCTCTCGTTGATATAATATGGCAACAATCTATCTGGCCGGAGGCTGCTTCTGGGGCACGGCCCATCTGTTTTCACTCGTCAAAGGCGTGACCGCCACAACAGCCGGCTACGCCAACAGCACAGTACCCAATCCCACTTACCGTCATGTGTGTAACGGCGACACCGAAGCCGCCGAGACGGTGCGCGTCGACTATGATCCGTCGGTCGTAGGGCTGACAGATCTTCTGATGCTCTATTTCAGGTCGATCGACCCCACATCGCTCAACCGACAGGGCGGCGACGTCGGCACGCAATACCGCACCGGTATCTACTACACCGATCCGGCCGATGCCGATGTAATTGAGGCTGCCCTTGCGACACTTCAGCGACGCCACTCCGACCCCATACGCATAGAGTGGGGGCCGCTTAAAAATTTTTATCCTGCCGAGGACTATCATCAGGACTATCTGGTGAAGAACCCCGGTGGTTATTGCCACATCAACACTCGCCTTTTTGAAGAGGCGCGCAATCTCCATAGACACACCTCCGACAAGAGTGATCTGCGTCGCCGCTTGACGCCGCTACAATGGGAGGTGACGCAAAACGGTGCCACGGAGCGCCCGTTTGTCAATGAGTACGATCATGAATTCCGCCCCGGGATCTATGTCGACATCACCGACGGAACGCCGCTTTTTGTCTCGACCCGCAAATATGACTCGGGATGTGGATGGCCTGCCTTCAGCCGCCCTATCGATGACAGTCTGTTGACCCGACATCTTGACACATCGTTCGGACGCACACGCACTGAAGTCCGTTCAGCCACTTCCGGTTCGCATTTGGGCCACGTGTTCCCCGACGGCCCGGCCGATGATGGCGGTCTGCGCTATTGCATCAACTCCGCCTCGCTCCGCTTTATCCCCAAGGAGCAGATGGTCGCCGAGGGCTACGGCCGCCTGTTGCCGCTCCTCGATGACTGAGTAGTCTGCGCTGCAAAGTTACACTCAGAAAAACCCGTTTGAGCCCAAAATAGCAAAAAAATGATTTAAAAATTAAAGTTTTATCACTCCTATGCCGGGGCGGTCGGAGAGTGTGACAAATCCGTCGACAATTTTCATGCCATCGAAGAGATCGTTGGCAATCAGAAGATTACCGTCGAGGTCGACCCAGTCGGCCATGGGGGCCAGTTGCGCAGCGGCTGATACGGCACAAGATGTTTCGGTCATGCACCCGATCATCACCTTCATGCCAAGCCCGCGAGCCATTACGGCCATTTTGTAGGCCTCATCGAGTCCGCCGGCTTTCATCAGCTTGATGTTGATGCCGTCGTAAGCTCCGGCAAGTGCCGGCAGGTCGGCTGAGGTCTGCACTGCTTCGTCGGCTATGATGGGCAGGGGCGAGCGATCTTTGAGCCATGCATGTCCGTCGAAGTCGGTCTTCGACATGGGCTGTTCGACAAACAGCACGTTTTTGTCGGCCAGCCATAGGATATTGTCGAGTGCCTCCTCGCGGCTGTGCCATCCCTGATTGACGTCGACACAGATCGGGCGGTCGGTGCGTCGGCGTATGAGTTCGATCAGCTCCCGGTCGCCCGGCACACCCATTTTCACCTTTATTATATTGTAGGGTTCGGCCTCAGCCAGTTTACGCTCCAGTTCGTCGGGAGTGTCGATTGAGATTGTATATGATGTGGCCGGTGCTTTCGAAGCGTCGAGTCCGTAGATGCGGTGCCAGGGCTGATGCATGATTTTGCCGGTCAGGTCGTGAAGGGCGATATCGATGGCTGCTTTTGCAGCGCGGTCGGCAGGCGAAAGGGAGTCGAGATAGGCTCGGATACGCTCGGTGGCAAACGGATCGGATAGTCTTGCCGGATCCACCTTGTCGAGAAAAGACATGACCGATTCGACGGATTCACCCAGATAAGGCGGCATGGAGGCTTCGCCGTAGCCCACCAGTGAGTCGAGGCGAATTTCTACCTGCACACCGGGAGTGACGGTGCGCGACATCGACGCCAGGTTGAACGCATGGCGCAGTTGGAGTTCGTAGGGATAGTAGCGGAGTTCGATGTCGGCCGCACGGGCGATTGCAGGAGCGGTCAGAAGTATGGCAAGCAGTATTCGAAGCATGTAGATTGTGTTTATTTGTCACAAAGATAGCAAAGTCGCCAAAAATAAACTATATTTGCCACAAAGTTGTTAAGACTTTGATGAGACTGACCGCAACAACTATTTATCGATCTATCATGGTGGCCGCTATGATGATGCTGGCCACAGCAATGTCGGCCGACGCCAAAAGTGTCGGCAAGGTGCTTTATATCGGTGATTCGATGACCGGATGGCTTGCCGAGCGGCTCAACGCCTATGGTGCGCTCAACGATTTCACCGTGTCAACTATCGTATGGGACGGTTCGACAATACGCAAGTGGGGCAACTCGGCCAAACTGAAATCCATTATCGACAAGGAGGATCCTGACGTGGTGTTCATTAGCTTGGGACTCAACGAATTGCTTGAACGCAATCCCGAAAAGCTGCTGAGCACTGCCATGAACAATATAATCCAGGCTGTGGGCAGTCGCGATTTGGTATGGGTCGGTCCGCCGTCATGGCCCGGCAAGGGGAAGGGCGAAACGCTTGTGTCCTGGCTGAAACAGCGGGTTGGCGCCTCGCGCTATTTCGACAGTTCCGATCTTGAGATCGTTCGCCAGAGCAAAACCAACCCCCATCCCACTCGCGAAGGGATTGTCGGATGGACCGACAAAATAGTCGACTGGCTGGAAGACAATCCGTCGCTCGGCTTCTCCAACCTCAAGCGCCCCGACAAATCCACGATGACCCGTGGAAAATCCTATCGACACGTGCCGATGAAGAGCTCTTTGTAGCTTCTTCTGCAACTTTATCGATGCAGGATTGTTGTTTTATATACTAATGTATCTTTTAATTTACTGCTATGGACAAATACAAATGCACAGTATGCGGCTACATCTATGATCCCGCAAAAGGCGATCCCAAACACGGAATTGCACCCGGAACAGCTTTCGAAGACCTTCCCGCCACATGGGTATGCCCAGGTTGCGGCGCGCCCAAAAGCAAATTCGTGAA
The DNA here is from genome assembly GCA_023666835.1 of Bacteroides sp. Classification (GTDB taxonomy): domain Bacteria; phylum Bacteroidota; class Bacteroidia; order Bacteroidales; family Muribaculaceae; genus Paramuribaculum. The sequence goes on along the minus strand of JAMPBJ010000001.1, from coordinate 1,090,998 downwards.
AATCGACTGACGGCTGAATGGATTCCGGTTTGGTTTATGGGAGACTCCGAATTTAACTGCTTCCGTCAGTTTAGAGTGTGTCTAATAACAAAAGTTAAATTTAGGGTCCCGTCTTTTGGGTATCTTTTGCTCTGCCGTCGAAGGAGTGTACTTGATGTACACGACTGAAACAAAGAGCAAAAGATACCCAAAAGACGGTAGACATAAGTAACTTCAAAATAGATCACTCGATTGTATAATGAAATTTTCTAACCAAATTAAAATGTGTCAATTAACAAAAACACCTTAGGGCGGCCACTCTTTGGCACTTTTGCCTTAACTCTTCGGTCAAGTGGCAAAGGCCACATTCCCTCATCGTTAAGACAAAATTACTCAAAGATTTGCCGCCCTAAATTTAACTTTTGTTATTAGACACGCTCCTATTCGCAGACTTCCCAGTGACCACCCTTGGCCGGACCGATTCGGCGAATCTTGACCGCCTCTTTAAGTTTTCTAATTTGAAGTTTAATCGCATCAGATGATACTTCACATCCCAAGGCCATCTCTTTACGAGAAGTTTTGGGATTTTATTTAATCAGTTCGATTATTTTCCGGATAGTTTTTCTAAATCACTTTTTTGGGTATTTTTCTCATAACCATCGAGTTTCCTGGTAGCTCTCCAAAGTACATGGCTGAGGATGCATTTTTGCATTTTTGCATTGTTAAGGATGTATTCTGAAAAAAATCGCGGAGTGTTTGGAGAATCATGGAAAAGTTGTAACTTTGCGGTCGGGTAAGTCCTACACGACCAGCTCCCCGGAAACTCCGCCAGGTCTTGATCGAAGCAACGGTACCGGGTTGTAGCGGTGCGATGTAGTCAGCTTACCCTTTTTTGTGTCCGGCCGTGAGTGGATTAAACATTTTTAACAGTTCGGGGGGGGTAAAAGTTCGAGGAATGTTCTATATTTGCAAATAAGCGACTTAGCATATCGCTATGTTCCGAAAAAATCACCAATCATTACCCATTCTTAAATTCTTCCAACCATGTCGGAATCCAAGCTCCTTCTCGCCCCTGGCGAACAGATCCTCATCGAACTCGAAGCTGAACTCTGGGCATCAAGTTCCAATCCCTTATCAAGATTTTTTGGCAATGCCATCAAAATCATCAATGCCATACTGGGCACTCGCCGTTCGGGCTATCTCGTTGTGACCAACCAGCGTGTGATCGAAGTGTCGCAGACCAAAGTGTGCTGGTGCTTCAACGGCGCAAAGCATGTGAAATATGTGCTCCCTTCAAGCGTGAAGGAATGCGGCTATCTCAAGGAAGCCACTTTCTGCGGATGCTGCTGCCAGGCCTACACGTTCTATTATGATGCATTCACCCAGCGCACCGCCATTCTCCTCAAGGGTGCCGACGAACTGGAAGCCAAAAAGATTGTCGACACATTCTATTCGGTGATCGACCGCGCAAACCACGTCAAATAGTGAATCATCCGATAGCCACATTCCGGCGTTACATCTATCTGAATTCTTGGGCGATATTGCTTCTGCTTATCGCTGCCGGCATAGCGATGATCCCCGTCTATCGGCTGGGGGTCATCGCCATCATTATCCAGGCGGTAGCCGTGGTTCTCGTGGCCAAGCCCGGTGTGCGCATCCTCATGTCGTGGGACGACAAGAAGCGCAAATACACGCTTTTGGTCAACCGCAACACGCCCGAATTTCGTCCAGACACATTCGCTGAGTTTATGTCGGCACCCTGCGGCCGACTGCTCGTGCGCGTTGTGCTTCGCGACATGGGACTGACCGACCGTTACCCCGAGGTGAAGGCGCTCCGACATCCGTGGCATCTTTGCCGCCGCGAAACCTACAGCCGGCCAATAGCCCGCATTACAATCCACCCCGAAGCACAAACCACAGAGGCTGTGCCCCGGATAGCGGACACAGCCTCGAATGATTAATGGTCTTATTATCATGTGGGAGCGATTATTTCACAAACAGTTTTTGACCGCCTACGATGTAAAATCCCGACGGTAGCGACCGGATGTCGGCTTCGGTGGCGTTTTTCTTTATGAGCATCCCCTGGATGTTGTAGATATTGTTGTCTGCCTTTATGTTGCCTGATTCGTCGACAATGCCGAATGCCGGTTCATCGGCGATCAGATCCTCAATGCCCATTGTGCCTTCAGTGAAGTCCATCTTTGCAAGCAATTTGTCGTTGTAGAGCGAATGGGCGGTGATCGAATATGATCCGTTGGGATCGTGGACCGTAACCAATCCGTCGAGGTCGACAGTGGCAGCCTGCGGATTCGACGACATCCAGTAGATGTGGGGAAGCGATACGTCGTAAGGGGTGATAGTTGCGGTCAGTTGGAACGTGGTGGGAGTTGAGGGATCGTCTGACAGAAGTTCAATGCCGGATTCGCCGTCACGGTTCATGGCTATCTCTTCAGGTTCCACGAGCGTGTAGGGAGTCAGCATGTTCCAGTGGATGGCTGAGGTTGAGTAGGCGTCGATGGCAGCGTCGGTGACAAACAGCGAGCCGTCTGTGATGCTGAAAGAGTTTTCTTCCACCACGGGAGTTTCTTCGGCAGTGCAGTAGATCGAGCGGATGTCGTTGCAGTTGGCAAAGGCGTTTGCGCTGATCTGTTTAAGGCCGTGACCTATGATCACGTTGGTCAGAGGATTGGAAGCAAATGCATTTTCACCGATGGTCTGAACGGAAGATGGGATGACGATTTCGGTCAGAGCACATGAAGCAAATGCTTCAGCGGGGATGGCTTCGAGCGAACGGCCTATGCGTACGCTGGTAAGAGAAGTGTGGTTTTTGAACGCCGAGGCAGGGATTTCAGTGACATAATTGCCCAAGGTCAACGATTTGAGTTTGTTGCCGGTTTTTAGAAAAGCTGTCAGATTGCGGCCGATATACAGTTCTGTCATATAATTGCTCGGGAATGCATTCGTGGCTATGTCGAGAGTCTCCGGTGAATCGCAAATTTTAACGGATTTCAGACCGGTGCAGTCTTGAAATGCGCTGGTGTATACTTTTGTTAAAGAGCTTGGGAGGGTTATGTTTGTCAGTGAAGTGCAACCGGCAAAGCATTGTTTATAAAGTTCTTTGATTCCGGAGGGAAGTACGATGGTTTTGAGTTTGGGATCACCTGCAAATGTCTGAATTCCGATTGCTGTCACAGTAGAGGGTATATTGATCTCTTCCAAGTTGCCACATATTGTAAATGCATAGCTGTCAATGACCTCCAAACCTTCAGGCAGATGCACTTTTACCAACTTATCACACCAACCGAAAGCTCCGGCACCTATTGAAGTAACAGTTTCGGGAATGTCAAGATCCACGAAATCCACAGCACAAAATGCATATTGACCGATTGTTCTTAGACCTTCGGGGAGTTCCGGTGGTTCCAAAATATTGCAATAGCGGAAGAGATGTGAGGGGATATCTTTAATGTGTTTTGGAATTGAAGACTTTCTCAGCATCGAACACCAGTAGAAGACGCCCATGCCCAAGTGTTCAACGCTTTCTGGAATAGGCATCGAATCAAGTTTTGAACAGTAGTAGAAAGCACCTTCGCCGAGATATTTCAGATTGTCGGGCAGTTGCAGATTCACAATCGACGAGCAATCGTAGAAGGCATAATCATCGATTTTTGTTACCGTAGAGGGAATATTGATAATCGAAAGTTTTGTGAGTTCGGAAAACGCCTCTACACCGATTGTTTCGATGCCTTCGGGCAAGGTGATTGCGGTGATGGTTTTCATTTGGTAGAAGGCACTGTCGCCAATGGCAGTGACTGCGTAGACATCGCCATCGTCGGCGGTGACCGTTGCCGGCACTTCGATCGCGACTGTGCCCGTCGTTGGCACTGTGGCTGTGACTACGGTGGCCGTCTTGTCGGTCGGGTTGAGGCTGTAGGTCAGTTCGTTGACTGTGATTGTCTGTGCTGTAGCAGCAAAAAGGGTCGAAAATGCAATTGCGGCCATCCTGATCCGCAAGGATTGCAGAGATTTTGTTCCTACCATTTTTTTGAAACTTAAAGATGAACTATTAGAGTTTGTGACCGCCGTCGGCGTGGAATGTGATGAATTGTCAGAGTGATGAATAGGAGCGAGACGGGAGTCGGAGATGAGAAGAGGGGAAGTGTGATGAAGGAGTAAAAAACAATTAAGAGACTTTTTTGAAACAATAAATAAAAAATAACTTCGGTCGGTATCGGATTGACCGTCATCCAATGAACTCATTTAAACTTTTTACCGAATGTCAAAATTTTGAACTCCGGACTATTCTTTTATTTACCTTTTTGGCTTTTTTCGGCCGCTTTCCTTGATTTCATCGGTCACGTAGCTCGCTACGCTCCCTCTTCAATCGAGAAAATCGCCTCGAAAAATCCCTAAAAATGTGAATAAATAAAAAGTTAAATGAGTTCATATCGCAAAATTAAGCAACAAAGCCCCCAACAAAAACTTTAAAAGTTAAAAGACGTTAACATTGTTACACATCTGTTACCATCCAGTCGACACCATGTGGCTTGTCACAGACTCTCCATATGTTAAATAGGTGTATAATTTTGCAATTTTATAGTAATAACACCAAAAATTTCATATATTTGCATTTGTACCAATCCACCAATCATTATCTGATACCAAATGACTGAAAATAGAATCAATCGGATTTCGAAAATCCTATTCTACGCCATTCTTGCAACTATATGTATCAATGCTTCGGCACAAACGGCTAACTCACTGGCATATTTGCAAGAGACATTCCCAAAACTTACCAAGCTATATTCCAAAGAATTGTCGGAGTGCCACACTCACTACATCTTTGCCGTGGATGTGTCAGGCTCGATGGTCAAATACGATGAGATAGTGACCCCGGCATTGCAGGCATTTGCGCAGGCACTCCCGGCCGGAGAACAGGTGTCGGTCATTCCGTTTGGCACTGAAGCAAAGGAAAACACTCCCGGATTGTGCACCAAGATCGAAGGCGATGCACAAAAACAGGTGCTGTATAACGCTCTGTCGACGCTATACAAAAACGATGGATACACTCCTGAGTTCAAGCGCAACACCGATGTCAACAAAGCTGTGGAGGCCATTAACAAAACCATCCTCAACAATCAAGAGGTGCAGATGAACGTAGTGGTGATCATCACCGACTTCCTAAACGATCTGCCCGGTAAAGGCGAACAAAAACTGGCATCGGCCGATCTCGAAAAGCTCAGCAAAGACTTTAATAATGTGACCGACAACACCTATACCCGAGTGGTGGCTATGCAGCTTCCAAAGGCGGGCACAGGTGCCGGTTTCTGCCTCGACCAGTTGCAGTCGGATGTATTCAACAACACATCGATCACACGCAAATTCGATATCATTCAGGCTATCAACGATCGCACGGCCATCTCTCACTGGTTCGACCAATTGTCGCGCGACATTATGACCGAAAAGCTCCGCGCCGTCATCCAGCTCGACAATCAGCGCAATCTGCGTCCTACCTTTACCACCGACATCGATATCGATGGAAACACCACGGCTGAAATACACTGGAAGCCCAATAAGCTCTATCAGTCGATCAAACTGGACACAGTATACACCGATGCCGGTTCGGATTACATTTTCTACAACGGCGAAGCCATCCCGACAGTGATACAGGACACAGCCGTGGTGCTTGATCTCGGCAAACTCAAGCATAAGAACTGGGGACTTCGCCGCTACAATGAAAATCTCAATCTTGGACTTTCGACGCCAACCGACTATGACGACGAGCTCAAGCGCTTGAGCATCGACAAACCGATCCAGGCTACATCCGACCAAAAGAGCGGATGGCTTTTTACCTTTATTTTGCCATTCTGGCTCACCGTTGCTCTGCTCGCACTGCTGATCATCTATCTCTTCCTGGTCATGAAAGCGATTGCACGAAACAACAAGGAACGTTTCATCGGCACAGTGGATTTCACGGATCACCGCGGTCGCGTCATCAATGGCGGCGGTATGGTGAAAGTAGGTCCATCTAAGACACTCAACATCGGGCAGGCCGGTAACTACGGTTGCGATCTCCCCGGTGTGCAGTGGAACATCAAGGTGTCAAAGAAGAAACCATCGCCTTTCCTGCCGTGGAAACGTCCGTCGTTTGAGTGGGTCGGAACCAGTGGCTATGTGCGCGACGGACGCCGGCGTAAACGCGGTCTGTTGGGACGATACGGCAAATCCGGTACTTCGAAGATTGTAAATCTTGAATGTGGATCCGACGATTCGCACATTACCGAAAACGTGAAAATCAGAATAAAATAATATAATAAAACACAAATTTTTATGGCGAACGAGAAGCATATATTTATAGGCATCGGAGGTCAGGGTGTCAAGACAGTTGCGCAAATCAAGGCCAAGGTCTATGAGAAAAGATTCCCTGAAGCGACAGCATCAAAGTCGCGTCTGCAGGCAATGAATGACAGTTATCGGTTTTTGTTTATCGACACAGACCAGCGTGACATCGACAATGCCAACAAGGAGAACCGCGAAAGTTTCGAACATGGCAAAGTGCCGTTCATCAGTCCGCAGACCGACCTGATCAATCTTGGCCGAGCCAATCCGCAGGCCATCTACTATGAGGCACGCCGCGAACCGTCGACGCTGATCAACAAGCGCATACTCGAGGCCTGCTCGCCCGAGTTGTCCAACAGGATTCCCGACCAACCGCTTTCGTTTGGTGCCGGTGCGTTCCGCATCAAATCGCGCATAGCCTTTGCCCACTCGCTCGCCGATTTCCAGAGCAAGCTGCAGGCCGCCATATCGTCGCTCAACGATGTGAAGACCGTTGGCGGAGAAGACTGCATCATCTACTACTGGCTCGTCAGCAGTTCGCTTGGAGGTACAGGATCAGGCATCTTCAACGACGTGCTCTATCATATCAACCAGCTCCATCATCAGATTGTGGGCAACGGCGATCCGCAGCTCGTCTACACGCTCTATATGCCCAAGGTGTTTATCGACGCCAACTCAACGGAGGAGAAATATTCGCTGAACGCTTTCGGCGTCTTCACCGAGCTTGAGGCATTCAAGAAGATGAGCTACGAAGAACGTCAAAAGACAGTGATGCATCGACTGGCGTTCAACGACGACTACAATCTGGTCGACGGTACCAAACGCTATTGCCCGTTCTACTATGTGATACCTGTCGACATCCAGACCGATAAAGGCACCAGTCTCGGCAGCCCGAGCACCATGTGCCACAACACTGCCGAGATGCTCTACCATCTTCACAACGGTCAGGCCGGTGCAACTTTCCGTAGTGACATCGACAACTATATGAACGACATCATGGAGCAGAATCACGAAGAATTCCTCGTGCCTATGGGCTATGTGTCGCTTCAGAAACCGCTGGAACAGTTTGCCAAATATATGCGCGCCCGCTTCCGCCGCGACGTGTTGCGTTCATGGCTGCTATGCAACGACAAGCGTCAGGCCAAAGTGGCCAAGGAGGAGCTGGCACCGCTCTACCGTCAGCTTTTTGTCGAACTTGATCCGCAGGCAAGCGACTCTGTAGCTGCCGATCTCGCCGAGGTGGGCAAAAGCGTTAAAAACACTATCGATTCCATCGACACTGAAAGCGAAAAGATGGAGGCCGGTGAATTTGCGGAAATTAAATCGGATCTCAACAAGCTGGCCACCCAATTTAAGGAAGAGAGCAGAGACGAACGAAAAGCCCACTACAAAAAGCTTATCGTCGGACAATTGTGGAAACAGGCCGAACAGCTCATCCGCGAGCGTGGTCTGGCTTACACCTACAATGCTCTCATTGCAGTCCACAAGCTGATGTTTGATGAGTATAACCTTGAGGAACAGGATCCGAACAAGTCGCTCAGTGCTCGCGAAAATGCTCTCAAACAACAGGAAGAGGAGCTGCAGAGGCTTAGCGACGACGCTGCCAAGATAGATCTAACCGAAAAGATCACTAAGACCAACCACAAGCAGATTCAGGCTTATGTCGATGCGCTGAATCCCTATGTGCAGAACTTTATCAATCTTCAGGTGGCCAAATGGGCTCACGAGATCAAACGCGATTTCTGCATGGACGAGAAAAATGACGAGATTTCGAAACTCGCACGTCACATCTCGAGCATGATCACCAAGGCTGAAGAGCTCAACCGCGAAGCAGTCAAATACTATAAACGCCTGGCCACCGATTTCGGAGAAACCGCCATGGATGTCACCACCGTCTACCTTCCCATGCTCAAGACCATTTGCGATGGCAACGGATGGAAACACGGCAACTTCTTCAGCAAACTCTACACCAAAGTCATCACGGCTGAGGACGATGAGGAAGAAACTCCCGTACGCCCCGATCTGATGAAATTCCTCGATCAGAATATCTATCTGTCGTCTGACGACGATCTGGTGGAACCGATGTATAAAGTTGCCCTTGAAAACAAAGAGACCGACCGCAACTCCGATGAACCTCAGAAGAGCATCGACACTCGCTATTTTGCCAACCCTGTGCTGGTCGACCGCGGCAATGTCAGTGCCGAGAAAGTGATTGAAGATTTCCTGACCACGGCAACAATAATTCTCGAAAACAAACTCCATAACAATGAGTTCATTCAGGAGCAGTGGGACAACCGCAAGATCTCCACTTTCTTTGCCGACCTGACCAATCAGGAAAAAGACGAGGTTCGCCGTTCGCTGAATCCCGCTCTCTTCTTCAGCTATAACAATAATCGCATCGACGTGACCAAGAAAGAGGAACACGTGATATTCGTGGCCGGTAGTGAGGATCTGGCAGCTGAAATGCTCGGCTATCAGAAAGGCAACACCAAACATCGCTTTGAAAAGAGTGGCGACGAAAACACTGCTCTCGTGCTTAAATCTAAATTTGGTCTTGCACTCAAGGACTACCGTATCTATGACTCAATCAAGCGAGTGTATGACCGCGCCACGTTCCGCGAAAAATATCACTTCCATCACGATTTTGCACAGTATCTCGACAAACTGACGCTCGACAACCTGCCCTACGAGGTGCTCCCGCAGCATCGCTCGTTTGTCAAGATGCTTATCCTCAGCGAACTCCGCGGGCAGCTGTCGCCATTGTTCTTCAAGGACGAATACGATATCGACAACACGTATATCGACACGATGTACTATTCGGACTACGACAAGTCGTTCAAGATCGCTCTGCCCGAGGCGTTTGTCACCGATTCCGACATCACCGGAGGAAAGATCGGTCTGCGCACTGAAGCCGACGGCCGCAATCTTTTCCACGAAATTGTGGGCAAGACGTTTGCCGATCGCTTCGATATATACATGGATATGTACCACAACGCTCGCTTCGGCGAAACGACTGATCGCTTGATTCAGGCCATTCTCCGCACCAATATAGCCGATGGCGAGAACACCATCAAGGGTGAGAAAATACTCAAGGACAACTATTCGGCTGTCTCCGACAAACTCCTTCGCGAATTGAGCGACAAAAAGCATCGTGCCACTCTTCCCGAGGAAAAACGTCTGTATGGAATCTTCTTCAACATTCTTCGCGAAGAATATCCCACTGTCAACGATTTTAAAAAGTAGCAATTCGGCATGCTTCCACTCTGGATCATCGACTTAAGGGACAAATCTGACCGGCGGGACATTTTCGAACGTCTCATCGGGCAGATTGACCATGTTCATATCAACAGAGAATGCCCGATTCAACAGGAGACTTCACGAGCTCCGGAGTCGGATGCCGCCGTCGCCGGCCAGTATCACGAAAATGCTGATCAAAACGCTGAGGCTGTTGATCCGGATGTGAATGGGTCGATGTCGCAACAGACCATCCATGAGCAGATCGAGCAGATCGACCAGAAAAACGCCGACAAAAACTCAATCGTCATCGGTGACTACTGGTGGTACAGTTGCATGCAGGACTACTTCTATGGCGTGACTATCGGCGACAATGCAGAGCAGACCCAGGCAGAATATGACGAGGAGCATATCCGCGACCGCATTACAGAGGATAATAGCGCTCGAACCACGGCCGAAAAACTTTATAAGTTTCAGAGCGACCTGGTGGTGGAAGGCCAGAAATTTATCCGACGCCTCAGGGCAAGCAATGCACATCCCGATATCAAGATCAATGTGGTGGTACTCGGCGACTTGTCTGAGGAGTTCACCCGCATCGTGTTCCCTTCGATAGCCGCTATTCTCCAGAAAGAGAAGGGGCGTATGTTGCCCCATCATATCCATCAGGGCATGGAGGTGATCGGTATGCTCTATATCCCCAGCGACATCAATACCCGCGAAGTGAGACTGCGTCGCAGCATGAAGCGCACCCTGACTGAAATCGACGTGCAGTATCGAGTCGACGACATTCGTGGCTACGACCATATGATGTTCTATCAGGATGTTCAGAACCGCACCGAATGCTCCTATCGCATTCTCAATGATGAGCAATTGGCGCAATATCTTTTGCAGTGCCTTGTGCATCTTTATCTTGCATGCAACGATTCGCATCCCCTGCTGAGCGGAACCGCCTCGGCCGACGTTTTCTATTTCTCTATGGGGTGTGCCTCCGTACACTACGACACGGAAAACGAAGACCACAAGGGGAGGCGTAAAATCTTCATGGAGATGATCCGCGCGCTCAAGAGTGAGGGCGACGATCGTAAAGAGAGCAAGAGTATGGAGATAATCAAGGAGAGCGACTATAGTCCCGAATCATTCTTTGATATGGCTCAACTGGGCACTCTTGAATACGATGATATCGAAGAGGAAGAGCCGTCGCCGCATCCCATCAAAAATTTCTTGGCAAAGTATCTCAAACGATATTACTACAATCTCCATCTCAAGTTCTTCACCACCAATATGATGAGACGCATCGTCGACCAAATGCAAAGGTGCACGCGCGCATCGCTCGAAGCCATATCGGTGAAGTGCAAGGAGAAATACATCACCACGCAGAAGACCATTCTTGACAGTCTGCGCAAGGAGTTGGGCAGCATCAGTGCCAACGAGGGGGGCATACCGGCTATCATACGTGCCTTCAAAGAGTTGCAGGACAAACTCTCAAGTCGCAAATCAGAGATCCAGGATGTCCTTCAGCAGAAATTCTGGCGAAAGATCGAGGAGGGAATTCCTTCGTCGGTTACCGACCGCTTTATCGACTACCATGAGGCCTATGTGGCCGATGTCAGGTTGAAAAACAACAGTGCCCGACAGCTTGAAATGAAAAAGCAGGCTGTCAATGAATTGAATGGAATTCTTAGCCGGGAGTCGACAATTCTGAGCCGCATATGTCGTGGCGTGATTCTCGGCATCATGTGTGCCGCAGCGGGTGTGCCTATGCTCAACGCTCTTTCGCCGCATGTGATCGATCTCGGCGATGTCAGGCAGTACAGTCTCCTATGGAGCATCGGGCTTTTCTGTGTGCCGGCAGCATTTGAATTGCTGACGATGTGGCGCTACAACCGAAAGAAAAACCGGGCCATCAGCAATCTTCAGGCCATGTATCTCCACGATGCATATGCCAGGGTGGCCAATCGCATCGAGTCGGAAATAGTCAATTTCTATGACAAAGTGATAGCTCTTTCCGACCGCTACATAGCCCGGTGTGAAGATATTCGAAGGGAAGTGGGACGCGACATTGCAGAAGAGGATCTCGGCAAACCGCTTTTCCCCGAATCCATGTTCAACCAGCCGTTGATCGCCGGACGGTTTGGCAACGCCACATTGCTGCCCGAAAAGGAATCTGACGATGCCGAAGTGCTTGTCAACTATATACGCTACAAGCTGAGCGAATTGACCAAGGTGGAATACTTCCTGCTCATCAATCAGAACCACAATATAGTGACCGATCTGTTTCGCGATGTCAAGGTGTGTGAAAATCTCGAACGCCGCATCGACGACAACGGAGAGGAAATACTTCTGACCAAGGAGCAACAGGAGCGGGAACTTGATGATTTGTGGATCGAACATAGGGAGACGTTCCACAGCGATCTACAGCAGGCAATAGTTGAGGCTCTGCTTCCTCGCGAAGATGCTACCGTAGGCGAAAAACTTCACCATTACTGCGTCCGTAGCCATGGAAATGCCGGCGTGCTTGAGCCGATGATCGAGTATGCCGCGACCAATGGCGAGGTGACGTCATCATCAGATATGGAATATACTGATGTGAAAATGAACAATAAAAATGTGGTCAACTACATTCTGCCGTTCGTTTCCTCGGCCAACAACCAGATGCAGACCGACAAATACAACCGAATATACGGGAAATACATATTTGTCACCCGCTGGCGTTGCTTCGATCTTTTCAATCTCAACCGAATCCTTCCCACAGAAGACTTTGATGAAAAAATTCGTCGCACGCGTGTCTACGAGGCGGAGCTCAAAGAGAAGGAAAAGAATATGCTTAAGCACCGATCTGCAGTCAATACCGCGCCGGCTGCAGTTGAACCACATGACGGATCCACGCCATACTCGCCCAAGATATCTTCATTGCTGTTGTGGGCGCTTTGTCCCGACGGCTCTTCCTCCGAATGGTTCCGACTCTTTGACTCTGAATTTTTTGCTGAGGCTTTTAATGATAAAAACATGTATCGCCAAGTGCTGAACGTCGATGATTGAACAATGACTAATACGCTCCTTTACATACTCCTTGCAATGTCGGCGCTTGTCTTGCTTGCCGCCATCAGCCGCCTGCTTCGGGTCAAGGTGATGATCTATTCGCGCACCAAACGCAACCCCGGGCTCGTCAACATAGGTTATATGAACGATAATGATCCCCATCAGGTGCCCGAGGTTCATTTGTCGGGTCAGGCAAAGGGTCATGCAATCGGGCGCATAAAGATCGGCGACAATGACGACAATGCATATGTGGAGATCCTTACCACCGATGGCACCGACGATTCGGTGAAGCCGCAATACCGCACGGTCGGCTATGTCAGCCAGGAGGGATATATTTTCAAACAAGCCGGCAAGAACAAAAAACCTGAAAAAATAGGCTACACTGCCAAACCATCGAATCCCGCTCAGCCCTCTGCCACAGGCGAACGCACCTGGAGGTCGCTTTGGCTAAAGTGTACGATCAATGCCTATCGTGGCATTCCCGACGACAAAGCCCGCAAGCGTCAGCCCATAGCTGTGTGTTGCCACCGTAGCTTTCACTCGTCGACCCACGATGCCATGCCCCCGGAGACCCGTGCAGCTGCATTCGCCACACTCTTCTCGCTTTACAACAAGAAGGATTATCGCGAATACTACAACTCGCCCACATATGGATGGAAGGACACCGCTTTGTTGTCAGCGTTCATCTATGCCATCCTTTTTGTGGCCTGGTATTTTGGGCGCCACATTTTCGGCTACATTTTCGGTTCGGAGGACATCGTTCAGCCTGTCACGCTCTACGCCATCTATTTCGCTCTGTGGGGCATCGTCAGGTCCATAAAGATAGAATGTGTGGAGAATTCCAACACCATTCAGCCCAAGATCGACCTATTCAACAAGACTCTCGGACAGCGCGGCTTCGACACGGCCATTGTGCTTTGTTGTATCGTGGCCACGATCTTCTGCGGCACGTACTACAACATCGACTTCATAGCCCTTCCGACAGTGCTGATGACTGCCGTCATTATAAACATGACCCTTCGATCGAGTTCCGCACCATGGGAGATCAAGAACCCTTATGCCGGTGAAACGACCGACGAGGATGATGATGACGAAATCGTAAACCCCTCGGGCGACATCACCCGCAACTTCAAATGGTCGCTTGATTCGGAAAACGTCAAGGATGTCGACGGCGAGCTGACGCTCTTCTTCGACGCTCAATATATCAGCGATCTTCGCTACGTCAATCCATTCTATAGTCAACGCAAAGACAAACCTATTAAGGCCATGGTGCTCGACATGTTCCACTACATGAAGGAGCACAAGAGTATCACCGCCCGACTGATATACGTCTCATCACAGATACAGAAAATCGCCCGTCAAAAGGGCTTGTCGGTTGAAGACAGCTTGCAGTTTACGCTCGATTTTGTGCAGGAACCAAACATCCGTTTCTGCATGAACCGCGACAGCAAAGCCATCAACCAATATGAGGACTATGTCAGATTCCCCGACGAAGTGTTCTACGACAAAGAGGCCGACAGCAACAGCAAAGCATTGCTGGCAGCCATGTTGTTCCACTATATGAATCATAATGTGCTCTATCTCGTGTCGAGCATTCAACACCATGGAGCCATTGGCATCGAAGTCGACAAAGAGTGGATCGATGGCAACAGCATCTTTGGAAAAAACATCGATGATGTCACATTTGAGCATGGAGGCAAGCGATACATTTTCTGCGAAACCACAAGCGACGGATTCCGAATTGGCGGCACAATGGAGGGAATGCGCTTCGAAGATTTCAACGAACAGGTGGAACTGCCGCTTATCGAAAAGGATATCGATGACACCAACGACGACACGATCACCTGTATCTACAACTGGGATCTCGATTCGGAATTAGGCAATTCATTGCATGGCTCCTATACACTCGAATTTGACCAGGCCAAAATCAGCGATCTGCGCTCCAACAATCCGTTCAAGGACTATTGCTTGAGCACCAACACGAGCACCTACGATGAAAATATCCGCAAGATGTTTGATTTCTTGCTCGCCGATGCAGAGCGCATGTCGGCCGTTCGTGAAATAGCCTCCTACATCAGTCGGCGCATAGACGAAGCCGGTCTGGGCGACCTCGACCGGATGCAGTTTGCTTTGGATTTTTGCCAGGCTCCCAACATCAATTATTGCATTGATGAGCATTCCGCCGGCATCTGCTATGCAAAGGAATATATGCGTTTCCCCGACGAGGTGCTATGCGACAAAGAGGGAGATTGCGACTGCAAATCGTCGCTGACGGCTGCTCTGCTTCACGAGTTGGGATATAACGTCATCATCATGCTTTCGACCAAACTGAAGCATGCAGCCATCGGTGTGGAAGGCAAGTCAGATTGGTTGCCGGTCATCAAGCCCGACGACCCTCAGCGCGTTGCAAGGGAATACAATGGCCGTACCTATCTCTATTGCGAGACCACAGGCGATGGCTATCGGGTGGGGCACATCAAGGACAATGAGTCTATTCAGGATTTCGACACCGTGGTTGAAATTGACGCGTAGTAGCAGGCTGCTATTGCGGTTTCTTAACCCGCTCTTGTGGGTTTTTTATTGCCACGACATGGTGGCCAGCACCGGGCAGTGATCCGAGAGCCACAGGCCGTTGTTGGTCTCGGCCAGGATTCCGTAGCGCTTGGTGGTCAGCGGTCCGCCGATGAAAATATAGTCGATCAGAGTGCGGTCCTCGAGTGCAAGTTTGCCCCATTCGTGATAGCTCCATGCCGGGCCATAGACCAGAGGCGACTGGGTGCGTGTATTGGTCAGATGATTGGGAGTGGCCTCCCCTGATATGTGGGCCACCACCTCGCTGTCGGGCGTGGAGTTGAAATCGCCGGTCACCACCACCGGCATATCGCCGCGCATTTCGCTGATGCGGTTGAGAAGCAAATTGACGCCTTCACGACGAGCCACCTGACCCACATGGTCGAGATGAGTGTTGACAGCCAGCAGCTCGCGCTGCGAATCTCGGTCGAGAAGTTTGGCCCACGTGGCTATTCTGACGCACGCACCATCCCATCCCATCGATCCGGCAACATCTGGAGTTTCACTCAACCAAAAGTTGCCCGAATCCACAAGTTCAAACCTGACGGTGTCATACCATAGAGCGGCATATTCACCCTGCTCCTTACCGTCTTCGCGACCCACGCCCACCATGGCATAGCCCTTCAGACGTTCTTTAAGATCCATCAGCTGATTGTGGAGCACCTCCTGAGTGCCAACGATGTCAGCATGATAGAACATGATGGCATCGGCCACACGGTCAGCGCGATAGCGCCAGTTGTTCATGCTGTCGCCCGGATTGTCGTAGCGCACATTGAAGCTCATTACTGTCAGATCCTCAGGTGCTTTTGCCTCTTTCGTGCCATTGCATGCCACTGCAAGAATCACCATCATTACTATCCACAGCACAGTCAGAAATCTTTTCATATCGGTCAGGTTTATATCTTTGATTTATTGGATCTGAGGAGGAATTCAATCTCGCTCAATTCTCTTTATGAAGGCGAAATTATAAAAAAATCTACAAAAAACATTGTTAGGCCAAAAAAGTTTACTACTTTTGCATCACCAAAACCACAAGGAAAGATGCCGGAGTGGTCGATCGGGACGGTCTCGAAAACCGTTGTACCCTTACGGGTACCCAGGGTTCGAATCCCTGTCTTTCCGCACGAAAGCCGCTGATTTTCAGCGGCTTTCGTGCGTATTTGCTGGATGGGATCCCAAGCTTTCCGGGAGCTGGGTTGTGGGAGTGCAAGCGAAATGGTTACCCAATTCCGGCCTAATTGTAAAAAAAGCAGGATAATACCTTTGCAAGTCTGTATATTTCAGGTAGGGACTGTTGTATTTTTATGGGTCAAGTTTTTGATAAAAAATATATCTTGATGACGTAATTCTTGAATATTACTTCTCGGAGGAGATGCAAATCCTGCATTTTATCGGAGTTACTCGGTGCAAGTTGCTTGAAAAAAGCATAATGTGAATTATGCTGATTTGTGCTTTTTGTTGGGGCTCTGGCATTATTATTTGGATAACGGGGAGGCTGTTGATAAAAATTTTGCAAATGTGTAAAATATACACAAAAATTTTTGGAGATTAAAATCTTTTGTCTAAATTTGTAGTGTAATTATTACACTACAATAAACCTTTTGCTGTTTTGAGCTATGTTAGGAGCAATTATTGGCGATATTGTCGGAAGTCGCTTTGAATTTCATCCGACCAATGATTTTGATTTTGAGTTGTTTGCACCCGGGTGTGGCTATACTGACGACACGATATGCACCATAGCCATCGCCGATGCCTTGTTGCGGGGGTGCGACTATGGTGAGAGCCTTCACGAGTGGTGCCGCAGATATCTTGATCCACAGGGTGGCTACGGCGGCCGGTTTGCGCAGTGGGTCAAAAGCGATAATCCCATGCCTTACAACAGCTATGGCAACGGTAGCGCGATGCGAGTCAGCCCCATAGCATGGTGGTGCGATATCAATGATGTGTGGGAGGAGGCGCGTAATACGGCCCAATGTACCCACAATCATCCGCTGGGCATCGAAGGTGCTGAAGCTGTGGCTATTGCCATCTACGACTGCCTTGAGATGAAGCGGAATCTGAAAGGCCGCAAAATGACCCACGACGATTTGCTCTGGGGTGGATTGTCGCATGCAGTGGGCTTGTATGCCCAATTCCCTCAATCATTTAATATCGACCTGGATCAGTATCGCAATAAGTTTGATGAGACATGTCAGGGCACTGTGCCCGTGGCGCTGTGGATCATTCTCAACAGCTGCGGATTTGAAGATGCTTTGCGCAGGGCTGTGAGTCTGGGAGCGGATGCTGATACGCTGGGTGCAATCGTAGGTAGTATTGCCGAGGCCGTATGGGGCATTCCGGAGTGGATGAAGCGAAAGGCCATGACATATCTTCCGGTCGAAATGCAGGCTGTGGTCAGGGAGTTTAACCGTCGGTTGAATCATCGTCGCAAATTGTCGCGGCGGTGTGAATACTACAAGCTCGAGGAGTTTAACTTCACCAATGGCAGGCACTCTCTTGCCCGACAGATAGAAAGACAATGGGTCGATGATTTGGCTCGATCCTATCGAATGGCGGACATGATGAAACGGAAAATGGCACGGTTGGGCTCGATGGCGCTGTGGCAGGAGTGGGTAGATAAATATGATCTGCCGCTCTCGCTCGTCGGATATTTATTTACGCATACGACTGATGGCGACGAGGTTAACAAAACGACCGTGGCTCCGTTCGAGCGGTTTCTTGAGGAGGAATACTCATCGAGGATACCGAAGGCTGAGGCGAAGAAAAAACTTCGGGAATTTCAAGCCATAATGTTGTGGAAGCTCGGCCTCGGCAACATGGCGAAATACTTCAATGGCGATGATCCCCTGCCTTCGAAGAAGCAAGTGGCCACAAAAGAAAGTTGGCACACCGAACCGTGGCCTGATGATGCGGATGATTATAGTTTCCGCAAGGTTAATATCCCTGTCTCTTCGTCTGCGATGAATATCCTTCGACGTGGTCACATTCCTGATGCGCAGGAAGATCATTGGTTTATGTATGTCGACGACGAATATATTCGCTACTATCGGAGTTGGACCGGAATGCCGGCTTTCGAAGCTCATTATAAAGGATGTGAAAAAGGCTTTGCCATCGACACCTTAAAAATGAACAGAGGTTTGTGTCAGTTTGGTGTTAACGGCGACATGGCCGGTATCGCCTTGTTTCGCTATCTGATTGAGACTGAGGTTGGTGTCCGCAATGAAAGGGCATGGCGCCGATATCTCGATGTCTGGGAGCAACTCGAGGCCAAATACGCCAAATGACCGACCGGTTGAGACCCTCCAAATTTGAGTTATGCCTGACACCGGGGTCGGTACTAACTAACTTTTTGATTTTGTCGAATTGTAGGAGTGGCATCGTCCTCGCCGACACGCGTCGGAAAATTGAAGTTGTCTTATGATGGTAAATTGCGTCATATGCTGCGTGTCGGCAGGGACGCCGACACGCATACCGATCAGCACTATCCTTTGATATTACCGGGCATCGTATGGAGTCCGCCCTGACGTTCTTTTTTTGGTTGCTTCAGTCTATGCGCACCGAGTTTGCTCTTTTTCAAAATAGATAGTTAAATAAGATTAAAATAGATTAACAACATGTTAATTTATGACTAATTGCTCGCTTCCGACAGTGTATGATAGGCGTTGAAAGCAAGATTTTTACTACCTTTGCAACATCCAAAGTCACGGAGGGGGCATCTGCTTCCTCCCTTTTATTTGCAAAAACTCTAAAATGATAGACAAGCAGCTTATTAGCACAATAGTGGAAGACGCCCTTCAGGGCACCGATGCATTCCTTGTGGATGTGAAAGTGACTCCCGCCAACGAAGTGACCGTAGAAATCGACTCCATGACCGGCGTAGATATCGACACATGCGCCAATCTGACTCGGCTGATCGAGGAAAAAGTCGACCGCGATGTAGAAGACTACGAGCTCGAAGTCGGTTCGGCCGGCCTGACAAGCCCTCTCAAGGTGCCCCGTCAATACGAAAAAAACATTGGCAACGAGGTGGAAGTGCTTACCCGCGACGGCAAGAAGCTCACCGGCGTGCTCACCGCTCTCACAGCCGATGGCTCGGCGTTTACGCTTACCATCAAGGAAAAAGTGAAAGAGCCCGGCAAAAAGCGTCCCGTGCTTGTCGAAAAGCCGGTTGAGATCAATATCGCCGACACCAAAACCGTGAAATATTTAATAAACTTCAAATAATCCGTACACCACTCCCAACAACCCCAAAGCTATGGCAAAGAAAGAAGAAGCCCCCAATATGGTGGAGCGTTTTGCTGAATTCAAAGAACTCAAAAACATAGATAAAGCCACTATGATCAGTGTGCTCGAGGAATCTTTCCGCAAAGTGCTGGCAAATATGTTTGGCACCGACGAAAACCTCGACGTAATCATGAACCCCGACAAAGGCGACGTGCAGATTTTCCAGAATCTGACCGTTGTGGCCGATGGTGAGGTCAACGATCCCAACCGCGAAATCAGCCTGACCGATGCACGCGCCGATCAGGATCCCGACGTGGAGATCGGTGAGGAGCACACAAGAGAAATATTCTTCGCCGACTTTGGCCGCCGCGCCATCCTCAACCTGCGTCAGACCCTCCAGTCCAAAATCCTCGACCTGCAGAAAGAGGCCATCTACAACAAATTCAAAGAACTTGAAGGCGAGCTCGTCACCGGCGAAGTTTACCAGACTTGGTCGCGCGAGACCCTTCTGCTCGACGATGACAAAAACGAACTCCTGCTGCCCAAGAGCGAATCTATCCCCGGCGACTACTTCCGCAAAGGCGAGACTATTCGCGCCGTTGTGGCCAACGTCGACAATAAAAACAATAACCCGAAGATCACCGTCAGCCGCACCAACGAAAACTTCCTGCGCCGTCTCTTCGAACTCGAAGTGCCTGAGATCCACGATGGTTTGATCAACATCCGCGCCGTGGCACGCATCCCGGGCGAACGTGCAAAGATTGCCGTAGAAAGCTACGACGACCGCATCGACCCCGTAGGCGCATGTGTCGGTGTCAAAGGCTCTCGAATCCACGGTATCGTCCGCGAGCTCCGCAACGAAAATATCGACGTAATCAACTTCACCACCAACCCGTCGCTCTTTATCCAGCGCGCCCTTTCACCCGCCAAGATCTCATCGATCCGTCTCGACGAGGAAGAAAAGAAAGCAGAAGTGTTCCTGCGCCCCGAAGAGGTGTCGCTCGCTATCGGTAAAGGCGGCCTCAACATCAAACTTGCCTCGATGCTCACCGGCTATGTGATCGACGTTTACCGCGACACTGAAGAAACTGCCGAAGAAGAAGATATCTACCTTGACGAATTCAAGGACGAAATCGACGAATGGGTCATCGACGCTCTCAAAAACATGGGATGTGTCACTGCCAAGGCTGTACTCAAAACCCCGCGTCAGGAACTCATCGACAAGGCCGACCTCGAAGAAGATACTGTCGACAACGTGATCGCAGTGCTCAAGGCCGAATTTGAGGAAGACTGATTAAACCACCTCTAAACTAAAACAATACTCTAAAACCAAATAATGGCGAGAACAAAAATAAGTAAAGCAGCAAAGGATTTCAACATCTCCATTGCCACGGTGGTTGACTTCCTGCAACAGAAAGGCATCACTATCGACAATAACCCCAATTCGCGTATCGATGATGAAGCCTACGAACTGCTGGTCAAGGAATACAACCCTGACCGGGAGCTCAAAAACAAATCGGACCAGGTGTCGACCGAACGCAAAAACAAAGAGACGGTCGAAGCAGCCCGTCCCGCTGAACCGGCACCGGTTCAGGAACCGAAACGTCAGCCCGTAGGTCCGAAGGTGATTGGTAAGATCGATCTTAATACCCCCGGACGTCCCGTGGCTGCCCCGGCTGAACCCGAAGTGAAACCCGAACCCAAGAAGGTGGAAACTCCCGTCGAAACTGCCCCGCAGCCCGCACCGGTCGTTGTGGAGGAAAAGAAAGCTGAGACTCCGGCACCAGTTGTGGAAAAAGCCCCCGAGAAGAAGCCTGAGACACAGGTTGCCGAATCTGCTCCTGCTCCCGAAGCCCCCAAGGCTGAGGAGAAAAAGGAGGAGGCTCCCGCTCAGCAGCCTGTGGCTGAAGCAAAACCGGCCTCCGAAGCACCGGCCGACGATTTTGTGCCCACACGCGTAGCAGGCCCCGGCCTGTCGATCAACGTGGTGGGTAAAATCGATCTGTCGGCTCTCAATCAGTCGACCCGTCCGAAAAAGAAAACCAAAGAGGAAAAACGCAACGAGCGCAATGCCAACGCCCGCAATGCTTCGCCTCAGGGTCAGAATGGCAATGCCGCCACCGCTGAAACGGGCGATCGCAAAAAGCGTAAACGCATCCGCGGCAAGGAAAAGGTGGATATCACCAACCCCAACCATGGTCAGCCCCGTCAGGGCCAGAATGGTCAGGCAAATGCCGGCGGCAACAACCGCAATCAAAACCAGAACCACAACCGCCGTCAGTTCCACTCCGAAGTCAACGAGGAAGATGTTCAGAAACAGGTGAAGGAAACTCTCGCCCGCCTCACCAGCAAGGACAAAGGCCTCAAGAAAGGCGCAAAATGGCGCAAGGAAAAACGTGAGGCCACCCGCGAACGCGAACGCGAAGCCCACGAAATGGAAGCAGCTGAAAGCAAGGTGCTCAAACTGACCGAATTCGTTACCGCCAACGACCTCGCTTCGATGATGAACGTGCCCATCAACAACGTGATCGGCACATGTATGAGCATAGGTGTGATGGTGTCGATCAATCAGCGTCTCGACGCCGAAACCATCAACATCGTGGCTGAGGAATTCGGCTTCAAAACCGAGTATGTATCGGCTGAAGTGGTCGAGGCCATCGCCCAGGAAGAGGACAGCGAAGAGGATCTGCAGGATCGTCCGCCCATCGTGACCGTCATGGGCCACGTTGACCACGGCAAAACCTCTCTGCTCGATTATATCCGCAACGCCAACGTCATAGCAGGCGAAGCCGGAGGCATCACCCAGCACATCGGTGCATACAACGTGAAGCTCGCCGACGGACGCCACATCACGTTCCTCGACACTCCGGGCCACGAGGCTTTCACCGCCATGCGTGCACGCGGTGCGAAAGTGACCGACATCTGTATCATCATCGTTGCCGCCGACGACAATGTGATGCCGCAGACCGTTGAAGCCATCAACCACGCCTCGGCTGCCGGTGTGCCCATCGTCTTTGCTATCAATAAAATAGACAAACCCGCCGCCAATCCCGACAAGATCAAGGAAGAATTGGCCAACATGAACTACCTCATCGAGGAATGGGGCGGTAAATACCAGTCGCAGGACATCTCCGCCAAGAAAGGTACCGGTGTCGACGAACTCATGGAGAAGGTGCTCCTCGAAGCGGAAATGCTCGAATTGAAAGCCAACCCCAACCGCAACGCCACCGGCTCGATCATCGAATCGTCGCTCGACAAGGGTCGCGGCTACGTGGCCACAGTGCTCGTACAGAACGGCACGCTCCGCGTGGGCGACATCATCCTGGCCGGTACACACTACGGCAAGGTGAAGGCCATGTTCAACGAACGCAACCAGCGCATCAAGGAGGCAGGACCGGCCACCCCGGCGCTGATCCTCGGTCTCAACGGTGCACCCACCGCCGGCGATACGTTCAATGTGATGGACTCCGAACAGGAAGCCAAGGAGATCACCAACAAGCGCGAACAGCTCCAGCGCGAGCTCGGTCTCCGCACCAAAAAGATCCTCACTCTCGAGGATATCGGTCGCCGTCGCGCCATCGGCAACTTCCAGGAACTCAACATCATCGTCAAAGGCGACGTCGACGGCTCCATCGAGGCTCTGTCGGATTCGCTCATCAAGTTGTCGACCGAAGAGATCCAGATCAATGTGCTCCACAAGGCCGTGGGCGAAATCTCCGAGAGCGACGTCACACTGGCCGCAGCCTCTGATGCCATCATCATCGGCTTCCAGGTGCGTCCTTCGCTGGCCGCCCGTCGTGCTGCCGAACGTGATGGCGTTGAGATCCGTCTCTACTCGGTGATCTATCAGGCCATCGAAGAGGTGAAAGACGCCATGGAGGGCATGCTCGCTCCCGAACTCAAAGAGGAGATCACCGGTACGGCCGAAGTGCTTCAGACCTACAAGATTTCGAAGGTCGGCACCGTGGCCGGTTGTATCGTTCGCGAAGGCAAGATCAAACGCAGCTGCAAGATCCGCCTCATCCGCGACGGCATTGTGCGCTACACGGGCGAACTCGACTCGCTCAAGCGTTTTAAGGACGACGTCAAAGAAGTTGTGTCCGGCTACGATTGCGGCCTCAATATCAAGGGCTACAATGATGTGCGCGAAGGCGACATCATCGAGGGCTTTGAAGAAGTGGAGGTTAAGAAGTCACTCTGATCCCGCTGACACACTTTTGTTTAAGCGATGCCAATCGCATATATCAACATAGGATCCAATATCGGCGACCGCACGGCCAACATAAGGCGTGCGGTCGTCGCTATTAGTTCACTCTTCGATGTCGAACCTGTATGTTCCGACATCTTCGAATCTGCACCATGGGGTTTCGACAGCCCCAACCGATTTTTTAATATTGGACTTAGTGTGGAGATTGAGAAAACCGATCCATTGCAATTGCTACACACTCTCAAGCAGATAGAGCGGTCGATCGACTCCGGGAATCATCGCGACACAGCCGGGCGATACATCGATCGCGCCATCGACATTGACCTCATTGCCATCGATCAAATGATCTTCAACACACCGGAGCTTACGCTACCGCATCCCCGCATGCATCTGCGCGATTTCGTGCTCGTACCCATGCAGGCCATTGCTCCCGAATGGCGTCATCCGGTCACCGGGCTGACAGCCATTCAAATGCTGGACGCGCTATAAGTCGTATAAATCGTATAAGTTATATAAGTCTAATCCACACTGCGATCACAGCGGAATGGTAAACAGGAAGCGAGCGCCGGGGCCTTCGTAGTTTGTGTCCACCTTGATTGTGCCGTGGAGAAGTTCGGCCATCATGCGCGAGATGTTCAGACCCAGTCCCATGCCTGAAGTGATGTTGCTGAGTTTCTCGAAGCGCTCGAATATGATGTCTTCCTTGCCCGGAGGCACGCCGATGCCGGTGTCTTCCACCACGAAAGTTATGGTCGATTCGGTAGGATCGACAGTATAATAGAGGTGTACGTAGCCTTCTTCGGTGAATTTGGCTCCGTTCGACAGCAGATTGGTCAGAACCTGCTCCACGCGGGTCAGGTCGGTGTTGATCATCACATCGTCGTCGGAGTGTGGCACGAATTTCATCTCCACCCCCGGCTGGCAATGCTTGCTCATGCTCTGCACGGCTATAAGACATATCTTCGAGGCCGATTCCTGATGACGGTTGATGTTCACCTGGGTGTTTTCGAGTTCGGCTATATTGAGCACATCGTTGACGATATTGCTGATCATGTCGGCGCTTACATCGATGATGTCGGCATAGCGTTTGAGATATTTCGTTTTTGACTCAGGTATATTGTCGACCACAAGATGGCTGCACTCCACCAGAGCGTTGAGCGGCGTGCGTATCTCGTGGCTCATGTTGTTGATAAATTCCATTTTGTGCTGGTCGGCCTTGCGGGCGTGGTCGCGGGTCACGATCAGTTCCTTCTGTGCCTGTTGCAGTGCATCGCGCTCAGCCTTCAGCTCATCGTTGACGGTTGCTGCCGAGAGAGCCAGACGGTGAGAGCGCCGATAGAGCATCAAAAGCACCACGATGACCATAAGCAAGAGCAGACCGGCGGCGAAAGCTACCCAAAGCAGATTGCGGTGATAGTTGAGCTCGTTTTGGCGTTGCTGTTCCATCAGATCGTTGTTTGAACTGGATATGTTGCGCACCTCGTCGAGTATCTGCATCTCAGCGCTGCGCTCCAGTGCGCTGCGTTCCAGCGAATGCTCCATGTAGTTGTTGTAGTCGAGCGACGTCTGCAGCAGCGTACCGGTGTCGCCTGTCTGGCGCGCAGCTTCTATCATCAGCGGGTAGAGTCGTTTGAGATATGGCTGGTTGGCCGGCAGATTGATCACCTGTTTGAGCAGTTCGAGAGCCTCGCCATAGCGTTGTTTGGCCATCAGATAGCTGATCACCGGACGTTTGTTGACCTCGACATCGTGGCGTATGTCGGGATTGCGGTCGGCGAGTTTCAGCATCTCGTTGTAGTAGTGGTCAATGTCTTCGTCCGACAGCGTATCGAAGTTGGTCAGAAACCGGCGGTAGGCAATATAGCGGATCATGCTGAAGTCGATGTAGTTGTGGCCTTTCTTCTTGAGTTCCTTCTCTATTTCATCCATGACGCGGAGCAGATTTTCACTCGCTTTTTTGGCAGCTTCGCTGTGGCCCACCACAGTGTAGATACGCGATGCCAGCGAGTAGAACTGGGCCTGGATCGGCTTGGTGTCGCTTGGCAGCTTCTGAATGCGGCTTTCTATCTCCTTTAGCATCTGCTCCACCAGTTCGCTGTGCACATCGTTTTGCAGATAGTAGCATATCGAGAACAGGTATTCGAGGCGGTCAAACGGATCTTTGTCGGAAATATCGACGCTGTTTTTGATCTTTTTAATGATGCTCTCTCTACGCTGTTCGTCGGTTTCGTTTTGATCTTCAAGCACATTGGTCTGTATGTTGAGATAGGCCAGAGTCATGCGTTGGTCATCGCTGATGGGGAGTGAAGCCACATAGTTGATCATTTTCTTGAGCTCATCCTGGCCATTGGGCGCCGTGATGTAGAGCGCGCCGAGACGTCGCAGCGAACTGAGCTGAGTGGGCACCGATCGGGTGCGTATGGAGGTTTCCAACAGCTGTGTGCCGTCCTTGACGAGCGATTGTTCGGTCGAAAAATTCAGCAGGTCGTAGAGTATAGGCACGCTGTCGGTCGGCGTTGTCTTCGTGGCCAGAGCTGACCGCAAGCTGTCGACCAAATGGCTGCGGTAGCGGTCATAGTCGGTCTGAGCGCTGCAAATGGCTATCGAAAAAAGTGCCACTAAGGCGGAGAGTATTGACTTTTTCATTGTCGGTTGGTTCATTACACACAAAGATATATATTTTCCACAACATATTTTGTATATTTGCCACGCATATGAAAAAGATTCTTATTGTTACGAAATTCTACTATCGCCGCGGAGGCGATTGCATTTACGCGCTCAATCTCGAAAAATTGCTGCGCAGTCATGGACATGAAGTGGCCGTGTTCGCCATGCAGTATCCTGAAAATGAAGAATCTCAGTGGAGCTCATATTGGCCTTCGGCGGTGACCTTCGGCGGTGGTGTCGGTGCCAAACTGGCTGCCGTGCGCCGCACGCTCGGCATGGGCGATGTGGTCAGCAATTTCAAACGTCTGATGGCTGATTTCAAGCCCGATGTGGTGCACCTCAACAACATACACTCCTACCTGTCGCCCATCGTGGCTTCGATAGCCTCGAAAGCCGGAGCGAAAGTGGTATGGACTCTCCACGACTACAAGCTGCTGTGTCCGGCCTATTCCTGCACCCGTGATGGCCGCCCGTGCGAGATTTGCTTCGACAAAAAGCTCAACGTGGTCAAAACACGATGTATGAAAGGCTCTATGGCCGCCAGTCTGATTGGCTACGTCGAGGCATTGCGCTGGAACCGCGGCCGGCTCTCGAAAGCCACCGACACATTTGTGTGTCCGAGCCGATTCATGGCGTCGAAAATGCAGCAGGGCGGTTTCGACACGGCCAAGCTCAGGCCGCTGTGCAACTTCCTCGCGCCTGAGGTGGTCGACCGCTATGCGGCAATCGATCCCTCTGCCGGTACCGACAGCGACTATTATTGCTACGTGGGCCGTCTTTCGTCGGAAAAGGGCGTGGCAACTCTGCTCGAAGCTGCTTCGCGGTTGCCCTACAAGATGAAGGTGGCCGGCGATGGCCCGCTTGCCGCTCAGCTTAAGGAACGCTACGGCAAGTGTGACAATATAGAATTTCTCGGTCGACTGACCCCCGATGAGGTCAATTCGCTGCTTGCCGGAGCACGCTTGTCGGTCATGCCGTCGGAATGCTATGAGAACAATCCGCTTGGTGTCATCGAATCGCTTTGTGCCGGCACGCCGGTTGTCGGTGCACGCATCGGCGGCATCCCGGAATTGATAGGCGATGGTGTAGGGGTGCAGTTCACAAGCGGCGATGTCGACTCGCTGTGCGAAGCTGTCAGTAGCGCCTGGGCAATAGATTTTGACCGCAAGGCCATTCAGCGTCAATCGCTCGAAGCGTTCTCGCCCGACGCATACTACCGAACTCTCATAAAGGAAATATACTGATCCGTCACAACCCCAGCAGATCGCGGGCTATGTCGAGTGCGGTGCGGATGTCCGCCTCGTCGGTCACGCAGTCGATCACAGGATCGCCTGGTGCACGAAGCAGTGTCATCGAGATGTGGTCGGCGGAGCGATTTTTCTTGTCGTGACGCATATAGCCGATCAGTCGGTCGTAGTCGCTGCATGCGATAGCCGTGGCCGGATAGTATTCTTTAATATAGCTCGCTACGTTCTGCACAGTTGCCGATGGGAATCCGAATCGCATCGACGAAAGCACAAGTGCAACCACCAGCCCGGTGGCAACGGCCAGTCCGTGGGGCAGCGTAGCGCCGCGGCTCATGGCCAGAGATTCCAGGGCGTGGGCTGTGGTGTGGCCGAGGTTGAGTGCTTTTCTCAGACCCTTTTCGGTAGGGTCGACGGTCACAATGCGCTCTTTTACCCTTACGCTTTGCTCCACAAGTTGCTGAAGCCTGTCATAGTCGGGCTTTTCAAGGTCGAAATTCAGGGCTTCGACCAGCGATCGGTCGCTTTCCAGCAGCGCATGCTTGAGGAGCTCGGCGTAGCCCGACAGCAGCTCTACATGGGGCAGCGTCTTGAAAAATCCCGTGGAAATCACCACAGCTGCAGGGCGCGAAAAGCATCCTATTTCGTTTTTCAGGCCGGCGAAATTGATGCCTGTCTTGCCTCCCACTGAGGCATCGACTGCCGCCAGCAGTGTGGTGGGCACGTTGATGCACCGGCAGCCGCGTTTGAATGTAGCGGCCGCCATGCCGCCTATGTCGGTCACCATGCCGCCGCCTATGTTGATCAGCAGCGAATGGCGTGTGGCTCCTTCAGTACTCAACCGCTCCCAGATGGCAGCGAGCGATTCAAGCGACTTGTTGTCGTCGCCATGTTTGATAGTGATAAGCCACGCATCTTTCAGTAAGGGTGTGCGTTCCATCAGCGGTCGGGCTGCAAGCTGCGCGGTATTGTCATCGGCAAGCACAAAAATTGATGTGGGCTGCATGCCTTCCATAAGTGCCGTGAGTTCGCGTCCGGGATCGGATGTGAATATGATATTGTCGCTTTCAGCCATCTCAAATGTTGTTTTTTGTTGTGCCCATGCTTGAGAACAGCAGCGGCAGGTTGTCGGCAAATTGGTTCATGGAGTCGTAGACGATGTCGGCTCCGGCGTCGCACAGCGTCTCGATAGGTATCGGTCCGGTGTTGACTCCGACAGTGAATGCTCCCGATGCATGGCCTGACTCCACTCCCAGCGGCGCGTTTTCAATCACTATGCATTCGCCGGGTTTTCTACCAATCAGTTGCATTGCCTTCAGATATGGCTCGGGATCAGGTTTGCCGAATTTCACGTTGCGTCCGGTGATCATATGGTCGATGGTGAAGGTGCCGGGATAGTCACGCTCCAGACGCTGGATGAGCGAAGCTTGTCCCGATCCGGTCACCAGCACACATTCCACCCCATTCATCTTCAAAAAATCAAGCATCGCGGCAGCTCCGGGCATCGGCTTCACCGGTGGCATGGCCGAAAACAGTTCGGTCTTGCGGTGGTAGA
Organism: Bacteroides sp.; assembly: GCA_023666835.1. Lineage (GTDB taxonomy): Bacteria > Bacteroidota > Bacteroidia > Bacteroidales > Muribaculaceae > Paramuribaculum. Next base: position 1,061,942 of record JAMPBJ010000001.1, on the reverse strand, counting down.
GACGGGCGGCCTCTTCAGCAGTGGCATCGCGTCCGAATGAGCGGTTAAATAGTATGTTGATGGTGGATGCACCTGTGCGCCCCTCGTAGAGGAAAAATTCCTCAAGCGGCACCTCGACTCCCACTTCACTCATCATTTGCTTCCATGCGCGGGCATGCGACGGCATAGAGTCGTAAAGCGTGCCGTCCATGTCGATCAGTGCGGCTCGCGGAGTGAATTCCACCAGCGAGTTGCGCTGCAGATATCGTATAACTGCTTCTTCCGACGTCATTTCTTTTTCTTCTTTTTCTTGTCGCTGGCGGCCGCCGCTGCGGCTTCGCGTTCTTCGGGGCTGATGTAGCCGGCGGGGGCTTCCATCAGTCCTTCGCGAATGAGTATGGCAGAATCGGCCGGGGTGAATTGTTCGGTGTCGTCGGCCGCGGATGATTGCGACGGGTTGCGATGGTCGCTTTGCACCTTAAGCCCCTTGGCTCCTGCCGAACGCAGTCCGCGACGGAACGATTTGCCGATTTCGCGCAGCAGGTTCACACGCAACGAGTCGGTCAGATGATGCGACGTCCCGACACTCTTTTCGTTGATCTTCGCCTTGCCCAGACGTATTTTCATCTTCTCGGGCGTGCCCTTGATGTTGATGCCGAACTTGAACGGTATGGGCGATTTGAGCACGGCCACATGATAGTCGAGGTTGAAATTGAGGTCGTTGCTGCCCACCACTCCAAGCCGGTAGCGGTCCATGTCGAATATCACCGGATAGAGGTCGAGCCACCCTTCGTGAACGGTGATCTCCACGTCCATTTTGTCGATGACGTTGCGCTGTTTGTTTTTAAACAGCAACCATTTGGCCACGGTGCGGAAAGTCTCCGAGTCAAGCAACACAAGATCTTTGCCCGACAGTCGCAGGGCCATGTCGAGAGTGCTGAATCGGATGTTCATCAGCGAGTCGAGCTCGGTCGAAATGGCCAGCTGAGCGTCGACCATGCCTTCGAGTTCGTGGAGCATAGGCATCAGCGAATCGATCTGAGGCATTTGCCGGAGCACTTCGTGCAGATTGAGATTGCGCAGGTTCAGACCGCCTGCAAAACTGATGTCGCGTGCGGTAGGCGCGGAGTAGAGCGCGGTCATGTTCACCTCGCCCATGTCGGTCAGCGCATGAAGGTTTTCGAGTGCCATCGTGCCGTCATACATGCTCGCCGTGCCATTGAAATCCTTCAGCCACAGGTCGCCGTAATGGATGCGGTTGGCTTCAACCCGGAAGTTGGCGCTGACATTCGACGGCACTATGAACGCGCCCATCGGCCCATCGGTGTCGGCACCGGTTGCAGCCGCCGGCGCATTGACGGAGCTTTCGGCCAGCGACTGCATGTCGACCGACGATCCTCCGCCGGTGTATTCACTGCCGCGTATCACCGTGGCCATGATATCGTTGATGTCGATGGTGTCGGATTTGAGCACGAAATCGAGTTCTATGGGCACGTGGCGTTTAGATGTTAGAGCCCGACGTATGTTGCGAATCGACCCTTCGAGATGGAAGTCGCTTAGTCCCGATCGCAGGTTGGCCTCGTGCACTATCACAGAATCGGTCGAGAATTCCACGTTCAGATCACTGAAGCGGTTGCGCGTAGGATAATATGGTGTGTACACTCCGGCCACCGAGGCGGTGAAGTTGCCGCTGAGTTGCCAGAGTCGAAGCCACGACGACAGAGAGTTGTCGATGGCAAAGTCTATGTTTTCGCGTCCGTCGTCGGCGGTGTCGTTTGAGCGTCGGCGCATCTGTTTCCGGGCCAGCGCGGTCAGCGAGTCGGTCGACAGATCGGGATATATGGCGGCAAGCGAATCGATACGGGCCTGCATGCGTGCCGACATCGGTCGTCGGGCGCGGGGATGAAGGGTCAGATCGGCTTTGCCGTCGATGAGCACTCCGCCCATGTCGGCCGTGCGCATGCCGATGCGTCGGGCCTCGAGCTGCATGTCGAGTTGCGGTGCGCGTGCTTTGCTTTCGAAGCGGCGCAGAGTGGCGCGTATTGAAGCGTCGACGAGTTTCATGGCCGTTGTGCCGCTGTCGGCTATGAGTGTCAGCGATCCGGCGCTGATAGTCCCGCCCACGGGATTGATGGCTGTGGTGTCGGAGCTCGAGGCCGTGTTGCGCATTCCCACGTTCATGGCCAGCCGTCGTCCGCTCAGCTCAAGTCCGGGTGCGTTGAGGGCACAGGTGTCGATGTTGAGCGACGTGGTCAGAAGGGAGTCGACGAGTTTGTCGCCCACGCTTATGCGTGAGTTAGATCCGAGATGCATGTCGGCGTGGTGCACGTAGGCGTCCATCGATCCGTCGCGGGCCACGGCTCGGAAGCGGTCGAGCTGCAGCTCGCCGTCGAGGCGCACTTTGTGGAACAGCTTCGGCGTCAGTTGCGACATGCGCAGCCGTGCCCTGGCATTGCCTTTGATAGTGCCCTCCAGCTTCCACGGCAGTTGGCTGAGCAGTTTGGCCGGCAGTCGGTCGATGAACAGTGTGCCGGTGAATGTGCCGTCGACCAGTGGATCCGACATCGGATTGACCACTGTGCCTTTCAGCTCCATCTCCATTGCATGGCCGTTGGCGGCAAGTCGTCGCAGATCGATGGTCGATTGGTCAAGATTGTCGCCGTCGATGTGGGCGCGCACGTCAAGATCGAAATAGTGGAGATTGAGATCCTCGAATTTCACCTGCGATGCCCGGGCCAGAAGGGTGGCGTCGACCGATGGGAGACTGTCGATGCCCACGCGATAGGGCTTCGTAAGCCTTGCCGTGGTTTGCATTGTCAGATCGGTGTGAAGTCCCGAAAGGTCAGGCAGGAGACTGTCGGGCATGAACTTGAGCAACCTGACAGGCTCAAAATCCTCCACCGCCATATGCAGGGAGTCGACGATCAGTCCGTCGTCGAAGTTGAGCAGTATGGTCACTTGGGTGGCTATATCGAGCAATGTGAATCTGAAATCACGCAGACCGATTTGTGAGGGCTTGCGCTGATCCCAATCGATGCATCCGTCGAGGGTGAAGGGCACAGGGGGTATAGCCAGACCGGCCATCTTTGCCGATGTGTTGCCACTGATGCCTATGGTGTAGGCCGGTGCTTCGGTGCCTTTCAGATTGGTGCGTGTCAGCGTCAGCGTGCAGTCGATCGAGTCAGCCGGCATACGCAGCTGCACCGGCATCTGCCCCGACAGAGCGAAGTGGTTGACCGAAATTTCGGGTAGGGGAGTCTCGGTGGTGTCGGTCTCTTCCGATGGCGGTACAATGTCGAAGTTGTTGATCGAATCGTTGACTATGAATATGTTGACTTTCGGATCGCGCAGATCCAGATCATAGAGATCTATCTTGCCTTCGATCAGTTTGAGCAGATGCAGTCCGCCCGAAAAGTGCCCCACGGCCAGCAACGAGTCGGCATCGGCCGGGAGTGCCGCCTTTTCGGCTTTCGGAAGACGGTCAAGACTGTGGCTGACGATGGTAAGATTGTCGACGCTGATGTTGAATCGCGGAAACGTTGACCAGAATGTCAACTCCACACGCCCTGCATGCACGTCGGCGTTCAGGTAATCGCTGCCGTATTTGTTGACGAGCCCTGTCAGCCGCTCAGGCGTCAGATACCATAGCGCCACCGTGACGGCAAGCGCCAACAGTAGCAGCAGACCGGCCACTGTGCCGAGTCCCCACTTGAGTATGCGCCGCCACAGCGGTCGTTTTTTCTTCTCTGTTGTGCCGTCGGTTTCTACCGATGCAGGCGTAGCGTCGTCTTCGTTCATTTATCCGTGTTGTTTTGCGGCGGACGCGCCGTGATGTGGAAACATGGTTGTTTGATCTCATATTTGACCCATATCTTACCCTCCTGGCGCATGGCCAGAAGCACTTCGGCAAGCACCGACTTCAGATCCACCATCGAGCGGGGCACCGAGGTGCCGAACGGGGCGAAACGTGCCCAGCTGATGTCGAACGTCGTGCCCAGCTGATGCACCGACGAGTCGATGGCATTGCGGTTGCGTCGGCGCAGCCGGGCCACGTTTTCGGGTGTGCGCAACACGCTTGTCACCTTTATGCGGTATTCCCCGCCGCCGCGAACCTCGAGGCTGTCGTTGAAGCGGCGGCCGATCTCATGAAGCATCGCGGCCGCACGCGGCACGAGATATGGCTGTGAATAGGTGAGGGGTTCAACATAAAAATCCTTGCATGGCACCACCTTCTCCAGCGACCGCCCGTCGAGCTTCCAGTGCGAACGTGTGTCGGTCAGAGGCGCAAAGCCGAGTTTCTCGGCGTCGGCCCAGTGCACGTAGTTGCTGTCGTTGAACAGTTTGGCCAGATTGCCAATATTGCGGGTGCGCATCGACACCGTAGGTTCGGGCAATTCGCTGAGCGGATTGTCGAATCCTTCAGTCGAGTCTATATCCAGTTCGATGTCGTCGAGCGTGATCGCTCTGCGCTCTTGCTCGCCGGCATCGGCCGAGCCGTTGTGACTGCATGACGTGGTCAGTGCAAGCAGCAATAGAAATATGTAGAGTGGAAATCTCATTGTGTCTGTGATGAATCAATTGCAAATATAGTCATATTATCGAAAAAATCAGCCCCGGGAGATGATTTATTGGGACTAATGATGTAACTTTGCACCCAAATCAGAGAGAGATTCTATGAACACGAATGAGTTTGAAATGGTGGCCAAAACCTTCCAGGGTCTGGAAGATGTACTGGCAGAGGAGCTTCGAGGACTCGGAGCAAAAAATGTTGAACCCGGACGACGCATGGTGTCGTTCACCGGCGATCTGGCAATGCTTTACAAAGCCAACTTCTGCTGCCGCACGGCTCTGCGCATCCTCAAACCAATCTACAAGTTCAAGGCATCCGATCCCGATCAGCTATATTCCATGATCAAGGAATTCGACTGGAACACGGTGATCTCCCTCGACAAGACGTTTGCCATCGACACCGTGGCCAACTCCGACGAATTTACCCATTCGCGCTACGTCACCTACCGCGTCAAGGATGGTATCGTAGACTGGTTCAAAGACCGTTTCGGTCCCGAAAGCCGTCCGCGTGTGCGCCTTCAGGATGCCGACGTGCTTATCAATGTCCACATCAACGGCGAAAACGTCACCGTGTCGCTTGACTCATCGGGCGAATCGCTCCACAAGCGAGGCTATCGTGTGGCGCAGACAGAAGCTCCCATCAACGAAGTGCTTGCCGCCGGCATCATCCTCAAGAGCGGATGGCGCGGCGACTGCCCCTTTGTCGATCCGATGTGTGGGTCGGGCACTTTTCTTATCGAGGCTGCACTGATCGGTGCCGGCATCAATCCCGGTGTCTACCGCCGCCGCTTCGCATTTGAAGCGTGGCCCGACTTCGACGCTGCCCTTTTCGACGAAATATACAATGATGAATCGGGCGAACGCGCCCTCACCCAGCCTATCCTCGGCGCAGATATGTCGCCCAAGGCTGTAGCAATAGCCACTGAAAACATCAAGAATGCCGGCGTAGGAAAATACATCGATCTGCAGGTCAAACCGCTCTCAAAATGGGAGGAGGCTCCCGCCGGCGGTGTGCTCGTCACCAACCCTCCTTATGGCGAACGCATCGGCAGCGACGACATGGACGGCCTCTACTCTCTCATAGGTACGAAGCTCAAACATGTGTTCACGGGCTATCACGCATGGATCATCGGCTATCGCGAGGAATACTTCCGCCGCATTGGTCTCAGCCCCTCGTTCCGCATGCCCATCTACAACGGCGCCCTCGAATGTGAGCTCCGCGAATACGTCATCTTCGAAGGCGACTACAAAACTTTCCGCAGCAACGGAGGCGCCATCCACCACGGCGACGCCCGTCCTCAACGCAAGAATCCGGGTCAGGGCAAATCGGGCCGGCCGGCTCGCTTCGACAAATTCGACAAGAAGGATGCTCCCCGCCGCTCCGGCTGGAAAGCACGCCCCGAAGAGCAGCAGCAAGAGCAGTCGGAAGTCGAAAACATCCTTGCACGCCACCGCAACGAGCACGCCCTGAAGATGGTCACCGGCAAAGCTCCGAGTCTTCCCCCGTCCGACAAGCCGCTGATACGTCCGCGTCGCGGATGGAAAAAATCCTGATCCCCCTCATCCCTTACGACATATACAAAAATATACGACTTATAAGTTTTATGAAATTTATATCACTTATAAGTCGTATTTGTAGTTTTAGGAGTCCCGCTTTACTTGCCGGCCTTATACTGCTCGTATTCGTTGCCTTTGGGCTTGAAGCCGTGGCCTGCCATGTATTTGTTGAGCGAAATCTTGGGCGAGAATTTCACTGCTGCAAGTTCAACATAGCCTTTTTCTTCGATGGTCACTTCGGCTGTCTGACCCGGTTCGAGAGCCACGCCGCCAAGAGTGCCGGTGAAGTTGAATTTTTCTGGATCGGCCGATCCGAACGTTTTCATCGCGTATTCAATCACGTAGTCTTCAGGAGCCAGCGTCAAATGGCTGTTGTTGGTCACCTTGACGCTCTGGATCAGTTCGGTCATTTCACCGGCGGCATTTGTCTTCCACGATTTTTTGTCGGGATTGAAACTGAAGGTGATGAATTCGGTGTAGCTGTTGGCGCCGAGTGTGTCGAGATATGCAAAATATTCTTTGTCGGCCATCAGCCGGCTCTTCTCAAGGTCGGGGGTGTTCTCGTCGATCAAGCCGCTCTCTGTGGCCAATGTGGCCAGATAGTCGGGATAGGCGGCAAGGCCCTTCGAGGCCACCACTTTGAGCTCTCCGCTCTGGTCGGGGAGCACGTCGATCCAGGCGCGGTCGCCAAGGTTCACGCGTATGGTGTCGCCAGTCTTTGTGTTGTCGAGTTTTACGTCGTAGGTGTCGATCTGGAGCACGAAGGCCAACGAGTCGAAATCGGCTGTGGGATACACCGCTTTGAGTGAATCCACGGCATTGTTCTGCACATATCCTGCCACTTTCTGCCCGAGGGCAAGGGCGGCGTCGTCGTGGCTCGAGCAGCTTGCTACTGCAAGTGTGGCCACACAGGCGGTTGCCAAAATAGATAGTTTCATCGTCGTTCGAGGTTTTATGTTGTTTTGAAATAGTTGCGGAATCGCTTGCGCTGACTGCAAATATAATTCAAAAATTCCAACATTTGTTCGTTTGGCGCAAAAAAAGAACCTGTGCCACAATCGGCACAGGTTCTGATGTTGGGTCGGCGGATGGTGGTGTGGATGTGGGAGACCGCCGCCCCGTCACGGGATATTGGAATGATTCCTAACGTGTGTCAAGGTATCAGACAGTATATTCAATCAGTGGTGTGGGGTTGAGGTAGCCGATATGACCGCTCTCTTTGCCCGAATCGGCGGCAAGCTGCACGTCGATCACGGCAGGCTCTTTGGCCGCGATGGCTTTGGTCAGCGCGTCGGTCAGTTCCTGCGGGGTAGTCACGTAGTAAGGTGTAGCGCCGAATGCTTCGCCCACTTTGTCGTAGCGTGCATTGATGTCGAGGGTGGTGGGAGCGGGCGCGTTTTTGCCGCTGGGATCCACACCTACGCCGTTATAGATACCACCGTTGTTGAACACTACAACAACACATGGCAGTTTGTAGCGGCAAATGGTTGCCACATCCATGCCGGAGAACCCGAATGCCGAGTCGCCTTCGATGGCCACTACGGTCTTGCCGGTAGCTACGGCTGCACCGATCGTCGAACCGATGCCCATGCCCATGATCGACCACGATGCGCAGTCCACGCGGTGGCGAGGAAGCGACATGTCGACGGTGTCGCGGGTGTCGTCGAGCGTATTGGCGCCTTCGTTCACGAGGATCACTTCGGGGTTGGATTCGAGTATCGGTTTGATAGCGGCAAGTGCTGTCCAGTGTGTCATCGGCACGGTGTCGGCTGCGGCTTTCAAGCGGGCGGCAAACTTGGCGTTCTTGGCAGCACTTTCGGCCTGCAGTGAGCTGACCCATGTCGGATCGGGCGAGTAGGTGAGGCCTTTGAGCTGATCGAGGATGGCGCGGAGCGAAAGGTTCATGTCGCCCACAACCGGTGCGTAGACGGGCACATTGCGGTCGATCTCACGCGGCTCTACGTCGAGCTGCACGAATTTCACGTTGGGGTTCCACTTGCCGTGGCCAAACGAAAGCATCCAGTTGATGCGTGCGCCTACCACGATCACCACATCGGCCTGTTCCATAATGGTCGAACGGCACGAAAGTGCACTCAGCGGAGCGGCATCGGGGAGCACGCCCTTGGCCATCGACATGGCCAGATACGGTATCTTGTAAGTGTCCGAAAGCTCTTTGATCAGATCCTCGGCCTTGGCCTGTGCGGCGCCTTTGCCGATCAGGATGGCCGGCTTCTTGGCTGCTGCGATGGTTTCGGCGGCGAGCTTCACGGATTCGGCATTGGGAGCCACTTTGCTGTACACGTCGACGGGAGTGTAATACAGCTTTTCAGCATCGGCGGCATCCATGATTTCGGCAAGTGCCGGTGTGGTCATGTCGATGTAGACACCACCGGGACGTCCGCTGACGGCTGCACGATAGGCACGTGCCACGGCGCGGGGTATATCTTTGGCATGACTGCATCGATAGGCTGCCTTTACATACGGACGGGCTGCATTCAGCTGATCGAGCTGTTCATACGTGCCCATATCCATATCCACCATCTGCGGATCCGATGCACCCGAAATCTGTATCATAGGATAGCAGTTGACAGTGGCGTTGATCGTGGCAGTCAGGCCGTTGAGAAATCCCAGCGACGACACTGTCAGAAGCACGCCCGGCTGTCCGGTCAGAAAGCCGTGGGTCGCGGCAGCCATACCGGCCTGCTGTTCGAAACGGAATCCATAGTAGTTCATGCCCACTTTCTGCATGGCATAGGCCACCTCGGTAACGGGTATACCGATCAGCCCGTAGACATCCATCAGTCCCAGTCGCCTCAGTGATTCAGCGAGGATGTACATTCCGGTCACCTGCTGCGGAAACTGCGGAGCTGCCGCGTTGGTGCCATTGTTGGTTGTTTTGTTAGTGCTCATAATTGTAGTGATTTGGAAGAGTGGTCGTTGAATGGCTTTTTGATAAAGAGACCGAAGCTTGCCTTCGGCGACCTGCCGTCGGCAAGCCCGCGGTCTCTTATTATCACTCATTCACAGCACTCTTACTATTATATATATAACTTGATTTTGGTTGTAAAGGGAAAGTGACGGGGGCGTGTTTATTTGGCTGCTGCCGGAGCTGCTGCGGGTTTGGGCAGAGGTTCGGTTGTGCCGTTGGCTGCAAATTCCTTGATCTGGTCGGGAGTGTAACCAAGTGCGGTAAGCACTTCGGTTGTGTTCTCGCCAAGTGCAGGAGCAGGTCCGTAGGTCGGCTGATAGTTCGACATGGTGAACGGACAGCCTACGGTTACGAATTCGCCGATCTCGCCACCCTGGTTGATACGCACGAGTGTGTTGCCGTCGTAGAGCGATTCGTCGGTCATGATTTCTTTGGTCGACAAAACGGGTCCTACAGGCACACCGGCTGCACCCAGAATTGTGGTCACTTCATATTTGGTCTTGTCGGCGGTCCACTGGCCAATACGCTGATAGATGGCGTCTTTGTGGCGGTCGCGGGCGTCGGCCGTGTTGAAGTCGGGGTTGGTCAGCCAATCCTCGAAGCCCATGGCCTTGCAAGCGAGCTCAAAGTCTTTGGCGCCACGCTGAAGTATGATGTATACGTAGTTGTTGGCATCGACTTCGGAGTCATAACCACCGGCCGGTTTACATTTGTAGGTCCAGCCAAGCACGCCGCCGCCTTCGATGTTGCCGGCACGTGGTACGCAATCGCCGAATTTGCCGTTGGGATACTGCGGGAACTGGGTCAGATAACCGATCTTGTCGAGGGTCAACTGGTCACGGGTCTTGATACGGCAGAGGTTAAGACATGCATTGTGCATCGACTGATAGACGTAGACGCCCTCGCCGGTCTTTTCACGCTGAACCACCGCTGCAAGCAGACCGATCAACAAGTGCATACCGGTATTGGAGTCGCCCAAAGCTGCACCACTCTGAGTCGGGATGTCGTCGGGACCGGAGAAGAAACCGGTGGTCGATGCTGCGCCTGCAGTCACCTGTGCCACAGGTTCGTAGGCCTTAAGGTCTTTATATTTTGAAGATTCCGGGAAACCTTTGATCGTACCGTAGATACAACGCGGATTCAGCGCATGCACTGCTTCCCACGAAAATCCCAGTTTATCCATTGCTCCCGGGTGGAGGTTCTCTACAAAAATATCGCATTCCTGGATCAGCTTGGTCAGGATGGCCTTGCCGTCGGGGGTCTTGGCATTAAGTGTCAGCGACTTTTTGTCGGAGTTGAGTTGCAGATAATAATAGCTTGGCAGATTGGGGTCGAACTGGAGTTCCTTACGGGTAGCATCGCCCACGCCCGGACGTTCGATTTTGATCACGTCGGCACCAAGCCATGCAAGCATTTGTGTACATGAAGGGCCTGACTGGACCTCGGTGAAGTCCACTACTTTCAGTCCTTGAAGAGGGGCAGTATTCATAATTATAACTGTTTAAGTGATTAAGAGATATTTTTGTTGTCTATAAAAACAACAACCATCAGCCCGGAAAGTTGAATACCCCCTCGGTTTTTTTCATTACAGCCGCTCCCGTTCCCCTCTACCCGGCATATACGAAAAAGATTTAGAAATCACAATATACGAAATATACGTCTTATAAAATTTATAAATCACATAAATTATTTACCCCTGTGTCCGGCGTAATCGTTCTCGAAATAGCGCGATTCACCCCTGCAGATTGTATAAATTGCGATTTTTTGTTAAATTTGCGTGAAATTACTATAACCCTTCAGAATATCAATCAACCACATTCAATATGGCAACAAATATCCTTGAACTCAGCGAACAAGAAATCATACGTCGCGGGTCGCTCGACGAGATGCGACGCCTCGGCATTGAGCCTTATCCCGCAGCCGAATTTCCAGTCAACGCACACACCGCCGAAATCAAAGCTTCGTTTTCCGACGACGCTCCCCGTCGCGAAGTGTCGGTGGCCGGACGTATCATGAGCCGACGCATCATGGGAAAAGCCTCTTTCCTCGAACTTCAGGACGCCGACGGACGCATTCAGGTCTACATCAGCCGCGACGACCTCTGCCCCGGCGACTACAAGGACCTCTACAATGTGGTTTGGAAAAAACTGCTCGACATCGGCGACTTCGTTGGAATCACCGGCTATGTGTTCCGCACCCAGATGGGCGAGATCACAATCCACGCTGAGTCGCTCACCGTGCTGGGCAAATCGCTCCGCCCGCTCCCCATCGTCAAAGTCAAGGACGGTGTGACCTACGATGCTTTCGACGATCCCGAGCTCCGCTACCGCCGCCGCTATGTCGATCTGGTGGTCAACGACGGCGTCAAGGAAATCTTCATCAAGCGCACAAAGGTCTACAACTCCATGCGCCGATTCTTCAACGAAGCCGGCTACATGGAAGTCGAGACTCCCATCCTCCAGTCCATTCCCGGCGGAGCTTCCGCACGCCCCTTCATCACTCACCACAACGCGCTCAACATCCCCCTCTATCTCCGCATCGCCGATGAGCTCTACCTCAAGCGCCTCATAGTCGGTGGCTTCGACGGTGTGTATGAGTTCTCCAAAAACTTCCGCAACGAAGGCATGGACCGCACCCACAATCCGGAGTTCACATGCATGGAAATATATGTGGCCTATAAGGACTACAACTGGATGATGGACTTCACCGAACGCATGCTCGAGCAGATCTGTCTCGACGTCAACGGCACAACCGATGTCAAGGTCGGCGACAATGTCATCTCTTTCAAGGCTCCGTTCCGACGCGTCACCATGATAGACGCCATCAAGGAACACACCGGCATCGACATCACAGGCATGGACGAAGACCAGCTCCGCGACGTGTGCCGCCAACTCGACATCGAAGTTGACCCCTCATTGGGCAAAGGCAAACTCATCGACGAAATTTTCGGCGAAAAGTGCGAAGGCAACTACATCCAGCCCACATTCATCATCGACTACCCCATCGAAATGTCGCCGCTGACCAAGCGCCACCGCAACAACCCAGATCTGACCGAACGATTCGAGCTTATGGTCAACGGCAAAGAGCTGGCCAACGCCTACTCTGAGCTCAACGACCCCATCGACCAGTACGAACGCTTCGTTGAGCAGATGCGCCTCGGCGAAAAAGGCGACGACGAAGCCATGATCATCGACGCCGACTTCATCCGAGCCCTCGAATACGGCATGCCCCCCACCTCCGGTATGGGCATCGGCATGGACCGCCTCGTAATGCTCATGACCGGTCAGACCACCATCCAGGAGGTGCTCTTCTTCCCCCAGATGCGTCCCGAAAAGACTCGTGCCCGCGACAACGCCAAAACGTTTGCCACCGTCGGTGTGCCCGAAGAATGGGTTGCCCCGCTCCACAAACTCGGCGTACTCACTGTCGCTGCCCTTGCTGCCACAGCTTCCGCCGGCAAGCTCCAGCAGGATCTCTGCGGCCTCAACAAGAAGTTCAAACTCGAGCTCACAAATCCCGCCGTCGATCAGGTGAAGCAATGGATCGAAGCTGCAAAAGCCGCCACACCTGCCGCCGACGCTGCAGAGGCTGAATGAATTGCCCCACGAGGTTGAACCTTAACACATTCATCAACGTTTCTATCATGTTATGAATTTCCCCGGAACAATAGCAGTCATGGGAGGAGGCAGCTGGGCTACAGCTCTTGCCAAACTCCTGCTCGACAACTGCGAAAACATACTTTGGTACATGCGGCGCGACGACCGAATCGAAGATTTCAAACGTCTGCGTCACAACCCTGCCTACTTGAGCGATGTCGAATTCGACATCCAGCGCATTGAGTTCTCAAGCGACATCAACTACGTGTGCAGCCGAGCCGACACGCTCCTGCTCGTCATGCCCTCGCCCTATTTCAAAAGCCATCTCGAAAAGCTCACCACCGACATCAGCTCCAAATTCGTGGTGTCGGCCGTAAAGGGCATTGTGCCCGATGAAAACCAGATCATCTCCGAATATATGGTTCAGCACTACGGCGTCGACAACGACCGCATGCTCGTCATCGGCGGTCCCTGCCATGCCGAAGAGGTGGCGCTCGGCCGTCAGAGCTATCTGACCGTGGGCTGCAACGACATATTCCACGCTGAAGAGTTCGCAAAGGTACTCTCCGGAAAGGCTCTGAAAACCATCACCTCGTCCGACGTCACCGGCATCGAATATGCCGCCGTGCTCAAAAACGTCTACTCCATAGCCGCCGGCATTGTCCACGGCCTCAAATCGGGCGACAACTTCCAGGCCATGCTCGTGTGCAACGCCATCCGCGAAATGGAACGCTTCATCGACAACGTCAGCCCACGACCCCGCCAAATCTGCGACTCGGTCTACCTCGGCGACCTGCTCGTTACTTCCTACTCGCGCTTCAGTCGCAACCACAATTTCGGTTCCATGATAGGCCGCGGACTTCCCGTCAAGCGCGCCAAAATGGAGATGGAGCAGATTGCCGAAGGCTACTACGGCACCAAATGCATCCACGAGATCAACGCCACCTACGGCGTCGACATGCCCATCCTCTCAGGTATGTACGATATCCTTTATCGCAACTATCGCCCGTCAAAGGCCATCCAGGCCATGTCGGAGACTTTTATTTGATTCGATACTTTCCTCATAATCATTTTTTAGATTCAACTGCAATGAGCACTATCCAACTGAATATCAACGACGCACTCCTCGGTATATCACAAAACACAGTCGACGCGCTTCTCCCCGAAGCTGTCGACGGACTCTTCAAAGTCGACAACGGCACAGGCGCCGGCAACGACTTCCTCGGATGGGTCAATCTTCCCTCCACCGTTAATCCTGAACTGATCGCCGACATCAACGCTACTGCTGCCCAGTTGCGCAATGAGTGTGAAATCGTGGTGTGTATCGGCATCGGCGGTTCATATCTCGGAGCCAAAGCCGTCATCGAAGCTCTCAGCGACAGCTTCGCTGCCTACCGCCCCGCCACCGGCGCTCCCAAGGTCATCTTCGCCGGCCAGAACATCGGTGAGGACTATCTCTTCGAACTGATGCGCCATCTCGACGGCAAACGCTTCGGCATCATCGTCATATCAAAATCGGGCACAACCACCGAACCCGCCATCGCTTTCCGTCTCCTCCGCGAGATGCTCGAAAACCAGCAGGGCAAGGAAAAGGCCTCGCGCCGCATCGTGGCCATCACCGACGAGCACCGCGGTGCTCTCCGTCAGCTCGCCACCACCGAGGGCTACAAGACTTTTGTCATCGCCGACAACGTTGGCGGCCGTTTCTCAGTGCTCACTCCTGTAGGCCTGTTGCCCATCGCCGTGGCAGGCTACGACATTCAGGCACTCCTCCAAGGCGCCGCTCAGATGGAAAAGGCCACCGTCGGCACCACCTACGCCGACAATATGGCGCTTCTCTACGCCGCAACCCGCAATGCCCTCTATCGCGCAGGCAAAAAGATTGAAATCCTCGTCAATTACAACCCCAAACTTCACTATTTCGCCGAATGGTGGAAACAACTCTATGGCGAAAGCGAAGGCAAAGATGGCAAGGGTATCTTCCCGGCTGCTGTCGACAATTCCACCGACCTGCACTCCATGGGCCAGTGGATTCAGGACGGCGAGCGCACCATCTTTGAAACTGTCCTCTCCGTCGACGCTCCGGCCCACGAAGTGCTCATCCCCACCGACAACGATAACCTCGACGGTCTCAACTATATAGCCGGCAAGCGCGTCGACCAGGTCAACAAAATGGCCGAACTCGGCACCCGCATCGCCCACATCGACGGCGGTGTGCCCAATCTACGCATCACCATCCCGGCCTTGTCGGAGTTCTATCTCGGCCAGCTCATCTACTTCTTCGAAAAGGCTTGCGGCATCTCTGGCTATATGCTCGGCGTCAATCCCTTCAACCAGCCCGGCGTCGAGGACTACAAGCGCAACATGTTTGCCCTGCTCGAAAAGCCCGGCTACGAAGCCGAAACGGCCAAGATCAAAGCTCGCCTCTGATTCTTCCCAACTATCCACGATCCACCCAACCATTATCCACATTTTGCACATGAACGTACTACTTCTCGGATCAGGCGGCCGCGAATCGGCCCTCGCCTGGAAAATACACCAAAGCCCGCTGCTGTCACATCTGTTCATAGCTCCGGGCAATGGTGGCACATCGGCCTACGGAACCAACGTCGACTCCTTGTCGCCCCTCGATTTCGACGCCGTCGGCGAATTTGTCAAGGCCAATGCTATCGACATGATCGTGGTCGGCAACGAGGATCCGCTCGTGGCCGGCATTGTCGATCATTTCGCCTCTGCAATGCCTGATCTGCTCGTGGTCGGTCCGACAAAGGCCGGAGCACTCCTCGAAGGCTCTAAGGATTTTGCCAAGCAGTTCATGACCGCCCACGGAATTCCGACAGCGGCCTACCGCTCTTTCACGGCCGAAACAGCCGACGAGGGATGCCGTTTCCTCGCCACCCTCCAGCCACCCTACGTGCTCAAGGCCGATGGCCTCGCTGCCGGAAAGGGTGTACTCATCATCGACGATCTCGCTGAGGCTCAGCAGGCTCTGCGCCAAATGCTCGACGGCATGTTCGGCCAATCATCGGCCACAGTTGTTGTCGAAGAGTTTCTTAGCGGCATCGAGTGCTCGGTGTTTGTGCTCACTGACGGCACCGGTGGCTACCGCATCCTCCCCGTGGCCAAAGACTATAAGCGCATCGGCGAAGGCGACACCGGTCTCAACACCGGTGGCATGGGCGCCGTAAGCCCCGTGGCATTCGCCGACGAAGCCTGGATGGCCAAGGTCGAGAAACGCATCATCCGCCCCACGGTCGAAGGTCTCATCTCCGACGGTATCCTCTATCGCGGCTTCATCTTCCTCGGACTCATCAATGTCGACGGTGAGCCGAAAGTCATCGAATACAACGTGCGCATGGGCGACCCCGAAACCGAAGCCGTCATGCTCCGCATCGACAGCGACCTGCTCGCTCTGATGAAGGCTGCCGCCGAAGGTTCGCTCGGCGATATGCCTCTGGCTATTTCGCCCCGCGCGGCCACTACCGTAATGATGGTAAGCGGCGGCTATCCCGGTAGTTACGAAAAGGGCAAACTCATTTCGGGTCTCGACAAGCCTTCCCAATCGATCATATTCCATGCCGGAACGCGTCGCGATGCTAATGGCGAAGTGCTCACTTCCGGTGGACGTGTGCTCGCCGCAAGTTCGCTCGGCGACACCATCGAAGAGGCACTCGGTAAGTCCTACGCCACCGTTGCTGCCATCGACTTCGACGGCAAATATTTCCGCCGCGACATAGGCCGCGATCTTATGGCTTTGGCCGAAAATAAGACACAATCTAAGAATTGACTTTGAGACCTGCCGAACAACATCTCAACGAATTGCTTCAAAGCCCCGCCGTCGCGCTGATTCTGACGGTGGTCGGCTGCCTGTTCTTTGTATCCGCCGCTTCGTTTGTAGCACCGGCGGCTGTGATTCCGTCGGGTGCCGTCGCCGGACTTTCGGAATTCGTGTTCGGCTCCACACTCTCTTCGATGATCGTTGCGGCCATCGCGCTGCTCTTCTCCATAGGCATCATCTCGCTGACCAACCGCACGTTCGACATTCTCCGAACGTCGTCGCCCATCTACATTGGGCTGTTCGTGATGCTTGCCACCGCCATACCCGGAGCTCTCGGCACTGCCGGCTACGGTCTGCTGATGCTGCCCACGCTGCTGCTCTGCCTGATGATCATGTACACCACCTACAATCGTCCGGGCGCTACGCGACGTGTATTCCTCGTCTTCACCCTACTGAGTGCCGGTTCCCCGCTGTCGTTCGCTTTTGCAGCTTTCATTCCCCCAATGATGATCGGCTGCGCCCAGATGCGCTGCTTCAATCTGCGCTCGCTCATAGCCGCGTTGCTCGGTGTGATCACCCCGTTCTGGATTCTGCTCGGCTTCGGCATAGTGTCGCTCGAGAGCCTTAGGCTCCCCTTGCCTTCTCTGTTGTCGGTATCCACGTTTGCTCTCTATTCCACTCCGCAGCTCATAGCCATTTTTGGCACGGTAGTGATGGCCGTGGCTCCGATGCTTTATAATCTCGTCAGGGTGTTCGGCCTCAACGCACGCACCCGCGCATTCAACGGCATCCTCGCTCTTCTTACTCTCTGGACTGCCGTGATGACCATCGTCGACTTCGGCCATGCTATGACCTACTTGCCGCTGTTGGCTGCGTTCACTGCCATGCAGACCACTCTCTACGCGCAGATCGATAGCCACCGTCGCCCCTACCTGGTCATCCTTGCCGTCATACTTCTGGCCCTTGTGGTCTACTTCTACAATGTTGTCATATGAAAGTAATCGTCGAAGCCAACATCCCCTTCATCCGCGGACTTCTCGAGCCCATGGCGGAGGTGGTCTATCTCACTCCCGAACAAACCACACCGGAAGCTGTAGCTGATGCCGACGCTCTGATCACCCGCACCCGCACGCGCTGCGACGCCTCTCTGCTTGAAGGGTCGCGCGTGAAGCTCATCGCTTCGGCTACGATCGGTCTCGACCATGTTGACCTTGACTACTGCCGCAGCGCAGGCATCGAGGTTGTCAACGCTCCGGGCTGCAACGCTCCGGCTGTGGCTCAATATGTCATGGCGTCGATCCTGACCTGTCTTGATCGCTCCGATCTGTCAGATCTTACTCTCGGCGTTGTCGGTGTGGGTCATGTCGGCTCCATCGTCGCCCGCTGGGCTTCGGCTCTGGGTATGCGGGTGCTTCTCTGCGACCCGCCGCGGGCCCGCGTCGAGGGTCCGGAGGCTTTTGTCGATCTCGACACTGTGGCTCGTGAGGCCGACATCATCACGTTCCACACTCCATTTACTTGCTCGGGCCGCTATGCAACCCGACATCTTGCCTCGGCCGACTTCTTCGCTTTGTTGCGCCGCCGCCCCATGATCATCAATTCGGCTCGTGGACCGATTGTCGACACACAAGCATTGCTTTCGGCCATCGCCGCCGACAGCGTCGGTGCCGTGGCAATCGACTGCTGGGAGGGTGAACCGGACATCTCGCTGCCTCTGCTGTCGCTGGCCGACATCGCCACGCCCCACATAGCCGGCTATTCGCGCCAGGGCAAAATCCGCGCATCGCAGATGGCTGTCAATGCTGTTGCCGCCCGGTTCGGCTTCGATGCTCCGGTCATCGATCCCTCCATCCCCATGACGGCGCCTGAGTCAGTCTCGGTCGATGACATTCGCCGCTCCTACAATCCGCTGACCGACACGCGCATGCTTCGCCGCAATCCCGCGGCTTTCGAAGATCTACGCAACTCCTACCACCTCCGCGAGGAACTTTGATTTGGATATAATCCCCCGATCGAGTACCTTTGTAAAAAATATAACACTTAGAGTGTGTCTAACAACAAAAGTTAAATTTAGGGTCCCGTATTTTGGCGGATATTTTGCTTTGCCGTTGAAGGAGTGTACTTGATGTACACGACTGAGACAAAGAGCAAAAGATGCCCAAAAGACGGGAGACAAAAGCAACTTCAAAATAGACCACTCGATTATATAATGAAACTTCTAACCAAACTAAATAATGTCAATTAGCAAAAATACCTTAGATCGGCCGCTCTTTGGCACTTTTGCCTTAATTCTTCGGTCAAGTGGCTGCGGCCATATTCCCTCATCGTTAAGACAAAATTACTCAAAGATTGACCGCCCTAAATTTAAATTTTGTTATTAGACACACTCTTACACTATGCAGATATCAGAACGCAACCGCGCACTTGCCGTTTCGCAGACGCTCGCCATGTCGCAGCGCAGCGCCGAACTGAAGGCTCAGGGAGTCGACGTCATCAACCTCTCGGTCGGCGAACCCGATTTCCATACCCCCGACCACATCAAGGAGGCTGCCAAAAGAGCCATCGACGAAAACTATTCGTTCTATTCTCCCGTGCCGGGTTTCATGTCGTTGCGCAAGGCTATCTGCCAAAATCTCAAGGACACCGACGGTGTCGATTTCGATCCATCGCAGATCGTTGTGTCGGGCGGTGCCAAGCAGGCTCTTTGCAATGTGATTCTCAGCGTGATCAATCCCGGCGATGAGGTGGTGATCCCCACGCCTGCATGGGTCAGCTATGTCGAGATGGTCAAGCTCGCTGAAGGCGTCAGCGTCACCGTGCCTGCCACCATCGAGCAGAATTTCAAGATCACTCCCGAGCAGCTCTTAGCAGCTCTCACGCCCCGCACACGTCTGGTGCTTCTGTGCTCGCCATCCAACCCCACCGGTGCCGTCTATTCCCGTGACGAACTTCAGGCTCTGGTCGATGTGCTCCGCGATTGGCCCGACGTGGTGGTGCTCTCCGATGAGATCTATCAGCACATCAACTACACAGGCAGCTACACTTCCATGTCTGCCTTCCCCGAACTCCAAGGCCGTGTCATCATCGTCAACGGCGTCTCTAAAGCCTACGCCATGACCGGTTGGCGCATCGGTTTCATGGCCGGACCGGTGGAAATAGCCAAGGCTTGCACCAAGCTCCAGGGACAGTACACATCAGGAGCCTCGTCGATAGCCCAGAAGGCCGCCGAAGCTGCCTATCTCGGTTCGCAGGAGTGTGTGGCTGAGATGGCCGCCGCTTTCCGTCGCCGTCGCGACCTGATCGTCGATCTTGCACGCAATATCGAAGGCCTCAAGGTCAATGTGCCCGAAGGCGCCTTCTATCTCTTCCCCGAGGTTAGCCATTTCTTCGGTAAATCCGACGGCGAGCGCGTGATCCGCGACGCTTCTGATCTGGCTATGTATCTGCTCGACGTCGCCCACGTGGCCACCGTCGACGGTGCTGCTTTCTGCCTGCCGGGCTACATTCGCCTTTCCTACGCCACCTCCGACGATAATATCTACTGCGCCATGCAGCGCATCGCCGACGCTCTCGCCCGTCTGAAATAAGCGTGTATCGCTGAACCATTTTCTTACTGCGTTTGTTCTAGTTTATGCAGTGGGTCATAGTGGCCCGCCATAACTCTAAACACAGTATTACAATGGCTACTACAACTAAAAAAAGTATCAAGGGCACCGAGACCGAAAAAAATCTGGTGGAAGCTTACATGGCTGAGTCTGCAGCATATTCCCGTTACACTTTCTACGCCACTCAGGCCCACAAGGAAAACTATTTCCCCATCGAAAAAGTGTTCAACGACACAGCTGCCAACGAATTGCGCCATGCCAAAATCTATTTCAAATATCTTGAAGGCGGATCGCTGACCGTGCCTCTGGCTGTCGACGCAGGCGTCATCGGCACCACTGCCGAAAACCTCGCCATCGCCGCCCGCGAAGAGATCGAAGAAGGTGTCGACATGTACATCAGCTTCGCCGAAGTGGCCGATCGTGAAGGCTTCACCGAAATTGCCTCCCACTTCCGCGCCATCGCCTCCATCGAAAAAGAACACCACGACCGCTTCATGCGCTACCTCAAACAAGTGCAGGACGGCACCGTATGGAAACGCGACAAACCCATCAAATGGCAATGCCTCGTTTGCGGCTACATCTACGAAGGCACCACGCCCCCGCAAGTATGCCCTGCATGCGATCACCCCTACCAGCACTACATCGCCCTCGATGAAGACTAACCCCCACAATTTATCTATAAACCATCCTCAGGCCGCCCACTCCGGGCGGCCTGTTTGTTTCCAACCCAATCATGTTCTATACGATATATAAGACATATAAATCATATAAATCGTATAAAATCACTATCTTTGCACATAGAAAAAATGGAAAGATTTATGAAAACCAATTATTATCTGAAAACCCTGGTGGCAGCCCTGTCGATTGCCACACTGTGCGCTTGCTCCGACGACCCTGAAGAATCAACCGTCAACCGCCGCGTCCTCTCGTTTGAAAACACTCGTGCCGTTGTGGCCGGCCCCACATCCTATGGCGCCAACCTCTACGCCTCCTACGAAGGCACTAAGTTCATCAAAGGCACCGAGGAAGTTGAATCGGGCGTGTATCTCGAATTCGGCATCAACCCCGATGCCACAACCGGTTCGATCGATTTTTGGAATGGTGGCGCCGTGCTCTCCAACTGGAACTATCGCTCCGACGCGCAGGGTCAGGCAGCCGGCTGGTGGATGACCTACGACAACCAGTGCTCGGTCTACAACGTCAACTCTGCCGACGGCACCAACCGCGGCGCAGGCGCTGAAGGCACCAACCACTTCCTCATCATCAACGGCTACGACAACGCCACTTACAAAACCGCGGCCAGCCTCAACTTCAGCTCGCGTCGCGAATACACCGTGCTTAGCCTCATGTACTGCCCCACGTCGTATCTATATGGCACAGTTACCCAGGGCAATGCCTTCGGCAACGATCCCGGCAAGACGCTCAAGGAAGTCAACGGCTGGTTTAAGATGACCGTCACCGGCTACGATGCTACAGGCAACACCACCGGCACCGTAGAGAAATACATATGCGACTATCGCAACTCTGTAGCTCCGGTCGAAATCGCTGACACATGGCACGTCTTGGATCTTTCATCGCTTGGCCGCGTCAACAAACTGAAGTTCAACTTCTCCGGATCCGACACCGGCGCCTGGGGTCTCAGTACCCCCGCCTACATGGCCATCGACAACATCACCCTCCAGCTCAACTGATCCCCCGCCTACGACCTATAAGTCATAAAAAAATAACAAATCCCGATTGCCCATAGCCCCTCACGCCAAAAGCGTGGGGGGTTAAATCCACCCCGGCCTCCAAAAATAAGTCAGACAGGTCCGACAAGTCCGACCAATTCCTAACTACTTTTCCCGGTCAGGATGCTCTTGATATCGTTGAGTTTGTTGAGGGCCGCCATAGGTGTCAGATTGTTGATGTCGGTGTTGAGAATCTCGTCGCGTATCTGGCTGAGCACCGGATCGTCGAGTTGGAAAAACGACAGCTGCACACCATCTTCTGCAGCCGGTTGCGCAGTCACCGCAGCGCCTACGTTATCCGCCCCGCTGCGATGGCTCTTTTCCAGGTCGCTGAGCACCGCATCCGCTCTCTTGACGATCGCTGCAGGCATGCCAGCCAGTTTGGCCACGTGGATACCGAAGCTGTGCTCGCTGCCACCTTTGACCAGTTTGCGCAGAAACACCACTTTGCCGTCGATCTCCTTGACCGAAACGTTGTAGTTCACGATGCGGCGGTAGCTTTTCTCCATCTCGTTGAGCTCATGGTAGTGGGTGGCAAACAGCGTCTTGGCTCGTGCCGACGGATGCTCGTGGATATGCTCCACGATGGCCCAGGCTATCGAGATGCCATCGTAGGTCGACGTGCCGCGGCCGAGCTCGTCGAACAGCACCAATGATCGTTGGCTCAGGTTATTGAGTATCGACGCGGCCTCGGTCATCTCCACCATGAAGGTCGACTCGCCGTGCGATATGTTGTCGCTCGCGCCGACGCGCGTAAATATCTTGTCCACAATTCCGATATGAGCATTATCGGCCGCCACAAAGCTGCCTATCTGGGCCATCAGCACGGTCAGCGCCGTCTGGCGGAGCAAGGCCGATTTGCCCGACATGTTCGGACCGGTAATCATCATAATCTGTGTGCCGTCGTTCGACAGTTCCACGCTATTGGTGATATATCGCTCGCCCACAGGGAGTTCGCGCTCGATCACGGGGTGGCGCCCCTCGGTGATCTTCAGGGTCAGACTGTCGTCGACCGTTGGGCGGCAATAATGGTTGGCCATCGCAGCTTTTGTAAGCGACAGCAGGCAGTCGAGTCGAGCTATCAGCAGCGCGTCGAGCTGTATAGCCTGGATGTATTCGCCCACGGCTGCCACCAGCTCGGCGTAGAGTCGCGCCTCGATGGCGGCTATCTTTTCCTGTGCCCCGAGTATCTTTTCTTCATACTCCTTGAGTTCGGGAGTGATATAGCGCTCGGCGTTGACCAGCGTCTGCTTCCTGATCCACTCCTGTGGCACCTTGTCGCGGTGGGTGTTGGTCACCTCTATATAGTAGCCAAACACGTTGTTGTAGCCGATCTTCAGACTCGTGATGCCCGTTTGAGAGCTCTCGCGGGTCTGGATCTGCATCAGCACCTCCTTGCCCGAGCGGGCTATGTGGCGCAGTTCGTCGAGCTCGGCATCCACGCCGTTGCCTATCACGTCGCCACGGTTCAGCGCAGCCGGCGGGTCGTTGACAATCTCGCGCGTTATGCGGTCGCGAATTCCATCGCACGGATTCAGTTGTTCGCCTATGGCATGCAGCATCGTATTGTCCGACCGCTCGAGTTCGGCCTTCAGCGGCCCGATCACGCTAAGCGCATGGCGCAGTTGCACCAGTTCGCGCGGACTCACACGCCCCACGGCCACCTTTCCAATCAATCGCTCCAGGTCGCCGATGCGGGTCAGATCGCTCTCGCACTGCTCGCGCAGCTCGTTACGGCGCATCATCTCCTCCACCACATCGAGGCGGCTGTTGATCGTGGCCACATCCTTCAGCGGAAACAGCACCCAGCGGCGAAGCATTCGCGCGCCCATCGGTGTCACCGTGCGGTCTATCACGTCGAGCAGACTCTTGCCGTCCGATGCCATCGCCTCCACCAGCTCCAGATTGCGGATAGTGAAACTGTCGAGGCGCACGTACTGCTCCTCGTCGATGCGCGACAGGCCGGCTATGTGGCCAGTCTGCGTGTGGTTGGTCAGATCCAGATAGTGGAGTATCGCTCCCGAGGCAATCACGGCGCCGGTCATCCGGTCGATGCCGTAGCCCTTGAGTGAGCCGGTCTGAAACTGCTTCATCAGACGCTCGCGGCCTGTAGGCTCGGTCCACACCCAGTCTTCAAGTTCAAAGGTCAGATATGTCGTGGTCACATGCTCGTTGAAGTCCTTGCGCCGGCCGCGCTCTATCAGCACCTCCTTCGGCCCGAACTTCGCCAGCAGTTTCTCCACATATTCGGCACTCCCTTCTCCGGTCAGAAATTCGCCCGTAGAGATGTCAAGAAACGCCACGCCCCATTGCTTGTCGCCGATGGCCACGGCCGCCAGGAAGTTATTGCGGCGGTTCTCCAGGATGTTGTCGCTCAGACTGACACCGGGAGTTACCAGTTCCGTGATGCCGCGCTTGACGAGCTTCTTCGTCAGCTTCGGATCTTCAAGCTGCTCGCAGATGGCCACTCGCTTTCCCGCACGGATCAGTTTCGGAAGATAAGTGTCGAGAGCATGGTGCGGAAATCCGGCCAACTCCACCGAGCTCGCAGCGCCATTGGCACGTCGCGTCAGCGTGATGCCCAGAATTTCCGATGCCGTGATCGCATCGTCGGAAAAAGTCTCGTAGAAATCGCCAACCCTGAACAGCAACACAGCATCGGGATGTTTCTGCTTCATCTCGAAATATTGCTTCATCAGCGGCGTCTCCACAACCTTCTTAGCCATCGTACAAAAGTGGATTAGTTCTGTTTCAAAATTTCAAAAGGTAAAATTAGCAAAATAATCCAACAACACCAAATCCCCATCTGCACCCTCAAAAAACAGATCCAAATCAAATCAATTTCAAAACAGGCAGCGACCGGTAGGAGCCTCGTCGTCCCCGCCGTCACGCGTCCGTTACACCTGTATAATATTCTAACAAAATTCGCTATCTTTGCTGCATGATCGTGCGTCGTGTCATTCTCATATCGGTTTTTGTTGCGCTTTGCAGCGTCATGTGCTTTGGCGCATCGCCGCGTGTGCCTGCTTCTCTCACTCAGACCGGTCAGGTGCCTGACTACTGTATTGACACTTCTTCGAGTGACTTCGATCCGGATCAGTTTCTCTCGCTCTTCCTGCGCCAACCGATAGCCGACGCCACTTTTGCCCGAATGAAGGACAACTCCTATCCGTCCGACTGTCCAATTCGCCGCTCCGACCTCTGCTATCTCTTTGTTCCTCACTACGATGGCCACGGTTCGGTTCGAATAGGCGAGATGGTGTGCAACAAAGCCATTGCCGACGACCTCCTCGACATATTCCGCGCTCTCTTCCTCAAGCAATATCCCATCGAGCGTATGGTGCTGATCGATGAATACGGAGGCGACGACGAACTATCCATGACCCATAACAATACCTCGTGCTTCAATTATCGCCGTGTGCCCGGCCGTAAGACCCTCTCGCGCCACGCCCGCGGCATGGCCATAGACATCAACCCGCTCTACAATCCCTATGTGCGAGCCTCCGACGTCCGCCCGAGCAAGGGCGTGCCCTATGCCGACCGCTCCCGCACCGACATCCCCTTCAAGATCACCGCATCCGACCCCGCCTGCCTCCTCTTCCGCTCCCACGGTTTCACCTGGGGCGGCAACTGGCGCCACTCCAAAGATTACCAACACTTCCAAAAACCTTAATTCCTCGTATATGGCAAACATTTTCATTACCACTGCACCGATATTATCCAACATCGAAATTCAACGCTATATATGCCCATTGACAGCAAATGTTGTACTTGGTGTGAACTTTTTTGCAGATTTCGCTGCTTCAATTACTGATATTATAGGAGGTAACTCGGATACTTATCAATCCAAACTCGACACTCTAACTGATCAGGTTTGTCAGGACATGAAGAACAAAGCGATTAAATTGGGGGCTAATGCAATTATTGACTATAAGTTGCAGTTCAACGAAATCAGCGGCAAAGGAAAACAAATGTTTATGGTGACTGCTACAGGAACCGCTTGTGTCATCACAAAACCTATATCCAATCAAGCACAGGAGCTGGAGCAGACGTCATTTTCCGATTTGCGTAGAACCTATTTGATAAATGCTTATCGTCGTCAAATGGCAAATAATAAGCCACTTAAAGATAAGAGTTGGGAAAATATATATACGCTTAATCTTGAGGAATTGTTGCCTGAATTGACGAAGGAATATTTTACTCTACAGGCTGATAAAAGCAAAGATTTTGATTTTCTGGCATATAAAGAAAAGTTTTGTGAGAGATATGAAGAGTTCCTGTCTCGTATAAGTTCAAATATGTTAGGTGAGTATTTATTGCCCTTCATATATGATCAACCTACTGTTGTAGAATCACTAATCATAAAATACAATCTTTTTGACCCTGATTTCATAATTGAATTGATCAAGAATGGCAATGTTTCTGTAGCCATTAACCTTTTAAAAAGCCATAAATCATTTTACACCAAGCGTGATCTTGAAAAAATGAGAGAAATATTGTGTCTGCTTGAATCTTTACCCGATAAAGGATCCACCAGGTTGACTACACAAAGTGGATTATTCTCCAAAAAAGAAGAGGAGTTATATATATGTCCTAATGGACATAAAAATCAGAAAGATAATACGTTTTGTGTAGATTGTGGGCTAAATATAAAAGGGCTGACATTAGGTCAACTCAAAACCATCAATCAGTTCAAAGACATAGTAGAAGCGCTTGCAGAAACATTAAATAAAGTACATAGCGGTTGTAGTGTAATATTGCCTGGCGCTCAGTAGAAGCATCAACTTCCCCATCGATACTCATCGGAATATACGCTATGCGTATTTGTCTTGATATGATGACGCTGCCGATAGTGTCCGTGTGTCGGCGGGGACGCCGACACTCCCATTGCTCAGCACTCTTCTTGAAATTACCATCTCAAGCGCGTCCGCTGGGACGCCGATTTACGATGCTATTGATTCACAAACATTTCACCTGGTAATTATTGCCGGTCGTCATGCGATGGTTCTCAGCAAATCTCGTTCCTAAATATTTGTGAGAAAGAATAAGAATACATAGATTTGCCTAAAAATAATATTGATATGGTTCCACCAATTCCCGGCTATAATAATTACAATCAACCAAATGTTTTGGAAGGCAGACAATCGGATACAATATCTTGGCTTGGATTCGGTCTCTCATTGTTCGTGCTTGTGTTGTTATGGATTACTTTATTCATTGTTGTTATACTAATAAAAAATAGCTACACTTACAATTCAAATGGAGCGACTTCGTTTTTGATGTTGTTCTTTTTGGTCGGGATACCGTTGGGTATTGCGGGATTAGTATTGTCTATTCTCGGTTTGATTAAAGCATCCAACAATGGAGGGAAGAAATGGATTGGGGCATGTGGAATAGGCTTTTCAGCCCTCTCTGTATTGAGTGTTTTTGTGCCAGTGCTAATAACGACCATATTTCGCTAAATAAGACCCCATCGCATAAAATTTTTATGGCTTAGTGGTCGCAGCCTTGGAGATATTTTTGGCCTGCAGGCTTAGGAGTATAGCGAGCTATGTGACTGAGCCAAAGGACGAAAATAGCCCAAGGATGCGAGAGACAAGTACCTTTTCTACATAAGTCACCTTACAAAGAGATCTTTAACATTAATCACTATCATTTAACCGAAACCCGAGTATCTCATAAAAAGTTTTATAATTATTGGCATTCCGGTTTTAGCCGGTTATTTTCGCCAAGTCTCGTCAGTCGCAATGCCAGCATTGCTCCATCCTTAACTTGCGAAAATCACTAGCCCAAAACCGCCCCTAAGACATAAAAATTTTATGAGATGGGGTCTAAAATAGTGTGCCGTTAGAGGCCGCTCATTATACGACTGGATTTTATCGGGCCACACAGTGCATTTTTTGCTATTTTGGGATCGGAGGGGCCTGGGTGGTGCTATTTTTGCAGTGCCGCTTAGATTTTGAGGAAGATGCGGTGGCGGTACATGGCCGCGAGCAGCAGAAGCAGGATGGTGAAGTTGCCGGCTGTCAGCCATATGCTGTACCATGGGCCCATCATCGGTTCGAGACCGTAGGAGAGCGACTCCACTATACTGCGGAAATTGACCACCTCGCCCAGACAGTAGGCCGTGATGGCATTCATGCCGTAGATCTTCAGCCAGTCCAGTCCGCGGTGCACACCGCAGATGTCAACCAGCCAGTAGGTGAAGGCCATCAAAAGTGTGCACAATCCGCCCGACACGAGCGTCATCGACGATGTCCACAGTCGCTTGATCACAGGTTCACCAAGCGCCGCAGTCACTTCGCCGGCCACTATAAGCACCACTCCGGCCAGCGTCAGCAGAGCTGCCACACGTCGGC
The DNA here is from genome assembly GCA_023666835.1 of Bacteroides sp. GTDB lineage: Bacteria > Bacteroidota > Bacteroidia > Bacteroidales > Muribaculaceae > Paramuribaculum. Next base: position 1,033,840 of record JAMPBJ010000001.1, on the reverse strand, counting down.
GGGTGAGGTTATGCTTGTTGCGCATCAGTTCGCCGGCCATTGCTCCCATCATCACCGTTGCGCCGAACGTCAGCGAGCTCCACACCCAGGTGTAGGTCAGATCGCCGCGCCAGCGGCCTATCACCACGCGATCGACCATCGCGGCAAAGTTGCCGTCGACACTCCAGTCGCCCCACAGCGCCATCGGCAAAGAATACACGGCCATTAGCGTCACCGTAGCCACGCATTGCCATACTACTGATCGGCATGTGATCAGAATGACCGACGCTATCAGATAGCCAGCCGCGATGGCCTGAAGCGTATTGTTGTAGATCTGCAGCCGATCGACATCGAGTGCCAGCAGATTGCCTTGCACGATCATGCCAAGCACAAACAGAATGATCACGCGCCTCGCAATATGGCCATAGAGGCGACGCTTTGAGCCGGCATCTGCAAGGCGCTTGGCAAACGAAAACGGCATCGCCGCCCCGGTCATAAACAGGAAGAGAGGCATCACCAAGTCCCAGCAGCGCAGGCCCTCCCACACCTCATGGTCCAACTGGTGCATCACCGTGTCGAACCACGGAGCGCTCCACACACCGCTGACGCTCAGCAACACCGGCTGAAGCCAAAGAAGCAAAAACAGGTCAAAACCCCTCAAAATATCGAGCGAAGCCAACCGCCCCTGCCCGCAGCAATTCTTTTCCATACCGCAAAGTTAACAAATATCCCCAATTTAACTAATTCGGTATGATTTTAAATTGCTTAATAGTAAGTGATTGTTCGAGTCTCAACCCACTCTACACTTTCCGTATCCGTCACATACGTGTCCTCCCATGACACAGATATGCTTTTGCATGTACGTTTGGTCCAATTACCGTGAGAATCAAATTCGTCATAGGTATAGGCAACACCCCCATCAAACCCTTCACCACCTTCACCACCGCTTTCCATTTGTGAGGATGGAACTATGTCGGTTGGTTTTTCATAGTTATATGTTAAAGTGAAGACATAAAATTCCGGACTTTGATATTTATATTCTATCAATTGTCCGAATTTGTTGAAAGTATAGGTCATCTCCGGCAGTGATTCAACGTTGTTGATAGTTCTGTCCGTTCGCGAAAGAGCTGTATATTTGATGGCCATTTTCTCGCTATGTTTCGAGTTTTGATATTTTATGCTATATCTTGTGGCCGAAGTATAGATGTACTTTCTACTATCGCTCGGATCGTTGTTGTCGCGGACTGAGATCAGCCGACCTGATGCATCGAATGTCGAAGTATTGTCCTGATTATATTGTTTAGATTTTGTTCTCACGGTTTTTACCTTGCCTTTGAGTTGACAGCAGGCATAGTCGTTCATCTCCGAAGGTTTGAGCGCAGATGCTGTAAATGTTGTCAATAATCCGCATGCAATGCAGAGGACGCTGTGTAGTTTCATGATTTTTTATTTTGATGATTGCTGTTGTATGAAATTTATTTCCCCGGTATTGAGTTTTGAGTTCAAATCTATAAATGATATTGGATTGTCGGCGACCAGTACTCCATCCATGCGTTTGATCTCTTTTCCAAATTTATAAGGACTGCTAATAGAAATCATGGCTGTATGCCCGTCGTCCGATCTTTTTGCCTGCTCTATATATTGAAGTAGCGTCTCCTTGTCAATGTTTATCGTAGCGAGTGTATAAATCCGGTTACCATCATAGCATCCTATTAACAAATTCTTTGTATGGGAATAGTCTGAATCGTTATAGATGTCTATTATAAACTTGTCAGACAAATGTATTGTTATTAGTATATTACACTCGTTGATTGTCGGTGCGGATATACGTTCTGTTGAGGGACTGATGATGACATCTTCCACTCTCCAGTCATTACACATGTCGCTTATCATTGGTAACTTATGACCGTTAGTCTCAAGAGGAAATACTAAGGGCACAGGTGTTGCCTCTTCAATTTTTTTTTCGGATTCAATATTGTGGAATATAAGGTCGATATATGTCGTCATTTGTCGAGGCTCAAAATGGCGCTCTGATGTTTTCTTATTTATAGTAACGACGCCTCCGGGATTCCAGCGTGGCATCGATACCAATGACGATATTATCATACTATCGATATAGGAGCCATATTCTTTCTCCAACTTTGCAGACAAAATACATCCGCTTTTACTGATATCTAAAATAATTCTTATAGAGTCTTCTAATTCTAATTGAGGGGCGCCAAACAATGGGACTATATTTTGGTTAATGTAGCTCTGAAGTGAATCCTTCCCTCCAGGATATGATGGTTTTCTTATGTATCGCCTGATCATATCTGTTTCAGAAGTAGTATTTGCTAACGTATCGAGATCCACATTGACTCTTATTGGACTTGTGCCATCGAAATCAGTTAGGTCAGGCGAGTCAAAATCACTACTTACTCCTGAATCCGTAGTATTCGACGATTGATATTTATCATTATCACTCATTGTTGGCGGATATGTTTCTGTCCATCTTATTTCTGATTTTTCGGTTAGTATGTCAGGTGATATGTCCGATATAAAGTATCCGCCATGTTTTTCGAACTCCGTTGGATTTTGTAATCCCTTATAAGGTTTGATTAGATCGTTAGGATCATACCATTCGGGATAGAAATCAAGTTTACCATCGCTAATCATCTTCACAAGACGGGACCCCGCAACTATGTCTTGCGCTATAACCATACCTCTCACGGAGTATATTGTGTTACCATCAACAAATGGTGGATAGATATTGAGACTCAATACTCTGTCGTTGATTGTTCTCACGTGTTCTATACAGTTTGGATAGTTTCGATTCATTGTTAGTGTGCCTATTAGATGTCCGCCATTGTCATCAATCAAAAACATGTGGAATAAAAAACCATTATCCAGAAAATCAGATGTTGATCACCTTGAGAAATCCTCTTTCTGTGCAATATCCATTTTACACATCATTGAGTTCAGTGTACCGAAGGTTGGTTCTTTTCGGCCTGTAGCAAAATAAGATTTTTGTTTGTCATTACTAACTATTTTGAAATCCACAAGATGCCATTGCGATAGAAAAAGGCTATCCATAATGCATGGTATAGTAAAGTATCTTAAATTTTCTCCTAATTTTAATGTTCCTGGTCTAGTTGATAGTTTATTAATGTCTTTCAGTGTGATATTATATGTATCTTCAGTTGCCTCTTTCCCATCTAATGGCGCCAGACTGTAATGGTCGTCTTCTGAATTCAGTAAAAACAACAATCCCTTTATTTTTTCTACTCCCAACAACTGTTGTTTGGTGATGACCATATCCATTGTATATCCTTCACTTGTGAGATTTTTGGCTTTCATTTTCCAGCTACCTAATGCATATGCCCCATTGTCCATTGTGATGAACCAAACCGAGAAGTAGTTATTTGTTAGCCTATCGTCATACATCGACATGATATATTTTTCATGGGTTGGCATGAATGTGATTCTGATCCTATATCGAGGGACTCCCGGTTGTTCTATTCCCGGTTTTTCGGGCGAGACGTATTTGACACTTGTTATTTCATAATGATCCTCAAATTCACGACTCGTTACGAAAGGTATTTTTGTTTGTTGTTTGCTGAAAGGTAGCTTAACTGCGGCTTCAGCAGATGTTGCAAAAAGAAGTAAAAATGCGATGAACAGTCGTGTCATAGTATTGGAATGGATCCTTGGGAGTGGATGTGTTATGTTAAATGATTGGCTTAGATCACAAATATACATCTTTTAGCCGATTCTACAAATTTTGACTTGATATGTCAAAATCATCCATGTCGGGTTAATGATGGAAAACGGGGGCGCACCGGTGTTTGGTGCGCCCCCGTTGGGTTATGCAGGTTTGTTATAGCTTACGCTTTTTATGCGGCTTTTTTGATGTTGCGTCGGTTGATCAGATAGGCAGTGGGAGCTGCTACGAAGATCGAGGCGCAAGTACCGATAACCACACCGAAGATCATGGCGAAGGTGAACGAGCGGATGGCGTCGCCACCGAGGATGAAGATGCAGAGGAGCACCAGGAGTGTGGATGCCGAGGTCATCACCGTACGGCTGAGGGTTGAGTTCAGCGACTGGTTGATGGTGACGCCGAAGTCCTGTTTCGGGAAGAGGTTGACATTTTCACGAACGCGGTCGAACACAACCACTGTGTCGTTGATCTGGTAACCGATCACGGTCAGGATGGCGGCGATGAACGACTGGTCGATTTCCATGGCGAAGGGGAATGCGCCGTAGAATATCGAGTAGAAGCCGACGATGGAGAATGCTGTGAAGGCCACCGCTGCAAGAGCGCCGAACGAGAAGGCGATGTTGCGGAAGCGGATGAGGATGTAGAGGAACATGGCCAGCAGCGAAAGACCTACGGCAATGTAGGCGTCGGTGCGCATGTCGTTGGCCACAGTCGGGCCTACTTTCTGCGAGCTGATGATGCCGGTCGATTCGTCGGATGCGGCGAACTGGTCGGCTGTCATGCCTGCGATGAGCGATTTGCCGTCGTTGCCTTTGATATTCTGGAAGGCAGCATACATGCGAGCGGTGATGATAGAGTCGACGTTGGCTTTTTCTTCATCGATCATGTAGTTGGTGGACACGCGGATCTTTGTGGGGTCGTCGATGTTGATGACGGTAGGTTTATTGCCGTCGAACGACGAAGCGAGCTGATCGGCGATGTCGGTGGTGCTGACAGCCTGATTGAACTGGATCACGTAGTTGCGGCCGCCGGAGAAGTCAATACCGGATGAGAGGCCGCGGAGGCAAAGCGAGCCGATGAACACAACCACCAGTGCGATGACTACGCCGAAGGACACTTTTCGTTTGCCCAGGAAGTCGATGTGGGTGTTGGTGAACATCTTCTTCGACAGTGTGGTCGAGAAGGTGAGGCGGCGGAATGCTTTGGTGTTGTCGAAGGCGATGAACACCAGACGGGTCAAGTAGACTGCGGTGAAGAACGAGCAGACAATACCGATGATGAGCGTGGTGGCGAAGCCTTTGATGGGTCCGGTGCCGAACATGAGAAGGATGACGCCGGTGATGATCGAGGTCAGGTTGGAGTCGAAGATGGCAGAGAATGCGTTGCTGTAGCCATCGGCCACGGCGTTGCGCAGGTTCTTGCCGGCGCGGAGTTCCTCTTTGGTGCGTTCGAAGATGAGCACGTTGGCGTCAACGGCCATACCGAGTGCCAGCACGATACCGGCGATACCCGAGAGGGTCAAGACTGCCTGGAACGAGGCGAGGATACCGAATGTGAAGAAGATGTTGAAGATCAAACCGAGGTTGGCGATCAGACCGGGGATGATGCCGTAGAAGGCACACATAAAGATCATCAGCAGGATGAGGGCGATGACAAACGACCACATACCGTCGTGGATGGCCTGCTGGCCGAGCGACGGACCTATTTTGGTGGAGCTGATGATGTTGATTTCGCCGGCCATTTTACCCGATTTGAGCACGTTGGCAAGGTCCTTGCCTTCGTCGGGGGTGAAGTTGCCGGTGATCTGCGAGCGTCCGCCCGAGATCTTGTCGTTGACGGTCGGAGCCGAGTATACGCGGTTGTCGAGCACGATGGCGATGCGTTTGCCAACGTTCTGGCCGGTGATGCTTGCCCAGCGGTTGGCAGCTTCGGTGTTCATGTCCATTGACACGTAGGTGCCGCCGGCCTGTTTGTCGAAGTCCATGTGGGCTTCCTTGACAACGTCGCCGCTGAGGATTGCTTCGCCGCCGTCGGTCTTCATCGAGTAGAGCTCGAAGAGGTCGCCGCGGGGATCAGCGGTGGGTTTCACGCCCCAGGCGAAGCGGAGATCGTAGAACTTGCGGTCGTTCTGGGCTTCCTGTAGCAAAGAGTCGATCACGGCCATTTCGGCTTTGGTGGCACGACCCACTACCATGCCCTGAGGATAGTAGTCGGTGAAATGTTCGAAGAAGCCTTTGCCGTCGCGCTGCTTGAGTTCGGAGTCGAAGGCGCGGAGTTCCGACATATAGTTTTCAACCGGTTGTTCGGTGAAGAATTCGAGGTTGGCAGAAGCTTTGAGAAGTTCTTCCATGCGTTCGTGGTCGGTGACGCCGGGAAGTTCGAGCAGGATCTGGCCGTCTTTTTCGAGCTCCTGGATGTTGGGAGCAACGACGCCGAACTGGTCGATACGCTGACGCAGCACGTTGGCCGAGCTGTTGACGCGGTCTTTCACTTCCTGTTTAAGGGTCGTTTCGATTTCGCCCTGGTTTGCGCCCGCTTTGATGACTTCGCGGAACATCACAGCGAGATCCATCTTGGGGTTGATCTTCTGCGATTCGGCCACGAATGTGCCGACATAGTCGTTGGATTTGGTTTGGGCTACCACCGAGTCGGTGTTGGCGATGACGCGGTCGAGAGTGGCGTTGGCGTTTTCGCCGGCGATCGATTTGAGAATGTCGGAGATCGAAAGCTGGAGAGTGACGTTCATACCGCCCTTGAGGTCGAGGCCGAGGCCGATGCTCAGTTTCTGAGCTTCTTTCTGTGTGTAGCCGAGCCATACGGGCTTGTTGGCGATCGAGTCGAAATAGAATTTGTAGGCGTCGCGATACTTCTGGGAACTCTGATTTTTATCGCCCGACTTGGTCATTGCATATGCCACTGCCTTGTCCTCGTGGTGGTTAGACACGTAGGTGAACGAGAGGTAGAAGAAGCAAATCAAAACCAAGAAGATGGCCAGAATTCCGGCAACAACGCTTCCTAATTTTCCTTTTTGCATTGTGAGTTAATAGATGATATAGGGTTATTAATGATTTAGATTTCGCAGTTTCAGCCTGCAAATATACAATTTTCTTTTTTAATTAAGACCATCAAGCATGATTTTTTGGCTTGAAAAGTCTATTTGCGGACTATTTGCGGCATTGTGCAATGAACTCTTTCATCTGCGGCATGGCTTCTTCGACGCTTTCGAGAAGTTTGATCTGTGCCCGTGTGCGCACCAGATTGTGGTCGGGATAGTTCGTTTTATAGTATGTGTCGCCGTTGAGATAGTCGGCAAAGAATCTGACGGCCTGCATGTAGGGGAACAGGGCGGCGGCGTAGGGGAGATTCTCGATTTCGATTTCGGTCAGGAATTGGCCGGCACCGGCGAGATAGCCTTCGGTGAATGCGCGGAATATGTCCATGTTGAAGCTGACGCGGCTCAGATCGGGATCGTCCTCTGCTCCGGTGTTGGCTCCGGTACGCAGGAAGTCGCCGTAGTCGCTGAACACATAAGAGGGCATTACGGTGTCGAGGTCGATGACACAGAGCACGCGGCCCTCGCGGTCAAACATCATGTTGTTGACCTTCGTGTCGCAGTGGCAGATGCGCTTGGGCAGCAGGCCTTCGCGGTGGAGGCGTTCGGCTTTGGTCATTTCGTCGGCGCGGCGCAGCAGATCGTCGGCAATGTCGCGCACCGAGGCGAGCCGTCCGGCGGCGTCGGCATCGATGGCTTCGCGCAGTTGCTGAAGGCGAAATTCCATGTTGTGGAAGTCGGGAATGGTTTCGGTCAGCGTGTCGGGGATGTCGACGAGCATCGACTGGAACTCGCCGAATGCTTTGCCGGCAAAGCGGGCATATTCGGGAGTGACGGCTTCAAAAGTGTCGGCGTCGGGGATGAAGAGCATCACGCGCCAGTAGTTTTCGCCGTCGAAGTAGTAGGTGACGGCATCATTGGATTTCAGCGGGATGAATGTCAGCACGCGGCGGTCGATGTCGTCGGCACCGGCCTGTTGGAGTTTGCGGCGAATGTGGGAAGTGACGGCGAGAATGTTGCGCTGCAAGGCATCGACGTCGGTGAATATATGGTGGTTGATGCGTTGGAGCACGTAGTCGGGTGTATCGCCCTCGGTGCGCACGATGTAGGTGTCGTTGATCAGACCGTTGCCCAGAGGCTTGATTTGGCTGACGTTGCCGCGGATGGCAAATTCTTCCACGATTTTCTGAAGTGAATCCATGATGTCGGTTATTTGGTTGGTTATATTATTGTAGTCTAATTGAGTCCGGATCGGGAAATGGCCTTTGTCAGGGCCGACCTGACCTCCCCGAATGTGGTGCAGCCATACACTTCCTCGTGCAACAGATCGCGAAGCGTCTGCTTTTCATACTCGTTTTCGGCCATGACAAATCCTGATGCGTCCTGACCGGCCATAACAACGGCCATGCAAGCCACGTATTGTGCCTCGAGCGATTCGTTCATCACGTTGTAGATGCGCTGTTTGTCGTAGTCAGAAAGCACATATCCACTACATTCCGGATTGTTGAATTTCTTCATCAGTGTCTTTTGATTGATATAAGCGTTCTGCACATTGATAAGCATTTTTGCATTGCGAATTTTTTCGTTTGTGATGTGTGAAATTCGCACCAGTTCATCGACGGGATTGAATCCGATGGAAGCCACGATGTCGTCATTGGCGGCAATAGCAGGGTCGGTCAATTCGGCAGGGTCGGTCAGTTCGGTTGGTTCGGTGGCAGGTATAAAATTGGAGATGGATCCGTAGCGAAGTATGCGGTATCCGAAGAATACACCGAGACTTAAAAGGCAGCCGGTTAAAACTATAACCACAGCTTTGAATGTCGATATCGACGAGCCTGGCTGTATGCAATTGTCGACAGGTGTGCAGTTGGCTGTGTATGTGTTGCGGCGCCTTGATGTGGGTTCCTGACAACCGATGCCGCCGCGTTGTTGACTACCCTTCATGTTATGGTTCTGTAGTCGGTCATTCGATCCATCATGCTGCCCATGATGAATAGTGCTGCCGGGCGCCCGGTCGTAGTCGCCTGCGATATGACTTTCCTGTATAGGCTGATCGTTTTCTCTGCCAGGCATAGTGCCGTTAAACTCAACCTTTTGATTGGCAGATGAAGACGACCACTGATTCGACGGGATTTCACTGCTGTCGGTACTCCGGGTCGCATGGCGGTCTTGTGCCGTGAAAGGCGGAACGGGCACGATAATGGGAGGAACTGAGTCGGAGGAGTCGCATATCGCTTCAAGCAACCGGTTGGCATCGGCAAAGCGGTCGGTGGGATTGGGCGCCATGGCGCGCGACAGTATTTTTATCAATCGGCCCGGAGTGTCGGACGGGAGAATGTGTGCCAGGTTTGTGCGGGCCATAGTGGTGGCATCGGGCGGAGTTTTGCCCGACAGACAATAGCAGATGGTGGCCGCAAGGGCATAGACATCGACCTGTGGGGAGAAGTGCGAGATCGGTTGATCCTGTTCGATGGGGGAGAAACCGTAGGTGGTCTTCACGGGCAATGTTCCCAGTGGTTTGCCCGAAGGATCGTGACGCGTCAGGTTTCCCGTGTCGATGAGCATCGGAGTGTCCCCGTCGACGGTGATGGAGTAGGGCATGATGTCGAAGTGGGTGATCCGGTGTGAGTGGAGAAAACCTATGGCCTTGATGACGGGGATCATCAGGGAGATGGCCTCGTCAGCGTTTATGCGGCCCCGTCGGGTTATGTAGAGGTGCAGCGGCGTGCCCGAACATGACCGGGTGATGTTGGAATGACTGAGGCTTAATTCGCTGAGAAACATTGCTTGAGTGATGTGTAATGATATGTGAGGGCGTATTTTATTCGGGGCGCTGTTCGTAGGCTCCGATGGCGGCCGGCGTAGGGCGCGATGTGCCGTAGAAGTCGGTGGATGGCGGCGCGAGGGCGGCTGCCGAGGGCGTGGAGGCTCCGAGTGCGGGCGATTCGGGCTGCAGGCGGTAGTCGAACAGATAGTCGGCGCGCACGGTGTAGAACAGCGGGTCGGCGCCCCACATGCAGCCGATGAAGTGGTCGTCGTCGGTGCCGTTGCTTCGCAGCAGGCAGCCGGTCAGATACACGTCGGTGCCGTCGAGGCTGCGTAGGTTGAGGTCGGACGACGTTCCGTAGAGTATCGAATTATCGACGGTAACTTTGGCCCACGGTTCGTCGGGATTGTCGGCGTCGGCATGATCGGCGTCGGCGTGGTTCAGCGTGATCAGCGGCCCGGTGATGGCCGCAAACAGATAGTAGTTGGAGAAGGTGCAGTAGCTCAGCGTGGCCTCGCCGCCGTGGATCACCAGGGGCGAAGAAGCCGATTCGGCAAACTCACAGCCCACGGCGCGAAGCGTCGAGAAACGGCTCAGCAGCACGTTGCCGGCCGAATTGCGCAGGCGGCAGTTGGTCAGTTCAAGATCGGCGTGGTCCATGGTGACGCCGCTGACGGTGTTGCGTATTTCGGTATACTGCAACCGGTTGCCGGTCGATTGCGGCAGAATGTCGATGCCCTGCCACTGGCTGGCCATGAGGTCGAACGAGATGTCGCCCACCACGCTGCCCAGGCGGTCTCCGCGCATGGCCACCGGATTTTGAGCCGTGCCCTCGCTGACCAGTGTGCCGCCGACCTCAATGCGCGCCTTGTCGTGGAAATAGAGCGTGGTGCCCTCGCCGATGGTCAGCGTGGCTCCGGGGGCGATGGTCAGCGTGCCGGTGATGCGGCGAGGCCGATCGTTGTCCCAGCGTGTGTCAGTGTCGATTACCGGGTCGGCAAGAGTCTCCACATCGAAGCTCTCTGCGTTGAGCACCACCGAACGGCTGACGCCGTTGGTCACAAACATGATGCGGTCGGTCACCATAACCGGCTCGTGGAAGTTGCCCACATCCTTGAAGCGGCCCGACACGAGCACGTAGATCGAGTCGTTGGGGCGCACTTCGATGTTGGAGAAGCGTTGGCCCGACTGACCGTCGACGTTGAGATAGAACGTTCCTCCGGCCGAGCCTTCGAGATGTATATCGCTGATTTGCATCACCTTGTCGTGGCGATTGTAGACCATCAGATGACGGGTGATGGTCATCTCGCCGCTGAACTGCTCGCCGAAGCTTAGCGTGTCGGTGCTGAATTCGGGCTGGTCGGCCGGCGAGGTCGAGATGCCGTCCTCGATGCAGCCAACGGTGGCCGATGCGACGAGGAGCGACACGAGTATAGGGAATATACGGTATAGTGTTTTCATATGTTTCATTTGATCCGGCTCTTCGAAGTGTGGAAAGAGTCTCATATTATAACGTGGTTCAGCGCATATTATTGTATCGGCCGAAGAAGTCGTCGAGAGAGCTTTGCCGCGGTGTGTCCGATTTGGGGCCGAGCAGATGGTTGATGATGTAGAGGCCTATGGCGCGGGTGATGAGCATGTCGTCGTGATAGCCCGTGCGCGCGGCATATCCGCCGGAGTCGAGCAACTCGTAGGTGGCCATTTCGTCGCATGCGCTGTGGTCGCGTTCGATGAACGTGGCGCGGCGCACGGCCGAGATCATGTTGGTGATGGCGGCCGCCTTCGTGGCGCGGTTGGTGTGGAATCCCACGCGTGAGTCGCGAAGTGTCTTGCCCGACGAATCGCGGTAGGAGCGCACATACATGTTGCGGTAGCGGTTGTGGAGCTCTTCGAGTATGTATTGAGTGTGGGGATCCGACGACGATTCGAGCGAATTGCTTTCCACCACCAGCAGGGCGTTGGCATAGGCGCGAGCCACTGTCTCGGCATAGTTTGCCAGCAGGTCGTGGTCGCAGTGTCCTCGCCATTGCGCCACCACCTCGGCCTCGGCTTCGGGATCGTCGGACGGGCGTCGGTCGAACACCGTGATCACCGACCAGTCGCCGAAAATCCAGCGGGCACCGACGTCGACCACCGCCACATAGCGCGACTTCTCCGACAGCTCCTCGGGCAGGCGCCACACCTTCAGCACGCCGTCGCCGGCCGGGCTGTCGAGCAGCTGCGAGGCCGACGCAGGCACCGACGCACGGCTCAGATCGAGCGGATCGCAGCAGTTTTTGCGCACCGACTCTATCGACTGGCTGTCAAACACGTTGCGGCCGCTGTTTTCGAATGCTTCCTGTGCCGTGGTGGGGTATTCGGCAAACATCGCCTGATCCGACGGAAACTCCTTGCGCTTCGTATGGTACCACTGCAGCATCTCCAGCGTCAGACCGTTGTCCCACAGGTCGCGTTCGTAGGGAGTCAGCGATTCGAACAGCTTCATCGGATCGGGGCACTCCTTGCGGTAGATCTCAATTTCATACCATGGCACGAAGATGGGCCGGTAGGATGTCTCGCCGCGCTCGGCCTTGAGCCACTGGGTGTGGAAGAAGTTGCCCACGCCGTTGGCCGTGCTCTCCATCACGATGGCCGAATAGGGCTCGAGTGGCACCGAGCCGCAGATGGCGCGGGCGAAGTCCATCGGGTTGCGGCGGTCGGTGGCATACCAGTAAGCCACCTCGCTCATGTGGACCATGGCATAGTCGAGGCCGCGCGACGAGTCCTGGCCGCACGACGACGAGATGGTGACCGTCGATCCGCGTCCGGCTATCTCATGGCTGTTTTGCGATCGCTGCCACACTTTAAGCCGCGGTGCCTCATCTTCCTGCCACAGCTCGGGAGGGTAGCAGTTGACCAGGCGGTCGTACATAGCGCGTATGGCACATGCCGTGTCCTTCAGATGGGCGCATATCAGCGAGTTCCAGTTGCGGCGGTGTATGATCTGGATCCATGCGAAATAGATCTGTACCACCGTCGAGCCGCCCCACTGACGGGCCTTGAGCATGATCATGCGCAGCGGATTGCCGGCGCGGCGGTCCTCTTCGAGTAGAGCCAGGGCACGGCGCTGGGGCGCGTTGAGCACAAACGGCACCAGCCGTCCCGACACCTTGTGGCGTATGGTGACGCACATCGCCGCCCAGTATTCAAAGTCGTGGCACATGCGCAGATTGCGGTATGCTTCCACCGAGTCGATGGCCGCATACTCGGGGTCGGCAAGCATGTCGAGAGGGAGGCGGCGCCGGGCATCAATCACCGGCACATACACTTCCTTTCGCCCTTCGTCGGCGGGATTTCCCACGATGGGATCGTAGGGCGCCACGTTCCACTTCTCGTTGCGCCGACGGTTTTCGTCAAGTAGTTCTTCTAGAGTCATGTGTACTGTAGATCAATCGAGTGAATACTGAAATCGGCCGATGCGTTGCCGGTGACGGTCAGCGTCAGAAACGCCCTGTGCGGGGCGTCGACGGCCACGGCTATGGGCCTTGAGCATCTTCCGGCAAAACGCAGGCGCATGAGGCGACGCGGGGGTAGGGCAGTGATGGTCGAATCGGAAGCCTCCACGGAGAGGTATCCGTCGAACCTCGATGCCGATATTCTGGCGGTCACTCTGGCCAGGCGCCTGCCGGGCTGAGGCGTCAGCACGACAGTCCACCGCACAGGCGTTGTCGCAACGGTGGCTTTGAGGTCCATGCGGTAGAGTTCGTCGCTGTCAGTCAGCCACACGGTGTGGTCCTCGGTGCGAAGCTGCATGATGTCGGCCGGCGACGACAGTGTGGCCATGCAGCCTTGCTGTGTGTCGTAAATGCACAGATTGCCCTGCGAGTCGCGCATCCACAGGCGTTGCAGCGTGTCGTCCCATGCCACGTCGGTGTATGCGCCTTCAGTCGGGAGGGGAATGTCGTGGGCTGTGACACGCGAGGCCGCTATCCTCAGCAGGCGTCCGCGGTGCAATGCCATGATGCAGTCGTCGCACCGGCATGCGGCCGTAGGGCGGTCGATGCCCCGGGGATCGATCATTGTGGCCGACATCGAGCGGCGCGAGGCGTTGACGGCAACGGCGTGGATGGCGTCGGCCGACAGGGCGTAGAGGTGGCAGCGCGAAAAGTCCCATGTCGACTGTGATCGCACGGCCGCCAACAGGCCGACGATGGGCGAATGGCTGCACTCTACGGCCGCCAGCGGTGTCAGCGGCGACGTCAGCCGGCATGCCATCACTGCTCCTGCTCGCCGGGCGGAGGAGTTGGCGATGGTTTGAGGTTGAGGCAAAAGCTCGTTGGTTGGGGTGAAGGGTGTAGATGCCAGTTTCGGGTCGATACGGCAGGCGGCCGACCGGTCGTCGGCTGCGGTCAGATTGACGCTGCCTCGCAGCCGGCGGTTGTCGGCGCTGAGCAGGTCGATGGTCAGAGAGGTGGCCTGTGGATCGGGCCAACTGACCAGGGGTGCCCACTCCGAGGGTGTGCGGTCGCCCGATATGGCCAAGCATGTCGTGGAGCCGTCGGCGAGTCCTACGGTCAGTGCGCCTTCGAAGGGCATGTCGCTGAATCCGCTGCAAAGTTCGGCTATGTTGACCGTCGTTGTGGGTAGTGGAGTGATGTCGGCCCAGGCCACCACTTCGCCGTTGGCTTCTACGGCGCGGGCCGTGAAGCTGTTGGGCTTCGATGTCTGTCGCATAAGGGTGGCGGAGTAGTCGGCGGCATCGGCAGCAGTTGCAATCGGCTGTGCCAGCAGTCGGTCGGTCTGACGGATCTCGCTGTCGCAGTCGGTCATGTCGGTGCGTGCCACGGACAGCTCGCTGCCTGTCGATGGCATTTCTATGATGCTGACGATGCGTTCTTCGCTGTCCATCATCAGGCTCAGTCGATGCAGACTGCGGGCTGCCATGGCGTCGTGCGAACTGAAATGATCGGTGGCCCCGGGCAGAGTCAGGGTCAGCACCGGGGAGTCGCCGGTAGAGCGCACCAGTCGCCATGCGGGGAGTTGCGATGCATCGAGCGGATGGAGTTGGGGCATGGCTGTCAGCTCGATGGAGCGCACGCCGGCGGCAGTCAATTGCCGGGCCGCCTCCTCGCTGATGTGCAGGTGCAGTCTGTAGGCCTCGGCCTGCAGGGTGATAGAAGGCACTGACAGTTTGTCGGTGTCAGGTTTTGTGACGTCGACTGAGATCTCGTTGCACAGCTGGCGTCCGCCCCGGCTCATGAGCATAGGCATCGACGAGTAGATGCGCTCGCCGCTGCTGTCGGTCAGATGATAACGCATCAGCGTGGGCTGAAACCAGAGTCCGGCCGAACGAGCCGTTTCGCTTATCATGCGGTAGACCGAGGAGAGTTCCCTACCTAGCGCGGTGAGCGACGTTGATCCAATGTCGGGGTTGGTGCGGTCGAAGGTCACTCCGGTGAGGGTCAGCGGAGTAGTGGAGGCGCTGAGCTCTCCGGCGGGTTGTGGCTCGAGCAGCAGGTCGTGTGTAAGGGCGATGGTCGATGTCACGCTCCAGCGCCCTTCGTCGTCGCGGTTGATCTGCAGCGGGCCGCGGTCGGTCATTGCAATGAATCCGTTGCGACGGGCCACGGCGCAGTGCACCGTCAGCCCGGTGGCGTACTCGAGTTCGGTCGTTGCGTCGCACTCCACCAATAGGGCGGCGGGGTCCGAGAGGCGATGGAAGAGAATGTGGGGGTGGCCTGATGTGTCATACATCGTGGCCAATGGCACTCGCCGGCCCTGGCCGAGCGACACTATGGGCGGTGCGACGGTCAGCACATCGCGCCCGTCAATATGTTTGGCCATCAGGTTGTGGCAGTGGGTCACCGGTTCGTCAGTGTTGATCTCGCCGATGTCGACCGGGGTTAGTTTTTGTGTGTTTTTCATAATCAGCAATTTTGGCCACAAAGTTACTGTAGGCCGGTGCGGTTTGATCCCAAAATAGCAAAAAAAGCTCTGTCATTAAATCATATAAATCGTATATAAGCCCCTGCATTTTTTGCAATTTTAGGCTCAATCGGCCTGATTCCATATTATCTTTGCGCATCACGCGCTTTTTTTGTATTTTTGCGTTTTGTTAGACATTTTATCCAATTTCGATAATTTTTTATGGAAAAGAAATTCAAACGTACTCTGATCACCACCGCGTTGCCGTATGCCAACGGCCCGGTCCATATCGGCCATCTGGCCGGAGTCTATGTCCCCGCTGATATCTATGCACGCTATATGCGTCTGAAGGGCGAGGACGTGATCATGATAGGCGGTAGCGACGAGCATGGGGTGCCCATCACCATCAAGGCTCGCAAGGAGGGTGTCACTCCGCAGGACATCGTCGACCGCTATCATACGATCATCAAGGATTCGATGCAGGAGCTCGGAATATCGTTCGACATATATTCACGCACCACTTCCCCGCTTCATCGCCGCACTGCAAGCGACTTCTTCCGCAAGCTCTACGACGACGGACGCTTCGAGCAGCAGACGTCGCTCCAGCCCTACGACGAGCAGGCAGGCGAGTTCCTGGCCGACCGCTATGTGGTTGGCACATGTCCGCACTGCGGCTCCGATCGTGCCTATGGCGACCAGTGCGAGGCATGCGGCGCAACGCTCAACGCCACCGACCTGATCGATCCTCATTCGGCACTGACTTCCGCGCCGGTGACCATGAAGGAGACCTCTCACTGGTATCTGCCGCTCAACCGATATGAAGCCGATCTGCGCAAGTGGATACTCGATGACCACAAGGAATGGCGACCCAACGTCTACGGCCAGTGCAAGTCGTGGCTCGACCTTGGCTTGCAGCCGCGCGCCGTCAGCCGCGACCTCAATTGGGGTGTGCCCGTGCCGGTTGAAGGAGCCGAGGGTAAGGTGCTCTACGTATGGTTCGACGCTCCTATCGGCTATATCTCCAACACTAAGGAGCTGCTGCCCGATTCGTGGGAGAAATACTGGAAGGATCCCGAAACGCGCATAATCAATTTCATCGGCAAGGACAACATTGTGTTCCACTGCATCGTGTTCCCGGCCATGTTGATGGCCTATGGCGATGGTTTCCAACTGCCCGACAATGTGCCGGCCAACGAGTTTCTCAACCTCGAGGGCGACAAGATATCAACTTCGCGCAACTGGGCGGTGTGGCTTCACGAATATCTGGCCGACTTCCCCGGCAAGCAGGACGTTCTCCGCTATGTGTTGACGGCCAATGCCCCCGAAACACGCGACAACGATTTCACCTGGAGCGAATTCCAGGCTCGCAACAATAATGAATTGGTGGCTATCCTCGGCAACTTTGTCAACCGCGCCATGGTGCTGACGCAGAAGTATTTCGATGGCGTTGTTCCGACTGCCGGCGAGCTTCAGCCGGTCGATGCCGACATGCTTGCCGACATGGCTCGCATCAAGGCTCAGCTGGAGCAGAATCTTGACAATTTCCATTTCCGCGAGGCTGTGAAAGATGCCATGGAGCTGGCCCGCAACGGCAACAAATATCTCCAGGAAACCGAGCCATGGAAGCTGGCCAAAACCGACATGGAGCGAGTGGCCACGATCCTCAACTCGGCTCTGCAGCTTTGCGCCAACATTGCCATCGCTTTCGAGCCGTTCCTGCCGTTCATGTCCGACAAACTCGCTGCCATGCTGGGCATGAGCGAGTTGAGATGGGCCGATCTGGGTCGCACCGATCTGCTGCCGGCCGGTCATCGTCTCAACAAGCCCGAACTGCTGTTTGAGAAGATCGACGATGAGGCTGTTAACGCTCAGCTTAAGCGTCTTGCCGACATCAAGGAGCAGAACAAGGTCAACAGCTGGAAGGCTCAGCCACAGGCGCCCGACGTCGATTTCGACACTTTCATGAAAGCCGACTTGCGTGTGGGCACGGTGATTGAATGTGTCAAGGTGCCCAAGGCCGACAAGCTGCTGAAGTTTCTCATCGACGATGGTCTGGAGAAGCGCACCATCGTGTCGGGCATTGCCAAGTACTACAAGCCTGAGGATCTCGTCGGCAAACAGGTGTGCTTCATCGCCAACCTGCCGCCGCGCAAGCTCAAGGGCATTGAGTCGCAGGGCATGATCCTTTCGGCCGAAAATGCCGACGGCTCGCTCGTGGTCATCGGACCGACAGCTCCCGTGACCCCCGGTGCCCAGGTGAAGTGATCCCAACCCTCCCATAACTTCCACCACTCACAATCCTCCCACCCTAAAAAGCCATGTCTCAACCCCGAATATTGATAGTCTACACCGGCGGCACGATCGGTATGATCGAAGACCCGGCGACCAAGTCGCTGGTGCCCTTCGATTTCACCAACCTTATCGACAATGTGCCCAAGATCAGCAAGCTCAACTACGCGATCGACAATATTTCGTTCGATCCTCCCATCGATTCGAGCGACATGAATCCGGCCTATTGGATCGACATGGCCCGCGCCATTGCCGACAACTACGACCGCTACGATGGTTTCGTGGTGCTCCACGGCACCGACACCATGGCCTATACGGCCTCGGCTCTGTCGTTCATGCTCGAGAATATGGAGAAGCCGATCATCATCACCGGATCGCAACTGCCTATCGGTGAGGTTCGAACCGACGGTGAAGAAAACCTGATCACGGCGCTCCAGATCGCGGCTGCCCGCAATGCGGCCGGTGAGCCGATGGTGCAGGAAGTGGCCATTCTTTTTGAAAACTATCTCTGGCGTGGCAACCGCGCCACCAAGCGCAGTGCCGACAATTTCAATGCTTTCAAGAGCCACAACTATCCCGAGCTGGCCAAAATCGGCCTGGGTATCAATTTCCACGAGGAGGCGCTGCTGCGACACAAGGATCGGGCGACGCGGCCGCTGACGGTCAATTATTCGTTCGACACGGGCGTGATCATCATTGATCTCTTCCCGGGTCTCAACGCCTCGACTCTGCGCCACCAGCTCAACACTCCGGGCATCAAGGGCGTGGTGCTCAAGACCTACGGTGCCGGCAATGGCCCCACGGCTGGATGGTTCGTAAAGGAGATCACCGAGGCTGTGCGTCGTGGCATCGTGGTGATGAACGTCACGCAATGCGTCAACGGCAGCGTCATGCGCCGATATGCTGCCGGCGAACATCTATGGGCCGCTGGTGTCGTGTCGGGCTATGATATGACCACCGAAGCTGCACTCACAAAAATGATGCTTCTCTTCGGTCTCGGGCTACCGGCCGAAGAGGTGAAGCGCCGCCTGACCACATCGCTCCGCGGCGAATTGACTCGCAACAGGGAGGTGACGCTATGAGACAGTCGTTGAGTTCCATGGATATTTCAGCCGAAGTGCAGCAGGCTAAAAGCCGCTTCGGCATCGTGGGTTCGGCTCCGGCTTTGGTGGCTGCCGTAGGACGCGCCATCCAGGTGGCTCCCATCGATCTGTCGGTGCTTGTCACCGGCGAAAGTGGCACTGGCAAGGAGTTTTTCCCGCAGATCATCCACGCCTACAGCCCGCGTAAACATGCTCGCTATATCGCCGTCAACTGCGGCGCCATTCCCGAAGGTACCATCGATTCGGAGCTCTTCGGCCACGAAAAGGGCGCGTTCACAGGCGCTGTGGCCACCCGAAAAGGTTATTTTGAGGAGGCCGACGGAGGCACAATTTTCCTCGATGAGGTGGCCGAACTGCCGCTCACCACTCAGGCTCGTTTGCTTCGTGTGTTGGAAAGCGGTGAGTTTCTGAAGGTTGGTTCATCGACCGTGCAGCGTACCAATATCCGCGTGGTGGCAGCCACAAATGTCAATATGCTCGAGGCTGTGGAAGCAGGGCGTTTTCGCGAAGATCTCTACTATCGCCTGTCGACGGTGCAGATCCATGTGCCGCCGCTGCGCGACCGCGGTGCCGACATCATGCTGCTGGCCCGCAAGTTTGCTTGCGACTTCTCGGAGCGCTACTCCATGCCGGCCATCTCGTTTTCTGATGAGGTGCGCGGCGATCTCCTCCACTACCGCTGGCCGGGCAACGTACGTCAGCTGAAAAACGTTGTCGAGCAGCTCGCCCTCTTCCACGCCGGCGAAGAGATCACATCGATGACTCTCCGCGAATATCTCCCCGATCATCCCATGGTCTATGCCCCTACTATCGCTCCGCGTCAGGCTTCACATTCCTATGATCAGGAACGCGACGTGCTCTTCAATATGATTTTCCGCCTGCAGCGTGAAATCGACGATCTGCGTTCGCAACACTCCACTCCGGTAGCCGACCGCCCTGACCATGACGCCGACATGCCGCGCTCATTAGTGCGTATGGCCGACTTCCCCTCCAAGATCATCGACCTGACTCCACGCTTGACCGACGACGACTTCAGCTCCGATCAAGTGCCCACACTCGAAGAAACCGAGCGCGAAACCATCCGCCGCTCCCTCGAGAAAAACGGCGGCCGCCGCAAAGCCACCGCCCGCGAACTAAACATCTCCGAGCGAACCCTCTACCGCAAAATAAAAGAATTCGGCCTCGAATAACCCCCCCCAATCCCCCGATAAGTCCGACAAGTCCGACAAGTCCGACAAGTCCGACCAATCCCTAACTCCCCCCACAAAAAAAGCAGCCGCCGCAAAAGCGGCGACTGCCCGATATCATATCTCGCTCCGGATCAGATGATAGAGTTCTTCTTGGTCCATTCCACGATTTCGGGAATATAGCCGAAGGCCAGACCGGTCACAGTGTCGGCGCAGCCATAGTAGATGGCTATGCGGCCTGTTTCGGGATCGTGGAGCGATGCGCACGGGAAGCACACGTTGGGCACGTCGCCGGTCAGCTCGTAGATCTCGCGCGGCGAGATCATGTATGGTCCCGAACGGGCTATCACCTTCCAGGGCTGCTCGAGATCGAGAAGTGCCGAACCGAAGGCATAGACATAGCCATTGCACGAGCGAAGCACGCCGTGGTAGATCAACAGCCAACCCTCCGAAGTCTCGATGGGTATCGGACCCGCACCGATCTTCATGCACTGCCATGCACTGAGTTCAAACGGTGCCGGCGACATCACGTGGCGATGACGACCCCAGAACTCCATGTCGGGCGATTCGCTGTAGAAAATATCGCCAAACGGTGTGTGGCCCGTGTCGCTCGGACGCGACAGCATGGCGAAGTTGCCGTTGATCTTGCGCGGGAACATCACGCCGTTGCGGTTGTAGGGTAGGAAGGCATTTTCGAGCTGGTGGAACGTCTCGAAATCCGTTGTCCACGCTGCTCCGATTGTGGGTCCGTGGTAGCCGTTGCACCAGGTCACGTAGTACTTGCCGTCGATCTCAGCCACGCGGGGATCATAGCCGTAGACCCATTCGGCCACCTCGGCATCAGCACCTTCAAGGCGAATGTCATCCTCAGAGATGTCCCACTTCAGGCCGTCGACCGAGAAGCCTACATGGATGCGCATGCGGCGGTTGGTGTCGTCGCAGCGAAACACCCCGGCATAGTTGTATTCCCCTTTCTTGAAGGGCACTACGGCTGAGTTGAATATAGAGTTCGACGTCGGGAGAAGATCGCGCGGTATCACCGGATTCTTTGAGTAGCGCCATACCACTTCCTTGCATCCTTCCGGACGGTCTTCCCATGGCATATCGGGCAGCGGTTTGCCCTTGATTTCGAGTTTGCTCATAGTTTGTTGTCTTATGTTTTTAAGTATATGTGTTGTTTCTATTTTATCAAGTCCAAATGGCTCTCCTACAAGGTCTCAGTGTCCTCTTCGGCTTCCACCTCCGAGTCAAGGGCCTCGTCCTCAGCATCCTCCTCCTTATCGCTGTGGCTAAACGGTATGAACCATGCGATCAGGAATGCCGGAACGGCCATCACAAGCGCAACGAGGAAGAACATCTCATAGCCAAGTTTCTCGCACACCCAGCCCGAAATCATGCCCGGAAGCATCACTCCCAGATTCATGATGGCCGATGCAAACGCGTAGTGGGCCATCGAATGTTTGCCCGGTGCAACCTGTTGCATCATAAACATCGTAAGTCCCACGAAACCGAATCCGTAGCAGAAATATTCCAGTACCAGGCCGGAGCCGATCACGTAGATGTTGCTCGGCTGCATGGCCGAGAAAACGAAGTAGATCACAAACGGCACGTTGAATATGGCCACCAGCGAGAACAGCACTCGCTTCAGCCCAAAGTGGGCTATGTAGTAGCCGCCCAAAATCGAACCGATGATGAAAGCTATCGTGCCGAATGTGCCGTAGACCAGACCGATCTGCTCGTTGGTCATCGCCAGACCGCCGTCGGCTGCCGATGCTTTCAGAAACAGTGGAACCATCTTCATGGCGAAGCCTTCGGTCAGGCGGTAGCACACGATGAATAATATGTAGAGAACAATGTATCTCTTCTTGAAGAAGTCGAGCAGCACGTTGCCCATCTCGTTCATCGCCTCCTTGAATCCCTTCACGTCTTTGCCACTCTTGGGGGTGGCCGGAAGCATGAAGTAGTGATAGATCGCAAGGCCGATGAGCAGTACGCCGATGATGCCCATGATGATCATCCATGCATAGAAGGGCGCCTTTTCAGGATTTGTGGCCTTGAAATGGGTGATCAGCATGCCGGCCAGATATACCAGACCGCCGTTGGCCAGCACTTTGGCCAGATTGTAGAAAGCACCCTGCCAGCCGATGTAGACCGATTGTGTCTTCTTGTCGAGAGTTGTCAGATACACTCCGTCGGTGGCGATGTCGTGCGTGGCACCCGACAAAGCCACGATGGCCATAATGATGATCGTGTAGATGAAGAAGTTGGGTATCGGAAGCAGAAAGGCTATCAGTGCAAAGCAGAAACCCGATATGAGCTGCGTGCACACCACAAAGTTGCGCTTGGTCCAGTAGATCTCCAGGAGCGGACTCCATATGAATTTCAGAGTGTAGGGAAGCGTCAGAAGCGACGTCCAGAATGCTATCTGTTCTTTGCCGATGCCCAGGTCGTCAAACATGATGACGGCCACAAGGTTGAGCACGATAAATGGCAGACCCATGGCAAAATACACCGAAGGCACCCACGCCAGTGGTGATCGGCGTTTGGCTGTGTCTGCTGCTTTCACTTGATTCATGGTCAGGTTGTGATTGGTTGTCAGTTAGTTTCGTACCCCGGAGCAGAATCGAACTGCTATCTAAAGTTTAGGAAACTTCTATTCTATCCGTTGAACTACCGGGGCTTACTATTCCCGGTCAGCATTCCGCCCGGAAATCTATGCAAATATAAGGATAACCCTCACCATATCCAAATAATTCGTTAAATTCTGCGCTTCCTCCCAATCTTCCCATAAATCCCATAATTCCCAATCCGGCTCAAAGCCTCCGCTAAACTTCGGCCGGGGTGACCGGCGAGATGCGGATCAGCTCCAGGCGGGTGGCGGCGCGGCGCAATATCTCGAAGCGGTGGCTGCCGAGCTCGATCACTTCTCCTTCCGAGGGTATCTCTCCGGTGTTGACCAGGATGTAGCCGGCAAGCGTCTGATAGTCATCGTCTTCGGGAATGTCGATATGGTACACTTCGCGCAATGTCTCGATCTCGACGCGTCCCGAACATTCATACACGTCGTCGTCCACCTTGCGCACGAGCTCGTCGGATGTATCATGCTCGTCGCGGATGTCGCCGAATATCTCTTCCACCAGATCCTCGAGGGTGACCAGTCCGGCTGTGCCGCCAAATTCGTCGACCACGATGGCCATCGATCGCTTTTCGCTCAGCAGTCGGCGCATCAACTTGTTGGCCAACAGTGATTCAGGAGCGAATATCACCGGCTTGAGATGTTCGTGCCAGTCTGATTCGGGATCAAATAGTTCGCTGACGTGGATGTAGCCCATCACATTGTCGATGTCGTCGGCGTAGACCACGATCTTCGAGCGGCCCGACTCGGTGAATAGATCCACCAGATCCTGTCGGGTGGCCGTGGCCATGTTGACGGCCACTATCTCATTGCGTGGCAACATGCAGTCGCGCAGGTGGGTATTGGAGAAGTCGAGGGCATTGTGAAATATCTTCACCTCGTTTTCCACAGGTGCTTTGTCGGGGTTGATCTCGTCGATGTTGCTCTCCAGATACTGGTTGAGCTCGCCCACCGACAGCATGCCCATGCTCGTCGAAGCGGTCTTGATGCCGCACAGACGCATCAGCATCTTCGACAGCCACGAAGTGAAAAGCGACACCGGCAGCAGCGCTATGTAGAATATTGCGATCGGTATTGCAAATATTTTCAGCGATGTGTAGGGGTTGATGCGAAACACCGTTTTGGGCAGAAACTCACCGATGAGCAGTATCACTCCGGTGGAGATCAATGTCGAGATCACCAGCAGAAGTGCTTGGTTGAGATGATATTGCGCAAGCCACACCTCCTCGATCAGAAAGGCCGCCCCCATACCGTAGATCACGAGCATCACGTTGTTGCCCACAAGGATGGTGGAGATGAACAGGTCTTCGTCGCGGAAAAAGAGGTTGATGATGCGGCTCATCAGCCCGGATGAGTTGACGTCGAGCTCCACGCGCACGCGGTCGCTCGACACATAGGCTATCTCGGTGCCCGAAAAGAGCGCTGAAAATATGAGCGATACTACTGCTATTATGATCCAGGTGGCTATTTCCATAGTCGTGTCGGTTCGGGGGGGTGTTTATCGTTGGAAGGGTGAGGCAGAGGGTTTTTGCGGTGGTTTCTGAGTGCCGGGTCTGGGCCGCTCAATCTTTGTCGGTGTGCCGGGGCGAAGGGTGCCACCAGACTCACGCACAGCCGTTTTCTTGATCTTGGAATCGTCGACTTTGCCCGACACCACCACGTGGGGATGGCGCGGATCCAAAGTGCCGGGCGGCGGGGCGACGTTGCTCTTTTCCGGAGCGGGCATCGCCGAGTCGGGGCGGCTGACGGGTTGGGTGAATTTGTCGGCCGGGAAGATGGCGGCCACGCGGAGCACGTGGTAGCGCGTCATCTGCTCGTTTGACTCAAATCCATAGCCTTCAATGATTTTACCGGCGCGCTCGATGTGGATAAACGAGTCGCTGTACACCTTCTGCTGGCGCTGATCCCAGTAGAGCTGGTTGGTCAGAAATTTCTCGCCGGCCAGATTGCGTATGTTGACATAGCCGTCGAGTCGCCACAACTGCTTGTCGCGCCAGAAGATGGCCGAGTCGCACTCCACATAGGCCTCGGGCTTGAGTTTGAGGTCGAATTTCTCCAGATGCACACCCTCGGGGAAGGTCCACCGTGGCTCGGCGGCTTCGTCGTACATATACCACAGGGGCGTGGTGATCTTGTAGCGCACCACTCCCGAGTCGGAGATGAGTGTCTCCACGTCGGTGGTGGTCATCGTCGGAGTTGTCTCCGGGTTAGGGTTTCCGTGCACGATCTCCTTGTGCTCGTCCTCGCAGCCGGCGAGGGGCATGCCGAGCACTGCAGCCGCCGCCAGCAGAGCAGGTATCAGCCGCATAAGCGCCGCAGGTCGGCGCCGCAATGAAGGATCGTCGGTGGAGCTCACTGTTCTTATTTGATCTTGTTCTGGAAGAACCAAAGTTCGTTGAAGTTGATACCCAGGCGGATATTGAAGTAGCTTTCCTTGAGCAGCGGGTTGGGCGTGGCCTGGCGGTGGCGGTATTCAAAGCCGAGGTTGATCACCGTCTTCGATGACAGGGCCGGAAGTCCGAAACCGAACGAGATGCCGTATTCGCGCACGTGGTTGTTGCCCACCATCATGTAGTCGCGGTTGTAGAACGCGCCGGCGCGATAGGTGGTGCGGGCCAGGTAGTTGCCGCGCTGGGCGTGGGTGTATTCACCGCCCAGGGCCACTTGCCAGCGATCGGCGAAGCGGGTGCCCTCGAAGTCTTTCATCTCCAGTGTTTTCACCTTCGACCACGGCTGATATGTGTAGTCCACGCCCACCATCAGGCGGTTACCCCAGCGGTAGGTGAGACCTGCGCCCCATGTTTCGGGCAGCGAGGCGCGGTTTTTCAGCGAGCCGGTCTCCAGTGTGTCGGGAGCTTCATCGGCGTTGACGTCATATTTTGTCACCCAGGCTTTGCCCAGCAGCGTCTTGCCCGGAGTGTAGACCAAGCCGGCCGTCAGGCGGTTGTTGGCGTTGAGGTTGAGCGTGTATTGAGCACCGAACTGCACGCGCCAGTCGCGAACCTGCACCACTTGCTCGAACAGCGACGACGAGCCGGCGTCGGTGTTGACAAACACGTCGTTGACCGTCGTGCCAAACAGATAGCTGACATTGGCGCCGATGCTGAAGCCCTTGAACAGGCGTCCGGCATAGCCCAGATAGAGCTGGTTCAATCCGCCCGAGCCCTGGCGCGAGTTGGTGCCGTTGGCTATCTCGGTGCCGAATGCATAGCCCACCGAAGTGAAGGGCACGATGCCGATGCTGGCTCCCATGTAGCGGCCTATGGGCACCTGCATGGTGATGTAGTCAAGGCCGCCGCCATATTCGGTCGACTTGGCGTAGCCGAGGTCGCCCGAGGAAGCCTCGCTCTGCTTGACGGTGGTGAAGCTGACTCCCATGTCGAACAGGAAGGTCAGCGTGTCGCACATGGCATACGATGCCGGGTTCATCACGTTGATCTGGCGGCCGGAGTTCATACCGTAGCCGATGCCGCCCATCTGACGCTGGGTGGCGGTGGCGTTGTCGTTGAGCAGGCCGTAGCCGAATTTTGAATAGGGAGAGTTGACCTGAGCCGTGGCTGTCGAAGCCAGCGTCAGCAGGGCCACTGCAAGTGCTGAAAGTCGGTTAATTATTTTCATTATAGATCAATATTCTGTTGAGTCCGATGCTGACCAGATGGGGCTCGACGGTGACATCGAAGTCGCAGATGCGGCTCAGTTCGCCGGCCCATCCGCCTGTCATCACCACGCGGGTGTCGGACGGAAGATGCTGTTTGTAGTACGACATGGCTCCTACTATGCCGTAGACGGCACCAAGG
Organism: Bacteroides sp.; assembly: GCA_023666835.1. GTDB lineage: Bacteria > Bacteroidota > Bacteroidia > Bacteroidales > Muribaculaceae > Paramuribaculum. The sequence continues at coordinate 1,007,427 of JAMPBJ010000001.1, read as the reverse complement.
ATCATGGCCGAGGCAGTGTCGGTGCCAAGGAAAGCGCCGGTGGGCAGTTCACGGGGCACCTGCACGCGTGGCAGTCGGGCTGTGAAGCGATGCAGAGCCTCGACGCGCATGTTCATGCCCGGGGCTATGTTACCTCCCTCGAATCGACCGTCAGCGCTGACAGCGTCGTAGGTCACAGCCGTGCCGGCGTCGACCACCAGCAGCGGCACGTCGGGCATGATGGCGCGGGCGCCCACGGCGGCCGCAATGCGGTCGGCGCCGAGCGAGCCGGGTGTGCCGTAGTCGATCTTGATCGGAAGCGGCATGTCGGAGCTAAGGCGCATCGAGCGGTGGGCCACCGACGAGAGCATCGCCATGATGTCGGTGCCGCGCGAGGCCACCGAGCAGTAGATGGCGGCGTCGACCGAGCGACGGTCCTCCAGCCAACGGCTGATCACGTCGGCCGACAGATGCTCCGTGATGAGTATCTTTTCGAGAGTCTCGTCGCGCCACAAAGCCAGTTTGGCCGCCGAGTTGCCTTGATCGATGGTTATATAATAGGCCATTTGGGCGCAAATTTAATAATTCTTAAAGAATTAACCACCATCCAACTGTTAATATTATTTATTACAGCGCGTCTAACGCCTCAAATAGAGCCTCAATAGGAGGGATAGGAAGGTTCGTCCCACATGAAAAGTGGATTAGTCTTTACCAATCAGCTAAAAATAAACTACGATTGTTGGAAGATCTGTGCTCGTGAAAATTTTCTCGCAGGTATGAGTAGAAGTATTATTCCCACAAGCGAAAGAAGAAAGAAAATTGAGGGCATATCCATGAAATATAGGAATTGATATCCCCAAAAATAGAAATTAATAGAGGCTAAACATAAACAAGTACTTCCCAATAAATCTATTTTTGTTTTAGTTTTATTGACTTTTTTGAACCTTGAAAAATGTTTCCCTAGGCCACCAATTAAGATCATGATTGCCGCAAATAATAAGCCATAACTTCTTTGCTCCATGAAGCAAAAATATTCATCATCTTCTTCTCCTCCTAATAAAGTCGAATGGAATAGAATTAAACCTATGAAAATAAATAAGATTAATCCAAAAAATTGTAATATGTTATATACTATATATGAGAACGGCTTTTTTTTATTCTTCGATTCTAAGTCCTCGTTTTGAGTAGCAGGACTGTAATTGTCGTAATATTCTGATGATTCTAAAATGTTTATGGCTTTTGTTGGTTGAGGCTCTGAAGTGAGTGGTGTGGTGGATTGAAACTCAGGTTGGGGAGTGGGAGTGATGGGAGTTTGTGGGATGGTTTGGGTTGGGGTAATTTGGGTTGGGGTTGGAGTTTGGGTTGTGGTTGGGGTGGCTTGGGTTTGGGTGGTTTGGGCGGAGTGGCCGTATTGGAGGAGGTTGGCGAGGGCGCCGGCGTCGAAGTGGCGGTCGTTGGCTGCCATTTTTAGGGCTTTGGTCAGGGTGTCGCGCAAGGTGGTGCTGATGTCAGCGGGCAGGGCGCGGTTGAGGCTTGCGGGGTTCATCTCCAGGGCTTTGGGCGGACGTTGGCCCGAGAGGCAGTAGACCATGGTGGCAGCCAGGGAGTAGACGTCGCTGGCGGGCGAGAAGGTGCTGATGCCTACATATTGTTCCACCGGGGCGTAGCCGTCGCTGTAGCCCTGGGTGTTGATGGTCGAGGTGGCTGAGCCGTCGGAGTTGTAGTGCTTCGACAGACCGAAATCGATGAGTACCGGGCGCGGCTGACCGTCGGCCGTCGAGGCTATCATGATGTTTGACGGCTTGATGTCGAGGTGGGTGATGCGCTGATCGTGGAGCGAAGCCACGGCACGAACCACCGGTATCATCAGATCGAGGGTCTGCTGCTCGGTGAGGCGTCCGCGCTCGCGCACATAGTCGTGGAGCGACACGCCTTCGAGATATTCCATCACGTAGTAGGAAGTGTTGTTGGCGTCGAACACTTCGCTCACCTTCACTATGTTGGGGTTGGTCTGCCCTACCTGCATAAGTCGACGGGCTTCACCGGCAAAATCGCGGCGCGACTGCTCGACGCGCTGGGCCGAGGGCTGCGAATAGATGATGGCGTTGGTGGTGCCGTCGCGCAGACAGTCGGCCGAGATGAAATGCTCCTTGATGGCCACCACGGCCTTGACGGGCAGCGAGCCGACCATTGTGGAGAAAGTGGCCGAGTAAGTGATGCCGAATCCACCGGTGCCGAGCACGGAGTGGATGGTGTAGACATGGTTGGGCGACCGCAAAGTCGACCCGGGTCGAAGTGTGTTTGTGTTGTCGGTGGACGTAAGTATGTGATGGTGATTGGCTTGCGTGGTGATGGATCAGCCGCGGACGGCTCGGGGTATCATGATGGAGGTGAAGAGCTGTAGAGCGCCGCCGGCCAGGGTGAAGGCGAGCCAATCGCGGCTCTGGCCGGGCATGTACCACATGAAGAATGCGCCGACACAGAAGGCGATGCAGCTCCAGATCTCGATGCGGCACAGACGGATCACGCGCACGATGGTGCCGCGATAGCGCGGAGTGGCCAGGCGGCCTCCGAGCGCCAGTAGAGCGCCGGCCGAGTAGATGTAGCGGAACGTATTGTCGGAGCTGAAATTGTCGGGGTTGAACAGCGGCAGTGTCGTGCCAACGACGATGAGCAGCAGTCCGAGATTCATGACCCACAGCCATGGTGAGGCCGAGAGCGTGTGGTCAAGATTTTTGTTGCGTTTCATATTGGACTGAAAGAGTGTGGGTTTGGACAAATGATGGTTAACGGATCACGTAGACATCCTCGTGGGGACGCTGCATGTGGTATTTCTGGCGGGCTTCCTTCTCGACGGTCGATGGGTCGGAGGCCAACTGGCGGTTGAGGTCGCGGTAGTATTGGAGCGAGTCTTGCTCGAGACGAATCTCGCGCTGAATGTCGTCGGCCTGACGCTCGTAGTAGTAGGTGGTCTGCACCGAAGTGTCAGTGAAGAAGAGTATGTAGGTCAGCACGGCCACGATGGTTATCAGGCTGAAATTGAACAGGTAGCGGTGGGCCCACTGCATGAACGTGCGGCGTCGTGGTGTCGTGGTGTCAGTCATGATTGTCGGGGATGAGGAAGAGTGAAAAATTGACCGACCCGTAGGTGCGGTGGTCGAGGAAATGGGGCAGCGAGGAGAAGTCGCGGGCGCGCGAATGCTCGATGATGAAGAGCGCTCCCGGGCGCAGTATGCCCGATTCGAGCACCAGTCGCGGCACCTCGTCGAAGCGTTCCATGTCGTAGGGCGGATCGGCAAACACGAAGTCGAACGAATCCTTGGGCGCCGAAGCGAGGTAGCGGAACACGTCGCCGCGGATCAGACGCAGATTGCGTTCGCCCAGCTGCTCAGCCACTTTGGCTATGAAGCGAAACTGCGTAGAGGCCTTTTCGACGCAAGTCACCGAGGCCGCTCCGCGCGAGAGCAGTTCGAGCGAAATGGCGCCCGTGCCGCCGAACAGATCGAGGGCGCGGCAGCCTTCGATGTCGATGGTGTTTTCGATGATGTTGAATATGTTTTCGCGGGCGAAGTCGGTGGTGGGACGTGCGGTGATGTTGCCCGGCACGTCGAAGCGCCGCCTGCCGTATTTGCCTCTGATTATTCGCATAGCGGACGGATTATTAGTTCGAGTGGCGCGCGCAGCGTGGCTTTCGAAGCCCGGTAGCGCAGCGTGGGAAATGGCATCGGCTCGACGCGGGGGAAGAATCGCTCGAGTGTCGAGGCGATCGATGGCTGCGAGGAGGCGTCGGCCGGTGCCGACACCATCAGCATCAGATGCTCCGGGTCGATGTCGAGCGAGCGCACCGCCGAGAGGATATAGAACGCCGCATCGACGGGCGATTGGAATTCAAACGTGTTGGCCAGTATGACGCTGTGGTTTTGTAAAGCAATGAGCGTCAGTTGCTTGCCGCGCGTCAAGGCAAACATGCGCACGCCTTCGGGCAGGTCGACCAGCGAGTTGAAGTGGCGCACGAGCGAGGCGATGCGCGAATCGAAGCGCACGTTGAAAAAGGTGCGGGTTAGGAAGTCGCGCACGCTGCGTAGCTGTCGCACACCGACACGGCATTCCGGATCGGACGTGTCAAACAGTTCCGGCTCGCAGAGGTCGGCATCGGTTACAGCAGCCGAGGCTATGTCGACAGCCGGGGCTACGGCCTCGTCGGGTAGAGCCGCCGGAAGAAGCACCTGCGGTACATAGTCGACTATGCAGTCGATACGCTTGAAGTCGCTAAGCAGCAGTGGATTGTCGTAGACAATATCCTCGATGGCCGAAAGCAGGCCGGCATCGGTCGAGCCATAGGGGTAGGAACACAGGATCATTTCCTCGCGCGAAAGCGGGGGAAGCAGCGCCACATCGAGGGCGTCGCGGCCAACCGTCAGCACGAGTCGCCACAACTCGGGTTGCGATATCAGATCTTTGTCGAGCCTGCTTGAGTCCATTTGCTTGCAAAGATAGACAATATTTATTATTTTTGTGGTCTAATGCTGTTAGAATTATGGACAGATTTGAGGTAAACATACTCGGATGCGGCTCGGCATCGCCCACACCGCTGCACAATCCGGCGTCGCAGGTGGTCAATTTCCGCGACAATCTGTTCATGATCGATTGCGGCGAGGGCGCCCAGCGCATGATGCGCCGCATGAGTCTGAAGTTTTCGCGACTCAACCACATATTCATCAGCCACATGCACGGCGACCATTGCCTCGGCCTGCCCGGACTGCTCTCGACGCTCGGACTGCATGAGCGCACCGGACGCGTGGTGATCCATCTGCCGTCCGACGGCCTGGCCGTGATGAAAGGCGTGACTGACTATTTCTGCCGACAGTCGCCGTTTGATATTGTCTATGAACCGATTACCGGGAAGGGGGGCCGCCTGTTCGAGTCGCCGTCGCTGACCGTCGACGCCTTCCCTCTCTACCACCGCATACCGGCCTACGGCTTCCTCTTTCGCGAGACGCCCAAGCCCCGACACTTGCGGGGTGACATGGTGAAATTCCATCAGATACCGGTGAGACTGCTGCGTGACATCAAGGAGGGGGCCGACTATGTGACGCCCGACGGTCGTACGATACCTAACCAGGCGCTGACCACACCCGCCGACCCGAGCCGCAGCTATGCCTATTGCTCCGACACGATGTACGATCAGCGCGTGGTTGAAGCCGTCAGAGGTGTTGATGTGCTGTACCATGAGGCCACCTATCTGAGCGATGTCGGCGTGCTGGCACGCGAACGTGGCCACTCGACCGCTTTGGATGCCGCCACTGTGGCCCGCGAAGCCGGAGTGGGACGACTGGTGATAGGTCACTATTCGAAACGTTATACCGACTATGAAGTGCTCGTCGAAGAAGCCCGCGGGGTGTTTGAAGCCGTTGTGGGCGCCAACGAAGGCATGGTGATAAAGATATGAACGAAATGCAGCTACCTACCGACGACGAACGATATATGCGTCTGGCGCTCCTCGAGGCCTACCGAGCTGCGGAGATGGGCGAAGTGCCTGTGGGAGCGGTGATTGTGGCGGGTGGGCGAGTGATAGGTCGTGGCCACAACCTGACCGAGACGCTCAACGACGTGACGGCCCATGCCGAAATCCAGTCCATCACCGCCGCTGCACAGACCGTGGGGGGCAAGTATCTGCCCGACGCCACGCTCTACGTCACCGTGGAGCCGTGTCTGATGTGCGGCGGAGCCATCGGGTGGAGCCAGATAGGGCGTGTGGTCTACGGATGCGCCGACGAAAAGCGCGGTGTGTCGACCTATACCGACCATGCCTACCATCCCCGCACCACGGTGACCGGCGGTGTGCTTGCCGACGAGTGTGCAGCATTGATGAAAGAATTTTTTGCACGTCGAAGAAAATGAACAAGCTGTTGAGAATCATACGTATAGTAGTTTCACTGTTGGCTTTCGTGGTTCTGACATTAGGGCTCGTGACCGCAAGTTGGCAGATACCGCTGTTGTTCGACTGGCTGTGCGACGTGCAGTTGCGCTGGGTTGTGTCTCTGATGTCGGTCACAGTGTTTTCAGCCTGGATACTGCTGACGCTGCTGTTTGGCCGCATCTACTGCTCGTCGGTGTGTCCGCTGGGCACGATGATGGACCTCTCGGCCGGAGCTCGACGGTTGACACTACGCGGACGCCGACGCGTGTACCGCTACAATGGCCCCAACAACGGCTTGCGTTACACGATGCTGGCCATAACGGCGTTGGCCATGGTGGGCGGCGTTGTCCTTGTGGTCAGTATACTCGATCCGTTCTCGGCCTTCATGCGCGTGATCCACGACTTTCTGAAACCGCTCTTCGACATACTCATAGACCATGCTCGCGATCTGGGTGCGTCGCCTGCCGAGGCTTCAAGGGTGGCCAACGTCAGCGTGGCCACTACGATGACGGCTACATTTTTAGCAGTGTCGATAGTGGTAATTGCCTATCAGTCGGGACGTTCGCTGTGCAATACTATATGCCCCGTCGGCACGCTGCTCGGATTTATCAGCCGCTACGCAATATGGCAGATACAGATCGACACGGACAAGTGCACGCAATGCCGGCGTTGCGAGTATGCCTGTAAGGGTCATTGCATCGACCTCGACGACCATGTGGTGGACGGGTCGCGGTGCATCAACTGCTTCGACTGCCTGACCGCCTGTCACGACGAAGCCATCCACTATACCATTGATCGCAAGCGCCTTTCGCAACCCTTGATGCAGAAAATCAAAGGCCTGGCTGCCGCCCGCGGCACGGAGACGGCCGTCGATGCCTCGTCGGCCGACCAATCGCACAAAATGTGCTCAAACGACAAAAAATCAAAATAATACATAATATGAAACAATATCTCGACCTGTTGCGACGCGTGATGGAGGAAGGTACCGACAAGGGTGACCGCACCGGCACCGGCACGCGCAGCATATTCGGCCATCAGATGCGATTTGACCTTGCCGAGGGTTTCCCGGTATTGACCACCAAGAAGTTGCATCTGCGTTCGATCATCTACGAACTGCTGTGGTTTCTCAAGGGCGACACCAATGTGAAGTATCTGCAGGACAACGGCGTGAGGATCTGGAACGAGTGGGCCGACGAAAATGGTGATCTGGGCCATGTGTATGGCTATCAGTGGCGTTCGTGGCCTGACTACGATGGCGGCTTCATCGACCAGATCAGCAATGCTGTGGAGACCATAAAGCGCGATCCCAACTCGCGCCGCATCATCGTCAGCGCATGGAACGTGGCCGATATCGACAATATGAATCTGCCTCCGTGTCACGCTCTGTTTCAGTTTTATGTGGCCGACGGTCGGCTCAGTCTTCAGCTCTATCAGCGGTCGGCCGACTGCTTCCTGGGAGTGCCGTTCAACATCGCTTCGTATGCGTTGTTGCTGCTGATGATGGCGCAGGTGACCGGACTGAAGCCGGGCGAATTTATTCATACACTGGGCGATGCGCACATCTATAACAATCATTTCGAACAGGTGAAGACGCAGTTGGAGCGCGAGCCTCGAAAGCTTCCGCGCATGGTGCTCAACCCCGACGTGAAAAGCATTTTCGACTTCAAATATGAGGATTTCAGTCTCGAGGGCTACGATCCGCATCCACACATAGCCGGCAAGGTGTCGGTATGATCACAATGAAAGTCAGCATAATAGCAATTGTGGCGCGCAATGGTGCCATTGGAGTTGGCGGCGATCAGCCGTTTCATATCAGCGCAGATTTCAAGCGGTTCAAGACTCTGACCATGGGTAAACCGATAGTGATGGGGCGTCGCACTTTTGAGGCGCTGCCCGGTGGCGCTCTGCCTGGTCGACGCAACATCGTGGTGACGCGTTCGGCCGATTGGCATGCCGAGGGTGTGGAGACGGCTCCTTCGATTGAAACTGCGCTGGCTATGGCACGCGACGGCGGAACTGAAGAAGCGATGATAATAGGTGGCGGCATGGTCTATGCTCAGGCTATGCCGTTGGCCGACAGGCTGCTGATCACCGAAGTCGACGCGATGGTCGATGACGCCGATACCTTTTTTCCGGATATCGATCCGGCGCTGTGGAAACTGATCGAGGCATCGGACTATGCTGTGGACCCGCGTTCGGGGGCTCCTTATCGGTTTTTGGAGTTTCGTCGGATCTAACTTTTGGCGCGGGTTGTTTGTTTTTTTATAGGAAATATCTCTTATTTATTAACCAAACAAACCGCTTTATGGATATTCAGAACATACTTGGTGAACTGACTTCGAAGTTCGGCAACTCATTTGATGTGACCAAAGTGACGGAACATCTCAAAGGCATCGATACGAGCAAGTTTTCGATGACCGAAATCATTGAGAAGGTGAAAGGAGCCGGCCTGATAGGCGATCTCGACGGCGATGGCGTGAAGGAAAGTGTATTCGAAGAAATCAAAGGCAAGATAGGAAATATGTTCGGCGGCAAATAGGGCCGGCCGGACGGCAGGAAATTAAATGTCCTTGAGCGGCACATTCCGTTCAAGGACATTTGTTATAAGATTTATAAGATTTATATGGCGTGATGATTGGTGGGTTAGGGCAGGAGGTTGGCGAGGGGGATGCGGGTGAACCAGATGCGGTAGCCTTGGGAATGGCGGGCGTCGACGTTGTGGACACCTTCTTCGGTCATGATGCCGATTGATCCGTCGGCGAGTTGGGTCATGGCTGAGTATGCGCCGGGACCGGGGCTGACGCGCAGGGAGTAGGGCCATGTGTGGCCGCCGTCTTCGCTGGCATAGATGGTGATGTTGTCGCGCCAGGGGCCTGCGGGGAGCGATTGCAGCAGGTAGTTTTTGCCGTTGTAATTCACGTTGAGCAGGTCGCCGTTGCATGCCACGTCGTGGAGGTTGGTGAAGTCGATGGGCTGTTCGGTCCAGGTGACGCCATTGTCCTTGGAAATGGAGAATTTGCGGTTGCCGCTGAAGCGGTTGCGGATGCTCATCAGGAGAGTGCCGTCGGGGAGTTGCTCGATTTTTGATTCATCGCCGTTGAGGATGGCGGGAGTTTTAGAGACTTTCCACTTGCGGCCGCCGTCGTCGCTGTAGATCGCATAGCAGGGGAATCCTTCGACGCCGGGCTTGCGGGTGACGAGCACAAACATGATGCGACCGTTTTTGAGCTGCAGAGCGCGGCCTGATGTTGCGAATGCTGCTACGCATTTTATGGGCTGCACGCCGGTGGAATCGTCGGTAAGGATCTGGGGGGAGATGTTGACTGGGGCCTGCCATGAGAGCCCGCCGTCGGTTGATCGCGACACGCTGATGTGGCCGGGACGGTCGCTCCAGAGGCCGCAGCCGTTGAGGGAGATGACCAGGAGGTCGCCGGTGCGACGGTCGCGCACGATGGCCGGGTCGCCGTAGCCGCCGAAGTCGTCGTGCTCAGCCACGGTGATGTAGTCGCTCCAGGTGCGACCGCCGTCGGTTGATCGACGGCAAACGACGTCGATGTCGCCCGGCAGGTCGGCCAGTGAGTTGATGCGTTTGTCGGCCACGGCCACGATTGTGCCGTCGGGGAGCGTCAGCAGGGCGGGAATGCGATAGTATTGCGAGTCGAAGTCGCCTTTGTTGAACACGAGCGAGCGGTAGGTGGAGTCGACGGGGTTGGAGTAGCCGACATTTTGAGCGGTGGCGGTTGCGCCTACGGCGAGCAGAGCTGCCAGGAGTAAACGGGTAAGTTTCATGGCTTATGGGCGATGGTGTTTCAATATCTGCAAAGATAATGGATGGAGGCCCAATCTGCAAATTAGAGTGTGACTAATAACAAAAATTAAATTTAGGACGTTCAATCTTTGAGTAATTTTGTCTTAGGCCCCATCTCATCCGGAGCTGCCCCTGCGACCCTGAAGTTTTATGAGATGGGGACTTAACGATGAGGGAAAGTAGCATCGAGTGATCTATATTAAAGTTACTTATGTTTCCCGTATTTTGGTTGTCTTTTGCTCTTTGTTTCAGTCATGTACATCGAGTGCACTCCTTCGACGGCATAGCAAAACGCCCTCCAAAATACGGGACCCTAAATTCAACTTTTGTTGTTAGCCCCACTCTTATTTGGGGCGTTTCTTGCCGGAGCCGTAGTCGTTGTGCATTTTGATGCCGAAGACTATGAGGGAGGATACGGTGGTGATGGCATTGGTGATGACCAGGGGCCAGTTGTCAAGCATTAGTCCTTGGGCTACGAAGAGGATGCTTCCGGCTCCGAGGAGGAGGAATGTGGGCAGGGCGATTCCGTCGGTGTCGCGTGTGCGGATTGTGTAGATGGCCTGGGGGAGGTAGCCGCAGACCATGCAGACGGCGGCTGCGTAGCCGATGATGGTGAGAATAAGATCGTGTGACATGGCAGATGATGAAATTTGGATTATGAGATGATTGTGTCGGGTGGAAGAAAAGCGACAGCCTGATTGCTCAATCCGACTGTCGCTTTGTGTTGTTTTGTTGAGTGGTCGATGTCGGTGCTATTTTTCGCGCATGTAGACGTTGATGGGTGTTCCGCAGTAGTCCCAGTTTTCGCGTATTTTGTTTTCGAGATATCGGCGGTAGGGTTCTTTGACCCACTGGGGGAGGTTGCAGAAGAAGATAAACGTGGGTATCTGCGCTCCTTTCAGCATGGTGATATATTTGATTTTCACAAATTTGCCTTTGTTGGATGGCGGGGGGTATGCTTCGATGGCTTCGCGCATGACGGTGTTGAGCTGGGAGGTGGGGACGGTGCGCTGGCGGTTGTTGTAGACGTCGACGGCTGTTTCAAGCACTTTGAAGATGCGTTGTTTGGTCAGGGCCGATCCGAATATGATGGGGAAGTCGGTGAAGGGTGCGAAGCGTTCGCGGATGGTGTTTTCGAAGTGGCGGATTGCGGCTTCGGTTTTGTTTTCGACGAGATCCCATTTGTTGACGCATACGACGAGTCCTTTGCGGTTGCGCTGGATGAGGGAGAAGATGTTGACGTCCTGTGCTTCGATGCCGCGTGTGGCGTCGATCATGAGGATGCAGACGTCGGATGCTTCGATGGCTCGGATGGAACGGATGACGGAGTAGTATTCGATGTCTTCGTTGACTTTGGTCTTTTTGCGTATGCCGGCGGTGTCGACGAGGTAGAAGTCGAATCCGAATTTGTTGTATCGGGTGTAGATGGAGTCGCGTGTGGTGCCGGCGATGTCGGTGACGATGTTGCGGTCTTGTCCGATGAAGGAGTTGATGATTGAGGATTTTCCGGCGTTGGGGCGTCCGACGATGCAGAATTTGGGTATGTCGTCGAGTTGCTCGGTGTCGGTGTCGTCTTTTTCGGGCATCTTGCGGATGACTTCGTCGAGAAGGTCGCCGGTGCCGTAGCCGTTGATGGCAGATACGGGGTATGGGTCGCCGAGGCCGAGGGCGTAGAATTCGGGCACGTTGTAGAGCCATTCGTTGGAGTCGACTTTGTTGGCGACGAGGATGACGGGTTTGCGGGATTTGCGCAGGATTTCGGCTACGTGGTCGTCGAGGTCGGTGACGCCGTTCATGGCGTCGACGACGAAGAGGATTTCGTCGGCTTGCTCGATGGCCAGTTGGACTTGTTTGTTGATTTCGGCTTCGAAGATGTCGTCGGAGTTGACCACCCAGCCGCCGGTGTCGACGATTGAGAATTCCTGTCCGCCCCACTGTACTTTGCCGTACTGGCGGTCGCGTGTGGTGCCGGCGGTTTCGTCGACGATGGCGGTGCGCGATTCGGTGAGGCGGTTGAATAGGGTGGATTTGCCCACGTTAGGGCGTCCGACGATGGCTATGAGTTGTCCCATGATGGATGGTTGAATTGTTCGGATTGCAAAGATAATAAAAAATCGGGAGATTATTCGATGTAGCCGAAGGCGCGGAGTTTGTTTTCGCGGTTTCGCCAGTTGGGTTCAACTTTGACGAAGAGTTCGAGGTAAACGCGTTTGCCGAAGAATGTTTCGATGTCCTTTCGGGCTTCGGTGCCGACTTTTTTGAGTCGTGCGCCCTGTCGGCCGATGATGATGCCTTTCTGGGAGTCGCGTTCGACGTAGATGACGGCCATGATGTGGATTGAGTTTTCTTTTTCTTCGAATTTTTCGACGATGACTTCGGTGGAGTAAGGCACTTCTTTGTCGTAGTTGAGGAGGATTTTTTCACGTATGATTTCGGTGACGAAGAATCGTGCGGGTTTGTCGGTGAGGGCGTCTTTGCCGAAGTATGGTTCGTTTTCGGGCAGGAGCTCTACGATGCGGTTCATGAGGTTGGTGACGTTGAAGTGCTCTTTGGCCGAGGTGGGGAATATTTCGGCGTTGGGCAGGAGCTCTTTCCATCGGGCTACGATGGCTTCCAGGTCGGCCTGGTTTTTGACGAGGTCGATTTTGTTGATGACCAGGAGGACGGGTATGGTTTCTTTGGCCACTTTGGCGAGGAAGTCGGCGTTTTTGGTGGGGTCTTCAACCACGTCGGTGACATATAGGAGGATGTCGGCATCGGTGAGTGCTCCTTCGGAGAATCCGAGCATACTTTCCTGGAGTTTGTATTTTGGGGCAAGGACTCCGGGGGTGTCGGAGAATACGATCTGGTATTGGTCGGTGTTGACAATGCCCATGATGCGGTGGCGTGTGGTCTGCGCTTTTGAAGTGATGATGCTGACGCGTTCGCCCACGAGGTCGTTCATGAGAGTGGATTTTCCGACGTTTGGATTGCCAACGATGTTGACGAATCCGGCTTTATGTTTTTGATCCATAGTCGTTGAAAATTGGTTACAGGAAAAATAATGAGCGGGCCGTATCGGCCGCGACTCATATTATAAAACACAAATAGCACCCAAAAAGATGCTATTCGGTGAAAATTTTATGAAAATGCGGGTCTGTGGATCAGAGATCCCAGATGACATACATTGCGCCCCAGGTGAATCCTGCGCCGAATGCTGTGAGAATGAGTTTGTCGCCTTTTTTGAGGCAGTCTTTGTTCTCGTCGATGCAGAGGGGGATTGAGGCTGCGGATGTGTTGCCGCGGTATTCGATGTTGACAAGTACCTTTTGGGGGTTGATGCCTGCGCGAGAGGCCACGGCTTCGATGATGCGGAGGTTGGCCTGGTGGGGAATGAGGTAGTCGACGTCGTCGATCGTGAGGTTGTTGCGACGGCAGATGTCGAGAGTAGATTCGTACATGTCGGTGACTGCGTGTTTGTAGACGAATCGTCCGTCCTGGAAGAGGAAGTTGTCGCCGCGGTCGACGGTTTCGTGTGTGGTTGGCATTACGGAACCTCCGGCGTGCATGATGAGGTGGTCGCGACCTACGCCGTCGACGTGGAACACGGCGTCGATGATTCCGACAGGTTCGTCGGTTGGTTCGATCATCATGGCGGCTGCGCCATCGCCAAAGAGGGGGCAGGTGGTGCGGTCTTTATAGTTGACCATCGACGACATCTTTTCGGCGGCCACGATGACTACTTTTTTGCGCAGGCCGGATTTGACGTAGGCTGCGGCGTCTTCGAGAGCCACGATGCAACCGGCGCATGCGGCCTGAATATCGTAGGCGTAGGCGTTTTTGAGGCCTGTGCCATAGGCTATTACCGAGGCGGTGGAGGGGAATCGGTAGTCGGGGTTGGAGGTAGCGCAAATGAGCAGCTCGACTTCTTCGGGCTTGGTGCCGGTGGATTCGAGCAGTCGGTTGACGGCCTGTATGCCCATATATGAGGAGCCTTCACCTTCTTTTTTGAGTATGCGGCGTTCTTTGATGCCGACGCGTGTGGTGATCCATTCGTCGTTGGTGTCGACCATTTTCGACAGCATTTCGTTGTCGAGTATGTCGTCGGGCACGTAAGAAGCTACGCCGGAAATTCTTGCATTAGGCATTGTCGATGTGAGTTAGATTTGTTGATGTGAGTGTGGAAACACGACGAATATCCTCCGGCAGGCGCAAACGCATCGTGTGTGTGCGGCGCTGCTGTCCGGAGAATTGCATTCAGTCGTAGAAAAAAGTCAGGGCTACGGTCAAGGCAGCTGTAGAAAAGGTGCTGATGCCCGGGTCGCGCCGTAGGCGGGGCGATGGGGCGTGGCGTTGTTTAGACTACTTCAGCTTTTTCGATAGCTACTTTGCCGCGATAGTAACCACATTCACCACAAACAGTGTGGTAGATGTGCCAAGCGCCGCAGTTGGGGCAAATGGCGAGTGTGGGGGCAACAGCCTTGTCGTGGGTTCTGCGCTTGGCTGTGCGGGTCTTCGATTGTTTGCGTTTAGGATGTGCCATTGTTTATTGATTGTTATTGTTTATTGTTTGTTGTTTGTTTCGAAATGTATGTTGGCGTTTCGATAATGATTTTCTTGGTTTATGGGTCATTCGGCGGGGTCGCCTTGGGAGGGCGATGCGAGACCTTTGAGTGCGTCCCACCGGGGGTCGGTGGGGGCGGATGATTGTTGGGCGTCCTGTTCGATGTTGTCGATCGAGTCGATGAGTTCCTGTTCGAGCTCGATGTCTTCATCGTTGGGGTCGCCGGCGCGGTGTTTTTTCAGTACGGCGCTCATCTGGCGGTTGCATTTTCCGAGGGGATGAACGTGCTTGATGGGTATTGTTAGAGCCACGGTGTCGTGGATCATGTAGGCCACATTGAGATAGGCGTCGGAGTGAGGTATGATGAGGAGATTGTCGGATTCGTCGTTGTAATCGTCGCCGTATTTGACTGCGATTGAGTAGGTTGTATCGACGGGCCATTCGAGGGTGTCGAGGCAACGGTCGCAGAGCAGAGTGATTGTGCCGCGAATGGCGAAGTCCATCTGATAGAGGTCGCCTTTGTGGTCGACGGTGAGCACACATGTAAGGTCGGCATCATGGATGTCGGGGTTCTCCATGTTGATGAAGAATTGTTTGCCAAGGTGAAACTCATAGGTTTGCACCCCGGCAGGCATGCTCATCAGCGGAATTTTATATTCTGTAAATTTGCCCACGGTCAATCGATCGGTTGAAAAAACTTTGCAAAGTTATATAATATCTTCAAGTTGCGCAAACATTTGATGAAATTTTAAGAATTAGGAATTAGGAGAGAGGAATTAGGAATTTGTCAGACTTGTCGGATGGGTCGGGCTTGTTGGACTTGTCGGATCTGTTTTTGGGTGGGGGTTAGGGGAGGCGGGAGAAGAGGAGGCGGGAGAGGGCTCGGCGAGCGGGGTCGATGATCATGGCGAGGAGGTAGATGGCTATGATGGCGGCCGCGCTGTAGAGGGTGAATTGCGTGAGGGTGGTATGGTGCCAGAGGGCGTCGACGGTGGGGCGGAGGTAGTTGCCCCAAACAATGGGTGCTTTGTGAATGAGGTAGACGGCAAACGATGAGCGGGCTACGAGTTTGACGGTCGGTGAGCTGCAGGAGAAGGATGCGAAGAGCACGAGCAGGGCGGCCGAGGCTATGATGACGAGGGGTGAATTGTAGGCGTAGGCACGGACGGTGTCGCTGACGGCGTAGATCGTGGTGAGCAGTGTGGCGCCAAAGTAGACGGCTGCGGCCGTGATCATGGCTTGGCGGTGTCGGCCGGCAAGCAGTGGCATGAGGTGAAGGGCGATGCATCGGCCCAGGCAGTAGATCATGATGAGTTGGACTATGGTGTAGCCGGTGGGGTTGAATCCGGCGCCCCACCACCATCCGGCCCATATGTTGAAGAGGATGAAAGCGCCTGTTGCCGTGAGAGCCTGACGTGAGGTCATGTGGTCGAATCCGGCGTTGAGGATGGGGGCGATGAGCATCAGGCCGAAGTAGGCGGGTACGTACCAGAGATCAGTGTGGGTGATGACGAGGCATTGTGTCAGCAGTGCAGGGATGCTGATTGGAAAGCCGTAGATGAGGTTGAATGCGACGAAGGTGAGGGTGGCGTAGAAGATGCACTGGAAGAGGAAGGCGACAACGGTGCGCAGACGCAGACGGATGCCGAAGTAGCCGGAGATGAGTGTGAAGCAGTTGACGCCTACGATTGCTAGGGATTCGATGGAGAGTTGCCATGCGTCGCGTGCGGTCATGGCGGAGATGTGGCCGGAGAGGATGGGCAGACCCAACGATGCACCGTCGAAGTGGACGATGAGGATCATGAGCATGCTGATGATGCGGAGGATTTCGATGTTGGATTGGCGCATGTGAGGGTTTTTGTGGTGCAAAGATAGACACCGGAGGAGGCGAATGCAAGCAAAATAGGATGAAAATTTGTAATTTTGTGGTGTATGGACCGACGATGATGGAAAAGCACCGGGGTGTGAAACTTAATCGCCGTGTCCGACGTTATAATTAAGACCCATCATAGAGGGTCGATGAAAAACAGGGGCAACCAATTGACATCGTTATTCGGCATCCCTATATTTAAATAACCTAAAGAAGAAAGTATATATGGATTCGATGTATGAGGTGTTGATGGCATTGCCGCTTTTCCACGGAGTCAGCTATTCGAAGCTGTCGGAAGTGGTTGGGAGCACACGGTTTCATTTTCTGAAGTATCTGCAGGGCGAGAAGTTGGTTGAGGCCGGCAGCCGCTGCGACAATATAAAGTTTATAATATCGGGTAGCGCGCGGGTTGAGATCGTCAACACCGACCGCCGCTTCAGGGTGGCGCAGACGCTTACGGCTCCCGATGTGATAGCACCCGACTATCTGTTTGGGCGCACAACGTTCTATCCGTGTTCGGTGACGGCACTGGAGCCTACGGGGATTGTGCAGTTGACCAAGGCTGATTATATTGCGCTGCTGAATTCGGATTCGGTGTTTTTGTTCAATTATCTCAATCTGTTGTCGGTCAATGCGCAGAAGGCAGTGGGCGGTGTGCTTGCGCTGACCACCGGCTCGCTTGAGGAGCGAATAGCGTTCTGGATTGTGGCTTTGACACAGCGCGAGGGCAAGGATATAGTGCTGTCGTGCCGCCAGCGCGACCTGTATTCGCTGTTTGGCGTTCAGCGGTCGTCGTTCATGGCCACGCTGGAGAGCATGAAGGCGCGGGGGCTGATCGAGTATAATCAGAACGAGATACGGATCAATTCGCGCAAGGACATGGTGAGTTTGCTGACCACGGCTCTGGGTGAGGAATGATCAGTCGGCGGTGGCTGATCCGATCAGGCGAGAGTTGACGTAGTCGGCGAATTGTTTTTTATAGGTGTCGCTGACGGGGATGGCAACGGAGCCGAAGAGCACGCGGTTGCGTTCGATGATTTTGATGTGGGAAGTGTTGACGATGTAGGAGCGGTGGATGCGCATGAAAGTGTCGTCGGGCAACGCTTGCTCGAGAGTGCGCATGTTCATCAGCGTCATCACTTTGGAACCGTCGGCGAGATAGATTTTCACATAGTCTTTGAGGCCTTCGAGGTAAAGGATGTCGGTCAGGTGGATCTGAACGAGGCGGTATTCGCTTTTGACTATGATGCAGCGGTCGGCCGGGTTTTCGGATGTCACGACCGGCGTTGATGTGGCTTCGTGATGTTTTAGAGCTGCGGTGGCAGCTGAGAGAAATTCGTTGTAGTTGATCGGTTTGAGAAGATAGTCGAAGGCTTTGACTTTGAAGCTTTCGACGGCATATTTTTCATATGCCGTGGTGAAGATGATGCAGCAGGTAGGCGGAATTATGCGGGCGAATTCGAGGCCGTTGAGCTGCGGCATGTTGATGTCGAGGAATATGAGGTCGACGTCGTCTTCGATGATCGGGCGAACGGCTTCCTGTGCGGAGGAGAATGTGCCGATGAGTGAGAGGAAAGGGGTGTTGTTGACATATTTTGCCATCAGAGAGGCGGCGAGAGGTTCGTCGTCGACGACGCAGGTTCGGAGTATTTTCATTTGGCTTGGAGTGTTATCGAGTTTGCGGAAAGGGGATTATTGAGTCAGATCGATGGTGAGGTCGACTGTGAAGGTGTGGCCTGAATCGTCGATCGTGAGGGTGTGGGCTTCGGGATAGCGCAACTGCAGGCGTCGGCGAAGGTTTTGCAGCCCGATGCTGCGATGGTTGTCGTCGGGATCAGCGGTCTGCGGGGTGTAGGCGTTGGCACAGTGGAGCACGAGGGAGCGTCCGCGAGTGGTGAGGGAGATATGGATGAAACGCTGACCGGATGAGAGGAGAGTGTATTTGAATGCATTTTCGATGACGTTGATGAATATGAGGGGACGGATGTTGCTGTGGGCCATTTCGCGGCAATCGATTCTGACCGTCAGTGGGAAGCCAACGGGGAGGCGGAGCTTCATGAGGCTGATATAGTCGGTGATGAAGTTGCATTCGCGGCTAAGCTCGACGGTGGAAGCGGGGTCGGTGAGCATGTAGCGGAGCATCTTGCTGAGGCGGTGGACAGCGTCGCGGGCCTTGCCGGGGTCGATCTCGATGAGCGCGTAGATGGTGTTGAGCACGTTGAAGATGAAGTGGGGGTTGAGCTGGTCGCGCAGTTGGGAGAGTTCGAGGTCTTTGTGGAGGGTTTCAAGTTCGCGGTTGTTGCGGTCGATCTGCAGCCAGTGGTAGCTGAGGCGAACGGCTACGGCAAGGCCTACGGTGAGAATGATGATGATGACGTCGCGGGCCACGTTGATCAGTGCGGGCGATCCGACGGGCGCTTGTGTGGTGGACATCGGGACTCCATGGGCGACGGGGTCGCTGAGAGTCCACACGGCGTAGAGGATGACCAGTGCCAGAAGGATGATGACGGAGTTGAAGAGCATGAAGCGCGTGAGGTGGATCGACGGCAGGAGTGTGCGGTCGATGATCACGTAGTAGTTGGCATAGAATATGGCGACGCAGATAAACGTTTTGAAGTAGATGGCCACCGGCACGGAGTCGAACTCGGGCGAGAGAAACGGCACAAGGAGCTCGGGGAATATGAAGAGCAGACAGAGCACGATGGCATGGACCAGAAAGTTGGTCCACTTGGTGAATCGCTTGGATATGATCGGATTGTAGGAGATGATTGGTCGCACGGTCGAGGTGGTCGCTATTGTTTGACGTGATCTGGGGGGGGCGGGGAACAAAAAAGCGGTGGCAGAGCTTGAGGGCTTGCCACCGCTGAAAAAGTTATGGACTGGTTGGTTCAAATCATTTTTTGCCCTCGGCCTGTATTTTGGCACGTTCGTAGAAGGCTTCGTAGTTTTCGCCGGTCACCTGTGCATATTCGGGATAGGTGTCGATGATCTGCTTGTAGAGGTCGGCTTCAGCGGCGAAGTTGCCGAGGTGGCGCTGCACTGTGGCTTCCTTGAGCCAGCAGTAGGGCTGGAGGGTGGCGTTGCCTTTAGCAAGCTTTGCAGCGGCCTGGAAGCATTTGATGGCGTCTTCGAATTTGTCGAGGTTGACGTAGCAGTCGCCTTCAAGAGTTTTGGAAGTGATGGCGATCACGTCGTCCTTGGTGTCGTAGTCCTTGAGATAGGTGAGGGCTTTGTTGTAGTCGCCTTTCTTGAAGAGGTTGACGGCGGCCATGAGCTTGGCGTTGTTGCCTCCGTTGTGGCCTTTTGCGGCAGCTGTTTCGTAGGCTTTGATGACGGCGTCCTGCTGGGTGGCGGCGGCTGCGGAATCGAGCTGGGTGGCGTTGATCTGATAAACAACCTCTTTGCTTGAGGCAACACCGTAGGCGGTGTCGGCTTTGTTTTTGCCGGGGTTGTAGATGAGATAGATATAGCCAAGTACGGCAGCAACGAGTACGGCAGCGATCACGCATGCCCACATGATGATCTTTTTATTGTTCTGGACCTTCATCTCGGCTTTGGTCAGCGAGTCGTTGAGGTCGTCAATTTTCGTACGGGTTTCCGTTGATTCTTTTTTCGACATGATATGATTAGATCTTGTTTATATTTTCCGAAATGCAAAAATAATAGTAATTCTGCGATTATGAAAATTTTTGATGAAATATGTGCGATTTTATTCGATTAGTAATTAGGAATTAGATGGGAGGAATTGGGAAATAGGCGGGAAATGGTCGGGGATTGGGAGTGGTGGGAGTGGTGGGATTTTTGGGAGGGTTGGGAGTTGTGGGCGGCTATTATGGCTGATTCTTTTTTTTTGGGGGGGGGGTCAGTTTGGTTGAGCGGGCCAGGTACGGGCCAGGCCTCCTTCGCCGGTTTCTTTGTAGATAGAGGGGAGGTCGTGGCCGGTTTGCTTCATCACTTCGACTACGCGGTCGAACGACACGCGGTGCATGCCGTCGGTGAATGCGGAGTAGAGGTTGGCGTCGAGTGCGCGGGCGGCGGCATAGGCGTTGCGCTCGATGCAGGGTATCTGCACAAGTCCGCAAACGGGGTCGCACGTCATGCCAAGATGGTGTTCGAGACCCATCTCGGCGGCATATTCTATCTGGGCGGGGCTTCCGCCAAAGAGCTGGTTGGCGGCTGCCGCGGCCATTGCACAGGCCACTCCGACTTCGCCCTGGCATCCAACTTCGGCGCCGGCTATCGAGGCGTTGTGTTTCACTACGTTGCCGATGAGTCCGGCGGTGGCGAGAGCGCGGAGAATGCGTGCTTCGGAAAAGTCGCGGCTCTTTTGCAGATGATAGAGCACCGAGGGGAGTACGCCGCAGGATCCGCATGTGGGGGCGGTCACGATTTCGCCGCCCGAGGCGTTCTCCTCGCTGACGGCGAGGGCGTAGGCAAACACTAACCCGCGCGACTGGAGGTTGCTTTTGTAGCCTGAGGCGCGCACGTAGTAGGTGTTGGCGCGGCGTCGGAGTCCGAGTGGTCCCGGGAGAACTCCTTCGCGGTCAAGACCGCGCTCGATGGAGCGTTGCATGGTGTCCCATACCCGGCGCAGATAGTCCCAGATTTCAGGGCCTTCGCACTGCTCAACGTATTCCCAGTAGCTGCGTCCGGTCGATTCGCACCATTGCAAAATCTCGCTGAGGGTGTTCATGCCGTAGACGTCGGGAGTTTCGCCGCTGCGCGATCCTTCTTCGGCGATTTGACCTCCGCCTACGCTGTAGACTACCCATCGGTCGGTCTCTTTGCCTTCGGCATCAAACGATCGGAATTGCATGCCGTTGGGGTGGAAGGGAAGGAATACCTGTGGTTGCCATACGATTTCGACCGGCGCCACGGGGCTGAGTGACTCGATGATGGCCACGTCGGTCATGTGGCCTTTGCCGGTTGCGGCGAGGCTGCCGTAGAGCGTCACTTCAAATGAAGCGGCATCGTTGTGTCGGGCGGCGAACTGTGTGGCGGCCTGGCGCGGGCCCATGGTGTGGCTCGACGAGGGGCCTGTGCCGATTCGGTATAGTTCCTTGATTGATTTCATGGAGCGGGGTGGATTAAGGGGGTGGTGAAAAAAACGAACCCGCAGGCGAGGCTTTGGGGCCATCGTGCGGGTTCGTGGTTTTATTTATCAGAGATCGGTTGATCTGATGGCGCGATCAATTGTTTTTGAATACCTTGAAGAGGCGGTTTTCATATTTGCGATCGCCGAGGAGCATGCGGAACACTGCGTTGGAGTTCTGGAGGATGGCTCCTGCGCGTCGCATGTTGACTGCGTTGGCATCGGTGGTGAGATCAACGGGGCGAACCGGTTTGTTGATGTCGGTCACCTGGAATACAACCACGCCGTCGGCACCCTTGCTGGGACCTACGAGTTTGCCTTTGCCTGTGGTGACGATGCGTGCAAGGAGTTCGGGGCCGTAGATGCGGGCCGAGCTGTTGAAGTTGACGGCATCCTGAGCCACGTCACTGCCAAGAAGGGTAGCGTAGCCGTTGATGTCGGAGGCTTTGCCTGCATAGGTTTTGACCATTGAGTCGCCGCTCTTGGAGTTGCGCACTTTCTGGGTCAGGTCGGCTTTGACGCGGGGGTCGGCAGTGGTGCGATAGTCGGTGAAGATATCGTTGACCGAGGCCACAAGGAATACGCCGGTGCGTTCGTCGCCAAACACTGGCGACACGGCGCCTTTGTCGGCATCGAGAGCCCACACGGCTGCTGCGTTGGAGCCGGGGAGGAACACGGGACCCATCTGGTTCTGACCGAGCATCACGTAGGGATTCGAAGCCGAGATGTCGGTGTAGTCAAAGTTGAGGTCGGCGCCGGCTGCATTGGCGGCAAATTTGTCGGCAGTCGGGTTGGCTGCGATGTATTTTTCGAGGCGTTCGCGCAGAGCGTTGACTGTTGCGTTGGAGGGCTCGAGTGTGTAAGAGATCAGAGCGATGTCGACTGTGCTTTCGGGCTCTTTGCGGTTGGTGACCGTGTAGATTCGGGTCATGCCCATAGAGTTGGTGGTGTCGGGTACGAATGCTGTGCCGAGGTCAGCATTGAGGAATGAGTCCTTGAATGCTGTGAGGTCGGAAGCAACGATGCTTTGGATCTGGCTGTTGGCCACTGTGGGGTTGGTGATCGAAGTGGCGATGCTGTCGAAGGCATAGACTTCGCCGAGAGCCATAAGGTCTTCGGCTTTCTTGCCGGCGGCGATGGCAGTCTTGACGGAGTCGAGCTTGGCTGCGTCGCCTGCGGGAACGATGGCCAGGTTGAAGGTGAGAGAGTCGATCTGGTTGTCGCGGCCGAAGAGTTTTGCGATCTGGAAGTTGGTGGGGCCGTCTTCAAGCAAAGCGGCTGTGCCTATGGCTGCCGAGTCGGCAAATTCTTTCAGGCGGGAGTTGCCACCGCGCTGCACCTGCTGGGCGATGAACGATTTGGTCATCGTGGTGCGCTGGGGATTGAATCCTTTGTGGCCGCGGAGAGCTTCGAGCTCGGGAGTGGTGTTGAGGCCCTGGAGCACTTCGCTGACAGCCTTGCGGGCTGCTTCTTCATCTTCGACCGAGGGGGCGATTTCAAGAGCGATCATGCCGACCAGACGGGTTTCTTCGTCGAGTGCGTAGTTGGCTTTGTCGGCTTCCCACATTTTATTGATCTCGTCGTCGGTCACTTTCACCGTCGGATCGTTGGTGTAGGCTTTCTTTACGTATGAGATCATGTAGCCGGTGTTGTCGTCGCCATACATCTGCTCGATGTCGAGCTTGTTGGCGGCCATTGTGCCGGAGAGCATGTTCTGGAACTTGAAGTTGAGGAGCTCGCGTGAGAGGTTGTTTTCAAATTCGACCCATGACTGGCGGAGCATCTGGGGATCGGTCTGCGAGTCGCCGTATTTCTGGGGGTTGTCGCAATAGTCGCGGAACTGAGCTGCGCTCTGGAATGCGCCGTTCGACATCTGAGCCACCATCATGTTGCCAAGGGCGGCGTTGGCGCCGAAGATGGCGTCGTTGAGCTCTTCGTCGGTGACGGTCAGTCCGAGTTTTTCAAATTCTTCTTTCTGCAAACGCTCGATCAGCATCTGACGGAGCACCTGCTGATTCTGCCAGGCGCGCATTTCGTCGTTGTCGGCCGATGAGTTGGCGGTTGCCTGCTGGAGTCGGGTGTTGAATTCCTGCGGGTCGATTTTCTCGCTACCCATCACAGCCACCGACATGTCGTCGCCGAACAGGTGACGGCTGCTGTTGAAGAAGTCGCCGATAATGAACGCAAGCAGAGCTACACCGATAATAATGAGCAAAAGCACTGATTTGCTTCTGATTTTCTCTAAGGTTGCCATTGATTTTTTGTATCTGTTATTTTGTTTTTTATTTCTTTGTTTGATACGCGCATTCGCCATGATTGGAGATCCAACATGGCAATAAGCGCACAAAGATACACTTTTTTCGCCACGAATCAAAATTATTTGATGCGTGGGTCATGATTTGTGGCAAAAAAAGCGGAAGTGTGAGATAACCGTTGACGTTTCAGGCGTTTTTGACAAGCTCTTTTTTAAAGAGGTCGACCAGGTCGAGTTTCTCCCACGTGAAGAGTTCGACCGTCTTGACCAGTTCGGGCTCATATTTGGAGTGGAAGTGCTTGGTGACGGTGACGGGCGTGCGGCCCATGTGGCCGTAGGATGCGGTTTCGAAGTAGATGGGTTCGCGGAGTTTGAGACGCTGTTCGATGGCGTGTGGGCGCAGATCGACCAGACGGGCTACGGCGGCTGAGATTTCGGCGTCGGTCATGGGTATCTTTGATGTGCCGAAGGTGTTGACGTAGACGCTCACGGGGCGGGCAACACCGATGGCATATGCCACTTGGACCAGAGCCTGTCGGCACACGCCTGCGGCCACGAGGTTTTTGGCGATGTGGCGGGCGGCATAGGCTGCCGAGCGGTCGACCTTGGAGGGATCTTTGCCCGAGAATGCGCCGCCACCATGGGCTCCGCGACCGCCGTAGGTGTCGACGATGATCTTGCGGCCGGTCAGACCGGTGTCGCCGTGGGGGCCACCGATCACAAATTTGCCGGTGGGGTTGACGTGGAGTATCAGATCGTCGTCGATCATGGCGGCAACTTCGGCCGGCAGTGTGGCTTTGACGCGAGGAATGAGCACCCGGCGCACATCTTCTTCTATACGGGCCACCATCTCGCGGTCGGCTTCCTCTTGTGTTTTGCCGCCCAAGGGACGGATGAAGTCGTCGTGCTGGGTGGAGATGACGATGGTGTGGACGCGCACCGGACGGTCGTCGGGTCCGTATTCCACCGTCACCTGGCTCTTGGAGTCGGGGCGCAGATATGTGCGCTCTACGCCATATTCGTCGGTGTAGGTCATGGCGTCCTGATTGCGGCGAATGTCGGCAAGCTCGCGGAGCAGGCGGTGGCTCAGGTCGAGAGGCAGCGGCATGTAGGAGTCTGTTTCGTCGCAGGCATAGCCGAACATCATGCCCTGGTCGCCGGCGCCCTGATCTTCGGCCGATTCGCGCTCCACGCCGCGGTTGATGTCGGCGCTCTGCTCGTGGAGGGCTGAGAGCACGCCGCATGATTCGGCTTCAAACTTCAGCTCGCTGCGGTTGTAACCGATGCGTTTGATGACGTCGCGCACCGTTTCCATCAGATCAACGTAGGCATTGCTCTTGACTTCGCCGGCCACGGTGACATGTCCGGTGGTGACAAGTGTTTCGCAGGCCACTTTCGATTGGGGGTCGCGAGCGAGAAATTCGTCGAGAATGGCGTCGCTGATCTGGTCGGCGACTTTGTCGGGATGACCTTCCGATACGGATTCGGAAGTGAACAGGTAGTTTTTTTCGTGAGTCATAACTTCAAAGAGTTTGGGGTGGAAAATGAAATTTGGCATCGTTCGACTTTCCGAATCAATGCCAAAACCAAACTCACTGCGCTCGCAGGGGCATTCGTTGCCGCTTTGATAGAGCGCGAAATATGCAGTTTTAGCATTTTTTTGAAAGTGGTTGCAAGCAGCCAAATTTGTCCACTTATGTCATATTTTCGCCACAAAGGTAAAAAGTTTTTTCCAAATTCCCAAAAAAAACAATTGCGGCTCAAACGGCACAAACGTCTCACTGACTCATCTATCGACCTATCATCACCACATTCATGACGCGCTATGGGGTGGGGAGGCGAAGGGTGTAGAGGTGGGAGCGGTCGAAGCGGGGGAGGGCTATGAGCTGGAGGCGGCTGGCGCGGGCGTCGAGGGAGTCGGTGCCGTCGCCTATTGAGTCGATGCCGGCTGTGCGGAGGGTTGTGGCGACGGTGTGGAGCGCTTTTTCTGGGGTGTTGTTGTCCTGGCTCAGGTGGCAGAGGAACACGTGGGTCAGTTGCGGGCTCATGATGGAGGCGAGGAATCGGCCTGTCTCGGCGTTGTCGAGGTGGCCGGTTTCGCGCATGATGCGGGCTTTTAGGTGCATGGGGTAGGGGCCTACGCGGAGCATCTCTGCGTCGTAGTTGCTTTCGATCATGATATAGCGTGCCTGGCGCATGTAGTGGTCGACGCGCGGTGTGATGCATCCCAGGTCGGTGGCGACGGCAAACCGGTGCTCGCCCCGGGTGATGAAGTAGCCGGAGTTGTCGGTGCCGTCGTGGCTGACTTCGAAGGCTGTCAGTTCGAAATTACCCACTTTGAAGGCGAACTCCTTATATATAGGTCGGTGATAGTCTTTGAGACGGCGCGATATGCAGTGGCGGCGGAGTATGCCTCCCATGGTTTTGGGGGTGCAGTAGACTCCGATGTGAGGATTTTTACGGACGAGCGAGTAGACGAATCTGATGTGGTCGCTGTGGTCGTGGGTCAAACAGACGCCTTTGACGTCGGCAAAGCTCAGTCCGTTGGCTTTCAGTCCTTCGGCCACGACGTCCATGTCGACACCGGCGTCAATCAGAAAACCGCCGTCGGCATCGCCCACATAGGAGCAGTTGCCGCTCGATCCGCTGCCGAAGCTGATGAACACTATCGAGTCGGCACGGCTGAGGTTGTCGCGATCCATCTCGACGGCGTCGCGGCGCCGTTGCTCGGCCTCGCGGCGTTTTTTCACTTCCACCACAAAGTCGTCGATGGGGGGCAGCCCTTCCTCTTCGGGCCGCTCCTTGGGGTAGCCGACAATCTCATCGGTGAGGTCAAACAATCCGGGTTGACCTTTCATCATCTTTGTTATTCTGATCTTACGGGCCATGCGTGTCGGATATCCTTATCTGTCAACTGTAGAGTAAAAATATGGTGGGCGTCTTGTCGTAGTCGTAGCGTGCGCGTTTCCATGCCGAAAGAGGTCGCGTCAGGATGCTTTCACCGGGTCCGGTCACGTCGGAGGCAACGCAGAGCAGCATGTGGGAGGGGAGGCGCTGGCATAGCTCGGCGATGAGTTTATTGTTGCGATAGGGCGTCTCGATGAAGATCTGGGTCTGGCGTTCGCGCTCGATGCGCCGCTGCATCTCCTTCAACATTGATGCCCGCGCTGCGGATTCGTGGGGCAGATAGCCGGCGAAAGCCCATGTCTGACCGTTGAATCCGCTGCCCATCAGCGACAGCAGAATGCTCGACGGACCCACAAGCGGCCTCACACGATAGCCGCGGCGATGGGCTTCGGCCACGGCAAGCGCCCCGGGGTCGGCCACAGCCGGGCAACCGGCCTCCGACACCACGGCCATATCCTCGCCCCGGCCCAATGGTTCGAGCATCGAAGCAACCTCGAGGGGATCGGTGTGCTCGTTGAGCTCGCTGAACGTCAGCGAATCGATGTCGATCGATCGGTCGCACCGCTTCAGAAAGCGCCGCGCCGAGCGCACATTCTCGACGATGAAATGTCTGACACGCCGCGCCACTTTGATGTTGGCCGCGGGCATTACAAGCTCCGGAGCCACATCGCTAAGCGGCACCGGCAGCAGGTAGAGCGTCGGTGCAGCGGCTGTTTTTTGCGTCTCATTGTCATCCATACCACAAAGTTAATCAAAATTTTATTCACGGCAAGCAGTTCTGTCGCAGATTTGTGGGCATTTTAACACTATACCCCGTAAATAATTATTAACTTTGCACGTTTTTTAATACTATTCATCAAACCAATCATAAAGAACACATCATGAATCCCTTTATACGATTCACAACTCTGGCCGCACTCCTGTTTGGAGCATCGTCGGTCAGCGCCGAAATCCCTGCCGGCTACTATGATAATTGCGAGGGAAAGACAGGCGAAGCGCTTCTGAAGGCGCTCTTCAGCAAAATCTCATCTCACACCAATGTAGGCTACGACGGACTGTGGAATGTTTACAAAACATCCGATGTGCACCCCGACGGGACGCTGTGGGACATATACACTGACAAAAACTGGGGCAGCTCGTTCACGAAATGCGGTAACTACAAAAACATCGGCGACTGTGTCAACCGCGAACACTCATTCCCGAAAAGCTGGTTCGGTGGTAAAGTCAACCCTATGTATTCCGATGCCTTTCATCTCTATCCCACCGACGGCAAGGTCAACGGCCAGCGAAGCAGTTTTCCATACGGCGAATGCTCCGGGGGCACACGTCTTGCCAGCAACGGTTCGGTTCATGCACTCGGGCGGCTCGGATCGTCGACTTTCAGCGGATATTCCGGCACGGTTTTCGAACCCGACGACCAGTATAAGGGCGACCTTGCACGTTCATATTTCTATATGGCGGCATGCTACAATGACAAAATCTCAGGGTGGAACTCGGAAATGCTCGCCGGCAACAGCTATCCCGCCTACAAAACCTGGGCCGTCAACCTTCTTCTGAAATGGGCACGTCAAGATGAGGTCAGCCAAAAAGAGATTGACCGCAACGAGGCTATTTACAGCTATCAGCACAACCGAAACCCCTTCATCGACCATCCAGAACTGGTTGAATACATCTGGGGCGAAAAAAAAGGACAACCCTGGCATCCTGGCGCTGTGACTGAGGAGCCCGACAT
The DNA here is from genome assembly GCA_023666835.1 of Bacteroides sp. Taxonomy (GTDB): domain Bacteria; phylum Bacteroidota; class Bacteroidia; order Bacteroidales; family Muribaculaceae; genus Paramuribaculum. The sequence goes on along the minus strand of JAMPBJ010000001.1, from coordinate 979,322 downwards.
TCTCCAGCCGGTGCTGAACACCGCTGTTGACCTCGGCGTAGGAGCTGTCAATGTTGCTATGTCGCAGAAATTTACTGTAAAAACTCGCGCTATAGAGGATGGTGTGATGCTTTCGACATATCCGTCTACTTTCAGCGTATCGCCTTCATGGATTGTTGCTTCTGAAGCAAACAATGGTGTCGAAGTGACCGTTTCCTATAACGGTCCGACAGCCGGAACTTACGTTGGCTCGCTCTCAATTACGGCCGACGACATGGAGCGAGAAGTGGAATTAAAAGCTACCGTTGTCGATGGTCTCCCTATTTATGACGCCACCGATATCACCAGTGAATCGTTTGTAGTCCGTTGGGTCAAGATAGGATCGGAAACAAACTATACGCTCAACGTTTCACAAGGCACTCAGTCAATACCCGGCTATCCCAAAACGGTCAATGCATCTCAGCAATCTTATACCGTGACCGGTCTTGACCCCGAAACGACATACACCTATCGGCTGACATCTTCAACACTCTCGTCGGAAATAAAAACCGTCACAACAGGACAGCTCGTACCGTCGATAGATGTTATGTTTGACGGCACGCTCCATTTCGAAGCGGCTCCCGGAGAGCCATCAGCTGTTGCTGAGTTGCTGCTCGACATCGAAAATATCTCTGACGATATTGTGATATCTGTTGAATCGCCGTTTGAGGTCAGCACCGACAAATCATCATGGAGCCGAAGCGTCACACTTGATCCCGAAGAAGACCGCTTCTATATGCGTGCCAACTCGCCGGTGGAGGGCTCGTTCACAACTTCCATCGTTATCAAAGCCGGAACGTATGAAAACGACGATGCCGAAGCAACGGCCTCAATTGTTGACCCCAATTCAGTGGCCTTTATTGAAACTTTCGAAGTTGACGATGAATATGCGGAAAGTTACACCCCATACAAATCCAACACTACATTTACGGGTGTTGCTGCAAAGTGGACTCTCTCTGATGCCGGTATCGGTAACCAGAGTCAGGACTTCGCTGTTAACGGCTCGAAAGTAATACGATTCGGAAAAAATGCAACCAGCTCACTCACCATGGCTGAGGATAAACAAGGCGGTCTTGGGACGGTTGTATTCGAGGCCTCGAAGTGGGGTACGGATGCCGATCCCACCATTGCTGTTGAATATTCGACCGATGGCGGCGCTACATGGACTCAGGCAGCTTCCGTCACCATCACTACAAGCGACAGTGAGGTGACGACATCAACAGCCACAATCAACAAAGCCGGCAACGGACGTATCCGGTTCCGTCAGACATCGAGCAAACGTTTGTTCCTCGACAATGTCTCAATTACCAACTACAGCGAGCTGCAGGCCATCGACGAGTTTGAATATCACTCTTGGGACGCTTTCTGTCGCGATGGACAACTCGTTGTTGAATGTCGTGAAAAGGCGGAGCAGATTGCCGTTTATGGTGTTGATGGCTTGACATGGGTAAATGACACCCTCGATGCCGGCGAACACATCTTTGATCTTCCCAAAGGGCTTTATATCGTGGTGTCGGGCGACTTCCCCCGTCGTGTCCTCGTCAAGTAATTTGGTGAATTGCTTACAGTTTAGTAATTTTGCATGAAAATATAACACAATCGTTTTCCGATGAACATCTCATACAATTGGCTTAAAGATTACATACAGACGCCTCTGACTCCCGACGAACTTGCAGCCGCACTGACTTCGATCGGACTCGAAACCGGTTCGGTGGAAGAGGTTGAGAGCATACGTGGCGGCCTTCGTGGCATTGTCATCGGCAAAGTGCTCACATGTGTCGAGCACCCCGACAGCGACCATCTGCACATCACCACCGTAGACCTCGGCGACGGACAGCCCACCCAGATAGTCTGCGGCGCACCCAACGTTGCTGCCGGTCAGACCGTAGTGGTGGCCACCGTAGGCACCACGCTCTACGACGGCGACAAGGAATTCAAGATAAAGAAATCAAAAATACGCGGCGTTGAATCCTTCGGTATGATTTGCGCCGAAGACGAGATCGGCGTTGGTCAAAGCCACGACGGCATCATGGTCATCACCGACCGCGAAGTCAAGCCCGGCACTCCCGCTGCCAAATATTTCGGTCTCACTTCCGACTACGTGCTCGAAGTTGACTTGACTCCCAACCGCATCGATGCCGCATCGCACTACGGCGTGGCCCGCGACCTTTCGGCATGGGCTTCGCAGCATGCCGAGCCCCTGGCTCTGTCGCGCCCCGATGTCGATGCCTTCAAAGTGGATCGTCCCGACGGAGCCATCGAAGTCGAAGTGGAGAATTATCAAGCATGTCCGCGCTACAGCGGCGTCACCATCCGCGGTGTCAAAGTGGGTGAAAGCCCCAAATGGCTGCAGGACCGTCTCAACGTGATCGGAGTGCGTCCCATCAACTCGATAGTCGATGTCACCAACTTCATACTCCACGCCATCGGTCAGCCGCTTCACTGCTTCGACCTCGCCAAGATCGACGGCGGCAAGATTGTGGTGCGCAACTGCGCTGAAGGCACACCGTTTGTCACACTCGACGGAGTGGAGCACAAGCTCTCCGAAGCCGATCTGATGATCTGCTCCGCCACCAAGCCGATGTGTATTGCCGGAGTGTTTGGCGGTCTTGACTCAGGAGTAACCGAGGCTACTACCGACGTGTTCATCGAATCGGCCTACTTCAACCCCACATCGGTGCGCAAGACAGCACGCCGCCATGGTCTGCAGACCGACGCTTCGTTCCGCTACGAACGTGGCACCGATCCCAACATCACCATGTATGCCCTCAAGCTCGCTGCCCTGATGATCCAACAATTGGCCGGCGGTGAGATCTGCGGTCAGCCGGTTGACATCTATCCCTCGCCAGTGGCACCCTTCGATGTCACCCTCTCCTACGACTATGTGCGGTCACTCATCGGCAAGCAGATACCCAACGAGGTGATCGAATCGATTCTCCGCTCGCTCGAAATCGAAATCGCGGCCACTGAAAACGGCACGGCATCATTGCGTGTCCCCACCTACCGCGTGGATGTGCAGCGTCCGTGCGATGTGGTTGAGGATATACTCCGCATCTATGGCTACAACAATGTAGAGATGGGCACAACGGTTCACTCATCGCTCTCATTCAAGTCGGCAGCCGATCTCGACAACAAGCTTCGCAACGTGGTCAGCGATCAGCTCACAGCCACCGGCTTCAATGAAATACTCAACAACTCGCTTTCGGCCGAACGCTATTACGCCGAATCCACTGTCTATCCTCTCGACCACTGCGTGCGCCTGCTCAACCCGCTGAGCAACGACCTCTGCGTCATGCGTCAGACTCTTCTTTTCGGCGGACTCGAATCGCTGGCACACAATATCAACCGCCGCTCGGCCGACCTGATGATGTATGAGTTTGGCAACGTCTACTTCTTCAACCCCGAAGCACAGTCGACGGCCGAAAAGCCTCTGGCTCCCTACAGCGAAGCCTCGCGTCTGGGCATTTGGATCACAGGTGCCATCCGCCCCGCCGGTTGGCTGCGTCCCGAAGAGCGCTCCACGGTCTACGATCTGCGCGCTACCGTTGAAAACATCTTCACCCGCCTGGGCATTTTGATGCGCGACATCAAACTTTCGGCCGGGACCAACCCCATCTTCAGCGCTTCGCTCGACATGGCATCGCGCTCCGGCAAGCCGCTCGGTTCGCTCGGCATAGTGGCCAAAACCATCCTCAAACCCTTCGATATCAAGCAGGAAGTGTTCTTCGCCGAACTCGACTGGGATGCAGTCATGACCCTCGCCGCCCGCCACTCTGTTTCGTTCACCGACCTGCCCAAGACCATGGCCGTGAAACGCGACCTCGCCCTGTTGGTCGACACTGCCGTCAGCATGCAGCAGATCGAAACCGTGGTTCGCGAAAGCGAAAAGAAGCTGCTGCGCGACGTCACCCTCTTCGACGTCTACGAAGGCGACAAGCTCCCCGCCGGCAAGAAGTCGTATGCCATCGCCCTCACACTTCAGGACTCCGAGCGCACGCTCAACGATAAGGCTATCGATGCCGTCATGAACAAGATCATCGCCAACCTTCAAAAACGTCTCGGCGCATCGCTCCGCTGATCCCCCTACACATTAATATATATAATAAACCAACAATATAATATCATCCAACCCTATGGGAAGAGCATTTGAATATCGTAAAGCCCGCAAACTCAAACGCTGGGGCAACATGTCGCGAACCTTCACCCGCATCGGAAAAGAAATCACCATCGCCGCCAAAGCCGGTGGTCCCGATCCCGACACCAATCCCCGTCTCCGCGCTCTGATGCAGAACGCCAAAGCCGCCAACATGCCTAAGGACACCGTTGAACGTGCCATCAAAAAAGCCACCGACAAGGATGCCGGCGACTACAAGGAAATATCCTACGAAGGCTACGGCCCCCACGGTATCGCCATCTTCGTCGAGGCTGCCACCGACAACAACACCCGCACCGTGGCCAACGTGCGCTCATATTTCAACAAACACAACGGCTCGCTCGGCACACAGGGCTCCCTCTCTTTCCTCTTCGACCACAAATGCGTTTTCAAAATCAAACCCGCCGACGGTCTTGATCTCGAAGAACTCGAACTCGAACTTATCGACTGCGGTGTCGACGAAGTTGAGCCCGACGAAGAAGAAATCGTGCTCTACGGCGCCTTCGAAGACTATTCCAATATCCAGAAGTACCTCGAAGACAACGGCTACGAAATCATCTCCTCGGAATTTGAACGCATCCCCAACGATCTGAAAGACGTTACTGAAGAGCAGCGTGCCGCCGTCGAAAAACTCCTCGACAAGCTCGAAGAGGACGAAGACGTGCAAAACGTGTTCCACAACATGAAGGAGGCCGAATAAGTCTACACCTTCCAAAATATATGCGAGAGGCTGTGCCCGTCGAGGCGCGGTCTCTCGCGTTTTTTTTCAATTTTGGGAACAAATCAACGCCTCAGGCATTATCTTTGCATCGCCGGTGTTTTCTTCTCTGACAAATTTCATTATATTTGTGACGTTATGCAGAAACTTCGTATCTATCCCACATCGATCAACGACCGCTTTATCGACACGGCAGTGGAGGCACTCCGCCGTGGCGGCATGATCGTGTATCCCACCGACACACTATACGCCATCGGTTGCGACGCTCTTAACCAGAACGCCATCGCCGATGTGTGCCGCATCAAGGGCATCAATCCGCAGAAAAACTCGCTATCGGTTGTTTGTGGCGACATATCCCAGGCCAGTCGCTACGCCCGCATCGATGACAAGGCATTTCAGATTCTGCGCCGTTACACTCCGGGACCATACACATTCATCCTCCCGGCCTCGACGTTGCTGCCCAAGGCTTTCAAGGGACGCCGCGAAGTGGGCATACGCATACCCGACAATGAGATAGCCCGCCGACTCGCTTTGGCACTCGACCATCCGTTGCTTTCCACATCGATGCCTGTCGGTGATCTCGACAGCGCCGAAGCAGCCATGCCTGAGGAGTTAACTATCCTTGCCGAGCGACTGGCCGTCGACCTGATGATCGATGGCGGACAAGGCGACATGATCGAATCGACTGTGGTCGACCTTACTGACAGCTCAAATCCGCAGATTCTGAGAGAAGGAAAGGGGGAGTTTGACCTATGAAACAAGCTGCCAAGCATAACGACACGTCAGAAAAACTTACCGTCAAGCTTCCGCCTACGCTCGACGGTACGCTCCCCACGGTCGACCTTCGGCAGAAACATATGGTCATCGTCGGTGCCAACGGTGCCGGCAAAAGCCGCTTCGCCCGGCGAATGGCCGCCGACCTGGCCGACAAGAGTTTCCGCATGTCGGCACTGACGGCACTCTACGACCGGCGCGAGCCCTCCGAATCTTCGCTTATCGATCGCCGATATCTCGAAGCCGCTTCCGGCGACAATATCAACGCCCGCTCCGAGTCGACACAGCTCGAACGCGTCATGTGGCTGCTCATGCGCGACGAAATGCTCAATCTGCTCGACTACAAGCTCCGACACGTGGCCAATGAAAATTCCAACGTCACGTTGCGGCGCACACGGCTCGACGAAGTCATCGGCGCATGGCAGGACATTTTTCCCGACAATAAGATACTGATCGAAAGCGGTAAACTGCTTTTCGCCCGTCGCCTGGGCGACAGCTACGACTCCGACGACAGCTACTCGGCACTCAAACTGTCGGCCGGCGAACGCGCTGTGATCTACTATCTCGGCGCCATCACGTTCGCTCCGCATGGGTCGGTGGTGTTCGTCGACAGTCCGGAGATGTTTCTCCACCCCACCATTATGCAATCGGTGTGGAACCGCATCGAGATTCTGCGACCCGACTGCACCTTCGTCTACACCACCCACGACCTCGAATTTGCCTCGTCGCGCACCGGAGCGTCAGTGGTGTGGGTGCGCAGTTTCGAGGCGCGGCGCATGCGATGGGACTATACCATTCTGCCCAAGGCCACCGAGATGACCGAGGATATCTATGCCGCCATCCTTGGTGCCCGCAAGCCCGTGCTCTTCATCGAAGGCGACGAGCGAAACTCCATCGATGCCAAGCTCTATTCGCTCGTGTTCAGCGAGTTTAGTGTTCGCCCACTGGGCAGTTGCAACAAAGTGATCGAGGCCACACGCACATTCAACGACCTCCGTGCCTACCATCAGCTCGACAGCTATGGCATAGTAGATCGCGATCGCCGCGACGCTGGCGAGGTGGAATATCTTCGCCGCAAACGTGTCATGGTGCCCGATGTGGCAGAGGTTGAAAACATTCTCATGCTTGAAGACGTGATCCGCGCCGTGGCCCACAACTGCGGCAAGGACGAGAATCGCGTTTTCGCGAAGGTGCGCCGTTCCGTGGTCAAGCAATTTGCGTCTGACCTCGAACAGCAGGCTCTGCTCCACACGCGCCATCGCGTCAAACGCACCATGGAATACCGCGTCGACGGCCGCTTCAGCAATGTTGATATGCTCGAAAAGCATATCTATGACCTGCTCAAGGAGGTGAGTCCACGCACCCTCTACGATAACTTCGTTACTGAATTTCAGCGCTATGTGACCGAAGCGGACTACGACAGCATTCTGCGTGTCTACAACCAAAAATCGATGCTTCCGGGCTGCAACGTGGCCGGTCTTTGCGGCCTGTCAGGTAAGGAAGAGTATATCGACCGTATTCTTAAAATACTGCGCAGCCGCAGCGAAGATGCCCGTCGCATCGTTGCGGCCGTGCGCCATTGTTTCTCACTTCCTGAAAAATCCCCGAAATCATGAACCGATTATCGTGTTGGATCGAAGCAATGCGTCTGCGCACACTCCCCGTCTCCATTGCCGGGGTGGTCATGGCATGCGGACTTGCCATCGCCTCCGGTGAATTTTCACCACTGCCGGCATCGCTCTGTCTGGCATTTGCCGTTTTGGCGCAGATCGCATCCAATTTCGGCAACGAATACTACGACTATCGCGACGGCCTCGACTCTCCTGGACGCCAGGGGCCACGGCGCGGGGTTACGGAAGGCGACATCACGCCTCGCGCCATGCTTCGCGCCACATATCTCACTCTCGCTCTGGCATGCTGCATCGGCTTGTGCCTGATACACTATGGCGGATGGTGGCTGCTTCCCGTCGGTATTGCCATCGCTCTCGGTGCCATGGCCTACAGCACAGGCCCATATCCGCTATCGCGCCACGGATTGGGCGAAGTGGCCGTCATTGCCTTCTTCGGCATCATCCCGGTGTCGCTCACGTTTTATGTGCAGGCGCTCCACTTCTCACGAGAGTCGCTGCTATGCGGTCTGGCGATGGGTCTGATGGGCGCCAATGTGTTGATCGTCAATAATTATCGTGATGCCGACGCTGACCGCATCGTGGGCAAGCGAACTCTGGCCGTGATCCTCGGACGCCGCGCCGTGCGTCTGATCTATCTGATCAACGGACTGGTGGCCGTGGCTCTGACCGGATCAATTTGGGTGGCACTTCCACAATGGGCCATGTGGATTCCGGTCATCTATCTCACCGGCTTGGTGGGCGTATGGATCCGCATGGACCGCTGCGAAGGCCATGCCCTCACTCCTATGCTTGCCATCACTTCGCTACTCATGCTATTCTACTCACTGGGCTATCTCATCCTTGTGGTTGTAAACATTTGAATCCTTCGCAGTGTTAGAATTATGATCACTTATGAACTCATTTAAACTTTTTACCGAATGTTAAAGTTTGAACTCAATATAATTCTTTTATTCACCTTTTTGGCCTTTTTCAGCCGCTTTCCTTGATTTCATCGGTCACGTAGCTCGCTACGCTCCCTCTTAAATCGAGTAAATCGCCTCGAAAAATCCCTAAAAATGTAAATAAATAAAAAGTTTAAATGGGTTCTATAAATGAACCAAAATCAAGTATACATCATGAAAAATAGATTCAACGATTGGCCCGTAATTCTCATAGCCGCAGCCGTAGGCGTTCTGTTCATAGTTTGGCACAACAAGGTCGAACTTTTCAGCTGGCTCGTGTGTGCTATCGGCATCCTGTTGCTCATTCCCGGCATATGGGTTCTTGTCCATGCCCTCCGCGTGTCGGGCGGCAGCGAGACGGCTACCATCGAGGTCAACGGTCGCAATGAGACAGGTCGCGGATCAGCCATTTCGATGTTCATCGTAGCCGGCGCCACAATCATAGTAGGCCTCTGGATGCTCATCAACCCCGGATTCTTCGTTGGTCTCATCGTCTATCTCTTCGCCGTGGCCCTTCTTCTTTATGGCATATACCAGTTCGCGGTGCTCATCTATTTCACCCGACCCGCCGTGATGCCCTGGTATTTCTACATCATCCCCTCCATCTTCGTCATTGCCGGCATTGTGATCCTCATGACATCGGTCAAGGACATCCAGTCGACTGTCACGCTCCTCACCGGCATTCTCCTCGTGGCCGGAGCCGCCAACTCTCTGATCAGCGAAGTGGTGGGCCGTTCGCAGAGCCGCCGCCTCCTTCTGCAGGAAGGCAACCATGACGACGATACCGTTCACGCCGAAAGCAAATGAGATGGTTGCAAAAGAAACACAACAAACTGGCAAAAACATTGTAGTCACCATCGGGCGACAGTTTGGTAGCGGCGGCCGCGAGCTCGGGCGCAAGATAGCCGAACTCATCGGTGCACGCTACTACGACAAGGAGCTCCTCTACGAAGCTGCACGCCGTGCCGGCATGAGCGAAAAGTTCTTCGAGCGGAAGGACGAACGCTCCCCATCGTTTATCAACGGTCTCTTCTCATTTGCATTCGGCTACAACACGGCCAACTTCTTCTCCGGATCGACATCGATCAGCGACGACTCCATCTATCGCGCTCAAAGCGATTTTATCCATTCACTCGCCGAGGGTCCGGAATCGTGTGTCATAGTCGGCAGAACGGCCGACTACGTGCTTCGCGATCATCCTCGCACTGTCAACATCTTCGTCCATGCTCCCGAAGAAGAGTGCATACGTCGGATCATCCGACGCGATAACGCCGACCCCGCTGATGCCGACAAAATCCGCTCCAAAGCCCGGCGCATCAACCGCCTCCGAGCCAACTACTACAACTTCTACTCCGACAAAACATGGGGAGCGGCCGCTTCCTACGATCTCTGCTTCGACACATCCAAACTCTCCATCGACGACATAGTGGAGATAGTGGCCGACTATATCAGTCGCCGCTTCCCCGACGCACGATCCAACCTATAAGTTGTATAAATCTTATATTTCGTATAAGAACTCATTTAAACTTTTTACCGAATGTTAAAGTTTGAACTCAATATAATTCTTTTATTCACCTTTTTGGCCTTTTTCAGCCGCTTTCCTTGATTTCATCGGTCACGTAGCTCGCTACGCTCCCTCTTAAATCGAGTAAATCGCCTCGAAAAATCCCTAAAAATGTAAATAAATAAAAAGTTTAAATGAGTTCTAAGTCGGATAAATTCACCAAAAGTGAAAAAATATAAAAAATGTAATAAAAATCTAATAAAAAAATCAAAATAAAGGAGTAACTTTGCAGTCGAATAAAGGGTGCTCACAGAGTTGAGTGCGATATGGCAATCTGTGTTACGTGATAATATGCATGCCATCGTGATTTCCGGCGTTGTTCATCGGTCGGAACAATCATCAGGCTAATAGAGAATTAACCATTATATATTATCACATTTTTAACCCCAATCTTTCATTTTATGAAGAGACTGCTTCTCTTAGCCAGTGCAATTTGGCTTGCGTGTGCAGCTGCTGTGGCCGCACCCAACATCAATTGTACCGGACAGGTTGTGGACGAACTGAATGAACCAATGGCCGGCGCCAGCGTGCGTGCGGCCGGTACTCAGCTCGGTGCACTGACCGACGGTAACGGTAATTTCAAGCTCAGCGTTCCGGCTTCATGCAAGACACTCGTCGTGTCGTTCGTGGGCTACAAAAGCGTTGAAGTGACTCCTGCAGCCAATCTCGGCGTGATCAGACTCGAGCCCGACTCGCATCTGCTCAACGACGTGGTTGTTACACAATCAATCGGTAAGACTCGCGAAACTCCTGTTGCGATGTCGACCATCAATGCCGAGCAGCTTGAATTCAAGCTTGGCAACTCAGAGCTCCTTGAAGTGCTCAAAACCACTCCCGGTGTCTATACCCGCTCTGAAGGCGGTGGCTGGGGCGATGCCAAAACCCGCATGCGTGGCTTCCAAAGCGAAAACATCGCTATGCTCATCAACGGTATTCCCGTCAACGATATGGAATGGGGCGGCGTTTACATGAGCAACTGGGCCAACCTTAGCGACGTAGCATCAAGCATCCAGACTCAGCGCGGACTTGGTGCTACTATTGTGTCTACCCCCTCCATTGGCGGTACGATCAACATCACCACCCGCACCATCGACGTGGAAAAAGGCGGTTCGCTCTGGTATGGCATGGGCAACGACGGCCTCAACAACATCGGCTTCAAACTCTCGACCGGTCTGATGAAAAACGGCTGGGCCATCACGGTGCTCGGTTCGCGCAAATGGGCCGACGGCTATGTGCAGGGCACTGCCTATGAAGCTTACTCATGGTTTGTCAACGTCACCAAGAAGATCAACGACCGCCATCAGATCGGCCTGACCGGCTTCGGTGCTCCCCAGTGGCACGACCAGCGCAACTACAACAACGGTCTGACCATCGAAGGCTGGCAGAACGTACGCGACTACATGCAGGGTGAAAGCCCCTATCGCTACAATCCCACCTACGGTTTCCGCAAAAACGGTGAGGTCTACAACTCCAACCACAACTTCTATCACAAACCGCAGATAGCTCTCAACCACATCTGGCAGATCGACAACACTTCGTCGCTGTCGACATCGTTCTATCTGTCGATCACCTCGGGTGGTGGCCGCACCGGTATGGGCCGCACCGTCATCAACCCCGACGGCACCAAGACAAGCTACTCTTCATCGTGGTACGGCGCCAACAACGGTGTGCTCAACATGCAGTTCCGCACCCCCGAAGGCTACTACGACTATGCAGCCGTTGAGGACATGAACGCCGCTTCGACCACCGGTTCGAACATGGTCATCGGCAAGCAGCTCAACAGCCACGAAACTTATGGTTTGATCTCTTCCTACAAAAAGACCATCGACCTGCGCAACGGCGACCGTCTGGCTCTGACCGGCGGTATTGACCTCCGCTACTATGTAGGTCACCACAAGACCGAAATCTCCGACCTCTTCGGCGGTGAATACTACATCGACAACTACAACCGCTCCAACGTGCAGCCCTACAACAATGCCGTGCACAACAACACCGACCTCGCTTGGGTGTATGAAAAACTGCATGTGGGCGACGTGGTCAACCGCAACTACGACGGCTTCACCTGCCAGGAAGGCATCTACGGCCAGGCTGAATACACGATGCTCGACAAGCGCCTCAACCTGGTGCTCGCCGGTGCCCTCAACAACAACACTTACTGGCGTAAGGACTTCTACTACTACGACGCAGAGCATGCTCGCTCGGCTACCAAGAACTTCATCGGCGGCACTATCAAGGGTGGTGCAAACTACAACATCGACCGCCACAACAACGTGTTCTTCAACGCTGGTTATATCAGCCGTGCACCGTTCTTCAGCTACGGTGTGTTCCTGAGCTCGCAGCGCTCCAATATCACCAACCCCGACGCTCTCAACGAGAAAGTAGGCTCGATTGAAATCGGCTACGGCTACCACTCTCCGCAATTGGCCATCGACGTCAACGCTTACTACACCAAGTGGATGGACAAGACCATGAGCAAAGGTGAACAGATCGACCCGTCTATAGCACAGGATGGTTCAAACTACTACTACTTCGCAATGTCAGGTGTCGATGCCCGCCACATGGGTATTGAAATCTCAGCCAAGTACAAACCTCTGAAATGGTTGGAATTCGACGCCATGCTCTCTTTGGGCGACTGGACTTGGGACTCCAACGCCACCGGCTACTTCTACAACCAGAACGGCGCTCCGCTGTCGAACCTCAACGGTACGATCGCTTCGGGCATCCTCGCTGAAGATCACCTCCACGCCACTCTCGAACAGAAGGGCGTGAAAGTCAGTGGCTCGGCTCAGACCACCACTGCTCTCGGCGTGACCTTCAAACCCGTCAAAGGATTCCGCATAGGCATCGACTGGACAGGCTACTTCCGCAACTACTCCGACATCTCGCTGAACTCGTCGAACCTTCAGAACGGCAAGGTGCTCAAACCCGGCACTCCCTGGAGAATTCCTTGGGGCAACCAGCTCGACGTAAGCGCAAGCTACAACTTCAAACTTGGCAACTTCGACGCCACCATCTATGGCAATGTCAACAACCTTTGCAACTACAACTACGTGACCCAGGCCCAGACCGACCTCGGCGCTGTGGGTACGTGGAGCAACGCCAACCGCGTGTTCTATTGCTTTGGCCGCACATACAGCCTCAAACTTAAAGTTAACTTCTAATTCGACAATCAGGATATGAAAAAATATATCAACCGTCTTGTGATCCTGTCGGGTTGTGCAATGGCCTTCGCCGCATGCGACGACAACTCCTGGAACGACAAACTCGATGGCTTTGAAGTGCCCGACAAAAATGCGTCGACTTCAACCATTGAATACACAATGACCCAGGTGGACTATGCATCGCTTGCCGCTCTGTCAACAGCCAAGGCTGCTGCCGGCGACAACCTTGCCGATCTCACTGCCGTTGGCTCGCAGGGCTATTTCACCGATGTGATCACCGCTGAAGACTACATCCCCTATTTCCTTGCCGACGAGCGTTTCCCCTACTTCGCTCTCAGCAACGGTTCGTCGGTCAAAGTGACCTATGAAACCATGGCAGGCCAGCCGGCCGAAGTGACAGGTGCTGTAAATGCAGCAAAATACACTGTCACCACCGACGACTATATCAACGCCTGGGGCAGCGACGAGCAGTATGCCGAAGCATTCGCTCCCTCTTGCACCGCCGCGCGCAACATCCCCACTATTCTCGATGCTGTCTACGATGACGCCATCGAAGGCACCTACGTGATTGTCAACTACAATCAGGCATCAACCGACCCCGTGTTCGGCGGTTCGGCTCCCGAAACTCCCGCATTTGAACTCAGCGATGTGCTCGGCACCGCCGCTACCGGCCAGACTCTGACCGTCAACGGCTACGTGACCGCCATCGACATGCAGGGCTTCATCCTCACCGACAAGGGTGGATCGATCTACTGCTACCGTGGCAACGGCTACAACGATGGCTCGATCGAAATCGGCACTCAGCTGACTTTGGACGGCACCGTGGCTTCGCGCAACAAGAGTATTCAGTTTGGTAATGCCGCCACCTTTGAAGTGAAAGGCAAACAGGAAGTGACCTATCCCACTCCCAAGGTGTTTACCGGTGCTGAACTCGACGCTCTCGTGGCAGGCACTGCAATCGATCCCTGCACCTACGTTTCGATGACCGGTACAGTGACGCTCAACGGTACAAATATCAACCTCATCATCGACGGAGCTTCGACTGCCAAGGGTAGCCCCAGCTACTGCACCGATGCTCAGAAAGCTCTCTTGACCGATGGTGCCAACGTCACCGTTGAAGGCTACTGGTATGCCGTGGCCGGCAACCGATACTGCTCGCTTTGTGTCACCAAAGTGACCGTCAATGCCGCCACCGCCATGACTTCGCGTGCTGCCACTACCGTTGCCTCGACTGCTGTCAGCGTCATGTATAAGTACGACGGGACTAAATGGGCTCCCGTCAACAACATGACCGTGCTCAACCACAGCGACTATCAGGCTATGGGTCAGACCTACGACAACCTCTCGGGCGACGCTCCCAAAAACTATCTGCCCTCTTACCTGCGTCAGACTTATCCTTATGCTCAGGCCGACGACATCCGCTACGTGGTCTACAACTACTACAACGGCTCGACCACCGTCACTCGCTGCGCCGAATGCCGCTACAACGGTTCTGAATGGGTAGGTGGATTCAACGGTACTACGATTGTCACCTCGCAGTTCGTCAAGAAAGACGGCAAATGGATGTATAGCCCCGACGTGACCATCACACTCCCTGCTGGTAAAGGTATCGCTATCTCCACCCTCTACTACCAGACTTGCGTCGACTGGGTGCTCAACAACGTGCCCAACGGAGCAGCCTACGTATCCTCTTATGGCAACAACGAGTACTATTGCGGTACTTCAGCCTACCAGGGCAACGTCGACCTTCGTCCTTCGGCAGCCAAGACTCAGTATCCCGGTTACGACAGCATGACCGACGATGAGGTTGTGGCTCTCGAAAAAGAACGCTTCGAAAAGGAAGTGTTCCCCGCAGCGCTTGCCATCCTCCATCCCGATGCCGCTCCCACAGCCAAGGGTATTGAACCGGAATACACCATCAACTTCTACTATTATGACGGCACCACCAAACCTGCCACCATAATCTACAAAGTGACGGCTCCGGCCACATTCACCTACATCAGCTGTACCTGGAACGACTAATCCAATAAATCCCAAATAAAAAAATCGTCCGGCCCCACAAGGCCGGACGATTTTTTTCGTATATTTGGGATTATGAAACGAATCAGTCTTGTCGCACTTGTGATGGTGCTTTTTGCGGTCGGGGCATCGGCCGGAGTTTCTTTGGTGAAATCGGGTAAGTCGCACAGCCGCATAATTGTGGCTGATTCCACGGCAGCAAACGTAAAGGCTGCATCTCTATTGCAGGATTTTGTTGGCCGTATCTCCGACTGTCAGCTCCCGGTCGTTGGTGCTACTTCACCGAGAAAGGGTGATGTGGTGATTGGATCGGCCACGGACTCGGTCGTGACTACCGACGGATTCCGAATTGCCTCCGCCGATGGTGTGCTCCGCATCGAAGGGCGCAACAAAGGGTCGATCTATGCCGTGGCTACTCTGCTCGAAAGCTATCTGGGCTGCAACTATTGGAGTGCCGGCGAGGTGGACATTCATCGCAATTCCACCATCGTATTGCCTGACATCGACCTTGTGGAGAATCCCACCTTCACTCACCGCCAGAGCGACTGTTATGCCATTGGAGCCGATTCGATCTACCGCGACTGGCATCGATTCGAGTATCCCTCCGACCTGTTTGCCGGACGCTATTGGGTGCACACTTTCGACAAACTGCTGCCAGCCTCGGTCTATGGCAAGGATCATCCGGAATATTATGCCTGGTTTGATGGTGAACGTCATCCCGGATCGGCCGTGCAGTGGTGTCTGACCAACGAAGATGTGTTCAATATCGTGGTCCACAAGATCGACTCGATATTCAAGGCGCATCCCGACATGGATATGATCTCGGTCAGCCAGAACGACGGCAACTACACCAATTGCACCTGCCCGAAATGCAAGGCCATCGACGACCGCGAAGGCTGCCCCATGGGCAGTCTGCTGCGCTTCATCAACCGCATTGCTGACCGGTTCCCCGACAAGCAGATCTCCACTCTTGCATATCTCTACTCGATGCACCCGCCAAAATATGAGAAGCCGCGCCCCAACGTCAATATCATGCTTTGCGGCATCGACTGCTACCGTGAGGTGGCTTTCCCTGATAATGCCTCGGGGCGCGATTTCATGAGGGCGCTCGAGGGGTGGTCAGGCATGTGCCATAACTTCTTTGTGTGGAACTACGGCAGCAACTACGATGGATTCGCCACACCGTTTCCCGACTTCCATGTGATGCAACCCAATCTGCAGATATTGCGCGACCACGGTGTGGAGATGCTCCTTGCCGGTGTTGTTGGAGTCAGAGGCGGTGATATGCCTGAACTGCGCGGTTATCTGATATCCAAATTGATGTGGAACGCAGACGCCGATGTCGATTCGCTGATGACAACCTTTCTCAACGGCTATTACGGAGCTGCCGGTCCGCACATAGAGCGGTGTCTGCGGCTGGAGCAGGGCGCACTTCTTGGCAGCGGCAAGGGATTGTGGCTCTACGATTCGCCTGTGAGCCACAAAGACGGCATGCTGTCGCCCTACATGCTGCGGATGTATTCCGCCATTTTCGACAAGGCGGAGGCCGCTGTGGCTGATGACCCGACGCGGTTGGCACGCGTGCGCCGTGCGCGCCTGTCGCTACGCTACAGCGAACTCGAGATACAGCGCGTCAACCCCGACCGCGATGTGGCTGATATAGAGCGTAAGCTCGATATATTCCAACGTGAAGCACGTGCCGGCGGTCTGACCATGCTCAATGAGCGCCATAACACCCCCGACGAGTACGTAGAGCTGTATCGGTCGCGCTATCTGCATGCCGATACGGCCAATCGTGCCGCCCGATGTGTAGTCAGTTTCTCTGAGATGCCTCCGCAACCCTACAGCAGTTTTGCCCTTCAGGCACTGACTGACGGACTACACGGCGGCGCTACATATAAGGACAGCTGGGTAGGTTGGGAAGACCGCGATGCTTCGATCACGATCGACTTGGGATCGGTGCAGCCTGTCAGCTATTTCGATGCCGATTTTCTGCAGCAACTCGGAGCATGGGTGCTCCAGCCGCGCAGTGTGAGCTATTCGGTGTCGACCGACGGCATTGACTTCCGGCCGGTCGGCAAGGTTGAGCTAGCCGAAGACCGCACTCCGCAGGTGAAATTCATCCACACACCCCACAGCCTTGCCACGCCTGTCGATGCCCGATATGTGCGCATTGATGTCGAGGCTACTAAAAAGTGTCCCGAATGGCACTATGGTGTCGGCAATCCTTGTTGGTTTATGGTCGACGAAATCACCGTGCGCTGAGGTTTTAGGCTCCGTCTCATAAAATTTCAGGATCGCTGGAGCCTTGGGTCAGGCTATGGTGATCTCCGGATCGAGATAGACGTCCTGGATGGTGTTGAGCAGTTTCACACCTTCATTCATTGGGCGTTGGAAAGCCTTTCGGCCGCATATCAGACCCATGCCGCCTGCGCGTTTGTTGACCACTGCCGTGGTGACGGCGTCGACCAGGTCGCTTGAACCATGCGATGCACCGCCCGAGTTGATCAGACCTACACGACCCATATAGCTGTTGACTATCTGATAGCGGCAGAGATCGATGGGGTGATCCGTGGTCAGCTGAGTGTAGACGCGCTCATCAGTCTTGCCGAAATTGATGGCTGTGAATCCGCCGTTGTTGGTCGGCAGTTTTTGTTTCACGATATCGGCCTGGATGGTCACGCCCAATCGGTTGGCCTGGCCTGTCAGGTCGGCTGAAGCGTGATAGTCTACGCCATCTTTCTTGAAAGCACTGTTGCGGAGATAGCACCACAGCACCGTGACCATGCCCAGCTCATGGGCATATTCAAACGCTTCGGCCACCTGAACCAGCTGGTCGCGGCTCTCCTGCGATCCGAAATAGACCGTGGCCCCCACGGCAGCGGCTCCCATGTTCCACGCTTCGCGTACCGTGCCAAACATCACCTGGTTGTAGCTGTTGGGGTAGGTCAGCAACTCGTTGTGGTTGAGTTTTACCAAAAACGGTATCTTGTGGGCATATCGGCGAGCCACGGCGCCGAGATTGCCAAACGACGATGCCACAGCGTTGCAACCGCCTTCGATGGCCAGTTTGACTATGTTTTCCGGATCGAAATAGATCGGATTGGCGGCAAACGATGCACCCGCACCATGTTCTATGTCTTGGTCCACGGGTAATATTGACAGGTAGCCTGTGCCGGCCAATCGCCCATGGTTGATAAGACGCTGAAGGTTGTTGAGCGTCGGGAGATTGCGGTCGGTATTGATCCAAACTTTGTCAACGATGTCGCCCGAGGGCAAATGAAGCATCGACTTGTCGATAGCCGTGCACTTATAGTCGAGAAGATATTCGGCCTTGTCACCAAGAAGGCCCACAATGTCGCGGTGAGTCATAACGGTAATGTTAGTAGGTTGTTTAATAATCAAACAATCAGGCGGTGCAAAACGTTTTTTCTTTGCTTCTTTTGCTCCTCTTTTGGGCAATATTGGTGAATAATTGGCCAAAAAAGTTGGCCGAATGAAATTGATTGACTAACTTTGTGAGTGAAATTATGAGGCCAATGAAGTGGCCGCCCCTATTAGTGGAATCTTACCCGGTCAGGGAGGAGATTCCAAAATTTTTTTACTCTCCGCATCAGTAATTGTTGAATCGACGATGCGTCTGCGGATGATTAAAAAACGAATTTAAAATATTTAAAACTACGATATTATGCCTATAACTTACATGACAAAAGAGGGCTATAAGAAGAAAATGGAAGAGATAGCCTATCTTGAATCGGTGAAGCGTCCGGAGATATCCCGCGCCATCGCCGAAGCCCGCGACAAGGGTGACTTGTCGGAAAATTCCGAATATGATGCAGCCAAGGAGGCACAAGGATTGCTCGAAATGAAAATTTCACAACTCAAAGATCTCGTGGCAAGTTGCCGCATCATCGACGAGAGCAAGCTCAACAACGAAGAAGTGCAGATACTCAACCGCGTGAAGATCAAAAATGTGGCCAACGGCATGGTGATGGAATATACCATTGTGGCCGACAGCGAGGCCAATCTGCGCGAGAAGAAAATCGGTTCGAGCACTCCTATCGCCCAGGGCCTTTTAGGTCACAGGCTTGGCGAGATTGTTGAAATCAAGGTTCCCGCAGGACTGATGAAGTTTGAAATCGTTGAAATCAGTTATTAATAACACATGGTATCGATATTCAGCAAGATAGTATCCGGTGAAATTCCGTGCTACAAAGTGGCCGAGGACGACCGTCACCTGGCGTTTCTCGATATCAATCCTATGCAGCCGGGTCACACTTTGGTGATACCGAAGAAGGAAGTGGACTACATTTTTGACCTCGATGAGGATGATTATGTGGCTCTCGAACTGTTTGCCCGCCGTGTGGCCAAGGCAATAAAGGCAGCCATCCCTTGCGCTCGCATCTCAGAGGCAGTGATTGGTCTTGATGTGCCTCATGCCCACATTCATCTCGTGCCTATCAACAAGGAGGAGGATCTGCGCAACCGCATGACCATCCCCGGCGACGAAATGGCCTCGATAGCAGCGCGCATTGCACAGGAATTTAAATAAAAACATATTCGATAGGCAACGATGAATATCCGCAGAACGATCAATTCATTGATGTTGCTTATGCTGTCGGCTCCGATTGCTTATGCTTCGGCCGATTCGATAAACGATCTGGAAGAGGTAGTGGTCACGTCGAAGCGTGGCCCTCTTCGTATGTCGGGGGCCTCCAACAGTATGCTGATCACTGCTTCGGAGCTCAAGCGTGCGGCCTGTTGCAATCTCGGCGAAAGTTTCACGACCAATCCGTCGGTCGACGTCAACTACAACGACGCGGCAACCGGAGCCCGACAGATACGTCTGCTTGGCCTGTCGGGGTCGTATGTGCAGATGCTGACCGAAAATGTGCCCAACTTCCGTGGAGCGGCTGCACCTTACGGTCTCGGCTATATCCCCGGCCCGTGGATGCAGTCGATACAGGTGTCGAAAGGAGCATCATCGGTAAAAAACGGCTATGAATCGATCACGGGACAGATCAATGTGGAAATGAAGAAACCGCAACTCGATCCGTCGCTTTCGGTCAACATGTACTACGACATGATGAACAAGCTTGAGGCCAACTTCGACGGCAATCTGCATCTGGGCAGCAACTGGAGTGCAGGCTTGCTGACACATTTTGAGAACGGTTTCAGTAGCCACGACGGCAACGACGACGGCTTCAGCGACATACCGCGAGTCAGACAATTCTCCATTATGCCCCGTGTGGCCTATCTCGGGTCAGCCTATGTGTTTCAGGCTTCGGCGAAGTTTCTCGACGAGCGCCGCCTCAGCGGCCAGGACGAGCACCACGCAACATCGATGGCCGGCAGCGATATGCCGCTCTACAAGATCCGCATCGACACGCGGCGCTGGGAGGCAATGACCAAAAACGCATATATTTTCGACCGCGACAACGATGGCAATATAGCTTTGATAGTGTCAGGGTCATTGCACGATCAGGATGCCGGCTATGGATTGAGAATTTGTGACATAGATCAGCGTGAGGCATACGCCCAGCTGATGTTTGAACGCAAATGGTCGGAGCGCCATGCACTGTCGGCCGGTCTGACCATGACATTTGACGATTACCATTACCGCTATCGCCTGCAGGTCGATGCTTCCGAGGCTCTCGCCCGGCAGGCCGACCATGAGACTGTAGGGGGTGGCTATGGACAGTATACCTTCAATCTCGACGATCGGTTGATAGCCATGGCCGGCTTGAGGTATGACCGCAGCAACCGCTATGGTTCAATGGTGACACCACGCATGCATGTGCGTTACAAGCCGGTGGAGCAAGTGTCGCTGCATATGTCGGCCGGTCGCGGATTCCGATCGCCGCATCCATTGGCCGAGTATTCCTATCTGTTGGCTTCGTCGCGCCGATTGGTCATTGCACCGGATCTGCAACGTGAGTCGGCATGGAATTTCGGGGCAGGTGCCACGTGGGACTTTACAATCGCCGATAAGAAACTGACACTTGACGGAGAGTATTACTATACACGGTTCACCAACCAACTGATGGTGAATCTTGACCGCGATCCTCACGCCGCATATATCTACAGCTACGACGGACTGTCGTATTCGCATGCAGTGCAAGTGGAACTGAGTGCCAGCCCGCTCGACGACCTTACGCTGACGGCGGCCTGGCGTCTGACCGATGTGAAGGCCAACTATGGCAATGGCATGGAACAGAAACCACTGACATCGCGCAACAAGGGACTCTTCACGCTCAGCTATGCTCCGATGATGGGACTGTGGCAATTCGATGCATCACTGGTCATCAATGGCGGCGGCCGGATGCCGAATCCATATCGGTTGGCTGACGGAGCCATGTCGTGGCGTGAGCACTACGGATCGTTTGTGCAACTAAATGCCCAACTGACCCGTAATTTCCGCCATTGGAGCATATATGTCGGTGGCGAGAATCTGACAGGCTTCAAGCAGAAGAATCCTATAATCGGAGCCTCGAATCCGTGGGGAGTCGATTTCGATGCCACAATGATCTATGGGCCGCTTCATGGTGCCATGGTGTATGTGGGCTTCAGATATAACTTTACGAAATATAACTAAACCAAATAACAAAAATGAAAAAACTTATTTCTATCATGTCGGTGGCCATACTGGCACTGGCAATTGCAGCCGGAGTTTCGGCAAAATCACCCAAACAGACCTCGACAGCAGTGTTCACCGTTTCGCCGGCCATGACCTGTCAGAATTGCGAGAACAAGATCAAAAGCAACCTTCGCTACGAAAAAGGAGTGAAGAGCATTGCCACTGATCTTCAGAAGCAGACCGTAACCGTGACCTACGATCCGGCCAAGACCACCGAGAGCAATATCGCCAAAGCATTTGGCAAGATCGGCTATGAAGCTACCCTTTGCACCGGTGAAGCATGTGGCAAACCCGCTGACAAACCCGCCGGTTGCTGTGGCAAGCAGGGAGGCGAAGGTAAAGGCTGCGGCAAAGCCGAAGGCCAGCACTGCGGCAAATGCAAGGGCCACAATAAATAATCGCTGAGGATTTCGGCGTTTAGTTGGGGGTGTCGGCGTCAGTGCCGACACCCCTATTTTTGAACCCCTATTTTTGTCAAGGCCGGATTGGGGATTTTATAAGATATATACGTTTTATAAGTTAGATAAGATTTATAAGTCGTATGGGAGCAAGGTGAGATTTATGGTGGAAAAGTGAAGAAGCTGCGCCGGGTGGCGCAGCTTCTTGGGTATTTATTTGGGGCTTTTCTTTTTCGGAGATCAGCGATGAGGACGTCCGCCCATGCCGCCGGGGCCACCGCGACCATGCCATGCGTTTCGGTCGACGGGTTCGTTGCCTTTGCCGAAGGTGTTGAACTTGTAGGATACGGTCACCATGAAGTAGCGTGTGAGACCGTTGTAGTTGATGTCGTCGATATAGTTGGCGGTGACGGAGCGGGAGATGTTGCTTCGTTGCTGCAGAAGGTCGTAGGCTTTGACCGAGAGGGTGAGCGATTTGCTGCGGAGGAACTGGTAGGATACGCTTGCGTTCCACATCCATTCGTTCTTGTCGTAGCCTTGCGAGTAACCGCTTGTGGCGGTGTAGGTGAGATCAGTGTTGAGGATGATGCCGATGGGTGTGTAGTAGTAGGCCGAGAAGGTGCCGCCGTAGTTGTGGACGGTCATGTTGCCGGCGCTTTTAAGCGAGTTGGTGGTGTATTGGAGCGAATAGCGCGGACGGAATTCAAATTCGAGGTTGTCGGGGCGCCATGCAATTGAGGGCATGAAGTTCCACATGAGCGAACCGCTGCGGTTGCGGTCGCCGTTGTTGAAGCCGACGCGCTGGTTGTACATGAGGAAGGAGTGGGCTGAAACCTGCCATGCTTTGTTGCGCAGGGGCTGGGAGAACATTGCCATGACGCGGCCACTCCACACGCCGTTGACGTTTTCGTAGGTGGTGGTCTGTGCGCCTGTTTCACGATCGAACGAAGTGCGCGACACGATGGAGTTCTGGGTCATGTCGAAGTCGGCCATCATCATGATCGATCGCTGATGTTCGGCGTTGAAGTCCTGAAAGCGCATGCGCAGATAGTGGGTGAACGACGGATCGAGGTTGGGGTTACCGATGACTATTCGCATGGGGTCGGAGTAGTCGGCCACGGGCTGCAACTGTGTCATCGAGGGTTGTGAGGATCGTCCGCGGTAGTTGATGTTGAGCGAGCGGTTTTTGCCCATTTTGAGTCGGTAGTTAAGGAACGGAGCCACGTTCCATACCCAGCGGGTGGCGATGGTCTTTTCGGGGTTGGATAGGTTTTTTGACGATGAACTTTGGGGCACGAGCGACAGACCGATGTCGAGATTATGCGACGACGATACGTGGCGGTAGCCCAGTCGGATGTTCTGATTGAAATAGTCGTTGCGGAACTGGTTGCTCAACGAGTCGCTGAGAATAGTCTGTGAGTAGTCGATGATGGGCAGTCCGTCGGCTCCCGGGGGAAGGAGCGGATGATCGTAGACGAGTTTGTCGGTATTGTTCCAACGATACTGAATGCGGTAGGCAAAGGTCAGGAAATTGCCTTTCTTGACATCGCCGAGAGGCTCGGTCCAGGTGACGCGGGCCTGGGCCATATCGCTCCAGGTGTGCATGTCGGTCAGCTGGTCGTATAGATCGGTGGAGTCGGCGAAGTTGAAGAAACGGTTGAGAGAGTATGACGTCTCGTTTTCACGCACGTTGGAGTGATTGTAGCGGAGCTGGATTGAGAATGCACGGCCGGGATGGTTGCGGAAGTTGTGGCTGTAGATGGCGTTGGCTCCGAATTCAAACGAGTGGCCATCGGAGTTGGACTCGTTGAAGGTGCGGCTGACGAGCGATTGCATCGGGTCGCCTGCGCGGTTGAGGGTGGAGTCGAGCGAGTAGGAGTCGTTGACGTTGTAGGAGAAGTTGGGTCGGAACTCGAGGGTGTTGAATGAGTCGGGTTTCCACTGCAGACGGAAGTCGCCGCGGAAGTTATGGCCTTTGTCACGGGTGTTTTTGGTGGTGAAAGCGTAGGAGGTGGAGTCGGAGAAGAGATACTGGCGATCCTGGCGCTGACGGGTGTCGCGATCGGAGTGTGAGTACATAACGTCGCCGCCTAAGCGGAATATCTCTTTGTTGCCAACGTTGAAGTTGATGCCGAAGGCTTGTGATGTATTGATGCCGTTGTTGCCACCGAATCGGCGGAAGCGGTTGCCGTTGCTGTCGGTGAAGCCGAGCTCGTTGATGTTGTTGAAGTTGCCCAGAAGTGTTATCTGGTTGTCGTTCCAAAACTTGTTGACATTGAATGTGCCCATGTATCGGGAGTCGGTGCCGTAGCCGGCCTCGACGGTGCCGAAATATCCGTTTTTCATGCCGGACTTGACGGTAAGGTTGATGACGGTTTCATCTTCGCCGTCGTCGACTCCGGTCAGTCGTGCCAAATCGCTCTTTCGGTTGACGACCTGGAGTTTTTCGACCATGTCGACAGGTAGGTTTTTAGAGGCGACCTTGGGGTCGTCGGAGAAGAACTCCTTGCCGTCGATCAGGATCTTGCTGACAGTCTGGCCGTTGGCGGTGATAGTTCCATCGGTGCCCACCTCAACGCCCGGGAGGCGCTTGAGAAGATCCTCAACCACGGCGTTGGGTTGCGTCTTGTAGGATCCAGCGTTGAATTCGACTGTATCCTCTGACACTTTCACCTGTGTTGCCACGCCGACCACGCTGACTTCGCCGAGCATGATGGATGATTCGGTGAGGGTGATCTCGGGCACGGTCAGAGTCGAACCGGTCACGTTGATGTTGGTAAACTTGCTGTTGTAGCCAAGATAGGAGGCTTCGAGGATGTATTTTCCGGCTTTGACGTCGGAGAAAGAGAATGCTCCCGATGAGTTTGACTTGATGCCTTTGACAAAGCTTGAGTCGGCGGGCGAAAGCAGGCGCAGTGTGGCTTGAGGCAGCCCCTCTCCTGAGTCGTCAATGACTTTTCCCTTCACTACCGAAGCCAATGCGATGGCCGGTGTCAGCACCATGATCAGCAGCAGAAGGGATAGCTTATGAAACGGATTTTCCATCTGTCGTTGATGTATATGTTTTCTTTAGAGTTACCTAAGTTTTTTACCCTTGGAAAAAATTTCGAACAATTTACTTAATTATGACGAAAAAAAGCAGTGAAGGTTTAATCACTGCTTATGTAAATTTTGAAAAATATCGTAAAAATATCGGATTATTTTCTTGTTCTGTAGCCAGTGCCTGCAGGGGGCATCGCTATACCGGGTTCGGCACTGCCGATATTGGGGAATGTGCCGGCCGGTGGAACCACGGAGTTCGACGGGCGGGAATTGCCGGAGCCAGCGTTGCCGCCGTTGCCAACAGGAATGTTGTCGGGCAGAGGTACAGGCGTGGAAGTACTTCCGGAATTGCCCGGATTGACGGGACGCACGTTGCCCGTGGGTCGCCATGTATTGCTGATGCTTGGCCTTACGGGGATGGGACCTGGATAGAGTTGATTGCCCCAATATACGGGGTTGATCAGCGGAGCACCTGGCAGTGGCGGATACCATTCTGAGGAATAGCTTGAGCCGATATAATAGCCGGGGTCGCCGACCATGTCGCTGGTCCAAATGGCATCGCAGGCTGTCAGCGATGCTACGACTGCTGCCATTGATAGTGCCTTAAGGAATTTGCCGCGTTTCATAATTGTGTCCTCCTATTTTATTATTAGAACACTTGGGGGACGGGAAAAGTTGGGAGGGCATTTGGAATTAGGAATTTGGAGAGAAATTAGGAATTATGCATTGGCGGACTCGTTTTCGGTTATGGTAAATCGGCGTCCTGGCGGACGCCATATGAAGGTGGGATTTTGCCCCCACGCCTTTGGCGTGCGGGGTTATGGGGAATCGGCGTCCTTGCCGAACGCCCCACTACTTTAATGGGTGATGGGAGAGATGGGAGAGGTTAGACAGATGGGAATTTTGGGAATTTTCGGAGTGGTGGGAGCGGTGGGTAATATTACGGGAGGCTGCTTTGGGCAGCCTCCCGGGTTATTTGGGGTTGGGATTTTTGTCAGGGGAGGGGGTTATTCGGCTGCGAGGGCCGAGGGGGCGGTGTAGGTACGGGCGCCGAGTTCCTGGTCGAGCATGTACTGGCCCATGCCGTCGTCGCCGATGAGTGAGTATTTGTCGATGAGCTGGCGGCAGTTGTCCTCTTCTTCAACCTGCTCGCTAACGAACCAGTTGAGGCGGTCGCGGGTGGCGTAGTCGTGCTCAGCTTCAGCTATGGCGTAGAGGTTGTTGATGAGTGCAGTCACTTTCTGCTCGTGTTGGAGAGTGGCTTTGAAAGCTTCGAGGGGAGAAGCCCATGAAGTGGGTACTTCGTCGATGGCCTTGAGTGTGACGCGACCGCCACGCTGGTTAAGGTAGTTGATGAAGATCTGGGCGTGGGCCTGTTCTTCCTGGAACTGGATTTTGAACCAGTTGGCAACACCTGAGCGGCCTTCTGCTTCGAAGTGCATGGCCATGGAAAGATAGAGATAGGCCGACCAGAATTCGGCGTTGATCTGCGCGTTGATGGCGTCTTGAACTTTGTTGCTGATCATTTCGGTTAAGAGTTTAATTATAGATAGTGATTATGGATAAACGATCGGGCGGGTGGTTTTGTCAGCGACGTCCGTTCTTTTTTGAGCGTTGTTTTTCCTGTTCGCGAAGGGCGGCCTGCTGGCGGCGCTGTGCTTCTTCGAGACGGGCCATGAAGCCGCTTTTCTTTTTAGGCTTGGCGGCGTTGGCTTTCATGGTGGCCCTGACTTTTTCTTCATTGACCACGCGACGGAAAATGTAGGTTTGGATGATAGTGATCAACAGCGACAGCAGATAGTAGTAGCTGAGGCCGGCTGCGTAGTTGTTGAAGAACACGAGGAACATGACGGGCATCAGATACATCATCCATTTCATGGCAGGCGATGACATGCCGCCGGGCTGATTCTGCATGTTGATGCGGGTATAGATGATGTTGACAGCGGTCATGAGCAGACAGAAGAGGCTGAGCTTATCGCCAAGCTTCGGTATGGAGAAGGGCAGAGGGATGATGGCGTCGGGAGCCGAGAGGTCAGTGGCCCACAGGAATGATTCGCCACGCAGCTCGATGGCCGAGGGGAAGAATCGGAACATGGCGATGAGGATGGGCAACTGCAGCAGCATGGGCAGACAGCCCGACATCGGGTTGGCTCCGGCGCGACTGTAGAGAGCCATTGTCTCCTGCTGGCGCTTCATGGCGTTTTCGTTGCCGGGATATTTCTCGTTGATTTCCTTGATTTCGGGAGCGAGTACGCGCATCTTGGCCTGCGACATGTAGCTCTTGTAGGTAAAGGGGAAGAGGATGAGTTTGATGAAGAGCGTCAGCAGCAGGATGATGATGCCGTAGTTGGAGATGAACTGTCCGAGGAAGGTGAACACAGGGATGACAATCCATATGTTGATCCAGCGGAAGAGAGCCCATCCGAGCGGTATGAGGTCGGTGAGTTTAAGGTCTTTGCCGGGGATGATGGTGTCAGACAGGTCGGAGAGCAGGGGATAGAGGTTGGGGCCGACATAGAACACGAACGAGGTGGGAGTCTCGAGCGCGGAATTATAGTCGGTGGTTGCGGTCATCGACATTTTTTTGACGAATTTCGGATCGTCTTTCAGCACGGCCGAAGTGAGGTGGATCGGGCGGTTGAAGCCCTTTTCGCTGATGAGCACCGACGAGAAGAACTGATTTTTGAAAGCCACCCATTCGAGGGGTTCTTCGATGGTGGACTCATCGTCGGAATGTTCGTCGAGGTTGTCGACATCGCCGTTAGCTTTCATATAGTAGATGCCGCTGTTGTCGGACTCAAACATGCGGCCTGCTTCGTTGCGGGCCATCATCTGGTCCCAGTGGAAGTCGATCGACGACTTGGATGTGGCCACGAGTGACTGCATGTTTTCCTGCACGAGGTCCATTTTGACGGTGTAGGCACCCTTCTGAAGAGTGTAGCGCAGACCGAGCATCACGCCATCGCCGGGGTTGACCTTGGCGAGTACGGTAGAGTCGGATTCCTGTACGAGTTCGAAGTAGAAGTTGCGGGTGTCGTATTCGACGTCGCCGGCAGCGAGGCAGAAGCCATACATGTCGTCGCCATTGGCGATGGGGCAAACCTGTCCGCCACCGTATTTGTCGTATTTCTTGTCGAGCAATTCGGCCTGACTGATGACGCCGCCTTTGCTGGCAATTGTCAGGCGCACTTTGTCGTTGGCCAGAGTGACTGTGGAAGAATCAGAACCGCTGAGATAGCGTGCGAATCCTTTGTAGCGGGTGGCGCTTTCGACGGCAGCGTTGAGTTTGTCGAGAGCCTGGCGGCGCACGTCGACGGGTATGTTGCCGTAGGAGGCGTTGACGATGTCGGTCACCGGCACGGTGTAGGATCCGACTTTGACCTCACCCGAGAGCGAAGCTGCCGAGTCGGCCGAGAGGTTGACGGTGACATCTGCGCCGGTGAGCGTGTAGGCATGGGCTGTGGTGTCGAGACTGCCGTCGCGGCGCACGGTGGCCTGAAGGTCGGCCAAAGCCTGCGGGCTGAAGGCGTTGATGGTCTCCACCGGAGGTTGGGATTTTAAGCTGTCGGCTGCGGCCTGATCCTGACGCTGCTTTTCGGCAGCTTCAAGTTCGGCTTGCGAGGGACGGTTAAGATAGGTGAACACCATGATGATGGCGCCCATCAAAAGTAGACCTGTAAGGGTGTTTTTATTCATTTTGTGCGGTGGTTGTGATTCGTATGGGTGATGATGTTAATTCTGTTGTTTTTCAGTGTGATAGTCGACGGCTGCTTTGACAAAAGAGAGGAAGAGGGGATGGGGGGTAAGCACCGTGCTGCGGTATTCGGGATGGTACTGTGTGCCAATCCACCAGCGCTTTTCGGGAATTTCGACCACTTCGACCAGTTGCGAGTCGGGGTTGAGACCCACGCATTTCATGCCGGCCTGCTCGAAAGCATCGCGATAGCGGCCGTTGAACTCGTAGCGGTGGCGATGGCGTTCGCTGATGGTGGTGGTGCCGTAGGCTTCAGCGGCGCGGCTGCCCGGAGCGAGGTTGCAGCGATAGGCACCCAGACGCATGGTTCCGCCCATGTTGCTGACATTTTTCTGTTCTTCCATCAGGTCGATGACATTGTTGGTAGTGGCCGGATCCATTTCGGTGGAGTTGGCATCGGTGAGTCCCAGCACATTGCGTGCAAATTCGATGACCATGGTCTGCATGCCCAGGCAGATGCCGAATGTGGGCACGTCGTGGGTGCGGCACCATTTGAGTGCCACGAACTTCCCCTCGATGCCGCGGCTTCCGAATCCGGGGGCAATGATGACGCCGTCGAGACCCGAAAGGGCTTCGTCGACATTGTCGTCGGTCAGGTTTTCGCTGCTGATATATGTGAGGTTGAGACGGCGGTCGTTGTAGACAGCGGCGTGGAGCAACGCCTCGCAGATGGATTTGTAGGCATCCTGTAGCTCGACATATTTGCCCACAAGACCGATGTTGACCTGCTCGGTGGCGGCATGCATGCGTTCGAGGAAGTTGAGCCACGGCTCCATATGGGGCTGCGGTGCAACCGACACGTTGAGTTTGCGGAGCACTATCTCATCGAGGTCCTGGGCGTGCATTGCCACGGGCACTTCGTAGATTGTGGGTAGGTCGATGCTTTGCACCACGGCTTCGGGTGAAACGTTGCAGAACTGGGCTATCTTGCGACGCATGTCGGCCGGAATGTCCTTCTCGGTGCGGAGCACGAGCACGTCGGGCTGAATGCCGAGCTGCTGGAGCTGCTTGACGGAGTGTTGGGTCGGTTTGGTCTTCAGCTCCTTTGCGGCATGCAGATAAGGCATGTAGGTCAGATGCAGGCAGATGGCGTCGTTGCCCAGTTCCCAGCGTATCTGACGCACGCTTTCGAGAAACGGCAGCGATTCGATGTCGCCCACGGTGCCTCCGATTTCGGTGATGATGAAGTCGTAGTTGCCGGTCTGTCCCAGGCGGGTGATGTTGCGTTTGATTTCGTCTGTGATGTGGGGAATGATCTGTACGGTCTTGCCAAGATAGTCGCCGCGGCGTTCCTTGTCGATGACGCTCTGGTAGATGCGACCGGTGGTGACGTTGTTGGCGCGCGATGTCTCGACGTTGGTGAAGCGTTCGTAGTGACCGAGGTCGAGGTCGGCCTCATGGCCGTCGGCGGTGACGTAGCATTCGCCGTGCTCGTAGGGATTGAGTGTGCCGGGGTCGATGTTGATGTAGGGGTCGAACTTCTGAATGGTCACTCTGAAGCCGCGAGCCTTCAACAGGCAGGCCAGCGATGCGGAGATGATGCCCTTACCGAGCGATGATACCACTCCGCCTGTCACGAATATATACTTGGTTTCCACGTCGAGTTAGAAATTGTTTATTATTGGTTCAAGTTGCAAAAATACAAAAAAAAGAGATATGCCGATTCAGAACGCGCCTAATTTTTTGTGCATCATTTGTGGCGAACCATCCGTGGTCCACGATTGTTATAGTG
Source organism: Bacteroides sp. (assembly GCA_023666835.1). Lineage (GTDB taxonomy): Bacteria > Bacteroidota > Bacteroidia > Bacteroidales > Muribaculaceae > Paramuribaculum. Next base: position 948,780 of record JAMPBJ010000001.1, on the reverse strand, counting down.
GATGAATCGGTGTGTAGCCGTTATGATTATTGCAACAACCAAAATATTAACCAATTAACCCCAATAGAGATTATGAAAGATTTGAAGGGCACCAAGACCGAAGCCAATCTGCGCACAGCGCTTGCCGGCGAATCGCAGGCATCAGTTAAATATACTTTTTATGCCAAAAAAGCAAAGCGCGACGGATACGTGCAGATAGGCAAGATATTTGAGGAGACCGCCCACAACGAACACACCCATGCCAAAATTTGGTTCAAGCTGCTCCATGGCGGCGAAATGCCCGACACCATTGCCAACCTCAACGATGCGGCTGCCGGCGAACGATATGAGTGGACCGACATGTATGCCGAGTTTGCTGTTGTGGCCCGCGAAGAGGGTTTCAACCAGATAGCAAAACTGTTTGAAATGGTGGGAGCCATCGAGAAGACCCACGAAGAACGCTATCGCAAGCTCCTGGGCAATATTGAGGAAGGCATAGTGTTTTCACGCGACGACGACCGCATCTGGCAGTGTATCGACTGCGGCCATATCGTGATCGGCAAGAAAGCGCCGGCAATCTGCCCGGTGTGCAAGCGTCCGCAATCCTATTTTGAAATCGAAGCAAAAAATTATTGATACTATGTACAACAGACTGATGGAAGAAGCGCGGGCCGCTGCCGAACTGAGCAGGGCTGCAGCGCGCGTCAGTGCCGCCGCCGCACGGCTTGCCGCTCTGAAAGAGGCTCGGGCAGCCGAGGCTAAGGCCGCTGACGAAGCCGGCGATATAGCCGACCATATTTCGAAGATGAAGGAGCGTGTGGAGACAAATCTCAACAGCATTCAGCAACGTCTGACCAAGGCTGGTGCCAAGGCTTCGGCTAAAGCAAAAGAAGTGGCCAACAAGTCGATACGCAAAAGCGCGAAGACCGCTCGCGACCTTGCCGAACGCCTGGAGAAGTACCAGCAGGAGCAACAGGTGGGCAAGGAGCTTGAGCAGGCCGACCGCAATGTGGCATCGATGGATGTGGCAATTGACAAGATAGCCAAAGCCACTGAGAAGAAAGAAGAATTAGGAAAGAGGAATTAGGAATTCCATTCTATAAAACAATTCGCCTATCTATAAAACGAGGAAGAGGCTGCGCCAGTGTTGGGTGCAGCCTCTTCTTTACGTTATTGTCGATGAACGCGATTACCAGATGACGATGCGTTCGGCTTCGGGACGATACATGGGTTGGCCTTCAGTGATGTTGAAGGCTTCGAAGAAGGGAGTCAGGTTGCGGAGAGTGACGTTGACACGGTTTTCGCCGAGAGAGTGTACGTCGCCGGTGGTCAGCGAGCGGATCTCTTCATCGCGAATGTTCTGACCCCACAGGTTGGCGTAGTTCATGTAGAATACCTGCTGGGGAGTGAAGCCTTCGATGGTTTCGGTGGTCACATCGACGCCTTTCTTCTTCTGCGAGTCGAGGAAGGCGGTCATTGCAACGCGCAGACCACCCTGGTCGGCGATGTTTTCACCCATGGTGTAGGTGCCGTTGGCGTGGAGGCCGGGGAGCACTTCCACGGCGTCGAACTGAGCGCCGAGGCCTTTTGTGAAGTTGGCGAAAGCTTCAGCGTCTTCGGGAGTCCACCAGTCGGTCATGTTGCCTTCGGCGTCGAAGTTGCGGCCCTGGTCGTCAAATCCATGGGTCATTTCGTGGCCGATGACCACACCGATACCGCCATAGTTTTCAGCGTCGGAAGCTTCCGGGTCAAAGAAGGGAGCCTGGAGGATGGCTGCCGGGAACACGATTTCGTTGGCCAGCGGGTTGTAGTAGGCGTTGACAGTTTGAGGAGTCATGCCCCATTCGGTGCGGTCGACCGGTTTGCCCCATTTCTTGAGGTATTCGTTCTGATGCCACATGCCCACGTTGTGCATGTTTTCGTAGTACGACAGATTGGGGTCAATCTCCATTGTGGTGTAGTCTTTCCACTTGTCGGGATAACCAATCTTGACGGTGAAGGCATTGAGCTTCTTGATGGCGTTGAGTTTGGTGTCGTCGCTCATCCATTCGAGGTTGATGATGTGCTTGCCGAGGGCGGTACGGAGGTTTTCTACCAGGCCGATCATGTAGTCTTTCGACGACTGGGGGAAGTATTTTTCGACATAGAGCTGGCCGACGGCTTCGCCCATTGCGCCTTCAGTGGCGCCGAGAGCGCGTTTCCAGCGGGGACGCTGCTGCTGCACGCCGCTCATCACTTTGGAGAATTCGAAGGAGGCATCGGCGAAGTCGTCGCTGAGGCGGCTTGCGGCCTGAGCCACATATTTCCACAGATAGTAATCTTTTATCTCGCGATCGGTCAGCGATGCCATCAGGTCGTTGGCCTGCTGCACGGTGTTGATTTCGGTGACGATCACGTTTTCGGGCTGTATGCCGTTCATGGTTTCAACGAAGAAGCGGTCCCAGTTGATGTTGGGATACATCTGCTTGAGCTGGGCGAAAGTGCGGGGGTTGTACATGGCAGGGATATTGCGGCTCTGTTCGCGGGTCCATGTGGAGTCGGCGATTGCAGTTTCGATCTTCATCACGTTGCGCATGATTCGCTGGGCGTCTTTCTTCTTGAAGCCGGCGTTGATCATTTGTTTCACGATCAGGTTCTTGTAGGCTTCGCGCACTTTTTTGTTCTCCTTGTCGTTGGCCAGATAATAGTCGCGGTCGCCGAGGCCGAGGCCGCCGCCGCTCACGTACATTGCATACTGGCTCGAGTTGGCGAGGTCTTCCTGGATGCCGGCGCTGAAGAATGGGCTGGCGTAGTTGGCGTGCATCCACAGGAAGAGGTCTTCCATGCCTTCGTGGGGAGTTGATTCAATCTTCTTGAGGTCGGCCTGGATGGGAGCGGCGCCTTCGCGGTTGCGGCGCACGGAGTCCATGGCTTGATTGTAGATAGTGGATACTTTGAAAGCCACGGTGCCGGGTTCGGGATTGGCTTCGGCGAGGCCGAGCACGAGCTGCTTTACGCGCATTTCCGATGTGTCGGAGAGCACGTTGAATTTGCCGTAGCGGGCGTGTTCGGGAGTGAGGGGATTGGCATCCTGCCATTTTTTGTTGACGAAACGATAGAAATCAGTTCCGGGTGCGATCGAGTGGTCGATCTGATTTGCATCGAGGCTGTGGAGATGCTCCTGGGCTGAAACCGCAGCGGTAGCGGTCAGACCGACGGCCAATGCAAATGCGAAATGTTTGAAGTTCATAGATGTATAATAAAAATGTTTACTGTATGATTCGTTGTGGTTGGGGGTATAGGGGTCAGTCGGCTGGCCGTCGGGCGGTGTAGATGATGCAGGTGCCGAAGGTCAGCGATCGCCATGCCGTATCGGTGAATCCGGCTTGTGCCATCAGTGCGGTCATGTCGTCGCGCTGGGGCACCGCGGCTATGCTTTCGGGCAGGTAGGAATATGCTCTGACATCTTTCGACACCAGTCGGCCGGCGAGCGGTATGATGTGACGGGTGTAGAGACGGTATAGAGGTTTGATGAGCGGCGAGGTGGGGGTGGCAAGTTCTATGACGGTCAGCGTGCCTCCGGGACGGAGCACGCGGAACATCTGGCGGTAGCCCTGCAACAGGTTTTCGAAGTTGCGCACACCGTAGGCCACGGTGACTGCGTCGAACGAGCTGTCGGCCATCGGAAGGTTGAGGCAGTCGCCCACGGTGAGGGTGATGCGGTCCGCAAGTCCGGCACGACGGGTCTTGTCGCGGCCGATTTCGATCATGCCTTCGGAGAGGTCGATGCCGGTGACCGACGCACTGGGGTCAGTGCGTGCGAGCAGTATAGCCAGGTCGCCGGTGCCGGAAGCCACGTCGAGAATGTCGCGGTGGGGCAGACGCATGAGCATGTCGACGGCCTTGCGGCGCCATCGACGGTCGATGCCGAAAGTCATGGCGCGATTCATGAAGTCGTAAGCAGGTGCGATGTTGTCAAACATCTCGCGGACCTGTTCGGCTTTGTTGCGCGTGTCGGAGCTGTAGGGGTTGATGCTTTCGCAGTTCATCGGTCGTTGATGGTCTGCAGGCAATCGAGCACGTTGACTGCAATGCGGTTGGTGAGGTCAGATTCGTCGGCTTTGACAAAGGGTTGACCGGTGACTACTTCGTAGAGCTCGATGTAGCGTTCGGATACGGAGCGGATGAAGTCGTCGGTCATTTCGGGCATGGTCTGTCCGGGCTGACCCATGAAGCCGCGGTCGATTAGCCACTGGCGCACGAATTCTTTGGAGAGCTGGCGCTGGGGCAGTCCCTTTTCGAAGCGTTCCTGATAACCGTCGGCGTAGAAATATCGGCTTGAATCGGGGGTGTGGATCTCATCGATGAGGTAGACCTTACCGTCGTGTTTGCCAAATTCATATTTGGTGTCGACAAGGATCAGACCTTTTTCGGCAGCCATTTGCGAGCCACGCTCAAAGAGCAGGCGGGTGTAACGCTCCATGATTTCATAGTCGTCGGCCGATACGATGCCGCGGGCTATGATCTCCTCTTTGGATATGTTTTCGTCGTGACCTTCGTCGGCTTTGGTGGTAGGGGTGATGATAGGCTCGGGGAAACGTTGGTTTTCCTTCATGCCCTCGGGCAGTTTCACTCCGCAAAGTTCGCGGCAGCCAGCCTGATATTCACGCCATGCGCTGCCGGTGAGATAGCCTCGGATGATCATTTCGACGCGGAAGCCCTCGCAACGCAGACCCACCGATACCATGGGGTCGGGAGTGGCAATCTTCCAGTTGGGCACGATGTCGGTTGTAGAGTCGAGGAAGAAGGTGGCGATTTCGTTGAGCACCTGTCCTTTGTAGGGGATTCCTTTGGGCAGGATGACATCGAAAGCTGAGATGCGGTCGGTGGCAACCATGACGAGTGTATCGTCGCCGATGGTGTAGACGTCGCGCACTTTGCCGTGATAGACTGCGGTTTGACCCGGAAAATTGAAATCTGTTTTGACGAGAGCTGTTGCCATAAGTACTTTGAGCGTGTATTAAAAGTGAAATTTCACCGCGAAGTTACTAAATTTTTTTTGCATACTCTTACTATTTTGAGATCAAACCGGTTTTCTGTGTATTATCTTTGCAGCGTGGGTCAGGTTTGAATGCTTTGTGGGCAGATGAGGCATTCGGCGGTCAATTTTTTTTGATGGTGGATGTCACCTTTGGGCGAATGGCGGTGTCTATCATACGAAAAGTCTAAAACAGTAATTATCATGAAAGAAATTCTTGTACCGATTTTTATTTGTGTAGTGCTTCCGGTGGCTATCGTATTGATCGGGGCACTTGCTAAAATGAATGGTGAAAACAAACGCGCCAAAATCATCATCAAAGCCATTGAGGCCAACCGTGATGTCGACGCTGACAAGCTTATTGAGTCGCTGAAAAAACCGCAAAAGAGTGCACTGGAGACGCTCAACGGACGCTTGCTCAGAGGATGCATCTTCTCACTCATTGGTGTGGGACTTGCAATCGTAGGTATAGTGAACCTGATATGTGGCACGGCAATGAGCTCCGATCCGGTCTCCGTGCCGTTTATATTCGGAGGCATATTGCTTGCAATCGGCATCAGTTACCTTATCGTCTGGAATGTGAGCCGAAAACAAATCGGCTGCACCGAATCGAAGTGAATATATGACCCGCGAGCAATTCATCAGCCATGTGGCGGCCACGCAGGAGGCGTTTCGACGCTTTCTTGTGGCTCTTTGCTGTGGCGATGCTGAACTTGCCGACGACATAGCCCAGGATGCTTATATCAAGGCCTTTGTGGCGAGCGATTTGCTTAAGGATCCCCGCAAATTCAATGCGTGGATATTCCGAATTGGTTACACTACATTTATCAACCACAAGCGGTCGGAGAAACTGACCGTCGACTACGACGAGGCGCAACACACTTTGTCGGACGAGGCAACCGATTCGGGATTTCGCTATCAAGATCTCTATGAGGCTTTGAACCGTCTTCCGGCCAAGGAGCGTATGTCGGTTCTGTTATTCTATATGGAAGGCTATTCTATAAAAGAAATTGCGGAGATAGAAGGGGCGAAGGTCGATGCCGTCAAGCAGCATCTTTCGCGTGGGCGTAATCATCTTCGCGGTTTATTGTCAAATACCTAAATAGACGAATATGGATGATGATAAAATAAAAGATTTGTTCAGTGGGTTTCAACCGCCATTGACCTCATCGCAGCAGTTTCTTGACGGTTTGCAGAATAAGCTTGAGTTGGTGGAGATGCTCGAGCAGCAAATCCATGTGCTCCGGCTCCACAACAAACTGGCGGTGGCCATCGCTGCGGTGTGCGGATTTATCGCAGGGGTGGTGATGACATTGCTGTTTCCCGTCATTGAGAAATGGATCTCGGGTGTGGCACATGATATTTCATTGCGCGGCATTGACTTTCCGGAAGTCGACTATGGTGTCGTCGGATGGGTGATAGTGGCCGGAGTGTGTATCTTCACTGCTGTCAATGCCTATGAGATAGCCATTTCGAGACTGTCGGCGGAAGCTATGCCGTCGTAGCGCCTGATTTACGTCGAAATGTAATCAGGGCGAAAATCATAGCTATTCCTCCACATATTGCGAGCAGCAAAAGTGTGGTTGTTATGATATTGCCGAGGCCTACAAGAGGCGACACAATGCTGCCCGAAAGGAAGCCTGCGGCGCCAAACAGGGCCGAAGCCGTGCCGATGGCGCTTCGCCCTTCATCCATGGCCAGCGTGGTGGCTGAAGTGAATATGAAGCCAAGGCTAACGAGCATGGTGAATGTAAAGATCTCATAGGTCCAAAAGGATGGCATCAGCAGATAGGCTGCAATCTGTAAGACCACGGATAGCAAAATGCCGGAGGCGCCGAACAGCGCTGCATTCTTCATCTGCCGGAATTTGAGCGACAGACCGGATCCGATGCCAATGCCGAGCGCATTGACTCCGAATATCAGCGCGAACTGCAGCTCGGAATATCCGAAATGATCCTGCACAATGAAAGATGCGGATGAAATGTAGGAAAACAGCACTCCGCAGGCAAACATGTACATCACCGTGTAGACCACATAGAACTTCAAACGGAATATCTCGGGAAACTTTTTGATGAGGCTCACCACGGAGCCACGGTATTTGGCATCGTCGGCAATCGATTCACGGAAAATAATGCACATGGCAAGAATGATGATGCCGATGCCGAACAAAATCCAGAAGATACCTTTCCAGCCCACGGCTTCCGATACCAGACCTCCTACTACCGGAGCGGTGACGGGAGCAATACCGTTGACGGCTCCGATGATAGCAAGCATTTTGGCCAATTCGCGCCCCGAGCAGCAATCGGTGGCCACCGATCGCGAGAGGACCAGTCCACCCGATCCTCCAAGTCCCTGAAGGAAGCGGCAAATGTTGAAAAACTCTATCGTGGGTGAATAGATCGATATCATAGTTGACACGGCAAAAAGCACCATCGAGGCCACAAGCACCGGCTTGCGTCCGTATTTGTCGCTCAGAGGTCCGAAAAATATCTGACCCACGGCGAGACCGAGCATGCTGGTGGCCAAACCCATCTGAACTTGCGATGCCGTGGTGTGAAACACATCGGCCATTGATGGCAGCGTGGGCAGATACATATCGGTCACAAACGGTCCGAAAGCCGAAAGCATTCCCAGAAAAATGATGAGGAACACGTAGTATTTCTTGCTGAATTGTGTCATTTCGCTTTGAAAAAACGGTGCAAAATTACAAAAAATATCCGTGGAGTGTAGCAAAAATTCACACCTGACAACAACATGAAGCCCTGATGTGTTATAGTCTTAAAAGAGTAAATCCGCTCATAAACAAGCACTCTAACATATCGCCATGTTTCAACTATCAAATTTCAAGCACTTCATCGCTCTGGGAGCGGTGACGCTTCTGCTGGCTTCTTGCGGCAAAAGCAATCCCGACATATATGGAGGAAATACCAAACCGGTCAGAGTGAAGGTGATGTCAGCCACAGGCTCATCGGCGAACACCTCGGATGCCTATTCGGGAACGATCGAGGCGGGCAATTCGACCACGGTCAGTTTTTCCGTGGCCGGTACGATCAATTCGATCGCCGTTCAGGAAGGTCAGCAAGTGGCAAAAGGCCAACTGATAGCCACCGTCGACGGGGCATCGCTGAAGAGTGCCTACAGTATAGCCGAAGCCACGCTTCGGGAAACACAGGATGCCTACAACCGAATGAAGAAGCTACATGATGCCAATGCTCTGCCCGATATGCAGTGGGTGTCGGTGCAGGAGAAGCTGAAGCAGGCCGAGGCTGCTGCTTCAATAGCACGCACAGGCATGAACGATGCCACCATCACAGCACCGATTTCGGGAGTCGTGGCACATAAACTGGCCGATGTGGGCCAGACGATGGCTCCGGGCATCCCGGTAGTGGAACTGATGGATGTGTCATCGCTGAAAGTTAAGATTTCGGTGCCGGAAGTTGACTTGGCAAAACTCAAAAAGGGCGATGTGGCCACGATAACCGTCGGCGACCGCACATACTCGGGAAAGCTGACCGACATGGGAGTGGCTGCCAATGCACTTTCGCGCACCTATGATGTGAAATTTCTCATCAACGATCCCGATGGCAGTCTGCACCCCGGCATGATATGCAGCGTGGCGGTCGATGGTGTTACGCCGGCAGCTGATTCGACATCGACAGCCGATGTGATACTGCCTCCAACGGCAGTGGTGCTCGATTTTGACAACACGAGCTATGTATGGGTCAAGAAAAACGGCGTGGCCCGCCGATTGAGAGTCGACGTGGGCGGGCTCGATTCGCGCGGCATCATCATCACCGGCGGACTGCAACCGTCTGACAGTGTCATCGTCGAGGGACAGCAGAAGCTGAGCAACGGGCTGAAAGTGGAACCTGTAAATTGACCCGGCCATGGAGAGATTCAAAAATCCTAACATCGTATCGCTCGGATTGCAGTACAGGCGTATCGTGCTGTTGATCACTGTGGTGCTTATCGCATGGGGCGTTTACTCCCTCGTCGTTATGGACAAAAACGAGTTTCCGTCGTTCACGATACGCGAGGGTGTGGTGGCTGCTGTCTATCCCGGTGCCGATGCAACGCAGGTAGAGCAAGAGGTGCTCAAGCCTTTGCAGGACTATGTGTTCAGCTATAAGGAGGTCAATAAAGAGAAAACCACCGCCCGTGTTTCCGACGGAATGGTGATGATATTCATCACTCTCGATAACAATGTCGGTACCAGAGAGTCCGACCAGTTCTGGGATGAGTTCAAACTTGGAATGGATGCCGAAAAGGCGAAGCTGCCGGCCGGAGTACTTGCGGTGGAGACCATTTCCGATTTCGGCAACACTTCGGCTCTGCTCCTGACGATGCAGGGCAAGGACAAGACTTATCGGGAACTTCGCGACTATATGAATCAGTTGCGCGACAGGCTTCGGGCTGTGCCGAGCATTGGCGAGATGACGGTCTACGGCGAACAGACCGAACAGATCAGCGTGCACATCAACACCGAGCGCCTCACTCACTATGGTATCGACGAAAAGACGTTGGCGCTGACCTTGTTTGCCCAGGGATTTGAGACCACCGGCGGTCGTCTTAAGTCAAAGGACTATACGATGCCGCTCTATGTGGCCGACGCATTCAATTCGGTCAACGAAATTAAGGAGACCGTGGTGTTCTCCACCCCCGACGGCGAAGTGGTTCGTCTTGCCGACATTGCCGACGTGGTTCGCGAATATCCGGAGCCTACAAGCTATATCACCAACAACGGTGAGAAATGTCTGTTGTTGAGCATCCAGATGAAAGACGGAGAGAATATCGTGGCCATGGGCAAAGCCGCCGGCAAAGTGATCGATGCATTTGCCGAGGAGATGCCGGCCGACATGGAGTTGTTTAAGATCACCGACCAGCCTACGGTGGTGAATCTGAGCGTAATCGATTTTCTTCGCGAGTTGCTCATAGCCATCGTGGCCGTGATTGTGGTGATCATGTTGCTGTTGCCGCTGAAAGTGGCGTTCATTGCTGCACTGACCATTCCGGTCAGCATATTCATTTCGCTTGGTCTGTTCTATGCGTTCGGCATTGAACTTAACACGGTGACGCTGGCGTGTCTGATAGTGTCGCTGGGTATGATTGTCGACAACTCTGTGGTGATCATCGACGAGTATGTGGATCTGATATCTGACGGAATGCCTCACATGCAGGCCACGATAAATGCCGGCACGATGTTCTTCAGGGCCATCTTTTCGGCCACCATGGCCATATCGATCACTTTCTTCCCGTTCCTGATCACGATGACGGGTATGTTTCGCGACTTCCTGACCTACTTCCCCTGGGCCATACTTCTGATCCTGACTGTTTCGCTCATCGTGGCCGAACTGCTGGTGCCTTACCTGCAGTACACGATCATCAAGAAACCGATCTATGCCATCGAACGTAAGGCCATAGCGAGCGGAAAAAAGAAATTCTCCTTCTTCGTCAGCCTTCAGAACTGGTATAACAAGCTGGTGACTCTGGTGTTTGCATGGCCAAGGACGAGCCTCGTCATCGGTCTGGTGTCAGTGGTGTTGGGCACATGGATCTTCATGGCTCGACCCATCCGGCTGATGCCTATCGCCGAACGCGACCAGTTTGCGGTGGAGATCTATCTTCCCCAGGGATCGTCGCTCGACAAGACGGATGCTATTGCCGACAGCCTGGCGCGGATATTGCGCAAGGATGATCGGGTGGTGTCGGTGGCAACGTTCCACGGCATGTCGTCGCCTCGTTTCCAGACCACATATGCCCCGCAGGTCGGTGGTCCGAACTATGCCCAGTTTATAGTCAACACCAAGAGCAACGAAGCCACTATCGAGCTACTCAACGAATACACTCCCAAATATCAGGACTATTTCCCGGGTGCATATGTCAAGTTCAAACAGTTGAGCTACTCCAATGCAACGTATCCGGTGGAGGTGCGCCTGCAGGGACTCGACTATAAACGCAATCTCAAGGTGGCCGACACGGTGCTGTCAATCATGCGCCGCATCCCGGGGCTGACGCTCGTCAGGCCTGAGGCCGGCAGCCAGCTTGTGGCTGCTACGGTTGAGCCCAATTCCACTCAAATGTCGCGGCTTGGTCTCAACAACACACTGCTCGAGATGACGCTGGCCATGCGCTATGGTTCGGGAGTGCCGATGGGCACTCTCTGGGAGGGAGACTACGGCGTCGATATTGTGGCTATGACCCAAAATGCCGACAGCTCCACTTATGCGGCTCTGATGCGTGAACCGATACCGGTGATGGGTTTCGGCAATACTCCACTCAAGGCATTTGCCGAGGTGAATCCTACATGGCATCCCGGTCAGATCAACTATCGCGGCGGGTTGCCAACGGCAATAATCGCAGCCGACAACGTCAGAGGCATGAACACGCTTGAGCAGACATTTATCCTGCAGAAGGAGATCGACAAAATCGATTTGCCCGACGATGTGACTGTCAGCTATGGAGGCGATTATGAACAGTCCACAGAGATCATTCCGCAAATGGGCGCCGCGCTTGCTATAGCTGTAGTCATAATATTCTTTATTCTTCTTTTCCACTATAAGAGCGTGATCGTGCCGTTCCTGATGCTTATTTCGCTGGTGTTTATCATTCCGGGAGCCGCATTGGGGCTACTGGTCATGGACGAGGTGATAAGCCTGACGGCAGTGCTCGGCCTGATCAGTCTGATGGGCATTTTGGTACGAAACGTGATCATCATGTTTGACTATGCCGAAGAACTGCAGGAGGGCGGCGCTACAGTCAAGGATTCCATTTTCCAGGCAAGCGAACGCCGTATGCGTCCCATCTTCCTCACTTCGGCGGCTGCTACAATGGGAGTCCTTCCAATGGTCATTTCCGGAAGTGCCCTGTGGAAGCCGATGGGCATCATCATATTCTTCGGCACCCCGATCACCATGATTTTCATTCTGACCGTCATACCGATCCTTTATTGGAAGTTGTGTAAGAAAGCCTCTCCAACCATCCAACTGCCGGTCTACCCGGTGGAAGAAACCGATACACCAACACCTCAACCGACCCAAACTAATGAAAACTAAACATATATTAGCTATAGCCATCGCCGTGGCGACATCGACTTTAGGAATTGTGGCCCAGCCAGGACCCTCAAATCCCGACACGCTGACTCTGACGCTTCAGCAGTGTCGCGACATGGCTCTGAGCAAAAACTATTCGGCACAGACTATGGTTAACAATATCAGCATCGCACGTGAAACTTCCGAAGAGGCTTTTACCAAATACTTTCCCGAGATATCGGCATCAGGTGGATATTTCTGGGCCAATCACGATGTGATACAGTACAACGTTCTGAACCTGTTTGAACTCGGCATGATCGACAAGGGATACACGGTCGACATTACTGCCATTCAGCCCATTTTTGCCGGAGGACGGATTGTCAACGGTAATGCACTGGCCCATGTCGGTGAGCGGGTGGCTGAGCTTCGCAAACTGCAATCAGATGAGGAGATCTTAGCGTCGGTCGACAAATACTATTGGAAACTCGTGTCGCTGCATTCGCAACGCAACACGTTGGCTTCTCTGATAGAGATGCTCGATACGCTTGCTTATCAAACGAAAGCCGCCGTAGATGCCGGAGTGATCCTTAAAAACGAGGAGCTGAAGGTCGAACTCCAGCGCAATGATTTCAGATCCGTGATGATCGACCTCGACAACGGTATAGCCCTTTGCGGCAATCTGCTTGGACAATATATTGGAGCCGGCGTGGTGACGGTCAATGTTACCGAGCGTGTCGATCCGGCCAACATGCCAGCATTCTCTTTCGACTTGTGGCGCGATCCGGAGCAGGCGGTGTCAAATACGCCTACGTACGGTCTGCTCAATTCGGCTGTGAAGGCTGCCGAGCTTGAGAAGAAAATAGAGATCGGCAACAATCTGCCCACCGTGGGACTTGGCGCCGGATGGTTTTTCCACAATCTTCTCGATGAGAACATGAACTTCGGGGCGCTGATGATTTCCGTGAAAGTGCCTCTGTCGGGATGGTGGGGCGGTACGCACAACATCAAAAAGAAAGAGATACAACTTCAGAATGCACGCCTGCAGCTCGAGGACGGACAGGAACTTCTGCAGATAGCCATGCGCGACGCATGGGACAATCTGACCTCCGCCTACCGTAAAATGGAGACAGCCCACGAAGCCATCGGTCAAGCCGAGGAAAATCTGCGTCTCAACCGCAACTACTACGACGTAGGAGTGTCGACAATCACCGACCTGCTCGATGCCCAGACCCTCTACCGCCGCGCCTGCGACCAATACATAGCCGCCTACGCCGACTTTCGAGTCCGCACTACCGACTACCTGAAAGCCACCGGCCAGCTCACCCAATCCACCGACCTCTGAAATGCGATGAGACAAGCACTCAGATGATTGCAAAATAGAGAACTTTCCCCTATCTTTGCGATTGACTTTTATGAGTGACTACGGTGAATATAATGGTGATACGGTGCATGATATGTGGGTTGACTCCACTTATCGTGGGAATACCGGCGTGGTGAACTATTCGTATGGCGGTAGAGGGGATCGCTCCGGTCGCGGCAGGGTCGGATTTGGCTTCGGGAGAAAGAAGTCGACTTCGGAACTGATTGAGGATTGCCGCCGTCGCATTTCGGGATATGAGTGTCGGATCGATGGTATTAAAGATAACATTGAGCGCACGCGGCGCTCATTGGAACGCCGGGATTTAGCTCCGAAAAAGAGGCTGTCGCTTCAGCGGGTTCTTGAGCAATTGCCTGATCGCATTGGCGATTATCAGAAACTGATCGACGGGGAAAATGCCAAGCTCATCCCGCTGATGATGCGCCGCGAAAGTGCGCTAAACCGTTGGACAGTTGTGGGATGTATCGCAGCGGTGGTCGGTTGTGCCGCCATGTTTTGTCTGATCTACGGATTGTAGTAGAAATATAGGTCTTCCTCGTTGTCGTAGTAATAATCTTCGGCTGATTCGTAGCCGTCGTCCATCCAGTCGGGTGGGGCGGATTCGAGGGCGCAGATTCTTTTCTTGGTCAGAGGCCCCTGGTTGTTTGATGCAAGTCTGCAGTCGTGTTCGATGCCATTGCGGGTGAAGGTGCCGATATGCTTGCCGTCCTCGTAGTAGTCGAGTGTGCCGAGGATATTGTCCTCGGTGAAACTGCATCGCAGGTTGGCCGGCTTGGTGTAGATGCCTTTGTCGTCGGTCAGATTCTTGTAGTGAATGGTGGAGAATTCGATGGCTTTTTCAAACTTGCGCGTCGAGGGGTTGAAGCGCTGGATAAACCAGTGCTCCTTGTCACCATACTCTTTCATGTACTGCATGATCCAGTTGTCGTTGTCCATGCGCCACAGGTAGACCCATGAATAATCCGGAGCCACGGTGCGCACCATTTCGTGTACGTCGGCTATGCTATAGCTTGGCATGTTGGCTCTTGTGATTGAATCGGCGACCTGTTGCCGGCGTTGTTGCTCGATCCGGTCAAGACGGTAATGCTCAGCTTGCTCGATGGCAATCTGCCGATTGTATGCCTCGAGCCGTGCGGATTCATCATGATCCTGTCGCTCGTGAACGTCCGACAGCCGTTTGGCCATCAGCCATATTCCTGCTATCAACGTACAGCTAACAGCCACCGCAATCAGTCGCAGCCGGCGTGAACGACGTCGCAGTGCGTCAAGGTCTTTAATCGTGGGTTGTTGGTCAGTCATTATCTGGTGGCAGGTAGGCATATTCCAAAAGCAAAGATAAGGAATCTGCCGATGAATTGCAACATGCCGGATCCAGATTGTCGCAGGAGAAATCAGAGATAATACAGATGCTTTCGACAATGGCGATAAATACGAAGCTGGTTGATATGGTGGTGTTTATGGGAGATGTTCCAAATATTTTTAGTGCCTTTGCGGTATGGAAAACAATATTGATCTACGAACAGCATTGTTATCTATCAGACCAATGATGGAGAGACAAGTATAGACGTAAAGCTTCAAGATGAAACCGTATGGCTGTCGCAAGCGCATATGGCAAAATTATTCCAGAAAGACAGGACTGTCATAGGATGTCATATAAGCAATATATTCAAGGATGGTGAACTTGAACGGGCGACCAAATGTGCAAATTTTGCACATGTGGGTAACGATGGTGATCAACAATATGTTACAACGCTTTAAGATCTTGGTGTTATAATATCGAACTGGGTGATTTTTAGCGAAATATTTGTATCCAAAATTAGATTCGTTAGTTTTGCGGAGTTTCATTTACTCATTGAGGAATCAAGATATCCGGCAGTGAGATTTCCGGCCTTTTTCATATCCACACCGTACTTTGTCATAAAGGCTGCGGCTATTTGTTCGCGTCCCTGAGGATTGTTGAGCGGATTTGACGAGGTCGGGGTGACTACTTCAACGGTCATACCTTTTTCAGTAGAAACGCCATTGCAAGTACGTTTCGTTTTCGTTGTAAATTTCCAGATTGGCATGTCTTAATTATTTTGTTAACGTTAATCTCAAAAAAGCTCCTTTTGCCGAAGAGAAGATGATACATGGTAATGCGCAATAAATCTTCTTACCCACTGATACAGAAGTATGCTCGATGGATTTATGCTCTTTGCCGGCTATGCTCGATGTAATCGTCCCATAGGCCAACTCAGGTCATGACATTTCTAAAATCTTTCTTTTGGGGAGTTGTATCGCCGATTCTCTTTTTTGTCGACAAAAGGAGTCAAGGGTTAATCGACTAAATCAGTTTTGAATCCTAAAGCCTGGATGGTTAAGTCAAGTTGTCGGAGCTGTGCAGCACTTTTGTCGTAGTTTTTACGGAACTCTTTGACATCTACAGTGCGCACGTATCGAATTTCGTTGCGAGTATAGCGTTTCTCTTTATCCGTTACTTTTCGTAAGGCATCGTAAAGAGCCTTTACCCGGATGCCAATAGCATCACGTTCAGCAAGAAGAGATGTTATGTTCCTGCCATTCTCTAATACTGTCACTGCGTTGGTCATATTGATGCGATATACCAGGTTGCGAAATTCAGTCAGTGCGGCATCCAGTTCCTCGATAACCTGTTCGGTTGTCTCAGTTGCTTCGTCGCCTTCCTGAATCCTGATGCAATCTTTGAGGCGACTTTTCAACTGGCTGATATTGATGTTTAGTTGGGCGCGTTAGCTCAATGTTTTAGCTAATTTCATGTTGTTTTCATTTAATCACGCTGCAAAGTTACGGCTTGTAACCGCCATTATGCGGCAGCATGTTCAAAATTTCAGATTATCTCAACTGGTATCAAAAGTTGACTTTGCCTATAAGTCCGCTGCGATGTTTGATAAGTTCGAGTACGTGCGAATATTCCGCAGTTGAAGTATTATATTCCCTTGTCAATACTCCAATAATATCGCAATCACAAAATCCTGATTTACAATCCTTATTTTCTACCACAAAGAGATTATCGAGTCCAACAACTATGGGTATATTTGTTCCTACTGACATCCCCTTTGCCCAAAGAATTTTGCGGTCTTGTCTAACTTCACGATAATGCAATTCCTTTGGATATGTTATCCTATTTATATCTTCGATGAAGACAATCCCAATGTCAAAATCCCGGACCATTTTCTTTATTAATATGTTGAAAGACATCCGGGAAATATACGTCTTAGAAAGCCAAGAAATTTCGCAATTTTGGAATCCTACGACATCCATTTTCAGCACATCATCTCCGCAATCCAAAATCCGCTCCCGCTGCAAACAATGTAATACTCCCAGGATTTTGAACCGGTTGTGAGTGAACAAAAAATTCACTAACT
>JAMPBJ010000001.1:881280-931895 GCA_023666835.1 Bacteroides sp. | reverse complement strand
TACGATCTGCAGGGAAATATCGTGGCGGTATACAACACAGCCACCCAAACTCTCGTGCAGACAACAGACTACTATCCCTACGGTCTGCCACACGCCACATCGACAAATTATACAACATCCTCCCCCGCAACCAACCGCCGCAAATACGGCGCCAAAGAGCTCCAGACCGACCTCGGCCTCAACCTCTACGACTTCGAAGCCCGCTACCAAAACCCCGTCTTACCCCACTTCACCACTCCCGATCCCCTCGCCACCGACTACCACCTCATCTCACCCTACACCTACTGCGCCGCAGACCCAATAAACCTCATCGACCCCTCCGGCATGAACATCTATTCTGTGGATTCGTTAGGGAATTACACTATGATTCAAGTTACAAATGATGATTTTGACACCATATATTCTAACGGAGATTTTAATAACTCTATACAAACTAAAAAGGGGGCATTTCAGAAATTATTCGAGAGTGATGTTGATGCTTCAGTTGATACCAATCAAGAAGAGGCAGGTTCTACCCATGTTGAAATATATGGCTCAGGATATAATATTGATCGATTATTTGAATTCCTATATAAAAACACTATCGTGGAATGGTCTTATGTTCAGATAGACGATTCCGGAAAAATTAAATATTACTTGGGAACATCCCATAAAAAAAACAGTGATTACTCCATGGAGATCATATTTGAATCTTGTATTTTATACAATTATGGCCTTATCGAAGCGACACATAATCACACAAATGGGAACCTGTCTGTTTCTAAAGGAGACAACAAAATGGCTATTAAAATCCAAGAACTTTACCCTAATGCATTGCTCTACATTATAACATCTGATGGAAAAAAATTGAAATACGACAGGAACACATATATCAATGAACTTTCTGGTCTTACTGTCACCCCTAAGTAAATTAATTACATAGACATGAGATTATCGCTATCATTAACAACCTTGATATTTTTGATTGCCTTTGGTTTCCAGAAAGGTCACTCCATTATATGCTCGGATGAAACCTATATAGAATATACAACATCTGAGCACGACAGCACAGTCATCAACAAATATTTAATTCTGAAAATCGATACAACGGCTCCATTCTATAATTCTATTAAGGGTGTCCTTGATACTCTTTCTACTATTGACAACTCTGCTAACTATGTTTGGATGTTTGGAACAGTTCAAGACTCAATCTCTTTTACTTGCATTCGAGATTGGAGCTTCAGCCTTATCAATCAAAAACTAAAACCGGACATACATGGCGTGTATTGCCACAAATATGCCAACCATAAAAAATGGTTTGTAATCATGAACTACAAAGATTGCAAACCTGATCAATCAACGGACATAGAATCCTTATTTTCTCCTACAGGGAATCATTTAAACATCGATTTTGTTTTATATCCGCCTCTTCCTCCAGGAGCATTTATAACTTACTACGACACAGTATCGAGCTACCAGGGGATCTACCGATCTAATAAATTAACTACAGTAGAGTATATAATTGACAACCGACCGATACTTCTAAAACCATGAAAAAACTGCTCCTGCTAACAACTATAGTCCATTTGGCGAGTACTGTGTTTTTATGCAATGCAAATTCGATTAAAGACAATGATATAACGATTGATCAAGATCCGCACTATGGAACTACACCTTATGAAAAGTATGAGATTTTGACCATTGACACCACCTGCAGCATTTATCAATCAATGCAGGAGACACTTGATTCATTAACATCGATTCCCTCTGTGGAAGTTTTCCTATGGGACATAGATAGATTATCTGAATCGACATTAAGTTTCCACATCCGGGATTTCAAATTTTCTGCAATTACCGAACGTTACCCACACTCTATAGCCGGTGTCTATCGTCATTATCACAACGGCAATTCAAAATATTTTATCATACAAGTGCCCGACGATATTACAACTGACAATATCGATAACAAATTACTATTCAATCCTTCCGGTGATGTACTCAATGTTAAACTTAGCTTTTATCCGGCAAAACCGAAAGTAAAAATCCCCCCATATACTTGTTTCATAGCTGAATATGATTCAGACGGTTTAAAGATAATTCTATTTCACAAAAACGTGTTCCCCTCAAAATTTCCTACACGAGAGATATTGAATTTTTAGCATTCGTTTTGAGTAACTATAATTTCCAATTGTGAATATTGGTATCCTAATACACCATGTTCAAGACCTCACCGACGACTTCGATTGCATCTTCTTCGGGATTGGGATCGTAAGTGTTGTGGCCGGTTGCCCATTCTTCTTCCATGACATAGAAATCGATCTCGGGGATGGCTCCACTTCCCCATGCGTTCAGGCGTGCATCAAACCATTTGCGCCATCTGGGGGCATACAGGTCTGACAACAGTCCCTGCCATTCGCGATGCGAATAGTCGTGGAGATGCCCTTGCTCTGATGCTGCGCGAGGGCCCCAGGTAGTAATCTGCACGCGCGCATTCCATTCCATCAGGTCGCTTTCAGCCGTGTCCTTTCCACAACGTCGTGCGTCCTCAATCCATCGTCCGACTCTGAAATCCGGGAGCGTTCCAACAAGTCTGTCCTGCAAATATATCAGCGACACAAAGCTGTCGGTCAGCGCTTTATACCCTTCCTTATCTCCACTCCGGAAAGCAGCTTCAATCCCTGCCATCAATTTCCTGCCATGATCAGCCACAGCCTGACGGGTCACGTCGACAAGATCGTAACGATAGTTGGCGTTATCAGCCAATAGCGGAGCTGCTGCATAGAGAAGCCGTGCGGCTTCTTTCACATCGTCGGTCGAATAATAATCGGTCGAAGCAGCCCACGCCGACACATTGCGAGGTGAATCGGATGGTCGTGCGCAGAAAATCGACTCACGGGTGCCTTGCTGCACACTGTCAGCCGGGCAATTATATACGCTGTTGGCAAGTATTGTCCATGCTCTCTCCACAAGACTATCGCTATCAATGTTATATCTCATCCGCGCATAGCGTTTCACCCACTCATCTTTATCGACTTTTTCGGCCGTCCATGGCAATTCGCTCATAAGCTCATACATGACGGGATTGTTTTCGATCCCTTCCATCGTCAGTCCGACGCCGGCAAGGAGGCTGTCGTTTTCCACCGCTTGTCGATAATTGTCGACCAATGCATTCATTTTACCATACAGCCCAACGTTGCCCCCAAAGTTGAGAAGCATACATAATAGGCGTGGATGGCCGCCATAATTTTCATGCGCTCCCCAGCCGTCGGCATTTTCCGACTGCAGGTCGAGCACGACAACATCACCTGCCGGAAGTCCGGCTATCAGATCTCGTCGGGGATTTTCCTGCCATCCCTGTATCACCCACACTGCATCGGGGTTGGCACGCTTCATCGCGTCAAGTATTTTTCGACCGGCCGAGGCAAGATCCACCCCGTCGCTGTTGCCTCCTTCATGGAATGGGTCGGCACTCATGTATTTCACACCGCCAAATAGCCGACGCAGTTCCTCATAATACATATCAGCTATTATGTCAAAATTTTCATCGCCGGGCTGAAGGAAGGCGGGCCTACGAAATCCCGACCACAGTCCCGGATCGCTGACATTCAACCCCAGCAGCACAGCAGCATCCGAAGGCACCATGCCACTGTAGCCGGGCACCACCGGCTGCATTCCATACTCCTCCATCCTATCGACGATGCGTCGGCCAAGCTCGATGTCTCGCTCATACGATTCTACACTGTTCGGTCCTCCCCACCCCTCGAGATTGTTCATCAGCCACCAGGCCCTGAATCCGGGACCGGCCACAAACTCACCGACAGATTGCTCGTCGTAGCCAAGCCGCAGCAATACATTTCGCCAAACACCGGCCATACCCTCAATCACAAGCGGCATGTTGATACCATGTAGTGCCATCCAGTCAATTTCGCGCTGCCATCGCTCCCAATCCCAGAATGCCGTGGAATAAGAATGAGTACAATAGTTCAGGTAATATCGCATATCATATGGCGTGGAAAACGTCACGGTCTCACCGACCTGCGGCAATGTGTCGGGCAAAGCTGCCGACATATTATTCCACGCAAGGGGCACTCCGGCCGTGTATTTCAAATACTGATTGATGCCATACGCCGCCTCGACAGGCGATGCGCCCTTGACAACAGGGAATATCCCGGCCTGACTTATCTCAACCGTGCCGAGCTTCATTTTAGCATCCACCTCCACTATCATCTTTGCTGACAAACCGGGGTCGATTCGCTCCAAAAGTGAATCCAACACCGGTGTCGGCTTAGCCTCAATCACGACCGGCATTAACGAAAGAATCGTTAACAAATATATCTTTATCATATTATTTAGCTGCATATATCGCAAATTTACTCTTTTTTCGCCGAAATCGATTATCTTTGCATAAATAACAATCAGTTAAAAAAATCACACATTTCATGAATATTAGAAACATATTGTCGGCCATGGCGCTTCTGTCGTCGTCAGCAGCTCTTGCCTGCACCGGGCTTATCGCTGCTCCCGGCGCCACCGCCGACGGATCGACACTCATCACCTATGCCGCTGACAGCCACACTCTCTATGGCGAATTATATCATAAACCGGCCGCCGACCATCCGAAAGGCTCCGTGCGCAAAGTGGTGGAATGGGACACCGGCAAACCGCTCGGCGAAATCCCTGAAGTTGCCCACACCTACACCACCATAGGCAACATGAACGAACATGGTCTGGCCATCACCGAAAGCACATGGGGTGGTCGTGAAGAACTGGCCGGATCGGGCATGATCGACTACGGTTCGCTCATATATATCACACTCGAACGAGCCAAAACCGCACGCGAAGCCATAAAGATCATGACCGACCTTGTCAAAACCCATGGCTATGCAAGCGAAGGCGAATCGTTCACCATAGCCGATCCAAACGAAGTCTGGATCATGGAAATGATCGGCAAGGGCAAAACCGACAAAGGCGCCGTTTGGGTTGCACGCCGCATCCCCGACGGATGCATATCGGGTCATGCCAATCATAGCCGCATCCACAAGTTCCCCATAAAGGACAAATCCGGAGAAACGATCTACTCGCCTGACGTCATCAAATTTGCCCGCCAGTGCGGATACTTCACCGGCAAGGATGAGGATTTCGACTTCTCGCGCGCTTATGCCGTGACCGACGGCGGCGCTCTCCGTGGCTGCGACGGACGCGTATGGGCTTTCTACAACAAATATGCTGCCGACGACATGACTCCTTATCTCTCATGGATTCTCGAAGGCAAGGGCGAACCTCTGCCGCTGTGGGTAAAACCGAAGGCTCCGCTGACTGCCAAAGACATGAAATGGATGATGCGCGATCATTTTGAAGACACCCCGCTCGATATGACCGCCGATGTCGGTGCCGGCCCATACAAGGTTCCCTACCGTTGGCGCCCGCTGACATTCACTGTCGATTCAGTGGAATATACCCACGAACGCGCCATCGCCACACAACAGACCGGTTTCTCGCTCGTTGCACAACTGAAAAAAGATGCTCCCGAGCAGATGAAGGGTATACTGTGGTTTGGTGTCGACGATGCCAACACCTGCGTCTACATACCAATGTACAGCTGTCTGACCTCAGCTCCCCACGAATTTGCCGTGGGCAACGGCGACCTTTACAACCTCAAATGGGACGCCGCCTTCTGGGTCAACAACTTCGTGGCCAATCAGGCCTACAACCGCTATTCCCAGATGATCCCTGACATTCGTCGGGTGCAGTGCGCCATCGAGGACAGCATCGACACTGAAGTCAACATCCTCTACACCGAAGTTGCCGGACTCGATCCCGAAGTGGCCGTCAAATTCCTCAACGATCATGCCGCCGACTGGTCAAAAAAATACACCGAACGCTATCGTCAGTTGGGAGAATATCTCCTCGTCAAATACCTCGACGGCAACGTCAAACGTGAAAAGGACGGACAATTCGAACGCAACGAACACGGTATGCCCGCCTATCCCGCCTTCCCCGGCTATGATTCGCGCTACTACCGTTCGATTGCCACTGATCCGGCCGGCGGTGAACGCCTCAAAACATTTGGAACTATCGACTGAACATGAAACAGAAAGAAATAACCACACTGATCAAAGTGGCCAAGTTCGACGAACTTGACCCGACCGACCGGCATCTGGTTGAACTTGCCCGCGATGCCACCTTCCGCTCCTATGCTCCTTACAGCCATTTCAGGGTCGGAGCTGCCATACTGCTCGACAACGGCGAAATCATCACCGGAGCCAATCAGGAAAACGTGGCATACCCCTCGGGCACCTGCGCCGAACGCTCGGCATGCTTCTATGCCCACGCTCAATATCCCGATGCCAAATTCAAAACCATAGCCATTGCAGCTCGCGACACCGACGGCAATTTCGTTGCCGAGCCCGTGGCTCCCTGTGGATCATGCCGACAGTCACTGCTTGAATACGAAGTGCTTGCCCAACATCCGGTCAAGATGATCCTCGTTGGACGCGACGAGATTTTCATCCTTCCCTCCGTGGCTTCAACCCTTCCCCTCGCCTTCACTGAATTCAACTGATACAATTCTCCATACCACACAAAGAGAGGCCGTACGCACTGCACGGCCTCTCTTTGTATTCCGGTCATCGTTGGAGTCACCGGATGTCATTTATCTGATGCTGTTGTTATTCCAGATCGCGCGGTATGGCCACGAGCTTCAGATCCACGCCCTCGATGAAGTCCACAATATTCGAGCGGATTTCACTCGGATCAAGGTCGGCATCGATGCGCTTCAGTGCATTGAACACCGAAGTCTGGCTCTGGAACACGTGACGGTAGGCCTTGGCAATATCGTTGATCTGATCATCGGTATACCCGTGCTTACGAAGCACCACGGCGTTTACACCGATATATTCCACCGGATTATGAGCCATCACTACATAAGGAGGAACGTTTCCACCGATGCGGCAACCTCCCTTCACGAGCACCCATTGGCCGATCTTCGAGCCCTCATGCAGGATGACGCCCGATGAAAGGATGGTACATTCATCAATCTCGGCATCACCGGCTATGGTCACGCGGTTGCCTATCACCGACTTGCCCTTGATGTGGGTATCGTGGCCGATATGGGTCTCAGCCATGATAAAACAATCGCTGCCGATGCGTGTGCCATCTTCCGGACGGATTCCACGATTGATGATCACATGCTCTCTGATCACGTTGTTGTCGCCAATATAGCAATATGTATCCTCACCCTTCCATCGAAAATCCTGGGGTTCGGCACCTATTACGGTGTTTTGGTACACTTTGTTGTTTTTGCCCATACGCGTGCCGCGGAGAATGCTTGTATAAGGCATAACCTCGCAGCCATCGCCGAGCTCCACGTCGCCGTCTATATAGGCAAACGGATGGATTTTTACATTTTCACCGATGCGGGCCGAAGGATCCACATAGGCCATTGGGCTGATCATGGTTGACATAAGCTATAGATTTTGGTGTAGTTGTATGCTTTTTGATTTCACTTCGTTTATCTGCCACCGCCAAGCGCTTGATAGAGGTTGATCAATGCGCGGGTTTCGCTGTTGCGGGCTGTGATGGCCGAAATTTGTGCTGAGAGCAACGATTGCTGGGCGGTCAGCACATCGAGATATGTAGTGTTATACGAACCGAGTTTCAACAATTCCTGAGTGTAATCGCAAGCCAGCGTGAGCTGTTCGGCCTGTTTCTCAAGATACAGCTGTTTTTCGACACTCTTCTCATAGAGAGTCATTGCATCGCTCACTTCAGCGGCTGCACTCATCAGAGTATACTCGAATGTGTTCATGGCCTGCTCCTGCTGGGCCTTGGCAGCCTCAAGACGAGCAATGTTCTGACCGCGCGAGAAGATAGGAGCTGTCAGTGATCCGGCAAGATTTATAAAGAATTTACCGGGATTGACCACCATCGATCCCAACAGATTGGTAAATCCTCCGTTGGCGGTGATATTAAGTCCGGGGTAGAATGCTGCGCGTGCACTGTTGGTCGAGTAATATGCCACGGCCATCGCACGTTCGGCAGCTGCCACATCGGGACGCATGGCCAACTCGTACATAGGCACCGAAGAGCGGATGATCGAAGGAGCTGTGAAAATGGCCTCGGGCGAAACGGTCCACTTCTGAGGCATCACGCCCACGAGGAGCGAAAGGGTGTTTTGCATTTCATCAAGGCTCACTTCGAGATCCGTGATCGAACCGAGAATTCCGTAGTACTGAGCTTCGCTCTGAACCACAGCAACCTCGGTCACGGTTCCGGCCTCCTTGAGGTCTTTCATCGTCTGTACGTTCTGCTTCCAGATCTCAGCAGTAGAGCGGCTGACCTGCAGCTGTGCTTCAAGGGTGGCTATTGCATAGTAACAGTTGGCCACGCCGGCTATGATCTGCGAACGCACTGCCTGAGCATAATCTTTGCTCTGTTCCACAGCCACTTCGGCACCACGCTTCGAATTGAGAAGTTTACCGAACACATCCACTTCCCAGCTTACAGAGAGCGGAATCTGATAGCCCCACGACATTGAAGTCGAAGGATCGGTGAAAAATTTGGAACCTGACCCGTTGGGTGCGAGAGCAACCGAGGGGAAATAGCTCAACTTGGCGCCCTTAAGCTGGGCGTGCGCGATGTCGATGTTGAGTTTGGCGTTGCGCAGATTCACATTGTTGGTCAATGCCTGATCAATGATTCCGGCAAGCACTGGATCAGTGAACACATCCTGCCACCGCAGGTTGCCATAGGCCATTGAGTCGATCTCAGCCTCCTGTGCCTGCTTGTATTCGGCCAGAAGAGCTGTGTCGGTAGGGGTCTCATATTTTTTGTAGAGACCGCAGCTGCCGAGCGACGACAGCAGAATCACTGTCGACGCCGGAAGCAATATCAGTTTATTTAATTTCATATTTGAAAGTCGTGTGTAGTCTGTCTGATGGTCTGTTAGTTTATCTCGAATACTGCTCGAGCTCTTTCTGGATCTCCTGGTTGTCGGTGTCTTTCCACTGCATCGGAGTGAATTTCTCCTGAATCTTCTGGAACACCACAAACATTGCAGGCACGATCAGCACCTGGAATATCATACCGACAAGCATACCGCCCACTGAACCGGTACCGAGTGCCTTGTTGCCGTTGGCGCCTACGCCGTGGGCAAACATCAGAGGCAACAGTCCGATGATGAGTGCGAGCGAAGTCATGAGGATCGGTCGCAGACGGGCCACAGCTCCGTCGAGTGCTGCTTTGGCAATCGACATGCCGTTGCGACGGCGGTCAAGCGCAAATTCCACGATAAGAATTGCATTCTTGGCCAAGAGGCCGATAAGCATGATCAATGCAATCTGCAGATAGATATTGTTGGAGATGTCGCGAAGGTCAGCGAAGATGAATGTTCCCATCAAACCGAAGGGCACCGAAAGGATAACTGCGAACGGCAGAATGTAGCTTTCGTACTGTGCTGACAAAAGCAGATAGACGAACAGCAGACACAGACCGAAGATCATGGCTGTGGAGTTGCCCGACGAATTGCCTTCTTCACGGGTCATACCGGCATACTCAAAGCCGTAGCCCTGGGGGAGCACCTCGTTGGCCACTTCTTCGATGGCAGCGATGGCGTCGCCCGACGAATAGCCTTCAGCCGGGTTACCGTTGACAGAAATCGACTGGAACATGTTGAATCGGTTGAGCAAGTCAGGGCCGTAGACACGTTTGAGTGTCACGAAGTTGGCGATGGATGCCATCTCATTGCCGTTGCGCACCTTGATCGATGAGAGTGTCTCGGGCGATACACGGGCTTCGGGCGAAGCCTGCATCATCACACGATAGATCTTGCCGAAGCGGTTGAAGTTCGACACATACATACCACCATAGTAGCCCTGAAGGGTCGAAAGTATGGTCTGGGGCGAAATGCCGGCCTGCTTAGCCTTGGCTGCATCAACGTCGACCAGATACTGCGGGAACGTAGGGTTGAACGTTGTATATGCAAGCTGGATTTCCGGTCGCTGGTTGAGCGCACCGAGGAATGTCTGCACCACAGCAAAGAAGTCGTTGATATCACCGCCGGTCTTGTCCTGCATCTTGATTTCAAAACCGTTGGTTGCCGAATAGCCCGTGATCATAGGCGGAGCAAAGATCACGACACGTCCGTCTTTGACCAACTGGCCCGTGGCGCCATACAGACGCCCGATGATAGCATCCGAACTTTCCGAAGCATCGCGTTCGGCCCAGTCCTTAAGCTTGATGATAAACGTACCATAAGTAGCACCCTGACCGGCAATGAAGCTGTAGCCGAGGATCTTGTTACTGTAGGCCACGCCCGGTGTGTTGCGGATGATGTCGTCAACCTGCTCGAGCACGGCTTCGGTGCGTTCCTGCGATGTGCCCGGGGGCATATCGACCATGGCGAATACCACGCCGGTGTCTTCATTGGGCACAAGTGCTGTAGGCGTGCGACCCATAAGCCACACAAGCACCCCGATCACCACGGCTACAATTGCAAACGAAGTGATCTTATGGCCGATGAAGAAGTTGGTGGCCTTCTTATATACTTTCAGCACTGCATTGTAGCCTTTTTCAAAGCCTTGATGGAAGCGCTTGCTGAAGACTCCGATCAGCGCAACTACTGCACAAATAATTGCTATTGACATGTGCACTGCATTGTCGTCGGTATACCATCCGAGCACCATGAATGTCACGGCAGCTACCACGAAAATGAATGTCACAATCGGGGGTAAACCGAGCGAGAAACGTTTTTTGTATTGCTGTTTCACTGTCGAAGCAGCTTCGGAGTATGCCTCGCCAAGTCGTTGCTTAAGGGGGATCTCCTCGCCGCCCTCAGTCTTGTGCGGTTTGAGGAACACGGCACATAGTGCAGGCGACAGCGTCAAGGCGTTGATGGCCGAGAATGCAATGGCGATACTCATCGTCAGACCGAACTGCTGATAGAACACGCCTGAAGTGCCGGGCATGAACGACACGGGGATGAACACAAGCATCATGACGAGCGTGATCGAGATGATAGCACCGCCGATTTCGTTCATAGCATCTATCGAGGCCTTGCGTGCACTCTTATAGCCCACGTCGAGTTTTGCGTGCACAGCCTCGACCACCACAATGGCATCATCGACCACAATCGCAATCGCAAGCACGAGAGCCGAAAGGGTGATAAGGTTGATGGAGAAGCCGATCAGGTTAAGCACGAAGAACGTACCGATCAACGCTACCGGGATGGCGATGGCCGGGATGATTGTCGAACGGAAGTCCTGAAGGAAGATGTAGACCACGATAAACACAAGGATGAAGGCCTCGATGAGGGTCTGGATCACATGGTGGATCGAGGCATAAAGGAAGTCATTGTTGTTCATCGGGATGGCAAAGTGCAGTCCGTCGGGCAGGCTCTTCTCGAGGTTCTTCACCTGCAGGAGACAGTCTTCGATGATCTGGGTTGCATTGGAGCCTGCGGTCTGGAATACGATTGCCATTGTCGACGGATGTCCGTTGATAGAGTTGCCGAAGCCGTAGGTCACTTTACCTAATTCGATATCGGCCACATCCTTGAGTCGGAGCACTTCACCGTTGTCGGTGGCTCTGATGACGATATCACCGAATTCTTCGGGCGTACTCAGACGTCCCTTATATTTCATTGTGTACTGGAACGACTGGTTGCCCTGTTCGCCGAACGCACCGGGCGCAGCCTCGATGTTCTGTTCGGCCAATGCCCTGGTGACATCGTCGGGCATCATGTGATACTGGGCCATCACCTCAGGCTTGAGCCAAATACGCATCGAGTAGTCGCCGCCGAAGCTCAACACATCACCCACACCCTGCACACGCTGGATCACCGGGATCACGTTGATCTTCATATAGTTGTCGATAAACTCTGGCGAGTATTCATCGCCCTTGTCGGAGTAGAGTGCAATACCCAGAAGCATCGAAGTCTGGCGTTTCTGTGTCAGCACGCCCACTTTCGTCACTTCTGCAGGCAGAAGGTTTTGTGCTTTGGCCACACGGTTCTGCACATCCACGGCCGCCATGTCGGGGTTAAAGCCTTGTTCAAAATACACATTAATCGTAGCCGAGCCGGTGTTGGTGGCGGTCGATTCCATATATGTCATGCCCTCCGCACCGTTGATCGACTCCTCGAGAGGAGCGATCACCGAGTTAAGCACGGCCTGGGCATTGGCACCCTGATAGGTCGTGGTCACAGAAATTGTAGGAGGTGCAATATCGGGATACTGAGTGATCGGAAGCGATACAAGACCGATCAGACCCAGTAATATGATAAATATCGAGATAACCGTCGATAGTACCGGGCGGTTAATAAACGTATCTAATTTCATTTTCTATTGTTTCGACAGATTGGATTATTGTCTATTTGAGCTTTACGACACATTATTTCTGCTGGGCCTGCTGAGCCTGGGCTGCCTGTGCAGCTGCTTCGGCTTTCTTTGCTGCATCTACAGGCTTGATCTCTCCGCCTTCACGGATCGATTGAGTGCCAACGCCTTCAACCACGATGCGTTCGCCGGGGTCAAGACCGGAAAGCACCACGTAGTTCTGGCCATCGCTCTGCGGAAGCACTGTGACAGCTTTCGACTGAAGCTTGTTGTCCTTGCCCACGACATAAACGAATTTCTTATCCTGGATTTCGAAGGTAGCCTTCTGAGGAATCACAATCACGTTCTGCGACTGGATGGGGATGATGATGG
Organism: Bacteroides sp.; assembly: GCA_023666835.1. Taxonomy (GTDB): domain Bacteria; phylum Bacteroidota; class Bacteroidia; order Bacteroidales; family Muribaculaceae; genus Paramuribaculum. The sequence goes on along the minus strand of JAMPBJ010000001.1, from coordinate 919,212 downwards.
TGCCGGTGCTACCCGAGCGAAGCATTCCGCTGGGGTTGTCGAAAAGTGCACGCACGCTTGCAGCGCCGGTCGAAGTGTTGATCACACCCGACACTGTTGCTACATCGCCGGGGTAGCCGTAGATCGAACCATTCGACAGTTTGAGCTGCACGTCGGGCATGGCGGCAATAGCTTCATCGAGCGAGCGGCTGCCGTTGTCGGTCATGTCAAGAAGATCCTTCTCGGTCAGCGAGAAGTAGGCATACACTTTCGAGTTGTCGGAAATGGTGGTCAACGGCTCAACCGATGAGGGAGAAGCAAGCGAGCCTTCACGATTGGGGATTGTGCCAACCACGCCGTCCGACGGAGCGGTAACCACTGTGTAGGTCAGATTTTTCTGAGCCTGTGTCAGCGCAGCCTTGGCCTGTGAAAGTCCGGCCATGGCGGTCTGCAGATTGTTCTGTGCCAACTGATAGTCATAGGCACTGATGATGTTCTTTTCGAAAAGCTGACGCTTTGTGTCAGCGGTCATCTTGGCGGTGTTCACTGCCGTCTGGGCGCTGTTGACTGCCGCACGAGCATTGTCGACTGCTGCCTGGAATTGCACCTGGTCAATAGTAAAAAGCACCTGGCCTTTTTTCACACGCTGACCTTCGTCGACATGAACTTTGGTTATAAATCCACTCACCTGCGGACGGATGGCAATATCCGTCTTACCTTCCAGTGTGGCAGGATACTCTTTCTGATTGTCTGCATTGCTGAGCTCTACGGTCATCGTAGCCACTTCAGGCACTTGCTGTGCCATGGCAGCCGCAGCAGCCGCTTCCTTCTCTTTGTCACCACCACACGATGTGCCGGCAACACACAAAGCGAGCCCTGCTACAATGCTCAGGCTTCTGATCTTTCTGATTTTCATAACTTTTCTTTTGATCATTTCTTTTATTTACCTTAATTTTTCCTATTTCTTGTCATCTCTCTGCGATTTCGGGCTTCGTCCATGACCGGCCGGTATTCAATCCGCACCGCGACCATCTTTCGAAACGTTTGCCCTCATCTCTCATTTTAAAGTGTCAGATACACATTATATTATACACAGCAGTCTGAACCATTTTGCAACGGCGCGCACATCAAGCCCATTCGAGCAGATCGCGCCTATGCGCCACACAATTAGCAATTTTTGCTATATACATATTTTCAAAGTGCAAAAATACCAAACATCTACCTCTCAAAATATGATATATATCATAAAACATCTCTCTATTAACATTTTTTATGCAAACCAACTTCATAGCCCAACCTAAATATTCTGCTGCGTGTCGGCGAAGACGCCAACACTCCTACAACTTGACTTACTTAATATTACTTTATGCGTCCAACTCGAGCCTCGCCACTTCGAAGCGTCCGAGCATGACGCCGATTCCTAATAACCCTGCACACCGCCCCAATGGAAAGGGGATTTGTAATCGCCGTTAAACCGAATTATCAAAGCATCCCACAGCAACAAGGCTGGCGTCCGGCCAGGACGCCAATTTACAACCACGCCCTCCACCGCCCCAAACTCGCCATGTGTAGAATCCCAACCATACACGAACAAACCCTCCCGTCGGCACATCGCAAAGCCTGGCGAAAGGGTTTGTAAGAATAAGAGGACACTGACAATCAGCCATTGATTGCCTTATTCTCTCTCTTCAAGACGTTCTTCAACATATCTTTTGGCCTTCTCAGCTTCTTTAAGAGCTTTGAAACCGATAGTCGTTGCCAATCCGATCAACGCGAACTTAGCCACCTCGCATATTATCTTGACACACAGATGGCAATCTTCATGTTTGTGGTTTTTCATAACAAATACTCAAATTTAGATTAATACTACCAAATCAACACCCCACCACCCCAAAAGTTCACCATTATTGCCCAAATCCGATACAATTCCGCCCACTATAAAAAACAAAAAAACTGCGTCAATTTTCTTGACGCAGTTTTCTTAAAGTTCCTTTAAGTGTGGGGGATTAGCGCTGGATCAGCTCGTAGAGTTGGGCTTTGCCTTCGAGCTGGAAACGAACGGCTTTGGGGTCGAGTTTCACTTGCTGGAAGTCGGCAGTGATTGAAGTTGTGCTCAGTGTTTTGCCTTTCTTGTCGAGCTGTACGAGCTTGAGGTCCTTGTCGCCGGAGCTGAGGATCAGCAGTGAGGCTACGTCGGCTGCGCGAGTGAAATCGACGGTGCCGTCGAGAGTCATCGAGGTCAACGGGTTTTCGTCGAACACTTCGGCCGCTTTGGTATCGGTGCACACGGGATTTGTGGCGGTGGTGATAGCAAGTTCGCGAACGGCTGCCCAGCTCTTGCGCTCGGTGTCGAGTCGACGCAGGCGCACGTATCGCATTGGGGTGGCGTCGCCGGTCCATTCATATTCGTATGTAGTGGCCATCTCGGGGCTGAGTGCAATCCAGTTCTTGCCGTCGGCCGATCCTTCGATTATCACGTTGTCGAAGTAGTCGCCGTCGTCGACAGAGTTGCGTCCCTGGATCATCTTCACGCTGACAACAGGGCGAGCCTGAAGCATGTCGATGCCGATCCAGTCGCCGTCTTTCTGGCTTTCAGCCGAGGTGTAGAAGGTGGTGGGATCGCCGTCGATCATGGCGCGCATCTGGCTTGTCGACAGGTTGGGATAGGTACCCACGCCGCGGAACATAGTGGGTTTTTGGCCGGTCAGTCCGTGGTAGAAGTCGATGGCCATCTGCTCCATGGCTTTTTCGTAGAACGGCTGCAGCTTGAGGGTGCCGATCTTGTGAGCATCGTAAGCTGCACGCTGTTCGGGGGTCATGATATTGGCAAGATATGCGGTCCAGAAGGCAGCGCTGTCGCCCGATTCGAAGGTCTTGATCAGATCGAGGGTGCGAAGGCCGCGCTGACCCAGTGCTGTGAACTGTGTGAGCCAGGGAGCCATCTCTTTGACGAGAGCCGGATTGGCCTTTTCGGTAAGGATCTGTTCGACGCCGGTTATCTTTGTAAATTCGTTGCGCAGCGAGTCGAACTGTGCATTGCTGTAGTCGTTGTAGGGGAAGGTGACGGTTTCCCATGATTCGTCGCGGCGGTAGCCGTTTTCTGTATCACAGGAGTGGATAGCAAAGGTGCGGTAGGCATCCGGGGCTTCGGGCACGATCTCAACAAGGCCGCGCTCCCAGTTGTCGAGAGGATTGTAGGCTGGAGTGTTCCATGCATAGTCGGCCACACCGTAGAGAGCCAGTTTCGAAGCCTCGCCGTGCTCCATGGGGTTGCTTTCGATGCCGGCCACCTGCTCGGCGGTGAGTGAAGTGTCAAGGCCGTAGACCGGACCCTGGAGCAGAATGTGCTTCACATAGTCGGTCACCGGATAGTTCCACCAGTAAAGTGCCGGGCGTTTGATGCGCGTGTCGATAAACTCGAGAGTCTCGGGCGTCAGGTCGCTACACACCACAGCTCCTGTCCAGAACACTTCGACATCAGGATTGAGGTCGCGGCCATAGACGGCGAGCGGGCCGTCGGGACCCGGCTTGGCCCACAGCTGCGAATAGTCGGTGGGACACACGATGAGATTGGTGACGTCGCCTTTTGCCTTTACGAAGTCATTGGTCAGGTCGTTGAGCAGTTGGGCCTGCTTCACGGGATTGGTACCCTCGCCCTCGATGTCGTCGAAGAATATGGCAAACGAGCGCACACCCAGATCATACATCATATTGAATTTCGACACCAGGCTGTCGTAGTCCTCCTTGTTCCAGCGTATGTCTTTGCCCGGATGAATAGCCCAAATGAAATTGACGCGGGCCTTCTTTGAAGCTTCAACGAGTTCGCGGATGTTTTTGGCCTGATCTTCGGGGTATGGCAGACGCCAGTAGGGCGAGCTGTGGTAGGGGTCGTCCTTGGGGCCGTATAGATAGTCATTCATCTTATTGCGACCATAGAAGTCGATCAGCGACATGCGCACATCGTGGCTCCACGGGGTACCGTAAAAGCCTTCGACAACGCCGCGATATTTCATCGACGGATAGTCGTTGATCTCCATCATGGGCAGTCCGCCTTTTTCTTTCACCAGCTCGCTGTCGAGAATCTGGCGTAGAGTCTGCAGTCCGTAGAACGCGCCACGCTCGTCATAGCCCGTGATTTTCACATCTTTGCCGGTCACCTGAAGCAGATAGGCACCTTCTACTGGTTTTACACCGGCCTTTGAAGCAACCTTCGCGCCGAAATCGATCACGAGTTTCACGCCTTTGGGCTCTTGTTTCAGAAAACCGAGGGCGTCGGCAAGCTTGTGCTGCTTGTCGTCGACCTTAAAACCACCGCTGATGTTGAGCACGCCTCCGTTAAGCGGCATATCGATATTGCGGGGAGTAGGATTAATCACCAGGCCGCCGTGGTCAATCTTGTGACCGTCGACTGGGTTGTACTGCTGCACCTCCCCGCGCTGGGCCGACAGGTCAAACTCGTCGTCCTGAGCCCATGCAGGCATCATGGTAGCGAAGGCAACTAAAGTCGTTGCCATCACATGCTTTGTTAGATTCATATAGGTATATTTTTGTTACTGCAACAAAGATAAACAATCCCCTTCGAATATGCAACAGCAATCCTTCTGAGGAACTCATACATTAATCTGCCGCCTATCGTTATTTGTCCAAGACACACAACTATCACACATACAAATGCAATTGAGAAGAGTGTCCACCCCATCATAGGTTTGATAAAGAATTCTATGAATCCATTTTTGAAGAATAACGACAGGAATACCATAAGTACGAGAACCAGTCCGTAAATAAGGGCGGCCATCTTTAATCCCTGTAGTAATTCATACGCATCAGGAAACTTCTCTTTCAAGAATGACGTTGTCCTATACTTAACAGACGAATTCCCATATTCATCCAACAAACTGCAATATTCGTCCATACACATTCAATGGTCGTTATTCCTTGGGAATGGAGAGGGATCGGGTGGATTCGAGGATGGGAAGATTGGTTTCGGTGGGGATGTAGATGACGGTCTTGTTGTTGAGATCGCCTTGCTGGCGCACCCACAGATACTGGATGTAGGTCGGGGTGATCGAGCCGTTTTCGATGCGTATTGCTTCGGCTGCGCCTTTCGCACGTTCCACTTCGGCCTGGGCGTTGAGTTTTTCGGCTTCAAGGTTGGCCTTAGCCTCCTCAATTTTGATCTTGCGGTTTTGCTCTGCCTTGGCAAACTCGGCTTTGCCCTCCATCTCCTGCGACCAGACGTTGTACCACGGACGAATGAAAGCCATTGCCACCACGAGCAGCACTATGCCGGCCACTCCCCAAATTGCACCTTTCACATACTTGGCATTGATATTGCCATTTCCATTGCTGTACATAATGATTATCGTTTTGTAGTTTTACTTTTCCATACGTTGGGTTATAAATACAAATATAACACTTTCCGGCACTATGACATCACATTTCATTCATAAAAAAACAACGCCCACTTGTTTTCGCCCCTTTTTGTCAGCGATGCCACGAGAGCACCACAACGAAACACACGTGCAAAGATAGTATTGCAAAGACTTGTTTGAGCCCAAAATCGATAAAAAATATGCCGGTTATATTCTTTTCTGTCGGAGGTCGTGCAGGGGGCACTTGCAATGTTTAGATTTTTTTTATTACTTTGTCAGTGAGTAAAGGTCGGTCCACCGCCCATATTATAATAATGCGTACCGACAATCATTGTCTATCATTCTTCCTGCTATGAAGTTTTTTAAGAAAATCATGCTGTCGCTGGCAGCACTTACATCGATCTCCTCTGCTGGCGCCGATTATGAACCTATCCGTACTGTGGTACCCCAACGCCCGGACGGCGTTGAAGATATGATCCAATTTGCTGCCGCGCCTATCGACACGGTGCGAGTCGGCTTCATCGGGCTTGGTATGCGCGGCGCTGATGCCGTCGATCGGTTCATCCACATTCCCGGTGCAAAGATAGTGGCCGTGTGCGATATCGAGATGCCCCGGTTGGAGAAATCGCAAAAAAACCTGGCCGATCACGGACTGACAGCCGTCGGCTATGGCGGCAGCGAAGATGCATGGAAAGCCTTGTGCGAACGACCCGATATCGACCTCGTGTACATAGCCACTGATTGGAAAAACCATGCCCCGATGGCCCTCTACGCCATGGAGCAGGGAAAGCATGTGGCCATCGAAGTGCCCGCCGCCACGTCGCTCGACGAAATATGGGCACTGATCGAGACTTCGGAGCGCACACGCCGCCACTGCATGATGCTCGAAAACTGCGTCTACGACTTTTTTGAGCTCAACACGCTCAACATGGCTCAAAAGGGTCTGTTTGGCGAAGTGCTCCACGTCGAGGGAAGCTACATTCACAATCTCGAGGAATTTTGGCCATACTATTGGAACAACTGGCGCATGGATTTCAACCAAACCCACCGCGGCGACGTCTATCCCACTCACGGCACCGGACCGGCCTGCCAGTTGCTTGACATGCACCGAGGCGACCGCATGACCACCCTTGTGGCCATGGACACCAAAGCCGTCAACGCCCCGGCATACATAGAACGCACCACCGGCACGGCTCCGCAATCGTTTGCCAACGGTGACCACACCATGACAATGATACGCACCGCCAACGGCAAAACCCTCCATATTCAGCACGACGTGGTCAATCCCCGCCCCTACTCCCGCATGTATCAGTTGACCGGAACCAAAGGCTTTGCCAACAAATATCCCTCGGAGGGCTATGCATTCGAACCCGAGCAACTCGCCTCCGACGATATGCCCGACCACGAAAACTTGACAGCCCACGGATTCATCTCCGACGACCAGCGCAAATCGCTGACCGAAAAATACACCCATCCGATCATCACCGAGGTGGGCGAAGTGGCAAAGAAAGTAGGCGGTCATGGCGGCATGGACTACATCATGGACTACCGCCTCATCTACTGCCTCAACAACGGTCTGCCACTCGACATGGACGTGTATGACCTTGCCGAATGGTGCTCACTGATACCGCTGACCGCGCTGTCGATCGAAAACGGCTCAGCACCGGTTGAAGTGCCCGATTTCACCCGCGGAGGCTGGAACAAAGTAAAGGGCTACCGACACGCATTCGTAGCCGACAAATAATCTCCGAAGAATGGACACTCGAAGAATCCCAGCGGTGGATGTGGTGATGATAGCCTACAACAAGGCATCGACCATCGACGAGGCCATACGCGGAGTAGTCAAGCAGAAAGGATGCTTCAAGCTGCGTCTCATCGTCATGGACGACTGCTCCACCGACTCCACCGGCGCAATAGCACAGGAATGGCAGCGCCGTCATCCCGACATCGTGGATTATCACCGCAACGAACACAATCTCGGACTGCAAGGCAACTACCTGGCGGCATTCGCTCTGTGTAGTGCCGACTACGTGGCCATCTGCGATGCTGACGACTATTGGATAAGCCGCAAAAAGATAGCCCGCCAGACGGCCTATATGGAAAGCCACCCCAACTGCATGATCACCTTCCATCGCGTGGTCAACCTCTATGAATCCTCAGGCGAGATGAGTCTTAGCAACGGCGGCCAAAAGTCCGATACCGGCATCGAGGATCTGGCCCGGGGTAACTATATCACCAACTTGTCGGTGATGTATCGCACCGGCAAAGTGGACCTGAAAAAACTGCCCGACTGGATCCGCACCGACCGCTCACCCGACTATGCATTCCACATGCTTCACGCCGCCCATGGTTCGATCCACTATTTCAGCCGGCCGATGGGCGTATATCGCCAGGCGGCAGGTAGCGCCTGGAGCATGACTGAGCAATACGAACGGTTGAGAATGTCGTTGACCGTAAGGCTAAACCTTCTGACAGAATTTACCGGAATCCATGAAGTGGAAAAAGGATTGCTGGCTGCTACCGGCTCGATACTCAACGCCATGTCAGGATGTGCCGACAGCGAACAGCGCAAACAGTTCGTTGCTGACAAAGCCCGGCAATTGAATATCACTTTGTCACAGGAAAGCGCGACCCAACCTGGCCACCGACGCCTTGTCAGCCGCATCCGTGGAGCGTTATCGAAACTGATTCCGACTCCTCGGGCTTGAAGATCACATCATCTAATCTACTCAATAAATTACCATGGAAGAATTTGAAGAATTTGAGGACGACCAAAAAGACGAAACCTTTTTTCAAAAACTTGAAAATTCAGTCGGGACCGGAATTAAAATTTTTGCTTATGTGGTCTTTGCATTTGGAATACTCTATAGTTTGGTTGGCGCGTATGCAATACTCGACAATCCTTACATCAACGATCTTTTAGCTTTAATTGTCATTGTTGCCGGAGTCTTTGGCTCATATATTTCGTTTGCGGTCATTATATTCATACTGCATATCGGATCTAATATAAAAAAGATCCGCGAAATGATGGAAGACAAGGACAACTCCAATATCAGTTGTTGATCTTTAGGCTCATGCCATTGAGCTTGCGATACAAGTCGAGAGCATAGACATCGGTCATGCCGCTGACGTGGTCGACCACGGCCTGAATTTTGCCGTAGAGCGTCGGGGCATCGACCTCATATTGCTGCGGCACCTTCGAGAGCAGCAACTGCGAATAATTGAAATGTGGACGGCGCACGGCCTCCACAAGTTTTTCGAGCAGGAAGGTGATGATCCGTGTACCTGCAAGATCGATGTCGACAACGTCGCCGGCGCGATAGATCTTGTTCCACGACAGATCGTTGCATCTCGCATAAGCCTCACGCTCGAGTGGGCTGATATGATCGAGGAGCGTGCCCTTGAATTCGCCGCGAAGTATGGCGTCCTCGTTGCGGAAAAATGCCTCGGCACACTCGCGCACCAGGCATCCGATCACAGCCGAACGAAGATAGACTATTTTTTCGTTTGGATCCTCAACATGGCTCATCACCTCGCGCATGTGGGCAATGCGTTCGGGCGCAAAAAAACTCAAAAGCAGATCGATCACCTGATTTGTCGGTAGCCAACCAAGTTTATGGGCATCTTCAATGTCCATCACCTCGTAGCATATATCATCGGCCGCCTCGACCAGATAGACCAGTGGATGTCGGGCATAGCTGACGCGCTGCTGCGGATCGTCGCGACGGATCATTCCCAGCGTATCGGCCACCTTGACAAAGTCGGCTTCCTCCGATTCAAAAAAACCGAATTTGTTCTTATCGCCGGCCAATGTTGACGCATAGGGATACTTCACGATCGATGCAAGCATCGAATAGGTCATGGCAAATCCACCGGGACGACGTCCGTTGAAACGATGGGTAAGAAGCCGAAAGGCATTGGCATTGCCGTCGAAGCACGTAAGATCCGACCATTGCTGCGGTGTCAGCAGTTCCTTGAGCTCACGTCCTGCACCCTCGCTGAAGAAAGTGGCAATGGCCTTTTCACCCGAATGACCAAACGGAGGGTTGCCCAGATCGTGGGCAAGACATGCCGCCGACACTATTTCACCGATATTGTCGAGTGCCGAAAGCCATGTCTGACCGGCATATTTGACCTTAAGCCGAAGTCCAACTTCAGTGGCAAGCGAACGGCCCACGCATGCCACTTCCAAAGAGTGGGTCAGACGGTTGTGCACAAAGACGCTGCCCGGAAGCGGAAACACCTGAGTCTTGTTCTGCAGCCTTCGGAAAGGCGACGAAAACACAAGACGGTCGTAGTCGCGCAAAAAATCGCTGCGCACCTCGCGCTTGTCATCATGATACTCTTCGAGACCAAAGCGTGTGTCGCAAATCAGACGCGACCATTCCATACGTTCGTTTGCCATGGGTTGAACTATTTTCAGCAAAATTAGCAATAAATAAATCAATGTGCAAAAAACAGAGGCTGCGACAATTGCCGCAGCCTCTGATTCAGTATCTATGGATCAATTGATTATTCGGGCAGATGGCCTACTTCAGGATCCACGCCCCATTGCTGCTGGGCAAGGCGGCGATAGTTGTTGTAGCGCCACTGGGCGTTGGCTTTGGCAGCGGCGAAGAGTTCGGCAGCTTCTTCAGGATACTGTTTCACTACTGAAGCGTAGCGCACTTCACCCTTGAGGAAGTCTTCAAACTTATCCCAATCCGGGGCTTTGCTGTCGAGCGAGAACGGATTCTTGCCTTCTTCTTCGAGAGCGGGATTGTAGCGCCATAGGTGCCAGTAGCCACATTCAACAGCCTTGGCTTCTTCAGCCTGCGATTTACCCATACCGGAGCGGATGCCGTGGTTGATACAGGGTGCGTAGGCGATGATGATCGACGGACCGTCGTAGGCCTCGGCTTCGCGGATGGCCTTGAGAGTCTGAGCCTGGTCAGCGCCCATGGCAACCTGTGCACAGTATACGTAGCCATAGGTCGAAGCGATCAGACCGAGGTCTTTCTTGCGGATACGCTTGCCCGATGCGGCAAATTTGGCGATGGCGCCGAGCGGAGTGGCCTTCGAAGCCTGACCGCCGGTATTGGAGTATACTTCAGTGTCGACAACGAGCACATTGAGGTTTTTGCCCGAAGCGAGCACGTGGTCAAGACCACCGAAGCCGATATCGTAGGCAGCACCGTCGCCGGCGATGATCCACTGCGAACGCTTGGCGATATAGCCCTTGAGTGTGAGGATCGACTTGCACACGTCGCAACCGCATGCTTCGCAGAGCGGAACGATCTTTTCAGCCACTTCGCGAGTGATGGCTGCATCGTTGCGGTTGTCGAGCCACTGCTGTGCGAGAGCCTTGATTTCATCGCTGCAAGAGGGGCAAGTGGTGGCTTTGGTCATGCAGTCGGCTAGACGTGCGCGGAGTTTTTCTCCGGCAATAGTCATACCGAGACCGAATTCAGCAAAGTCCTCAAACAGTGAGTTGGCCCATGCCGGACCGTGGCCCTTGGCGTTGGTGGTATAGGGTGTCGAGGGAACAGAACCTGAGTAGATCGAAGAGCAACCGGTGGCGTTGGCTACCATTTCGTGGTCGCCGAAGAGCTGCGTGATCAGTTTCACATAAGGAGTTTCACCGCAACCGGAGCATGCGCCGGAGAATTCGAAGAGTGGAGTGGCAAACTGGCTGTTCTTGACATTCTGCTTGATGTCGACCAGATCCTGCTTCGAAGCCACGTCGGCCACGCAGTAGTCCCATTCGGCCTGCTTGTCGAGCTGGGTTTCGAGCGGTTTCATTTCGAGAGCCTTCACGCCCTTCTTGCCGGGACAAACGTCGACACAGTTGCTGCAGCCGAGACAGTCGAGCACGTCGACAGCCTGCACGAAGCGCATGCCGGCGAATGTCTTGCCGATGGCTGCAATGGTCTGGTCCTCGCCCATGGGAGCGCACGACATCTCGTTGGCGTCGAGAACAAACGGACGAATGGCAGCGTGGGGGCAAACGTAGGCACACTTGTTGCACTGGATACAGTTTTCAGGCAACCACTGCGGAACGAAAGCAGCCACACCACGTTTTTCGTAAGCGGCGGTGCCCTGTTCCCAGGTGCCGTCTTCGCGACCCACGAAAGCCGATACCTTCAGGTCGTCGCCAACCTGGCCATTGATGGGGCGAACCACATCGTTGATGAATGCCGGATCGTTGTTTTCGGCATTTTCGTCGGCGGGAAGATTGCTCCAAGTTTTGTCGACGGTGAGCTGTTTGTATTCGCCACCGCGATCAACGGCCTGATAGTTCTTTTCAACCACATCGTTGCCTTTCTTGCCGTAAGACTTAACAATGAATTTCTTCATCTGCTCGATGGCGAGGTCAACGGGGATCACTTCAGTGATGCGGAAGAATGCGCTCTGGAGAATGGTGTTGGTGCGGTTGCCAAGGCCGATTTCCTGAGCAATCTTGGTGGCGTTGATGTAGTAGACTGTGATATTGTGGTCGGCAAAATATTTCTTAATCTTGTTGGGAAGATTCTTTGCGAGTTCTTCGCCTTCCCAGATGGTGTTGAGAAGGAAAGTGCCGCCGTCGCGCAGGCCGCGGGTCACGTCGTACATGTGCAGGTAAGCCTGTACGTGGCAAGCCACGAAGTTGGGGGTGGTCACCAGGTAGGTCGAGCGGATGGGATCGTCGCCGAAACGGAGGTGCGAGCAGGTGAAGCCGCCCGATTTCTTCGAGTCGTAGGCAAAGTAGGCCTGGCAATATTTTTTTGTGTTGTCGCCGATGATCTTCACGGAGTTCTTGTTGGCGCCCACCGTACCGTCGGCACCGAGGCCGTAGAATTTGGCTTCGTAGGTGCTTTCACCCGAGAGAGCGATTTCATCCACCGGAGGAAGCGACTTGAAGGTGACGTCGTCGACGATACCCACGGTGAAGCCGGTTTTGGGTTCGGGAAGTTTGAGGTTGTCGAACACCGAGATGATTTGGGCGGGAGTGGTGTCCTTTGAAGCCAGACCGTAGCGTCCCGATACGATTTCGGGAGCGTTTTCCTGACCGTAGAAGCATTCTGCCACGTCGAGATAGAGGGGTTCGCCGTTGGCACCGGGCTCTTTGGTGCGGTCCAGAACAGCGATGCGCTTAACCGATGCAGGCACGGCTTTGAGGAAATGTTTGGCCGAGAACGGACGATAGAGGTGAACCGACACCATGCCGACCTTTTCGCCCTGTGCCATCAGGTGATCGATGGCCTCCTGAGCGGCCTGGGTCACTGAGCCCATGGCGATGATGATGCGCTCTGCATTCGGATCGCCATAGTAGTTGAAGAGGTGGTATTCGCGACCGGTGATGGCCGAAATCTTGCCCATGTAGTCCTCAACGATTTCAGGAACGGCATCGTAGTATTTGTTGCATGATTCGCGGTGCTGGAAGAAGACGTCGCCGTTTTCAGCCATACCACGAGCCACGGGAGCTTCGGGAGTGAGGGCGCGGTTGCGGAATTCAGCAAGAGCCTCCATGTCGAGAAGCGGAGCGAGATCTTCCTGATCCACTACTTCGATTTTCTGAATTTCGTGCGATGTGCGGAATCCGTCGAAGAAGTTGACGAAGGGCACGCGGCTCTTGATGGTTGAAAGGTGTGCAACACCGGCGAGATCCATCACTTCCTGCACGGAGCCTTCAGCGAGCATTGCAAAACCGGTCTGACGAACCGACATCACGTCCTGGTGGTCGCCGAAGATGCTCAGAGCATGAGAGGCAATCGTACGGGCCGATACATGGAACACACACGGGAGCAATTCGCCCGCAATCTTATACATGTTGGGGATCATCAGCAGAAGACCCTGCGAAGCTGTGTATGTGGTGGTCAAAGCACCGGCCTGAAGCGATCCGTGAACGGCACCTGCGGCACCGCCTTCAGATTGCATTTCCTGCACAAGAACAGTTTCACCAAAAATGTTTTTACGTCCGGCAGCAGCCCATTCATCGACATATTCAGCCATTGTCGACGAGGGCGTGATAGGATAGATGGCAGCAACTTCCGAGAACATATATGAAATATGTGCAGCGGCTTGATTACCATCGCAAGTCAAGAATTTTTTTTCTTTACTCATTTGTTTGTAATCTATTTGTGGAAAATAATTATTCGATTCCATGCCGACTGTGGAGCTCCTTGACAGAGACACACAATCCGCACCGCGAAGTTACGAAAAAATCGTTAAACCTCAGCATAGTCGGCTCAATATTTTTCACTAATTTTGCGATAAACAGCAAAGAAACAATGACACTCACCATAGATCAAATTTTCAGCGAAGTTGTCGATGGCTATCGCGCGCTCATAATTGAGACCGATGTGGTCAACTCTCCGACACCAGACGATCAGAAATCGGCCATGGACAATCTGGCCTCAGAAATAGCTTCCGCCTATAAAATAGAGCAAATCAACACAATACCGTCAATAGCCGCAACCCGTAGAGCATACAAGGCTTGTGGCAAAGATCCCAACCGCTACCGGCCCTCGCAAGAACAAATGATGCGTCGCATAGTGCGTGGACTTGGATTGTACAACGTGAATGCAGTGGTAGATGCCGGCAACGAATTGTCGCTCAAGGCCGGGTGTTCGGTAGGGTGTTTCGATGCCGACAAAGTGGTCGGCGATCATCTGACACTCGGCATAGGTCGGGAGGGTGAACCATACGAAGGCATCGGTCGCGGGCCGCTGAACATAGCCGGGCTGCCGGTTTTCCGCGACTCTTTCGGCGGAATAGGCACTCCGACGTCGGACAACGAGCGCACCAAAATCTCGCTCGACACACGACGTCTGCTCATGACCATCCACCTCTTCGACAGCAATATTGATGCCGCTGAGGTTGTGACGCTTGCCCAAAGCATCTTCAGCCGATGGTGCAGTGCACGCAACTTCCGTTGGACTCTTTATCAGTAACTACCCGATGGGGAGCGTGGTGAATGTCATATTCTCCCCGTCGATTATCAGCAACCGATCGGTGAGCAATTGCCCCGCTCCGGTAAGATATTTGATAGCCTCAAGCGCCTGAATACTTCCTGCCATACCGGCCATGGGGCCTATAATTCCACCTATACGGCATGGGGTGTAGCCACTTCCGGCACTTTCGGGGAAAAGATCGCTGTAGCGTGTCGATCCGGGTACATGAGTCATGACCTGCCCGCGCATGGCAAGCACTCCGGCGATGCAATAGGGCAAACCGAGGCGATGACACACGCGGTCGACCATATATTTGGTGTCGGGATTGTCCGACGCATCGATAATAAAATCATTTCCTGCAAAAAGCGCTTCAGCCCGAGCGGGGGTGACAAGTTCTTCAATCGCCACTACATCTACGTCGGAATTCAGTCCTCGCAGTCGATCGGCAAGAGTGAGCACCTTCGACCGTCCGGCATCGGCCTCCGTGTATTGAATCTGGCGCTGCAGATTGGATATGTCGATGGTGTCATAGTCGGCTATAATCACTCGCCCCACCCCTGCACCGACAAGATAAGAAGCCACGACTGAGCCCAGAGCACCGGCTCCGAGCACAAACACCGATGACTCAAGCAAACGCCGTTGACCTTCGGCACCAATGGGTGCAACGGAGATGTTGCGAGCGTAGCGGATGCGTTGTTCTTTTGAAAGTTCCATCACGTCAACATCGGTGCTATGCGTTGAAGTGCCGCTATCAATGCATCGCACTCTTCGCGGGTATTGTAGAGTGCGAACGCCGCTCTGACAGTCCCTTCCACACCGAGTGCATGCATAAGAGGCTGGGCACAGTGATGTCCCGTACGCACAGCGATCCCGAGCTTGTCGAGAAGCATGCCTGTGTCGTAATGATGAGCGTTGCCTATCAGGAAGGATATGATGGCGCTCTTTCCGGGCGCAGTGCCAAAGATACGTATGCCCGGTATTTCGAGCATCTGCGCCGTGGTGTATTGCATCAAGTCTTCTTCATGGTCGGCTGTGCGGCGTATACCGATTGCTGTCAGATAGTCGATGGCTTTGTGCAGGGCTGCAATACCTACATAGTCAGGTGTTCCGGCCTCAAACTTGAAGGGAAGTTCGGCATAGGTGGTATGTTCGAAAGTGACATGGCTTATCATCTCACCACCTCCCTGATATGGCGGCATCTTTTCGAGCAACGACCTGCGGCCATAGAGAACACCTGTACCGGTAGGACCATACATTTTGTGGGAAGAAAACACGTAGAAATCTGCATCAAGTGCCTGCACATCGACTTCGATATGGGCAATGGCCTGTGCACCGTCGATGAGTGCAACGGCTCCTGCTTCGTGAGCAAGTCGTATGATCTCACCTACTGGATTGACAGTGCCAAGCACGTTGGATACATGGGTAATTGCGACAACACGGGTGCGCTCATTGAGCATCGATTTATAAGCCTCCATATCGAGCGAACCGTCGGCCGTCATGGGAACTACGCGGATCACTATGCCTATTCGGTCGCGAAGCAGTTGCCACGGCACTATGTTGGCATGATGCTCCATGACCGACAGCACAACCTCATCCCCACTACGAAGCAGTGATCCGTAGCTCGAGGCCACGAGATTGATTGCCTCGGTTGTGCCACGGGTGAAGATGATCTCCGAATCTGATGATGCGTTGATGAATTCCTTTACACGTGATCGGGTTCTCTCCATGCGGGCCGTGGCCTCCTGCGATAGCGTATGGACTCCGCGGTGCACATTGGCTTTGTATTTCGTGTATCCGTCATTGATCGTATCGATGACACAACGGGGGGTTTGGGTCGATGCGGCATTGTCAAGATAGACGAGTGGCCGGCCGTAGATCTCCCGGCTGAGGATCGGATAGGCTTCGCGATATTTTTCTACGTCGTAGATCATAATTTCGGACATGTGGCACTGCAATCGGCACATCCGGCGGCAGAACCGTTAAAACGTTTTTCAACGAGATGGCGAAGTCGGTCGCGCAACTCTTCCATAGCTATGGAGTCGATGACATCGGACATGAATGCCTGCATGAGCATGGTGCGTGCCTCAGCTTCGGGTATGCCACGCGTACGCATATAGAACAGAGCCTCAGCGTCGAGCTGACCTGTAGTGGCACCGTGCGAACACTTGACATCATCGTTGTAGATTTCAAGCTGGGGTTTGCTGTGCATTCTTGCACCGGTAGAAGCCAGAAGGTTGCGGTCGGTCTGCATGGCATCGGTGAAGCGTGCATCAGGAGCCACGAGGATGCGGCCTCCGAAAGCACCTGTTGAATTTCCGTCGAGCACATATTTAAACAACTGGTTGCTGCGGCAATGAGGAACAAGGTGGCGAAGCACTACCGAGTTGTCGATATGCTGACTGTCAGACCCTATTACCATGCCCGACAAGCGGCACTCGGCATCTTGTCCACACAGGTCGATGCTGAAATCATTGCGCGTGGTGCCGCATGTGAGCGTGACGGAACCGGCAGTAAATGACGATCCTTGCTGCTGGCGGCAATATATGTGGCTGTGGCGTGAGGTGTTGGCCGACGACTCCTCGATATTGCAATAGTCGAAGCGTGCATTGCTGCCAAGAATGACTTCGACCACTTCCGACGCCAGATATGGATTGGCAAGATCCTGCGTGTGATCACACACAAGAAGTCGCGCTTCGCTGTTGTCGTCCATGACGATAAGCACACGGCGTGGTGCAAGCAACGATGTGGGGGCATTGAAAATGTTGACCAACTGTAGCGGCTTGTCCACTTTCACGCCTTTGGCTACATGGATTAGCACTCCGTCCTGGACAAGCATCGTATTCAAGGCCACAGCCGGATCGGTCAATGGTGCCAGAGTGGCATATTGGCTGCCCACCAATTCGGGGAATTCCTCTGCCGCCCGTCGCAACGACATGAATCTAACCCCTTCGGGCAAAGAGCCGAGCAGGGTACGGGTCGGATGGAACTCGTCGTTGACCACAACACCAAGCAAAGTGCTCATGTTGGGCACATCGCAACGAAAAGAAGCAGCCGGGTCAGCAGTGAAGTTGACACGATTGACATTGACACCGTAGTCGGCGGCAAACATATCGTTGAGCGATGTGCGCTCAAAATCTTCGTCGCCACGTTCGGCCAGCCGTGCATTTGCCAGCATCTCAAAGGCTTCCTGACGAAGTCGGTTGAGCACGGGCGCCGAGCCGGCATCTATGGCCTGACGATTCAGACGATACAGTTCGAGATATTGCGAAAGACTATTCATAGTCAAATGAGTTTTTTTGAATCAATCCACTTCTTCCTTGATCCAGTCATAGCCCCGCTCTTCAAGTTCGAGGGCGAGCTCGGGTCCACCGGTGCGCACGATGCGACCCTTGTAGAGCACGTGCACAAAATCGGGCTTGATATAATCAAGCAGTCGCTGATAGTGGGTAATGACAATTGTGGCATTGCGATCGGTCTTAAGCTTGTTCACACCGCCGGCCACCACTCGCAACGCATCTATGTCGAGGCCGCTGTCGGTTTCATCAAGTATCGAAAGCTGCGGTTCGAGCACTGCCATCTGGAATATTTCATTGCGTTTCTTCTCGCCGCCGGAGAAGCCTTCGTTGACCGACCGGGATGCAAGCTTGTTGTCAAGCTCGACAATGGCTCTTTTCTGACGCATGAGTTTCAGAAAGTCGGTGGCCGACATGGGGTCAAGTCCGAGATACTTACGCTTGGCGTTGAGTGCCGCACGCATGAAATTGACCATCGAAACTCCGGGTATTTCCACCGGATACTGAAATGAAAGGAAGAGTCCTTCGTGCGACCGGTCCTCCGGAGACAGCGACAGCAAATCGACACCGTGAAGAGTAGCCGACCCTGAAGTGACCGTGAAAGCCGGATTGCCGGCAAGCACTTCGCTTAACGTGCTCTTGCCCGACCCGTTGGGACCCATGATTGCATGCACCTCTCCGCGACCCACTGTCAGATTGATGCCTTTGAGGATTTCCTTTCCATCCACTGAAGCGTGGAGATCTTTGACTTCTAATAATATATCGTTCATTGCAGTCTGTAGATTTTTCTTGTTTCTAACTGTGTGCCGTATTTATCCCACCGATCCTTCAAGCGTGATGGCAAGAAGGCGCTGAGCCTCGACGGCAAACTCCATTGGGAGTTTGTTCATGACATCCTTAGCATATCCGTTGACAATCAGACCTATGGCCTCCTCGGTGGGAATGCCGCGCTGATTGCAGTAGAATATCTGGTCTTCGGATATCTTTGATGTGGTGGCTTCATGTTCAAGCACTGCCGTGGGGTTGAGCACGTCGATATAAGGGAATGTGTGCGCACCACACGTTGAGCTGAGCAACAGGCTGTCGCACTGAGTGTAGTTGCGACACCCGTCAGCATCGGGAGCCACTTTGACAAGCCCGCGGTAGGAGTTCTGGCTGTGCCCGGCCGAGATGCCTTTTGACACGATGGTTGAACGGCTGTTGCGACCGAGATGTATCATCTTTGTGCCGGTGTCGGCCTGCTGATAGTTGCGGGTGACGGCCACCGAGTAGAATTCACCTACCGATCCTTCGCCCGCAAGCACACAACTCGGATATTTCCATGTGATTGCCGAACCGGTCTCAACCTGCGTCCACGAAAGTTTCGAGTAGTCTCCTCGACACAATCCGCGCTTGGTGACGAAATTATAGACACCACCTCGACCTTCGGCATCACCGGCATACCAGTTCTGAACCGTTGAATACTTCACTTCGGCGCGGTCCTCTACGATTATCTCTACGATGGCTGCATGGAGCTGGTTTTCGTCGCGCATCGGCGCCGTGCATCCTTCGAGATAGCTCACGTAGGCATCGTCGTCGGCCACGATGAGCGTACGTTCAAACTGACCCGTTCCGGAAGCGTTGATACGGAAATATGTCGACAATTCCATCGGGCATCTTACGCCTTTGGGGATGTAGACAAATGATCCGTCGGAGAACACAGCCGAATTGAGAGCGGCATAAAAGTTGTCGCGATACGACACCACCTTGCCGAGATATTTCTTTACCAGATCGGGATAATCCTTGACGGCTTCCGATATGGAACAGAAGATGACGCCGAGCTCGGCGAGTTTTTCCCGATGGGTTGTCTTGACACTGACTGAGTCCATTACCGCATCGACAGCCATACCGGAAAGTTGCTTTTGCTCCTCGAGGGGAATGCCGAGTTTGTTGAAGGTGTCAATCAGTTCGGGGTCGACCTCATCGAGGCTTTTCGGCCCGGTCTTTTGACGCGGAGCTGCGTAGTAGCTGATGGCCTGAAAATCAATCTCAGGTATATCAAGATGCGCCCACTTCGGGGGATCGAGCGTCAACCAGTGGCGATAGGCCTTAAGGCGGAATTCGAGTAGCCAATCCGGCTCTCCTTTGCGTGCCGATATGAATCGGATCACATCCTCATTCAACCCTCGAGGAATGATCTCGGTGTCGATGTCGGTCGTGAAACCATATTTATAGTCACCCTTGGTCACGTCGTTGATAATGTCGGCGGAGTCGGGTGCCTCTCCCTGCGAAGAAGCAGAGGTCGGTTTGTCTTTATTCGGTTTATCTTTAGATTCAATCTTACTCATACGATGTATAGTTATCGATTGTGGTTTGAGTGTATTGTGCAGAGTCACTCCATGTCATAAGACATTAATAAGAACAATCAAGCGGCATCAAAAGTTGCTTCTGACCACACCCAACATTGCAGGTGCAAATCCGACAGTAAGCCGGACTATCGGCCCGGGATTGGAAGCGGTGATATCATGCGATGTGACGATGTCGTAGAAATTCAAAAGAAGGCTTGCCACTATCATGACTTTGAAAGCCATGAAGAGGGCTCCGAGAATATTGTCGAATACACCGAGCTTGACTGCTTTAAGCAGTGAGCGAAGTGTGCCGGCCACAAGAGCCAGTCCCCACCACACGATCAGAAAGAGAAGGATATTGCCAATCAACGGTGCCATGAGCGCTGTTGAAGATCCCTCCCCCATCATCGATGCGACCAACGAACTGAATGCTCCGCCAAACAATCGACAGGCAATGAAAGCCACAACAATCGACACAAGTGAAGCAATCTGGCGCAGAATGCCGCGTCGATAGCCAGCAAAAAGGCTCACGCCTACGGCCACACAAATTATCAGATCCAGCATGTCTACCAAAGTTTATTTTATTGACAATAGAGCCGGGAGGTCAGCCCGTTCTCTACACACATATATATATCAGGTTAATTCGTGGCAAATTTACAAAAAATATTGCATAAAGCATCAGTCGAAGTCAAACATCAGGACCGGCGATGAGAAATGGCTTATGAAAAAACATTTTGATAGACACTGCATCGGATTTCGTAGATATTTTTTGGGAGATTTTAAAGAAATTTGTTAAAATACTGTTAAATTGAATCCAATTGTTTTTTTTATTTAAGAATAATGTTTTACATTTGCATGTGTGTTTTTCATAGTATTAGATTAAGATAAAGGTTTAAAGGGAAAGAGATGTTGTGAAACATCTCTTTTTTGCATTTTTCTATAAGACTGAATCCCGCATACTCTTTTATTTGACAACAACAAACAAACTCATATGAAACTGACCGAATCACGCAGCAGCATGCTCCACGGAGTGCTTTTGATAGCACTGTTTTCGTGCGCGGCTTTCTACATAGGAAGCGCACAGTTTTTCAAAGACCTGTCGTTCAGCCCAATGATCATTGGCATCATACTGGGTATGATATACGCCAATTCTCTTCGCAATCATTTGCCGGCCACATGGGTGCCCGGAATATTGTTTTGCTCCAAAAAGCTGTTGCGACTCGGGATCATTCTATACGGATTCCGATTGACATTTCAAGACGTCATGAACGTTGGCACTGCCGGTATCGCAATCGATGCCATCGTGGTGACCATCACCATAATCGGAGGTATATATCTTGGCAAGCTGTTGAAAATGGACAGCGAGACTGCTCTTCTGACCTCAGTTGGAAGTGGAATATGCGGAGCAGCAGCCGTGCTTGGCGCAGAATCCACCATCCAGACCAAACCGTACAAGACTGCAGTGGCAGTGGCCACAGTCGTGATCTTCGGCACGATCTCAATGTTTTTATATCCGATAGCATATCGCGCAGGAATCTTGGGATTATCTCCTACCGAAATGGGCATTTATTCCGGCTCGACACTCCACGAAGTGGCTCATGCCGTAGGTGCCGGCAATGCAATGGGCGAGGATATAGCAGCGGTTGCAATCATAGTCAAGATGATCAGAGTGATGCTTCTGATACCGGTGCTTTTTGTGCTTGGCGCATGGGTGGCCATGAAATCGCGTGGAGCCACCACGAAAAACTCCGGAGGCAAAGTGGCAATTCCATGGTTCGCACTTGGATTCCTTGCTGTGATCGCTTTCAACTCATTCGATCTGCTTCCGGCCGGAGTGGTCGATACCATCGAATATATCGACACATTTCTGCTCACCATGGCCATGGTGGCATTAGGTGCAGAAACGAGTTTCGACAAATTCAAAAAGGCGGGTCCCAAACCATTTTTGCTCGCTTTCATGCTCTACATCTGGCTGATAGCAGGTGGTTGGGTCATGGCTAAATACCTGGTGCCGGTGCTGATGTAAGAGCCTATTTCATAAATTTTCAGGGCCGTTGGGGCGGCTATCGGGACGAGACTTTTGAGGGTTGAGGATGGATCATAGCGGGCTATGTGACAGACGAAAGCCTCAAAAAGCACTCCCGAGAGCCGGTTTGGTACTAATCTTAGTTCCCTCAAGGAGGAAGGATTCTGATTATGTTCTCCTATGAACACGACATGTTCTCCCGACAAACCCGGTCCTAACACTCTGGCTGGCCACGACTTCCATCACGGGTTCCGCCTCCAGTTCGGCAGCCTGTCTATTCATTACCACCAGCACATGCAACGCGATGCCAAGGCCTGAACCCTAGCTCCAAGTCCGGTAATTGTGGTAGACAATCTGGTAAGGAGGATAGCCTGTCAGCAGACACGCCCGCTGCATGTCGGTCTTTACAATGAGGAATATGGTCTCGAATATGTCAACCGGGTCGTGCCGGCACAGTTTTGAGGCAAGCGGAGGTAAGACCTATCGGAGCAGTTTTATCTGAGATTTTGAAAAGTGGGCAACGGCGAGCATTCTCAGGTCTAAAATTAGGATTGATTGACACTTTATGTCTAATTTGGTTAAATTATTATGTAATCAGGAAAAAATCTTGCCAATGTCGTGAAGTTACCGTCGGCCTCGTATCCTTGGGCGCTTTTACACCTTTGGTTCAGTCGCATAGCCCGCTATGCTCCATAACCTGCAGGAATAAAATCACTCCAAGGATACGACCCCAACGGCCCTGAAAATTTATGAAATAGGCTCTTAGAACATATCAGCCTTGGGGGGTGTTTGATTCATGAAGAGCCTGCGTTTTGGACAGACTCCGATAAAACGTCGCCAAAGCCATGTCTACCAGCAAAACATCACAAATAAAACCGACCCATGACAAGGCCGCCCGTGATTTCATGCGATTTCTGAATTTTGCGGTCTTCGTTTTGTCGGCCATCCTCATTGTGTGGATTTCGATCGACACGTTCAAGAAAATCGACTATCTTGACCGCAGTCCATATATGAAATTCCAGCTATGGGTGTGCATAGTGTTCATATTCGACTTTTTCGCAGGTTTGGTCTTCGCCCCAAAGAAGTGGCACTACATCAAGCACCGCTGGTTTTTCCTGCTGGTGTCGATCCCCTATATCAGCATCATCAACTACATCGGTATCCATCCCGGCCCCGACGCACTCTATTTTTTGCGATTCGTGCCGCTGGCTCGAGCAGCGCTGGCCATGTCGATTGTTGTAGGCTACCTGTCGCAAAATGCTGTCACCAGTCTGTGCATATCATATCTAACCATCATCATTTTCATCACCTATTTTTGTTCGCTGATATTTTTTCAGCGAGAGGCCGGCGTCAACACCGGCGTTAAGGATTATTGGGATGCTCTGTGGTGGTCGGCCATGAACATGACGACGGTGGGATGCAACATCTCGCCTGTGACTCCGACCGGCAAGATCATCGCGGTGATCCTCCCGATCTGCGGCATGATCATGTTTCCGCTCTTCACCGTCTATCTGACAAATTTTGTGACCGGTATCTTCAACCAGAAAACAAAATCGGCCACCCCGTCGGATGGCCAATAACTCATTTGTTATTTTTTATACACCCACGCCGTGGGGTATCTCTTTTTGAACGTCGGATCGCTGGTCTTAAATTCGAAAGCTGCGTCGTAATCATTGGCCACAGCAGCGTATACGCGGTAGCGACCGTCGCTCGGAAGGATCTGCAATGTATTGTTGCCGCCGTGGTTTGCAATAAAGCGGCGAGCTTCGCCCCGACTGGCACATGAAGCCACGATGATATAGCAATCATACGACTGATCGGCCGACTCACCCAGTTCGGACACCATCATGATGGGCTTCACTTCCTTAGCCGGTTCTGCAGCGGATGGTTCAACAACTTCTTTCGAAACAACAGCAGCAGGTTTTACCGGTGCAACAACCGGTGATGGAACAACTGCCTTACGGGCAGGCTTGACTTCGGGAATGGACAGTGAAGCCTTGTCGACCGTGCGGTCAAGAATGATAGGCGTTGAGAGCGTAAGCCCCACAGCAGCGAGCACAACCACGGCAGCTGCATAACGTCCGGCAGAGCGAAGCATGCGAACGACACGTCCCGAGCGTTTCTCCGGCACGAATTCCATCACATTGGTCGACTCGGCGGTCTCAAGTTCGGACGATGCTATCAGCAGCTGAGCCGGTTGATAGCAGGCATAGCGGGCGTTGACAATCGGATTGTCGGTTGCCGGCACGAACTGCATCCTCCCATCGACAAGTGTCAGACGTCCGACACGTGGTATATCGTAGCTTCCCTGGAGTTCGAGCAATCCGCGCAAGGTTTCCACTTCAGATGCAACCTCGACTTTTGCCGCATCGCAGGATATGCCCTTCTTTTTTGCGACAGAGCCTGCAAGCAGACCATCGTCATGAGATATGACACTGTTGAACACGAGCGTTCTTTCAGGCGGCAACAGCATCAGTCCATCGGTTGAAATGCGAGCCGGACGATACTGTGCCACAAAGGCACCAAGACCGGCCACTACAACACAATCGTGGCATGAAACGAGATATTTTATGTGGTCTGCTATGGACATAACGGTTACAAATTTAATCAGTTTTTTTCAATTGGCAAAGCCATTGCTAAAAAAGAGCCTCCAACTCTTTGTCCGACATCATGCGGATCACCGGCAACCCATCGGGCGTATATCCCGGAGCCGGAAGACTCAATAAATCGGCAAGAAGCTGCTCACGCTCTTGATCGGTCAGCACCCGGCCTCCTCTGATGGCCGCGCTGCGGGCCATCGACAGAGCCATTCGATCAATCAGCCGATCCGTGTCGGCTTCTATATTTGATTCGGCATCTGATATGAGATTCATCAGCACCTCCGAGGCATTGGCATCGCCGAGCACCGACGGCACTGCCACCACGCTCCAGGCATTGTCGCCAAGGAATGACAGGTCAAATCCCATCCGGCGAATACTTTCTTCGATGGACCGCACTGTGATATTCTGCTGGGGCGACAGGTTCATCACTTCAGGAAACATCACCTGCTGCACGCCGACATTGTCGGCCGACAATGATTTACGATAACGCTCGTAGAGCACCAAAACGTGGGCACGGTGCTGATCGATGATCATCACACCGCTTTTGGAAGGTGTCAGTATGAACCGGGCCTTAACCTGT
Source organism: Bacteroides sp. (assembly GCA_023666835.1). Taxonomy (GTDB): domain Bacteria; phylum Bacteroidota; class Bacteroidia; order Bacteroidales; family Muribaculaceae; genus Paramuribaculum. The sequence continues at coordinate 894,123 of JAMPBJ010000001.1, read as the reverse complement.
ATCGACAACGCTCCGTCCTGAACCGGTTGCTCGCGGTCGGAGTCGTCGATAAGCGATTCCATGAACCCACTTTCCGACGGTACGTTCACATCATTGTTGCCTTTCTCTCCGGGCGACATAAATCCATCGTAGAGCGCCTGCCAATCTCCGGTCACTTTTTTCTGCCATCCCGGAGTAGAGCCGAAAACACCCGCTCCCCTGCCCTTAGGAGCCGACGATGAGAATGGATTGTAAGATGTGTCGACCGTGATATCGTGCGAGCTTTGGGCATTGGGATTGAAAGCCGGAATCTCAACGGGCAGGTCGAGCGTGTCAGCCGAATTGATGTCGATGCCGGGCATCGCACTGAACCGACCCAAAGCCTCGCGGATAGCCGCCACAAGGATTTGCCATATGGCAGATTCGTTCTCAAATTTTATCTTGTCCTTGGTGGGATGTATGTTAACATCAATCGTGGAGGGGTCAACGGTGAAATTCAAAAAATAATTGGGCTCGCAATCAGCTGATATCAAGGTTTCGTAGCACAGCATGATTGCTTTATGAAAATACGGATGGCGGATATGCCGGCCGTTGACCATCAAATATTTCAATGCATTGCGCCGACGGGCATGCTCGGGAGCGCCCACAAATCCCTCGATTTTCACTATCGACGTTTCAGTCGCTACGGGCACAAGCTGTTTTTCGACCGTCTTGCCGAACAGGTCGGATATGCGCTGCTTCAAAGATCCGCGCATTAGCTGGTGCACTACCGTGTCGTTATGGATCAATGTCAACTCAAGATCGGGGTTGACAAGAGCCATCCGTTCGAATTCACGAGCTATATAGGTGAACTCAACCGAATCCTTTCTGAGAAATTTTCTGCGAGCCGGCACATTGTAGAAAAGGTTTTTCACCATTATATTAGTCCCTTTTGCACAAGCCGCCGGTTCTTGCGACTCGATTTTGGACCCGTTGATCTCAATCTTAGTGCCCACTTCGCTGTCGGCCTGACGCGTTTTCATCTCCACTTGCGCCACAGCGCATATCGATGCGAGGGCTTCACCACGAAATCCCATGGTGTGGAGCGAAAAGAGATCGTCGGCCTGCTCGATTTTCGACGTGGCGTGTGGCACGAATGCCATCCTGGAGTCGCGCTCCGACATACCTTTGCCATTGTCGACCACTTGAATCAGCGACCTGCCCGCATCGCGGATGATCACCTCAATGGAAGTGGCTCCTGCATCAGCAGCGTTCTCAACCAACTCTTTGACCACCGAAGCCGGGCATTGCACAACTTCGCCGGCCGCAATCTGATTGGCCACTGAATCGGGAAGACGTCGGATTATATCAAGCATATGAGGTTCTTTAATACGGATTCTTTATCCATGCAAAGTTACAACAGAAACACACCCCGACCAAACCGCTCTTTCAACAGCAGCCGACAGGAAATGTTGATAAAATGTTGATAACTTAGAAATCTGCTCCCCCTATGTCTATTGTCCTATCTTTTTCCGACCTACGACGGAGGGTCCGCTGGCACCGGGCGACATGGCTCGGGGACTGCGTCCAAGACGCGGTGTCTCATCGCTGCGCTGGTGCTTCGGAGTGGGCATGTCGTCGCCATCGAGTTCGGGAACAATCCGATCAGCCGGTGCATTGGGGTTGGGCTCCCCGACATCGCGCTTGGGCTCTCCCGGTCCTGAAGGACCTGACTGCACCGGCGGAGCACTGCTCAGCAGTAACTCCATACCATCCGGCAGATAGAACACATCTTCGGGCGATATCGGACGCAGATCTTCATACCATCTGAACTTCGGCAGAAAGTAAGAATTGCGCTTGGCAAGATAGAGTGGCGTGATTTTCGATGTGGTTTCGGGCCAGAAATGAATGCTTTCTACGGAATTATTGTTGAAGTATGCATCCATATAGCTACTCTCGATATAGGCATATTTATTATATGTGGAGTCAGACTCCATCGGGAACACTATCAGCTGTACACTACCCTCGGCATAAAGGCGACGCACGGTCGAATCGTTCATCCATGTCGTCATGTCATCGCCGCTCAACTGGTTGTAGCAGTCCTCGGCAATATGTTCGGCCATCAGTCCGGTTCGCGGCAATCGGGCCCAGTCGACCGTCGAATCGGCCAGATGCACATTGATCTGATTGCCCAAAATCTGACGTTCGCCGCTCCACACGATCGGGGCGCGATACATCCACATCATCGAATCGCGCTCGGTCAGGCTCAGCGAATCGCAAAGTCCCTGGATATCGAAGCGATAGAAGCGAACACGATGATAAGCGTTGGTCACCTTTGTCGAATCCGAAAGGTCAAGATATGCCTCAATAGTGTCGCCATGCAGATAGAGCGTGTCGCCCTTCGAATATTCCTTTGCAAGGGCACGTCCGGTCACAAAAGCACTGTCGCGCAACTCATCGTAGAATCCGTAGTCGCCAAGCAGCGAGCTCTGGCGTGCCGAATCCGTAAGCACCATATTGCCGTAGGCCCAACCTTGCTGTTTCTGGCGGTCGTAGATGAGCGTATCGCCCGTGAGCGTGTTGCCGCGTTCGGTCACAACGGTCGACCGTTCATACAGATCGGCCACACCGCTGTTGGTATTGTAAACGCCCGACGTCGTGGTGATGATGCCGTCTTTGTTGCGGATCGTACTTTCACTCACCAGTTGCGCAATGTGAGTGGCCGTGTTATATTCAAGCGAATCTGTGGTGATGAAAAGCACATCGTTCTTGCGTCGCGATGTCAGGTGCACATCGCCAGTGAAATACGACTGTTTGGTGCGCGAATAATACTCTCCTTCCCACGATGTCAGTTTGTTCTGATTGTCGGTCAGTTCGCCACCGACGTCATAGAATCCAACCTCGCTGACCAGATCGTAGTGAAACACATCGGTGGTCAGCGTGACATCGCGGTTGCGCAGACGCACCTTCTTGCCGGCGTCGGCATAGAGCACCGCTTCCTGGTTCAGGCCGTCGTAGTCAAGATAGTCGGCATAGACAAAGAGTGTGTCGCCCTGCTCCATGCGCACATTACCAAATGCTTCCACCGAGTTGATCTTTTCGTAGACGTAGGCACTGTCACAGTACATAAACATACCGCCCTTGCGCAGTTTGACATTGCCGCTGACTATCTGATACTGATCCTCGGCCGGAACCTGGGGATCGGCCTGATACGACAATCGGTCAGCATATTCGAGAAATACTTTGTTGGCCTGGTTGCGGTCAGCCTTCGGAATCGTCGGATTGACCATCTTCTTCCCGGGCTCGGGCCGCTGCACCTTTTTCGGAGCCGGACGCGTAGAGGTTTTGGCCGGCTTCTGCGCATACGACACAAGTATCGACGGCAAACAAATCGCCATGGCCAAAGCCACAGTCAGCAACCTGGCCGAAGCCAGAGTCTTCAATTTAAGTTCCGATAGCGTCATGTACCTGCGTTAGTCCTGCGCCTGAGTTTTGGCACCAGCCGGCGCGGTTTTAATCCAACCCTGATGCTTGAAGTCGCAATTGCGCCATCCGTCCTCGATGCGCACATATGTGTCCTGGATTTTCTTCTCAAGCCACTTGGCCAGCACCTTTTCGCGCTCGGCGTTTTCATACATGTCCTTGACGAGCTGATAGTCGTCCGACATATTTGCGCGATGCCCGTCGATGCGGTGGGTCAACTTGACCATTGCCACCACTTCTCGGTTCTGCTTGGGATCGATCATGATGAACGGAGCGGAGATTTCGCCTTCCTGCAGATCGTTGACCATCTTGGCCACTTCCTGCGGAAGCTGCGACATTTCGAAGCGAGGTGTGCCGGTCTGTTGGTTGACCATCGTACCGCGGTTGTTGCGCGTATCCTTGTCCTGCGAAAGCACGGCCACTGCATCTTCAAATGAGAATTTCTTATCGTCAACGATGTCGTGACGAAGAGAATCCAGACGGTTCACGGCATCGACAAGATCATTTTCCGACACCTTCGGACGCAGAAGTATGTGACGTGTATTGATGCGATCGCCACGTTTCTCAATCAGCTGTATGATGTGGTAGCCATATTGCGACTCCACGATCTTCGACACCTTTTTGGGATCGTTGAGGTTGAATGCCACTGCAGCATATTCGGGATCGAGTTGGGCTCGGCCGAGGAAACCGACCTCACCGCCTCTTAGCGCGCTCTCTTTGTCCTCCGAATAGAGGATGGCAAGCGTGGAGAAGTCGCTCTCGCCGGAGTTGACACGGTCGGTAAACTCACGCAGGCGAGCCTTGACATCTTCGATCTCCTGCTGGGGGATGACGGGATTGAAGGTCAGTATTTGAACTTCAACCTGCATGGGTACAAAAGGAACACTGTCGGCCGGGAGCGTGCTGAAATAGCGGCGCACATCCGACGGAGTGGCAGATATGTTCTTGGTCAGTGCCTGCTGCACACTGCGCACTCTATAGGAGTTGCGCACCATGTCGATCATCTGCTCGCGCATCTCGGGAAGGGATTTGCGGAAATATTGCTCCACTTTGTCGCGCGATCCGAGCTGACTGATGTAGAAGTTCAATCGAGCGTCGACTTCTGCCATCACCGATGCGTCGGGTACCGTGATGGTGTCGATGTCGGCTTGATGAAGAAACAGTTTCTCCACAGCCATCTGTTCCGGGATCAGACAATAGGGATCGCCTCCGAGATCAACCTTCTCATACTGAAGATTGTTGTATTGCTCTTCGATCTCAGATTTCCATATGGGCTGGTCGCCTACTACCCAGGCAACTTCCTCAGCTATATTGTTTTGTCCAACCGCAACCAATGCCAAAACAGCATAAAATGCGGTCACAACTGTCCTGATGATATTCACTGATTTGTACAATTATTGGTTTATCTCGCCAAAATTACTATTTTTTAGTCATATAGCTGACACCCGACTTAAGTTTTTAGCATCAGTTAACATACGACCGGCGTATTATATATTGCCGAGACGGCTGCCGATCAGTTCGCGGTCGATGCTGACGGGAAAGTTGGCGCGCAGACGCTCGATCCACTCTTCTTCGAGTTGCTGCTGATATGCCACGCCCACCTTGCCTTTGACGTGGGTCATCTCTTCGGGCTGCTCAACTACTCGACCGTTGAATCCGCGAAATGATTTCCAGCGTTTGTCGGTAGTCGGCAGTTCGCCACCGAATGCCACGTAATCGATTATGGGATAATCGCCTTGCTGACCATTGACGCGGTCGATCTTGGCGTCTTTGCCAAATTTCTTGCGAAGTTCGGTAGGGAGTTGCGAGGCATCGGCATCGATCGTTGCCAGGTAGGCCGTAGCGGCATCTGCCACAGAGTCATTGACAGCACTGACAATATAGCCCACATAGTGCGGACGCTCCCAGGCAAAATCAACTCGATGCGACTCAAAGTATGCCGTCAACCCCTCGATATCCTTATTGGCGCGATCCCACACCTCGCGGTTGCTGACCTCAAAAAGCAGCATACCATCGGAATATTCGTTGATCAAGTTACGGTATTCAGGCTCGCGATCGGGAAGTGTGGCAAGGAAATCGTCGGACACTGCCTGATTGCACAGCTTGAGCAATGCGCCGTCGAAAGCGGTCAGCAATTCGTCGATCGACCCTGTTTCAGCACCTGCAACATCCAATCCGGCAAACGAATACTTCTTGCCTGAGAGGGTGAAGGCTTCATCCTTCAGAGCCACTATTTCACTGACCACGGCAGGGCTGAGCGACCCACGCTTCTCGATGATTTTCTTTGCTTTCTTCACCGTCTTGCTGTTGATCTTGAATCCGACAGCCGAGGCATATTTTTCCATGGCGCGAGTGTGGCATAATTGCTTGCGATAGTCGCTCGAAATGGCATTTTCTATATCGGACTGAAGTTGCGACAGCTCGGGAAGCGGACGCCAGCCTTCGCGCAATATGATGTGGTAGCCAAACTGGGTCTTCACTGGCTTGGACATCTCGCCATCGCCAAGGCCGTAGGCTGCCTGCTCGAATTCCGGAGCAAACCGGCCGGGTCCGAACCAGGGCAAATCGCCGCCGTGACCTATCCCTGACGGGTCGTCGGTAAGCCGCGATGCAAGTTCCTCAAAGTTGGCACCATGAAGCAACAGTCCGTGTATCGAGTCGATGGCAAGTGCCTGCAGCGAATCATATTCAGCACTCTTCCCGGCTGTATATTTAAGTATGTGGCGGGTCTTGACTTCACCGGGATGTGCCACAATGTCGTCAACTTTGATCAGATGAACACCGACCGGAGTGGTGAACACTTCAGATATCTCACCTTTATCTAAGTTGCATGCCACATCCTCAAAGCGATAGGGCACATTGCCGTTGCACACCGACACCTGTCCCGAAAAGGCCACTCCATGAAAAGAGGATACCGTGCCGGCAGCCAGCGATGCAAAATCTTCTCCGGCCATGGCCAGGCGACGCACACTGTCGAGTGTGGTATACAGTTCTTTGCCCGGTTGTTGTCCATAGGCCACGGGCAGTGTAAGATGTGTGACCTTCACCACCTTACCGGCATGTTGATACGCAACATTGACAAGACTGTCGCGCGTGGCCACATCGAATGTGTATGGCTCGACAAGCTCCATGCGGTATCGCTCCATGTCTTTCAGATACTCGCTCACGGTGTCAAGTCCGAGACTCTTGGCCGCAGCCACCTTCAGCTTATAGTTGACAAACATATCGATATATTGGTCAAGCGTCAGATCAGCTTGCTGCTGAGTGTTGTTTTTTCTGTAGAGATATTCAAATTCACTGAGTTTCACATCAGTGCCGGCGATGGTCATCACGGTTGGATCGGTCGTGGCGGTCTTTACGGCACCGAATGCCACCGGAATTGTCATAAATGCACCGAGAAACCAGATAGCTGTTTTTTTCATAGGGGGTTATTGAATGAAGGGGAGATGGCCGCAAAACAAGCGGTCCGCATATATAACGAACTGACCATGCAATTTATTATATAATGCGAACCAAAGAATCACATAATATACGACTTATAAAACTTATAAATCTTATAAATCTTATCCCGCGTTAATGACCGCCGACAAAATCCGATGCTGTCAGGCCAAAGATGCGTGACTAATCTCTTTGGTATTGGAGGCGGTCAGTCGTTGCGCAGGTTTGGCCTGACAAAGAGGGAGCATAGTGGACTATGTGACCGATGCAGGCAGGCCAAAGATGCGTGACGAATCTCTTTGGTGTTGGAGGCGGTCAGTCGTTGCGCAGGTTTGGCCTGACAAAGAGGGAGCATAGTGGACTATGTGACCGATGCAGGCAGGCCAAAGATGCGTGACTAATCTCTTTGGTATTGGAGACGGTCAGTCGTTGCGCAGGTTTGGCTTGACAAAGAGGGAGCATAGTGGACTATGTGACCGATGCTGTCAGGCCAAAGATGCGTGACGAATGGCCGCCAACCTAATATTACTGGTGGGATGCACTATAATTCGGCGCCTCACTCGTGATAGCCACATCATGGGGATGGCTCTCTGCCACACCGGCATTGGTGATCCGGGTAAACTTCGCGTCATGCAGTCGTTCGATGTCAGGCGCACCGCAATAGCCCATACCGGCACGCAGGCCGCCAAGCATCTGATAGACCACCTCATACAAACTGCCCTTATATGGCACGCGGGCGGCGATTCCTTCGGGCACGAGCTTTTTCACATCCGATTCGCCGGCCTGGAAATAGCGGTCCTTCGAACCCCTTTCCATTGCCTCAAGCGATCCCATGCCACGATATGCCTTGTATTTTCGGCCGTTATAGATGATAGTGTCGCCGGGCGATTCCTCAACGCCGGCCAACATGCCTCCGAGCATCACACAATAGGCTCCGGCCGCAAGCGCTTTGACAATGTCGCCCGAATAGCGGATACCACCGTCGGCTATCAGCGGCACACCGGTGCCCTTGAGTGCCTTGGCAACATCGTAGACAGCGCTCAATTGTGGCACACCCACACCGGCTATGACGCGTGTGGTGCAGATCGAACCCGGGCCGATGCCCACCTTCACACCGTCGGCACCGTTCTCAACTAGATATTTGGCGGCATCGCCGGTGGCTATATTGCCAACCACCACATCTATGTGGGGATATTTCTCCTTAACCTCACGAAGCACTTTGACCACTCCTTTCGAGTGTCCGTGGGCAGTGTCGATCACTATTGCATCGACGCCGGCCTCTACAAGTGCATCGACGCGCTGCATACTGTCGGCAGTGACTCCCACACCTGCGGCTACGCGCAGACGTCCCAGCGAGTCTTTGCAGGCATTGGGCTTGTCCTTGGCTTTGGTAATATCTTTATATGTGACCAGTCCGATCAAACGTCCGTCGCCATCGACAACCGGAAGTTTTTCGATTTTGTATTCCTGCAGAATTTGTGCGGCCTCCTCAAGATCGGTCGACTGGTTGGTGGTGACGAGATTTTCCGATGTCATCACTTCATCGATCGGGCGGAGCAGATTGCGCTCGAAGCGGAGATCGCGGTTCGTCACAATGCCCACGAGTTTCTTTGTGTCATCCACCACAGGTATGCCGCCAATGTGATATTCCTCCATCATTTTGAGGGCGTCGCCAACGGTGGCGCCGGCCTTGATGGTGACAGGGTCGTAGATCATGCCGTTTTCGGCGCGTTTCACTGCATGCACCTGACGGGCCTGCTCCTCAATGGTCATGTTTTTGTGTATCACACCGATGCCGCCTTCGCGCGCTATGGCGATGGCGAGCGCTGCCTCTGTCACCGTGTCCATGGCTGCCGACACGATGGGCACGTTGAGTGTAATGTTGCGTGAAAACTTGGTTTTGAGATTGACTTCGCGCGGAAGCACTTCCGAATAGGCCGGAATCAAGAGGACGTCGTCGAAGGTCAGACCATCCATCGTAACTTTTTCTGCAATAAATGACATAACGCTTGCTTGGGTTATAATTTTATTGCACGCAAAGATACGCATTTTTCTCGAAATTTCTCGCGCATGGCTGAGAAAAACTCGATAAATATGCGGCCACACTCATAATCTTACGGTTTTAGCCACTCGAGTACCATCGGACAAGGTCACTTGCACCACATAAAGCCCGGGGCCCGAAAGCACGCTCCAGCTGTTGTCAGCCCTCTGTCGAGTCTGACACTGCCGACCGAATATGTCATATACGCGCAATGTCTTCAATTCGCCAGCCGTCGAAACCACAATGCTGCCGTCGGCGATCGTCAACTCGAGTTTTCGCTTGTCGGCCTCTATTTCGTCGATGTCAAGCAATGTGTCGTCGATATAGCTGTTGAACCATTCGCGGCTGACAGGTAAAAACTTTTTAATTACCTCCTTCACTCTGTTTGCGTCGTGCCAACCGGGATTATACTGTGTCCATATGCTGTCATAGCTCAGTTTTATTGCCGGCCCGACAACTGCGTGCAGCGAGTCCATATATTCGCTGAGCACATCGATCTTGGGCTCAAATTCATGCCACTGCTCTGCCACCACTTCGCGGAAATGCGGAAATTTCAGAAGCTCTTCAATCCATATATAATTTATACCGGATTTCCCATAGGCATCATAGCGCTCTTCGAAGAAGGTGCCTTTGCGCCGGTCATAGCAAAATGTCCATCCCGAATCCCATATGGGGCCGAATGTCCACTTCTTGCCGAGATCCTTGTGCAGATACGAACTGCCGATGAATGCATCCCAGTTTCCGGTAAATTCTTGTATCACATAATACTTTGCCAGCGAATGGATGTCGATATATTCTTCCCACTCGCGCGATGTCTTGTCAGAGCAATATATCGCTTCAGTCATCTTTTCAAACTGATCCACCAGCCATTCGCGCTGAAGTGTCGACAGTTCTTCGGGCGTATTGTGGGTGAATCGGGCCGTGACTCCATTGGGTTGCTGCACTTCCAATTTTTACATTCGGTAAAAAGTTTAAATGAGTTCATTATTGTATATTAAGCCCGGGGTGTGTATCTTTGCAGAAAAGACCACGAATCATGCTGTTTCTCTATCGCATCTATTTTTTCTGCATAGCTTTGCCGCTGGCTTTGCTGTCGACCATCATCGCAGCGTTGCTCACCATTGTCGGATGCTCACTCGGGGGCGGAGGCTGGTTTGGCTACTGGCCGGCTCACATCTGGGCCCGGTCCATATGTGTGCTCACTCTTGTCAGGGTCAAGGTTCACGGCCGCGAAAACATTTCGGCCGACACGAGCTATGTGTTCGTGGCCAACCATCAGGGCGCCTTCGACATATTCAGCGTCTATGGCTACCTCAACCACAATTTCCGATGGATGATGAAACAGGGTCTTCGCTCAATTCCCCTTGTTGGATTCGCCTGCGAGAAGTCGCATCAGATCTATGTCGACAAATCATCGCCATCGGCTTTGCGCCACACCATGGATCGCGCCGAGCATCTGTTGTCTGACGGCATGTCGATCGTCGTCTTCCCCGAAGGCGCACGCACATGGGACGGCAAGATGCGCCCGTTCAAGCGTGGCGCCTTCCTGCTGGCACAGGAGTTCAAACTACCCGTTATCCCCATCACCATCGACGGCGCATTCCAAATTCTCCCCCGCTTTAAAAAATTGCCTCGCCCGGGCAAAATCGTGCTTACCATCCACCATCCCATCGAGGCCTCCGACGCCGGTCACGACATGACGCGCCTGATCAGCGACTCGCAGCGAGCCATCGAGAGCGCCCTGCCCAAGTAAGGGGCAACTTTTACCCTCGTATATTGTTATAGATGTACGACAATTTGTCAGTCACAACTGACATCTTTCCACTTTGGCATGAAATATGCAGATATATTTCATGTGCTGACACAGGCATTGACAAGAATTCAATAACAATCAACATAACCTAATCAAAACCAAACAAGTATGAACATCAAACCATTAGCCGACAGAGTTCTGATTCTTCCCACTCCGGCTGAAGAAGTGACCGTAGCCGGCATTATCATTCCCGATTCTGCCAAAGAAAAACCTCTCAAAGGTCAGGTTGTGGCCGTTGGTGGCGGCACTAAAGATGAAGAAATGGTGCTTAAAACCGGCGATACTGTGATTTTCGGCAAATATTCCGGAACAGAAATCGAATTTGAAGGCGAAAAATACCTCATCATGCGTCAGAGCGATGTTTTAGCCGTCATCGGCTGATCAACCGCCCCCGCTTACACATATATTTATATATAGAACAATATACCGTATATCATGGCAAAAGAAATAAAATTTGAAATCAAGGCTCGCGAAGAGCTCAAAAAAGGTGTCGACGCATTGGCCGACGCCGTAAAAGTAACCCTCGGCCCGAAAGGTCGTAACGTCATCATCGAAAAGAAATTCGGTGCCCCCCACATCACTAAAGATGGCGTCAGCGTGGCTCGCGAAGTCGAACTCGAAGATCCGTTCCAGAACATGGGCGCACAGCTCGTCAAAGAAGTGGCTTCGAAGACCGGCGACGATGCCGGCGACGGCACTACCACTGCCACCGTACTTGCCCAGGCCATCATCAACGTGGGTCTGAAAAACGTGGCCGCCGGTGCCAACCCCATGGACATCAAACGTGGTATCGACAAAGCCGTGGCCATCGTGGTTGAAAACATCAAGGAGATGTCGGAAGAAGTGGGCGACGACTTCAAGAAAATCGAAGACGTGGCCCGCATCTCGGCCAACAACGACGAAGCCATCGGACGTTTGATCGCCGAGGCCATGAAGAAAGTGAAGAAAGAAGGCGTCATCACTGTCGACGAAGCCAAAGGCACCGAAACCACTGTCGACACTGTGGAAGGCATGCAGTTCGACCGCGGTTACATCTCGCCCTACTTCGTCACCAACACCGAAAAGATGGAATGTGAGATGGACAGTCCCTACATCCTTCTCTACGACAAGAAGATCTCCAACCTCAAAGACCTCCTTCCCATCCTCGAAGCCAGCGCTCAGAGCGGTCGCCCGCTGCTGATCATCGCTGAGGACGTCGATCAGGAAGCCCTTGCCACTCTCGTGGTCAACCGTCTGCGTGGCGCCCTGAAGATCTGCGCTGTCAAAGCCCCCGGTTTCGGCGACCGTCGCAAAGAGATGCTCGAAGACATCGCCATCCTCACCGGCGGCGTTGTCATCTCCGAAGAGAAGGGCATGAAACTCGAATCGGCCACCATCGACTATCTCGGCACCGCCGAAAAGGTTGAAGTCACCAAAGAAAACACCACCATCATCAACGGCAAAGGCGCCAAAGACGCAATCGCCACTCGCGTGGCCCAGATCAAAGCACAGATCGAACAGACCACAAGCGACTATGACCGCGAAAAGCTTCAGGAACGTCTGGCCAAACTCGCCGGCGGTGTGGCTGTGCTCCACGTGGGTGCTCCCTCCGAAGTCGAGATGAAAGAAAAGAAAGACCGCGTCGACGACGCTCTCTCGGCCACTCGTGCCGCTATAGCCGAAGGCATTGTCCCCGGCGGTGGCGTGGCCTACATCCGCTGCGTTGAAAAACTCGAAAACGTCAAAGGCGACAACGACGACGAAACCACCGGTATCCTCATCGTCAAACGTGCCATCGAAGAACCCCTCCGCCAGATCGTGGCCAACGCCGGTGTCGAAGGAGCCGTAGTGGTTCAGAAAGTCAAGGAAGGCACTGCCGACTTCGGCTACAACGCCCGCACCGACCGCTATGAAAACCTCATGGCCGCAGGTGTGATCGACCCCGCCAAGGTGACCCGCGTAGCCCTCGAAAACGCAGCTTCCATTGCCGGCATGTTCCTCACCACCGAGTGCGTCATCGCCGACAAAAAAGAAGAAAATCCCGCGCCCGCAATGCCCGCTCCCGGCATGGGCGGCATGGGCGGCATGATGTAAACAGCATCATCCCCCACTATTTCCCTACACTCCGACG
>JAMPBJ010000001.1:862367-881180 GCA_023666835.1 Bacteroides sp. | reverse complement strand
CTCGCGACCCTCAGCTTGGAAGGCTGATGCTCTATCAACTGAGCTACTTCCGCATGTCTCGTCCCGCACCGCAGTGCGTCGCGATTTGGTGGGCGCGGATGGATTCGAACCACCGAAGGTGAAAACCAGCAGATTTACAGTCTGCCCCATTTGGCCACTCTGGAACACGCCCAAGGATTTACTCCATTATTTCCATTTCACCGCCGGACTCTTTCCGGCTGTCTTGAGCCTCTTGTCGGATTCGAACCAACGACCCCGAGATTACAAATCACGTGCTCTGGCCAACTGAGCTAAAGAGGCAGGTTTTTATGCTTTTTGGCCGACGGTCGACCCTCAAAAGCGATGCAAAGGTAGTGTAAATTTTTTATTCCACCAAATATTTTCCACTCATATTGCAGTTTTTTTCTCTTTTTCTTCTTTTTTTAAGACCTTGACAGATGTCGCTATATTATATAAGGTGTATTGGAGATCTCTGATGTTGACCTTCGGCCTCCAAGTCGATCGGAAACCATACATTTGATGGCAAACAATCGATTTTTTTGAAAAAATGATTATTTTTGTACCGACTCGCGTTTGCTGACTTTTTGCAGCCGGCCGACGTTATAACATAGTATATTAATAATGTTCCAACTTCCCAGAATATGAAAGAAGACATACAGGCTCGCATCGGGCAGTTGCGCGATGTCATGCGCAGCGAAGGCGTCGACGCCACTGTGATTCCTCAAACCGACCCTCATCAGGGCGAATATCTTGCATCGCATTGGCAGGTGCGCCGATGGCTGTCAGGCTTCACCGGTTCGGCCGGCGATCTTGTTGTGACGCTCTCCGGCGCCTGGATTTGGGCCGATTCCCGCTACTGGCTTCAGGCTGCCCAACAGCTTGAGGGCACCGGCATCGCTGTCATGGAGGAAGGAAAACCATCCACACCTTCCATCCTCGACTTCCTCACGTCGAATCTTTCCAAAGGCTCTACCGTGGGCATCGACGGCATGCTTTTTGCCATCAACGCCACCCGCGAAATGAAAAAACGTCTCGATGCCGCAGGTCTGAAGTTGAAGGTCGACTTCGCTCCGATCGATGCCATCTGGACCGATCGCCCGGCGTTGCCATCCGATGCCGTGTTCATCCACGACGAAAAATACTCCGGCGAAAGCCTCTCGAGCAAAGTGCAGCGCGTGCTTGAAAACGTCAACCGCTCGGACGCCGACGGTGTCTTCATCTCTGATCTGGCTGAAATTGCCTGGACTCTGAATCTTCGCTCGTCCGACGTCAGCTGCAATCCGGTAGTTACTTCATTCCTCTATCTCGGCCCGGGCGGAGGAGTGCTTTTTGTCGATCCGGCCAAACTGTCGTCGGAAGTCACGGAATATCTGGCGCATGGAGGTGTCGCCTGTCGCCCCTACACGGAGGCCTTGCAATATCTTTCACTGCTCCCGATCGACGAAAAGGTGCTCTTGAGCACATCGCAAAGCGCCGGAGCTCTGCTCGAAGTGTTGGGCAGCAGGGCAGTGGAGGGCACTTCACCCGTAGCCATGCTCAAGGCCGTCAAAAACGACACTCAGCTTCGAGGCGTTCGCGACGCAATGGTGCGCGACGGTGTGGCCATGGTGCGCTCGCTCATCGAGATCGAGAAGACGATTGCCCGCGGCGATCGCCTGACCGAAATCGGTGTGGCCGACATATTGTTGAAATATCGCAGCGCCTCTGAGCGCTTCTTCGATCTTAGCTTTGAGACAATCGCCGGATTCGGCCCCCACGGCGCAATCGTTCACTACTCCGCCACCGAAGAATCCGATGCTGTCGTCACGGCTGATTCCCTCCTGCTGATCGATTCGGGTGCAAACTATCTCGACGGCACTACCGACATCACACGCACCATCGCATTGGGCACACCGACCCAGGCTCAGCGCCACGATTTCACCCTCGTCATGAAAGGTCACATCGCTCTTGCCACGGCCGTATTCCCCGAAGGCACGCGCGGTGCGCAGCTCGACGCCCTTGCCCGCATCAATCTCTGGAAAGAAGGTTTGAGCTATCTGCATGGCACAGGCCACGGCGTGGGCCACTTCCTCAACGTGCACGAAGGCCCGCAAAGCATCCGCTTGAACGATACGCTCGCTCCGATGACTCCCGGCATGATCACATCCAACGAGCCTGGTCTCTATCGCGAAGGCGAATATGGCATCCGCTGCGAAAATCTTGTGCTGACCACCGATGCTTTCACCACCGACTTCGGCCACTTCCTCAAGTTCGAGACTCTGACACTCTGTCCCTTCGACATCAAACTGTTCGACACTTCCATCATGTCGGCCGACGAAATCGAATGGGTCAACGAATACCACAAGACGGTGTGCGACCGCCTGTTGCCGCATCTCGAACCCTCCGAGCAGGAATGGCTCCTTACTAAAACAACTCCGATTCACTAATTATGGCACTCATTATACCTGTGCGCGGATTCACTCCGCAAGTTGGCGAGGGTTGTTTCCTCGCCGAAAATGCAACACTCATCGGCGATGTGGTCATCGGCGATGAGTGCAGCGTGTGGTTCAACACCGTGTTGCGCGGCGATGTCAACTCCATCCGCATCGGCGACCGCGTCAACATCCAGGACGGCACCGTGTTCCACACTCTTTATCAGAAATCCACCATTGAGATCGGCAACGACGTGTCGATCGGCCACAACGTCACGCTCCACGGCTGCAAGATCCATGATCTCGCACTCGTGGGTATGGGTGCTGTGGTGATGGACGATGCTGAAGTGGGCGAAGGTGCTCTCGTGGCTGCAGGTGCTGTCGTTTTGTCGCGCACCAAAATCGGACCCAACGAACTCTGGGGCGGTGCTCCCGCAAAGTTCATCAAGATGGTCGATCCGGCCACTTCGCGTGAACTCAATCAGAAGATTGCCCGCAATTATTTGATGTACTCCCGCTGGTACGATCAGCCCGATCAGCAGTGATCCCCTGCTACCGGGATTTTGGCTATGCGCCGGGCGTGGCGGCCTCCTTCAAAATCGGTGTGGAGGAATGTGTCGACCACTTCCAGTGCTTTGCTCTCCGCGATGAAGCGTGCCGGCAACACCAGCACGTTGGCATCGTTGTGGCGGCGTGCAAGCGATGCAAGCTCCACATCCCAGCAGAGGGCGGCGCGTATGCCCTGATGTTTGTTCAGGGTCATTGCTATTCCGTTGCCTGTGCCGCACATTGCGATTCCAAGATCATATTCGCCTGATTCCACGGCCAAGGCGCAGGGATGCGCATAGTCAGGATAATCACAACTCTCACTTGAATACGTGCCGAAGTCTTTTGTCTCGTATCCCGCCTCTTCCAAGTGGGCTATGATGACTTTCTTCAATTCAAATCCGGCGTGGTCGCTGCATAGTGCTATTTTGGTCGACATTGCTATATGGTTTTATTGGTTATGTTATTTATTATTCTCTGACGTAGTTTTTTTTATGTGTTAACTTCGGGGCGGCCGGTTTTGTTCATGCCTTCTGCTGTCTGATTATATATCGAGGCGCAGCCTGTTCCATATCCACTGTGGTACCAGTCGCCACAGTTCGACTACGATGGCCCACCTCCAGTCCACTATGGCCACACGCTTGCCCTTGATAATGGCGCGCTCGATTCGCGGCACGGCGTAGTCTAAGCTCATTTCCATCGGATAGCGGCGCTTGTCGCTCAGCAGTGCCGTGCGTATGAAGCCGGGACGTATGTCGGTGATCGTGATATCTTCCTTGCGCGAGTGTGCCAGCTGGTCTATGGCATCAAGATATATCTGCTCATAGCGCTTGGTGGCGCTGTAGGCCGCTGCAAGTCCTATTCCCTTTGTGCCTGCTATCGATGTGATCGCGGCGATCTGACCTTTATGTTTCGATTTTTTTGTGCGTAGATATTTGTAGGCAGCAGTGATTATTCGTGAAAATCCGTCGACGTTGGTGCGCAGAGTCTGATCCAGAATTTCGCTGTCGATGTCAGGATCCTGATATCCCACGCCCGCCGCATATAATAATGTGTCCATGCCTCCGATCTCGTCGATGAGTGCCATCATGTTTTCCACGGCATCGTCGGCGCCTACATCGATGGCGCGGTAGCTGATGCGGTCGCTGCATTTGGCGGCTATCTCTTTAAGGCGGTCGACTCTGCGCGCTGCGATGCCCACGCGCCATCCCCGGCCGGCCAGATCAAGAGCCACCCTCCGGCCTATGCCCGACGAGGCTCCGATTATTACTATGCGCTTTTCTTCGCTCTGGCTCATCTTCAGTGCCGGCTATAGTTTTTCCTCCGTGTCTGCTTCGGCGGTTTTGCCTTTGTTGATCGGTATTGTATAGCTGATCGAAAAACTTCCCGTTATCGAATTGCCGCGCTTGCCGAATCCAGGTATATACATCGGTTTGCCATACGAGGCTTTGCCTTCGTGGAGCAGTGTGTGGTATTTCACGTTCCACCCGAGCGATATCTGTTTGCCGATCATCACCCTTACTCCGGCAGTGAATTCAAAGAAACCGGCGGTGGTCGATTGCTGGGGAATGCTCAGCGTTTCATCGACGCCCCAATACGAATCGTCGAGCGTAAACTCGCTCACCTCATATTTGAATGTTGTGAAACCGTATCTCACTCCCACCAGCAGCTCGTAGCGCGGATCATTGTTGTAAAACACGTTGTAGTTGGCGCCTATCCTGAAGTATGGGGCGAGCGGCGATTTGAATGTATAGTTCTTGCCGTCGGGAGTTATGTTGGCACTGCTCATGCCGAATTCCACCACCGGCTTGTAGCGGTTGTGCAGACTGAGCTCGGCCCAAATATCGGCGCCGCCGTAGTCCTGTCCGAAAATTCTCATCACAGGGTCCCAAATGTTGACTCCCACGGTCACCGACTCGTAAAGCGGATATATCATTTTCTTCACCTTGTGGGCGGTGGTGTCCACCCATTCCGTACCGGTGATGGTGTCGACAAACACTATATTGCCTTCCGCGTCTTTGGTCTCCGCAAGGTTTGCCCGCGGGTCAACCTCTTTTTGCTTCTTCTCCGGCGCGGGTGTGGCCGATGCAGCGGGCGCAGGAGTCACTGGCGTAATCTTACGCTGGGCATTTGCCGGCATCACGACTGTCAGCAGCATCACTGTGGCGGTCACGAGGACTTGGGTTATCTGTTTAGCTGCCATCATTCTTGTGTGCGGAAGTATATTTTGATTCTTTCAATATCGGTGTTGGTCACCAGCGAGTCGACAATCTCAACTGTGTCGATCACATGAGTGGTCCATGTCAACCGTTGTATGTCGTATTCCAGCATGGCTCCGCATTCCTCCGATGCGAAGAAGGGTCGCGAGCTATAGTAGAAAGTGATGGTGTCGTTCATCGCTTCGCTGTCTATGCCTTCCTGGTCGTAGTGAAAACAGTAGGCCGTCACTCCGGAGTTTGACCGCAGCGGCAGATACACGTTGGCCAGCTTTTGATCTGAAGTGTAGAGCAATGAATCGCCGGGGGCGCCGACGCCACCTATCTCCAGTCCGCTGACGCTTATGGCATCGCCTGTGGCCGATGAGTAGAAGCCGGCATACGGCAGACTGTTCTGGTTGTCGGTGCATCCTGATGTGTTGCAACTCCAGGCAGCCGACATCGCGACAGCCACAGCAGCCGTCATCAGTATGCATCGCATCGCTTTGCGGAGTGTCATGTGCTGAAATATCATTTTGTAGTGTCGGTGTTGAGGTTGATTTCCTCTTCGATCTCGTAGTCATTGCGCCGAGATGAATTGCGGGCCACAAGTTCTCCTATGAAGCCGGTGAGGAAAAGTTGGGTGCCCAATATCATGGTGGTCAGGGCTATGTAGAAGTAGGGCGAATCGGTGACCAGTCGGGCAGGAACACCGCAACAGATATTGTAGAGTTTCACTCCGCCCACGATCATCACCGCAATCAGTCCGAGCATAAACATCACGCTGCCGAGCAGTCCGAAGAAGTGCATCGGCTTTCCCCCGAATTTGTTGGTAAACCACAGCGTCATAAGGTCAAGATAGCCGTTGACGAAGCGATCCAGGCCGAATTTCGATTTGCCGTATTTGCGTGCCTGGTGATGAACGACTTTCTCACCGATGCGGTTGAAGCCGGCGTTCTTGGCCAGATAGGGTATGTAGCGGTGCATGTCGCCGTACACTTCGATGTGTTTCACCACTTTGTTGCGATAGGCTTTCAATCCGCAGTTGAAGTCGTGCAGATTGTGTATGCCGCTGACCCTGCGGGCGGTGGCGTTGAAAAGCTTGGTGGGTATGGTCTTCGACAGCGGGTCGTAGCGTTTTTGCTTCCATCCGCTGACCAGGTCATATTTGTCCTCCGTGATCATGCGGTACAGTTCGGGTATTTCGTCGGGACTGTCCTGAAGGTCGGCATCCATGGTGATCACCACATCACCCTGAGCCCGGACAAATCCGGTGTTGAGTGCCGGCGATTTGCCGTAGTTGCGCCGGAAGCACACACCCTTCACATTGGGATTCTCTTTGGCAAGCCTGGTGATCACGTCCCAAGATTCGTCGGTCGAACCGTCGTTGATGAAAAGCACTTCATACGTGAAGCCATTTTCTTTCATCACGCGGGCTATCCACTGCTCCAGTTCGGGCAGCGACTCCGCTTCATTGTAGAGGGGAACTATAACTGTAATATCCATCTCGTTTAACTGATAGTTGGATTGTTGATTTTTTTGCCTATTCTCGACAGTGCGGCCATCACGAGCGACAGCACTGAACCAAGGGCCATTGTCAGCCAAAACATTGAAATGACGAAGTTCGACGGCGAGGGCACCACGCCTTGTCTGATCATGTTGCCCATGATGCGGGCCATCTCCAGCTCCTGATGTGTGCCGCCTGCTTTGCATGACTCGATTGCCTGCTCTACTTGAGCCACTAGAAATCCGGGTGCCACCCACTTCATGTAGACCATCGTGACAAGTCCGCATATGGCCGATGCAAACAGAAACGTGGCGATGCCTTGAACCCACAGCTCAAAGAATCCACATCCGTAGCCGTTTGCCACGTGTGTGCGCCGGAGCGATCTGTACAAAACTACCGGCAGCATCAGCACCATTATCGGCCCCAACAGGCTCAATATCGGCAGCTTATCGGCCAGGGCTATAGACAGAAAGATGAGGCTCAGATATAATCCGAACCTCATTCCTTCTGTAGCTCCTCGGTAATATGGCGAACTTTTGTCGGTCATTTCAAATGATTTTTTTGCAAAGATACAACAAAAGTTCGCTTTTGCACCATGTTATGATCATCTTCTGATCATAACCTTGCTGGCTTTGTTGCCCTGCAAGCGAATATAGATGCCTGTCGACATTTCCGACGGGCTCATTCTGATGCCTTGAAGATTGTAGTACACGGTCTCGTCGTTGTCTTCGAGATCGTTGTCGTTGATTTCGATTTCTTCGATTCCCTGAACTTCGTTGTTATAGTTGCCGTTGAACACGTATACCGACGAAGCCGGTAGGGTGATCGTGATGTTCTGATCGATGTTCAGTGCGTTGTTCGAATTGTCGAGTCCGGCCAATGCAGCCTGCGATTCAAATGCTTTGCTCAGGTAGATGCTGCGGTCATCGTAGGCGGGGATCTCAAGAGCTTCGCGCAGTGTGAAGGTGTAGCTCTTGGCCGAAGCCGACGGGTTGCGCAGGGCAAGTGTGGCTTTTTCGCCGTTCCACGATGCCCAGCCGTAAACGTTGCATTTCGAACCGTCCCAGGGGCTGCCGCCTACCCAGTGAATGTCCGGGAGTACGTCGGCATTCTGCTGTTGCCAGATGATACATTCTGCCAGGTCGCCCCAGAGTGCACCGGAGTTGATGCTGTTGAGCAGTGCGGCATCGCAGTAGAGTTCTACCATGCCCGAACCGCAAGCAAATGCACAACGCATTTCGCGAACGATGCCGGCGTAGTCCATTGATTTCGAAACGTCGCCGTAGCTTGTCAGAATCATACCGTGGGTCATCAGGGTGTTGATCGGGCAAAGCGGTGAGTTCTGCACGAAGTTCTGATATACGAGACGGTCGCGGTAGGTGATCCATTTTTCGCGGTCGTCACCCTGGTTGCCGATGGTGCCCCAGTCGCCTTCCTGACGCCATACGGCATCGGTGTAGTGGAACCAGAAGGGCGATGCCCATGTACCAACGGTGGTGTTGAAGAACATGTCGGGACGGATTTCACGAACGGCGCTGAGCACGTCGATGATGCCTTCAGCGTTCTCTTCGCCGGTGGTGCCTGTGTCGGGACCTACAGAGCTGAACTGTGCGCTGATGCCGTCGAGTTTGAAGAAGCAGAAGTCATATTTCTCCACCATGTCGCTGCAGGCGTCAAGGAACACTTTGTAGTAAGCGGGGTTGCTCAGCTGCATGCCGCCCTTGTTTTCCCAGTACTGACGGCGAAGCGAGCCTGATGTGCCGTAGCCACCGACCGGACCGAGCCATGCACCGGTGCCCGCACCGATCTGCGATGCCACTTCGTAGGGTTCTTTGAATCCGTTGGGGAATCCTTTGTTGAATGTCCAGGTGCCGTATTCGTCCCAGCCGTCGTCCCAAACGAATGCTTTGATGCCGACGCCGTATTTGTCAAAGAGGTTGCTCTTCCACTGCTCAACGACTCCAACGCAGTCGCTTGCTGTCATGTGGCCGTCGTAGGTGGCTGAGTTGTTGCGGTCGATGTTGAGTTCATACCACGAGTTGTAGAGGGGGAATGCACGCCAGGGCACTGCACGTTCGCGTTCGCTGTAGGCCAGGAACGAGCGGCGTGCCTGATCAGGGGCGATCATGCCGACTACGGTTCCCACTTTCCAAGTCTTGCCGGCCTGGAGTGTAGTGTTGCGGCTCCACAGACCCTGGATCACTTTCACGTCGTCACTGTCATCGCCGCCGGGAGTCGTTACTTCAAACTGCGAAGCTGCTGTCACGGCAGGTGACCATGTGATGGTGCCCGATGAGGTGACGGTCTCTGAGCCGTCGATGAAATAGCGCACGTAGTACACGCCGGCTGCGGGCACGTTGAGTGTATACGTGTTGTTGTTTGATGCGCCGCCGGTGTAGCCGTAGTGATAGTCAGAGGCTACAACCTCGCCGTCGGAATTGATCAGATCCACGCCGAGCATATTCAGTCGGTGAGTACCGGTGGTGTATTTGAAGGTGACGGTGTGGTTGCCGGCACTTGCCGCGTGAATGAATCCGCGTTTGCCGCGCACGTAGCTCTGGGTCACGCCGCTGAGCTGGGTGATGGCTGCCGGTGTGGCGCTGCCGGGAACCCATGTCCAGTAGCTGGGGTTGCTGATGGGAGCTGCTGCGTAGTCGTTGCTGGTGTCACGTGACCATGAGTTGAACGAGAAGCCTGAGTCGGCAGGGTAATCGCCGCCGGTGATTGTGGTCGGAGCAGAGGCTGCGCTGACGCTGGGCGACCATGTGATGTTGCCGTAGGAAGTGCTGGTCTCGGTTCTTACATCAATGAAGATTCTCACCAGATACGTGCCGGCTTCAGGTATGTTGAGTGTGTATACATTGTTGTTTGAAGCACCTCCGGTGAATCCTACGTGGTAGTCGGATGCGATCACATCGCCGTCGGCGTTCACAACGTCGACACCCAGGATATTCAGGCCGTGTGTGCCGGAGCTGTAGCGGAAGGTGACGGTGTGGTTGCCGGCGCTGCTGAATGCAGCGAATCCGCGTTTGCCTCTGACGTCGCTTGATCCGAAGCCAAGGCTCGAAACGCCGGTGGGCAGTTCTTTGTCGGGAGTCCAGGTCCAGTAGGAGGGATTGGTGGGCTGCACGTCGTCGGAGCTGGTGTCGCGGCTCCATCTGGTGAGCGAGAATCCGTTGTCGGCCACAAAGCTGGCTTTGGCTGCCGAAGCGGCGTCGACAATCGAGTTGATTCCGGTCGGAGTCTCAAGGCCGGCGAAGATGGTCTCTGATGCGAGAACGGCACCGCGGGTGTTGCCCACTACGTGAGGGGCATTGGCGGCGCTGACCTGGTAGAGCATCGGAACTACCTGTTTCATTGCCACGTCTTGCGATGCATTGAGCGTCAGTTCGTTGCGAAGATAGTGCGATCCGTCGCGCAGTATGGCTTTCCATGTGATTGACAGGTCGCCATACTGATACTGGGCTTCAAGCACGCATCCTGCAAGTTTCTCCGATGCTACTGTGGCGGTCGGGTCGCCTGCAAGCGTTTCAGCCGAATAGTTGACGAGTGTCATCTCGGAAGCTTTCACTTCCTGACCGTTGCCGAGAGTGATCTTAAACAGTTCTGTGCCGGGCAGAAGTCCCATGGCATCGCAGCCATTGAACATCAGATTGCCGTCGGTGAGCTTGAATGAAGCCGACAGCAGATCGTTTTCCAGCACGATCTCATCATCGCCTGTCACAAGGCGAGCGTTGCCCGGCTGGTCTATTTGCGGAAAGATAACAGCCTGAGCCATCGTTTGTTGGGGCGCGATCAGAATGCTAAGCGCGACTGCCGCCCCCCCCCAAAAATCTAAATAATTTTTTAAGGTTCATGATATGATTGATGTATTAACTAAAATTTCAACCCCCAAAAGTAATAAAAAAGCCTCAAATTCCAAAAGAATTCGAGGCTAATATTGTGTTAATATCGAGTTTTAAGACTCTTAACTAATATATGTTATTTTGTGGAGTTATGTTTGGTTGTTATTTTTTCGGTTCGATTTTGTCGAGTTGACTTTCAATGGCGTCGATTGCCACATCGACAGCTTCTTCAAACGTGTCGGCTATCTTTTTAGCCACGAGTTCGCCGTTGTGGGGAACGATCACCTTCAGCATTGCCTGCTTGTTCATGGCTGTTTCGGCTTTGACCACGGTCAGTGTGGCTTCGAAATAATCTATTGTCGGATTGCGGCGTGCCAAACGTGCTGCTTTCTTGTTGATGAAGTCGGTCAGTTGCTGGGTGACATCAAAATGGATGCCCTGGATTCTTACTTCCATATTATCCTCCTTTTTTTTGTGCACGGGGATGTGCGAGTTGATAATTTTGTTTAAGATCTCTATATGATATATGAGTGTATATCTGTGTGGCTGTCAGTGATTCGTGTCCTAAAAGTTGCTGTACGGAGGTCAGCTCTGCTCCGCCGTTGAGCATATCGGTGGCAAACGAATGGCGAAGCACGTGCGGACTCTTCCGCGAGCTGTGAACGCCGCTCTGCTCCATGGCCCGATGTACGACGTTGTAGATCTGCTTGCGCGACATCGGCCGTCCGTCGGCCCGGCAAAACAGGGTCTCCCCGGCTGTCATGTCTGGATCATTGTCGCGGATGTTGCGGTATTCTTCTATCATCTGACTCAGTTCGGGCCCGAAAGGCACTATTCTGTCTTTATTACGTTTTCCATGCACTTTTAGTTCACCCCGCAATGTGTCTACGTTGACATCGAGCAGCGTCATCAATTCGCTGCATCGCAATCCGGTGGAGTAGAACATGTCGAGAATCAGATGGTTGCGCACTTCGGTAGCATCGGTGTGGTCGTAATCATCGTCGAGCAAATTCTTCATTTCTTCGCTCCTGACATACACCGGCAGTTCGCGGGCTATTTTCGGAGCAACAAGATCGCGCGCCGGATTGGCAGGCATGTCGTGGCGCGCCATCATGAATTTGAAAAAAGCTCGCAGACTCTGAATCTTGCGCCGTATGGTACGTTGCTTCATGCCGTTTCGCCCCAGTTGGCCCAGCCACAGGCGAAGATCCGACAACGTCGTATCCGCCGGCCGCAGTTCGTAGCGCCCTCCTTCGGTGACGGCTTTCTGCCATTGCAGCAAGTCGTTGCGATAAGCTGCCACCGTGTGATCCGACAGCTGCAGCTCATTTTTGCAATATCGCAGAAATTCATTAATCATAAGATAAACAAACACTCTTGTCCGACCTATAAAACCTATTCGATTTATATGACTTATAATTGTTATATGACTTATAATTGTTATATGACTTATATATCTCATACGATTTATAAATCTTATAAGTCGTATAAATCAAATAATTACTCCCCGGCAGATAAGCATTATAACTCTCGCTCGTGGCGCATTCGCAAGTTAGCAAAGATCCGTTGCAGCCACAAGCCACCTCCCTGGTTTTTTAATCCACAATACCCCGAATTAAGATTTTTTAACTTAAAAAGTTGTGACGCAACAAAAGAGGGCCCGCTGACGTTACCCCTTATTGCAGGGCTTCATCGGACTCTCTTGCTATGCGTTAGATAAGTGAGGCTGAACCTTATTCCTCAGTGGCACGGAGCTTCTGCACGTAAACCGCTTTCATCATTTTCTTGCGGTTTGTCACCGAAGGCTTCTGGAAAGCCTGACGGCTGCGAAGTTCTTTTACAATGCCGGTTTTTTCAAATTTACGTTTGAATTTTTTGAGAGCGCGTTCGATGTTCTCGCCTTCTTTTACCTGTACGATAATCATTTTTTAGTTACTATAGTTTTGAGTTAATTATTTGCTTTACTGATTTAGCGGGGCAAAATTAACCATACTTTTCGATTTCACAAAACTTTTTGGCTTCAAATTGATTTTTTTGACATTAATCGGGCTCTTTTCGGCAGCTTATCGGGCGGTTAAAAACCGAATCTAAGACCGGCTTTGATGATGCCTTGCACTCCATAGCCTGCCTCAGCAAACACTCCCAACTGTGGGATGATGTCGATCTGCAGCCCTACGGGCGATATCTGAAATGCCATGTTGGTGCGGTTGTAGCTGTCCTCCCACGACGGACTGTAATACTCAACCAAAGCGCCGATGCCCACATGGCTGTACATAGTCACCGGTCCGCGGTGAAGCCATTCGTAGCGCACGTTGGCCATCAATCCATGCCACGTCACTTTGCCATAACGTCCGTCCCAAGCATGATCGGAGTCGGCCGAAGAGTAAGTATAGCTCAATCCGATCCACAGACCGGGAGCAAATTTGTGGTCGATGGTGGCGTTGATGGCGCCCCAGTTGTCGAGGCCGTCCCAATGGTTATGGTAAACGCCCAGACTTTTCATGGCGGGCATGGCTCCGTAGCTGACACTCACTTCGGTGTCGCGGGCCGAAAGCTGACCGATTGCGAAAACGGCCAACAGTATCGAAAACAGTATCTTTTTCATAACTTTTTGATTTAGTTCTATGTTTTCAACGCTCCGCTCCTAACTATGGTTTTGATAATTTTCCGAAAATCGTGAGCAGATTTGATAATATTTGCTTAAATTTGTTGCAATCAAAAACCATTCATTATTTAAATATCATGAAACAGTATCCAAAAATAGGTATCCGCCCTACGATCGACGGTCGTCAGGGAGGTGTGCGTGAATCGCTTGAAGATAAAACAATGAACCTCGCAAAGGCCGTGGCCGAGCTGATCAGCTCGAATCTTCGCTACCCCGACGGCACTCCCGTGCAGTGTGTCATTGCCGATTCCACCATAGGCCGCGTGGCTGAGACTGCAGCGTGTGCCGAAAAATTTGAACGCGAAGGCGTCGGCGCAACTATCACCGTCACTTCATGCTG
The DNA here is from genome assembly GCA_023666835.1 of Bacteroides sp. Lineage (GTDB taxonomy): Bacteria > Bacteroidota > Bacteroidia > Bacteroidales > Muribaculaceae > Paramuribaculum. The sequence continues at coordinate 867,671 of JAMPBJ010000001.1, read as the reverse complement.
GTGCTACGGATCGGAAACCATGGATATGAATCCTTATTGGCCCAAAGCCGTGTGGGGTTTCAACGGCACAGAACGCCCCGGAGCCGTATATCTGGCTGCAGTTTTGGCCGCTCATGCACAGAAGGGTCTGCCTGCGTTTGGCATTTATGGCCGCGACGTTCAGGATCTTGATGATAACACCATACCGGCGGATGTGGCTGAAAAACTTCTTCGCTTTGCCCGCGGTGCTGTAGCCGTGGCTTGCATGCGTGGCAAGAGCTACTTGTCGATCGGTTCGATGTGTATGGGTATCGCCGGATCGATTGTCGATCCGAACTTCTTCCAGGAATATCTGGGCATGCGCAACGAAAGCGTCGACGAGACCGAGATACTTCGCCGCATGGAAGAGGGTATCTATGATCACGAAGAATATGCCAAGGCAATGGCCTGGACTGAAAAATATTGCAAGCCCAACGAGGGCGAGGATTTCAAAAACCGTCCCGAAAAGCGCAAAACCCGCGAGCAGAAGGATGCCGACTGGGAATTCATCGTCAAGATGACTCTGATTGTCCGCGACCTCATGACCGGCAATCCCCGCCTCAAGGAGATGGGATTCAAGGAAGAGGCCCTCGGCCACAATGCCATAGCCGGCGGTTTCCAGGGTCAGCGCCAGTGGACTGACTGGAAGCCCAACGGTGACTACACTGAAGCGTTGATGAACACTTCGTTTGACTGGAACGGCATCCGTGAAGCATTTGTGCTCGCAACCGAAAACGATGCATGCAACGGTGTGGCAATGCTCTTCGGCCATCTGCTGACCGGCTGCGGCCAGATGTTCTCCGACGTTCGCACTTACTGGAGCCCCGAAGCCGTGAAACGTGTGACCGGTAAAGAATTGACCGGACGCGCCTCCGGCGGCATTATCCACCTTATCAACTCCGGTGCCACCACACTCGATGCCACCGGTGCAAGTGTCAACGAAAAAGGCGAGGCATGCATGAAACCGTCATGGGAAATGACCGAAGCTGATGTTGAAGCATGTCTCAAGGCCACCACATGGTATCCTGCCGACCGCGACTACTTCCGTGGCGGCGGTTTCTCGTCGAACTTCCTCTCGAAAGGCGGCATGCCCGTCACCATGATGCGTCTGAATCTCGTCAAAGGTCTCGGCCCGGTTCTTCAGCTGGCCGAAGGCTGGACTGTCGATGTCGATCCGGAAATCAACAAGATCCTCGATCAGCGCACCGATCCCACCTGGCCCACCACATGGTTTGTGCCCCGTCTGTGCGACAAGCCCGCATTCAAGGACGTGTACTCGGTGATGAACTGCTGGGGAGCCAACCATGGCGCGATCAGCTATGGTCACATCGGCAAGGATCTGATCACTCTCGCTTCGATGCTTCGCATTCCGGTGTGCATGCACAATATTGACGACGAAGGTATCTTCCGTCCGTCGGCATGGAATGCTTTCGGCATGGAAAAAGAGGGTGCTGACTACCGCGCATGCAAAAACTATGGTCCCATATATAAATAATATGTGACGACTATGGCCAAAATATCACAAATCCAACAATTCGTGGCCCAGGCTCGCCGTGTAGGCGATGCCGGGCTCACGATTTGCAGCTCCGGCAACTTGTCGTGGCGAATCGACAACGATGAGGTTTTGCTATCAGGCACCGGTTCGTGGGTGCCCGAACTGACTGCCGACCGCGTGTCGGTGTGCCGGTTGTCGACGGGCGAAATACTCAACGGTGTCAAGCCGTCGATGGAAAGCGTGTTTCACATGGGAGTGATGCGCCGGCGTCCCGATGTCAATGTTGTGCTTCACTTCCAGAGCCCCTATGCCACAGCCGTGGCCTGCATGAAAGACCGTCCTGGCAACTTCAATTTCACTGCCGAGATGGCTCTCCATGTGGGCGATGAGATCCCCATGATCCCGTATTTCCGCCCCGGATCGCCTGAGTTGGCGCAGCATGTTGTCGACGCACTGACCGACCACAATTCGGCCATGTTGCTCAAACACGGTCAGGTGGTGTGTGGCTCCAGCTTCGATCAGGCGTTCGAACGAGCCATGTTCTTCGAAATGGGATGTCGCATCGCTGTGCTCAATGGTGCCAATGTCAATCCATTGACTCAGCTCGAGATAGATGATCTCGAGTCGTATTTTCTTGGCAAGGAAGGAAAATGAGCGAGGCTTACATAGCCGTCGATTTCGGCGGAGGCAGCGGCCGCGTGATGGCCGGAGTGATTGACCGCGAAAATCGGTTGACGCTCGACGAAGTGTATCGCTTCGAGAATCGCCAGGTGCGTATCGGAGGCCGTATCTATTGGAACTTCCTCCAACTCTTTGACCAAATGGTGCGCGGACTGCGCATGGCGGTCGATAAAGGCTACCGGATCAAAAGCATAGGTATCGACACCTGGGGCGTGGATTTCGGTCTGATAGATGCCGACGGTCATCTCGTGGGCAATCCGGTATGCTATCGCGATCCGTCGGTGACAGGGTCGGTCGAGAGTTTCTTTGCCGAAGTGGACTCTCCGCGCGACCACTACAGCGAGGCGGGCATCCAGATCATGGACATAAACTCCGTGTTTCGTCTTCGTCGGATGCTTGAGACCGACAGCCATCTGCTCGGAGCTGCATCTCAGCTGCTTTTCACCCCTGACCTCTTCAGCTATTTCCTGACCGGGGTCGCCAATAATGAATACACCATCGCCACCACGTCAGGGCTCATCAATGCCCGCACCCGCCGTTGGAATTTCGATCTGATCCGTCGCGCCGGTATTCCCGAGCGTCTGTTCGGCGACATTGTCATGCCGGGCAACGTGCGCGGATGGCTGAACGAAGATGTCCGTCGGCAGATAGGTGCCGATTATGCCATACCCGTGGTAGCCGTAGGTTCGCACGACACGGCAAGTGCCGTCTACGCGGCCACCTCTCCCTATTCTCAGAGCCGCGGAGCATACCTGTGTTCCGGCACATGGTCGCTGCTGGGCGTGCTTCTTGACGAACCGGTTCTGACCGAAGAGGCCCGACTCGGTGGCTACACCAACGAAGGAGCCGTGGGCGGACGTATTCGCTTCCTTCAAAACATCACCGGCTTGTGGATTCTTCAGCAACTTGTTGATGAATGGCGTAGGACCGACCCGGATGTCAACTATTCCGACCTTGTTGTCGAGGCAGAAAATGCTTCGATCGAATCCACGGTCGATGTCGACGATCCGTCGTTCCACTCTCCCAAGTCGATGACCGATGCTATCGATACATATTGCAGCACACACGGCATGCAAGTGCCTTCGACACGTGGAGAATATGCCCGTTGTGTGCTCCAATCGCTCGCCGCCCGCTATAAGAAGGGAATCGATACACTCAATCAACTGCTACCCGAGCCGGTGAGAAGACTTCGAATACTCGGAGGAGGATCCAAAAATTCCCTCCTCAACAAATTGACCGCTCAAATGACGGGACTCGAGATCGAAACCGGTCCCGTTGAGGCTACAGCCGCCGGCAATATTATGCTTCAGGCCGTCGTGGCCGGACAAATTTCCTCTCCATCCGATATCACCCAAATCCTTTGATCTCATGCCAGACAACATTGAAAAACGGGGCGAGAAATTGCCCATAGTGCCACGGAAATATCTGCTTCCGTTCATCCTGGTGACTGCCCTCTTTGCTCTTTGGGGGTTTGCCAACGATATCACCAATCCTATGGTGGCAGCCTTTCAGACCGTAATGGATCTGACTGCCACCAAAGCATCGATGGTGCAGTTTGCCTTTTATGGAGGCTATGCCACCATGGCTATTCCTGCCGCTCTTTTCATTCGGCGCTACAGCTATAAAACCGGTATTCTGATCGGACTGGGTCTATATGCCATCGGTGCATTTCTGTTTATTCCGGCGGCCGCCTATGAGCAATTCTCATATTTCTGCATCTCGCTGTATGTCTTGACATTCGGTCTGGCTTTTCTGGAAACCACGGCCAATCCCTATATTCTTTCGATGGGTCCGACCGAGAACTCCACGCGTCGACTTAATCTTGCACAGGCTTTCAATCCCGTAGGCTCTCTTTCTGGCATGGCAGTGGCCTCATTGATCATTTTGCCCAATCTGATCTCCGACCGCCGCGACGCCGCTGGTCAACTCATATTTTCCACACTTCCCGATGCTGAGAAAGCCGCTATCAGAGTCCATGACCTGGCTGTGATCCGCGATCCGTATGTGGCGCTCGGTCTGGTTGTGCTTGCCATGTTCATCATAATTGCACTTGTCAAGATGCCGCGCACGGGAGCTTCGGGCGAGAAGATAGAAAACATGCAGACTCTTCGCCGCCTGTTCCACAACCACACCTATTGTTTTGGCGTCATTGCCCAGATATTCTATGTCGGAGCACAGATCATGGTGTGGACATTTATCATTCAATATGCCGAGCGACTGGGCTTTACAAAAGCGCAAGGTCAGGCCTATAATATATGTGCCATGGGGCTTGCTCTATTGTTCCGTTTCATCGGCACATTTGTGATGCGATATATTCCCGCACGTCGTTTGCTCGTTGTTTTTGGTTGCGGAGCCATGCTTTGTACAGCTGGAGCAATCTTTTTCACCGGGGTCGGCGGACTTTATGCGCTTGTAGGTATCAGTGCATTTATGTCGATCATGTTCCCCAGTATTTACGGAATTTCGCTTGAACGTGTCGACAGTCGCGATACCTATCTCGGAGCTGCCTTTCTTGTAATGGCTATAGTGGGCGGTGCATTGATGCCTCCGATGCAGGCAAGCATCATCGACCTGAAAATGGTTGGATCGATGCCGGCTGTCAACGTTTCGTTTGCTCTGCCATTTGTCTGCTTCCTGGTAGTAACCTGCTTCGGGCTTTACTCCCTCCGCAACCGGGAGACTGATAAAGAAAATCTTTGTGAATTGTAGGAGAGTCGGCGTCCTCGCCGACACGTGGAAGAATTTGCGGAATAGGGCAGTTGTGGGAGTTTTTGGAGTTGGTGGGGCGAAGCTGACTTGTTTTTTTGGAGGGGGGGATGTAAATCGGCGTCCCGGCGGACGCTTTCGCCTCTGTTGGTTTTCTTCCCCGCTCGCCTCGCTTAGCTTCGGCGAACGGGGTTATCGGGAATTGGCGTCCCGGTGGACGCCTTCATGGAAGGTAATATTTACGGATGGGGCGAGGTGTAGGAATGTCGGCGTCCTCGCCGACACGCGGCGGAATCTGGGAGTTATGGGAGTGGTGGGAAATATGTTATGGTTGGGATTATGTAGCGCCGGGGGGTGTTCAGTGTTGTCAAGGTGCTCTTTGCCGAGTGGTTGGGCAGCCGGCA
>JAMPBJ010000001.1:580382-862267 GCA_023666835.1 Bacteroides sp. | reverse complement strand
TTCAATGTTCTCTTTTCAGCCCTCGGGTTATTTCCCAAAAGCGGTGCAAAGTTACAACCGATTTTTGAATTACACAAATCTCTCGGAAAATATTTTTGCCAATTTCTCTCTTCGCACCCGCCCCACTACGGCCATAATAACTATCAGTCAACATATTGCAGAATTAACGCAAGTTTAAATATTAACCATCTTTAACACTACAAATCAAACAAACCATCAACAGCAGGCAAGAATTCTTGATAAAGATATCAACATTGACATGGATTATGAAGAATAATTAGTAACTTTGAGTTTTGAAGACAGCCGCCCTACCCCATGCGGTTATGTCAAAAAAACAATCGAAGCCACTTTATTATTTATATGATACCATTTACCCACCTGCACGTACACACACAATATTCTCTTCTCGACGGTCAGGCGTCAGTGTCGGCTCTGGTCGACAAAGCTCTTGCCGACGGCATGCCGGGCATAGCAATAACCGATCACGGCAATATGTTTGGTGTGAAAGAAATCTACAACTATGTCAACGGGGGTGCACTGAAGGGCTATAAGAAAAAACTCGAAAAGGCCATCAAATCCGGCGATGAAGCCAAAGCCAAACAGATCGAAGGCTGGATCAATCGCATCAAAAACAAAGACTTCCGACTGATCATCGGATGCGAGATGTATGTGGCCGACAATTCGCTCTACGACAAAAAAGATCGAAAAGACACCGGACGGCATCTGGTGGTGCTCGCAAAAAACAAAACCGGCTACAAAAACCTGATAAAACTCGTGTCGAAAGCATGGACCGAGGGATACTATACCCATCCACGAACCGACAAAAAAGAGATTGCCCGACACCGTGAGGGTCTGATCATTGCCTCGGCATGCCTTGGTGGAGAAATCCCGAAACTCATTCGCCGCGGAATGATTGACGAAGCCGAAAAACAGGTGAAATGGTGGAAAGACACTTTCGGCGACGACTACTATCTGGAGCTGCAGCGGCACAAAACCACCCGACCCGGTGCAAACACCACAACCTACGAGAAGCAGATACCGGTCAACGAAGAACTCATAAGGATGGCGCGCAAATTCGACATCAAACTCATCTGCACCAACGACGTGCACTTCGTCAACGAATCTGATGCCGAAGCCCACGACCGCCTGATATGCATTTCGACCAACAACAATCTCAACGATCCGAACCGCATGCGCTACACCAAGCAGGAATGGTTCAAGACACAGCAGGAGATGGCTGAAATATTCAGCGACATACCTGAGGCACTCGAGAACACCAACGAAATAGTGGCCAAAGTAGAATCCTACGACATTGACCACGGTCCGATCATGCCCAACTTCGAAATCCCAGCCGAGTTCGGCAGCGAAGAAGAGTACCGCCAACGCATCACTGAGCAAGAGCTTTTCGACGAATTCACCCGCGATGAAAACGGCAATGTGGTGCTTTCGCAAGAAGATGCCGAGAAAAAGATCGCAAAACTCGGCGGCTATGACAAACTCTACCGCATCAAATTCGAGGCCGACTATCTTGCCAAGCTCGCCTACGAAGGTGCCCAGCGACGCTATGGCGAGCTGAATGAAGAGCTGAAAGAGCGAATAAAATTCGAGCTCCACATCATGAAGACCATGGGCTTTCCGGGCTACTTCCTCATCGTGCAGGACTTCATTAACGCCGCCCGCCAGCAGCTCGGGGTCAGCGTAGGCCCGGGTCGTGGATCGGCTGCCGGCAGTTGCGTGGCCTATTGCCTTGGCATCACGCAGATCGACCCCGTGAAATACGACCTGCTGTTTGAACGTTTCCTCAACCCAGACCGCATCTCACTCCCCGATATCGACATCGACTTCGACGACGACGGCCGAGCCGATGTGCTACACTACGTCACCCAAAAATACGGCGAAGAGAAGGTGGCCCACATCATCACCTACGGCACCATGGCTGCCAAATCGGCAATAAAGGACGTGGCCCGCATCGAGCAACTCCCTCTGAGCGAAAGCGACCGTTTGACCAAGCTGATCCCCGACAGAATGCCATCAGTCGAAGGCAAGGAGCTTAAGCCCACACTCGACAACTGCTATACCTACCTCGACGATTTCAAAAAGGAACTCAACTCCGGCAATGAACTGATAGCCGAGACATTGAAATTTGCTAAAGAACTCGAAGGCAATGTCAGAAACACCGGCGTGCATGCCTGCGGCGTCATCATTTGCCGCGACGACATCACCGACTGGGTACCGGTCAGCACAGCCATCGACAAGGCATCGGGCTCAAAAGATCGCATCATCGTCACTCAATATGAAGGACGAGTGATTGAGGAGACCGGCCTCATCAAGATGGACTTCCTCGGGCTCAAGACCCTGTCTATCATCAAAGAAGCAGTCGACAACATCAAGCGAACACGGGGTATCGACATCGACATGGAGAAGATACCCATCGACGACCCCAAAACCTACCAGCTGTATTGCGAAGGACGCACCACCGGCACATTCCAGTTTGAGTCGGCCGGCATGCAGAAATACCTTCGCGAGCTCCAGCCCTCTACATTTGAGGACCTAATAGCCATGAACGCCCTCTACCGCCCGGGGCCTATGGACTACATCCCCGACTTCATTGCCCGCAAACATGGCCGCGAACCGATCGTCTACGACATCGACATTATGGAGAAATATCTCAAGGACACGTATGGAGTCACCGTATACCAGGAACAGGTGATGCTTCTGTCGCGCCTGCTGGCCAACTTCACCCGCGGCCAGAGCGACACTCTCCGAAAGGCTATGGGCAAAAAGATGATCGAAAAGATGAACGAGCTCAAAGCGCTCTTTCTTGAAGGCGGTCAGAAAAACGGTCACGACCCCAAGACGCTTGAAAAGATATGGGCCGACTGGGAAAAATTCGCTTCCTACGCATTCAACAAGAGTCACGCCACATGCTACTCGTGGGTTGCATTCCAGACGGCATATCTCAAAGCCAACTATCCGGCCGAATACATGGCTGCAGTGTTGTCGCGCAACCGCAACAACTCCGAAAAACTCTCCGGCTTCATCGACGAATGCAAGAAAATGCACATTCCCGTCAAAGGTCCCGACGTCAACGAATCGTTTGCCGAATTCGGTGTCAACTCCCACGGCGACATTCGCTTCGGCATCGCTGCACTGAAAGGTATAGGCGAGAATGTAGCGGCCGAGATTCTTGCAGCCAGAAACGCCGGCGGACCGTTTGAATCGATCTACGACTTCGTGGAACGCGTCAACCCCTCCGCCCTCAACCGCCGCATCATGGACACGCTGGCCATGTCGGGCGCTTTTGATTGCTTCAGCGATCACATTCAGCGCGAAGACTTCTTCGAAACGAATTCCAAAGGAGAGACATTCTCCGAGGCCGTGCTTCGCTATGGGCAGCTCTTCCAAGCCGACAAACAAGACAAAAGCATGTCGCTCTTTGGCGACGACGATGCTGCCATGGCCACTTCCGGACGCCCACCCATCGTGCCGGGTTTGCGCTGGGTAGACGCCATCCGTCTTGAAAAAGAACGCGAAATCGTCGGTACATACCACTCGGCCAACCCGCTCGACCCCTATTTCATGGAACTGATGTTTGGCACCACCCACCTCAAAGACTTCGCCGAACTTGAGCCGGATGAAGGAAAAGAGATCACACTTGGAGGCATGGTGGTGGAATTCATCTCGCGTCCCGCACGCAACGGCGGCAACTTCGGCATACTGAAAGTGCAGGACTTCAACGGATCGGCCGAATTCCGCCTCTTCGGCCAAGACTACATCAACTTCCACAACTATGGAGTGCCCGGCACACCTATATATATAAAGGGAGCCTACGGCCGACGATTCCAAAACTCCGACCTGCAGTTCAAAGTACAGTCCATCAGGCTGCTCAACGAGATCAAAGGCCAGGTGGTCAAAGGGATTACCATACACATCGACGCCGACACATTGTCCGACACACTGCAGGGCGTCTTGCTCGAACAGATCAACAACGCCGCTGCCGATTCCAACAAAGGAACACTCAGCTTCGATGTGTACGATCCACAGACATCGCGCCACGTGAGATTGGAAACATCAATGACCATTCCACTCGAAAAAGACCTCATCGACAAACTCGAAAACCTCGAAGTCAATTTTTCGATCGAAAGGGCATAGTTTTAACAAATATTATGAATCAAGCTCCAGAAATATTTGTTTATATTTGCAATCATAACTGACAAAAAACTCATAACTCCATAAAAGAAATGGCTTACAAATTTACTGACGAAAACGTCAACGAAGTGATAGCATCGGGACATCCCGTAGTGATAGATTTCTGGGCCACATGGTGCGGCCCCTGCATGGCTCTTGCACCCGTGATCGACGAACTCGCTGAAGAATACGCCGACAAAGTGGTCATCGGCAAATACAACGTAGATGAGGAGACAGAGCTCAGCGGACAATATCGCATCATGTCAATCCCCACCCTTCTCTTTTTCAAAAACGGAGAACAGGTGCGCGACCTGCGCATGACAGGAGCCACCAAAGAATCGCTCCGCGAACGCATCGAAAAACTTCTGGTTTTGTAATTATCACTGAAAAGACATGTGGCAAGTCGATCCTATCAGACTTGCCACATAATATTTTTGATATTCTCAACCATTATCTATAACACTATTCGTGATGCCCTCATCGCACCGGGCATCTGACGAAGCATCATCAACCTGACTTCTTTACTCAAAATGTTATTGTCGCACACACTAAAATGCGCCATTTTGGCACTGGCAACCGCATCTTCCTTCTCACTCATCACAAATGCTGCTTCCCCGACCCGAAACCAAGAGCCTCAGCAAACCGCACAAACCGACGACGAATATTGTGGCGAAGTCACCATACTCTACTCCGGCGAAGGCGAGATAGAAATATGGTCGGGCGGTTCGACCACCGAGGGCGCATCGGGCAAGGAGTATGCCGGCGGTGATCAGATACCGGCATCGGGATTCACTCCATGCATATTTTTTCGACCAGCTTCTGCATGGCTGCTCGAAAGCCTCATCTACATCACCGACGACGAATTCATTGTCGAGCATGATCCACAACAAGTCGACGAGAATGCTCCAAATCACGCCGGCTGGATGATGATTGAAGGATTTTCACCTGTCATGTCTGACCTCACCATATCGGCCGTGTTTGCCGTCGATGCACAGGATCTACCACTGACAGAAGCAGATATGGGATCCGGCGACGTTGAAATCTACGATCTCAACGGTGTAAAGATCATAGACACCCGACTCGCCCCGGGCATCTACATAGTGCGACAAAATGGCAAAACGACAAAAGTCAGCATACACTGACCGAAACTTTTTGTGTGAAAATTTGCTAAAATTTAGCCGAAACATTTGCATCTTTCCAAAATAACCCATACCTTTGCATCGCTTTTAACCAATCGGGGTGTAGCTCAGCCAGGTTAGAGTACGCGTCTGGGGGGCGTGTGGTCGGAAGTTCGAATCTTCTCACCCCGACAAAGCAACCAAATGCTGCTTGATGGTCGACATCGACCGACAAGCAGCATTTTTCTTTCCCGACCCATGATTGGAGTATTGGATTTTTTGATTACATTTGCCAAAACTAATCTCAATATCACACCAATCCATGAATCAATTTTTTCAACTACTTTCGATATCCGTCATTGGTGCCGCAATGCTCTCGTGCAGTGACTCCGACGACAATACGCTCGATACGGCATCGGGCGGCAATGTGTCATCAGCCGCATGGCATCTGGAATGGAGCGACGACTTCAATGGTCCAGCTCTCGACGAGACGGCATGGAGTATGACCGACCGCGGCACTCCAGACTGGGCAAATACACAGTCGCACGACCCGCGCTGCTTTGAATTCCGCGACGGAGCGCTCGTGCTCAAAGGCATCTACAACAACGATCTGCTGGCCGACGAGTCGCTTTATCTGACCGGCGGTATATGGTCAAAGAACAAACAGGCGTTCGGCCCCGGATCGATCCAGGTCAGAGCCCGTCTGCCCAAGGGTGCGCAAGGCGCATGGCCCGCAATTTGGATGATGCCATTCTCGGGTAATGAAGGCTGGCCGGAGTGTGGCGAAATCGACATCATGGAGCGTCTCAATTTCGACAACAGCGTGTATCAGAGTTTGCACTCCAACTACATTGACAACATGGGCGGAACCGATCCTCAGCGCACCGTGCAGCCCTCACTCGATCCCTCGCAGTGGCACATCTACGAAGTGCAGATATGGGAAAACAGCGTGATGTTCTACATCGACCACAAACTCACACTCAGCTATCCCAAAATCAACGGAGGTGCCGACGGGCAGTTCCCCTACTACAAGCAGTGGTATTTGATCATCGACATGCAGCTTGGCGGATCGTGGGTAGGAGCAGTTGAATCCGACGATCTTCCGGTGGAAATGGAAGTGGACTGGGTCCGCTACTACAAATATTATTGACAAATCACTTGTGGGCAGATTCCATACTCTGCCCACAGTCTATGACGATCGGCCGCACACCGTTTGAAACCAAGGTGTGCGGCCGATCGGCTTATATGGGCTCCAAGACCGAACAAACGGGCAACAAGAGGCGTTAATCATACATATAAAACAACTTATTTATTCACCCGTTTTTCTAATAATCTCATGGATTGGATACTTGAAACAATGCGCAACAATCCATCGATACCTATATTTCTGACCATAGGTATCGGTTTTTGGATTGGCCAATTGAAGTACAAGACGTTTTCGCTAGGCACGGTGACATCCGTGCTCCTCGTAGGCGTCTTGGTGGGCCAGATGGACATTCCTATTCCAGGCCCGATCAAAAACGTATTCTTCCTCCTCTTCCTGTTTGCCATCGGCTACAGCGTGGGTCCGCAATTTTTCCGCGCACTCAGGGGGTCAGGATTGAAACAAGTGTTTTTCGCAGTAGTGGTCTGCGTGCTCTGTCTTGTAGTGACGCTTATAGTGGCCAAATTGATGCACTACAACGTCGGTGAGGCCATCGGCCTGTTCTCCGGCGCCCAGACCATATCGGCAGTAATCGGTGTCGGATCCGACACGATGAGTTCAATGGGCATGTCGGCGGCTGAAAAGCAAAAGATGATAGACATCATACCGGTTGGCTACGCCGTCACCTATGTGTTCGGTACGATAGGATCAGCCTACATTCTGGCCAATCTCGGTCCGGCAATGCTTGGAGGCATCAAGAAAGTGAAGGCCGACACAGTTGCCCTCGAAAAAGAGATGAACGAAAGTACACTCAAGGACGATCCGGCCTACATCACCGCCAATCGTCCGGTGGCATTCCGTGCCTACAAAGCCACAGCCGACTTTTTCAGTCAGCCCCGCACAGTGGCCGACATCGAGCAGCATCTGAATGATCAAGGCCGACGCCTGTTTGTCGAACGTGTTCGCCAGAACGGCACAGTCATCGATCCACAACCCACTACGGTCATTTCGCTCAACGACGAAGTGGTGCTCAGCGGTCGCCGCGAATTCATCATCGAGGACGAAAGCTGGATCGGACCCGAAGTCAGCGATCCCGATCTTCTGAATTTCCCCGCCGAGCAGGTCAACGTAATGATCACGAAGAAGACTGTAGGAGGCATGACGGTTGATCAGGTGCGCGGACAGAAGTTCATGTATGGCGTCACCATCAAAGCCATCGACCGCGGAGGAACACCTATCCCCGTATTTGCCAAGACAGTGCTTGAGCCCGGCGATACACTGACCATCATCGGTCTGCCGCAGGAAGTGAACACAGCCGGTCCGAAGCTCGGCTACGTCGACCGTCCGACCACCAAGACCAACCTCATACTCGTGGGCTTCGGCATCGCTCTGGGTTGTATTCTCGGTGTATTGACACTGAAGATCGGCAATGTTCCAGTCAGTCTCTCCACCAGCGGCGGCTCGCTGATCTCAGGATTGGTATGCGGCTGGTTGCGGTCACGTCGACCGTCGTTCGGCGGCATTCCGAGCTCATCGGTGTGGCTGCTCAACAACCTTGGTCTTAACATGTTTATCGCAGTCATTGGCATCACAGCCGGACCGTCGTTTGTTTCAGGCATCAAGGAAGTGGGTCTTACGCTTTTCTTCATGGGCATCATATGCACAACAATCCCTTTGATTCTCGCCATCATCATAGGCGCGAAATGCTTCAAATTCCGTCCGGCCATCAACCTCGGATGCTGCGCCGGAAGCCGTACGACCACCGCATCGCTTGGTGCCATCCAAGATGCGCTTGGCTCCACCCTGCCTGCCATGGGCTACACAATCACCTATGCCATCGGCAACACTCTGCTCATCCTCTGGGGTGTGGTGATAGTGCTATGTATGGTTTAGCAAAAATCTATAAAACAACTTTCTTATTATCTTAATATGGAAACCAAAAACACAACAAATCCCGAAAACCGCGACTATGAACTGCGGTTGTCAAAGATGAGTCCGTTTGAGATCAAAAACGAACTGATCCAGCTCGCCCAGAAGGACGCACAAAAGTCCACCGCCACATTCCTCAATGCCGGCCGTGGCAACCCAAACTGGATAGCCACCTATCCTCGCGAAGCCTTCTTTCTGCTCGGCGAATTCGGCATTGCAGAATGCCGACGCGTTGCCGACAACAGGATTGGTATTGCAGGCATACCTTCAGTCGAAGGCATTGCCGACCGGTTCAATGCATTTCTTGATGCCAACAAGCACCGCAATGGAGCCGATCTGCTTCGCAAGACGTTTGACTATCTGGTGCAGAAACATGAGATGGATCCCGACACGGTGGCACATGAATTTGCCGAGGCCGTGACAGGCGACCAGTATCCTACACCCGACCGCATACTTCGCACCACCGAGACTCTGGTGCAGGACTACCTAAAGATAGCCATGGGCGGCAAAGGCGACAATGCAGTCTACGATCTGTTTGCCACCGAAGGCGGTACTGCCGGCATGTGCTATGCGTTCGATTCGATCCAGGAAAACCACCTCATCAAGAAGGGCGAAAAGATGGCGTTGATGGTGCCTGCCTTCACCCCCTACATTGAGATTCCGGATCTGGACCGCTTCTCATTCGACGTGGTCAACATCAATGCCGACAAAGTGCAGTTCGACGGCTACCACACCTGGCAGTATCCTAAGGAAGAAGTGGACAAGCTCCGCGACCCGTCAATCAAACTACTCTGTATCACCAACCCGAGCAATCCGCCATCCTACACGCTTGCGCCTGAAGTGCTCGAACAGCTTGTCGATATAGTCAAGACCGACAATCCAAACCTGATGATCGTGACCGACGACGTTTACGGCACCTTTGTCAAGGACTTCCACTCATTGATGTACAAGTTGCCCTACAACACCATGTGTGTCTACTCCTTCTCGAAATATTTCGGTGCCACCGGTTGGCGTCTGGCAGTTTGCGCCATCCGTCAGAACAACGTGTTCGACGACCTGCTGACCAAGCTGACACCCGAAGAAAAAGCCGACCTCAACAAGCGCTACTCTTCGCTGGCACTCGAGCCCGAAAAGATCAAATTCATCGACCGCATGGTTGCCGACAGCCGACTGGTTGCCCTCAACCACACAGCCGGACTGTCGACTCCCCAGCAGATGCAGATGTCGCTCTTCGCAGCGTTTGCATTGTTTGACGACGGTACATATCAGAAGACCATGATGAACACCATCAAGGATCGTCTGGAAGCACTGTGGAGCACCACCGGCTTCACGCTGTTGGTCGATCCGCTTCGCGCCGGCTACTATTCGGAAATCGATATCATGGTATGGGCCAAGAAGTTCTATGGCGACGACTTCGCCAAATATCTGCAGGACAACTATGTGCCTCTTGATTTCGTGATCCGACTTGCCAACGAGACCGCAGTCGTGCTGCTCAACGGCGACGGTTTCGACGGCCCGGCATGGTCTGTCAGAGCTTCGCTTGCCAACCTCAACGAATCAGACTATCTGAAGATCGGCACTGCCATCCGCAAACTCCTTGACCAGTATCACACCGATTATCTGGCTAAGAAGAAATAAATTTCACTCTCTCAACCACGGGGGGCTGTGTCGATCGCGATGCAGCCCTCTTTGATTTGCAAAAAAAAGGAATATGGTTTATATTCGCTGTCGGAAAGAAAGATCACATCGTAAATGAAAATAATAGCCGACGCCGGAAGCACCAAAACTAACTGGGCCATCATCAACGATGACGGCACAACAGAGATCGTAAACTCGCCGGGCATCAACCCGCTGACCACCGACGATCACACTATCATCGATCGATTAACGCTATATTTGACTCCTAAGCTGCAATGCACTCCGGATAGTATCATATATTACGGCGCCGGATGCATACCCCCACATCTCGGCCGCATGAAGCTGCTTATCAAGCAATGCACCGGTTGCACCAACGTTGAAGTAAGATCCGACATGCTCGGCGCTGCCCGGAGTTTGTGTGGCCACAATCGTGGCATAGCCTGCATACTCGGCACAGGATCCAACAGCTGCTTTTTCGATGGCCACGACATTGTTGACGCTACCCCCGCTTTGGGCTATATATTGGGCGACGAAGGTTCCGGATCAGCGCTTGGCCGTCGACTTGTGGGCGATCTCTACAAACGAAGAATGCCGGCCCGGTTGGTCGAAGCGTTCCGCTACGAAACTTACCTGACGATGACCGACGTGATAGAATCGGTGTATCGACGGCCGGAAGCGAACAAATTTCTCGCCTCACTTGTCAGATTTATAAACAATCATATCGACAAAGAGTGCATCGAAGAGATGGTGACCGACGAGTTCTGTCGCTTTTTGACACGCAACGTGGCCAACTATCCCGACGTTCCGGTCAGCTTCACAGGCTCGATAGCCATGGTGTTCGAACCTCAGCTTGTCAAGGCGCTCCATAGCCTGGGCATGGAACTCGGAAAGATTGAAGCCGATCCTCTCGCAGGCATGATAGAATATCACACAACATAATCCACATCCTCATGACCAAAAAGACACAAACCGCTCCCGAGGTGGAGCTGATAATGATAAACATCACAGGCACCGATCGTCCGGGCGTCACGGCATCGCTTTCTGAAATCCTCGCTTCATACAATGCCGAGATCCTCGACATAGGACAAGCTGACATCCACCATAACCTGACGCTTGGTCTGCTGATCAAAACCGACAGCTCAGTATCGGGTGAAATACTCAAAGACCTGCTTTTCAAAGGCTACGAGCTCGAAGTGCAGGTCAGATTCTCGCCTGTGGAAACTCAGGACTACAACGACTGGGTGGCACGTCAGGGCAAAAACCGCTGGATCATCACTGTGCTCGGCCGCCACTTGTCGGCACGACACATAGCCGCCGTGTCGCGCGTCATAGCCGATCAGGGGTTGAACATCGAACGCATCCAGCGTCTGACGGGCCGAATCCCTCTCAACGAACCCGACAAAGCACTTCAGAAAGCATGCGTGGAATTTTCGGTACGTGGCACTCCCTCCGACTACAATCTTATGCAGAAGCAGTTCATACAGATCACCGGCCACGAGGAAATCGACATATCGCTCCAGGAAGACACAATGTTTCGTCGCTGCCGACGCCTGGTGTGCTTCGACATGGACTCCACACTCATCGGCACTGAAGTTATCGATGAATTGGCCGAACGTGCGGGCGTAGGCGACAAAGTGCGTGCCATCACCGAGCGTGCGATGCGTGGCGAGATCGACTTTCGCGAGAGCTTCACCGAACGCGTCGCCCTGCTCAAGGGCCTTGACGAAAGCGTGATGCGCGAAATAGCCGAATCGCTGCCTATCACCGAGGGCGTAGACCGAATGATGACCGTGCTTAAACGCACCGGCTACAAGACGGCAATCCTGTCTGGTGGGTTTACATATTTCGGCAACTATCTCAAACAGAAGTATGGCTTCGACTATGTGTATGCCAATGATCTGGAGATAGTCGAAGGAAAACTGACCGGACGCTACCTCGGCGAAATAGTCGACGGCCGACGCAAAGCCGAACTGCTTCGACTGATAGCCCAGGTGGAAAATCTCAACATTCAGCAGACCATAGCCGTGGGCGACGGAGCCAACGACCTGCCGATGCTTGCCACCGCCGGACTGGGAATAGCCTTCCATGCCAAGCCGAAAGTAAAAGCCAATGCCGGACAATCAATATCGACCATAGGCATCGACGGCCTACTCTACTTCCTCGGTTTCAAGGACTCGTTTATATCCTAAGACGGAAGTGGGAATTAGGAATTGGGCGTGCAGGGATGAATATCTATTTTTTTGGGGGGGCAGTGTAAATCGGCGTCCTGGTCGGACGCCATAGCTTATGTTGGTTTTCTTCCCCCACGCCTCCTCAGGCTTCGGTGTGCAGGGAATCGGGAATCGGCGTCCTGAGCGGACGCCTTCGCGGAAGGTAATATCAATGGATGGAGCGAGGTGTAGGAATGTCGGCGTCCTCGCTGACATGGGGCGGAATTTGCGGGGACTGGAGAGTTTGGGAGTAATGGGAAATATGAGATTTGTGGAGCGGATGGGCCGGGAGGTCAGATCTTTTCGCGGAGGAACTTGCCGGTGTAGGAGCGAGGCTCGCCCACTATTTGTTCGGGAGTGCCGGTGGCTACTACTTCGCCGCCTTTGTCGCCACCTTCGGGACCTATGTCGATCACATGGTCGGCACATTTGACCACATCGAGATTGTGCTCGATGATGACCACTGTGTGACCCAAAGTAATCAGACGATCAAACGACTCCATCAGTTTACTGATGTCGTGGAAGTGAAGGCCGGTGGTAGGCTCGTCGAAGATAAACATAGTGGGCTGCGGTTTGTCCATGGCCAGATAGTAGGCGAGTTTGACACGCTGGTTTTCACCGCCCGAGAGCGTCGATGAGCTTTGGCCGAGTTTGACATATCCCAGGCCGACCTGCTGCAAAGGCAGAAGTCGTTTGACGATACGGCGCTCTGTTGCTCCGTCAGTTTCGGAGAAGAATGCTATGGCATCGTCGATGGTCATGTCGAGCACATCGTTGATGTTTTTCCCTCTGTAACGTATGTCGAGCACATCGTGTTTGAACCGCTTGCCGTGACATTCCTCGCAGGGTATCACGATATCGGCCATAAACTGCATCTCAATGGTGATGGTGCCTTCGCCCTTACACTCCTCGCAGCGACCGCCCTCGGTGTTGAACGAGAAGTAGCCGGGACCGAATCCCATCTGTTTGGCACCCTGCTGATCGGCAAAAAGTCGGCGAATCTCGTCGTAGGCTTTCAGATAGGTGGCCGGATTGCTTCGCGTGGAGCGTCCGATAGGATTCTGATCAACGAACTCCACGGCCGAGATGCGGCCAAGGTCGCCACGAAGACGGGTGTGCAGACCCGGAGCATCGGTCGGCTGGCCAAGGTGACGGAGAAGAGCGCGGTAAAGAATATCACGGACCAAGGTTGACTTGCCCGAACCACTGACACCGGTAACAACCGTCAAAGCCTCGAGAGGAAAACGCACGGAGATGTTTTTCAGATTATGCTCGCGTGCGCCCTCCACCTCTATATAGTCGCGCCAACGACGCCTGTGCTTAGGCACGGCTATCTTCATGTCGCCCGACAGATAGCGGGCCGTGTAGCTGTCGGCAGAGGCTTTGCCGATTTCGTCGGCGGGTCCTTGATACACGATATGACCGCCACCGGATCCAGCCTCCGGTCCGACGTCGATCAGATAGTCGGCATGTCGCATGATGTCCTCGTCGTGTTCCACCACAACAACCGTATTGCCGATTCCCTGAAGTTTGCGAAGCACCGATATGAGTCGCATGGTGTCGCGCGAATGCAATCCGATGCTGGGTTCGTCGAGAATATAGAGCGAGCCGATCAGACTGCTGCCGAGCGACGTGGCCAGATTGATGCGCTGGCTTTCGCCACCAGAGAGAGTTGACGACAGACGGTCGAGTGTCAGGTATCCAAGCCCCACATCGACAAGGAACTCCAATCGCGAACAGATCTCCACGAGTATTCGTCCGGCGATGGCGAGGTTCGTGTCGTCTAGGTGCAGATTGCGAAAGAAAGTCAGCAAATCGGTCACAGGCATTTTCACAAGCTCCATGATGGTGCGTCCACCCACCTTGACATACTGAGCCTCGCGACGCAACCGTCCGCCATGACAGTCCGGACACTCCGTCTTGCCGCGATAGCGCGCCAGCATCACACGATACTGAATTTTGTAGAGATTCTCCTCCACCATCTTGAAGAAACCATCGATGCCGCTGAAAGCCGCATTGCCGTGCCACAGAAAATCTTTCTGCTCGCGGGTCAGCTCGTTGTAGGGTCGATGGATGGGAAAATCAGCAGAGGAAGCGGCACGGATGCAAGCCTGCTTCCATTCGCTCATCTTCTCGCCACGCCAGCACACCACAGCATCGTCGAACACCGACAGCGACTGATCGGGAACGACAAGGCGCTCATCGATGCCGACCGTGCGCCCGAATCCCTCGCATCGCGGACATGCCCCGTAGGGATTGTTGAAGTTGAACATCATTTCCGACGGTTCTATAAAAGTCATGCCGTCGGCATCAAACGAGTTTGAAAAGTCGTGACGTTTCATCGCGCCACCTTCGGGCCAAACGAGCAAAGATGCCTTATGACCACCCTCGAAAAAGGCCGTCTCGGCAGCCTCAGTCAGTCGACTCAGATCGTCACCCTCACGGACCACGGTCAATCGGTCGATGAGCAGGTCATATCCGGCAATGTCGATTGGTTCTTTATCATCGGCAATCAGATCGGCTATGTTGACAAAACGGCCATCGCGACCCGCCAGACGCGTGTAGCCACCCTTAAGCATCACATCGAGCTGAGCTTTCGGCTCGCGACCATCGGGAACGACGACGGGAGCCACTACGGCTATACGAGTGCCGTCGGGATATAGCAGGGCTGTATTGACCACATCCTCCGCCGAATGTTTTTTCACTTCTTCGCCACTGACAGGAGAAAAGGTGCGACCGATGCGACCGAAAAGCAGGCGCATATAGTCGTAGATTTCGGTCGAAGTGCCGACGGTGCTTCGCGGGTTGCGCGTGTTGACCTTCTGTTCGATGGCGATGGCCGGGGGAATGCCGATGATCTTGTCGCACTCCGGCTTCGCCATGCGGCCGAGAAACTGGCGGGCATATGCGCTCAGACTCTCTACATAGCGTCGCTGTCCTTCAGCATATAGCGTATCGAAAGCTAACGATGACTTACCGGAACCTGAAAGACCGGTGACAACGGTCAATTTGTTGCGGGGAATGTCGACGTCGACGTTCTGAAGGTTGTTGACGCGAGCACCTCGTATGGATATATTGTCGTTTCGTTTGTTCATAGCATGCAAAGATACGAAATTTCAGCGCAACAGCCATCGGAGTGGCTACTGCGCTGAGCATTTTCTTATTTTATACCTATTGTGTTACCTATTGGAGATATCAATTGTTGTCGGCAAGATTGCCTGCGCCTTTGTCGAGCGAAGTGCCGAGAATGCGGCGTGCTCCGATGAAGGTGCGGGAGAAATAACCGTTGTCAGGGAATTTCTGATAGGTGACGCCCTTTTTCACCGAAGCGTGGATGAAGGTGCATGATCCGTCTTCTTTATTGACGGAGACCACCATTGCCACGTGGCCCACATTGCCACGACCTGCAGTGCGGCTACTGAAGAAAAGCAGATCGCCGGGACGGAGATTGTTGACCGACACCTTTTCACCCTGACGGTACTGGTCGCGCGATGTGCGGTTGAGCGTGATGCCGAAGTTTTTGTAAACGTAGCTGGTGAAACCGGAGCAGTCAAAGGCTTTAGGACCGGTGGCGCCGAGCACGTAGCGAGTGCCAAGGAAGCGGGCTGCGTAGTCGACCATGCGCGAAGCCTTGGGATTGATGATGCTGTTGGATCTTTTGACAGACTTGGCTGCCTCATACATATCGGCAAACGGAGAGCGACGGCATACGTCGTTCATCGAAACTGTAGCAAACGGATTGTGGATTCCGAGATTCGCCTCCACCTCTTTTTCAGCTATGGCTTGATGCTGCTGAGGAAGGCGATAAATTTTCTGTGCATATGCGCTCACCATGATGAAGCATATTGCGGCTGCAGATATGATGATTTTTTTGAGATCCATTGCAAAAAATAAAATTTATTAATTTTGATGAAAGTCCTGATTGGTCGCCGTGAACTTTCAACGATGCAAAGGTAATACATTAAGTTGACCCGTGCAAATAGCGTAAATGTTGAAAATCAGTAGATTGACATTTTTCAATACTTATGGCCGGATTTAAACACATTTTAGCACTACAAGCAAAATGTTAAAAAATCGAGGAAAACAAGCGGAAAAGAATACAATATTTTTACTTTGTTAACAATTGCGCAGCAATTCTGTGCAATTGTTGCACACCACTTACCCGGTTTGTGCAATCGCCAAAAACCGGCCATTGCTTGAAATATTTAACATTTTTTAGCACAATTCCTATTACTCAGATGCAAGAGATATGTGATTTATATGATTTATAATAATTAAAAGATTTATAAATCGTATAATTCGTATAAGATATATAAGATGAATAGGCGCGGGAGTTTCGGGGGCGCGGTCAGACGTCGGCGAGTTCGTCGTTGATCTCGCGGAGGGTGCGGCGGATGGAGTGGTTGCGCCAGGCGCCGATGATCGAGCCTATGAGCGCACCGGTGATTCCTCCCCAGAATGCGGGCGAAACGTCAACAAAATGATAGAGCATGATTGCGACCACAGGGATGCACAGGCTTATGCCGACAATGGTCTGACGGATATGTCGACGATAGATGCGTCGGATCTGACGAAGAAGCTCGACCACGCTCATGGTGGAGAAATCGAGCCGGCGCACCATGGAATACATGGCAAAGCAATTGTAGGCACACAAGCAAAAGAACAGTGAAATCGTGCCATAGACCCATCCGGGCATATTGAATTCCCATAACAGCGCGGGCGATGCCACCACGAAAATGACCGATAGAACGCCCAGCGCACAATAGGTGGACATGAGCTTCTGTCGACGCGAGGCCACACGACTTGCCTGCTTCCAGGTGTCGTGGTCAATCGCGCCCTGCACATTGCTGTTGTAGCTGCTCCATTGTTTTTTCAGTTCGTCAAGTTGCATATCCTGTAGTTTCGTTTGTTAATAAGAGTTGATATGTCAGGCATCGTTCATCAGTTTCTGCTTGATGCGGTGAAGCCGCGTGGCCACATTGGTGCGCGACAAGCCGGTCATCGTGGCAATCTCGTCGTAGGAATACTCATCAAGCCAAAGCATCACCACTGCCTTGTCCAAACGGCCTAGGCGTGAGATCATCTCATACATCTGGCGAAGCATCCGATGGTGCTCATCGCTGTCGTCGGCATCGTCGGGCGTGGTTTCGTCGATGGTCGAATGGCCGGTGTGGCGATCGTTGCGACGGTGATACGACACGCAAGTGTTGATTGCTACGCGATAGATCCATGTAGTCAGTTTCGACTTCCCGTTAAAGCTGTCGATACCGGCCCAAAGATTGGCCAACACTTCCTGATAAAGATCCTTGACACTATAGCCATCGATCGCATACATATAGCACACCTTATATATAAGTCCAGTGTTTTGCCCTATCAGTTCCATGAACTGATCCTGCTTTATGCGGTCGATGTGTCCCATGACTTATATGACGCAAATTCTCTGGAAAAATTACACTCTTAATGGAAAAAATTATGGGATTGCGCCCGTAAATGAGTGCAATCCCATTATGAGTTACAAGGAACGGGATCAGAACATATAGGCGGCCGTTATGGTCCAGTAGCGGTTGCGGCCGTTGATGTGGGAGGTACCGGTCGCACCAATGGTTTTCAGCGCTTTGGTCAGACCGATACCATAGGTGGCTCCGACCTGCAGGTGCTTGACGAGCTCAACGCCGAAGCCAAAATTCCATGATGTGTCGAACGATCGGTTGCGATAGGCATTCTCCATGCTGCGGCGCGAGGTGAGGAACGCGAAGCTCGGGCCGGTGAGCAGATATGGACGGCAGATGTTGTTGACGAGCGGAATGTTCATGCGCCACTTGAGGTTTAGAGGGATCTCGATGTAGTCGCGATCGTCTCTGGTCAGATTGTTTTCCTGGAGCCAACGGCTGTTGCGACGCACATACATTGCCGACAGGTCGACGCCTAGGCCCGATACCGGAGCTGTGAATTCAAGCATCACGCCACCGGTGAAGCCGGCGCGGTTTTCCGAGTCGAAGGTTTCACATGAGAAGTGGAGTGAGTTGACAGTGACACCGGCTTTGACACCGAATCTCAGCTGAGCCTGCGACGGCACGGCCAATGCAATCACGGCAACGACTGCCACGCAAATTGAAATAAATCTTTTAGTCATATCCGATTGAATTTTGGTATTATTGTTGAATCATTTTCAGAAACTCGTCTTCGCTGACCAATGGAATGCCGAGTTTATTGGCTTTCTCGAGTTTCGACGGCCCCATATTCTCGCCGGCGAGCACAAACGACGTCTTTTTTGAAATCGATCCGACGTTTTTGCCGCCGTTAGCCTCAATCATCTCCTTGTACTGATCGCGTGAATGATGGGCAAAAGTGCCACTAATCACTACCGATTTCCCGTCAAGAGCATCGCCTGCCTCGGCGGCCTCTTCGTCGATGGCCATCTTCACTCCGACCAGTCGGAGGCGCTCCACCAAAGTGCGGTTCGACTCGTGGTCGAAGAAATCGACAATGCTTTCAGCAATGGCCGGTCCGATGTCGTCGATAGCCGTGAGTTCTTCGGCAGTCATGGCCATCAGCCGGTCTATGTCCTTGACACTACGCGCCAGCTTCTTGGCCACCGTTTCGCCCACAAACGGGATTGACAGTGCATAGAGTACGCGTCCGAATGGCACCTGAAGACTTGCCTTGACACCGGCAAGAATGCGGTCGGCACTCTTTTCGCCAAAACGCTCGAGGGAGGCAAGTTGCTCGCGGGTGAGCTCGTAGATGTCGGCCGCGGTGCGTATCAGTCCTGTGTCGTATAGCAAACGGGCCGTCTCTTCGCCGATGCCGTCGATGTCCATCATGCGACGACCCACAAAGTGCTCGATGCGACCCACGATCTGAGGCTCGCAGCCATATTTGTTGGGGCACATCCATGCTGCTTCACCGGCCTGTCGCACAAGGCGCGTACCACACGAAGGGCAACACTCCACAAACTGCACCGGCAGGCTTGCCGGCTGACGCGAATCGACGTCTACGCCTGTGATCTTGGGAATGATCTCGCCGCCCTTTTCCACATACAGCATGTCGTCGTTGTGGATGTCGAGCTGACGCATGACGTCTTCATTGTGGAGCGACGCACGCTTGACGATGGTGCCCGAAAGCAACACGGGCTCGAGATTGGCCACCGGAGTGATGACACCTGAGCGTCCGACCTCAAACGACACAAACCGCAGGCGAGTCAATGCTCTCTCGGCCTGAAACTTGTAGGCGATGGCCCAACGGGGAGTTTTGGCTGTGAATCCAAGATTGAGTTGCTGACGGAGCGAGTCGACCTTAAAGACCAATCCGTCGGTTGCCACGGGCAATTCCTTTCGTGCCGTATCCCAATGGTTGATAAATCGGTCAACCTCGTCGATGGAGTGCAGACGGGTCATGATGTCGGACACCTTGAAGCCCCAGCGTCGGGCTGCCTGCATGTTGTCGTAATGGTTGTCGGCTGGCAGTTCGTCGCCCAACAGATAATAGAAATAGGCGTCGAGGCCACGGCGGGACACTTCGGCCGAATTTTGCATTTTCAGAGTGCCGGATGCGGCATTTCGCGGATTGGCAAAAAGCGGTTCCTCGTTGAATGCGCGCTCCTCGTTGAGCCGTTCGAATGCTTTCCACGGCAGCACTATCTCGCCGCGGATTTCAAAACGCCGCGGCCATCCCTCGCCAGTCAGTTGCAGGGGGATCGAGCGGATGGTTGTGACATTTTCCGTGACCACATCGCCCTTCTCGCCATCGCCTCGGGTGACGGCTCTCACCAGACGGCCATCCTCGTAGTGGAGCGATATCGAGGTGCCGTCGAATTTCATTTCGCCCACGATGGTCACTTCCTGGCCCGGGAGCATGTCGCGGCAACGATTGACGAAGTCGTCGACCTCACCGACGCTGTAGGTGTTGCCAAGCGATAGCATCCTGCGCTCATGCACCACCTGCTCAAAACCTTTCGAGAGGTCGCTGCCCACGCGATGAGTGGGCGAATATGGGTCGTCGTATTTCGGGTACTCTTGTTCGAGCTTTTCGAGTTCTTTCATCAGTCGGTCGAACTCCTGATCTGATATCTTCGGATCGTTGAGCACATAATAGGCGTGGTTGTGCTCGTTGAGCTGGCGGCGCAACTCGTCGATCTGTTCCTTTATATTATCGTGGTTGTTCATATCCTACAAAGTTATTTTATTTCAACATCTCTCCGCAGCATGCCCGACTCCATTTAACAATTTTTAATTATAATAATCCATGTTGTTCTGACTACTTTTGTAATCGATTACAACCTGAAAGATATGAAATCATTCAACATAGCTTTGATAGCACTTCTGACAGCCGCATGCTCAGGGTCGCGAACCGACACGGCGGCCCAGCCCGAAGCCGGCGTGGCCGACACGGCGGCCACCGTTGAAAAGCTGCCCGGATTCAATGCAGACAGCGCCTATAGTTATGTGGCGGCGCAAGTGGCATTCGGCCCGCGTGTTCCGGGCACACGCGCCCACACTCTTTGCCGCGACTATCTTGTGGAGTCGTTCGATCGGCTGGGTGCCGATTCGGTGTGGATTCAGCAGGCCGATGTCAAGGCATTCGATGGCACACCACTGACCGTCAACAACATATTGGCGTCATACAATTTATCGGCACCCAAAAGGATACTGATTGCTGCTCACTACGACACTCGCCCGTGGGCCGACGAAGACCCCGACGAGAAGCAGCACTCCCAACCGATCGACGGTGCCAACGACGGAGCCAGCGGTGTGGGCGTGATTCTCGAGCTGGCCAGAGCCATATCTCAACAATCACCCGCCATCGGAGTCGATTTTCTTCTGACCGACATCGAAGACTACGGCTCGCACGACAGCGAAGATGCGGCCGGCGAATCGTCATGGGCTCTCGGAGCACAGTATTTCGCCTCCAACTCCCCATACACTCCCCGCCGCCGACCAGCCTACGGCATACTGCTCGACATGGTCGGGGGCAAGGACGCCAAGTTCTACCGCGAATATTTCAGCGAAAACGCAGCCCGTCGCATCAACACCAAAGTGTGGAACGCTGCCGCAGCCGCAGGCATCAGCCGTTTTGTCGACGAAGTGCGCGGCGGTGTCACCGACGATCATATCTTCATCAACCGCGCCGGCATCCCCTGCATCGACATCATCGAGTGCGCCAACCCTTCGACGGGTGCATTCCCTCCCCACTGGCACACCAAAGCCGACAATCTCGACGTAATCGACAAGGCAACGCTGGCCGACGTCGGCACGGTGCTCATGCGGGTCATCTACATCGAACCTGCCCAATAATAAGTCACCATTTTTCAACAAATCTCCTGCGATATTGCCAATACCCACATAAAATCATTATATTTGCACCTATGAACTCATTTAAACATTATATTTTTTCACATTTTTGATTAAAGAGGGAGCGTAGAAAGCTACGTGACCTATGAAATCAAGAAAAGCGGCTGAAATAGGTCAAAAAGGTGAATCAAAGAATAGTTTAGAGTTCTAATTTATATCATTCGGTAAAAAGTTCAAATGAGTTCTAAGACAATCAACGAGATACAAGACGAAATAATCGACGAGTTTTCAGAAGTCGACGATTGGATGGACCGCTATGCCATGATCATAGACCTTGGCAATGCCTTGCCACCGATCGACGAACGCTACAAGACGCCCCAACACCTGATCGAAGGCTGCCAGAGCCGCGTGTGGCTCAACGCCGAAGAGATCGACGGACGCGTGCATTTCACGGCCGACAGCGATGCCATCATAGTCAAAGGCATCATCGCGCTGCTCATCCGCGTGCTCAACGACCACACACCGCAGGAGATACTCAACAGCGATCTATATTTCATCGACCGCATAGGTTTGGCCGAAAACCTGTCGCCAACGCGCTCCAACGGCCTGTTGGCCATGGTGAAACAGATGCGCCTTTATGCCCTGGCATTCAAAACGCGCCAGCAGCTTGAATCAAAATAAAATCAAACCATAACACATCCACATCCATGTTTAAAAATCAACCCAAAGGATTGTATGTCCTGGCATTGGCCAACACCGGAGAACGCTTCGGCTACTACACAATGCTGGCAATATTCCTTTTCTTCCTCCAGGCCAAATTCGGCTTCGACGCCACCTGGACCGGCCAGATATTCTCGATATTTCTTGCCCTCGTCTATTTCATGCCGGTGTTCGGCGGCTGGCTCGCCGACCGCTGGAGCTTCAACAAATGCGTTCTGGCCGGCATAGCCGTGATGTTTGTCGGCTACGCATTGATGTCGGCACCGACGCCCGTGCGCAACAACGGATCCTTCATGGTGCTCCTTGCCGCACTCCTGTTGATCGCCACCGGCACAGGCCTTTTCAAGGGCAATCTGCAGGTGATGGTCGGCGATCTCTACAACAACAGCCGCTACGGCGACAAGCGCGACGCCGCTTTCTCGCTGTTCTATATGGCCATCAACCTCGGCTCCATGTTTGCACCCGGAGCTGCCATCGCCCTCAAAAACCTCGCTCTCAAAAACGCCGGATTCCTCTCCAACAATGCCATGGCGGCCACGGTGAGCAACTGGTGTCTTGACACCGACGGGTTCACCAACATGCCCGCTACAGGCGAGACACTCAAGAGCATGACCGACTTCGCCGTCAAAAACGGCATGGACAAAGGCGGCGACCTCGCAGCCTGGCTCACCAACTATCTGCAGACGTTTGCCGACGGATGTTCGGCTCACTTTGGTTCGCTGACCGAATTTGCCAACGGCTACATCTCGGCCTTCTCCACCGGTTGCACCTACGCTTTCTCGCTCGCCTGCGCATCGCTCGTGGTCAGCTTCCTGATCTACACCCTCGGCCGCAAGACCTATAAACACATCATCACCGACTCGCCCCAAAAGGCCGACAACACTAATAAGGTTGTTGCCACCACCAACGAGCCGGAGCTCACACCCGAGCAGACAAAACAGCGCGTGTTCGCCCTGCTGCTTGTCTTTGCCGTGGTGATCTTCTTCTGGATGGTATTCCACCAAAACGGCCAGACCCTCACCGAATTTGCCAAGAGCTGCACGGCCTCAGAATCATCGTCGTGGACACGCATTGGATTCAATTTGGGTGCACTCGCAGCAATTGCCGCCGGAGTCTATGCACTCTTCTCGGTATTCCAGTCCAAATCCGTGCAGGGAAAAGCCATCAGCGCCGTCATCCTCGCTGCATGTGCCGCGATTGTCATTTGGCTCTACACCGACACCCCCGCCACACTCACTGACATCGACCCAGCTGCCTATCAGCAGTTCAACCCATTCTTTGTAGTGGCACTGACCCCATTCTCGCTTGCTCTCTTCGGATGGCTCAACCGCAAAGGCAAAGAACCTTCGGCACCGCGCAAGATCGGCTACGGCATGGTTGTGGCCGGCATCGCCTACCTCGTGATGGTATTCGGCTCGCTGACCCTCGTGGGCACCAATGGTGAAGTTTCCACCAACTGGCTTATCTCCACTTATCTGTTGCTGACGTTTGCCGAATTGCTGCTCTCGCCGATGGGCATATCGTTTGTCAGCAAAGTGGCACCTCCCAAATTGAAGGGCGCCATGATGGGCGGATGGTTTGCAGCCACTGCCGTCGGCAACTACCTCGTATCGATTCCAATGCTCCTCTGGGGCAAGATCCCCGTGTGGACTATATGGGCCATCCTCATTGCCCTCTGTCTGCTCTCGGCTGCATTCATTTTCTCGCAGATGAAACGCCTCGAAGCAGCCACAGCCGACAATGCTCCGGCTCCCAAGCCTGCCGACCAACTTGAAACAATCGAAGACGACGCCATCTAAGGTCACGTCTAATACCCCTCCACACCGGAGCCATGTCAACATCCGTCGACATGGCTCCGGTGCTTTTTTGAGCCTTACGACGCGGATCAATGAACCTGAATATGCGCTAATTCGTTTTAGATTTAAAGAAACTGTAAGATCACTTAAACATTTCGATCATGACTCCCGACACTATCCATACCATATTTTTCATTCTCGTCATAGCGACACTTGTCGGACTTATGTCGGCCATAGGAGCCTGCATAAACCGTCGTATGGCAATGAAACACGTCGAACCGCGCCGACACAAACACACCGCCATAAAATAATTTTTTGAGTAAAACGTGTACACTATTCCAAAATAATTATTACCTTTGCACCGCATTTCCACCAAAGGAAAGCTGCCTCGGGGTGTAGCACAGTTGGCAGCGCGCCACGTTCGGGACGTGGAGGTCGGAAGTTCGAGTCTTCTCACCCCGACTGAGCAAATGGGCTTAACTCATCGAGTTAAGCCCATTTGCTTCGATCCTCACCCAATCCAATTCACCCCACAATCTCAACCCTCCCAACTCTCCCAAGAATCCTAATCCTCTCCATACTTTTTTACTTTTTTGGGACCAAAACGGCTCGCCCGATAGAATCTTTGCCCATGCTTTGTTAAACGGGCTTAGGTTTGAAAGCGGGTGTTGGTGCACCATTATGCATTATTAATTTTTATCACCTTCATAGGGACACTCTCAAAATTTTTTGTCAACTATGCTATATCCGTCGGGGAGAAATCCGACGGAGCATAAGGCATTTAGCTTAAGTTCTATGTTCTGAAATCACCAATTTTATGACTGAAGAACAAAGCGAGAGTGTCCCTTTGTCGTCATCGTATATGTGCCAGCAAGGTTAGCCCAGTGCTGTAGTCCTACACGATAACGGCGCGGGGGTGATTAATCATATTGATTGCTTCCTGAATATCAGTCTCCCAATCGCCGCCCTCCTTGGCATCATCAATCTTGTTGATAACAACATCATGCTGCTCTTTGCCGTCGGGAGTAATATAGAACGCCAGTTGGCGTAGAGTATCTTTGGGATTTTACCGTCGTTGTCAGCAGGGGCAAAGCGGCAATAACAAGCCTCCTTTCACAAGAGGCGCACGATTTTTGTGCCGTCCTCGTTGAGAATCAGCACTGAGACAGCGAGACCAAAATGTTTGAAGTCCTGACAAACACCAAGAAAGTATGAATCGAGGTCGTTGTCAAGAGCGAAGTCCTCGACTTGCGATTTGACGGCTGAGGTGGCGGCTGAACAATCATATTGGAGGCCGCTTCCAAAGCATACCTCGGCATTGAAAAGTTGGTAGGTGGCCAACGTTTCGTCTTTCTCGATAAGGTTAATGCTGTCGAAAGGCATATGATTGTCGCCGCCCCAGGGGATATAGCTAAGACTATCGTCCACGATAGTCGGCACGATGTCAACGTCTTCCTTGAATACAGAGGCCGAGTTGACCTTGAAAATCGATTTGGCTTCCAATCCGAGCAGATTTTCAACGGAGTTAAAATTAAGTTCTGAAAATGAAAAATCCATAATTTTGTGGCGTTTGTTTCCACAAAATTATGGATACTATGTCGGTGTCGAAAAGACGTGCTATTCTATATACCCTTTGCCATAACAAGTACGGCACATTGGTTGATGGTGTGAATGTCGAGCCATTGTACGGCCACAAGTATTACAATATACTGAACTATTCCCAGTGTAATCGGTTGCATACGTAATCTGGTCTGGACCTTTACCAGTTCCATTACAACCAGGACATGTTCGATGATTAGAGTAATTGGATGAACCTCCATTGTAATTTCCTCCGTATGAGGAGTTTCCTCCACCATATGAAGAATTTCCCACATTAGATCTTAATCTCTCAGCAACGTCTTCGTCGGATACATATAATTGAGTGATTCCCCCATTAGTTAAAGTAAGCACCATACAATCATACTGGTCGCTGAAATCTGAATCCATTATGTACCATAGCCCGGATATGCTGACTCGACTGCCAAGTGTTCCGTCTGGCTTTTGATATTGCACAATGTTATATGAATTTCCGTTATATTCCACATCATATATACTCACCTTTATAGTTGCTGAATTTTTGACTGGATTTGGTATTCCGTTGGCAATATAACCAACATAATGATAAGTTGTACTTCCACCTAAAAAACCAGCCTCAACTTGTAACACACACCCCAATAGGGTGATTAAAAATAGCAATAAAGATTTTTTCATCTATTTGATTGATTTGACTATGCTAAATTACAAAGAAGTTACGACACATTCGCTCTCCCATTATTAAAATTTGTTAATTTAGCGGAACGCGGTTAAATTATTCACGCGGAATACGCAACAATCACTGATTTTGCGACACTCGCCGGACGAGAGGTTTTTGACGTTGCGCCAACCTCCATAGAAGTTATAGCGCAGCGAGATAACATTATGGTGGCGAAGGATAGAGACGTCGGATTTCCAAACGGAAATATCGACAGGGTCACCGGAGTTGAGCATCGTGCGGGCGGTGCTGATATGGATTGACATAGCCATTATTGGAAAGTGGGATTGAATTTATCGTTGAATATGTCGGGCGAATACGGAGGCAGAGCCTTTGGTCGGGCCTCGGCAAATTGATATGTGAATTTGACGGTGTTGAGCATGTCATCGTAATCGATGCGATAATACGGATTTTGTCGCGGTCTTGCCGCATAAAGAAGGTAACACCCCGTCTAATTCCACCTGTATACTTATGGTTAAACGACTCATCAGTAGCCATGTAAGATTCGTGAGGATCAAAGCTGTCCGACGTACAAAAAGAGGTTCCTTCTTGTCTTCGACAACCATTAGATATGGCTCAAATTCCTCTATATTCTCACACATGGAAACAACTTGTGCCTTACATACGTTCATTACATTACAATAATCTGGAATCATATCAAGTTGGTTTTAAAATTATTATTAATAAACAAACTTGATATGATTCTTTCTTATTAATATTGCCTATAGCAATATAATGGCTTAAATCAACCGCATTGATAAATCTTATAAATCGTATGAGTTGTATCGCCCCTTCCAACTGGCTTTTACGAGTCAAGGCCGCTCCGAAGATTCGGGGCGGCCTAGTTGGAGTTGTTTGACTTTATTATTACATGAAAAAATTTGCGGTTGCGGCGAGTTATTTGCCCTTCAGGACTTTCAGGGCGGCTTCGTAGTCGGGTTCGTGGGTGATCTCCGACACTATCTGAGCGTATTCCACTTTGCGGTCGCCGTCGAGGATGACCACTGCGCGGGCAAGAAGACCGGCAAGCGGTCCGTCACATAGCAGCACTCCATAGTTCTGGCCGAAAAGGGGCGAGCGGAAGGCCGACGCGAAAGTGACGTTCTTGATGCCTTCGAGCGTGCAGAATCGGCTCATGGCAAACGGTAGGTCCATCGACACACAGATCACTGCGGTGTTTTCGAGCGACGCCGCTTCTTCGTTGAACTTTCTGACCGAACGGGCGCACACTTCGGTGTCGAGACTCGGAAATATATTGAGCACCACCCTGCGGCCAACATAGTCATGACACTGAACTTGCGAAAGATCCTGACCGGCGAGATGGAAACACGGAGCTTCTTCGCCAACAGCGGGAAGAGTGCCATATGTGTGGCATGGCGTGCCATTCAGATAGACTGTATACATAGTTTTGGATGATTATTGAATTGACATTTTCTGAATAACATCCGAAACCATGTTATTGTTGTAGCCGATGATAATATTTTTCACCACTCCGTCGACTCCAACCAGCAGGATGGCAGGTAAAGAGGCGGCTCCGCAGTCGCGAACGAGCGAGCGGGCACTGCGCAGTATGGTCTCGCCCGGCCGTGGCGCGCCGGTTATCTCTTCCACGCGGTCGGCCACATTGTCGGTAAACGCCATGACCAGATCGGCTGCGACAGGCATACGATCGACGGCGCTACGCAGATCCTTGACAAGTTGCGGTGCGAAACCGCTGTCGGCCTCAATAAGAGCCACAATTGTAGGCGAAGCAAAGCGTTGGTCGGACCGATGGACGTAGCGTTCGCCCGATAGCGTGAGCAGCGCGAATGAAGGCATTTTTCGTCCGGGCAAATGCATGATCGAGAAATCGCTCTCACGAAGTTGCGCAAACACATCGGGGTAGCGATCAATGAGCATCGACTCATTGATCGGTTCAGTCGGAGCAGATGCCGACGATGGGCCAAAGTCGATATACACCGACTGCTCGCTGATCGATCCGGGATTATTTTCCATCGCAATCCTCACAGGCAGAGCCGTTGAGCGATCAAAGAAAAACTCATCTTCGGCGGCAACATACCCACCCGTGGTCACTACGGCAGTGACAGCCGCCAGATGTCGTCCGCCGACAATCGTGTCGGCCACAAAGTGTACACGGCTCGCCGAATCGGCCTCCAATCGTCGGATTTCCGACGCTATGGCCTGAGGTAGAATGCTGTAGAACTGCACCGATCGATGCACGCCCGGATTTCCCGCTCCGATTCTCGGCGGACAGAACGGCACCGAATCATCGGCAAGATGATATTCCTGTAGCCGTTCGCCCGAATAGCGGTAATGATTGCCGTCGAAATATGCCGAGAATCCGTTTCGGTCGCCATTGTCGGTCGATATGCGCCAATCGATCAAGTAGGCATCAGTCGACAACGGGTCGGCCGGTGTGCGCATCTGGGTTAGATCCATGGTGTAAGTGACGTCGTCAGAAAGCTGAGGCATGCTGACTGTGTAGGTGGCGGAGGATTGATAGAGCGCCTGCGACGACAGCCCGGCAAGCAAATCATCGAGCGAAGTGACATATTTCAAGGTTGAGGCCGAAGCAGCTGCTGCGGTCATCATGGCTGCAGCAACGAGGATCTTACGACACAAAGTTTTCATAGGCGAAGCGTGGAATGTGATGATCGAGAATGTTCGTCAGATAAACGAGCTACGGGATCAAATTGTTCGCCACTGGCCATCCCATCGTTGACAAATATTATGGAACAGGCTCTTATTCGTCGGCCGAGAACATCGGATCCCATGCCGGAAGAAGCTGAGGCTTCTGCTTGAGCACATCAAGCACTTTGTCATCGAGATATTTGCGGTCGACAACGAGACGGAACATGTATTCGTCAAACCAGCGGTCGGTCATCACCAGGTGGCCGTCGTTGACACCGGGTCCCCAACTGTTTTCCACCATCCATCGGGTGGGCTTGCCATCGGCGTCGAGATCAACAGCCACGAGAGTCATGGCATGCGACGATGCGCTGGCAAACGTGCGGATGCGGTCGGCTTTGTTCATGCCGAACTGCGTGCCGAAGAGTTCACCGTAGTTGAAATTGTCGACGTCGAGCACACCGCGCTTGCGGTCGAACATCTGCCCAACGTCGCACGAAAAATACATCATTGTGCTGTCGGCCAGCGAGCGAATGGCCGCCATCTTGATATCCTCGACCGGCAGATTGATGTAGGTCCAATTCTCACCGTCGTAGAGATGGCGGTCGAGATCAATCTCATAGAGCTGATAGTAGGGGCGCGTCGGGTCGTTCATCAGCATCACGTAGTCGTGCTTGAGATCGTTGCCGGCATATTCGTTGTAGAACTCGAGCGGGGTATACGTCCGGCGGTCAACCACATTGCCCGCCTTGTCGTAGCGTGTCCACTGAAATTCAGTCGGAGGCACACCGAGCGTCAGAGCCAGCATGCGATAGATCTCGGCGAGCATGGCCTCTTTGCGCTCCTCCGCAGCCTTGGCCTTGGCGCCGTCGCGAAGCATAGCTCGCAGTTCCAACCCGTCCTCGCGCAACTTCAGACTGATGAGCCGACGCATCTGCGACGTATTGTTGGCACTATAGGTTTCGGGCCACACTTCGGCTGGAACAACACCATACTTCATGATGTTGTCCGACAAGCCGGTGTACTGGCCGCCGTCGCTTAGTGGATTTTTGAAAAGCCACTCAACCTTTTTGTCGTCGAAATCGAGCTTATAGGTGTCGATCACCGACTGCAGAAACAGATTTGACTTTTCGAGCTGGTCGTAGAAGAAATTATAGTTTTGCGACAATTCGAGCTTGGGCAGATCGTGTCGATTCATCATCTGGGCTCTCAGCACGTTGAGGCCGGTGAAAAGCCAGCAGCGGCCCGACGAGCGTTGATTGGTGATTCCTTTCGACGGCACGCGATAGGTGAAATGCATGTCGGCCGGCGACTGATTGTCGGCGTTGGAGGCCAGAGTCGAGATATCGGTCTGCGCCATGGCATTGCGCAAAGCGCGATCCACTGCCGTGTTCTGATACGAAGAGCGGAGTCGTTGGAGCATATCGCCGGAAATGCCTCCGCGGTCGGTCGCGAATCCGGCTACGGCAAGTGAACATGTCACCAAGCCGAGCAAAATCATTCTTTTCATTGCTTTTTTGTGGCAAATATACGCTTTTTTGCGGATAGTTGCATCGTATTTCCACCGCATTTATCAGCTGAAGTTTGACATTAGCAAACTTTTTTACTATCTTTGCGTACATTATATCACAAACGATACGACAAACAACAATCCGATACAAAAGCAATCCGATCATTATGAAAAAACTACTTTTTGGAATTCTTGCCGCCACTGCTGCCTTCGGAGCCACAGCGCAAGACGCTCCCGCCGACTCGGTCAAGGGATTTGTATTCACCGACGTGAAAGTGGTGCCCGGCACATCCGTCAAAGACCAGAATAAATCAGGCACATGCTGGTGCTTCTCAAGCCTTTCGTTCTTTGAAAACGAGATCCTGCGCAAGACAGGCAAAGAAATGGACCTTTCGGAAATGTTCGTGGTCCGTCACTGCTACGACGACAAGGCCGACAAATTCGTGCGCATGTACGGCGCTCTCAATTTCGGTCAGGGCGGCAGCGCTCTCGACGTGCCCTACGTGTGGGAAAACTATGGCATCGTGCCCGAAGAAGTGTACCGCGGACTCAACTACGGTGAGGAAAAACATTCACATTACGAGATGGCCGAAGTGCTCGAAGGTATCGTGCGCACAGTGGTGAAGAAACCCAACAAAACCATTTCGACCGCATGGCGCAAGGGCTACAACGGCGTGCTCGACGCATATCTCGGCGAGCTCCCCACCACCTTCACCTATGAAGGCAAGACCTACA
Organism: Bacteroides sp.; assembly: GCA_023666835.1. GTDB lineage: Bacteria > Bacteroidota > Bacteroidia > Bacteroidales > Muribaculaceae > Paramuribaculum. Next base: position 831,071 of record JAMPBJ010000001.1, on the reverse strand, counting down.
CTCCGCAGTCTTTTGCCAAATCTCTACCCATCGACCTCAACGACTATGTGGCCGTGACCTCGTTCACCCACCATCCCTACTACACTCAGTTTGCCCTCGAAGTTTCCGACAACTGGCTCGGCGGTCTCTACCACAACGTGCCTTTGGATGAAATGAAAGCCATCGTGGACAACGCTCTCGACAATGGCTATTCAGTGCTGTGGGCTGCCGACGTCAGCGAAGGCGGCTTCAAATGGAACGAAGGCTATGCCATCATCCCCGCTGAAAAATCGGAAAAGGACATGGATGGCACCGAACTCGCCCGCTGGGTGAAACTCTCCGACCGCGAACGCCAGGCAGCCCGATTCAAAGTCGACGGTCCGGTGGCCGAAGTGGAAGTGACTCCCGAAAAACGTCAGGAATGGTTTGACCGTCAGGAGACCACCGACGACCACGGCATGGTGATCGTGGGCAAAGCCGTTGACCAGAAAGGCAACCGCTACTACAAAGTGAAAAACTCATGGGACACCAACCAGAAATACGACGGCTATTTCTACGTGTCGGAGCCCTACTTCCTTGGCAAGACAATGGACATCTATGTCAACAAGGAAGCCCTGCCCAAGGACATCAAAAAGAAACTCAATCTGAAATAAGAGAGTTTCCAATGACATATATGCAGTGTGCCGATCAATGAACGGCACACTGCTCTGTTTCCAAATCATCTCTCCCGATCGACAACCGATACATTGCGATGTTTAAAATTGTAGAAAAAGAGCATTTTTCAGAAAACGTGGTCAAGCTCGTGGTCGAAGCTCCCATGATAGCACGTGCCCGCCGAGCCGGCCACTTTGTGATCGTGCGAGTGGGCGACGGCGGCGAACGCATACCGCTGACCATTGCCGATGCCGATATCGACCGCGGCACCATCACTCTCGTCATTCAGGCCGTGGGTGTCTCCACCCGTAAGATATGCGTCCTGGAGCCGGGCGATGAGTTCACCGACGTGGTCGGTCCGCTTGGACAGGCCACACACATCAACCGCGTTGGCACCCTGGTGTGCTGCGGCGGTGGCGTGGGCGTGGCTCCCCTCCTCCCCATCATCAAAGCATTGAAGCTTGCAGGCAACCGCGTAGTTTCCGTTCTGGCAGCCCGCACAAAGGATCTGATAATCCTCGAAAAGCAGGTGGCGGAATACAGCGACGAAGTCATCATCATGACCGACGACGGATCATACGGACAAAAAGGCCTCGTGACGGCCGGCGTTGAGTCGGTGATCCGGCGTGAAAAGGTGGACCAGGTCGTGGCCATCGGACCCGCCATAATGATGAAGTTTGTGGCACTGCTCACAAAGAAATACGACATTCCCACCGTATGCTCGCTCAACACCATCATGGTCGACGGCACGGGCATGTGTGGCGCATGCCGCGTGACGGTAGGAGGAAAGACAAAATTCGTATGCATCGACGGTCCGGAATTCGACGCCCACCAAGTCGATTTCGATGAAATGATGATGCGACTCAGACAATATTAAGAGTATGTCTAATAACATGGCAGACAACGATACTAAAAACATAGCTCCGCGCTCGGCAACATGGCGCGAAGAATTGCGGCAGGCTCTCACAGCACGTCAACGTGCCGACATTCCACGGGTCAAGATGCCCGAACTCGATCCGGCTTATCGAATCACATGCAATGAGGAAGTGAACCAGGGTATCAGCCGCGAGCAGTCCGTAGTTGAGGCAACGCGATGCCTCGATTGTCCCGACCCGCAGTGCACCACCGGATGCCCCGTTTCAATCGACATCCCCGGCTTTATCAAAAACATTCAGCGGGGCAACGTCGATGAAGCCGCAAGAGTGCTCCGCGCCACAAGTGCCCTCCCGGCCGTGTGTGGCCGCGTGTGTCCGCAGGAGCGGCAGTGCGAAAGCAAATGCATCTACAACAAGATGAAAAAGCAGCCGGTGGCCATTGGTTATCTCGAACGATTCGCTGCCGACAATGCCTCCAATGTGGAAATGACGGCGCCGGCATCTAACGGCATCAAGGTGGCAGTAGCCGGAAGCGGTCCTGCCGGACTGTCATTTGCCGGCGAAATAGCTTCGCTCGGATTTGAAGTCACCGTGTTCGAAGCGCTCCACCAGATCGGTGGCGTGCTCAAATACGGCATTCCTGAATTCCGTCTGCCCAACTCGATTGTCGACCGCGAGATCACCAACCTCCAAGCCATGGGAGTCAAATTCATGCGCGATGTGATCATTGGCAAAACGCTCTCACATTCCGACCTTGTCGAAATGGGGTTCAAGGGCTTGTTCGTGGCTTCCGGAGCAGGTCTGCCACGGTTCATGAACATCCCGGGCGAAAACTATATAGGCGTCATGTCGAGCAACGAGTATCTGACACGCGTCAACCTGATGTGCGCAGGCCAGCCAGGCCACGACACGCCGGTTCTCGTCGGTGGCAACGTGGCCATCATCGGCGGCGGCAACACGGCCATGGACTCGGTCAGAACAGCACGGCGTATGGGTGCCGCTCATGTGATGCTGGTCTATCGCCGCAGCGAAGAAGAAATGCCGGCACGCCTTGAAGAGATCAAACACGCCAAGGAAGAGGGCGTCGAATTCCTGACGCTCCATAACCCTATCGAATATATAGCCGACGAAACGGGCCGTGTGTCGGTGATGCGCCTGCAGCAGATGCGCCTTGGCGAGCCCGATCAGTCGGGACGCCGCCGCCCCGAGCCGATCGAGGGCGCCATCATCGACGTACCGGTCGACATGGTCATCGTCAGCGTGGGTGTGTCGCCCAATCCGCTCATTCCATCTGCCATCGAGGGTCTTGACGTGTCGCAGCGTGGCACCATCGTTGTCAACCCAGACACCATGCAGTCATCAATTCCCACGCTCTTTGCCGGAGGCGACATCGTGCGCGGAGGCGCCACAGTGATCCTTGCCATGGGCGACGGACGCCGGGCCGCCCGATCTATGGCCGAAGCTCTAACCAAAAATTAAAACTAACACTCCAAAGATACAAGAAATGAAACGCCTGTTCATAATCCTTTCAGCAATAACCCTCGTATTCAGCAACTTCAGCTGCAGTTCTTCAAACTCCGACGGCTCTGAATCGACTGCCAACGCATCGTCGAAAGAAACCGATCCGGTAGACTACGAACGTGGCCCTGAGCAGATCACTGCCGGCCAACTCGACCAACTGATACTCTCTCCCGACGATCTCACCCCGGGCCAGGCCGCCGGAGCGCTGAAAATGCTCAGCACCATCATAGGCCAGACCTCGGGCACTCCGCGTGAGGAAACGATGCGCAAATTTGTTGATCTCTACGGCATTATGCTCGACATTCACGGCGACAACATGTATGAGGCATTCGACAAAATGAAGCGAACCTTCGGCGTTGACATTCAGAATCTTTATGCCGACTACAGCACCACTCTGAAAGTTGGCGACGACACAGGTGCGGGTGATCCAGAAGAGGCGCAGGAAAGCGAAGAGACCACAATCACCACAGCCGGCGATTCGACAGCAACGTCAACCGACGTCACCACCATCAACGACGAAACCGGCGCATCGATAACCACCGTCGGCAACTAACCTCCATAGGAATCACATTACTATGAGTGTCGGCATCTCAGCCGACACTCCTATTTTTGCAGATACCCTCTATGACGAGGCCGGCGAGTGTCATGCCGAAAATTGAAGTGATATGGCACAGCGCTCCGTTGGTCACCACTTTGCCATAGGTCATCGTTCCGAAAGTATCAGCGACAGCTCCACGGTTGGGCAGCAACTCGTCGGAATACACACATTTGAATTTTCTTGACGGATAGATGCCCGTCTGCTTGAATTTGCGCCGCAAAGCGGCTGCAAGCCGGCATCCGGTCACGCGCTCAAACGAAGCCACACGTATGCGCGTGGGATCCAGCTTCAATGCCGCACCCATCGACGACACCAATTTGACCTTCAGCCTCGTGGCAATACTAATAAGCAAAGCCTTGTCGGTCAGCGAGTCAATGGCATCGACCACATAGTCATACTCCTGCAGGTGGAAATCGTCGGCTGTCGATTTATCAAACCGTGCCTCGACGGCTTGCAAATCCAATTCGGGATTGATCGACAAAAGTCGACGAGCAAGCACATCGACTTTGACCTGCGACACCGTGTCGACCGTGGCCATCAGCTGTCGATTGATATTGGAAGCGGCCACGCGGTCGGCATCGACAATAGTCATATGGCCTATACCGGTGCGGGCGAGAGCCTCGGCAGTCCAACTGCCAACGCCTCCCACTCCGAACACTATCACACGAGTGTCCTTGAGCCGTTGCATGACCTCATCGCCAAGAAGCAGCTCCACCCGGTTGAATATATCTTTTTCAGTCATTGTATCAGTCAAAGAAATCCTCCAGATCCGATCCTGCGTCAGCATTGCCGGTGCCGGTTGTGACCGAAGGCCGACTTTGTGCATCTGCGGGGGTGTCCTCAATATTCCCAATGCGTTTTACCCGCTGGGCAGCAATACTTGCCACATCTTCCTTCGTGGCAGCTTCGGTAGGAGCAGGTTTCGGCACTATGGCCAAATTAGCCGTCGGAGCAACCACGGGAGACGTCGGAGCCGGAACGGCAACCGGTGCTTTTTTCTTTCCGGTCAGGGCATAGAACGGCTCAACTCGGCCACTCCCGAAATAATTGACCACGTAATAGTTGGCATTAAGCGAGCTGATGATGACTCCCTTCGACGACGATGCATGCACCATGCAGTCGTTGCCAATATAGATGCCGACATGGCCTACCACATCACCGCCCCTGACGGTGAAAAAGACCAGATCGCCCGGCTCCATGGATTCACGGTCGACCGTAGCGCAAAATTCCTGCTGCTGGAGCGAAGTGCGTGGCAATTTTATTCCTGAGGAGTTTCTAAACACCTCGACCACAAAGCCAGAACAGTCAACACCCTGGCGGTCATTGCCTCCGTAGACATACGGGGTGCCTATCCACGAATCGGCCTCGCGGAGCAAATTCTCCACAACAGGATCAAGCTGCAACGAGGCGAAATCTATATGCTTCAAAGGTACTGCAGGCTTGGCAGGGGCCGGCGATATAGTGCGTGATGAAGTCTTGCCGGACCCGGACGAAGAACCACTCACAGTTGCTGTGCTACCGGTTGTGGCCGTGCGCGAAACTCCGCACGACGATGCGGCAAACATCAGCGCCGTGACAGCCAGCGAAAGAATGATTTTTCGGCTCACTTTCATTTTCATAGCTTGTTCGACCACAAATTTAATAGTTTTTTTTGCTTTGCTAATATTTTCCAATATTTTTTTGTGTCTGCAAAAAAAGATAAAAATAGAGTGTACTGTTATTAAATGAATTTAAAACCGCATTGTTCATATACCATAATTAAATAATTCGATTTATTTTTGCATCCGATATTATTGAAAACCAATCTCTCAACCAACCACACATTTACAAACACAACCACAATACAATATGAAACTGATCAGATTTCTTTCGTTAGGCCTCGGCTTGATCGCCGCCACTACGGCTGTCAACGCCCAGACTGACGCGCAACTATTCACGGTTGCACAACGAACAATACAAAACACTGATTTCACAACAGCTGCCGAATCGACCATCAACGGCGTGGTCTGCATCAAGAGCTTTGCCACCATTCGCAGCCAGTCGTCACCCTTCTCCGGATTCATGGATCCGTTTGAATTCTTCTTCCCCAACAACTACACTCCCTCGGCTGCTTCACCCGACTCGAACGACGGCCAGATTCGTCGCCGTGGCGGCCGCAACGACGAGTCACAACAGCGCGAAAAGGGCATGGGCTCCGGCGTGATCATTTCAGAAGACGGCTACATCATCACCAACAACCACGTGGTTGAAGGCGCCGAACGCCTTGAGGTGCTTCTCAACGACAACCGCGTGTTCAACGCCACAGTCATCGGCACCGACGCAGCCACCGACCTTGCCCTGATTAAGATTGACTGCAACGGTCTCTCAGTAATTCCATGGGGTAGCAGCGACGATCTGAAGATCGGCGAATGGGTGCTTGCCGTGGGCAACCCCTTCGGTCTTAACTCCACCGTCACCGCCGGCATCGTCAGCGCCAAGGCACGCTCCATATCAGGTGGCCAACAAGGCCGCATGGGCATCGAAAGCTACATCCAGACCGACGCCGCCGTCAATCCCGGCAACTCTGGCGGTGCACTCGTCAACCTCAAAGGTGAACTCGTAGGCATCAACTCAGCCATCTACTCCCAGACCGGATCATACACCGGCTACTCCTTCGCCATACCCACCTCAATCGTGAAAAAAGTAGCTGAAGACCTGCAGAAATTCCGCACCGTGCAGCGTGCTGTGCTCGGCATCTCCTACTCCGAACTCACTGCCAAGATAGCCGCCGACCGCGGTATCACCAAAGTGACCGAAGGCCTCATTGTAGGCAATGTGGCTGACCGCAGCGCTGCCATGGAAGCCGGACTCAAAGAGGGCGACGTCATTATCGCCATCAACGGCAAACCCACCCACCGTACATCCGAACTGATGGAGCAGATCAACCTCTTCCGCCCCGGCGAAAAGATCACCATCACCTATATCCGCGACAACAAGGAATACACCACCCAGGCCACACTCTACAACAGCGCGGGCAACACCAACCTGTCGGCTGTCACCTCACTGGCCGACCTCGGATGCGCTTTCAAGGTACTCAAAGACGAGACCAAACGCCAGCTCAAGATATCCTACGGCATTCAGGTGGCCGGCATCAAAGACGGTCCGTTCAAGGACGCCGGCATCAAGGACGGTTTCATCATACTTGAAGTCAACAACCGACGCATCAACTCTGTCGACGACATGGAAGCCGCCTACAACGAGGTCACCTCGCCCGACGCCTCTGAGAACGTAATGTTTATCACCGGCATCTACCCCACAGGCAAGAAAGCATACTACGCAGTCGACCTCGAACAGTAAGCCACTGCACCACATACCCAACCGGCCGGCACCCGTCAAACATGCGGAGTGTCGGCCGGTTCGCTTCATTTTGACCGCCCCTGGTTTTCGTATATCGTAATTAATTGTTATTTTTGCGCGTCTATTCGACATTATTCAGAAAACGAAATGAAAGTCATACGCACCGTCCGCGAACTCCGCAAGGCCATGCAGGCCCACCGCGACCGCGGCCAATCGATAGGCCTCGTGCCAACAATGGGCGCCCTCCATCAGGGGCACCTGTCACTGATGAAACGCGCCCGCGAGGACAACGACATCGTCGTTGCCAGCGTGTTTGTCAACCCCACGCAATTCAACAATCCGGAGGATCTGCGCACCTATCCCCGCACCGAAGAGGCCGATTGCACGGCCATGGAATCGGTCGGCGTAGACTACGCATTTATTCCCTCGGTCGAAGAGATATATCCCGAACCCGACACTCGACAGTTCGACCTCGGCCCTGTGGCCGAAGTGATGGAAGGCGCCATGCGTCCGGGCCACTTCAACGGTGTGGCACAGATCGTCAGCCGACTGTTTGAGATGACCACACCGACCCGCGCCTACTTCGGTGAAAAAGACTATCAGCAGATAGCCGTCATTCGACGCATGGCTGAAATAGAGGACTTCGACATCGACATCATTGCATGCCCGATCATGCGACATCCCGATGGACTTGCAATGTCGAGCCGCAACGTGCGCCTCACTCCAGAGCAGCGTGCCATAGCCCCCAAAATCCACGAAACACTGGCAGCAAGTCTGCCCATGGCCAAAACGCAATCGGTGGCCGATACCATCCGCTTTGTGGTCGACACCATCGACAGCTATCCGCAAATGCGCACCGAATACTATCAGATCGTCGACGGCAAGACGATGCAACCTATCGCCGACTGGACCGAAACCGACTGCCCCGTTGGATGCGTGACGGTCTACTGCGGCGACGTACGTCTAATTGACAACATAACCTACTCATTATGATACAAGTCGAAATGCTCAGGTCGAAAATCCACCGTGTGACAGTCACGGAGGCCAATCTCGACTACATCGGAAGCATCACCATCGACAGTCTGCTCATGGAAGCAGCGGGAATCCTGCCCGGCGAACGGGTATTTATCGTCGACAACAACAACGGCGAGCGGTTCGACACCTACACTATTGCCGGCGAGCCCGGATCCGGTGTCGTGTGCCTCAACGGAGCCGCCGCACGCAGGGTGCACCGCGGCGACATCGTCATCATCATGGCCTATGCACGCATGAGCCTCGAAGAGGCCCGCACGTTCAAGCCCACCGTCGTGTTCCCCGACACTACCACCAACCGACTTGTCGACTGACTGCCGCAACTCTCCCAATCACTAACCCCACACAACAAAATCACAGACACACCGACATATGTTTGAAAATCTATCCGAGAAACTCGAACGAAGTTTCAAGATCCTTAAAGGTCAAGGCAAGATAACCGAAATCAACGTCGCCGAAACGCTCAAAGAGGTGCGCCGCTCGCTGATCGACGCCGACGTGCAGTACAACGTGGCTAAGAATTTCGTAAACACCGTGAAGCAGAAAGCTCTCGGCCAAAACGTGCTGACAGCCGTCAAGCCGGGCGAAATGATGGTGAAAATCGTCCACGACGAACTCGCCGCACTCATGGGCGGAGAGACAGCCCCCATCAATCTTTCGGGCAATCCCACGGTGATCCTTATGTCGGGTCTGCAAGGCTCCGGTAAGACAACATTCTCGGGCAAGATTGCAAAGAAACTCAAAAGCGAAAAAGCCAAGCGTCCCTTGCTCGTGGCCTGCGACGTGTATCGTCCGGCGGCCATCGAACAGCTGAAGGTGCTCGGCGAGCAGATCAATGTGCCTGTCTACACCGAAGAGGGCAACACCAACCCCGTTGAGATCGCTCAAAACGCCATAGCCTATGCCAAGGCCAACCATCTCGACCTCGTCATTGTCGACACCGCCGGCCGTCTGGCCGTCGATGAAGCCATGATGAACGAGATCGAGGCCATCAAGAAAGCCATCCGTCCGCAGGAAACGCTCTTTGTGGTCGACTCGATGACCGGTCAGGATGCCGTCAACACAGCCAAAACATTCAACGACCGCCTCGACTTCGACGGTGTTGTGCTCACGAAACTCGACGGTGATACCCGCGGCGGTGCCGCACTCTCGATCCGCACCGTGGTCACCAAGCCGATCAAATTTGTCGGCACAGGCGAAAAGATGGACGCCATCGAAGTGTTCCACCCCACCCGTATGGCCGACCGCATACTCGGCATGGGCGACATCGTGACCCTCGTTGAAAAAGCTCAGCAGGCCTACGACGAAGAGGAAGCACGCCGCATCCAGAAGCGCATTGCCAAAAACCAGTTCGACTTCAACGACTATCTGGCTCAGATCAACCAGATCAAGAAGATGGGCAACATCAAGGATCTTGCCGCAATGATACCCGGCATGGGCAAGGCCATCAAGGATATCGACATCGACAACGACGCATTCAAAGGCATCGAAGCCATGATCCAGTCCATGACACCCTACGAACGCCAGAACCCCTCGGCCATCAACGCCAGCCGCCGCCAGCGCATAGCCAAAGGCTCCGGCACTACAATCATCGAGGTCAACCGCATGATAAAGCAATTCGACCAGATGCGCAAGATGATGAAGATGGCCACATCGATCAAAAACCCGATGAAGATGATGCGCCAGATGCGCCAGCATCGTCCCTGACCCCCGCCAATCCCATATCCACCCTAACCACACTCCACCCCATGCAACTGATCGACGGAAAGAAAATCGCCTCGGAAATCAAAGCCGAAATAGCATCGGCTGTCAACGAAATGATTGATCTCGGGCTCAAGCGCCCTCACCTGGCAGCCATCCTTGTGGGCCACGACGGTGGCAGCGAAACCTACGTTGCCAACAAAGTGAAAGCCTGCGAAGAATGCGGCTTCCGCTCCTCTCTGATCCGCTTTGAGGACGAAGTGAGCGAAGAGACGCTGCTCGAAACCATCCACGCTCTCAACAACGACCCCGATGTCGACGGCTTCATCGTGCAGCTGCCGCTGCCGCGCCATATTTCCGAACAGCGCATCATCGAGGCCATCGACTACCGCAAGGATGTCGACGGATTCCATCCGATCAACGTAGGTCGCATGTCGATCGGTCTTCCGACCTATGTCAGCGCCACCCCGCAAGGCATCGTCGAACTACTTCGCCGCTACGACATTCCCACCCGCGGACAGCGTTGTGTGGTACTTGGTCGAAGCAACATCGTGGGCAAGCCCGTGGCCATGCTAATGATGCAGAAAGCACTGCCGGGCGACGCCACTGTCACCGTGTGCCACAGCGCCACAGTCGGACTGAAAGAAATCTGCCGCGAAGCCGACATCATCATCGCCGCCCTCGGCAGCCCCGGATTTGTCACCGCCGACATGGTTAAACCGGGAGCCACGATAATTGACGTGGGCACAACAAGAGTAGCCGACAGCACCCGCAAGAGCGGATTCCGTCTCCGCGGCGACGTTGACTTCGACAATGTGGCCCCACTATGCTCCTACATCACACCGGTGCCCGGCGGTGTAGGCCCTATGACCATCGTGTCGCTCATGCGCAACACTCTGCTGGCGGCGCGACATGAGATCTACAAAGACTGATAGCGTCGATGGCCGTCACGCCTCTGTATCTGCCTGTCTACCTGGCGTTGCTCTCGCTGTTCGGAATCAACGGCGGTGACATCGACATCGTTTTCGCAGGTGACGCCATGATGCACCAAAGACAGCTGACAGCAGCCGCGACCACTGACGGCACCTACGACTTCTCTCACTACTATTCAGCCATCACGCCCTACATTGCCTCGGCCGACTATGCCGTGGTCAATCTCGAACTACCACTCGGCGGCAGTCCCTACTCCGGCTATCCGCGCTTTTGCGCTCCCGATTCGTATCTCAATGCGCTGCTCGATGCCGGTTTCGACCTGATTCTCAACGCCAACAATCACATCCTCGACCGAGGCGACCAGGGTCTGCGACGTACAATTGACCGACTCGACGCACTCAGCGTGCCTCATGTAGGAGCATACTCCAACAGAGCCGAACGCGACTCCATAGTGCCCCTCATTGTCAACGTCAAAGGCTACCGGATAGCATTTCTCAACTACACCTATGGCACCAATGGACTGATTGCACGCAATGGAGCCGTGGTCGACTACATCGACCGCGATCTGATCAAGCGAGATATAGCTGCCGCCCGACAGAAGGGGGCCGAACTGATCGTGGTATGCATGCACTGGGGCGAAGAATATACTCTGATGCCTGTCAAATCCGAAAAGGAGATGGCCGATTTCCTCACCGAGCAGGGTGTCGACCTGATTATCGGTGGTCATCCCCACGTCATCCAACCCATGGAAATGCGTCGCAGCCCGACTCTGGACAAAAACATATTTCTATGCTACTCGCTGGGCAACTTCATATCGGCCATGCGCACCACCGACACCCGTGGCGGAGCCATGGCCAGAGTCACCATCGGGCGTGACTCCGCGGGCAACGCCTGCGTCAAACGAGCCTCCTACCGCACCGTGTTCACCGTCGAACCCTACAAAACCGATCGCAGCTACCGTCTTGTCGACGGGGCTCTCCCCTCGCCCTCCAACGAATCGGAACGCAAGGTATTCTACACCCGTGCCCGAGCCATCTTCGATCGCCGCAACATCGATGTGCCTCTCGACACCCTCCCCATAAGCCGGTATCAGCGCCATCCGCTAGCCACAATATTCAGGCACTTCCACAAAAAACAAAAATAAAAATCGCCCAATACTATTGCAGAGAAAGAAAAAATTTGTAACTTTGCATCGTGAAAATCGGAAACGACCTTGCGTCAGCCGTTTCACACCATCCAAATGGTGAGCATAGCTCAGTTGGTTAGAGCGTCGGATTGTGGTTCCGAAGGTCGTGGGTTCGACCCCCACTGTTCACCCCAAGCAAGAGGTCATGTCGACAGCGACATGACCTCTTGCTATTTGGCGCCATAAGATTTATAAATCATATATGTTGTCATATTATAGGAGAGCGGGCAGGGGTCGACTCAATCGCCGCTCCCTGCCCGCCAGGTATCTGATTATTTTGAAGTCAGGATTTGTTTGCGCGCTTGCGCTCGAGTTCATCGAGGATGATTTTGCGAAGGCGCAGGTGATGGGGCGTTACTTCCACATATTCGTCCTCCTTGATGTATTCCAGCGCTTCTTCAAGCGAGAATACTACCGGCGGAATGATGCGTGCCTTGTCGTCGGCGCCAGATGCTCGCATATTGGTGAGCTTCTTCGATTTAGTCACGTTGACCACAATATCGTTGTCCTTGGCGTTTTCGCCAACCACCTGTCCGGCATACACTTCCTCTTGGGGGAAGATGAAGAAGCGGCCGCGATCCTGAAGTTTGTCGATGGCATAGGCATAAGCCGTACCGGCTTCCATGGCTATGAGCGAGCCGTTTGTACGGCGTTCAATATCACCTTTCCAAGGCTGGTATTCGTGGAATCGATGAGCCATAATAGCTTCGCCTGCCGAGGCGGTCAACACATTGTTGCGCAGGCCAATGATACCGCGTGAGGGGATGAAGAATTCCATGTTGACGCGATCGTTCTGCGTGAGCATTGAGATGAGCTCACCCTTGCGGCGAGTGACCATATCGATCATTTTCGACGCATATTCTTCGGGCACGTTGATGGTCATCATCTCGACAGGTTCGCATTTCACGCCGTCGATCTCTTTGACGATCACCTGGGGCTGGCCTACCTGAAGTTCATATCCCTCGCGACGCATGGTCTCGATGAGCACAGACAGGTGGAGCACACCGCGGCCAAACACGGTCCACACATCGTCCTCGGGAGCTTTTTCGACTCTCAGCGCCAGGTTGCGGTCGAGTTCGCGGGTGAGGCGGTCGCCGATATGACGCGAAGTGACGTATTTGCCGTCGCGACCGAAGAAGGGCGAGTCGTTGATGGTAAATGTCATCGACATCGTGGGTTCGTCGATGGCTATGCGCGGCAGAGCTTCGGGGGTGTCGATGTCGGCCACAGTGTCGCCGATTTCGAAGTTGGCAATTCCTACGAGAGCACAGATGTCGCCGCTCTTGACAGAGTCGACGCGGCGGCGGCTCATTCCCTCAAACACGTGAAGCTCCTTGATGCGTTGGCGATCGATGGTGCCATCCTTTTTGATGACGGCCACATCCTGACCTTCGCGCAATTCGCCGCGGTGCACACGACCAACGGCGATTCGGCCAACATACGATGAATAGTCGAGCGACGTGATCAGCATCTGGGCCGGACCTTCAAGCGTGACCGGTGCGGGTATGTGTTCAATGATAGTGTCGAGCACGGCCGTGATATTGTCGGTCGGTTTGTTCCAGTCGAGACTCATCCAGCCCTGTTTCGCCGAACCGTAGACGGTGGGGAAATCGAGCTGCTCCTCGGTGGCATCGAGATTGAACATCAGGTCGAACACCATCTCCTGCACCTCGTCGGGGCGGCAGTTGGGCTTATCAACCTTGTTGATCACCACCACAGGCTTCAGCCCCATCTGAATGGCTTTCTGAAGCACGAAACGCGTCTGAGGCATCGGACCTTCGAAAGCATCGACCAGCAGCAGACATCCGTCGGCCATATTGAGCACACGCTCCACCTCGCCGCCGAAATCAGCGTGTCCCGGGGTGTCGATGATGTTTATCTTGTAGCCCTTGTAGTTGATCGACACGTTTTTCGAAAGAATCGTTATGCCGCGTTCGCGTTCAAGGTCATTGTTGTCAAGAATGAGTTCACCGGCGTTTTGATTGTCGCGGAAGAGGTTACCGGCCAGGAGCATCTTGTCGACGAGAGTCGTTTTGCCGTGGTCGACGTGTGCAATGATTGCAATATTTCGGATATTCTGCATAGCCTTTCTATTTTTCAAGGTGCAAAGATAGCCATTATTCCTGAAATACGGTTCCATTAGCCGAAGTAATTTTTCACCACGTGGAAGCAATTTGATTTTTCACACAACATTCACTATCTTTGTAAGAAAATAACACCATGAAACGAATCCAACACGTCATCATCCTTTTGATTCTTGCCATGGCGCCTGTGTGCTGCATGGCTCAGTCAGCACAATCCGACGGCTATGCAACCGAAGTCTACAAGGTGCTTGAAACTTCTAACACCAAAGCCAATATGATTGCTTCGACATGGAAAAACATGAATCTTCCTTTCAACTGCGAAGCAGCCGCCAAAGAAGTAGTCGATGATATATGGCCGGATCTTGTCAAGGATCTCACAGCTGAATACCGTAAGTATTTCACACTTGCCGACCTGAAGGCCATCAATCAGTTCTATGCCTCACCTGCGGGTCGAAAATTTGCCAAGTACAGTTCGGCAATGGCAACGGCAATTCAGCAGATCATACAACAAAAGTATCAAACGCGTATGATCAACATTCTCACCAAATACATGCAAAAATAATCCTTCATCATGAATATCATGAAACGACTGACACTTCTTGCCGCTGCACTTGTCACCATAGCCTGTGCACTGGGTCAGGCAACCATCGTCAAGAACCACCGCGCCGCCGGTCGCATCATCTGCACCGACACCATCCAACAACCCGGAGCCACGCTGCTACAAGACTTTGTGGAGCGCATCGCCAACGTCAAGTTGCCCGTAGTGACAGGCAAAGTCGCGCCACGCAAAGGCGATGTGGTGTTCAGTCTGTCCGACAACAAGGCTATCAAAGAGGACGGCTTCAAGCTGTCGACCCTTCCCGGTTGGCTCACGATTGAGAGCCGCGACCGCGGCGGTGCAGTCTATGGTGTTGTTACCCTACTTGAAGACTATCTCGGATGCAACTACTGGAGTGAATTCGACTTCAGCGCTCCGAAGCAGGCCACAATCGCTCTGCCTCGCATCGACCGCATCGACAATCCCGCCTTTCGCTATCGCCAGAGCCAGAACTACGCACTCCGCACCGACCCGATCTACCGGCAGTGGATGCGCCTCGAAGAGCCGACCGACGAATTTGCCGGCGGATACTGGGTGCACACTTTCAACCGCTTGCTGCCGGCAGCACGCTACGGGGAGTCGCATCCCGAATATTATGCCTGGTTCGACGGCGCACGCCACCCCGGGCAGGCCGGCCAATGGTGTCTGACCAACGACGAAGTGTTTGAGATCGTATGCCAACAGGTCGACTCCGTGTTCAAAGCTAATCCCGGACTCAACATGATATCCGTCAGCCAAAACGACGGCAATTACACCAACTGTCGCTGCGAGACCTGTATGGCCATCGACTCAGTGGAAGGCTCACCATCCGGCACCATCATTCACTTCCTCAACCGCCTGGCCGACAGATTCCCCGACAAGCAGTTCTCAACACTTGCCTATCTCTACACCATGCATCCGCCCAAACACGTGAAGCCTCGCCCCAACGTCAACATAATGCTTTGCTCGATCGACTGCTACCGCGAAGTGCCCATGCAATACAACACCTCGGGTCGCGACTTCCTAAGCGCACTCGAAGGCTGGGCAAAGATCTCCGACAACATATTCGTGTGGGACTACGGCATCAACTTCGACGGCACCACCACGCCGTTTCCCAACTTCCACGTGATCCAACCCAACATACAGACGTTCCGCGACAATAACGTCAAGATGCACTTCTCGCAAATTGCCGGCTATCGAGGAGGCGACATGTCGGAACTTCGCACCTGGCTCATATCCAAATTGATGTGGAATCCCGATGCCGACGTCGACTCACTGACCAACACCTTCCTCAACGGTTACTACGGAGCAGCCGCCCCCTACATGCAGCAATATCTCAAACTCATGGAAGGCGCCTTGCTGGGCAGCCGCACACCGCTTTGGATCTACGACTCGCCGTTGACCCACAAAGACGGCATGCTCAACGAGCAGATGCGCATGCACTACAACGATCTCTTTGACCGCGCCGAGCAAGCCGTGGCTGCCGACTCGGCCCTGCTTGCCAGAGTGCAGCGCTCACGATTGTCGCTCCAATACAGCGAACTCGAGATCGAACGATCCAACCCCAACAAAAATCCGGCCCGTATCAGCGAGATGCTCGACACATTCGACACACGCACCGCCCGCTTCGGCCTTGCCTCACTGAACGAACGCAACAATACGCCCCACGAATATGTGTCACTCTATCGACAGCGCTACCTGCCTCGCGACACCAAAAACCTCGCAGCCGGCGCCGACATCACCTTCTCTACACCCCTGTCGGCTCCCTACGACCGACTCGGAGCACCCTCGCTCACCGACGGACTTTTCGGTGGCACCACCTACAAGGACAGCTGGATAGGATGGGAAGGTATTGACGTGGACATGACCGTAGATCTGGGCTCCGTCAAGGAAATCCGTTCGATCGACACCGACTTCCTTCAGCAGCTCGGATCGTGGATCCTGCAACCCAAATCGGTCACCTACTCCATCAGTACCGACGGCACCACATGGACCACACTTCCCCGCCACGAACTTGCCGAAGACCGCGACCCCAAAGTGAAATTTGTCAGCGTCAAGGAGCAATTCGACGCCCCAACCGCGGCCAAATACATCAAGGTATCAGTCGAAGGCACCAAGCAATGCCCCGGCTGGCACTACGGCGTTGGCAACCCATGCTGGTTCTTCCTCGACGAAATCACAGTAGAATAATCAACCTCATCAAAATCAGAAACTCATGAAAAGACTTCTTTCATTTATCCTCTTCAGCCTGTTTGTAGTAGCCGTAACGAAAGCCGACAGCAACATAGTCACCTACCGCGCCACCGACGTATCCTATTCTGTTGATGGGTCCGACGAATGGACAGACTGGGAAAAAGTTTACGACACTTACGTCATTTTGAATTACAATACCGACATCATCAAAGTAGGCAACCTCACTTTCCGTGTCAAAAACTACGGTGAAGTGGTTGAGGACAGTAAAGGTAAAATCTTCTCCAATCGTTGCGTCGACTCGGATGGCGACCCATGCAACATCCGCATCCGCATTCACAAAGACGGGTATACGCGACTCTATATCGACTACGACGGCTTCACCCTCTGCTATGCACTCGTCGACTGATCCACACACCTTATAATATAATAAAGACAGTGGCCACGCGCCGCTGTTTTTTTTGTTGCGATTTTTAAGTAACTTTGCACCGTAAAAATTCGCGATATATGAGTATCACCATACTGGGAATCGAATCATCGTGCGACGACACATCGGCAGCCGTAATCCGCGACGGACTGCTGCTGAGCAACGTCATCGCCTCGCAAAGCGTTCACGAAGAATACGGAGGCGTGGTGCCCGAACTGGCCTCACGCGCCCACCAACAAAACATCGTGCCGGTGGTCAAAGCCGCGCTCGACCGTGCCGGCATCGACAAGCACGAACTCTCGGCCATAGCCTTCACCCGCGGACCAGGCTTGCTCGGATCGCTCCTTGTTGGCACATCGTTTGCCAAAGGCCTGTCGCTCGGGCTTCGCTGTCCGCTGGTCGATGTCAACCATCTTCACGGCCATGTGCTCTCCCACTTCATTCGTCGGGAGGCCGACGACCGCGTGCCCGAATATCCCTTTCTGACCCTTCTGATCTCGGGCGGCAACAGCCAGCTCATCCTCGTCAAAAGCTACAACGACATGGAGATACTCGGCGCAACTATCGACGACGCCGCAGGCGAAGCCTTCGACAAATGCGCCAAAGTGATGGGACTACCCTACCCCGGCGGCCCGCACATCGACCGTCTGGCCGCCGGAGGCAATCCGACCGCTTTCAAATTCTCCAAACCTCATATTCCCGGACTCGACTACAGCTTCTCGGGGCTTAAGACATCGTTTCTCTACACATTGCGCGACCGTCTGAAAGAGGATCCGCAGTTCATAGAGCAGAACCGTGCCGACCTGGCCGCTTCGCTACAGAAGACCATCATCGACATCCTCATCGACAAGCTCGACAAAGCCGTGCGTCAGACAGGTGTCAAAAGCGTGGCCATCGGCGGTGGCGTTTCGGCCAACTCTGGTGTGCGTCAAGCCGTTGCCGACTATTGTTCAAATAGAGGCTTGACAGCATTTATCCCCGAGCGAGCCTTCACCACCGACAATGCCGCCATGGTGGCCATAGCGGGCTACTATAAATATCTCGACCGACAGTTCTGCAGCTATGACCAAGTGCCATATGCCCGCGTAACTGTCTGACCTTCATCAACACACATCATGGAAATTTCAATCATAGCCATTGGCGACGAACTGCTTCTGGGTCAGGTGACTGACACCAACAGCGGATTCATAGCCCGCACGATATCGCCCGAAGGTTGGCGCGTGGCCGACGTGGCTGTCGTGGCCGACTCCTCCGCCGACATCATTTCAGCCATCGACCGCGCATTTCACCGCTCCTCGATCGTGATCACCACCGGTGGCCTTGGCCCCACAAAAGACGATATCACAAAAGAAGCTCTGCTCAACTACTTCGGTGGCCGGCTGAAATACAACGAAGAAGTCATGGCCAACTGTCGCCGCATATTCCAACAGCGTGGCCTGCAGATGAATGCATTGACCGAGTCGCAAGCCATGGTGCCTACATCGGCACATATCCTCAACAATCGTTGGGGCACGGCACCCATCATGTGGTTTGAAGACACGATTCGCGAACGCGTTCTCGTAGCGATGCCCGGAGTGCCGGCCGAAACACGCCACATGTTTGTCGAAGAGGTATTTCCCCGGCTTCTCGAAAAATTTCCATCGACTGAGCAGACAGTCCACCACACCATCATGGTGGAAGGCATATCGGAATCAGCACTGGCGCTACAGCTCGAACCATGGGAAAAGGCTCTCCCGTCCAACTTCCATCTCGCATACCTGCCCGACAGTGGCATTCTGCGTCTGCGCCTCGACGCCAAAGGATCTGATAGCGAGGTTCTCGCCAAAGAGATAGACCTGTATTCTCATCAGCTGAAAGACATGTGTGGCGAGCATTTGCTCTACGACGGCGACAAATCACCTGCCGAAATACTCCTCGACCTGCTCAAGACTACGAACCGTACCGTAGCAACAGCCGAAAGTTGCACCGGCGGCAATATAGCCCACGCAATCACTTCCATAGCCGGATCATCGGCAGCGATGCTTGGCGGTGTCATATCCTATGCCAACGAAGTGAAAGCTAACGTATTGGGTGTCGACCCCGAAGTCATAGCCACCAACGGCGCTGTCAGCCAACCGGTTGTGACACAAATGGCCGAAGGCGTCCGCCGACTGACCGGAGCCTACCTTTCGATGGCCACCAGCGGCATAGCCGGTCCCGGTGGAGGCACTGAAGAGAAACCGGTGGGCACAGTATGGATAGCAGTCTCTACTCCCATCGCCACCACGGCTCGCTGCTTTCGCTTCGGAGGCGACCGCCTCGGCGTGATCCGCCGGGCCACCCTCGCAGCACTCATCATGGCCATCCGCGCCCTCAACCCCTGATTATAAAAAAATTTGCAAGAACGGCTGAGAGTTTATATCTTTGCAAGCGAAAGCGGTAGATCCATGGGCGCGAAGAGTCGGCCCTTACATCTGGATCTTCAAGAGGGAACGGGGTGAGAATCCCCGACAGTACCCGCTGCTGTAATTTCCGTCCGGTCTATGCTGACCGGTAAACCGAAAGCATCACGCCACTGATTTTCATAATTAACAATTGGGAAGGCGCTTGCGGTGAAGGAATAAGTCAGAATACCTGCCGCATTTCAAATTAAAGACAGAAATCGTGCCTGCGGGTTTATGGGCCTGGTTTGAATGAGAAGCTTCACACGCTTCCCTCATTCCGACTTTATTTCCACTCCTTCAAATGCTTTCGCTTTGATCGACTACGCATTAAATAAATTCCACCCCGTCCGCATGCATAATCCGCTGTCTTTGTCCCGGCTGATTGCGCGAACGGGATTTGTTTTTTGCGTACAACCAATCTTTAATTAATTTATCATGCGAAAGTTTTTTCTTTTATTACCTCTTGCAGCCCTTGCTTTGGCGTCCACATCATGCAGCTATGATGACGACGACATCTGGAGCGCTGTCAACGACGTGACAGATCGCGTCGACAAACTTGAACAAGCCTCCAACGACATGTCGGCCGACATAGCCGCCATCCAGACCATCGTTCGCGCCCTCCAGCAGAACCTATCAATCACAGCTGTGACCGACACTGCCAACGGCTACAAAATCACATTCTCCGATGGCTCTGAAGCCACCATCTCCAACGGTGTCGACGGCGTATCGGCTCCCGAAATCTCCATCAAAAAAGACTCCGACGGCTACTACTACTGGACAATTGATGGCCAGTGGC
This sequence comes from Bacteroides sp., assembly GCA_023666835.1. Classification (GTDB taxonomy): domain Bacteria; phylum Bacteroidota; class Bacteroidia; order Bacteroidales; family Muribaculaceae; genus Paramuribaculum. The sequence continues at coordinate 810,759 of JAMPBJ010000001.1, read as the reverse complement.
TCATGGCCGACGGTCAGAAAGTAAGAGCTTCGGCCACCGACGGTCAGGACGCCGTGGCTCCCCAGGTGCGCATCAACCCCACCACCAACGAATGGGAAATTTCGACCGATGGCGGAATCTCATGGGCTTCGACCGGTATATCAGCCAAAGGCGACAACGGCGAGTCACTGTTCTCCAACGTCGACACAAACAATTCTGACTACGTCACCTTTACACTCACCGACGGCACCACCCTTCAGATCCCCCGCTACGATTCTACCTCCGCCCTCTTCTCAGTGCAGAACTGCGAAGGCACTCAGGTGATCCGCAACGGCCAGTCGAAATCCTACAAGGTCGAAACAGCCAACATCGCCTCCTACACGATCCAGAAACCCGACGGATGGCGCGCGGCTTTCGAGAGCAATACTCTGACCATCACCGCCCCTGTGGCTGAAAACACATATGCCGAACAGGATGGCGACGTTTCGATCGTCGTACTCTCAACTGCCGGCAAGAGCATGATTGTCAAAATCCCCGTGGCCACTTATGAAATGCGCATCCTCACCTTCGAAGACGCCGATGCCAAATTCGATGCCTATCCCCTGAGCTATGCATCCAAGACCATCAACACATGGTCGGATCTGATCGACAACAAGCAGTATGGTGGCACATTGCTCTACGGCACCAGTGGCTACGGCATGGACGAACCCTACTACTGGTATGACCAGAACAACACCGAGCTCATGCACATCATGCCCTCTTCCTACGGCAGCTATTGCTATTGGGGTGGCGGACATGCAGTTTCCAACTACGCCACCACCAACCTCTCTGAAGGCGACTTCACTCACCAGCTATCTGTCTACGGACAAGGTGGCCACAATGGATCGGCCAACTTCGCCATGCACTACGGATATATCGATGGTTCGTCCTTCAACATGACCTCCGAACTGCCTGCCCTCTCGTTCTACGACGGCACCGAACGCATGATCGACCACATGTGGGTCATGAACTCCAACTATGCAATGAACTCCTACGTATCCGGCAACGGCCTGACAGCCAAGATCGGCCCCGACGATTGGGTTAAACTCATCGCCATCGGCTACGATGCAAGCGACAACAAAGTGGGCGAAACCTCCATCTACATGTGCAACGGACCCGACAACATCGTTCGCGACTGGACCAAATGGGATCTTTCATCGCTCGGCAAAGTTGCCAAAATAGAATTCAACATCACCGGTTCAAGCGACAATGGCTACGGCTTCAGCCAACCTGCATATTTCGCCTACGACGACGTCGCCGTAATATTCTAACCAACATATGATTGAACATTCCAAACTCTTTTCATTCCTTTTCATTCTCCCGGTCATTCTGATCGGGGGAATGATTAGTTCTTGCAACGAGGACAACCTCATCACCTCCGCCAATGCTCCCGTAATCATTCTGCCCGACGACTCCGATGGCGTATATGAAGTGCGAGTGGGGCGCAGCATCACTATCAGTGTCGACTACAAAAACATCGAAGGCGCCGTCTACGACTGGAAAGTCGATGGTGTCACAGTGGCCAATACCCCGCAGCTCACCTTCTCGAGCGACCAAACCGGCGAATACTACGTGGATCTCTACGTCACAACACCTGCCGGCTCAGCTCATGCCGAAATGCGCATCGATGTCCTTCCTCTCGGCCTACCGTATATCTCGCTGCCTATTGCAGGCGACGAGCTCCTTCTCAAAGAAGGCACTGACTACGTGCTGACCCCCGAATTTGCCAACAGCACCGGCGAAGAGCTCGAAGTTGTCTGGACGATCGACGGCTCGGTCTACGAGCACGGCACCACACTTCACTATCACGCCTCCCAACTGGGCACCTACAGCGTCGAAGTGACGGCCACCAACTCCGACGGCACCGAAAGCCGCGGGTTCACCATCAAAGTTGTCGACCAACTGCCGTTTGAACTCTTCTTCCCCTCGCAGTCCTATTTCCAACCGTCGACCACGCGCTACACCTTCCCCGGCCGCCCCGTATGGCTGCAACCCATCATCAGCGGTCTCGAAAGCAAAACGTTCAGCTGGAGCATCGACGGCACCCCGGTTGATTGCGACACCGAGCACTATCTGTTCACCCCCGACAAGCCCGGTGAATACACCGTCAACCTGATGGTCGACGGATCGGCAAGCGCTTCGGTCAAAGTGGTTTGTGTGGATGCTACCGAGGCTTCGCGCCGTAGGGCAGCCACTGCTTCCTGCTCATCGTGGAGCAACATCGTGTATGAATGGGTGCCCGGACCCGGACAGTTCATCGGCGACACCCAGACCGGCGGCATGACCGGCAACGAAACCACCCACGCCGCAGCACTGGCATGGGCCGAATCGCGGATCAAGGCCAATGCCTTCGTATCGCTTGGAGGCTTCGGAGGCTACATCATAGTCGGTTTTGACCACAGCGTGGCCGCCCGTTCTACCGACTACGACTTCTCAATCCTTGCCAACGCATTCTTCAATCTCTCCAACGACGCCGGCGGATCAAACGAATCGGGCATTGTCTACGTAAGTCAGGATGTCAACGGCAACGGCCTGCCCGACGATGAATGGTATGAACTGCGCGGCTCCGAATCATCATCTTCAGGCACTATCAGAAACTATGCCGTCACCTACTATCGCCCCTCAGCTCCCCGAATGAACGTGCAGTGGACCGACAATCTCGGTCAATCAGGCACCATCGACTATCTCGCATCGTTCCACCGACAGGACTATTACTACCCGGCATGGATCGACGCCGACAGCTATACGCTTCGTGGCACACGCCTCGCAGCTCAGACATCACAAAACTCATCGACCGGCTTATGGGACAACAGCGCATATGACTGGGGCTATGCCGACAACATGGGTAGCGACACTCTCTCAAGCAACAATGGCGGCGGCGGTGAAGGCCAGCGCAACGGATTCCATATCAGCAACGCAATGATGCCCGACGGCACCCCGATCGAACTGCAATACGTCGACTTCATAAAAGTCCAGACCGGCATCAACTCCAAAGCCGGATGGCTCGGCGAAGTTTCGACCGAAATAGCTGGCTTCCAGGATCTCTCCATCAAGTAAATCATGGTCATTAAATGAGAAAGATACTCTTTTTTTCTGTCGTTCTGTTCTTTGCAGTCCTCTTCGGAGGCTGCATGGAATGGGACTATTCCAACCGGATGGAAGACTTCGACATCGGAGCCAACTCCCGCGGACTGTTCATCACCAACGAAGGCAATTTCCAATACGGTAACGCTTCTCTCTCCTACTACGACCCCATGACCAACACGGTTGAAAACGAAGTGTTTTTCCGCGCCAACGGCGTAAAACTCGGCGACGTGGCCCAGTCCATGACCATGCATGGCGGACTGGCTTGGATCGTGGTCAACAATTCACACGTCATCTTTGCCATCGACCCAAACACCTTCAAGATAGTGGGCCAGATCGAAAATCTGACATCGCCGCGCTACATGTGCTTTCTCTCCGACACGAAAGCCTACGTCACCCAGCTTTGGGACAACCGCATAATCATCGTCAACCCCAAAACCTATCAGATCACCGGCTACATTCAGGTGCCCGACATGACAATGGAAAGCGGATCGACCGAGCAGATGGTGCGCTACGGCAAATACGTCTACTGCAACTGCTGGAGCTATCAAAACCGCATCATCAAGATCGACACCGAGACCGATCAGGTGGTCGATGAGCTGACCGTGGGCATCCAGCCTACATCGCTCGTGATCGACCGCAACTACAAGCTCTGGACCATCACCGACGGCGGATATGAAGGCTCGCCCTACGGCTACGAAGCTCCGTCGCTCTACCGAATAGATGCCGAAACGTTTCAGATCGAGCAACGCTTCAAGTTCAAATTCGGATCCAACCCGTCGGAAGTGCAGATCAACGGTTCGGGCGATCGCATCTACTGGATCAACGACGATATATGGTCGATGGACGTCAACTCAACACGTCTGCCCGTGCGCCCGTTTATCGACGCACAAGGCACCATCTACTACGGCCTGACCGTATGCCCCTACAACGACGAAGTCTACATTGCCGATGCCATTGACTACCAGCAGCAAGGCATCATCTATCGATATAACCCCGATGGCGAGCTCCTCGATCAGTTCTACGTTGGTGTCATACCCGGCGCATTTTGTTGGAAATAAGATCCCACAACTCACATGAAACGCATCCTTTCAACCATCATCATATCACTGACAGCACTTTTGACGCCATGTGTCAGCGCTCAGTCGAGAGTGCGCCATCTTGGAGAAGTCACAGCCTGGGGCCGGCGACCCATGAAGGACATCGGCGTGCAGAAAACCACGTTCGACTCCATCGCCTTAAAGGAAAACATATCGCTCTCGATGGCCGACGTGCTGACATTCAATTCGTCGGTATTCGTCAAAAGCTATGGCCGCGCAACATTGTCGACCGTGGCTTTCCGCGGCACATCGCCAAGCCACACCCAGGTGACATGGAATGGCATGCGCATCAACAACCCCATGCTTGGCATGACCGACTTTTCAACTATCCCCTCCTACTTCATCGATCAGGCCACAATGCTCCACGGCACATCGTCGGTCAATGAAACTGGCGGCGGTCTCGGTGGTCTGGTCAGCCTCTCGACATCGCCAGAAGTGGCTCCCGGACTCAACATGCAGTATGTGCAGGGCATCGGCTCATTCTCTACGTTCGACGAATTTCTGCGCATCGGCTACTCCGACACCACCCATTGGGCCACATCGACCCGATTTGTCTACTCCTCATCGCCCAACGACTACAAATACACAAATCACGACAAGCGCATCAACATCTACGACGATGATCACAACATCATCGGATCCTACAACCCAACCGAGCGCAACCGCTCCGGTGCCTACAAGGACATGCACTTGCTTCAGGAAGTGTATTATACACCCCGCTCCGGCGACCGCATAGGCCTCAACGCCTGGTTCATCAACTCCAATCGCGAGCTGCCTATGCTCACCACCGACTACGGCGATGAACGCGACTTCGAAAACCGACAGCGCGAACGCACATTCCGCAGCATCCTGTCGTGGGAACACACCCGAAGCAACTGGAAAACAACCCTTCGTGGAGGCTACGTCAACACCTGGATGGCCTACGACTACCGCCGTGAAGTGGCCGAAAACAACTGGGCGTCAATGACGCGCTCACGTTCGCGCATCAACACCGTCTACGGCCAGGCCGAAGGCCAATACTCTCCCACGCGTCGATGGCTCTTCAACGCTTCGTTCTCAGCCCATCAGCAATTCGTCAAGAGCCGCGACAAAAACATCATCCTCCAGAATGGCCAGGGCAACGCCGTTGTGGGCTACGACAATTCACGCATCGAACTCTCCGGATCGCTGTCGGCCCGCTGGCAGCCCAACGAACGGCTCGGTTTCTCGGCCGTGGTGCGCGAAGAAATGTATGGTCGCGACTGGGCCCCGGTGATTCCCGCTTTCTTTGCCGACTTCCTTCTCTCACCCAAAGGCAATCTGCTGCTGAAAGCATCCGTCACACGCAACCACCGCTTTCCCACGCTCAACGACCTCTACTTCCTGCCCGGAGGCAATCCCAACCTAAAAAGCGAATCGGGCTTCACCTACGACGCCGGTCTCAGCTTCGAGCACGGATTCCAACATCCCTTTGCCACCACTCTTTCAGGCTCCGTCACCTGGTTTGACTCCCACATCGACGACTGGATCATATGGCTACCGACGACCAAAGGCTTCTTCTCGCCTCGAAATGTCAAGGAAGTCCATGCCTATGGCATCGAGGCACGTCTGTCGGCAGCCTTCGAGCCCTTCAAAGGCTGGGTTTTCGACATCAACGGTTCCTACTCCTGGACACCGTCGATCAACCGTGGCACACCCATGTCGCCCGCCGACCAGTCGGTAGGCCGCCAGCTCCCCTACGTGCCGCGTCATTCTGCATCGCTCACCGGACGCGTTGAGTGGAAAGGCTGGAACTTTCTATACAAATGGGCCTACTACAGCCAACGATTCACAATGTCGAGCAACGACTACACCATCACCGGCCACCTGCCCCAATATTTCATGAGCAACATCGCCCTGGGCAAAGACCTGCATTTCCGTCCCGTCGACCTCCAGCTCAAACTGGCCGTCAACAACCTGTTCAACGAAGACTACCTGTCAGTGCTCTCCCGCCCCATGCCAGGCATCAACTTCGAAGCCTTCATTGGCATCTCCTTCAAAGCCTTCTGACACAGCCTCCTCCGTCACCTCTTCCATCCCGCCTCGGCACTGCGGCGGCATTGTAGGAAATATCAAATTTTTTTTCTAAATTTGCCACGCTTACTATGATGGGAAAATCTACGATATTCCGACTCGTGTGCATCGCACTGCTCTGGCTCATATTGTGCTGGCTGCTAATCTCTTCGTGCCCTGTCATCACCCTCCGCGAGATCTTTTTGATTGTCGCTTCAGGCATCGTGGTTTTTGTCCCGCTGTATAAAAAGTATTTCCGGAAATGACAGACAACTCCAACATCATATCCGCCGAACCTAACCTCGACCGCCGTCCGCTCGATCCAAAGCAGTATCCACTGCTACACAAAATCAAGACGCCGGCCGATCTGCGAAAGCTCTCCATCGACGAGCTCACCGACCTTTGCAAAGAACTCCGACACTTCCTCATACATTCTCTCGCCTCCAATCCCGGACATTTCGCTTCAAGCATGGGCGCCGTTGAACTCACCGTAGCACTCCACTATGTGTTCGACACCCCCTACGACCGCATCGTGTGGGACGTGGGACATCAGGCCTACAGCCACAAATTGCTGACCGGACGGGCCGAACTGTTCCACACCAACCGCTCATTCGGCGGTATGTCGGGATTTCCCAATCCGGCCGAAAGCGAATACGACACTTTCTCCGCCGGCCATGCATCCAACTCCATTTCAGCCGCTCTGGGCATGTCGGTGGCCGCTCAGCTCAGCGGCGACGATCCGCGGCGTCATGTGGTGGCAGTCATAGGCGATGCTTCAATCAGCGGCGGATTGGCCTTCGAAGGCATCAACAATGCCGCCAACCAGGCCAACAATCTGCTGATCATACTCAACGACAACGACATGTCGATCGACCGCAACGTTGGATCTCTCAACAGCTATCTGGCCCACATGACCACCTCGCGCGCCTACAACAGCTTCCGCTTCAAGCTGTTCAAGGGTCTGCGTCGCATAGGACTGATCGGCGACAAAGGGCGAGGCCGCATCATGCGTCTCAACAACTCTCTCAAATCGTTCTTCACCAAAGAGCAAAACCTCTTCGAAGGTCTCAACATACGATATTTCGGCCCGTTCGACGGCCACGATCTGCCGCGTATGATCAAGGTGCTCCAGGAAATCAAGGACATGAACGGTCCGCGACTCCTCCATCTGCGCACCGTCAAAGGTCGAGGATTCAAACCGGCCGAGGAGAATCCGGCACAGTGGCATGCTCCCGGCAAATTCGATCCCGAAAACGGTGAGCGCAAACAATCGTCATCCGCCAAGTGCCCCCCGAAATACCAGGATGTGTTCGGCACTACCCTTGTCGAACTTGCAGGTGAGAACCCCGACATTGTCGGCATTACGGCAGCCATGCTTTCGGGAACTTCGATGAGCAAACTGCAGAAAGAATTCCCCGAGCGCACTTTCGACGTGGGCATCTCCGAAGGTCATGCCGTCACATTCGCCGGCGGATTGGCCAAGGATGGCAAACGCCCCGTCGTGGCAATCTACTCCTCATTCTTGCAGCGAGCATACGACCACATCATCCACGACGTGGCTCTTCAGCGGCTACCGGTACTCTTTGCCATCGACCGTGCCGGACTTGTAGGCGAAGACGGCGCAACACACCATGGCCTGTTCGACCTGAGCTATCTTAGCGACATCCCCTCGATGACCATAGCATCGCCGCGCAACGAAATCTATCTACGCCATCTGATGCACACAGCGCTGAGCCTTCCGGCCGACCAAGCCGGTCCGTGGGCCATACGCTACCCCCGTGGAGCGGGATCAAATGTCGACTGGCAGCAGCCGATGAAACAACTCGAAACGGGTCGCGGCGAACTTCTCACCCCCGGCTCCCAAATAGCCGTGCTCTCACTCGGACCGATAGCCGACGAAGCTGCCAAAGCTGTGGCAGCCGCACGGCAAAAAGGCATCGATACCGCCCACTACGACATGATCTTCCTGCGTCCGATCGATACTGAGATTCTCGACTCGCTCGGCCGCCAAAACATACCGGTCATCACCGTTGAAGACGCCTCGATCAAAGGCGGACTGGGATCCACCGTAGTCGAATGGCTCAACGACCACGGCTACAGTAACCGCGTGCGCCGCATCGGTGTGCCTGAAAACAAATTCGTCAGCCAGGGCACCATCGCACAACTTCGCAAGCTCTGTCGTATGGACGCCGACGCCATCCTTTCATCAATTGTCGAACTAACATCACCGAACTCATGAAAATAGTCATAGCCGGCGCAGGAGAAGTCGGTACGCACCTGGCCAAACTTCTCTCCCGCGAAAATCAAGATATCGTGCTCCTCGACAGCGACGAGCACAAACTTTCGGTGATCGATGCCACATGCAATCTGCTGACCCACCGCGGTTCGCCCATTTCGTTCGACTCGCTGAGGGAATGCATGGTCGACCGTTGCGACCTTTTCATAGCGGTCACTCCCGAAGAGACCACCAACGTAGTGGCCTGTACGATGGCCAAGAGCCTGGGCGCTGCCAAAACCGTGGCCCGCATCGACAATTATGAATTCATGAAGCAGCGCAACAACGCCTTCTTCAAGGACATGGGCATCGACGTGATGATCTATCCGGAATATCTCGCAGCCAAAGAAATACTCAAGGCATTGCAGCGCAACTGGGTGCGCAACTGGTTTGAAATCCACGAGGGTCAACTCATTGTGATCGGAGTGAAGATCCGCGAAGGTGCTCCTCTTGTCGACATCCAGCTGCGCGATCTCCCCTCGCTCAGCACCGAATTCCACATATCGGCCATCAAACGCAACCACGAGACCATCATACCTCGAGGCGACGACTATCTGCGCATGGGCGACATCCTCTACGTCACCACTACAGCATCGGGCGTCGAAGCCCTTCGACAGCTTTGCGGCAAAACGGAAGTCGACATTCGCAAGGTTCTCATCATGGGCGGAAGCCGCATTGCGGTGCGACTGATCGACATGGCTCCCGACATCTACCGCTTCCGAATCATCGAACGCGACCGTCAGCGGTGTACCCGTCTCACCGAACTGTGCCCAAATGTCACCGTGATCAATGCCGATGCCCGCGACGTCGACGTGCTCCGCGAAGAGGGCATCACCGACATGGACGCCTTCATAGCCTTGACCGGACAAAGCGAAACCAACATTCTCACCTCACTGACAGCCAAAGAGCACGGTGTGCGCAAGACCATAGCCGAAGTTGAGGACCTGCAATATATATCCGAAGCCGAAAACCTCAACATCGGCACCACGATCAACAAAAAACTTCTGGCATCATCGAAGATCTTCCAGATGTTGCTCGACGAAGACGCCGAATCATCCAAATTCATGGCACTTGCCGACGCCGATGTCATCGAGATCGAAGTCAAGGAGAAAGCCAAGGTGACCCGTGCGCTGGTCAAGGATCTGTCGCTTTCGCGCGACATGACCATAGCCGGCCTCATTCGCGACGACCGCGGCATGCTAGTGGGCGGTATGACGCAGATTCTGCCGGGCGACCACGTGCTGGTGTTCTGTCTGTCGGGAGTGATCCACAAAATCGAACGTCTTTTCAACTGATACCAATCCAACCAATCCGTGCGCCGCAATTCACATATCCGCCTGATCAACTACAGCCTCGTGTTCCGTGTAATCGGCTGGCTCTTGATGATCGAAGCAGCATTCATGGTGTTGCCGATGATTGTCGGATTCTACTATGGCGAATCCGACGCCATAGCCTTCGTCATATCGGCATCGGCCACATTCATAGGAGGAGCTGCATTGACCATATGCTGCCGCGGCGGGCGCCACGACATGGGCAAACACGAAGGCTTTCTGCTGACCGCTCTGGTGTGGGTGGCATTCTCACTGTTCGGAATGCTTCCATTTCTGATCGGGCCTACTGACATCGACATCAGTTCGGCGTTCTTTGAAGCGATGTCGGGCTTTACCACAACCGGATGCTCGGCGTTCGACTCAGTCGACCACTTCTCCCGAGCCATCAACTTCTGGCGCATGCTGACCCAATGGATCGGCGGCATGGGTATCATACTGTTCACCCTTGCCGTGATCCCCATGCTCAACCACTCGGGTGGAATGCAGATGTTCAACGCCGAAGTCACCGGTATCACACACGACAAACTGCGCCCGCGCATCAGCCAGACCGCCAAAAGCCTCTGGGGTATCTACTTTCTGCTGACAGCCATGCTCATCATCCTGCTATGGGCCGGTCCGATGACTTTTTACGATGCAGTGTGCCACGCGTTTTCCACCATTTCCACCGGCGGATTCTCGACCTACAACGACAGTCTGGCACACTTCGATTCGGTTTACCTAACTATAGTGGTCATGGTGTTTATGTTTTTGGGAGGTACGAGTTTTTCGCTGATCTATAAAGTGCTGAGCGGCAAAGCGTGCTCGCTTCGCAACAACGATGTGTTCAAAGCCTACGTGACCACCATCACCATATTCTTCGTCATGTTTGTGGTGTCGATCATAGCACGCGGCCAGGTCAACGATTGGCGCGACGTCACTATCTACCCACTGTTTCAGATCGTATCGACCATCACTTCCACCGGTCTTTCGGTGTGCAACTTCGAGGCATGGGGATCGTTCATCCTGGCATTGATGTTCCTGCTGATGTTTTCAGGCGCATGTGCCGGGTCGACCACCGGAGGAGCCAAGATTGACCGCATGCTGTTTCTTTACAAAAACTGCCGCAACGAGCTCTACCGCTCGATTCATCCCAACACCATCACAAGCGTTAGGATCAACAACAAAGTGATGTCGCCCGACGTCGTTTCGAAAGTCATAGCATTTCTTTGTATCTATGTCCTGGTCATCACATTCGGAGGCATTGCCCTGTCGGCTATCGGCATTCCGCTGGTCGATGCATTCTTCTCTTCGTTCTCCTGCGTCAGCAACACCGGGTTCGGCGCCGGCATGACGGGCTACGGCGAAAGCTTCGAAATCATACCTGCGGTCGGCAAATGGATACTCTCGCTTCTGATGCTAATTGGCCGTCTTGAACTCTTCACCGTGCTTATCCTTTTCACATCTGGATTCTGGCGAAAATAAACCGACACACAACCCCCCAAACACATACCACCCTTATCACCCCTTTCCAATTATGGCAAACAACGATCAATTTCTCCCCAAAGGATTCAACCTTCAATCCAATGACCATGTCTACACCATCGACAAAATGATAGGTTCGGGAGGTTTCGGAATCACCTATACGGCTCTGACCGATGTCAAACTCGGCAATCTGACCTATCGCGTGACAGTGGCTATCAAGGAGATGTTTCTCAAATCTGATTTCGAACGCTCTGACACCCATGCCGTCAGCTACTCCGTTCCGTCGACCGACAGAGTCGACAAAGCCCGCAAGGACTTCATACGCGAAGCTCAGCGATTGAGAGATATCTCCGGTCAGCATCCCAATATAGTCTGTGTCAACGAAGTATTCGAAGCCAACAACACCGCCTACTACGTCATGGAACATCTTCAGGGACAAACCCTTGAAGAATATATCAAACAACACGGTCCGCTTGACGAAAAGACCACGATCGGCATGATAAAACCGATCATCGACGCAGTGGCTTTTCTTCACCGCAGCAACATAACCCACCTCGACATCAAGCCGGCCAACATCATGCTGGCAGTCGATACTGCTGGCAACGAACGTCCGGTGCTCATCGACTTCGGGCTTTCGAAGCACTACAACGACGATGGCTCCGCCACATCGACAATCAACGTCCACGGCTACACCGACGGCTTTGCTCCCGAAGAGCAATATGCCGGCATATCAACATTTTCACCGGCCAGCGACGTGTATTCTTTGGCTGCCACAATCGTCTTCTGCCTCACCGGCAAAGTACTGCCTAAGGCCATTGGGCTTCAACCGGCCACAATTCTCGCCATGCTCCCGCAAAACATCACACCCGCATTCCGGTCATGGCTCATGGGCGCTCTTGCGACCCATGTCAACGATCGCACCCCCAATGCCGGAGTGATGCTGTCGCAACTCAATCAGGTGATCGACATCATGAACCGCCCTGCATTCAATCCGGGCTACGGCACCTCCGACGATGATCACACGATGATCATCAACTCCTCCATTGCCGACGTTCAATCGTCCAATACCACCATTATTGATCCCACTCCTCTTTCGCCTGTCCCTGATCCCAAGAAAGAACCGGGAAAAGAGCCTAAGAAGAAAAAGACCAACCTTGTGCTCCTGATCATAATTCTCACCATTTTGGTTCTTGCCATAATCGGTGCATGCCTCTATTTCATCTTAGGCAATGGAAAAGGTAATGACTCGGTAGAGGCCGACTCCATAGCCGACTCTGCATGGGAAGAAATCATGGTTGAGGAAGTGGTTGAAGAGGCTGACACAGCAATTGCTGTAGATTCAGTTCCTGCAATTGCGCCCGAGCCTGTTGCTGCTCCGGCACCTGCGCCAAAACCTAAAGCGAAACCCAAAAAGACCACCACACCGACCGCATCAAAACCAACTCCGAGCACCACCACTCCCTCCTATAGCCCGGCCGCAACCGACAAAGCATCGCGCATCAGCGGCTCAGGTTCAGGTTCAGGTTCCGACAACGGCACAGGCACTATACGCCGCTCCACAGGCTCAGGCTCAGGCTCAAACGACGACGGCACCTCATCCGGCACCATACGCCGTAAAAGATCCAACACCATCTAACAGGCGCCATATAAATCTTATAAATCGCATATATCGCATAAGTCAGAAATACGAAAGCGGCTTCGGAGGGAAGCCGCTTTCGTTTTGTACGCCCGTGGGGAGTCGAACCCCAATCGTCGGAACCGGAATCCGATATTCTATCCATTGAACTACGGGCGCATCTTTCCGGTTGCAAACGATGCAAAATTACTCTTTTTTTTGTAGATTTGCAAAACATCTCCATCACAAATGAACGTACGCATCGATAAATCGTGGCTCACGGCACTATCGTCGGAATGGGATCAACCCTACTTCCGGCGGCTGGCCGAATTCGTGCATGAACAGTACCGCAACACCACTGTGTATCCGCCTGCATCAAAAATATTTGCGGCTTTCGATGCGTGTCCATTCGATAAGGTTAAAGTGGTGATTCTTGGTCAAGATCCGTATCACGGACCCGGTCAGGCCAACGGATTGTGTTTCTCGGTGGCGCCCGGAGTGGCGATCCCACGTTCGCTCGTCAACATCTTCAAAGAGATCCGTGACGACCTAAACCGCCCTATACCCGAAAACGGTGATCTGACCCGCTGGGCACAACAGGGAGTTCTGTTGCTCAACGCCACCCTTACCGTCAGAGCTCATGAAGCCGGATCGCACCAGGGCCAAGGTTGGGAAACACTCACCGATGCAGCCATCAAAGCTCTCAGCGACCGCCGCGACAGCCTCGTGTTCCTGCTGTGGGGAGCCTATGCCGGCAGAAAAAGTCAGCTAATCGATCATTCGCGTCATCTCGTGCTGACATCTGCACATCCTTCGCCACTGAGCGCATCAAGAGGTTTCTTCGGCAACCACCACTTCTCACTGGCCAACGAGTATTTAAAATCAAAAGGCAAAACTCCGATCGAATGGTAAGAAGCTGTATAAAAATAATACTGTTACTACTGTCGATGACGGTCGGAGCAGCCGTGCGCGACACTCGCACAGCCATTTTCAATCCGGCATTCCACACCCTGCAACTCCGCCCACAGGACAACGAACAGCTTCCGCCGGTCATCTATCTCGACACCGACGACTATATCACCATCACATTCGACGAACTCGCTGACGAGCGTCGCTACATGCGCTACGAACTGATACACTGCGATGCTGCATGGCGCCCCGACGGACTGGTCGCTCCGGAATATCTCGACGGATTCAATGAGGGCACGATCGACGACTTCGAATACTCTCAGGCCACACTCGTTCACTACGTCAACTATCGGTTGACGATACCCAACGATGTGATGCGCCCAACGGTTTCGGGCAATTATCTTCTGCGCATCTTCGACGAAAACGATCCGGAGGCCACTCTGCTCCAGGTCAGGTTCTGCATTGTGGAGCGCAAAATGGAGGTGGATGCCAAAGTCAGCTCACGCACTGATATCGACTACAATCTCGGCCACCAGCAGCTCAGCATATATGTCGACACCGACAATGCTCCGGTCGACAACATATACACCGACTTCGCCGTAGTGGTGGAACAGGACGGCCGCATCGACAACATGGTCACCGTCAATCGCCCGACGCTCGTGGCCGGAGGCACGTTGGAGTTTGTCCACAATCAGCAGCTGATCTTCGATGCCGGAAACGAATATCGCCGCATGGAAGCCGTATCGACCACCTACCCCGGTATGGGCGTGGCCGATATCACCTATGCCGACCCGATCTATCACATCACCCTCTTCACCGACCTGCCGCGCCACGACATGCCCTACTCCTACGATCAGACGCAGTTCGGGCGGTTTAAGGTGCGCGAATACAACTCCGACGATTCCGACATCGAGGCCGACTACGTGATGGTGCACTTCTCGCTCGACATGCCCGAGCTGACAGACTGCGACATTTTTATCGACGGCGACATGGTGCAACGCCGGTTTTCACCCGAGTCGCGTATGGTCTATAACCGCGCCAAGGGGTTATATGAAAACGCCATGCTTCTGAAACAAGGGGCATACAACTACCAGTATCTTGTCGTGAAACGCGACGGTTCCACTGCCGGAAGCGCTGCACCGATCGAAGGCAATCACTATCAAACCAACAACCAATACCTGATAAAAGTGTACCAACGTCGACCCGGCGAGCGCTACGACCGTCTCGTCGGCGTCACCATGATCACTTCAGGTCAGTAACCAATGGATGAAGAAACCGTCATGCTACAAATAAAGGATGCTCTCGTGTCGCTCGACCTTGCCGAAGAGTTTTTTATCTGCGATCTATCCAAATGCCTGGGTGAGTGCTGCATTGAAGGCGATGCCGGCGCTCCGGTCACCGATGAAGAGCGTCAGAAACTTGAGGAAATACTGCCGGTGGTGTGGGACGACCTACTGCCGTCGGCACAGGCTCGGATCAAGGAGGCCGGAGTGACCTATATCGATGAGGAAGGCGATCTTGTCACCCAGATTGTCGACGGACGCAACTGCGTGTTCACAACTTACGGCACGGACGGCATGTGTCTGTGTGCCATCGACAAAGCCTACCGCGAGGGACGTTGTGATTTTCGCAAGCCGATTTCATGTTACCTGTATCCACTGCGACTCACCGAATATCCGACATTCACAGCCGTCAACTATCATCGCTGGAAGATATGTAAGTGCGCTCTTGCACTGGGACGCAAAGAGGGAGTGCGCCTGTATCAGTTCATGCGAGAACCGCTGATCGAACGGTTCGGCCAAGAATGGTACGACGAGCTGTGCGAGGCATGCGAAGCCTATCTTGCCGAATACCACAAATAGTGACGTCCGGCAATGGTCAGCACTACGCCTCGTGCTGCAAGATAACCTAAAAAAGCGATCCACAGACCATGGTTGCCGATACGAGGCATCAGCCACCACAGCAACCCGAAGAACACGATCATTGCCACGGCCATGCTCAGAAGCATCATGCGGGTGCGCGTCAGACCAATGAAGATGCCGTCCCACATGAAGGCTACAAACGACACCAACGGCACGCATACGGCCCAGACCGTGAACTCCTCTGCCCTATTGACAACATCGCGCTCAGAGCTGAGTATCGACAACAGCCAATCGCCCCCGACAAAATACAGGATAGTGAAGACCAATGCAAGTATGGATCCAAGCATCATTATGGATCGCACACCTGAACGCAATCGCTGACTGTCGCCCGATCCCAATCGGTCGCCACTGATGGCCTCGGCGGCAAAGGCCAGCCCGTCCATAAAGTAGGAAAACAACGTGAACAATTGCATTAGCAATGCATTGACCGCCAACATAAGCGGTCCTTGCTCAGCACCGCATCGCGTGAACCATAGAGTGACAGCGACAAGACAAAGGGTGCGCAAAAAGATGTCGATGTTGATGCGGAAAAACCGTCCCAAACCGTGACTAAGTTCGCCGAGGCGAACGTTGATCCATCCGTAGCGTCGAATCACCAATACAAGTGACAATACGAAGCCGGCCCATTGTGCACACAGAGTGCCGATTGCTACGCCCTCGATCTTCATTCCGAAGCCAAACACCAGAGTCAGACTGAGTGCTATGTTGAAGACGTCGATAAACAGCGACACACACATGGGCAGAAAAGAGTTCTGCATGCCGATGCACCACCCGGTCAGAGCAAACATGCCCAACGTGGCCGGCGCTCCATAGATGCATATTCTGAAATAATCTACAGCAAACCGTGCCGTGGCCTCATCGGCATCGATGAGCAACAGCAGACCGTCGGACAACGCAGGGCTGAACAGAATCAGCAGCAATCCGGCCAACAGAGCCACAAGCAATGCCCGGTCAAGCACACGCTGCGCCTGCTTTCGGTCGGCAGCTCCGTGAGCCTGTGCTG
This sequence comes from Bacteroides sp., assembly GCA_023666835.1. Lineage (GTDB taxonomy): Bacteria > Bacteroidota > Bacteroidia > Bacteroidales > Muribaculaceae > Paramuribaculum. Next base: position 794,010 of record JAMPBJ010000001.1, on the reverse strand, counting down.
TCTGTCCGCTCGACCCCATGCGTATGAAGCCGAAGAGCCAGTAGAGCGTGTTGAACATAGTGCCACCCACGGCTATGGCCGCGATATAGACAGCGCTGCCCATGTGGCCCACGATGGCCACGTCGGTCAGCGCCAGCAAAGGCGTGGTGATGTTTGTAATCACCGACGGGAGTGTCAGCGCAACTATCGCTTTCAACTCCCGTCGGTCGAATTTCAAAATATTTTTCACTTTACACTGAGGGTGTGTCTATGCGGTCATGCTTGTTTTTTGCGCCTCTCATGCTGTCCCAAACAAGGTAGGCAATGATGGCTATGTAGAACAGCACGCCGAGCAGCTGATTGAGACTTTGATTCATCTCTACCGTCATATCGCCGGCAATAAAACGTGTGAGAGCCGAGAAGACTCCGAAGAGAGCACCGCCAGCAATCAGACCGGAAGAAATGAGCGTACCGCGGTCGCGACGAGCATTGTTGACATTTTCGTCTTTCGAACGAGTTGACACGAACCATGCGATGGCACCGCCGACAAGCAGGGGAGCATTGAGTTCCATGGGGATGAACATACCGAGGCAAAAAGCGAGGGCCGGCACTCCGAGCCAGTTGAGGAGCAAGGCGAGCACAACGCCTGTGCCGTAGAGCATCCAGGGAGTGTCGCCACCCATCATGATCGGCTCGATCACGTTGGCCATAGCGTTGGCCTGGGGTGCCACAAGCGCGCCTTCACCGCTGAAGCCGTAGACCTCGTTGAGTAACAGAAGCACACCACCAACGGTAGCAGCAGACACCAGAGTGCCGAGGAATTTCCACTGTTCTTGTTTGCGTGGTGTGGATCCGAGCCAATAGCCTATCTTTAGGTCGGTGACAAATCCGCCGGCCATCGACAGAGCCGTGCACACGACACCACCGATCACCATTGAAGCCACGATGCCCGATGTGCCACTGATGCCCACAGCCACAAAAATTGCCGATGCGATGATAAGCGTCATCAGTGTCATGCCCGATACGGGATTGGTGCCCACGATGGCAATGGCGTTGGCAGCCACGGTGGTGAACAAGAATGCTATGACGGTCACAACAACCCATGCCACAATAGCCTGCCAGAAATTATGGAGAACGCCGAACCAGAAGAACAGAAGAACAGCCACGAGAGCCAGCGCCATGAAATAGAGCACGTGCTTCATCGAGATATCCATCTGCCAGCGCACCGGACGCGTTTTGACCGCGCCGCTTTTGAATTCGCGACCGGCCAGACCTGCAGCCTGAACAATGATGGGCCACGACTTGATGATGCCGATCACGCCGGCCATGGCTATACCGCCGATACCTATCTTGCGTGCATATTCAGAGAAGATCCATTCGGCCGGGTGATATTGCATGGTCATATCGCCATAGGTGCCAAGAAGCGGGATGAGAACCCACCAAACCAAAGCCGAACCGGCGAAAATGATAAACGCATACCGTAGACCCACGATGTAGCCCAGACCGAGCAGTGCAGCGCCTGTGTTGCAGCTGACCACCACTTTGGCCTTTTCAGCTATCGCAGAGCCCCATGATGTGGCCGCGGTGGAGATGTTTTCGGCCCAGCATCCGAACGTGGCCACAACATAGTCATACAAACCGCCTATAAGCGCAGAGATTACAAGCGTCTTGGCCTGACCTCCTGTGGAGGATTTGTCGGCCTGACCCGACATGAGCACCTGTGTGGTGGCAGTGGCTTCGGGGAAAGGATATTTGCCGTGCATATCCTTGACGAAGTATTTGCGGAACGGGATAAAGAACAAGATGCCGAGCACACCGCCGAGCAGCGAGCTCAGAAACACTTCAAAGAAATTGACCGAAATGTCGGGGTACTTGGCCTGAAGGATATAAAGAGCCGGAAGAGTGAAAATGGCACCGGCCACGATCACCCCCGAACATGCACCGATCGACTGGATGATCACGTTCTGGCCCAGCGGATGACGCACATGACGCGCGCCCGACAGCCCCACGGCGATGATTGAGATGGGGATGGCAGCCTCAAACACCTGACCCACGCGCAGACCGAGATAGGCAGCTGCTGCGCTGAACACCACGCAAAGTATCAGGCCCATGGTGACCGAGTAGGTGGTTACTTCGGGATATTCGCGGGCCGGATGCATCACCGGCCGATAGTCCTCGTCGGCAGCAAGCTCGCGGAACGCGTTTTCAGGAAGCTGCACGGGATCAGCGTCGACTATCTGAGTCTGATCCTCATAATTTTCATTGCTCTGATTCATATGTTTGTTATTATTTTCGATTATTGCTGTTGAGGTCGAGAGAGAATCTCAAGATGATCGACATAGATCTCCGTCACCTGGTGCTTTATGGTATTGCGGTCTTCCCACACCCGGCTACGAAGCATGCCTTCGACATAGAGCTTCGTGCCCTTGCGGATATATTTTTCAGCGAGTTCGGCATTGCCGTCCCACAGCACCAGACGGTGCCATTCGGTGCGTTCGGGTACCTGTTCGCCCGACGGGAGCGTGCGTGCACGTTCGTTGGTGGCAAGAGCTATCTCCGCCACTTGTCGCTGACCGATGTATCGGATCGAGGGGTCGCGCCCCACATTGCCCAGTAGTATGACCTTGTTGACTGACATGATTAATATGTAATGTTGTCAAAGATAGTGAATCATTTGCTATTTTTCATTTTTTCGTTTCATAAAATATGCCACCACATCTTTTTGCACCACCGATCCAAGGGCTGCAGCGATGCCCATATATACAGCGGTTCCCACGGTCAGCTGAAGTGCGATCTCGATCCAGGGATTATCGACCAAAGTGCCGACAAGGATCATAGCAGCCGCGGCAACAATCGACAGTGTGGCATAGGGCACGCTGTCGACCAGGAAATCCCATGGCTTGTGCCATGAAATTTTGGCAGCCACCACAAGCATATAAACCCAGGCAAGTATAGCAGCCGCCACCTGACCCCAGATGAATATGGCCACTCCATAGGTCGGATCATCGGGGAATGTCATGGCGATGAAGGGCAGAGTGATGAATATTGCTGCAAGAGCCGTGCCATCTCTGACGAACTCGGCAACAAGCACAAGCCGCGATTTGCCAACGGCTATCACATAATTGTTGTAAAGCATGCCCAGTGTGGTGAAAATACCTCTGAACAGCAGGAGCTGAAACAGGAAAATGGCCGGATCCCACTTCTCGCCGAAGAGCGCGTGGAATATCGGACGTGCCATCACCATCAGCATCACCATGGCAGGGAAGGTCAGATATGACGTGAAACGGTTCATCTTCGATGTGGTGGCGGCGAAGCGTTCCGGATTGTCCTGATATGACGACAACGCGGGCAAAAACGAGGAACTGAGCACCTGCGACAGAGAGGCTATGCCCATTTTACTCCACTTGTCGGCCTGCGTGTAATAGCCCAGCGACACCAGTCCGACTCGATTGCCGATGAAAAAAGAGTAGATGTTTTGAAACAGCACGTTGAGGAACGACGAGCAGAACATGCCGCCACCCACTCTGGCAAAGCTGCGAAGCACATGCCACGAGAAATAGAACTGCGGGCGCCAACCCGACAATCCCCACAGGAGCATAGATTTGACCACGGCAAGAGTGATGGTCTGCCAAACCAATGCCCACGGGCCGAAACCATTGACGGCAAGAGCCACACCGACTACGGCGGCGACAAACAAGCCCAGCGAATTGCTGACCGCCACCGACTTGGCCTCCATTCGTTTGAGCAGGCGGCTCTGCTGAACCGACGAACATGCATTGATGACAAACGAAAAGAACATGACCCTCGACAATGGGATCAGTCGCTGATCGCCCTCGAAGCAGTCGGCTATCAGCGGAGCACACAGAAACAAAATGGCATAGAGCACGACAGACATGGCTATATTGAACCACATCACGGTGCTGTAGTCGCGGTCGGCCGGCTCTTTGCGCTGAATCAGAGCATAGGAAAATCCGCCATCGACAAACATTGTGGCAAACGCCTGAAATACAAGTATCGCGCCGACCAGACCGAAGTCGGCCTGCGACAACTCACGAGCGAGGACCACCCCCGTGACGCCATAGAGCAGCTGGGTGGAAAACTTGTCGATGACGTTCCACTTCAGCGTGCGGGCAACCCGCATCTTCATTTCGCTTTTGTCGGGCGTAGTGCTCACTGGTTCAGTCTATGTGTTCGATTTTGAGCGATGTGAGAAATTTCTTTTTGATTTGCGGATCACCGTAGTAACGAATGGTTCCGCCGAGGCCTCCGAGACTCAGAGTCTTGATGGCGTAAACCGTGATCGTTCCTGTGCCGGTGCTCCGGCAACTTGCTTCCTGCGCAGTCAGACGCATAGCCTCGATGATACCTGTGCCCGTAATGCTATAGGATGCATTGTCGGCTCGCCCGGTGACTATGATATTACCATGTCCGGAGACGATCGATGCCTTTAGCTGACCGACATTCAGGCCACGCGCCTCGATGCTGCCATTGCCGATGACACGAATATTCAACGAAGGCGACACGGGGAGCGATGAAAGTGTCACGAGCGAATCGCCGTCGTTGCTCACCTTCGAAAGATGTGAGGAATAGACATGAATGGTCGGAAGAGCGGTGAGTGGCTTGTCGGTTTGAGCCAATGAGATGGTCAGGCGACCGTTGTTTGATTCGAACATAACGGCCGAAGCCATTTCAGCCGGGGAATCAAATTCCACCAGCCCTGCCTTGTCGGCATTGCATTGATAGACAACATTCACTCCATCGATCACGCGAAGTTCGTCGAAGTCCTTAAGCTGCATATGGTAGTGTCCGTCGGCAGCCTGAACAGCGATGGCCGTAAGCCACATGAACATTATTGTCAATATCTTCGTTTTCATAGCTTATGATTCAGCATCCGTTGTGCCGTCCAATGTCGGCAATATTTCAAACTGTATGCGGTCCAGCACATCGGAAAGTTCGCTGAAAGTAGATGCGCGAAGCATCTCGATGCGTGTTTCGCGAAAATGGGGAATGCCCTTGAAGAGCGGCGAGGCTGCCAGATGGCGGCGGATGTGCAATATGCCGCGGTATTCATCGATGCGGTCAATGCTCTCAGTGATCTGACGGCGCAGCATTGCAAACTTCTCTTCGATCGTAGCCGGAGCGGTTGCGGAGTCGGCAACAGCACCCTTGAGTTCGCGGAAAATCCAGGGAGCGCCTATCGATGCACGACCCACCATCACGCCATCGACGCCATAGTGCATAAAAGCATCGCGAACCTGCGCGGGCGTGGCAATGTCGCCGTTGCCGATCACCGGTATTACCAGTCGTGGATTCTCCTTCACACGAGCTATCATTTCCCAGTCAGCTTGGCCGGTATACATCTGCGAGCGTGTGCGTCCATGAACGGTCAGAGCCTGAATGCCGCAGTCCTGCAGACGCTCGGCCAGTTCGGGTATGATCTTGCTGTTGTGGTCCCAGCCCAGGCGAGTCTTAACTGTGACAGGCTTTTTGACGGCAGCAACCACGGCGCGTGTGATCTCTATCATTTTGGGGATGTCGCGAAGCAGCCCTGCTCCGGCACCTTTTCCGGCTACCTTCTTCACCGGACAACCGAAATTGATATCAATAACATCAGGGTCGGCTTCCTCAACTATTTTGGCCGCCTCAACCATAGGCTCCGGCTCGCGTCCATAGATTTGTATGGCAGTTGGGCGTTCGCCCGGATCTATCTGAAGTTTGCGCGTTGTGGCCGAGATGTTGCGTATCAATGCATCGGCCGACACAAACTCGGAATAGACCATATCGGCACCCTGCTCCCGACATATCAGCCGAAAAGAGCGGTCGGTGACGTCCTCCATGGGCGCCAACATCACAGGATATTTTCCAAGATCAATTTCGCCGATTTTCATAGCTACATATATTTTTGCGAAGTTAGCAAAAATCTGCGAGAATTCATCGGGTGGGCTTATATGATTTATTAGATTTATATGATTTATATGCAGTGATTCAGATGAGGGTGAGGGTGGAGAGGCCGTCGGGTGCTATCATGGCTGCGGCTTCGCGGAGTTGATCGGGGGTAAGCGAGCGGATGCGGTCGATCGTATCTTCAAACGACACTATGCCTCCGCGATAAAGCAGCTGCTTGGCGAGGGCGATGATCATGTTCTCACGATTGTCGGTGCTGACAATCATTTGACCAACATATTGGCGGATTGCTGCGGAAAGTCGGCGGGAAGTTATCGCGGTGCTGACAAGGCGGTCGATGACCGAGGCGGTCAGTTGGTGGCAGCGCCGGGAATCCTCCGGGTCGCATCCGTAGTAGACGGTGAAGATGCCAGTATCAGTCAGAAACGATGCATTTGCTTCAACGGAATATACGAGTCCGCGCTTCTCGCGCAGTTCGACGTTGAGCAGTGAATTCATGCCCGGACCTCCGAGCATATTGACGAGAAGACTCAGCGCGTAGCGCCGATTGGAGTACATGTCGCAGACACTCGTGCCGATGATGGTGTGAGTCTGGTGACTGGAAATAGCCACGGAGTCTTGAAACGGTGCAATGCCGACAGGCGATGTGCGGTTGATTTTTTGAGCTTTAAGCGGCAGAGTGGCAAAATGTCGCGAAATCAGTCTTTCCACTTCTGCCGGTCGGCGATTGCCTGAGTAAAACACGACCATATTGTCGGCCGCATAAAGCCGGTGAAGATAATCGCGACACACGGCGGAGTCAAATTCAGAAAGAGCTTCTTTAGTGCCGAGTATATTGTGGCCCAACGATGAACCGGCCCACAACCGGTCTTCAAAATCATCGTAGACAGCTTCGGCAGGAATGTCGAGATAGGAGTCGATCTCATCGGCCACCACGCCACGCTCCATGTCGATTTCCTTTTTTGGGAAACGGGAATTGATCACCAGATCAGCTATCAACTCCACGGCACGCCCCAGATTGCCGGATGGGAAGACAGAATAAACGGTGGTCGACTCCTTGGTGGTATATGCATTCAGCTCGCCGCCGCACGCCTCCATGCGGTTGATGATATGGCACGAACGCCGTCTGTCAGTGCCTTTGAATAGTGTATGCTCCACGAAATGCGCAAGTCCATGTCGCCGCGGTCCGTCATCGCGACTGCCGGCGTCGACTGTCAGTCCGAAATAGTCGACTTTGGCATTTGGATCGCAACAGGCCACGATGCGGAGCCCGTTGTCGAGAGTCATCAATTGAGGAATGCTGTTTGTCATAATCGACTGCAAAGATAGCATGAAACGATCCGATATGATCTGAAAATAGCAAAAATCTTATGGTGACTGAAGCGAAAATAGCAAAAATCAGTTGCGGAGACTCTCCGACGATGGTCGGGAAGTCTCCGCAATTGCAGATTATAATGCGTGGAAGTTACGCGTAGGGATTACTGACCGGCGAGGCGGAATGTGATAGGCAGAGTGTACCACACATTCACAGCGTGTCCGTTCATCTTACCGGGGGTGAATTTCGGCAGCGATTTGACAACGCGTACAGCTTCTTTGTCGAGTTCGGGGTCTTTGCCGCGAACCACCTTAACCTGGCCAACGGCACCGGTTTTGGTAACGACGAACTGAACTGTCACTTTGCCCTGGATACCGTTCTCGGCAGCGATAGGCGGATATTTGAGGTGGTCAGCTACATATTTGAGAAGGGCAGCCTGTCCACCGGGGAACACGGGATCCTGTTCAACAGAGTCAAACACTTTGTTATCGTCATGTTTCGGGGGTGCCGGGGGTGCCGGGGGTTCGGGTTTCACTTCTTCAACGAAGGCCTTGGCCTCGATGATGTCGTTGGAGTTACCTTCGACGGTAGCCGCACCGGCTGCAACTTCTGACTGCTGCAACTCGTCCTGCGAACGCGGGGGTTCGGTCACCTGATCGTCGGGTTTGATGAGGATTTCAGTCACCTTCTCCTGAGAGAGGACTTCTTCCTCAGTGACGATCTGCTCTTCGGGCATCTCGAATGCCTCTTCTTCGGGCATTTCTTCTTCGATGGCCTCTTCTTCGTAGTTCACCATTTCAGCCTGACCCTTGTTTTCCTTGGGTTGTTCTTCCTCCTTCATCACCTGGCTAACCAGCAGTGAAGAGAGGAAAACGGCGAGGATAAACACAACAACTGCAACCATGGCCCAATTGTGGCGTTTGGGGGAGTTTTTGCGGAGTTCGTAGGCACCGAAATCCTTGTTTTTTCCTTCAAACACTAAGTCGCGCCATTCTTCTGATGAAAGATCTACATCTTTTGCCATTTTTCTTTTCTGATTTTTGGGTTAATATATATCGATCATCAATTAGTTACCAGCGGGAGCTGCAGCTGCCGGAGCAGCTTCTTCCACGAGGGGAAGACCGAGCATTTTGCGTTCCTGATTGTTGAGGTTTTCAAGCTGATAATGCGAAATTTCGTTGATACTCATTTCGTCAAGGGCTCCAATCACGCTGTCCCAAGTAGCTTCGGGGGTGGCTTTGATCATGACGATGGGATATTTGTACTCGTCATTGTTGCGCACCTTGTTGGCGGCTTCCTCATACAAACGCTTATTTTCATCATCGTCTTCAGCGAATTTGTTGTTGCGCCAATCTTCCTTGAGCTTGTTGACTTCGGCAATAATTTTCTTATTGCGGTCGTGAAGGATTTTGCGGATACCGCGCTGAACGTTGTTCTCGTTGCCGAGGAAGGCCTCGGTGCGGAGCTGTTCGCGGTAGGGGTTGCCGGCGTCGTCGGTTTTCAAAGCACCTTCATAGTAGTAAATGACGGTCTTTGTGTTGCCGAAGGCATCGGTCACGGGCTTGCCCTGAGCGTCGCGTTCGACGTCGAGGAGCAGGGTGATGGCCTGCGACTCACCGGCCTGGTTTTTCTGTTCGTTTGTAACTTTTTCGTTGGTTGGAAGAGCGATCTTCAATGTCTGCGATTTCAACATTGTGGTACAGAGCATGAAGAACGTGATGAGAAGCATGTTCATGTCCACCATAGGGGTGAAGTCGACATGGATCGCCATCTTCTTCTGGGCGCCTTTTTTCTTTTTGCCCTTATCTGATTGTTCAATCTGTGCCATAATTATTGATCTTGTGATTTAAGTGCAGTCATCAAAGTGAAACGTGTCATCTTGAGTGTCTGAAGGTTATCGAGCACAACGTGCATTTTTTCGAACTCAGTGCGGCGGTCGGCCTTAACGGCAATACCTTCGCCCTTGGTCATGGCTTCGTTGAGCTTGGGATAATTGTTCTGAGCCACTTTCTTGATGGCGCGCATCCAGATCTGGAATTCGTTCGTACGGTTGTGATCTGTATCGATAGGTATTCCGACGTGGATTGTACCCTTCTGCTTGTTGTAGGCTTCCTTCTCTTCGTCGGTCATCTTGTAGAAGTCGGTGAAGAGTTTGTCCTGTTCAACCTGACGGAGGTTGAGGAAATCCTTCAGGTAGGCAAAAGGCACGCCGATGGTTCCAAGTTTGGCAAGCTGATCCACTTCAGATTTAGTCAGCTCGACGGGAGTCTTGCCGGTGCTGTTGTAGTCGGCAATAGCTTGGATGATGACTTCGCGACGGATAGAGTCGGAAGCCCATTTGCCTTTTTCCTTGCGAAGCTCGGCCGGGCTGAGATCGGGATTTTGCTCTTTGGCATAATTCATCGACGCATCAGGGTCAGCTTCACCGGCCACGTTGAGGAAGACTTCGCCGTGGGGGCTCACCAGCACGTTAACAACGTTGGATGTAGCCACCTTTTGTTCCTGAACGGACGAAGGGGTCTCTACGGTCACCGGTTCCTTCTGAAGGAAGGTGGAGGTCAACATGAAGAAAGTAAGCAAAAGAACAGTCACGTCACTCATCGCGGTCATGTCGATGAGGGTACTTTTTCTTTTAATTTTTACTTTTCCCATATTACTTGATTATTCTTAGATATTAATTAATGTGTGTAATATGGAAATTTAGTGGGTTGCTGCGAATGTTTGAACAATCGAGAAACCGATTTCGTCGATAGCGTAAGTGAGGTTATCGATTTTGTTGGTGTAGAAGTTGTAGGATATTACAGCGAAAGCACCGGTTGCGATACCGAAGGCGGTGTTCACAAGGGCCTCAGAGATACCGGTCGAAAGGGCCGACGAGTCAGGAGCACCTGAGTTGGAAAGAGCCTGGAATGATTTGATCATACCGATTACAGTACCGAGAAGACCGACGAGAGTACCGAGAGTGGTCATGGTAGCAACGATCGGGAGGTTCTGCTGGAGAGCAGGCATCTCAAGAGCGGTAGCTTCTTCTACTTCTTTCTGAAGAGTAGCGATTTTCTGTTCTTTAGAGAGAACGGTGTTTTTGTCCATTTCTTCGTAGCGAACGAGAGCAGCAGCAACAACGGCAGCTACAGAACCCTTCTGCTGTTTGCAGCAAGCCTGAGCACCGGCGATATCGTTTTTAGCGAGGTAGCCCTTGATCTGAGCAACGAATTTGGCAGTGTTGCCTTTGCCTTTGGCGCTTGAGAGAGCGATCCAACGTTCAACAGAGAGAACGATTACAGTGAGGAATAGAGTCTGGAGAACAGGCACGATGATACCACCTTTGAAGATTGTACCGATGAGGTCGACCGGGTGAGCTTTGTCGATGCCCCAAACTGTCCATTTTGCAGTTGCACCTTCAAACGATTCGGGATCGAAGTGAGAGGGATTACCAAAGAAGAAGAGGAACAAGCAAACGGCAACGCAGAAGCAAACCACGATCACGAGGAATGCATTCTTGATACCTTTCACATTTTTCTTAGCAGGTTGTGCTTTTGCTTTCGGAGCCTTAGGCTGAGCCTGGGGCTGGATGGGCTTTGTAGCTTCCATAATTAATAATTACTAATTGTTTAAATGATTTGGGTTTTAAATTTTATTTGAGTTTTAGTTATTGTCAGGTTTAAGGTCGGCCACTGAAGGCCGTGCTTTATATTGCTTTTAACAGTTTTTCAATGCGGTCTATGAGGATTCATGTCTTTTTCCACCGGTCAATGATTGCAATGCTTGCCATGCATCGGCTCGAAGTGTTGCCGGAGTCATGTGTAAACATTAATGCAAATGTATTGATAAAATTTTCAAATTCCAAAAAAATAATCTTCAAAAATGCCCTTTTCTACTATTTCTTTAGTTTTATCATTTTTTTTCGTCATCAAACCTAAAAAATTATCAAAATTTATAAATACCTTTGCAATCTGAACTATTGTATAATTTCCGTTTTAACCTACATACGATGTTTGACGAAATATCTATCCGACGAGGCCTCGACCTCCGACTCAAAGGATCGGTCGACGGTTCAGCCCCCGTGAGCCGGATCGAAGTTGGACGCGTGGCCTTGACGCCCGACGATTTTCCGGGTTTCACCCCACGCGTGCTGGTAAAGCCCGGCCAGACTGTTGCAGCCGGCCAGCCACTGATGTCCGACAAGCTGCATCCTGAAATCGTGCTGGTGTCGCCCACCGGCGGCACGGTCGACGACGTGGTGCGCGGCGAACGCCGCAAAGTGCTCCGCGTGGTTGTCACATGTGACGGCACTGAACCTGTTGCCGCGGCAGAGCGTCCCGACAAATCGGCCGAATCGATCCGCCGTGCAATGCTCAGCTCGGGCATCTGGCCCCTGATGCGCCAGCTCCCCTACGATATCGTGCCGGATCCAACGGTTGCTCCGCGCGACATCTTCATCACGGCTTTCGACAGCGCTCCTCTGGCCACTTCGCTGCTTGCACGCACAGCCGACAAAACCGACTGCGTGGCAGCCGGCGTCGAAGCACTCGCATCGCTGACCGAGGGCAAAGTATATATCGGTATCAATCCCGAAGAGGCCGACAATGAAGTGTGGCAAAAGATTGCCGCCACCGGGAATGGGAAAGTAAAGATCACGGTTTTCAAAGGACCGCATCCTGTCGGACTGCCGAGCATTCAGGCAGCAAACATAGCCCCGGTCAACAAGGGTGAGACCATCTGGCTTCTTGACATCACTGTTGCCGTGCGTCTGGGCGACGTAGTGCTCAACGGCCGCGCCGACTGGTCGACTACCGTGGCCATCACCGGATCGGAAGTGACCGAGCCGGCAGAAGTAGTCACCGTGGTGGGAGCTGAGATAGCCCCTCTGACAGCCGGACGCATCGCCGACAACGACTGCCACAAACGCATCATTGCCGGCAACGTCCTGACGGGCATCAACGTTGGCCCCGATGGCTTCCTTCGCTTCCCCTATCGGCAGATCACCGTGATCCCCGAAGGCGACGACGTCAACGAGTTCATGGGATGGGCATCGCTCTCGCCCAACAAGATGAGCGAGAACCGCTCGTTCTTATCCAAACTTCTGGGCGGCAAAAAGTTTGCCCCCGACGCACGACTCAACGGAGGTCGCCGTGCAATGATCATGTCCGGACAATATGAAAAGGTGTTCCCGATGTCGGTGATGCCCGAATATCTGGTCAAGGCCATTCTGGCGCGCGACATCGACAAGATGGAAGCCCTGGGCATCTATGAAGTCACTCCGGCCGACTTCGCTTTGTGCGAATATGTCGACCCGTCGAAACTCGAACTTCAGAAAATAGTGCGCGAAGGTCTCGACTATCTCCGCAAAGAACTCAACTAACCGCTTCTGCAACAACAAACCACAGCATCAAAAGCTATGTTACGAAAATATCTCGACAAAATAAAGCCCAACTTCATGCCGGGCGGCAAGCTGTCAGCTTTCCGTTCGGTGTTTGAGGGTTTTGAGACTTTTCTCTACACTCCCACCGAGACGTCGAAGTCGGGAGTGCACGTCCACGATGCCATCGACTCCAAGCGAGTGATGATCATCGTGGTCATTGCCCTCATTCCCTGTCTGCTCTTCGGTATGTACAACACAGGCTATCAAAACTTTCTGTGCTCCAACACTCCGCTCGACTTCTGGAAAATGGTGGCCTACGGAGCACTGGCCATTCTACCCCGCATCGTGGTGACCTACGTCGTGGGCCTTGGCATTGAATTCATCGTGGCGCAATACCGCGGTGAAGAGATCCAGGAAGGATTTTTGGTCACCGGCATTCTGGTGCCGCTCATCTGCCCCATCACCACCCCCGTGTGGATGCTGGCAGTGGCCACGGCATTCTCCGTGATCTTCGTCAAGGAAGTGTTCGGAGGCACCGGCTTCAATATCTTCAACGTGGCACTGACCACCCGCGCATTCCTCTTCTTCGCCTATCCTGCATCGATGAGCGGCGACAACGCGTTCATTGCCACCAAACCGATCCTCGGCCTGGGCGGCAACGTGACATTCGCCGACGGATTCACCGGAGCCACCCCGCTCGGACAGCTCGCCACCGGTTCGACCGACCTGGTACTTGCCAACGGTCAGCCCATCACGACATGGGACGCATTCCTCGGCCTTATCCCCGGCTCGTTTGGCGAAACTTCCACTCTGTGCATACTTATCGGAGCCGCCATACTACTGATCACCGGCATCGCAAGCTGGCGCATCATGCTGTCGGTGTTTGTCGGCGGACTGTTCATGGGCTGGATCGCCCACACTTTCGCTTCGCCCCTATATCCGGCTTCAAGCCTGCAGCCCCTCGACCAGCTGCTCTACGGCGGATTTGCCTTCGCAGCCGTGTTCATGGCCACTGATCCCGTGACGGCCGCCCGCACCGGAGTGGGCAAATATATCTACGGTTTCCTCGTGGGTGTCATCGCCATCCTGATCCGCGTCTACAACAACGGCTACCCCGAAGGCGCCATGCTCGCCGTGCTCCTGATGAATGCATTCGCACCGCTGATCGACTACTGCGTAGTGCAGATCAACGTCCGCGCACGTCTGCGCCGTCTGATATCCAAATCCTGACAAAACTACAAGAACATGAATAAGCAAAGCATCCCCTACACCATTATATACATCGTTCTGCTTGTGCTGATCGTCGGCACCGTGCTTGTGGTGACCTCGCTCCAGCTTAAGGATCGACAAAACGAAAATGTCAAAGCCGACAAAATGCTTCAGATACTTCTGTCGGTCAACATAGAAGCCAACACCGACAACGCCGTTGAAATGTTTGAGAAATCGATCGTCGACCAGTTTGTGGTCAACTCCAAGGGCGAGAGAGTCGACGGCGACGTCAAGGCCTTCGACATCGATGTGGCCAAACAGATTACGCTGCCGGCCGACCAGCGCCTGCTGCCGGTCTACGTGTGCCGCACCGACAATGGCAACAAATATATTCTTTCAGCCTACGGCGCAGGACTATGGGGCCCGATCTGGGGCTATATATCGCTCGACGACAACGGCTCAACAGTTTATGGAGCATATTTCGCTCACCAAGGCGAGACTCCGGGTCTGGGCGCTGAAATCGAAAAGCCATTCTTCCGCGACGAATTCAAAGGCAAAAACCTATTCAAAGACGGTCAGTTCCTCCCCATCGCCGTCATGAAGAAAGGCCAGAAACCGGCTGACGACAGCGATTATGTCGACGCCATTTCAGGCGGCACGATCACCAGCAAAGGTGTCAGCGACATGATCGACAACTGTCTGTCGCCCTACAAATCATTTTTAGAAACCATCAGAACCAAATAGTCATGGCCGAAAAAGTTAGCAACAAGAGCGTACTGTTCAATCCGTTTTCGAAGAACAACCCGGTCATCGTACAAGTGCTGGGCATCTGTTCGGTGCTTGCCGTCACCGCCAAACTCGAACCGGCAATCGTCATGGGCATGTCGGTGATCGCCGTACTGGCATTCTCCAACGTGATCATCTCTCTGATCCGCAACACCATTCCCACCAACATCCGCATCATCGTTCAACTCGTAGTAGTGGCCGGACTTGTGGTCATCGTCAACCAGCTGCTGATGGCTTACACCTACGACGTCAGCAAACAGCTGTCGGTGTTCATCGGCCTCATCATCACCAACTGTATACTGATGGGACGTCTTGAGGCGTTTGCCATGGCCAACAAACCCTGGCCTTCGTTTCTCGACGGTATCGGCAATGGCATCGGCTACGCCATCATCCTCGTCATCGTGGCCTTCTTCCGCGAACTTCTCGGCAGTGGCACGCTGCTTGGATATCAGGTGGTGCCCCAGTGGTGCTACGACCACGGATATGTCAACAATGGTCTTATGATCCTGCCCCCGATGGCTCTCATCGTAGTTGCATGCATCATATGGATTCACCGACTATACAACAAGGATCTTCAGGAAGACTGATTAATCACTAACATCAACCGTCAATTTTCAAAATGGAAAATCTCAATCTATTCATACGATCGATTTTCGTCGACAACATGATCTTTGCCTACTTCCTGGGCATGTGTTCATTTCTCGCCGTTTCGAAAAACGTCAAGACCGCCTTCGGCCTCGGCGTGGCTGTCACTTTCATGTTGGTGATCACCCTACCCATCAACTATCTGCTTGAAACCTACGTGCTCCGCGCCGGCGCTCTCACATGGCTCGGACCGGAATATGCCGATGTCGACCTCAGCTTTCTGTCGCTCATCATGTTTATCGCCGTCATCGCCTCCATGACACAACTCGTCGAGATGGCGGTCGAAAAATACAGCCCAGCACTCTACGGCTCCCTCGGCATCTTCCTGCCACTGATCGCCGTCAACTGTGCCATCCTCGGTGGCTCTCTCTTCATGCAGCAGAGAGGCTTCACAAGCGTATTCACCGCCGTTTGCGCCGGCGGCGGTTGGGGACTCGGCTGGTTGCTCGCCATCGTGGCCATCGCCGCCATCCGCGAACGTCTCGCCAGTTACTCCAACATTCCCCGTCCTCTGCGTGGCATCGGCATCACATTCATCCTCACTGCACTGATGGGCATAGCCTTCATGAGCTTCCTCGGCATTAAAATCTGACACATTAACTGATAAAACAAGGCTGCAATGTTACTCAATCAAATATTGTTATCCGCATCACCCTCAACCCTCACCATCATAGCCGGAGTGGGCATATTTCTGCTGGTCACACTCCTGCTCGTGGCCATACTTCTGACGGCCAAACACTTCCTTGTCCATACCGGCAAGGTGACCATAACCATCAACAACGACACCAAAGTGGAGGCTCTCTCAGGCAAACCTTTGCTGAGCACCATGGCCGACAACAACATTTTCCTCCCTTCGGCCTGCGGCGGCAAGGGCAGCTGTGGACAGTGCAAAGTGCAGGTTCTTGAAGGCGGCGGTGAGATACTCCCCACCGAATCGGTTCACTTCTCCCGCAAAGAGGTCAAGGACCATTGGCGTCTGGCCTGCCAGGTGAAAGTGAAAGAAGACCTGTCGATGGCAGTGCCCGCATCGGTGCTCGACATCAAAGAATACGAGTGCACCGTGATCAGCAACAACAACGTGTCGACGTTTATCAAGGAATTCATCGTAGCCCTGCCCGAAGGCGCCCACATGGACTTCATACCCGGATCCTACGCCCAGATCAAGATACCCCCCTACTCTATGGACTACGACAAGGACATCGACAAGGCTTCGATCGGCGAAGAATATCTCCCGTCGTGGGAAAAATTCGGCCTGTTCTCGCTCAAATGCCACAACGACGAAACCACCGTACGAGCCTACTCCATGGCCAACTACCCGGCCGAGGGCGACCGCTTCATGCTGACAGTGCGCATCGCCACACCGCCGTTCAAGCCGAAACCCGAAGTAGGATTCCAGGACGTGATGCCGGGCATCGCATCGAGCTATATCTTCACCCTCAAACCCGGCGACAAGGTGCTGATGAGCGGCCCTTACGGCGACTTCCACCCCATATTCAATTCCAAGAAAGAGATGATGTGGATCGGCGGCGGTGCAGGCATGGCTCCTCTGCGTGCACAAATCATGCACATGACCAAGACGCTTCACACCACTGACCGCGTCATGAACTATTTCTATGGTGCACGTGCCCTCAACGAAGTGTTCTATCTCGACGACTTCCTGCAGCTCGAAAAGGAATTCCCCAACTTCCATTTCCACCTGGCTCTCGACCGCCCCGACCCGGCTGCCGACAAAGCCGGTGTGAAATACACCCCCGGCTTCGTGCATCAGGTCATCTACGACACCTACCTCAAAGATCACGAAAATCCTGAGGACATCGAATACTACATGTGTGGCCCCGGTCCGATGAGCGCCGCAGTCAACAAGATGCTCGACTCACTCGGCGTCGACCCCGAAAACATCCACTACGACAACTTCGGAGGCTAATCCCACTCCCCCACATTACGACAACAACCAGAGCGCCGGCCAGCTTACGACCGGCGCTCCGCTTATATTTACCGGGATTATATAGCAATTTTCATTCGAAAAGACACGAACCTAGCTGTTTTCAAAGAACATCAAAATATTTAACATAAAATAACAGAATACGGCGATAATATTTCCAAAGTTTAAAATTTTTCACTATATTTGTGGCGAGCCACGCCGAATGGCCGTGTAACGACGGTCGGGATATGGGTGGCGATACATATTTATAAGGCGTTTACCAGTAGCGCTTGTACCGGCGGATCCGAATCTCGCAAATTCACAATCTCTTTCCGGACAAGGCAACGGCAGATGCCCCGGGTATGCTTATAGACACGTTTCTATATCATATCGGCGTGGGGTTTCGACGTTGCCCGTTCCAAAAGAGATGGGCAATGCGAGAGCCCGGATACGTGGGATGGGCGACAGGTGAAGACTCCCACGTCTTTGTTTATAAACACACAGCAAACACATCTTGCACTGCGTCTCCTAAATGGGAGTTGGGACCAGACAGGCAAATAAACCAATAATCCGTCAGCCCATCATCATGTGCAACAAGGAAAAACAAGAGAAGCCAAAATTAAGCAGAATATTGCTTAAAACCGCCGTATTCACATTGGGCGCTTGGCTTCTGTCGCTACTTCTTCCCGGACCGCTGACATCGCTCGAGGTCTTTCTCCCCAAAGAGAAAACCAACGATGTGGACTTCAGCGATTTCTACGCCATGATGGCTTATGAAAATGAGGTCGTGCCTTTAGACCGTAATGTGACCATCATTGCAACCGACGGATGTTCACGTGCGGAGATAGGCAGGGCAATAGCCTTTGCCGACTCAGCCGGAGCCGCTGTCATTGGCATAGACTTAATATTATCTGAACCCACAACCGTCCTGGTGGATTCAATTATTGAGGCCATCGACACGGCCCGCAACGTGGTATTGCCCGTGGTTCTTTCCAATCCTGATGAAAAAGGGCGTTTTCAAGCTGCCGAAGTTGCCTACTTCGACTCATGGTTGGAACAACCACATGAATATGCCGCCGTGAATATAAACGGAGGATCGAGGTTAAACACCACACGCTTCTTCAAGGGCGAACTTGAATTGAGCAATGGGGAAACGATGCCTACTTTTTCGGCACTGATCGCCGAAAAATATTCTCCGGGGAGCTTCCAGAAGTTGCTCAACAGACGCAACAATATGGAATTGATCAACTTTTCCGGACGGGAATTTACCATACTCTCTCCCGAGGAAATGACAAAAGTGCCCGAACTCATCACAGGACACATCATATTGATAGGATGTGTGGAGAATCTATCTGACATACATCGCGTGCCGCTGACCACCAGTATGCCGGGCATCGTGATTCACGCCCACACTATTGCCAACATAATCGATGGCGACTATATTGACTACTCAGGTCGTATGGTCAACTGGCTGGTAGCATTCACAGCGTGTTTTGCCATACTATTCCTGAGAGTATATTATACCGATATGAAAAAGAAATGGGTCGGACTGGTGGTCAGGATTTTACAAGTAGTACTGATAGTACTTGCACTAAACATAGGCTCCTACATCTACATCAATGGACACTATTCAATAGATTTCGCCCCAACCGTAACACTCTCGCTGCTCGGGCTCGTGGCGATGGATGTCATAACGGGCATATGGGATCTAACAAGTAAACGTCTGACACCTCGTGTCAAAATAATATTTTCAAAATAAAACAGCGAAAATGATTCTCACGATAAAACATAAACCCAAACCGGAAAAACAGACCATGATAACGATTTTAAAACGATGCATAACGACTATCACTCTGCTGCTTATGACAACATCAGCAGCAATAGCCCAAAACTTTCTCACCTTTAAGGTGAAAGGAATTGTATGTGAAATATCAGGGGCAAAAGCCATCAAAGTTGCTCCCGGCTCAAAATTAAACGGCGACACGCGCCTGCGCATAAATAACAATAGCGAGATATGGATTGTGGAGAACAACAATCGGCGAGCGGTTTACAAATTTCGGACCACTACCGGAGCGGAAGGGAAAACCATTAAGGAACTTGTGACAGATGCCAAATCGAAAACACTATCAAGCATCGCAACAACCAATAAAAACCTTCTACAAGGATTATCTCTTGACAAGATCGACAAAACACGGTTCGATCGGGCCGGAGTATCACGTATATCAATGGATTCTCCTGATGCTATAACCACACTTGCATATCTTCTCGGCCCGGACGGCAGCTTGCAGGATAGTATAAAATATGCCTCGGTCAACATTATTGATGACGGCGACAATCTATATCATTTCTCAATAAAGAATGATACGGAAATGATCTTGTTTGCCAATATTATTTTGAAAGATCCGAAAGACGTCGAACCACTTCTACCCGAGTGTGTGTTCCTGCCCATAGATAAGGAGATAAATCTGAAGGGATGCCAATTCTACACCCATGAAAAGCCGTTTGGCGGCTATATTTTGATTTTAAGTAATGAGCCCTTCACAGCAGAGCAAATTAAGTCCGAACTCATATCCGAGTCAAGCAACCCCCATCGAATATACCTTTATCAGATCATTAAATAGCGAGACCGAACAGTGATTCGGCATTGGAGGCGGTGGCTACGGCTATCGCCTCCGTTGTTTTATTGAGATGTTGAGCTATATGCTCGGCAGTTTTCACCATGTAGGCACTCTCGTTGCGTTTGCCGCGATAAGGCACCGGAGCCAGGTAGGGCGAGTCGGTCTCCAGTAGCAGCCGGTCAAGGCCGATGGCCGGAAGCACGTCGCGCACTCTCGAATTCTTGAAGGTCACGATACCATTGACGCCGAAGTGAAAATCTACCTTGCGACGCACTGCCTCTACATCGTCAGTCGTGCCTCCGAAACTGTGCATCACGCCTTTGAGCCCGGGAAATGATTCAAGCACTTCCATGGTTTCGTTCAATCCCTCGCGACAATGGATTATCACCGGCAGATCCAACTGCTCAGCCCACTGCAACTGCTGCTCGAATGCCTGCATCTGTTCCCTTTTCCGGCTTTGATCCCAATACAGATCGATGCCGATCTCTCCCACTGCCACAAATCCGCTTCCATCGCCAAGCCATTGCCTGACCCGGTCGAGATCTTCACGCCAATTGTCGGTCACCTCGGTGGGATGCAAACCCATGGCAATGGACGTGACTTCGGGACGAGCTTCATGCAAAGCCATCATGGGTTCGATGGTTGAGAGATCGACGTTTGGAAGGATCATATGGCCGATGCCGGCAGCCAATGCTCGATCGACGGCAGCGGTTCCACCGCCGTCGCAGTCAAACTCTTCGAGATATAGATGGGTATGGGTATCGATCAACATAGCTGTGCTATTTGACGAACTCTCAATGAGTGCGGGTGCGGGAATTTTCGGCTATTTGAACAAAGAAATCTTTGGCGGCCGGAGTTAGCTCCAGTTTGTCGAGTTCGGCCACTGCCTCATCGACATAGCGGTTGATCAGCTGATGGCAGCGCTCGGCAAGATGAAGACGATCGTAGACGCCCCGCACATTCTCAATCTTCTCCTTCGGTTCAGAAGGCGACGACAGTTCGCGTTGCATCACACCGTCGGCATCTTCCTGCATGGCAGTGATCGACAGCCACGTTTTTTTGTCGTTGATTATATCGCCTCCAATCTCTTTGCCGAATATGATGGGGTCGCCATAAGTGTCGAGATAGTCATCGCGAAGCTGAAATGCAAGACCAAGTTTTACACCGAACTCATAGATCACGCGGGATTGCTCCGGATCAGCATTGGCCATGACGGCGCCGAGCTGGCATGCACAACCCAGAAGCACAGAAGTTTTCAGCCGGATCATGTTGATGTAGTCGTCGACAGTCACATCGGCCCGGTTCTCGAAGTCCATATCGTACTGCTGGCCATCATACACCTCCATAGCGGTGCGGTCCATCAGTTCGGCCACGGCTGCAGCCTGCGCGAGCGTACATCCACGCCGGGAAATAATGCCCGAAAGCGTCAGCATGGCATCGCCCGACAGAATAGCCGTGCGCGAATCCCATCTGACGTGCACAGTCGGACGGCCGCGACGCATGTCGGCATCGTCCATCACGTCGTCGTGCAGAAGCGTGAAGTTGTGAAACATCTCAACAGCCAAAGCCTGGTTGATGGCTTTGTCGACATCGCCACCGAAAGCTTCACACGTGGCGAGCACCAGCATGGGGCGCAGGCGTTTGCCACCACCATTGAGCGTGTAGGCTATCGGATCATAAAGTCCGGCCGGATTTTCAGGATATTTGATCTCCTTGAGATGTTTCTCGATAGTTCCAAGATATTCGCTTATCGTGTGCATGGCTTCGATGGTAGATTACGACATTGTCAATACGATATTGTTTTCCTCGGCAATGCGACGCATATTGATGATGGCATAGCGCATACGGCCCAAAGCTGTGTTGATGCTCACCTTGGTGGCATCGGCAATCTCCTTGAACGACATGTCGCGATAGTAGCGCATCATCAACACCTCGCGCTGATTGTCAGGCAAAGCATCGACCAAGCGGCGCACGTCGTCATGGATCTGATCGTTGATGATCACATCCTCAATATTGACATCCGACAGCTCCTTGCGGTTCAACACATTGACCGCCTCGTCGTCGGCCGAGCAAAGATTTTCGCTCTTTTCCTGACGATAGTAGTCAATCACAAGATTGTGGGCTATACGGGTGATCCAGGCCGAAAACTTGCCCGACTCACTGTATCGTCCCTGCTTGATCGTAGTGATGGCCTTGACGAATGTCTCTTGAAATATGTCGTTTGCGATATCGGTGTTTTTAACAATTGAAAGTATGTAGGAAAACACACGATCCTGGTGTCGCTTCAATAGTATGTCAAATGCCCGGTTCTCCCCGGAAGCATAAGCCGCAACCAACTTATCGTCGGACAGCTTAGAAAGTATTTGCATTGTTCTGTGCCTTTAAAGTTAAAGTAAACGTCTGATCAATAGGCAAGAATAAAGTTAAGATTGGTTTTGATAATTGATGTTTTACTATTTACACTGCGGCTCCCTGTTTCAAGGAGCGACTGCAAATTTACGAAATAATTTTCATCGTTGCAACACCGTCGGGTTACACCGATTTATTTTTATTATTTTTTTGCAAAAATATCAATCTATGGATAATAAACCGGGCGATGTAGCGTTATTAAAATGTATCGGTCAGACGACCCTATCTCTCTGCTCATTCATCACTCACCCTAACACGACATTGCCTATGGCTAAAACTTCTACTCCGACTTTCGCTGCCAACAGCAACACCTCTCAATCCTCCAAAACAAAAAGCCCCAAGCAGGCCACACTCAACTTCCTGCGGCAGTTTGCTCGAGTGTACCACCCCGAGCCATCAATGACCCCCATTCTGTCAGGCACCATCCTCAACTGACTCCCACAAGTTCCCGCCACCCCGGGAACTTTTTCTTTACAGGAATCATCGCCATCCACGCCGCCTACACACCGCTTATACACCGTTTGCAATCAAAAAGCGAGAATTATCTTTGCGAAATATTGCATATTAGCTGAAAAAGGTGTAACTTTGCATCGCTTTTCGAAAAACTATTACGAATCGCACTAACTTTATTAACATCAATCAATAACAAACATGAAGTACGAAACCGTTTTCATTTTAACTCCCGTTTTGTCTGACGCACAGATGAAGGAAGCGGTAGAAAAATTCACAAAAGTACTGACCGACAACGGCGCTACTATCGTGAATGAAGAACTTTGGGGCCTTCGCAAGCTCGCCTATCCCATCCAGAAAAAAACAACAGGCTTCTACACCCTCGTTGAATTTGACGGCGAACCCACCCTCGTTAAAAAGCTCGAAACCGCATTCCGTCGCGACGAACGCGTGCTGCGCTTCCTGACTTTCCGTCTCGACAAATACGCTGCCGAATACGCTGCAAAACGTCGCAGCCTCAAAGGCGCAAAAGAAGTGACTGTAAAAGAAGAAGTTGAATCAGAAGTAAAGGAGGCTTAAACAATGGCACAATCTGAAATCCGCTATCTGACCCCGATGTCAGTTGACGTAAAAAAGAAAAAATACTGCCGCTTCAAACGCAGTGGCATCAAGTATATCGACTACAAAGATCCCGAATTCCTCAAGAAATTCCTTAACGAACAGGGCAAAATCCTTCCCCGCCGCATCACCGGCACCTCGCTGAAGTTCCAGCGCCGCGTGGCTCAGGCCGTTAAACGCGCTCGCCACCTCGCTCTTCTGCCCTATGTGACTGACTTGATGAAATAATCCACTTTAAACGCTTAGGAATTATGAAGATTATACTTAAAGAAGACGTTTCCAACCTCGGATACAAGGACGACGTAGTGGAAGTGAAATCAGGCTACGGCCGCAACTACCTCATCCCCTTCGGCAAAGCCGTCATCGCCACTCCCGCAGCGCTTAAAGTGCTCGCCGAAAACCAGCGCCAGCGCGCTCACAAGCTCGCAAAGATTAAAGCCGACGCTGAAGCCCTCGCCGCTTCACTCCAGGATGTTAAACTCACCATCGGTGCCAAGACCAGCTCTACCGGCACAATCTTTGGTTCTGTCAATGCCATCCAGATTGCTGAAGCTCTCGAAAAACTCGGCTTCAACATCGACCGCAAGCTGATCGAAGTGAAAGAGACCATCAAAGAAGTGGGCAACTACAACGCCAACCTCAAACTTCACAAAGAAGTTATGGTCGAAATCCCCTTCGAAGTCGTTGCTGAATAAACCAACCAATCAATATATCTCCCGGAAGCTGTGCCCCACAAGGTACAGCTTCTTTTTTTTATAACGATCTCTATACGACTTATACGATTTATAAATCATATAAGAAATATAAGGTGTATAATAAGGCGTAAGCATGAAAATGTTGCATTTTGCCAATATTACACATGTCAAAATAACATTTTCAAACTTTTTGATCTCATTTCGTGAACATTTTTAATAAAAATCTCGATTTTTCGTTACATTTACGTTACACATAGAACAATTTAACAAATGTATAGTTATACTTGCAGAAAAGTTTTCAATAAACAATTTTTAAGGTAAACTATGAAGCATTTTTACACATTTGTGGCGGCTTTTACTGTCACTTTGCTAAGCGTAAACGCGCAAAGCAAAATCGACCTTCCCGGTCGCATCCTACTTGGTCAGGTACAAAAACAGACTCCACACCTCGACCTCACCAAAAAAATTACCCCGTTTTCACTCAACAGTGAAGCACTGACCGGACCCACTATCTCGCGCGTATCGCCGCTGGTGGTGCTCAACGACGGATACACCGCCGCCGACATTTCGGCCGCAGGATTTGAAGTGACCACCGACTTGAACTCAGTAGTTGTGGTCAGCCTTCCTGTCAGCGACGTAGAAGATCTTGCCGAACTCGACTGCGTGCGCCAAGTGTCATTCGGACGCCAGCTGGAGCTTTATCTCGATGAGGCCCGCGCATATGCCGGCGTCGACGACATCCACAACGGCAAAGTCACCTTTGGCTCCGACACCTACAAATTCACAGGCAAAGGCGTATGCACTGCAATCTTCGACACCGGTATCGAACCAAACCACATCAACTTCCTCAACACCGACGGGACATCGCGCGTCAAGCAGCTGCAATATTACTATACCGACGAGAACGACGACATCTACAGAGGCATCATCGATCTGTCGAAAATAGGCAGCTTCACCACCGACGACAGCACCCAGACCCACGGCACCCACACAACCGGCATCATGGCCGGCGGCTACAAAGGCACCACTCAATACATGTGGTGTGAGCCCAGCGGATCGTCATGGAACGGCGGTGTCAACACTAAGAGCAACCCCTACTATGGCGTGGCTCCCGAAAGCGATCTGCTCATCTCAGCCGGCACACTCGCCGATGCAGCAGTGATCGACGGCTTCACCCGCATGGCTTCATACGCTCAGGAAAACGGACAGCCCTGTGTGATAAACTTTTCGGCCGGATCTATCACAGGTCCACACGACGGTACGGATGCCTTCTCGCAGGCTATCAGTGAAGTCATCAACTCTTACGGCGCCATCGTATGTATGGCATCCGGCAACGACGGCGAGGGCAAGATCAGTGTGGGCAAACGCTTCACGTCATCCGATAAAAGTCTGAAGACCTGTATCACACCCGATGCCAGCATCTCATCTACGCAGTGCTACTGCATCCTCGACTTCTGGGGCAACGATGCCACTCCGTTTACGGTCAACTTCAGCAATCTCACACCGGGCCTTATCCGCAACACCAACACCTCTCTTTTCAATGTGACGGCAGCCGACCAGTCGTTTGACTACATCAGCCAGAGCGGCGTGTCAGGCACCACATACAATACCACCCTGAAAAATGCTTACAGCCAGGCGGAAATAGTGGCCATTTCGGAAGTCGATCCCAACAACAAACGCTACCACGTGATGGCCCTCGTATATTATATCCGCAAATCCGCAACCTCCACTTCGGCATCCTACATCCACATCAATATCACCGGCAAAGAAGGCCAGGAAGTGTTTGGCACTCTCTCGAACTACGGCGAATTCACCGCACAGTCAGCGGTCAGCGGCACGGTCGACGGCGACGCATCCTATTCAATCAGTGATGGCTGCTGCAACCCCGACGTGATATCCGTTGGCTCGTATGACAACCGCCGCTACTACGCAACGCTCGGAGGCAACGTGTCGTACATGAACGAATCCAACTTCAACCAAGGCGCAGTCACTTACTTCTCAAGCTACGGACCCTCGGCCGATGGACGCCAACTTCCCGAAGTGCTCGGCCCGGGCATGAACGTCATTTCGTCCTACAGCTCATGCTATGTGGGGAAAAACAATGCTGCCACATCCATGTCAGGCCAGGCCACATCGGGCAGCAAGACCCACTATTTCGCATCAATGTCGGGCACCTCGATGGCAACTCCGTTTGTCACCGGCACCGTGGCCCTCTGGCTTGAAGCCGACCCAACGCTGACCACCACCGACGTGAAAGAGATCATAGCAAAGACCTCAGCTCTCGACGACAAACTCTCCGGCGACACCGAAAAAGCCGGTTATGGCCGCATTGATCCCGTGGCCGGTCTGATCGAAGTGCTCAGCCGCAAATCAATAATGGGTATCGATCCAATTGCCGACGATGATGCTGAAAAAGCTCTCATTGTCGAAACCGGCAACAGCTCTCTAACCGTTTACCTCGCAGGCGAATCGGCATTCACCACCTCGCTCTACAACCTGCAGGGCATCCGCCTGGCCGAAACCACAGCAAGCGGCGAAGCCTCGACCATCGACACATCCTCGCTCGCAGCCGGAGTCTACATCGTGACCGTCAAAGGAGCATCCGGCCGTACGTTCAACCACAAAGTCATGGTAAGATAAAATCACAAATATCTCTTCATTGGCCCGGAAGTTGCATCAGCGACATCCGGGCCAAACTATTTCCGCCCCTTCGCATGAGATTCATTATTGCATAAAGATCTTTTTTTTGT
Organism: Bacteroides sp.; assembly: GCA_023666835.1. Classification (GTDB taxonomy): domain Bacteria; phylum Bacteroidota; class Bacteroidia; order Bacteroidales; family Muribaculaceae; genus Paramuribaculum. The sequence continues at coordinate 767,349 of JAMPBJ010000001.1, read as the reverse complement.
GCAAAAAATCACTCAAAATTCTATCTTTTTATAATTTAGCAACATGATTATCGCCTCGATCAACATGACATGGGTCTACGCCCTGCTGACGATTGCCTACGTTGCCACAATAGCAACCATCGTGGGCATCATCCTTGCCGAGAACCGCAATCCGCTGAAATCTCTGGCCTGGATCACAGTGCTGATGACTCTTCCAATAGGCGGAATCATACTCTACCTCTTCTTTGGACGCAGCATCAAGAACACGCACATGATATCGCGCCGCAACAAGCGCCGCTTGCGCCAATCGGTAGCTCAGGTGAGCGATGAAGTAATCAAAACCGCCGACACTCCCGATCATCTGCAGCAACAGATTGAGCTTGGCATGGCACTCACGGAGTCGACGGTTTTGCCGTCGAACCATATAAAAGTGTTTCACGACGGAACGGAGAAATTCGACAGCCTGCTTGCCGACATAGCCAACGCCCATCACTATATACACCTGCAATACTATATTTTCTCTGACGACCGTCTGGGCAACTGCATCAAGGATGCTCTGATCGATGCCGCCCGCCGTGGAGTCAAAGTGCGCGTGATCTACGACCACATCGGTTCGCTCGGCACCAAGCGCCGGTTCTTCAAGGAGATGGAGAAAACCGGCATCGAATGCCACCCGTTTTTCCGGGTGGTGTTCCCGCTGTTTGCCACACGCATCAACTGGCGCAATCACCGCAAGATTGTGGTGGTCGACGGATCGGTTGGCTACATCGGCGGCATGAACATTGCCGACCGATATATCGACGGGGGCAAGTTCGACCGCTGGCGCGACACCCACCTGCGCATATCCGGACCCGGTGTTGCAGCCATGCAATATGTCTTTGCAGTCGACTGGTCGTTCATGGGCAATCCGCTGATCGAGGAAAGCGCCAACGTGACTCCCTACACCGGCCGCGATGCTGCCAATGTGCAACTGATCACATCGGGACCCACGAGCGAATGGAGCAATATAGCCATGGTGATGTTTCGCAATATAGCCAACGCCCGCAAACGCGTCTACATCCAGACGCCCTACTTCCTGCCCACCGAAAACCTAATGCGCGCACTCGAAGTGGCGGCCCTGTCGAGAGTCGACGTCCGCATTATGATCCCCCGCCGCAGCGATTCCCTGATCCTTACCTATGCATCCTACAGCTATATCATGGAGGCTCTGCGTGCCGGCATCAAGGTATATCTATACAATGGCGGTATGCTCCACAGCAAAACGATGATAATCGACGACGACATCTCGTCGGTCGGGTCGGCCAACATCGACTTTCGCAGTTTCGAGCACAACTTTGAATCGACACTCTTCATCTATTCCCACGACACCAACAGCGAGCTCACCCGTCAGTTCATGGATGATCTGCACAACAGCGAAAAGGTATCGGAATCGCGATGGCGCAACCGCCCCATGTGGCAGAAAGCACTGGAGTCGATTCTCCGTCTGCTCAGCCCCGTCCTATAGCGCCACAAAAGTATAGGAAAGACCCACAAACACAGCCGGACGCACCCGGCAGTCGATCGACAAAGCAACACCAATCCCGGCCGAAAGTCCCCAGCGCCCACGAAGACCCTTGTCACGGTGTATCAGCGTAGTCTCTCTGACCGTGGTCAACGGTCTATAGAGAATGATGGAATCGATCTGTGGATCATAGCCGCTGACCCATGCCTCATACTCTTCGCCCTGAAAGTGACGTTGAAGCATCGGCAACATCACCGCAACACTGTCGGTCGCGATCACTGCAGTATCGCCATCGGCCACCATCGCAAGACGCACTGTATCAGATCTCACCACTCGCTGATCCACAGCCATCGGAACAGCCACCCTAACCGTATCCATCACACTGACAGTATCGATCAGCGTAGTACACACAACCGACCCGCCACCTTCGGCCCGACTGCCACAAGATCTTAGGCACCCGACCACCATGCCACCGAAAAAACCACAGAGCAATACGCCCACAATAACAAGTTTACGTTTCATCCGTATCAGATTAATGAAAGGTTAAGACCACAAAAAACACAGTGCAAAAATAATGCGCCACCCAGCCGGTTGATCCCAAAATAGCAAAAATCGACACCTCGTGGCGCAAAAAAGGAATGCGTCACCTTTCACGACGCATTCTTTATAACTTATGTCTACTTCCTGATCTTTTCTGCCAGGTTTTGAGCCGATTCAGCTCCCGACTCAAGAGCATTGGCCGTTGACTCCTTCAAGCGTTCCATCAACGATTCGCCGGATTGAGCAGCTCTGTCCTTGAGCTCCGTAGCCTTGGCGGAAGCCGTAGAAGCGACAGCTGATACCCGCTCCTTCACGGTCGACAACAGCTCCGACGCTTTTTCACGCGACTGAGCCATGGCTTCGGCCGATCTCGACTCCGCATTTTCAAAACTATCAGAAGCTGCAGTTTTCATAGCGGCAATCTTCTCTGATGCAGCTACCTTGGCCGCATCGATACTGACCTGTGCAGCCTGACGCGACACCTCGGAAGCACTGTTGGCAATTTCATTATCAAAGTTGTTCATAAAGCAAATCCTTTCATTAATCTGCCATAAGAACAATCCGCCACCCCAAGCAGTTGCCACCCTTAACATTATTTCAACTTGGAGACTTGATTATAAGATTTATAAATTATATAAGGTTCCGCCTCTTATCCGCCCAAAACGTCGAGGCCATCGGCGGATGCCGATGGCCTCTGTGTGGTCGGGGTGACAGGATTCGAACCTGCGACCACCTGGTCCCAAACCAGGTGCGCTACCGGACTGCGCTACGCCCCGAAAGCTTCATGCCGCCTGCAGCTGACAGGCATTGACATCAGCCGAATTTTGTGATGCAAAGATAGCGATTTGTTTTGAAATGACAAAATCGGGCGCCATAAAAGCAAAAACGCAATCGGATCTTTTACGAACCAATTGCGTTTTTCAAGAGTGTCCGAGATGAGATTCGAACTCACACAGCCCAACGGCCACTACCCCCTCAAAGTAGCGTGTCTACCAATTCCACCACCCGGACAGATTTCAGACAGAAGTCAGATATTGGAGCGAAAAACGGGACTCGAACCCGCGACCCCGACCTTGGCAAGGTCGTGCTCTACCAACTGAGCTATTTTCGCATGGTTTGTAAATCTCGCGATCCGGCTCTGCTGAAACCATATTTCATTGTTCTCTTGGAGCGAAAAACGGGACTCGAACCCGCGACCCCGACCTTGGCAAGGTCGTGCTCTACCAACTGAGCTATTTTCGCGTTGGGCTTTCGGGCTTTTCCCCTTTTGCGATGCAAAGGTAGGCATTTTTTTTAAACCACCAAAGATTTTAAACAATTTTTTGTCATTTTCACTCCAAATTCAAGCTTCCTTGGCTGTCCGACCTCGACTACACATTATTATATATAGGGCTCCGGCAATCGTAAGCAAAAGGTTGCGTTCGGATCTTGATTAGATTATTTTTTTGTAATTTTGCATTCCGAATCAGCATTTCTAAGATTTATGGACAGTTCATCACCCGTTTTTTCGAGCTGGGATCGCGAACATCTCTGGCACCCCTACACATCCACCATCAATCCGCTGCCGACCTACAAAGTGGTCAGCGCATCGGGCGTGCGTCTGAAACTGGCCGACGGTCGGGAATTGATCGAAGGGATGTCGTCGTGGTGGTGCACGATCCACGGCTATAATCACCCCGTGATCAACAAAGCCGTCGAGAAACAGCTCGCACGAATGAGCCATGTGATGTTTGGCGGATTGACCCACGATCCGGCCATCGAGCTGGGAAAGATGCTGCTCGAAGTGGCTCCTCCGGCGATGAACAACATATTCTATGCCGACTCGGGATCAGTGGCCGTGGAGGTGGCCATGAAGATGGCAATCCAGGCTGCGATATCGCGCTCCGGTTCGCACAAAAAGACTAACTTCGTCACGATCCGTTCAGGATATCACGGCGACACATGGAATGCCATGAGTGTGTGCGACCCGGTGACAGGAATGCATGGTGCGTTCGGCTCTGCACTGCCCATACGCTACTTCGTTGAGCAGCCGCGTTGCCGCATCAACGACCCGTGGGATCCGACGGCTATCGACGAGCTTGAGAAACTACTGAGCGAAAAATCCGACGAAATCGCCGCTCTGATTCTCGAGCCCGTGGTGCAGGGAGCCGGCGGTATGTATTTCTATCATCCCCAATATCTTGTGGAAGCGCGACGTCTGTGTGACAAATATGGTATCTACCTCATATTTGACGAAATCGCCACAGGGTTCTGGCGCACCGGACGATTCTTTGCATGCGAACATGCTGGCGTGCAGCCCGACATCATGTGCATAGGTAAAGGACTAACAGCAGGCTATCTGACATCGAGTGCCGTGCTGACCACAAAAGAAGTGGCCGATACGATCTCCAACGGTGAGGCCGGCGTGATGATGCACGGCCCGACATTCATGGCCAACCCACTGGCGTGCGCAATAGCCATAGCATCGCTCAAACTGTTGAACTCCACCGACATGAAAGCCCGAGTGACCCACATTGAATCCATGCTGCGCCGCCTGCTTGCCCCTGCAGAAAGCCTGCCCGGAGTCAAGGAAGTCAGAGTGCTCGGCACCATAGGCGTGATTGAAATGGAGGAGCCGGTCGACATGGCCCGGTTCCAGCGCCAATGCGTTGAGCGTGGCATCTGGATCAGACCCTTCGGCAGACTCGTCTACACAATGCCTCCCTATATCATTTCCGACGACGATCTCACCACACTCACCGGCGAAATCATCAACATAATCAAGAGCGACGCATGTCATTCCACGAAACATTAGACCGACTCAGAGCCTCAGGCAATTTCCGGGCAGTGCCGCCATCCACGGTCGACGATGGCCTTGTCGACCTCACCGGCAACGACTACCTCGGTCTGGCCACCGACCGCGCCCTGATCGATGAGTTCATGTCAGCTCATGCCACCGACATACCCGCCATGACATCGGCCGCCTCTCGCCTACTCGCCTCCGACCAAAAACACTACGAGTTGCTTGAACGCCGTCTGTCGCAGCTCTACGGCGGACGCAGTATATTGCTGTTCAACAGCGGTTATCACGCCAACACCGGCATGATATCAGCTCTGGCCTCCGAACCGTCGACCCTTATCGTTGCCGACCGCCTTGTCCACGCCAGCATCATCGACGGCATTATTCTTTCGCGCGCTCCCTATCGCCGTTTTCGCCACAACGACCTCGACCATCTCGAGCAGATCATTGAGAGGCAACGCTCAGAATACAAACGTATCATAATAGTCGTGGAATCGGTCTACAGCATGGACGGAGATTCTCCCGACATGTCGCGGCTGACCGGAATCCGGCGACGATACCCGGAGACAATGTTGTATATCGACGAAGCACACGCATTCGGCGTGACCGGACCCGAGGGAATGGGCATGTCGCAAGCCCTTCCCAACCCCGAAGATGTTGACGTAATCGTGGGTACTTTTGGCAAAGCCGCAGCCTCGATGGGGGCTTTCATCGCCACCTCTCCTACTATCCGCGACTACGCCGTCAACCGCGCCCGTAGCTTCATATTCTCCACCGCATTGCCACCTGTCAACGTTGCATGGACGCACTTCATGGTCGACCGGATCACCCGCATGGATGATGAGCGACAGCACCTGCTGACGCTGGCTCGGCGTCTGCATGACCGGCTGTCGGATCTCCCGGCCATGAAGGATACAACGCCAAGCCACATCACTCCACTGATCGTTGGCGACCCTAAAGCAGCCGTCGAGCTTTCCCAAAAACTGCGCATCGACGGATTCAAAGTGCTTGCCATACGCACCCCGACCGTCCCACCGGGCACCGAGCGACTACGAATAAGCCTCAACGCCCGCCTATCGGAAACCGACATCGATCGGTTGGCCGCCGCCATCAAATCACACCTATGAGAATCGTATCAATCGACAAATCCTCGACCGAAAGCGGAAGACTTGTACTCATTTTCACCGGATGGGCCACCACTCCCGAACTCTTCTCATCAATTGCGATGGCAGGCTACGACCTGGCCGTGGCCTACGATTATCGCGATATCAAAGCAACCGACTCCGATATCCGTTTCTCGGACTACCGCGAAATCTGCGTCGTGGCGTGGTCGTTTGGTGTCATAGCCGCCACAGAATTCATTCTCAACAATCCCGAACTGAACTACACGGCAAAAATAGCCGTCAACGGTACACTTTGCCCTGTCGATGACACCCGAGGAATCCCTGAAGCAACATTTCAAGCCACGCTCGATGCGCTTTCTGAGTCCTCGCTCGTCAGATTCTTCAGGCGCGTTTGCGGCTCTGCATCAGTATACAAAGCCATGTCATACAAGCTTCCGCAACGGCCCATCTCCGATCTCCGCGAAGAGCTTGAGGCCATCGAACGCATGACCCATCGAGCCGAATTTTCTCACTTATGGGACACCGTCTACATTAGCGGATCCGACCTCATTATCCCGGCCACCAATCAGAAACAAGCCTGGCAAGGACATTCTGACCTACGCATCATCGAAGGACCACATCTACTTGATTTCAGCCGCATGATGCAGCAGTGTATCATCAACAAAAGCCTTGTGGCACTCCGATTTAGAAAATCGGCAAAAACATACACCCAAAACGCTTCCCAACAGAAAATCATAGCCGAGCACCTTGCCGAAATAGCGGCGACGACAATCGCCTCTCACCCCCGAAACATCCTCGAAATAGGCACAGGCACCGGCATGCTCACGCGAACCATCTGCCAAAATTTTCCAAATGCTTCGGCCACACTATGGGACATAATGCCGATAGACTCCACCCTGCCCGGCATTCACCGGCAATGCGATGCCGAGATAGAAATATCCCGAATTTCCGACGAAAGCATTGACCTTATAGCATCGGCCTCGACCATCCAATGGTTCAATTCGCCGGCTGAATTCGTGCGCCGTTGCCACTCCAAGCTGACCAAAGGAGGACATTTACTCATATCAACCTTCGGCCCCGACAATTTCCAAGAAATCAACCGCTTCAACCCCGAAGCACTCCACTACATCTCAGCCGGCCAATGGACAGAAACGCTTACAGCTGCCGGCTTCACCGTCAACACACTGCAATCTGAGAATCTGATCGTCGACTTTGACAGCACACAGGCTCTGATCGACCACATCCGTTCGACCGGGGTCAATGCCACCCGACCCAGCATAGCCGCACTGAAAGCCATTCTTGCATCCGGCGTGCACACTTTAACCTACAATCCCATCTACATCCTGGCTCAAAAGCCGGTTCGAAAATAAAAATTCAAAAAAGGGCGTTTATGCTGTCCATTATCAAAAAAAAGCATTACTTTTGTAAAAATTTAGCATAAAATGGCCGGCAATCTGCAACAACGACTCGACAGCCTGAAAAGCAAAGCCAAGCTACTCTCCGAGCAGCACGCCAAACTGACTGACTACATCAGAGTTGCAGACCAACGAATCGCCGAACTTCAGGCCACCGTAGAGCGACAGCAGGCTCAGATTTCCGTTCTCAGCCAAAAGATTGAGCATTTGCAGGTGGTGAGCACTTTGGCTCCCAATCATGAAGACGTCGAAAAAAGCCGAAAATTTTTAGCCGAATTATTGCGGGACATAGACAAATGCATCAGTGAGCTAAGCGAATGATGTGATGAAAGATAAACTCGATATAACCCTCCGCATCGGCAGCAGCCGACTCAGCCTGACCATCAAGCCTGAGGAAGAAGCCGTCCTGCGGGAAGTCGCAAAAGAGGTCAACCACGCCTACGAATCGTTCAAACAGCGGTTTCCGGGCAGCCCCGACAGCGAGATCATGGCTAAAGTGACACTCCTGTTCGCACGTGGTTTTCTCAACTTGTCGGCCCAAGCCCAACGAGCCGAACAGTTTTTGGGTGACTTTGAAGCCGAACTCGATCAAATGCTGATCGAAACGTCGGCAATAAAGCATTAAGACGACGCCCGACCGTCGTCGCCCACGGACAGATGGCAAAGAGAAGCCACAGTCCACAACGATCGAAGCAGGCAAGAGTGCCGCTTCATAAGCTGAACCTCATCACATTCAGCACATTGATGCATCCGAAATGACCCGCACACTGTCGCGAACGACACGACAGGGAAAGCGTCGAACCGCTTCCTGCACACAGGAAAGCCAACGGCACACCGCCCTGCACGAGCCGCCGGCAATGTAGCGGATTTTTTTATTAACACAACATAACAAACTGACTAAAACCTAAATAAACAACCTCAAATGGAAGCAATGGATATAATCATTTATGCAGTCATAGCCGTCGTAGCTTTGATCGTCGGTGTGGTCTGCACCATAATCATCCAGCGAAACATGGCTCGCAGCCGCGCAAAAGCCATTGTAGAAGAAGCCGAAAGCGAAGCCGACGTGCTGAAAAAGAACAAACTTCTCGAAGCCCGCGAAGAGGGCCTCAAGATACTTTCAGATGCCGAAAAGCAGGCTCAGCAACGCATGTCGAAGGCTCAGTCGTTTGAAAGCAAACTCAAGCAGCGCGAACTCCAGCTCAATCAGCAGCAGAGTGAAAACCAGCGTGCTCGCAACGAAAACGAATCGCTCCGCGCCAGCCTCAACGACCAAATTGCATCAAACGAAGCTCGCAAAGCCGAACTCGAGACCATGAAGCATCGCGCCCAGGAAGAACTCGAACGCCTTTCGGGACTGTCGTGCGAGGAAGCCAAGGAAAAACTCGTTGAATCGCTCAAGGACGAAGCCAAAACAGCCGCCCAGAGCTACATCAACGACATCATGGACGAAGCAAAACTCACTGCCAACAAGGAAGCCAAACGCATCGTGGTGCAGTCGATACAACGCGTAGCCACTGAAACAGCCATCGAAAACTCCGTCACGGTTTTCCAGATCGACTCCGACGAGATCAAAGGACGCATCATCGGCCGCGAAGGCCGCAACATCCGCGCCCTCGAAGCTGCCACCGGCATCGAAATCATCGTCGACGACACCCCCGAAGCCATCGTGCTCTCAGGCTTTGACCCCGTGCGTCGCGAAATTGCCCGCCTGGCCCTCCACCAGCTCGTCAACGACGGTCGCATCCACCCGGCACGCATCGAAGAAGTCGTGGCCAAAGTGCGCCGCCAGATCGAAGAAGAAATCATCGAAACAGGCAAACGCACAGCCATCGACCTTGGCATCCACGGGTTGCACCCTGAACTCGTCAGACTCGTGGGCAAAATGAAATATCGCTCAAGCTACGGCCAGAACCTGCTTCAGCATTCACGTGAGACCGCTAATCTCTGTGCCGTGATGGCCTCCGAACTCGGGCTCAACCCCAAAAAGGCAAGACGAGCCGGTCTGCTCCACGACATAGGCAAGGTGCCCGACGAAGAGCCCGAATTGCCCCACGCACTGCTGGGCATGAAACTCGCTGAGAAATATAAAGAAAAGCCCGAGATCTGCAACGCTATCGGCGCCCACCACGACGAGGTGGAAATGACTTCACTGCTTGCGCCGATCGTGCAGGTATGCGATGCGATTTCCGGCGCTCGCCCGGGTGCTCGCCGCGAAATGGTCGAAGCCTACATCAAGCGCCTCAACGACCTCGAACAGCTTGCACTGTCGTATCCCGGTGTAATCAAGACCTACGCCATCCAGGCCGGCCGCGAACTCCGTGTGATTGTCGGAGCTGAAAAGATCAGCGATGAAGAGACCGAAAAGCTGTCGGCCGAAATAGCCAAGCGCATCCAGGACGAAATGACCTATCCCGGTCAGGTAAAGATCACCGTCATCCGCGAAACCCGATCGGTGAGCTTCGCCAAATAACAACCATTCACCCAACGTTTTGATATGACTCCGGACAAAGAAAAAACAACCGGTGAACAAAACAGCACTGAAAAGCAGCCAGGCGAATGCCCACGCTGCCGCCGCCACAACATGCGCGGCAAACTGATGTGCTACAACTGGCTGAATGACATACCCGGCGGACAAGCCGACTTCGACATCGTGGAGGTGCAGTTCAAAAACACCCGCAAGGGATTTTTCCGCAACTCACTCCATCTTCCCCTCGCCATCGGCGACCTGGTGGCGGTAGAGGCTGCCCCCGGCCATGATATAGGACAGGTGACCCTCAAAGGCATGCTCGTTGCCAAGCAAATGCGTCGATCCAACATCAAAAGCGACGCTGAAATCCGCCGCGTGCTCCGAAAGGCCAAGCCTGCCGATCTCGAACGATTTGAAGAAGCCAAGGCCAAGGAAAACGACACCATGATCCGTGCCCGCAAGATAGCCGAGGATCTCCATCTCAACATGAAAATTGGCGACGTCGAATATCAGGGCGACGGCAACAAAGCCATATTCTACTATATAGCCGACGAACGTGTCGACTTCCGTCAACTCATCAAGGTGCTCGCCGACGCATTCAAGGTGCGCATCGAAATGAAGCAAATTGGCGCACGTCAGGAGGCCGGTCGCATCGGTGGCATCGGCCCGTGTGGCAGAGCACTGTGCTGCGCAAGCTGGATGACCAGTTTCGTGTCGGTCGGCACTGCCGCTGCCCGTTTCCAGGACATCTCCCTCAACCCCCAGAAGCTTGCAGGCCAGTGTGCCAAACTCAAATGCTGCCTCAACTTCGAAGTCGACTGCTATGTGGAAGCCCTCAAGCGGTTGCCCGGCAAGGATGTGCGTCTCGAAACGGCCGACGCCACCTACCACTTCTTTAAGTACGACGTATTCAACCGCCTTATCACCTATAGCACCGACAAGTCGATTCCGGCAAATCTCACAACCATCCACGCCGACCGCGCCTTTGAAATCATCGCAATGAACAAATCCGGCGAGAAACCGTTGAATCTATTGAGCGACAACGAATCCACCAAGGAGAAGAAGCCCTACACCGACTTGCTCGATCAGGACAACATTTCGCGTTTCGACAACAAAAAGAAGAAAAAGAAACGGTCGAAATCGAAAGGCAACGGCACGCAAGGATCCGCTCCGGCCCAATCAGCAGCTGCCAAACCGGCCCAGCCCAAACCCGCAGTTGAAGGTAACGACGAACGGCGACAGCGCGGCCGCAACAATGACCGCCGACGCAACCGCCAGCAGTCAGACACAAACCGCCGTCCTGACGCCGACGCAAAGAAGACCGAACAGTAACGATCACCACCGAGACAACTATCATGACCAGACTACTCATAATCATAGCCACTACGACTGCTATCCTGTGCGGATGCACAGGTCGCAACTCGCAGTGTGCCACTTTCGTCGACCTTCCTCAAAAAGGGTGGGCCTACGGCGATACCGTCACGGTCATGGCTGCAAATCTCGATTCGATCAATCCGCGGGCGCTCTCCGTTGGGCTACGGCACAACAACGAGTACCTCTATCGCAATCTATGGCTTGAGGTTACCTATGCCGACACCGCCGGACTCTATCACCGCGACACACTCAACATTGAACTGGCCGACCAGTACGGACGATGGACCGGCCAGGGCCTCGGCGACAGTTTTCAAAAAGAGGTCACACTGCCCCACGTTGTCAATATCAACGACAGTACCCCGGTCAAACTCCGCCACATCATGCGGCTCGACACGCTCCGCGGAATAGAACAGATCGGAATCCGTATTGCTGACTACAACAAAACCCTGAACGATGACTGACAAGCGATTCGACAGCCTGATATTCGACATGGACGGCACTCTGTGGGATGCCGTCGACACATACGTCGACATTTGGCGCACCACCTACGAGCGCATGGGTGTCGATGCCCGCATTGATCGGCCTATGCTTTTGAAGTGCATGGGACTTCCCCTCGATCAGATATTCGACCGGTTGGCTCCGAAAACAATTGACCGCAAAGAGTTTGAGACGACAATCCGTCAGGTCGACGCCACGCTGATGCCTCGCGAAGGCGGACGTCTCTACCCCGGCGTGGCCGCTACATTACCGATTCTGGCTAAGGACTACCGCCTATTCCTTGTGAGCAACTGCGGCCCCAACGGACTCGACTATTTCCTGCAATACACCGGATTGACCCCGTATTTCACCGACCATCTCAGCTATGGCCAGACCATGCTGCCCAAAGAAGGCAACATACGCCTGCTTCAGGAGAAATACAACCTTGTCGCTCCCGTCTACATCGGCGACACCGAGGGCGACTGCCGGAGCGCCCATGCCGCAGGAATTCCGATGATCCACGTCACCTACGGATTCGGAAAATGCTCCAACGCCGAATATTCTGCAGATTCTTTTACACAAATACCTGACATTCTCACCACTTGAATTGTTATTCTATTGTATGAATGATCAACTTATACTGCTGCCACCGGAAGAATTTGACCTCCGAACTGACCGACTCACCGACATTATGGCGCAAGCCGGAGTGCCCGCCATCATCGTCACCGACAACGCAAATCTCTACTACCTGACCGGCAGAGTGTTTGCCGGATATATCTATCTCAATGCCGACGGCACGAAGCACTTCTTCGTGCGCCGCCCCACAGGACTTACCGGAGAAAATCTGACCTATATCCGCAAGCCAGAGCAGATGGCCGAAGTGCTCGGTGTCAAACCTGCCGATCAAATAGGTTTCGAGCTCGACATCACATCTTATTCCACAATAGCCCGACTAAGCGCGATCTTCCCCGAGTCTGCCGTAGTCAACGCCTCGCCTTTGCTTCAAAAAGCACGCTCGGTCAAGACACCGTTCGAAGTGGAAAAGATTCGCAAATCAGGCATCAAGCAGGAGCATGTCTACCGGATGATCCCACATCTCTACAAGCCCGACATGTCTGATCTCGAACTTCAGGTTGAGATTGAACGCGCCTCGCGCCTCGAGGGATGCCTCGGGCAGTTCCGCATCAGCGGCAACTCCATGGAACTGTACATGGCCAACATACTTGCCGGTGAAAATGCCGACACACCCACACCCTACGACTTCGCAATGGGTGGCGAAGGACTCGACCCGTCGCTTCCGGTCGGTTGCAACGGCACGCTCATACGCGAAGGCATGAGCGTGATGGTCGACGTCAACGGCAACTACACCGGCTACATGACCGACATGACGCGAACTTTTGCCGTGAGATCACTGTCAGATCTGGCAATGAAAGCCCACCAATGCTCCATCGACATATGCAACCGATTGGCTGCCATGGCACTTCCCGGCGTTGAAGCCAAAGTGCTTTTTCACGAAGCCGAGAGCATGGCCCGCGCCGCAGGTCTCTACGACTACTTCATGGGACACCATCAGAAAGCCGGCTTTGTGGGCCACGGTCTGGGTATTGAGATCAACGAACTCCCTGTCATTGCACCGCGAAGCCGCGACATTCTTACCGAGGGAAATGTGATTGCCATCGAGCCCAAATTCGTCATTCCCGAAGTGGGTGCAGTGGGCATCGAAAACACCTATCTGATCAAGGTATCGGGTGCCGAATGTCTGACCAACGCTCCGCAGCAAATCATCTATTTCGAATGACAGTCGTAAAGCTCCCTACGTCAAAGGCCTTCCAAGCCGTTGCTGACGCAGCCGACTCGCTGGCTCTCCCATGCTATGCCGTCGGCGGCTACGTTCGCGACCTCTTTCTCAACCGCCACTCCAAGGATATCGACTTTGTCAGTGTCGGCCCGGGCAGCGGCATCAGCATTGCATCGGAAGTGGCCCGCCACATCGGTCGCGGTGCCAAAGTCAACATATTCCGCACCTACGGAACTGCCCAGGTGATGTATCACGACACCGAACTCGAATTTGTGGGCGCACGCAAAGAATCATACCACCGCGAGTCGCGCAATCCCATCGTGGAGGAAGGCACACTCGAAGACGACATCTCGCGCCGCGACTTCACTATCAACGCTATGGCCATATCGGTCAATAAGGACACCTACGGCACTCTGATCGACCGTTTTGGAGGCATCGACGATCTCAACAACCGTATAATCCGCACGCCACTTGATCCGGACATTACCTTTTCCGACGATCCGCTCCGCATGATGCGTGCTGTCAGATTCGCCACACAGCTCGATTTCACCATTCATCCCGACACCCTCGATGCCATTACGCGCAATGCCGACCGCATCGACATCATCACCCGCGAACGCATCGCAACCGAACTGATGAAAATCATGCAATCGCCCCGCCCATCCATAGGGTGGCGACTGCTTGCAGCCACCGGACTGCTCATACGCATCCTTCCCCAGCTCGATGCCATGCAGGGAGTGGAAGTGATCCACGGACGCGGACACAAAGACAATTTCGACCACACCATGCTCGTGCTCGACCGCGTCGCCGCCCAATCCGACAACGTGTGGCTGCGATGGGCCGCACTGCTCCACGACATAGCCAAACCCGTCACTAAGCGCTGGGACGAGTCTTTGGGCTGGACTTTCCACAACCACAATTTCATCGGCGGAAAGATGATTCCCAAAATATTCAAATCGCTTAAGATGACCCAGAGCGAACCAATGAAATATGTCAAAAAGCTCGTCGAACTCCACATGCGCCCAATCGCTCTGGTCGAAGAGACGGTCACCGATTCGGCCGTGCGTCGCCTGATAGTCGATGCAGGCGAAGATATCGACGATCTCATGATACTGTGTCGCGCCGACATCACATCGCGTAACCCGGAAAAGGTGCAGCGTCATCTGAAGAATTTTGAAAACGTGCTTCAAAAGATAGCCGACGTCAACGAACGCGACCATCTGCGTCTCTTCCAGCCCCCGGTTTCCGGCGAAGAAATCATGGCCACATTCTCTTTACCTCCATCGCAACCTGTCGGCATCATCAAGTCGGAAATCAAAGAAGCCATAATCGAAGGAATCATCCCCAACGACCACGACGCTGCCTATGCCTACATGCTCGAGATAGGCCGCCGGATGGGTCTGACAGTTTGACCACAATCACATTCACACACAATGTACTACATCTCTAAACGACTCGAAATATCAGGCTCACATCGGCTCGACCTCAACTATGCCAGCAAATGCACCCGGCTGCATGGCCACAACTGGATCATCACCATCAAATGCCGTGCAAGGGAGCTCAACGAAAACGGCATGGTAGCAGATTTCACATCCATCAAGCAGGAAATCACATCGATGCTCGACCATCAGAATTTCAACGACATACTGCCGTTCAACCCGACGGCCGAAAACATTGCCCGCTGGATTTGCAACCGCGTGCCCAACTGCTATCGCGTCGAAGTGCAGGAAAGCGAAGGCAACACAGCAGCTTATGAAGTCGACTGAACCGTCACACACCTATCGCGTCAACGAGATATTTCACTCGCTGCAGGGCGAAGGGATGCACACCGGCACCCCGTGCGTGTTTCTGCGCTTTTCGGGATGCAACCGCCGTTGCCAGTTCTGCGACACCGATTTCGATTCATTCACCACGATGACGATCGAACAAATTCTCGCTGAGATAACCCGATATCCTTCACGACGCATCGTGGCAACTGGTGGCGAACCACTTCTCCAACTCGACGCCACGCTCATCGAAGCGATTCATTCGGTCGGCTACACGATCGCAGTGGAAACCAACGGCACTCTCCCCGTGCCCGACGGCATCGACTGGGTCACCTGTTCGCCAAAAGACCCTCCTCTGGCCATCGACCGCATCGATGAACTCAAAATAGTTTTCACCGGACAGGATGTCGAAGCCATTGCCGCATCGCTTCCCCCTACCCCCAACCGCTTCCTGCAACCGCTTTCGTGCTCCAATACTCAGCAGACCATCGACTACATACTAAGCCACCCACATTGGCGACTGTCGCTGCAAACCCACAAACTGACCGGCATTCGATAGCCGTCACTATTGTCGGATTGCAGAAAACTTACTAACTTTGAACCTCACACCATAACTCCTCCACAATGATCGGATTCCGCCACATACTTCCATTTTTGACCATACTGTTGTCGGCAGTTGCCTTCTGCCCGCAATCACATGCCGCCAAGCCCGCAAAGTCGGCCAAGAGCATAAAGAGCACAAAAGCCGCCAAAACGGCCGTCAACACTGCCCAGCTGCTTGAAGATGCACAATCGGCCTTCGAAGCCTATGAATTTGCCCGGGCGCTCAAATTGCTCGAATCGTTTGATGACAACACCGACAATGCCTCCGACAATGCTGTATATACTGATCTGCGCCGGCGCGCAGAGCTGGGTCTGACCATGCTCGAACGAGTGGAGCGCATTGCTATCATCGACTCAATAACCGTCGACCGCGACCGCTTTTTCGAAGCTTACCGTCTTTCGCCCACAACCGGATCCATCAATCCCAACGAAGATCTCGACCCCTCGCTGCAGTCAGAAGGAAACCCAACGGTCTACGTATCCGAGGACGCCGACATGGTGCTCTGGAGCGCCCCGACGGCCGACGGCCGACAGCTTGTCAGCAGCCATCTCCTGACCGACGGCTCCTGGGAACAACCCGTTTCGCTGGGCGAGGCGATCAACATGGTGCAAAATCCCGCCTATCCGTTCCTGATGGCCGACGGCTCAACTCTCTATTTCGCAGCTCAAGGCGATGAATCGCTCGGTGGCTACGACATATTCATCTCCCGCAATAACGGCGACGAATTCCTTCAGCCACAAAACATGGGCATGCCTTACAATTCGCCCTTCGACGACTATCTGCTGGTGATCGACGAACTGACAGGCGCAGGCTGGTGGGCGACCGATCGCAACCGCATACCCGGCAAACTGACCATCTACGTATTCGTGCCGCAGGAATTGCGAGTCAACTATCCCGTCGACGACCCCGACATCTCCGATCGCGCACGAATCGCCACCATAGCCGGCACCGGCGACCCGTCGATCGACCGATCCGCCGTACTCAAGGCCATCGCTGCCCTAAGCTCCGACGACAACAAATCAACCTCGCGCGACTTCGACTTCGCCCTGCCCGGTGGCCGCATCATCCACTCCCTTGACGAGCTCTCCAACAGCGAAGCCCGCGAAGCCATGAAGACATATCTCGATCGCCGACTCGATCTGATCGTGGCCGAAGACAACCTTGCCGAACTTCGCGACAACTTTGCCTCCGGAGCACAAAACGCTCGTGAAATTCTTGAAGCCGAGCAGCAGCTCGACAGTATCCGCATCGAGATCCGCCAGCTGGCCAATGCCGTGGTTCGTGCTGAACTTGGCCGCTAAACTCCTTCACCGCATAGCAACCAATCTCCATCCATTTTCCATATACAATGACAGCTTTTCTCATATCACTGGCCATTCTCATTGGCGGATATTTCCTCTACGGGGCTTTCGTCGATCGACTTATGGGCACAGATCCGAATCGCCCAATGCCGGCCAACACAATGCGCGACGACATCGATTACCGCCCTATGAAACCATGGCGGGTTTTCCTGATCCAATTTCTCAACATAGCCGGCCTCGGGCCTATCTTCGGTGCTATCATGGGCATAATGTTTGGCCCGGCGGCCTTCCTCTGGATTGCACTGGGCACCATCTTTGCCGGTGCCGTCCACGACTTCTGCTCCGGAGTGATATCGATCCGCAAAAACGGCGCTTCATTGCCCGAAATCGTCGGTAATGAGCTTGGTGTAGGCATCAAACAAGTGATGCGCGGATTCTCCGTACTCCTGCTCATCCTCGTGGCCGCGGTTTTCGTGGTCACCCCTGCCGGACTCATGGCGTCGATGACCCCCGACTATCTCGACAAGACCTTTTGGCTGATCGCCATTTTCTCCTACTACATCCTGGCCACCCTGCTCCCCATCGACAAGCTCATCGGCAACCTTTATCCGCTATTCGGATTTGCACTTCTGTTCATGGCCGCAGGCATACTTTTCGTACTGATCTTTACCGATGTCGAAATCCCCGTCAGCTTCGCCGATTCGTTCACGTCACACCAAAGCGCTCCCGTATTCCCAATGATGTTTGTCAGCATTGCATGCGGCGCCATCTCAGGCTTCCACGCCACACAATCGCCCATGATGGCCCGATGTCTGACCAACGAAAAACTCGCACGACCCATTTTCTACGGCGCCATGGTGGCAGAAGGCATTGTGGCCCTGATCTGGGCGGCCGCAGCCGTGGCCTTTACCGGCGGCTACGAGCAATTGGCTGCCTACATGGCCATCGACGGCAACAGCACCGGACAACTCGTCCACGACATCTCGTTTGGCTGGCTCGGGAAATTCGGTGGTATTCTGGCCATACTCGGTGTAGTGGCAGCTCCGATCACCACCGGCGACACCGCTCTGCGCAGCGCCCGACTGACCGTTGCCGACTTCCTGCACTTCAGCCAGCGCTCTTTGTGGCGACGACTGGCCGTTGCGCTGCCTATATTTGCTCTGACTGCCGTAGTAATGATGATCGATTTCACCGTGCTGTGGCGCTATTTCGCATGGTGCAATCAGACACTCTCGGTGTTCACACTCTGGGCAGTGACGGTCTATCTTGCCCGCCATCGCAAAGCCTACATCATATCGCTATGTCCGGCCATCTTCATGACAGTGGTGTGCACATCCTATCTGCTCTGCGCCCCATCGCCCGAAGGACTTGGCCTGTCGGTATCGATAGCAGTGGCCGCCGGACTCTGCATGGCCACAGTCCTTACCGCCTTCTTTTTCAAATATGTCTCATCGCTTAAAAATAGCGTACAAATAGTATGATGGATTTCAAATCACTGATCAAGGATTCCGACCTATATAATTTCCACTCCCACACCCAGTTTTGCGACGGACGTGCACCCATGGCCGAATTTGCCGCCGAAGCCGTAGGGCGCGGTTTTACCCACTACGGCTTTTCGCCCCATTCGCCCATCTACATCCCCTCGCCATGCAACATGTCCACCGGCGACGTTGCGCCCTACAAAGCCGAATACCAAAGGCTTAAAGACTTGTATGCCGACAGCACCACCACGTTCTACATGGCCATGGAGGTCGACTATCTTGGCCGGGGGCATGGCCCTTCGTCATCATATTATGCCGATCTTGGTCTCGACTACATCATCGGATCGGTTCATTTCGTTCCAACCCGTAAAGGCGAACTTATCGACATCGACGGACGGTTTGAAAACTTCCTGGTCAAGATGCACCGCTATTTCAATGACGACGTCCGTTATGTGGTGATGACCTACTTCGATCGCATCGAAGCCATGGTCGATGCCGGCGGCTTCGACATCATAGGCCATTTCGACAAAGTGCGTCTCAATGCATCCCACTTCCTGCCCGACCTTGAGCAGCAGCCGTGGTTTATCGACCGACTCAATCAGGTAGTTGACACAGTCATAGCCTCAGGAGTAGCAATCGAAATCAACACCAAGGCCTATGCCGACCACGGGAGGTTTTTCCCTGACGCATCGCTCTGGTCAAAGATCAAACATTCAGGAGCCACCATCCTGGTCAACAGCGATGCTCACCGCCCAGAGCTCATCGACGCCTCGCGCCGCACAGCCCTCGACATCCTCTCCAACCTCTAATACCCAACTCTCCCATAACTCCCATAACTCCCACAATAGCAAAAAGGCCGCGCCCTCGGGCACAGCCTTTTATGCTTTTCACCAACCGGTATCAATAAAGCCCCCAGTTAGCATCAGAGTTGCAATATTGAACGCGCTTGTCGAGCCAGTTTTTCAGCTCATCGTAATGCTGCTTGAAATCGAAGCAGTTACTTGCATAGCTCTTGAGTTCATTCTCCCAAAGCAGACCGTTGCGTTTGGCTGAAGGCTCAAGCACCGCTGCATATTGGTCGAGGTATTCGAGCAAAGCAGGATAACCGTTTTCCACGAAATCATCCCAATATTTCTGATATGCTTCGCGGAATCCCTGGTTGGCAAACAAAGCCTTGCAGAAGTCAGCACCGGCATAGTCGCCGTTGTTGCTTACCAAAGGTACACTGGCCGAAGCAGTTTCATTGTTGTAGTTCTCAAACATAAACGCCCAGTCAAAGTCCCATGTCGGGCCAAACTTGTAGACGCCACCGATCGAGTCTTTGTAGATATACATACTCTTCGGGTGCTTCATTTCGTGGTTGTTGGCAAGCGAATTGACAAGGAAGTAGCGGGCAGCCTGGTCAATGTCGATATACTGCGACAGGTCAGCGTCGGCCGGTGAACTAGTCACGGCATTGGCCATCGTGGTGAAGTCGTTCTGCCAAGTCTGCAGATAAGCATTGGGGGTCACGCCGAGAGAGTCGCAGATTTCAGTAAAGTCGGGATCTTTCACCATGACCGGTAGGCGCAATGTGTTATACGAACCGCTCTTGCGCCAGGTATACATAAACTTGTAGTCTTCGTCGTAGTTCGAGTCGAGTTCGAAGAGCACACCTTTGTATTCGTCGATGTCAACGCTTCCGCTGCCTGTGCCAATTTTCTCAGTCAGCATATAAGCACCGCGATAGTTGCCGTTGAGATACACATTGACGGGAGTGCAATGGTTGGAGAACGGCAATTTAAGGAAGTTTGAAACCCAAAGTGCAGTGGTGTTTCTCATCAGGGAGTTGTCGATAAAGTTGGCAATCAAGGCAAACGATTTTGCTTTCTTCATGCCGCAGAGGGCTACCTTTTTTGCCATTTTGAAGCGGTAAGGCTTTTTGGGCATGTTCCAGGTGGAGTTGCCGCGGCCGCGGAATTCAACAGTCTGTTCGGGCAGATCATCATACATGCCGTTGCCATCCATGCGCAGAGTGGCTTCGTACACGTAGCTCTTGCCAAGCGATGTTATGAGGTCGGTCAAGTTGGCATAGCTCGGATCGGTCAGATTGATGTAGAAATCAGGGATATCAAACGCACGTACCTGCACGCTGTCGATTGCGCTGAGAGGTATCGTGGTCGAACCGTCGGACGTTGTCACTACGAGTTTATTGAAACCGGAGGCGGCATTGCCGTCTTCATGCGTGATGCTCATGACATCACTGCCTTTGAAAGAATTTATGGCGCGGTCGTTCCGAAACACATGAAAATGATCGGTCTGTGCATAAGCCGACGCCATTGTCAAAACTGCTGCTGCAGCACTCAATACTATCTTTTTCATCATCTCAGAGCTATTTTATATGATTTATCATTGACTCTCAATACATATACGCCTGTGGTCAGATCACCAACGGGAATTGTCAAGCTACCGACCACACGACCTTCAGCCACGATCACACGACCGTCGACACCGGCAAGAAACACCGATGATGCCTCGGGAAGGTTCGACAATGCTATTCTGTCGGCACTGATTTCGATCACGACGGCATCGGCGGCAGTGACCGTAAGGCCCAACCATTCGTTGTCTTCATCCGACACATCATTTAATGAGTATGTCCAGTTGTTGAGATTGGCAGTCGGAATGACGACATCTCCTTTGGCACACGAAAGGCTCACCGAACCGTCGGCCACCTTTGTCGTCATGCCACCTTCCAGCGATACAATCGCTGTTTTGCCGTCCTTATAGTTGAGCACCATGGTCTTGTAGCCGTTTATGCCAGCGCTAAGCCCCATCGCACATCCCATCAGGACGATTGAAAGTAAAAGTTTTTTCATGCTTAAGGCAATAATGTTATGATAATTATTTGGTTTATTCTTAATTGATTGTGAAACGATTGGATCATATCGACTGTTTCGCTCCCTCCGGCGTCCGGTCGATAAATCACACAAATATAAACAAAATTATTCTTACTGAGCAACACTCCTCGATTCTTTTTTTGAAATAAGCCCTATTTAGCTTAATTTTGTCATGAATTCAACTAAACCAATGACCGATATCCTTGCCATCATCCCGGCCCGTTACGATTCGGCCCGTTTGCCGGGCAAACCTCTTGCCCTTATAGGCGGAAAGCCTATGATACGACACGTTTTCGAACGCGCTTCCGAGGCTTTCGACAGTGTCATCATTGCCACTGACAGCCTGGTCGTGGCCGAAGCTGCCACCGCTTTCGGCGCAAGTGTGATAATGACGTCGGCCGACATCGCCAACGGGACCGAGCGGTGTGCCGCCGCTCTTAAACTATCCGGACTGGAGCCCGACATCGTGGTCAATGTTCAGGGCGATGAACCGTTTGTCGATCCCTACGATTTAAGATCAGTGGCTCAATGCTGCACCATGCCCGGAGTTGACATTGCCACGGCGGCGCGACGCTTCATCCCGGCCGACGGCATCGCTGAATTACAGAATCCGTCCAACGTCAAGGTGGTGTTCGACAACGATCGCAACGCTCTCTATTTCTCCAGATCCATGATCCCATACGTGCGCGACCTTGATATCACTCGCTGGCCCGACTCAACAGAATTTCACATTCATTCGGGCATTTATGCCTTTCGACGCTCTGCACTGCTTGCGGCCGCCGCTCTGCCACCATCGCCGCTCGACCGAGCTGAAAAACTCGAACAACTGCGCTGGCTTTCAGCAGGTATGAAGATCCGCATAGTTCTTTCATCCTCGAAAACAATAGGCATCGACACACCCGACGACCTGGCGTACGCCAACGAACTCTACAGAAAATCAAGACAATGACCACTTCCGATCAAAATTTCCGCAAGACGCGTCCGACCATTAACCCGATCATGCCGATGACAATGCCGCCATTGGTCGACACCTGCTACGACGGTCTGCGCATCCACACACTCCATAAAACCGACGCTCCCATTCTGGCCATATCCGCTCTGATCGAGGGAGGCATGGCTGAAGCCAATTCCATCGCACAAGTCGTTCTATGCCAAATGCTCAAGCGCGATGGCAGTGCTGGCTTTTCGGGCAAAGAAATTGCCGCGACCCTCGACTTTAACGGCGCCACCCTGAAAACCGAGTTTTTCAATCACCACACAAAATATACGCTCTACACCCTCGAATCGCGACTACCTCAGGTGATCGAGCCGTTTGCCGACCTGGTTTGTCTTCCCACATTTCCCGACCACGAATTCAACGTGCGACGCGAAGCGCTGGCCAACGGTATAGAAGTATCGCTAGAAAACGTCGACTATCTCGCTTCAGCCGCTTCCGACCGACTGATCATGGGCCATAACCATCCTCTGGCCAAAACCGACACTCCGCAACAAATCCGCGCCATCGACCGCGACACCGTGGCTCGATTTCACAGCCTTCACTGCTCGGTCGAAACAACCGATCTTTTCCTCTGTGGCAACATCATCGACCATACGGCCGACATGATAGGCCGCGCATTCGCATCGCGCCTGAAGCCTAAGGCAGAGGCTTCTTTGTGCTCCGTGCCCTTGCGGCCTGAAGCACCCACATCCCAGCCGGTATGCATCAACAAGGAGGGAGCATCACAAAGCGCAGTCAGCCTGACGATTCCCGTCGTTGACCGTCACCACCCCGACTACCTCGCTCTCTATACCGCTGTCTATGCTTTGGGCGGATATTTCGGTAGCCGTCTGATGCTCAACATACGCGAAGACAAAGCCCTCACCTACGGCATCTCAGCATCTACAATGGGTCTGCCCGAGGGCGGCTACGTGCAAATCTATGCCAACACCGACAACCGGTTTGTCGATCGGTTGATCAACGAAGTGCGCCGCGAAATGAATCAGCTTGCTTCAAACCCACCCACCGGCGACGAACTGCAGCGCATGCGCCAGTCGTCGCTTTCAGAGCAGGCCACCACACTTGATTCGCCGTTTAACATCGTCAAATATGCCATCGACGCTCTCTCCGCCAAATACCCCGACGACTACTTTGCCCGCAAACAAGCCGTGGTGCAGTCAATCACCCCCGACATCATTTCAGAGATGGCCACTCGCTACCTCGATCCGGACAACATGCGCATTGCCATTGCCGGACAAACCGATTCTTCACTAAAGAAATAATTAGATGGGGGCTTAAAAAAATTTTGTCTACAATTGCCAAAGCAATATTTTTTTACGACCTTTGCATAATAAACCTCATTTAACCGATTTTTTAACCTCTAACGTCCAATCATACATGAAGAAAAGTGCTTTGCAGATCGCACGCGCTGCCTACAAACCGAAACTCCCGGTTGATCTGACCGGATCGGTCACTGTGGTTGAAGGCGCCCCCACTCAATCAGTTGCCGATCAGGAAGAAATCAAAAAACTCTTCCCCAACACTTATGGCCTGCCCGAAATCCGCTTCGAAAAATCATCCAAAAACATCACCGGCAAGCCCATCAACGTCGGCGTAATCCTCTCCGGAGGCCAGGCTCCCGGCGGTCACAACGTGATTTGCGGCCTGTTTGACGGCATCAAGAAAATCAACAAAGACAGCCGCCTCTACGGTTTCCTCATGGGTCCCGGCGGTCTGGTTGACCACAACTACAAGGAACTCACTGCCGACATCATCGACGAATACCGCAACACCGGTGGCTTCGACATCATTGGCTCCGGACGCACCAAACTCGAAAAGAAAGAGCAGTTCGACAAAGGTCTCGAAATCCTTAAAAAACTCGATATCACCGCATTGGTTATTATCGGTGGCGACGACTCCAACACCAACGCAGCCGTTCTTGCCGAATACTACAAAAATATCAATGCCGGCGTCCAGGTGATCGGTTGCCCCAAAACCATCGATGGCGACCTCAAAAACGAAGTGATCGAAGCATCGTTCGGTTTCGACACCGCCACCAAAGTATATTCCGAGCTCATCGGCAACATACAGCGCGACTGCTTCTCAGCCAAGAAATACTGGCACTTTATCAAGCTCATGGGTCGCTCCGCATCGCACATCGCCCTTGAATGCGCCCTCCAGACTCAACCCAACGTCTGCATCATTTCTGAAGAAGTGGAAAGCAAAAACCAGACTCTTCAGGATGTGGTCAACTACATCGCCGACATCGTGGCCAAACGCGCAGCCGACGGCAACAACTTCGGCACCGTGCTTATACCCGAAGGCCTCATCGAGTTCATCCCCGCAATGAAAAACCTCATCGCTGAGCTCAACGACCTTCTCGCCAAGAGCCCCGAATTCCCCGGCCTCACCCCGGCTGAACAGCGCGACTTCGTCATCAAAAACCTCTCGCAGAACAGTGCTTCGGTCTACGCTTCGCTCCCCGAAGGCGTTGCCCGTCAGCTCACCCTCGACCGCGACCCCCACGGCAACGTTCAGGTATCGCTCATCGAAACCGAGAAACTCCTCAGCGAAATGGTGGGCCGTCGACTCAAAGAGATGGCTGCCGAAGGCAAGTACACCGGCAAGTTCTCACCCCTCCACCACTTCTTCGGCTACGAAGGTCGCTGCGCAGCTCCCTCCAACTTTGATGCCGACTACTGCTATGCTCTCGGCTACAATGCAGCACTCCTGATCAACGCAGGCGTGACCGGCTACATGTCGAGCCTCCGCAATCTGACCAAACCCTCCGTGCAATGGCTCGCAGGCGGTATACCCATCTCTATGATGTTCAACATGGAACGTCGCCACGGCGAAATGAAACCCGTGATCCAAAAAGCTCTCGTACGTCTTGACGGCACTCCCTTCCAGCGCTTTGCCGCCAAACGTGGCGACTGGGCACTGACCACCAGCTATGTGTTCCCCGGCCCGATCCAGTATTTCGGCCCCACCGAAGTGTGCGATCAGCCCACCATGACCCTCAAATACGAACATCTCGATAAATAATACACCGGACTATTCCGGAAATTAATCCTTTTTTACAGCTTGCAGGCGACCCGACCGGAACATTCCGTCAGGTCGCCTTTTTTTGACATCCGATCTATAAATCTTATAAATCACATATACCGCATAAAATGTAACCGTTTTGTTATATTTTTTACAAAATTGTTGCACAGCTGCTTTTTAATCCATATCTTTGCGGGTGTGATAAACTTTAAAGTCTATACGAAACACTATAACCATCATGTCATCTTCTGTCAACATACCACCATTGAAATTTCGCCCGCTGCTCAAGTCGGCAATATGGGGTGGTGAAAAAATAGCACCCTTCAAAGGCATCACCACCGACCAAAAACAAATAGGCGAAAGCTGGGAAATTTCCGGAGTCAAAGGCAACGAATCCATCGTCGACAACGGCCCTGACAAAGGACTCACATTGACCGAGATGATCGAGAAATACGGCGCCGCTCTCGTTGGCGAAAAGAACTATGAAAAGTTCGGCACCATGTTCCCGCTCCTCATCAAGATCATTGATGCGGCCGGCGATCTCTCCCTTCAGGTTCACCCCGACGACGAATTGGCTAAAAAACGCCACAACTCTCTGGGCAAAACCGAAATGTGGTATATCGTCGATACAGATCCCGACGCCAAAATCCTTTGTGGTTTATCCAAAGAACTCACTCCCGAAGAATATGAAAAGATCGGCTCCGAACCGGAGTTGCTCGACTACGTGGCATCACATCCGTCGCATCCCGGCGATGTGTTCTTCCTACCGGCAGGACGCATCCACGGCATAGGCGCCGGCAATCTCCTGGTTGAAGTGCAGGAAACTTCCGACATCACTTACCGCATCTACGACTACGGTCGCGTTGATGCCAAGACAGGCAAACCCCGTCAGCTCCACGTGAAGGAAGCAAAAAATGCCATTGACTACACTGTCTATCCTTCGTATGTTTCTCAAAAAGGTGTCGACATGGACGGAATCTCCGACCTGGTGCACTGCGATCACTTCGATGTCTATCTCATGACAGTTAAGGATGAGAAAATATGCTATTTGACCCACGGCAACTTCATCACCCTTACATGTATCGAAGGCGAAACCACTATCACCGATGACAGAAACAACAAGATAACCCTCAAAAAGGGCGAGTCGACTCTCATTCCGGCAATGGCTACTGAGATCAAACTCACCGGCAATGCCACAATGGTTGTCGCAAAAAATTAGCCCCCTATAATTCACATTATCTATACAACTGAAGGAGAGCGCTCGTAGAGAGTGCTCTTTTTCTTGCGTTATAAACTTAAAAGATATATAATCGTCAGCTATCGGAAGATGATGAAATCTGATGATGAGCTTGCTGCTGATGGCTGTTCGGTAGGCATTGCTGCCGAAGCATTTGTTACAGTTGGAGTCGTTTCGGGCACACTGTCAGTAGCGATTGTCGTAGTCTCTTCGGTCGGGGTAGTTTTCTTTTTGCGCCAGGGGCGTAGCCAGGAAAATAAGTTGTCGAAGTCGCGTTTGAACACGATGCCCACACCCTGCGTGGTCAGAGCACTCTTCAAGTAATAGTTCTGGTCGTTGTAGCGGTTGTAGGCTTTGAGGCGCAGCGAACCGGAGCGGTTAAGCAGATATTCAATGTCAAAATCTCCGATAAACGAGTTGTTGTTAAGCGATTTGTCGCGGTAGCCAAGATTGCCGTTAAACAGCAGCCGGTTGTCGAGCAATCGGCTCGACAGGGCCACATCGAATTCCATATCGGAGAAGTCGCCGCGGTCCGACCGGAAGTTTGGCGCGATGTTCCAGTTGTCGCTGAGCTGACCGAGAATGTTGCTGAGTTGCGAAGATATGGTCGATGACGCCACTGACACAAGTTCGTTGCCTCGGGTGGCGTTCATATAATCGGGTGTATAGAATCGGCTGAGAGCCAACAGGTATATAATCTGACGATTCATCATCTCATCAGTGTTGATGATACTGCGGATCTTGCGGCGCGACTCTTCAGTGATGGTGGGGAAGTCGAGATCGAACGAAATATCGGGCTGCCGCATATCGCCGCGCACCATCATCATCGCATCGACAGGCACTGCCGTACGGTTCAACTCCTTATCCTCGAGGAACGACTCGTCGAGATCTGTCAGATTTGCTTTCACACGATATTTGGCCGTGATATCGAGCTGGGCCGCATACGGATCGCCGTTGAAAGCTATCGAACTGCCCGGCTCAATTTCGAATTCTTTAATAATGATATCCTGAAGCGTAAAGTTATATTTTCCGTCGGCAAGTGTATAGGTGCCGTTCATTCGCAGATCCTCGTTGGTGGAGTCGTAGGTCATGCTGAGTATGCCGCTACCGTGGCATGCGATTTTGTCGCCGCCAACCGGATCCATCACCAGAGTGATCAAAGCCTGCGGAGTGATGGTGATATTGAACGTCATCTTGTATTTGCTTGGATCCGACGATTGGTTGGAATTGGCCATACGTTCGCGGAATTCACGCACAAACAGAGGCGGTGCATTGATTGCAGCAATCGAATCTTTCTTCGCTTGGTCGCGGTCGCGGAAGGTGATAAAGTTGTAGTCCTGTGCAGAAAGTGCATCCGACAGAACATAGGTGAATGTGGAGTTGGGCGCAGTGGTCATATCCACCGAAATATCAACAAATCCCGGACGACCGCTGACGTTTGCCCCGCCATCACCAAACACACGACCATACCATTGAAACTCATTGTTTTCAGGCATGTCGTAGACGAGCAGATTGCGAGCGTCGGTCACCCTGAACTCAAAACGCGGACTCTTGAAGCATTCGTGAGTGACCCAACCGTTGAGACGAGCCGTATGCCCGTATTTGTCCTTGATTTCAAGATTGTCGAGATCGATCCGACCCGGGCGGAAATGAACTGAGTCGGTGGTGGTGTAGGTAGTATTGGTGAATCCAAGTGTAAGCGCTATATCCTCGCCATACACGTCGCCTACCAGATCGATGAGCTTGAACGTGCCGTAGAGCCGCGCAGTACCGCTTGCATAGCCGCTGACGTCGGATGCAAATGCCGACATATAAGGTTTGAGGAATCCGATGGCCAGTTGATCAGCGTCAAAACTGATATTAAGCGAATCGGCCATGGGATATATAACCCCATCGACAAAGGATCGCTTACCATTTGGCTGTGATATTTCAGCTATCAGCGAAATGCCCTTTGAGTCGTTGATCCACTCCGATCGTATCAAAGCGTTGCCCAGGAGCGAATGGTTGTAGGTCAAAGCCCTGACATCAAGCCCCGGAGTGAATATCTTTGGCTCAGGTGTCAGCAAGCGTGTGGCAAACACTTTTCCGGTCACATTGCCACCGAACATAGCTGTCTGTATGTCGAGGGTCTCGAACACGTAGTCGAGATTGACATCACGGAGCCCGACGACAATGGTATCGGCAGGCGACTCCGACACTTTTCCGGTTATGGTGATGAATTGTTCATCGCGCCAACTGCGGAAATTGTGCACTTCTATCTCCTTTCCGTGGATGGCAATAGTGGAAGCATCGATAGTCCACACTGTGTCATTGAACACCACACGGCTCGTGTTGACGTTGATATTGGTGGCAAGATTGCCAACGCTGTCGCGACTGAAGCAGGTGGCAAAACTGATATCGCCGCTGAAATCTCGGTCACGGTCCACTTTCCACTCCAGGTGAGAGTCCACACAATCATTTTGCGCCTGAGCAGTTGTCACAAGGGTCATCGCTCCGTTTTTGGTAGGCACAGTGGTAGTAAAATATATATGACCTCGGGCCGGATTGCCAATCGAATCGCTCCCGGTCACGCCGGCCATAATCGCAGTATTTTCTATCAGTTTGTTGCCCTGCGAAAGGAATGGAGCATCAACATTGATGCTCATAGAGCGGTCGGCTGAGTGTAGATCACCATGGATGTCGACATCCTGAAGCACTCCGATCGGCAGTTTCACCAACGGTTCGATCGGTTGCAGGGTTTTGAGAGTAACGTTGTATTTCAGATCGTCTGTATCGACGTATTTTTCAAGTATTCGATGATCGAGAGCTATATCCGATTTGCCGACCAGGGCAGGCATGGTCTGTGAGATGACAGCTTTGCCTACATCTGCCAGAGTGGACAGCTTGAACCGGCCTGTCACACTGGCATCTGCCACCTGACTGGTCAGACGCAGAGTGTCGGCATCCGTGCCACGGATTGCCTCCAGCAATATATTGTCCATTTCGAAGTCGTCCTTATCTTTTTGCTCGATAAGAATGCGGTCGATGGAAATGATTCCGGCCACATCGTCGACCGAACTGCCGCGAAGCGATGCATTGGTGGTAATAGACAGCCGACGGTCGTGAGCACTGTTATCCACACCCAGCATTGCCAACGATAATTCGCGGATCTCAGCTTGCAGATCAAGGCTTTTCGTATGCGGTCCGATATTGGCTGATATGTCAGCATCGGCAAAGAGCATTGCATTGTCGACATACAGATTGCCGGTGATATCATTTCCTGTCTTTTCAACATTCAGAGTCAGATCGTCGATCTGTTGTCCGGCATAGACAGCCGACTCAACCAACACTTCGGCATTGCCGTCAGGGAGTCCGCTGCCAATATTCATCTGAGCGTCAACCATGCCTTTGAAAGCTGTCAACCGGCCCAATGGAGAATTCAATCCGCCCATCACAACAGATCCGTCGAAATCGTCGATCTGAAGATGCCCGTCGACGGCCATGACATCCCGGCGTCCCGAGGCAGTCTTTTTATAATTGCCCGAAAGTGAGGCTTTCACACCGTTAGCAGTAAGAACGGCGTCGACACCACCGGCCGACTTTCCTCCCGAAAGTGTTGCATCAATGGTCACATCGCCCAGATTGCCGAGCAACTGACGCGTGTTCTTGTCCACATCCTTAAATCGCATCACGGCGGCCAAAGCTCTTGGACTGTTGAACACAGCTTTCAACACGGGAATATCGACAATCGGTCCCTCGTCTGAAAGCAGACCTGCGACAAGGCCCTCCACCGTCAGTTCGGCACCGAGATTCGACTTGAGTTCGAGATGATTGATCGAAAGGGCATCGAGAGTGCCGGTAGCATCGAGTTCAGCATCGAAAACCATGTCCATTCCGGACAACTGTGGCACGACCGGCGCGATATCAGTCGTTGCGATATGACTGCCGGGGAGCAGTTTTATATCAAAATCGTGATGTCGCCATGCATCTTTCATCGCGGAGAATCCATCGTAGGCCACCCGCTGGTCATTAAGAGCGATGAGCGAGCCGGGCAATTCGATTTTGAAACCTTTCACATCCGATGATTTGGCGGTCACATGAAATTTACCCGCCACATTCTCCACCCGCAGCCCGCACTGCTCGCTGAAGGCCAGTCGGCGAAGATCCACGATGAAGTCGTCGTTTTTCAATTGAGGCAGAAGCACATCGGCTTTGAGATTATTTATCTGCAAGTGATTGACATCCAATCCGGCCTCGGCATGGGGCAGATTCAGAATATCGTAGGCCAGTTGCGACTGGCGAATCACGACGGTGCTTATGCCGAAATCGAACTTTGTGGGCGGTTTGTTTTTATCTTTTGGCGAAAGGGCGTCGATGGCCGGCTGAATGTTGAGCGGCGCACCAATACTGTCGCGAAACAGTCGTGCATCCATACCGATCAACTCCACATAATCGACAACGATGCGGTCGCGTGTAAATAGCGACCAGAGATTGACTCCGGCTCCGAGCCGCTCTATAGCCAGAGCCGGTCGACCGAGAGAATCCTTGACACTGACACCACTGAGCGTCATACGGTTGAATGGCGAAATGTCCATCTCGCTGACCGACACGTCCATATTGAGAAGCGTCGAAAGCTCCTTTTCAGCCTTGCCGCATATCCATGACTGCACGGAATCCATGGAAAGAGCCACATAGAGCAGCGCCGGGAGCACGAACAGCAGTGCTATCAAACTGACAGCCAACGCACGCAGTATTTTGTAGACTCTTTTCATTCCGATTGCAAGACCGCTAAATTACAAAATTTTCGTCAATATGGATCGACATCATAGTAAACAATGGCCGATTTGGCGGCACTCATGCCCGACGAACGCATCTCTATCACCGATTGGCGTAAGATCTCCTTGACTTTTTTCATCGAAGCTTCGATCTCGATTTTTATCATCAGTTTGCGGATAAACAGCGATTGGATTCGAGCCACCGAGGGCTCCTCGGGTCCGAAGACGCGGTTGCCGAACAACGTGCGCAACCGCCGTCCGTAGGCCACAGCCAGCTCGTCGAGAGCATGGCGGTCGCGGTGTTTCAGATATATGTAAATGACTCGGGTGAAGGGTGGATAGTTGAACTTGCGTCGCTCCTCCAATTCCTGTCGATAGAAACCCTCATAGTCGTGGGCCATCACATAGGGCAATATATGGGTGTCGTCGGTGCGACGTGTCTGGATGGCAACCACACCCTGATCGCCGCGACGGCCGGCACGCCCGGCCACCTGCAGCATCATATTGAACGCGCGTTCAGCAGCCCGGAAGTCGGGCTGATTGATCAGTGCATCGGCATTGATGATACCTACGGTGGAGACATTGCCGAAATCAAGACCCTTGGTGACCATCTGCGTGCCCACCAATATCTGCGCCTTGCCCTGCGAGAAATCGTTGATCAGGTTTTCGTAGCCATCCTTATTGCGCGTGGTGTCAAGATCCATTCTCATCATGGACACATCCGGGCCAAACGTTTTTTCAATCTCGTCCTCCATACGCTCGGTGCCGTAGCCATATATCTCCATGGCCGGTTCGCGACACGCCGGACATACGGTGGGAAGTGGATACACTGCGCCACAATAGTGACACACAAGTTTGTCGATACCCTTGTGGTAGGTCAGACTGACATCGCAGTGCTCGCATTTGGGTGTGAAGGCACACATTTTGCAAGTGGCTACCGGAGCGTATCCTCGACGGTTGAGAAAGAGAATCGACTGGCGGCCTTCGCCGGCGGCCTGCTTGACCAGTTGGATGGTGCGCGGAGCCAACGGTCCGCTCATTGTGCCTTTACGCCGCTCCTTGTTGGTGTCGATCAATTCGATTTTCGGGAGCGCCACGCCCGAATATCTTTCGGTCAGGCTGACAAAGCCATATCGGCCGGTGACAGCCTTGTAATACGTGTCGATAGCCGGCGAAGCGCTACCCAGAAGAGTTTTAGCTCCATGCATCCGTGCGAGCACCATTGCTGTGTCGCGTCCATTGTAGCGCGGAGCCGGATCCTGCTGTTTGTAGCTCGACTCATGCTCTTCGTCGACGATAACAAGGCCTAGAGAGCTGAACGGCAGAAAAATGGCCGAACGGGCACCGATCACCACCATCGGGTCGTTGCTTTCGAGCACTTTGCGGTAGATGTCGACGCGATCGTTGTCGGAAAATTTCGAATGGTATATGACCACCCTATCGCCGAACACACGCTGAAGGCGCTTAGTCAGTTGTGTGGTCAGAGCTATTTCGGGGACAAGAAAAAGAGCCTGACGTCCCTGACGGAGCACGAAGTCGATCAGATGGATGTAGATCTCTGTTTTGCCGCTCGACGTGACTCCGTGAAGGAGAGTCACGTCCTTTTCGAGCCACGACCGGTGGATCTCTCCAAGCGCAGTCTGCTGCGCATCGCTCAGTCGGGGGAGTGTGCCGGACACCACACCATTGTATTGAAAGCGGTTGATCTCTTTTTTGTACAAACGCACAATTCCTTTGTCGGCCAGTTGTTTCAACACGGTGCGGGGCAGACCGGTACGTTCCATCACTTCCTGTTGACTCACTTCTTTCACTTCAGCGCCGCAGTTCATAAAACCCGAAAGCTGAAGAAGTGCCTGAAAAGCCGTCATCTGCTTCACCTGATTGTTTTTGCCTACTTTCTCAAAGGCCTCACGCAAGGCATCGGTGTCGCCCTTGACCATTGCCGGACTAATATAGCCCACTTTCATGGACCGATAGCGTTCGATGAGTTTCTCTGAGATTATTACAGCCCCCTTTTCGAGCATATGAGTGGCGGTCATGCCAACTCCGGTGAATCCGGTAGCTTTCTCGATATCGGACACCTTCATGCGTTTATCTTCATGGTCGAGAACCTGGAGTATGACATTTTCACGCTCCGAGAGCACCGACATATCCTCGCGGTCGAAGTCGGGATTGGCTTCAATGAAAGTTTCGCTTTCCACCTTAAGGGCAGCCGGCAAAGCAGCACGGAGCACATCGCCCGGAGAGCACAGATAGTAGTCCGCAACCCAATTCCACAACTGCAGTTGCGGGCGTTTGATGATGGGGTTGCGATCAAGACATGCCGCTATCTCCTTAATGTCGAAACCTCCTGCGGGGGGAATATTGCCGGTTGAAACGACGATGCCGGTGTAGAACTTTCGCGCACCGAACGGAACGATAACGCGATGCCCCGGGAGCACCTGCGACGAAAGCTCGTCCGGCACCCGGTAGCTGAACGTTCCACTCAACGGAAGTGGTAGAAGTACTTCGGCAAAAAGCATACGAGGGCGAGCGAAGAGATTAACGTTTGGCAACAGACTCGCCCTTTTCGGTCAAGTAGAAATATCGCCAAAGAGGAGCCAGCATGAGCGATTGCTTCATGCGGTCGCTCATCATCAGTTCGAGAAGTTCTTCGCGACTCAAAGTCAGGGCTTCGACATCTTCCGTGGCATCGAGATGCTGCGTCGACGTGCGCTTGACACCCTGGGCCAGATAGCAATACGATAGATTGTTGGTGGTCGACGGATTGCCACTTATAACCATCTGGAGAGTCCATTTGCCTCCGGTGTAGCCCGTCTCCTCTTCGAGTTCGCGACGTGCGGCCATTTCAGGATCCTCGCCCTCCTCCACTACTCCGGCACACAGTTCCGTTTCGATGACACCGAGACCGTGGCGATACTGGCGCACCATCACAAAGCGGCCTTCATCGGTCACAGCGATGACGTTGACCCAGTTGGGATATTCCAGCACCCAGAACTCGGGGTTGATGCGACCATCGGGCAATTGGAGCACATCGCGGCGTGCAGTGAGCCATGGACGCTTTATCAGGTATTCGCTCGACACCACTTTGGGTGCGCGTATTTTCGATTCGTGTTTCATAGACTACAAAAATACACAATTTCCGCCACACTCGAAGCTGGCCGGGGAGATTTTTGCATAAGAAATTTGAGAGTTGCATAATAATTGCTACTTTTGTCATAGTGAAAACTACACCTTACCATCATGAAAACGAATCAGAAAAAAGTCAATTCGCCCAAGGGTAAAATCACACTGGTCACACTGACCAATACATCAGGTGCATCTGTAGTGCTGTCGTCGCTTGGCGCCGGCATAGTCAGCGTCGTCGTTCCCGACTCCAAGGGGGATCTTGAAGACGTGGCTCTGGGTTATGCCAACGCCGCCGATTATTTTTACGACGGGCCATGTGCCGGCAAAGTACCCGGCCGCTACGCCAACCGCATAGCCGGCGGCCGCCTGAGAGTCGACGGCAAGGACTATCAACTCTCCATCAACAACGGCCCTAACGCGCTCCACGGCGGTCCCGAAGGGTTCCAGAACAGGATCTGGGATGTTGCCGTAGCCGACGACGGCGAAGTGGTGTTTACCTACACAGCAGCCGACGGCGAAGAAAACTACCCCGGCGAACTTCGCGCCGAAGCCCGCTACAGATGGGACAATGACTGCCGACTGCAACTGACTCTTTCGGCCACAACCAATGCTCCCACCGTGGTCAACCTCACCAACCACTGCTACTGGAACCTCGAGGGTCACAATTCGGGATCGGTGCTCGACCACACTCTTTGGATCGGTGCATCGCGCTATTTGCCCACCGACGAGACATTGATACCTACCGGCGAGATGGCACCCGTGGTCGACACTCCGATGGACTTCACCACCAAGAAGACCATAGGCCGCGACATCAAGGCCGACTTCCCCGCGCTCGTATATGGCAAAGGCTACGACAACTGCTGGGTTGTGGACAACTATACCAAGGACCGCCTGCAACACGTGGCCACACTTGAGGCTCCCCGATCGGGACGCTTGCTCGAGGTGCTGACCACCCAGCCCGCAGCCCAGGTCTACACCGGCAACTGGCTCGCAGGATCTCCGATCAACAAGGATGGCCGCAGCTACAACGACTACGACGGAGTGGCCATCGAATGCCAGGCAATGCCCGATTCGCCCCACCATGCCGACTTCCCCTCGACCCAATTGTATCCAGGCCAGCTCTATTCCCAGACAATAGTATTCCAATTCAAAACATTATAACCCAGACATGAAACCCACTCTTTTCGTACTTGCAGCCGGTATGGGCAGCCGCTATGGCGGCCTGAAACAGCTCGACGGCGTAGGCCCTCACGGCGAAACCATCATGGACTATTCCATCTACGACGCCATCAAATCGGGCTTTGGCAAAATTGTATTCGTGATCCGAAAAGACTTCGAGCAAGACTTCCGCGAGAAGATACTTTCAAAATATGAAGGCCACGTGCCCGTGGAAGTTTGCTTCCAATCGATCAACGATTTGCCCGAAGGCTACACCTGTCCGGCCGACCGCACCAAACCTTGGGGCACCAACCACGCTGTACTCATGGGCAAGGATGCCATCAAAGAGCCGTTTGCCGTGATCAACGCCGACGACTTCTATGGCCGCAATGCCTTTGAAGTGATTGCCAAAGACCTGATGCGTCCGCGCGATCGCAAAGGCGACTACTGCATGGTGGGCTTTCGTGTAGGCAACACCATGACCGAAAACGGCTCAGTTGCCCGCGGGGTATGCTCGACTTCCGACGACGGATTGCTGACCGGCGTGGTTGAACGCACTGCCATCAGCTACGACGGCGACCACAACATCGTGTTCACCGACGAAAACGGCCAGGTGCAGACCCTTGAGCCCTCAACTCCCGTATCGATGAACCTCTGGGGCTTTACTCCCGACTATTTTGACTACAGCGAACGCGAATTCAAAAAATTTCTCGACAAGAATATCGACACACCCAAAGCCGAATTCTTCATTCCGCTCTGCATCGACGCTCTGATCCACAACGGTGAGGCCACCGTGAAAGTACTCGACACAGATTCAAAATGGTTTGGCGTAACCTACGCAGCCGACCGCCCTTCGGTGGTTGAAAAACTCGCCGAACTCCATGCCGACGGCACTTATCCGGAACACATGTTCTGATCTACACGATAAACGACAATAAACAGGCGGTGTGCTCAAATCCACAGGCACACCGCCTGTTTTTCGACGAATATTGGACACATGTGCGTAAAAAATCCGCTGCGTTGGAGTCATAATGACCGATTTTGCGTATCTTTGCGGCATGAATTTTGAACTTCAAGCGACAGCATCCGGCTCCAATGCCCGCGCAGGACTGATCACCACCGACCATGGCACGATAGAGACCCCGATCTTTATGCCGGTCGGCACGCTCGGCTCTGTCAAAGGCGTGCACCAGCATGAGCTTCGCGACGACATAAAAGCACAGATCATACTGGGCAACACCTACCATCTGTATCTCCGACCCGGCATCGACATCATACGTCAGGCCGGCGGACTGCACAAATTCAACGGATGGGAACGCCCAATATTGACTGACAGCGGTGGATTCCAGGTGTTCAGTCTTTCCGACCGCAGAAAACTGACAGAGGAGGGTGCACACTTCCGGTCGCACATCGACGGCTCCCGCCACCTGTTTACGCCTGAAAACGTGGTCGACATAGAACGTGCCATTGGCGCCGACATCATGATGGCCCTTGACGAATGTCCACCGGGAACGGCCGACTATCAATATGCCAAAAAATCGCTCGGTCTGACTCATCGCTGGCTGCAGCGCGGATGGAAACGCTACAAAGAGACTGAAGGACTGTATGGATATTCGCAAGCCTACTTCCCGATAGTGCAGGGCGTCACCTACCCCGACCTGCGCCGTGAGTCGGCAAAATTTGTCAGCGACCTCGGAGCCGACGGCAATGCCATAGGTGGACTGGCTGTGGGAGAACCCACCGAAGTGATGTATGAAATGATAGAAGTGGTCAACGACATACTTCCCGCCGATCGACCACGATACCTAATGGGTGTCGGGACTCCGGCCAACATACTCGAAGCCATCGACCGCGGTGTTGACATGATGGACTGCGTGATGCCAACGCGAAACGGCCGCAACGGTATGCTGTTCACAGCCAACGGCGTGATGAACATGCGCAACAAAAAGTGGGCCGACGACTTCTCCCCTATCGACCCCGATGGCCCCAGCTACGTGGACCGTACATATTCGAGAGCTTATCTGCGCCACCTGTTCATCAGCCAGGAACTGCTTGCCATGCAGATAGCGTCGATCCACAACCTGGCCTTCTACCTGTGGCTCGTGGGCGAAGCCCGCAAACACATCATGTCAGGCGACTTCCCCACATGGAAAGCCGAAATGGTAACCCGCGTCACCCAACGACTCTAAACACTCTCCCCGCCCAGTCAACATTATTTTTCAATCCCACCGAAGATGAAATTGCCGAAACTACGACTGAAGCTGCAATGGCCCATTAAAATTCTCGATAGATACATTATCGGAAAGTTTCTCGGCACCTACATCTTTGCCATCATGCTGATCCTTGCGATCACCATAATGTTTGACGTCAACGAGAAGCTCGATGCTTTCCTCAAGGCTCCGCTGAAAGCCACCCTGTTTGACTACTTCCTCAACTTCCTGCCCTATTTCGCCAACCAGTTCAGCCCACTCTTCACGTTTATCGCCGTGATATTCTTCACGTCGAAGCTGGCCGACAACTCCGAGATCATAGCAATGCTGTCAGGTGGTATGAGCTACCGCCGCTTCATGCGCCCCTACCTGATTTCGGCCACCGTGATAGCCATAGCCACCTACCTGCTTAGCGCCTATATCATACCTCCGGCCAACGTTGAACGAATTAATTTCACCAACACATACGTGAAAAACAAACGCGTGGAGTATGGGGCAAACATCCAGCTTCAGGTTGCCAAAGGCGAGATCGCATACATGAGCCGCTATGACAGCAACACGAAAACCGGCTACAAATTCTCGCTCGAATCGTTCGACAACAAAACTCTGGCCTCAAGACTGACAGCTCAGACCATACGCTACGACTCGCTGCACAACTGGCAGGTGCGCGACTATATGATCCGAACTTTCGTCGACGGACGTGAACAGATAACCCGCGGCAACAAGCTCGACACCATAATCCCGATCGAGCCCCGCGATTTTCTCATTTCGAAAAACGATCAGGAGACCATGACCACTCCGGATCTGAAAACCTACATCGACCGACAGAAGATGCGCGGTGTGGCCAACATAAAGAATTTCGAAATCGAATACCACAAACGATTTGCAATGACAGCCGCCGCTTTTATTCTGACTATAATAGGCATGTCGCTGTCGTCGCGAAAAGTCAAGGGAGGCATGGGTCTGAACATAGGCATCGGTCTGGTGCTCAGCTTCAGCTACATCCTGTTTATGACCGTCACGTCGACATTTGCTGTCAGCGGCTACACGTCGCCCATGGTGGCCATGTGGATCCCCAATGCCATTTATGCCATCATAGCCATATGCCTGTATCTCAAAGCCTCCCGAGGTTAATCACACCCGGACAACACAATTCAGACACACTTGCCCCGAGCGTGTCATTCACATGTTGTGTGAGTCACAATTTCTACCAAAAGATTTCAAAGAGCTCACGTTGCCGACCCTATGCCCATACGTCAACGCATCGGCAAAGATAGCAACACCCGGATCGATTTGATCCAGAAATAGCAAAATTCGACGAAAAAAAGTCGGCGAAGGTTTCTTCGTCGATGATTGGGAGTTGGGGCGGCTTCGCCACCTAGTTGATGTGGCCGGGCCTATATGATTTATATGATTTATATGATTTATACGATTTATAAGGTAGCTCCCCGCAAACACGGGCCGCTGAAATATATTTCGCCAGGGGTATAAAACAGTTTGAACTGTCTCACCGACAGCTCAAACTATATTGTTTCAAAAAAATGTCTCTTAATTACTACTTTGCAATTGTTGTTCTATGGTATTGATTTAATTATGTATGTATTTAATTCGGTCTATTACCTAAACGAGGTATCTTATTTACGGAGGCAAAGATAAAGGTGCGTTTTAACACATCGGTAGCAATCTTGTTACAATTGTGTTACCACAGAAGAAATTCCTCATTTTTAACTTTGTTTAACGTCGCATATACATGGAGCAAGGTTGAGGGGCGCGGGCTCATAAGATTAATACGATTTATAAGTTATATAAGATTTATACGATTTATACCGGATATATATCTTATACGAGTCTCTGTGAGATTGGTTGCGCTTAGGCTTTGA
This sequence comes from Bacteroides sp., assembly GCA_023666835.1. GTDB lineage: Bacteria > Bacteroidota > Bacteroidia > Bacteroidales > Muribaculaceae > Paramuribaculum. Next base: position 727,475 of record JAMPBJ010000001.1, on the reverse strand, counting down.
CGAGAGTGAACATGAATTGCAGTCCTCCCTGCGAACGATTGCTGACTGACAGCGACCCGCCAAGCGATTCTATGATATTCTTTACAATGGGCAGGCCGAGGCCTGTGCCGCCGGTTTTGCGAGATCGCCCGGAATCCACTCGGTAGAAGCGGTCGAACAGATGCGGAATATGGACCGGATCAACACCCGTGCCGTTGTCCCAGAACATAAACGTGTAGTATTTTTTCGACTGCGAGAGAAGACGTATGCCCATCTCAGTGCCGTGGGAATGGAGCACGGCATTCTTTATAAGGTTGGAGATGGCGCTGCTGAGCAGGTTGTTGTTGCCTTTGATCTCACAATCCATCGGAATTTCGAACGAGAACTTCATATTTCCGAACATGCCGGCGGCGTTGAAGTCGTTTTCGACAGCGAAAATCAGATCGTGGAAATTGATGGTGGATTTGGGGATATTGCCGCTTCCCTCTTCGAGGCGGGTCATGGTGGACACATCGTTGAGCAGATTGCAGAGGCGGTCAACATTGTCCTGAGCACGTCGCAGGAAGTAGTTGCGCATTTCATCGTCCATGTCGTCGGACGACAGAACGGTGTCGAGATAACCTTTGATCACACCAACGGGGGTTTTCAGCTCGTGATTGATATTGTTGGTCATCTGGCGCTTGATACGCGTCTTGTCCTCCACAGCATGAATGGCTATTTTGTGTTCGCGCTTGCTGCGTTCGAGAGCCTCGCCGCGTTCGCGATAAAGCCGGACAATTTCGCGTGAAATATCGCCGAGTTCGTTGTGCGGGAATTGTGTTTCGTCGAATCGTATGGCGCGATTATTGGCATTGACAGCAAAGTCGCGGAGCATCGAGATATTGCTCGAAATGCTGTCGGTGATTTTGTAGGCTATAAAAGTGACGAGAGCAAGCAACAAAAACAGTATGATCCAGAATGAAGTGCTCGTGCTCTTCAGCGATGCTTCGAGAGCCGGATCGTAGGGCAAAGCCGTGTAGACGAGAATATCGTTGACGTTGCCTTTGCTTATTTTATAGTAGAATAGTTCGCCCGAGCGGCTTTGAGTGACGGCGGCATTGCGATCGTCGACACCGAGACCTGCATTGTCGGCCAGATAGTCGCGATCGATCGGACGCCCAATGTAGTATTTGGGCACGTTGGAATCCGATCCGGGGAAAAAGACACTGACACGAACACCGCTGTAGGATGTATCCTCAATCATCATGCTGAGCATGTTGAGGAACTGCTGCACGTCGATGCCTGATTTGTAGGCCGAAATAATGCGCGAGCTGAATAAAGAGAGCTGACGCCTGATATTTTCCTCCTTGTACTCCTTCTCATGGACATAGCTATAGCTCATCAGAAAAGCCACAAGGGCCCACGATGTCAGCACCATAGGGGTGAATAGGCGCCACCAGAAGCTATATTTAAATTGTCTCTTTAAACCCATAGCCGAATCCGAGCCGGGTGACTATATTGTTGCCGTAAGGGCCTATTTTTTTGCGAAGACGTGCGATGTTGGTATCGATGGTGCGGTTGGTGACAACTACATCGTTGTCCCACACCTGGCGGATGATTTCCTCACGCGAATAGATGCGGTTGCGGTGGGTGAGGAAAAAGAGGAGGATGTCGAATTCGGTGCGCGTCAAGCCCATGTCCTCACCGTCGAGATATGCGAGTTTGTCATTTCGATCGATGCGCAGCGTCTGGAATGTGATGTCGGGTTCATAAAGACCTTTCGATACGTTGTATTCCCACTGGCGGGCCGACTGGCTGCGACGGAGAACAGCGCGGACTCTTGAGAGAACCACCGAAATGACAAACGGCTTGGTGACATAATCGTCGGCGCCGATATTCAGTCCCATCACCGTATCGTCCTCACCGTTGAGAGCCGAACAGAAAATAATGGGAGTGTTTTCTGTTTTTTCCATATTGCGCACACGCTTGGCGAAGTCGAAGCCGCTAAGCGCCCCCATCATGATATCGACGATAAACAGAGAATATGACAACAGATCCATTTCGAGTGCTTCCTCAGCACTGTAGGCGCAATCAACCTCATATCCCTCTTTCTCAAGATTGAACTTGAGGATCTCGCACAAAGCTTCTTCGTCGTCGATGACAAGTATTTTAATTCTCATAATATATTCAATAAATATGCAATTTTACTCTATTAACTGAAGTGCATTTTAGCTTTGTAAAGATACAAAGAAAGAGTGATTACGATTGTTAAAAATATTTAAATAGAAACCGGATCGAAAACAAAATATATAATAAGGTGTTGAGAATGTATAATTACTATTTGCACTGTGTTTTTTTCATGGTATTAGATTTAAGGTTAAAGATTAAGACGGCTGTCGGGAGATAGCCGTTTTTTTTGGTGTATAGCGGATTTTTGATTATGTTTGTTGAACAAATTCAACCGACATGAAAAACCGAATCATAGAGTGCGTGCCCAATTTCAGCGAAGGGCGCGACAAACAAATCATACAGTCAATCACAGATGCGATAAAATCAGTCGAAGGGGTCAGTCTGCTGGATGTCGATCCAGGCCAAGCCACCAACCGCACCGTGGTCACCTTCGTGGGCTCACCGGAGGCGGTGGTTGAAGCAGCCTTCCGCGGAGTGAAACGCGCCGCCGAGCTGATAGATATGAGCAAACACCATGGAGCGCATCCCCGCATGGGAGCCACCGATGTGCTTCCACTCATACCGGTCGAGGGCGTCACACTGGAAGAATGCGCCGAAATGGCCCGTGAACTGGGTCGACGCATTGCCGACGAGCTGTCGATCCCCGTCTACTGCTACGAAGCCTCAGCGTTTGCACCCGAGCGCAAAAATCTCGCCGTGTGTCGTCGGGGCGAATATGAAGGGCTGGCCGACAGATTGCCGTCGGAAAGCGAAGGACCTGACTTCGGGCCTCGACAGATGACCGAAGACGTGGCCCGCACCGGTGCAACAGCCGTCGGAGCACGCGACTTTCTCATAGCGGTCAACTTCAACCTCAACACCACTTCGACCCGTCGGGCCAACGCCATAGCCTTCGACGTCAGAGAAAAAGGCCGTCCGAAACGCGAAGGTGGCAAACCCAACGGCCGACCTATGACCGATGCCGACGGCAAAGTGATAATGCTGCCCGGAACACTTCCGGCCACAAAAGCGATCGGATGGTTTATCGATGAGTACGGCATAGCCCAGGTGTCGATGAACATCACCGACATATCGCGGACACCGCTCCATGTGGCCTTCGACGAAGTGTGCCGTGCCGCCAATGCCCGTGGCATAAGAGTGACGGGCACTGAGATTGTGGGCCTTCTGCCAAAACGTGCCCTCATCGATGCCGGCCGCTATTTTCTGCACAAACAGCAACGATCTACCGGTCTGCCCGACGAAGAGATCATACGCATTGCCATCAAATCGATGGGACTCGACGAACTTGCACCGTTCCGTCCCGAGGAAAAGGTGATAGAATACATGATAGAAGAAAAGGGTGGATCCCGGTTGACCGACCTTACCTGCAAGGAATTTGCCGAAACCACGGCGTCGGAATCACCGGCACCGGGCGGTGGATCCGTATCCGCCTATATGGGCGCACTCGCAGCCGCACTCGGCACGATGGTTGCCAACCTGTCGGCTCACAAAGCCGGATGGGACGAGCGATGGGAAGAATTTTCCAACTATGCCGATGGCGGCCAGTTGCTTTTGACACATCTGCTTGAATTAGTCGACGAAGACACTCAGGCATTCAACCGGGTAATGGCCGCCATACAGATGCCAAAATCGAGCGACGAAGAGCGTCGCCAGCGCGACCTGGCCATCGAGGAAGCCACCGTATATGCCGCCCGCGTGCCGTTGCGAACCATGGAGGCCGCTCTCGATGCCTTCCCACTGCTTGAGGCGATGGCCATCAACGGCAATCCTGCCTCGGTGAGCGATGCCGGCGTCGGCGCACTTGCCGCCCGCGCCGCCGTGCTTGGTGCGCGACTAAATGTAAAGATCAACGCCGCATCTTTGGCCGACAAGGAATTGGCAGCCAAACTCACCGCACAGGCCGACGCAATGGCCGAAGAAGCCAATCGCTATGAATCAAAGATACTCCAAATCGTCAACGACAAGATATGACCTCATTTAAAGAAACTATAGCTGCCGGCATCCCCGCTACGCTCCCCGACCATCCGGGCTACGACACCACCGTCAACCACGCCCCGCGCCGAAAAGATATTCTGAGCGACGACGAAAAGCATCTGGCACTGCGCAACGCTCTCCGCTACTTCCCGGCCGAACTTCACAGCCGGCTCGCTCCGGAATTTGCCCGCGAACTTCACGACTACGGACGCATATATATGTATCGTTATCGTCCAACCTACGAAATGTTCGCACGGCCGATTGAACAATATCCGGCACGAAGCCGTCAGGCGGCAGCCATCATGATGATGATCCAGAACAACCTCGATCCGCGGGTGGCACAGCATCCTCACGAACTGATCACCTATGGAGGCAACGGAGCAGTGTTTCAGAACTGGGCTCAATATCTGCTTACCATGAAATACCTCTCGGAGATGACCGATGAGCAGACCCTTGTCATGTATTCCGGCCACCCTTTGGGACTGTTTCCGAGCCATCGCAACGCCCCTCGCGTGGTGGTGACCAACGGCATGGTGACCCCCAACCACTCCAAACCCGACGACTGGGAGCGCTTCAACGCTTTGGGAGTGTCGCAATACGGCCAAATGACCGCAGGGTCATATATGTATATCGGACCGCAAGGCATAGTCCACGGCACCACAATCACGGTGCTCAATGCCGGGCGCAAACGTCTGAAAGCCGGAGAGACTTCGCTCGGGGGCATGCTCTTCGTGTCGGCCGGCCTCGGCGGCATGTCGGGAGCCCAGCCCAAGGCAGGCAACATAGCCGGAGTGGTCAGTGTAATAGCCGAGATCAATCCCAAGGCTGTTGCCACGCGCCATGAGCAGGGCTGGGTCGATGAAGTGCACACGTCGCTCGACGTGCTGATGGAGCGCATTCGTCGCGCTCGCGCCGATCGCGAAGCCGTTTCGCTGGCCTATCAGGGCAATGTGGTCGATCTGTGGGAGCGCCTTGCTGATGAGGAGATCAAAGTTGACCTCGGATCGGACCAGACATCGCTCCACAACCCCTGGGCGGGCGGATATTATCCCGTGGGTCTGACATTTGAGGAAGCCAAGGAGATGATGGCCGACCGACCTGATGAATTCAAGACCAGAGTGCAGCAGTCGCTGCGCCGCCAAGTCGACACCATCAACCGACTGACGGCACGTGGAATGTATTTCTTCGACTACGGCAATGCCTTTCTGCTCGAATCGTCGCGCGCCGGTGCCGACATCATGACCGCCGACGGTAAGTTCCGCTATCCGTCATATGTGCAGGACATCATGGGTCCGGGATTTTTCGACTACGGCTTCGGCCCGTTCCGCTGGGTGTGCACTTCAGGCGATCCTGAGGATCTGGCCAAGACCGACGCCATCGCCGCCCGTGTGCTCGAAGAGATTCGCGCTGAAGCGCCCGAAGAGATTCGCGGCCAACTCGACGACAATATCCATTGGATCAAAGAGGCCGGGCGCAACCACCTCGTCGTCGGATCGCAGGCCCGCATACTGTATGCCGACTGTGAAGGACGCACACGCATAGCCCTGGCATTCAACGACGCCATTGCTACGGGCGAAATATCTGCCCCGATAGTGCTCGGACGCGACCATCACGACGTGTCGGGTACCGACTCCCCTTACCGCGAAACGTCCAACATATACGACGGATCGCAGTTCACCGCCGACATGGCAGTGCACAATGTGATCGGCGACGGATTCCGCGGCGCCACATGGGTGTCGATCCACAACGGAGGCGGCGTAGGTTGGGGCGAAGTGATCAACGGCGGCTTTGGCATGGTGATCGACGGCAGCGATGAGTCGCGACGCCATATTGAAGAAATGCTCCTCTGGGATGTGAACAACGGCATTGCCCGCCGAAGCTGGGCACGCAACGAAGGTGCCATGTCGGCAATCAAGCGCCAGATGCAGCGCACACCCGGACTGGTGGTAACAATGCCCAACATTGCCGACGACGAAATCATCAACTCTTGTTTTTAGACGCACACACAAAATCATGACACATCATATCACACCTGCTCATCTGAGCATCGATCGCATAGGTGAAATCATCGAAAGCGGTTGCCAAATCGACCTCAGCAAGGAATCGACCCGACTCATACAGCGTTGTCGCGACTTCCTTGACCGCAAAATCGCCGGCAGCGACGAGCCCGTCTACGGCATCAACACCGGGTTTGGCTCGCTCTGCAATATATCCATCGGCAACGAGGATTTGGCCCGCCTGCAGGAAAACCTTGTCAAATCCCACGCCTGCGGTCTGGGCGAGAAGGTCGATCCGGAAATAGTGCGCCTCATGATTCTCTTGAAGGTGATGTCGCTATCGTTTGGCAACTCAGGAGTGCAGGTTTCGACAGTGCAGAGACTGATCGACATGTATAATGCAGATGTCATACCGGTGGTCTATCGCCAGGGATCGCTCGGCGCATCCGGCGACCTCGCACCGCTGGCCAACATGTGCCTGCCACTTATAGGGTTGGGCGAAGTATATTATAAAGGTGAGATTCGACCGGCTGCCGAAGTGCTCGCAGAGCTGAAATGGGAGCCGGTGTCGCTGACCTCGAAAGAGGGACTGGCACTGCTCAACGGCACCCAGTTCATGTCGGCTCATGCCGTTTACGCCATACTGCGGGCCAAACGCCTCAGCGCACTGGCCGATAAAATCGGTGCTCTTTCGCTGGATGTATACGACGGCCGAATCGAACCGTTTGGCGACGAGGTCAACGCCATCCGTCCTCACCCGGGACAGCTGGCAACGGCTCAAGCCGTGCGCAGTTGGCTCGATGGCAGCGAGATGATATCACGTCCCAAAAAGCATGTGCAGGACCCCTACTCGTTCCGCTGCATTCCTCAGGTTCACGGCACGATGAAGGACACGCTGGCCTATGTGAGCCACGTGATTGAAATCGAGGTCAACAGCCCGACCGACAACCCGACCATCTTCCCCGACAAAGACATAATCGTTTCGGCCGGCAACTTCCACGGTGAACCCATAGCCATACCGATGGATTTCCTTGCCATCGCAGTAGCCGAACTCGCATCGATATCCGAGCGTCGAATCTACAAGCTGATATCCGGCACGCGCAACCTTCCTTCGTTTCTCGTGGCCAATCCGGGGTTGAACAGCGGATTCATGATTCCCCAATATGCCGCAGCCTCGATAGTCAACCAGTCGAAGGGACTTTGCTGGCCAACGAGTTGCGACACAATACCATCGTCGCAAGGACAGGAAGACCACGTGTCGATGGGAGGCAACTCAGCCACCAAACTCGTTGCCGTCATTGCCAACACTGAGCGCGTGCTTGCCATAGAACTGCTCAACGCCATGCAGGCTCTCGACCTGCGCCGCCCGCTACATACTTCACCCAAACTAGAGCAATGGCACGCGGAGTATCGATGCACTGTTCCCTTCGTGATCAACGACACTCCCATGTCGCCGCTGATCGAACGTTCAGTCGAATTTATTCAAGCAACTGATATATGATAGTCTGCAATATAGGACTTCTGACCGGCATTGACCCGGATTGCACCTCCGGAGCATTGCGCGGACAGCGGATGCAAACCATCGGCATGCTTCGCGACGCATGGCTTCACATCGAGGGAGGCCGGTTTCATTCCTGGGGACCAATGTCAGAATTCCCCACGACAGATGGCGGCGAAGAGATCATTGATGCCAAGGGTGGTGCCGTGGTGCCTTCGTTCTGCGACTCTCATACCCATCTGGTATATGCAGGTAGCCGCGAGCAGGAGTTTGTCGACAAAATCAATGGGCTGTCGTATGAGGAAATAGCACGTCGCGGAGGAGGGATCCTCAATTCCGCCGACCGCCTCCGACAGGTGTCGGAGACAGAACTATATGAGCAGTCGCTTGAGCGTGCACGCGAGGTGATGGACAAAGGCACCGGAGCCCTGGAAATCAAGAGCGGCTACGGTCTCGACACCCATTCGGAACTGAAGATGCTCCGAGTGATTGCCCGCATAGCCGAAGAACTGCCAATACACATCAAAGCCACATGGCTTGGTGCGCATGCCGTTGGCCGCGAATATGCCGGGCGCCAGGAGGAATATGTCGATATGCTCATTACCGATATGCTTCCGGCGGTAGCTGCAGAAGGATTGGCTGAGTTTGTCGATGTGTTCTGCGACCGGGGATTTTTCACTCCCGAGCAAACTGATCGCATCCTCGAAGCTTCGGCACACTACGGTCTTCGACCAAAGATACATGGCAACGAACTGGCCAATTCGGGTGGAGTGCAGATTGCTGTCAGTCACAGCGCCTTGTCGGTCGACCATCTCGAACGGATCGAACAGGAAGAGGTCGAACTGCTGGCCGGCTCCGACACAATAGCGACCCTGCTTCCCGGTGCATCGTTTTTCCTCAACATGCCCTATGGTCCGGCTCGCCGACTGATCGAATCAGGCGCAGCCATAGCACTCGCCTCTGACTACAATCCCGGATCATCGCCTTCGGGCGACATGCGCATGGTCATGTCGCTGGGATGCATCAAGATGCGACTCACTCCCGAAGAAGCTTTCAATGCAGTGACCATCAACGGCGCCGCGGCAATGGATTCGGCCGACAGCCTCGGATCGATCGCCAAGGGAAAGATTGCCAACTTTTTCATCACCGATCCCATCCCATCGCTCGCGTTCATACCCTACGCATACACCACTCCCCTCATCGCCAAAATATTCGTCAACGGAATCCCTCTGCAATGATCATAGAAAAGACAAGAGCTGAAGAAGCCTCCGACCGCAAACGCAGCGGACTCTACAATTGCGCCCAAGCCGTGGCATGCACATATGCCGACGTAACAGGTCTTGATGTCGAAACCATCAAAGCGGCAACATCTGCCTTTGGAACCGGCATGGGCTCCATGGACGGCACATGCGGTGCACTCGTTGGGGCCGGCATCGTGATAGGAATGAAAATAGCCGACCGGATAAAATCGAGGTCGGCTATGAAATGTATGATGACGCGGTTTAAAGAAGCTAACTCAACGACCGTGTGCCGTCAGCTTAAGGGAATCGATACCGGCGTGGTGCTTCGCGACTGCAATCAGTGCGTGGCAGACGCGTCGCGACTATTGGAAGATGAGCTCAACAAAATGTAGAATCCGGTCTTAGACCCCATCTCATAAAATTTTTATGTCTTAGGGGCGGTTTTGGGCGAGTGATTTTCACAAGTTAAGGATGGAGCAATGCGGGCATTGCGACTGACGAGACTTTGCGAAAATAACCGGCTAAAACCGGACTGCCACTAATTTTAAAACTTTTTTATGAGATACCCGGGTTTCGGTTATATGTTAGTGATTAATGTTAATGATCTCTTTGTATGGTGACTTATGTAGTAAAGCTACTTGTCTCTCGCATTCTTGGGCTCTTTTCGTTCTTTTGCTCAGTTACATAGCCCGCTATACTCCTAAGCCTACAGGCCAAAAATATCTCCAAGGCTGCGACCCATAAGCCATAAAAATTTTATGAGATGGGGTCTTAGGCAGCCATCATCAGATTGTGGTTGTGGCTCCAACCCTGGGTTCCGTTGCGAAGTTCGAGAGTGACGAGGCCTATTGCCAAACCCTTGACGTGATTCATCACATCGGCAAGAGAAGTGACGCCCGAAAGGCGAAGCGAACCAATCACGCGTCCGCGCTGACGCAGCGTTGCAAAAACAATATCGGTAGAGAGAATCGATTTCATGATGCGGTAGTTTTTTGATTTACAATGCAAAGGTAGTCACGGCATGGGCAAGACTATTGCACAGCCACGTTAATCTAAGCAAAATAAATAACTCACCGATCGTCATTGCATCCCGAGGAGCGGGATATTCGGCTGAATATGCGCCTCAAAATCGAGATTGTCACGGAATTTTTGCTTAAATTTGCACATCAATTATAAATAGGAACTTAAACGTAAATAACCGATATGCAACGTAAAGTCAGAGTGCGCTTTGCGCCCTCACCCACAGGACCTCTTCATATAGGCGGTGTGCGCACCGCTCTCTACAACTATCTTTTTGCACGCAAGAACGGCGGCGATATGATACTCCGCATCGAGGACACAGACTCCCAACGCTTTGTGCCCGGAGCCGAGGACTATATCAACGAAGCGCTCGCATGGCTCGGCATCAAGATTGACGAAGGTGTGCGTGAAGGCGGCAACTACGGCCCTTACAAGCAGAGCGAGCGTCGCGACATCTATCGCGACTACACCAGGCGCCTGCTCGATGCCGGCAAAGCATACCTGGCATTCGACACCCCGGAGGAACTTGAGAAGGCACGTGCCGAACATAAAAATTTCCAGTACGATGCCTCGACCCGCATGTCGATGCGCAATTCGCTTTCGCTTCCGGCCGACGAAGTGAAACGCCTGCTCGATGCCGGAGAGAAATATGTGGTTCGATTCAAGATCGAGCCCGGACGCGAAGTTGTGGTCGACGACCTTCTACGCGGCAACGTCACCATCAACTCCTCTATTCTCGACGACAAAGTGCTGTATAAAAGCGCCGACGATCTTCCCACCTACCATCTTGCCAACATCGTCGACGACCATCTGATGGAGGTGACCCACGTGATCCGCGGCGAGGAATGGCTGCCTTCGGCACCACTCCACGTATTGCTCTATGAAGCATTCGGATGGGCCGACACCCGTCCGCAATTCGTTCATCTGCCGTTGCTTCTCAAGCCCGACGGCAAAGGCAAACTGTCGAAACGCGACGGCGACCGCCTCGGTTTCCCCGTGTTCCCGCTCGAATGGCACGACCCCAAAAGCGGCGAGATCTCTTCGGGCTACCGCGAACGCGGCTATCTGTCCGAAGCCGTTATCAACTTCCTTGCCCTTCTCGGCTGGAATCCCGGCGACGACTCTGAGATCATGTCGATGGACGAGCTGATCGAGAAATTCTCATTCGACCACTGCTCGCGCTCAGGTGCAAAATTCGACTTCGAAAAGGGCAAATGGTTCAACCACAAATACCTGCAGGAGATGCCCGATGAAAATCTTGCACAGATGTTCAAACCCGTATTGAAAGCCAATGGCGTGGATCCCAATGCCTGGTCCGACGAATATATAACACGCGTGGTCTCTCTGGTCAAAGGCCGCATCAACTTCGTCAGCGATCTTTGGGAACAAAGCAAATTCTTCTTCGTTGAGCCCACGGAATATGAAGAAAAATCAGTGCGGAAGCGCTGGAGCGAAGAGATGCCGCGCATCATGGGCGAGCTGATCGAAGTGCTCAAAGGCATTGACGATTTCTCCTGCGCAGCCACCGAGCCGGTAGTGCTTGGTTGGATTGCCGGCAAAGGCTATCATCTGGGCAACGTCATGAATGCATTCCGTCTGACAGTGGTCGGAGCATGCAAAGGCCCCCACATGTTTGACATCACCGAACTGCTCGGACTCGACGAGACAGTGCGTCGCGTCCAGCTCGGCATCGAACGTCTGCCGTAATCACCGACATCCCAAACAAACAAAATCAGCAACATTTTCCGAGGCTGGAAAATGTTGCTGATCGTTTATAGGACAATAACATACCATATCGGAACTTCAGTTAGTAACAAATTGTGGGTATTTATGCGCCTCGCCCATACGCTGCGGGATATGGAAATAGCTGGAGGCGTCCGGCAGGACGTCGATTTATGCACACTACATTGTGGCATTCTTAGGCATATAATGTCGTACAAAGCCGGATAATAAGTTGTAAATCGGCGTCCGGCAGGACGCCATGGGTGGCCCGGAATCGCCGTTCCATAAGTCATTACATAACCCATTCCGATACGCGCCGGTTAGGAGCACAGTCGCCACCTCATGCCAACCCCCTGATACGTGGCGGAATAATGTCGCCGAACTGCGAGGGCTCACCCTGGGAGAAGACTTTGCCGAGAGCTACAGTTGAAGCATTGCCTCCCAGAGTGATTGTGAGATCGTCGTCATCACTGCACGAAGTGGCAGCGCATGTCATAGCGCTCAATCACGATATAAGACCTAATTTTATATCCGCCCTTTTCTTTTATTGCATATCGGGACAAGGCATCAGGGCCGGAATTTTTTGCAACGTTGCAAAAAACGTAGAGGTGATTGTGGAGTGCTTAACTTTGCAATGTAAAAATCACACAACTTTAAAATTAATTGCAAAAATGAAAGACCAGAATTCCACCACCGAAACACGCAAAGAAGGCATCAAGGAAGTCTACAACCTCATCCTTATCGACCGTAGTGGGTCAATGTGTTCAATCGCCGACCAGGCAGTATCGTTCATCAACGAAACCATCGGCACCATCCGCGCCGCCCAGCGTTCGACCGACATTCCCCAGCGCGTCACCATCACTTCGTTCTGCGGATGTTCAACCATCGACCACTGCGAGAACACTCCGGTCGACAACCTTCGCCCTGTGTCGCGCAACGAATACAAGCCCTGCTGCTCTACCCCGCTCTACGATGCCATGGGCGACAGTCTGACAAAACTCCGCAAAGTGGTTGGCACACGCGAAGATGTGGCAGTGTCGATCAACATCATCACCGACGGATATGAGAATGCTTCCTCACGTTGGAACTCTCCGGAGATCAAAGCACTCGTCGAACTGCTCAAAGCCGACGGTTGGCTGTTTGCATTCATGGGCGCAAACCAGGACGTTTTGGAGATCAAACGCAAGCTCTCCATCGACAATGTCATGGATTTCGAAGCCTCCCCTATGGGCACCAATGATATGAGCAAGACGGCATGCGAAGCAAAAGAGCGCTGGATCTCAAGACTGAAAGACGTCAAATCAAGAGCCGATATAGACAACAGCAACTACATCTAACCAAATTGATCACCCATAAGCCCCATGCCATAAAACAAATGGCATGGGAGCTTATGCCATCAAATACTTCCCGTTTACCTTTTAGCCCGAAATGGTATTATATGAGTGCGTATAACAATGAGACAAAACCATAATAGAATCAGCTCATATCGCTCATTAAATATATCTTAATCGTTTTATTCGTCCAATTTTTAGAAACTTACTATATGGAACTTTCAATAATAACAACATTAATAATTGTAGGTTTAATTGCACAGCATTTCCTAAGAAGAAAAGGAGAAAAGGAAGAAAGAGAAGAAGAAGAAAGGGAAGAAAGGCAATCACATTGGGAGGACAAGAAATCACATGAGGAAATAACCACCGACACACTTGGGCTGATGGTAAACGTGCTAACTACTCTCGGGTGTCAGCCGACGAAGACCGGCGAAAATTCACTTACGTTTCGCTATCAAGGTGAGAATTTCGACATAGACTTCAGCTCAAGATTTGCCCGCATTTGGGATCCGGATTGGGCCAGAGTAGAAACCAATGACCCTAATCTTCCTAAGATTCGTGAAGCTGTCAACGCTTCAAACTTCAATTTCGGTCCCACGGTAGTATTGAGTGAACCAAATGATGAAGGATTCATCTTCTTCCACAGCCGCCAAGATATCATGCTTCACCCGGATTGCCCCGACAATGTGCTATATGTAGAGGCCATCCTCTTCTCTTTCTTTAAGACAAAAGAGAATGTCAAAACAATGTATCAACAGATCAACTCCCGGCAAGCAGAGACGCAAAGGACTCGCCGACCGGTGGGATTCACCACGCCACTATCCGACAGCGCAGAAGAATAATGCAACTACCGCGACAGAGGTTGCACCTTATTATAAAAATATATAACTTAGCGCAATGATATCGACGCAGTCGCATTGCACCTTATTAAAATTAGTCAAACTCATTAAAGCTTATGAAGACCAGCTTCTATTTCGTACTTTGGATACTGATATATCCCTTGCTCGATCTTTTCAACAGTCCGACAATATCCAACAATGCCTTCTTTTTTGCCATTGTGTTTGTTTTCGGATTGTCATGGCTGCTAAACCGTGCAATGCCCAAAACGCTGCTCTATGAAAGAGTGTCGCAGGCTGCGCCCATTATGGAAGATGTATACACCGGCAACGTACAGGCGTCTATCAAACGACTGAAAAGCGAAACTCAAATAGAAACCTTCACCGCAATATATTTCATCGTATCGACGGTGGTGATTGGCTACGCTGTTTTTAGCGCCGGTCTGAACGACTGGATAGCTCTTATAGTCTTCGGCCTCTTCACCTATGGAGCCGTCAGTCGCTCGATAGAACTAAGCAAAGCCCTCTCAACAGTCAAAGCTAATCCGACGCCACAGCAATGTGCCGAAACGATCGAGGATGTGTACCACATCAATTATGCTGCATATTATGAGGAAAGGCAAAACCACAACTATGAGGAAATACTTCCCCCTCAACCCCGTCATTTTAAGATCTTTCGTATAACCTCAATCATCATAGCCGGAATCTGCATACTGTTAGGCTTATTCAACATCGTGCTCGCAGCCGTTATAATGATCCGAAGCGCATCGTTTGTCGGCGGCGCCTTTGCTGGAATGTATTTCCTCTACGGTTCGCTCGCAACCTATTTCGGCATCAAGGATTTCCTCTCCATCCTCCACTCATTCAAATCAAAAACTAACAAACTGAAACAACATTGATAATGGAAGCGCATTTTGAGTGTCATGAAGACAATCGCTGGTATGTGGCGCTTTCAGATTATGAAGGCGACCATGAAGACCTCGAAATGGTTAAGAGTGTCTAAAGAACGATTTCACAATTATTTGACGTAGTGGCCAAGTCGCTCGTTTGGAACGGCAATAAGTGCGGATTGACCTATAATGAGGTCAACATACTTGTGTATTATCTGCTCATCCCTCTGTCGTGGACCATAATGATTGATTGTCTAATCGGGATTCCGGTCACAACGTTTGCCCTGCTATTCATCTGGATGGGAATATTCATTGCCACGCGGCGCCACTTCCGCGAGTGGTGCGACCGCAGCTTCCAGTACTCGGTTGATTTTTTGAACTGGTTCAATCGTTGGGGCAGCAACTATGAGCTCAATTCCGTAGTTATATGCGTCGCCGTTCCGTTAGTGATTTATATCACTTTAGCAATCCTCCTTATTTAGAGCCTGTTCCATAATATTTGTTAACGATGGGGTCGCATATCGTGGTGTATTTTCCTGATTTTGGTTGACTGTCAGGAAAATACACAATGGCTGACCGCCTCAGCGTTAACAAATATTATGGGACAGGCTCTAAAATAAACCGACACATTCTTCATCGACACTGATGCCCCCTCTGACATGATTGATAGGCGAAGCCATCACTCTCGCCATGCGAACCCATGTTTTATAACCATTCATTGGAATTTGAAACATTATAGGGCTCATTTCATACACTCTCAACGCCAACAGGCTCTTTAATACGTTGAAATTTTATATTTTTGCGATGAGATTATGAGTAAGACACTTTTATTCTTCACCTCCACGGAACTGATCCGGGTTCCCGCTGATGCAGTGGCGTTCGTCACTGCCGACGGGAACTATTCCGCCATAACCATGGTGGATGGCAGTGATTATGTGCTTACTCTCCAACTAGGGCAGATTGAAAAACGGATAGCCGAGATGGTCGACGATGGCGACAACCGTTTTATCCGCATCGGTAAGAGCCTTATAGTCAATCGCGAATTTATAACTTTTATAAATCCTTCACGTCAGAAACTGACATTGTCTGATGGCCGCAGCTTCCGTCATGATGTTTCGGCATCGCGCGAGGCATTGAAAGCGTTGAAGGAACTAATCGAAAAGGAGGGTAATGTATGAGTTTGACACCCCATGACATAAAAGACGATGAGATTCGCATCATAACTTCCAAAAGCAAGGCGCTTATTCCTGTCAAGAAGAATCGCCGGAAACGATTACGGTTAGTTATTGTAATCTCCATTATGGCCTTATTATTATGTATCGCTGCCATCTGTTATTTCATATTCGGAAACCGCTCCAGCGACAGCTCTGAGGAATTGCAATTAGAGACAAACGAAGTTGTAGAGGCGGCGGAAAATATTCCGGAATCTATTGCTGCTTATCATATCGGCTCAGGCTTTGTTGATATATCTGACACGATCGTCAACAATGTAGCTCTGTCGATATTCAAACCTATTGATATGACCCCCACGCTTCATATAGGCTCTGAAGTGCTGAATGATTCTACGGCAAAGTTTGTGGTTCAAGCCGCCGACATCAGAAGAGATAATGGAGGCATTGTGGGCGCTTATGTCGACAAGGGCGAATTGATCAGCAAAGGTCAGGCTAAATCAGGGTTCTGTGCCATCATTGGCGGCAAGATAAACATTGGTGTAGCCGAGGCCACTCCACTGCTTGAACAGGCACTGGAAACTGACGGATATTTCTTCCGCCAATATCCACTTGTGGTGGCGAATCAGATTGTGGAAAACAAGCCCAAAGGCAAATCATTGCGTAAGGCACTTGCTGAAATCGACGGCGAACCCATTGTGGTGATGAGCCGCGAAAAGCTGACTTTCCATGATTTCTCTCAGAGCCTTGTGGATTTGGGCGTCAACAATGCCATCTACCTTGTAGGCAGCACGACCTATGGCTTTGTAGTCGATTCCAACGGCAAGAAAATCGAATTTGGCAGACAGGTGAATCAGATGCCTCAAAACACTAACTATATCGTTTGGCGATAACGGCCGAATCCATTTCATACATCACGACAAGGTTTCATACAACGCCCGGCAAATTTCTATGTCGGGCGATTTGTTTGAGCGAAATTTGATGCATAAATAACTTTCCAATGAAGCCATACATTCAAATCATTGTAATCGCACTCATCGCATTTGTCTTTTCATCATGCCTACATGAAGCCGCCACACCTACCGAGAATACTTCTCCAAACTCTGTTTATTTCTGGAAATCCATAGTGAATCTTAGTGATGGCGAAACCCAATTTTTGAAGGACAACAACGTTGGGCGAGTATATCTGCGCTTCTTCGACATACGTGATGACTACCGGGAAGGCCCGGTGCCTGATGCCGAGGTTTACACATATAAGAGCGATTTCCCTTCCGGCACGGAGATCGTGCCTTGTGTCTTCATCACACTCGAGGCCATAGAGGATATGGGAGGGATCGAGAAGGAATTCGCGAAGAAAATTTATGACAGGATAGATTCAAAATGCAAAGATGGGAATATAACGCTCAATGAAATACAGCTCGACTGCGACTGGACTGCAAGCACTCGCAAAACTTTTTTCACGCTCTGCGACGAGATGAAGAAATTGACGTCGGCCAACAACCAAAAGCTGAGTTCAACCATTCGACTGCATCAACTTTCTCAACCGGCTCCAAACGTGGATAAAGGTGTACTGATGGTCTACAATGTAGGCGAATTGAAAAATCCGGAGGAAACCAATTCGATTCTTCGGTCAGATATAGTTAAGAAATATCTTGACAAGGCGCCCAAGTATCAGCTTCCTCTTGATGTAGCCTATCCCATATTTTCATGGGGAGTGGTCTTTAATGGCACCGCCTTTGGAAAGCTGACCAATATCGATGGCGATCCTGACACCATAGCTGATTTGGCACGGGTTAATGACAATGTGTATGCCTTGCAGTCAAATACAGCTACTGACGTTGACCTGGATTATCGTCAGACTATGAGATATGAAATGGCGTCGTTTGAAGAGATTATGAAAACGAAGCATATAGTCAATAACTACTTGGGCTATAAACCGGCACATACCATACTCTATCATCTCGATGAAAAACAGCTGTCGAAATATACCCCGCAACAAATTGCAAAAATCTATGAATAAAATACTTGTTTTAACCGTTTTAGCCATCCTGTTAACGACGGGAAAGATTTCAGCATGCTGGTATGAGACATACGAACCGCAATACTACCTGACATACAATATTGCTGAAGACAAGAAAACTCAACAGGCCGACAACGGCATGATGGAGATGTGGCAGAAACTGCTGCGCGGAGCAACGGATCAGGAAATAAAATCGCTGATCTATTCGGGCGGATATAAAATTGCCGACATACGTTCGCTCAATCTCACTCCAAATCTGAATGCCATTTTGAAGAAAACTCCTGACTTGAAAGACTATATTGTCCTGATGCGAGAGGTTGAAGCAGAGTGTAGCAAGACCGTCGATCCTTGGTATTATTATTGTGAGGACGACCCAAATTTGAACACGCTCAACTCTCTGGCACAAGTGGCGCAAAAGAAAATTTCCGGCAGGTTGGGCGACCGATATGCCGTGCAAGCCGCCAGAGCATTGACAGCTCTGAAGAAGTACGACGAGATTATATCCATTTCCCGAAGGCACACCTTTCAAAACACGGTTTTGAAATCATTATTCGACAAATATCTTGCCGGGGCATTCTACCACAGCGGGAAATACGATAAAGCTCTTAAGATTTACAGAAAGGTGGGTGACGTGGTCTCGCTACGCTGGACACTCGATAAACTTGGAATGGAATCCGACGCACTTGCCTTGGCAAAGCAACTATCTATGGCCAAGGGCAATGAAACAATCATCAAAGATTTGCTACAATCGCATATCCACGATCTTGAGACAACCAACGATTATCGTCATAGAAGTTATGGCAGAGGACTTTCTCCTACGGAAACAGACGCACTTATATCTACTGCCAAACAGGCATCAAAGGAAGGATTGAAATGCTATAAACCGATATGGCAATACACCGAAGGGTTTGCCTATCTGATAAACCCGATCGACTATGCCAAAGCCGATTCAGTATTTGCCAAAATCGACCTATCGCGAGCCTCATCGCATCTCAGAGATCAAGTAAGGACCCTTCGTTTTATCACCCAATGCCATGTGCGCCCTTATAATGAAGCATACAAACCCTGGTTTGCCAAGGAGGCCTCGTGGCTATGCGAAACAGGAAAGGAAATAATCGATGCAAAGCGCCGGGAGCGTTTCAATCGGAATAAACAAAACGGAAATTCAACCCCAACCATCTATAAAGAATGGTATAAATCGTTTGCCCAGAGCGTGATATTCAATCGCAAAATTCATCAAAGCTTTTGCTATCCGCTGGATATGCTTCATCGGGCGGTAGATTGCGTCGTCGTCCCCAAAATGTTGGCGGCCTCTGATACTGTCAGCGCAGTGCAATTGCTTGACCTGGTTGATCATGCAGGTCTCACAACCAACGAAATCAAGATGGCTGATGACCATGGGTGCACCTCCATATGTTTCGCCATGGAGTGCGGTGCCGACGTGGCAAACGCAGCTCTCACGTCGCTGAATGATTATAGTCAATGGTCAACTCTTATCATGGAGAACGGAAGCATTGCCAAATTTCCCGACCGATGGAACGACCTTATAGGCACATTGCTTTTGGCCGAGGCACGATATGTAGAGTCCGTGGGATTTTTCGACCGGGTTGCAACGAGCTATACTGTCAAGCGCAGTGCTCCCGAATATGATACAAATCGCAACCCCTTCTCACTTCAGTTCATCTCCGACCCTCTAACCCGGGATAAAAGGACTCGTATGACCACTAAACCACAATATTATAAGGCATGGTTTGCCAGGCGCATGGCAGCGCTCAAAACCACGATGGACAACCTCTCTTTACCCAAAGAACGGCGAGCAAATGCCGGAGTTGAATATGCTGTCGGGGTGGCCAATTCGGTATATTCGTGCTGGTCATTGACCCAATATGGTGTTGGGCAAAGTATATTCTTTCCATATCAACTGCCCGCAAAAGAAGATAATCGCAGAGCAACGGAGATAGCCCACGATTTTATATCTGATAGTTTTACAACTGTCGACATCCGGGATGGATTTAAACAAAGCCACCAACGATTGCAAAATCTCCGCCGTCAGTCGGAGCAGATTCTACGAGAACAGATAGCACAACTGGGCGCGGAAGATGCAGCTTCCGTCTGCAGTGAAATGGGACGCTACCTTACCATCAAACGACATTATCCGACTACACAAGTAGCCCATAGGCTGAAAAGCTCATGCGACGGATGGGAGTTATGGTAAGTATGTTAACATCAAACCCTGATTAATTTATATATTACGAGTTCCCGTATTTCGGAATGAGATTTTGAGATTCGAAATAATCTGACTAACTTTGATAAACATCAACATTCACCACAAAACCACATGCCGTGCAACATTTCAACTTTCCCGCTGACTCAAAAGTTCCATTAGAACGCCTTGGAGAAATCCGCCCGGGCGAACTCGTGCTTTATCAGCATGAAAGCCTTAGAATGGATAATGGGGTGAAGAAATTCCATATGATTTCGTCGCTCCTTGGACTGCGCGTCCAACCTACGATGGTTAGCGTGAGCTATCCCCAGCTTAATGGCATTATTATAGCGCGTAAGATCTCTGTTATCGAATCCTCAAGCCCGGCTTATGCCGTTGTGGCTCTTGAAGATGTCGACGACTCATATGTGGCAATGGAGGATGCGGCAAGTTGGCTTCGCAAGGAGATGTTCAATGTGCTCGAACGAAGCACCAGCACTATCACGATCTACACCCCTCCCCGACCTTCATTCAGCAATCCGTTTGCCGTACCTCTTGACGAAGCCTCTCCCGTTGAATGCTCTCCAATATGCAAAAAAAAGTCGATATTACATGAAGCAGATGAGCAACTCGACTACGATGAATATAGCATTGGCGAAATCGACATCCCCATTATCCGACCAAGTCATACGCCTGAGGCCGAAGAAGCCGACCGGCTTGATGAACTCGCCATCGAGGCCGAGAAAAAGCGTTGGGTCGACGCTCTCACCACCTTGGTGATGGGCTACGTCAGCCGTTTCCACGAAATGCCGCCGATCAACATGATCGAAGAAAAAATAAAGGGCCGCATCGCCATCAACAATTTCGCCACATCCGACATCGTGGTGTCGGGTGACATGAAAATCTATCTTCCGGACTACAACGAGCTGGAAATACGCATGACACCTCTCGCCCGAACCGTCTACATTCTCTTCCTGATGCATCCCGAAGGCATTGTGCTCAACAACATCGACGAATACCGCGACCAACTGGTCGAAATCTATTCTATGGTCAAAAACATTACAAACGAAGAAAATGCCCTCCGCTCCATCGCCGATCTGGCATGTCCGGCAAGCGAATCGCTCCAGCAAAAGCTCTCGATGATACGTCGGGCATTGCGCCGGCAAATCATTCCCACATCGCTGGCCGACCGCTACAGCATCCGCGGAGAGCGCGGCGGCCTCTACCGCATCGAAATAGCCGACACCAAGATCCACCTCCCCCACATACTACGACAATGACCCGCCGCCAACCTGTCATTATAGTTTGCCGACTGATACCGCGCCGCTTCGTAGTCAATCTGTTCGGCACTTTCTGGGTGCACGACAACCGCAACCTGTCGCCACAAATGATCAACCACGAACGAATCCACACGGCGCAAATGCGCGAACTGCTCTTCATACCATTCTACATCATATACTTTCTGGAATGGCTCATGCGTCTGATTCAACACCGCAACTGGTTCAAAGCCTACAAAGCCATATCATTCGAAAAGGAAGCATACACTCACGGTGATGACCTCACCTACCTCGCCTGGCGCCGACACTACGCCCAATGGCGATAAGCCGATATTTCGTCACAAAATCTCCGACTTTCAGCCTAATCTCACTTCATGAATCATCGGATAATACAGCATTTAATATAATTTTGTGATCAAAATCATTATTCACCCTTCACCTCGTCATGGAAGAAACCATCAACACCATCGAAGAGCCCAAGTATACAATGCGCTGGCTCGGTCTGCAAACCCTTTTCGTATTGGGCATGTCGTTTATCCTGGCCCTTGTAGCAACTTTAGTCGACAGCCTTGCACTCGGCCGACAAACCGGCGGACTACTCTCAGGCACCAACTATCAGTTCGTATCGCAGTCAATCGCCTACTGCTTTGCCGTTACGGCCATTACATCCATCTCGCTGTCGCTCATCGAAGTGGCTTTCAAAAAAGGAGCGAATCTCTTGCAGTATTGCTTGATAGGCTGTGCACTGTGTCTTTTCAATCTGTTGCTGCTCGCCATGTCGGAGCAAATGCCCTTCTGGCTCGCTTATGTTGTGGTGTCGGTCATGACCATAGCTCTGATCGGTTGGTTCGTGACGCAACTCATACAAAACAAAAAAGCCACATTCCTGACCGCAACCATCCTCACGGTAGAGTACGGCCTGATACTGACGCTCATCTACCTTGGCTCGATGGCTCTGCTCATTGGCAGTCTGGTGCTGTTCGCTCTGCTTGCCACCGCCATGTATTTCACTCTGAAGCTCAAGGTTGAAAACGAAGAACTGGTTCTGAAATGACGCCCGACGACACACCAATTCTTCCGCCACCGATCCCTTCCACGGGACGTCGGCCCATCTCCTACAGCACTAAAGTAATTATTTTGGGGTTGATATGCGGCGTGCTGATGATTGGCACCCTTTCCATATGGGGCTTATCATCCTCGAGAGAGTCCACCAACAAAGGGGTGGCCGCAAGCATCTCCGGCCAGTGGGGACAAACGGTCATCGTCAGAGGCCCCACCATCGAAAGCGAGCAATACTACCACACAATTCTGCGTCCTGTCATATTTGACTGCCAGGCAGAAGTAGCCACCGAATCGCTCCACCGGGGCATCTACGAGGCAGAAGTGTTCACCGCCAACATCAAACTGTCAGGCACATTTGACCGCGACACCATGCTAATACCGGCTGACGGCGTGCTCCTAATCGATGTACTCGTCGAGCAGATCGTCAAACTCAATCCGTTGAAAATCGGCAACAAAGAGATTCAGTGGCAAACAACCGACGATGGTCTGACCGCAAAAATCGACTTCAACGAACTGCCATCCACCATCGATTTCTCAACCGACCTGAAAATGCGAGGCTCGATAGGCTTGTTCGTAAAGCCAGTCGGCGCTACATCCACCATCACCATCAGCGGTACAGCCCCCAACCCATCGTTCGACGGCTACAATCTCCCCATCAAACGCACTCAGACCGACGATGGCCGATTCTCAGCCCAATGGGTCGAATATGCCCCCAAAAATTCATCATATCAAAAGAGCGACAGTGATGTCGGCACCTTCTTCCTCGTGGGCATCGACCGCTACCAAAAGGTTGAACGCTCGCTGAAATACTCTTTCCTCTTCATCGTGCTGACGTTCATCGCCGTACTATTCGTAGAGATCATGCGAAAGCAGCCGATCCCACTGCTCAACTACTTCCTCATCGGAGCCGCCCTAATCCTGTTCTACTCCCTGTTGCTGTCGTTTGCCGAACTCATACCCTTTGGTTTCGCCTACCTGATAGCGGCCGTGATGACCGTGGCACTGATCACCGGCTACATGTGGAAAATGCTCCGGTCACGCAAATTCGGATTGTCGATCGGCATGGTGCTTGCGTTGCTCTACCTGTTCCTCTACATCATGCTGAGCATATCGACATGCGCCCTGCTGCTGGGAAGTCTTCTTCTCTTCATTTCTCTGGCAGCCATAATGTACGCTTCGCTCAAACTCTCTCACTCCTGATCCCCCAACATCCACATTCCCAATCCCATAGAAAATAGCTGGAGGACGCTCTCACGAGCATCCTCCATCATTTTACACATAGTACTTAACGTCAGTGGATTTTTATTTATTGTCTAATTATAATTTATGAAAAAGCCTCAAGCCCTTGCATTGTTTTGAGCTTGTGATACAAAAATAATTAAAATTTCGCACATATCCTATAACTATAACAGTCACATGCTTATACATTGATTTCGACATGTCAGCAGCCAGGGCAATTACAAATCGAAAGCCAACTCTGCAAAATTAAAACTGAATAAAAATGACGTAATTTTTCTCAATTTCCTTTCAAAATGCAACTTTATTAAATTTCGTTAAAGAATCAACGCGCCCATTTCTTTGACATAAACCTTTGAAAAAAACACAACAGTTCATAAATTTGCAGTTCCAACCCCTAAAATTCATGGCACCCGACAGCATCTCCACCATCCGAAGACACCGCATTGCCTTTACCGCGATGGCACTTACAGCCCTACTGTCGCTGGTAGGATGCCTGCTGTCGGGCTCGGTCGATATCCCGCCCTCGCAGGTGTGGCATGCTCTCACCGGAGGCTCAACCGACAAAGAGGCCTGGCGCATCATAGTCGTAGAGACGCGTATCCCCATGGTCCTGACAGCCACTCTGGCCGGGGCTGCCCTCGCCGTTGCGGGCCTGCTGCTGCAGACATGCTTCAACAATCCCCTCGCCGGGCCCTCGATACTCGGCATCTCGTCGGGCGCCTCGCTGGGCGTAGCCGTGGTGGTGATGACTCTCGGAGGCGCTCTCTCGTCGGCCATTGGCCAATATTTGAGCATGATGGCTGCTGCCGCCATCGGTGCCATGGCTGTCATCCTGTTGCTACTATTAATGTCGCGACTCGTCAGATCGACGGCACTGTTGCTCATCGCCGGCATCCTGATCAGTTACTTCTCATCCTCCGTCATATCGCTCCTCAACTTCTTCGCCACCCACGACAGTGTCTACTCGTTCACCGTGTGGGGGCTGGGATCGTTCGGAGGCGGCTCGCTGTCGCGCTCGTTGATTTTCGCTACAATCGGTGCACTGCTCGTGGCCGCTTCAATGCTGTTTATCAAACCGCTCAACGCCATGCTGCTTGGGCCTCGCTATGCCGAAAGCATGGGCATCAACGTGCGCCGCACGCGCCACATGCTACTTCTTGTCACAGGACTGCTGACGGCGGCCGTCACCGCCTTCTGCGGACCCATAGGCTTCCTCGGCCTCATAGTGCCCCACATTGCCCGCATGGCGTTGCGCACATCCAACCACGCCGTGCTCCTTCCGGCTACAGCCCTCTGCGGAGCGGCCACGGCACTCTTGTGTGCATGGCTCAGCGTCGGCCTGGGAGGCAACGGGGTGATCCCGATCAACGCCATCACGCCGGTGATCGGAGTGCCAATCGTGATCTACGTGATGCTCAACCGTAAACGTTTGCTCTATTTCGACTGATGAACCAAAGCCACGACATAACGCTCCGCACCTCGCAGCTGGCCATAGGCTACCGGCAGTCCCACACACCTGTGGTTGTGGCATCCGACCTCAATCTGGATATGCATTCCGGCACAGTAACAGCGCTTTTCGGCGCCAACGGAGCCGGCAAGAGCACCCTGTTGCGCACTATTGCCGCCAGTCAGCCCCCGCTTGCGGGATTCATACAAATCAACGGAATCGATCTTCAGTCGATGTCGCCACGACAAACAGCTCAACTTCTGAGCATCGTGGCCACCGAAAGCACCAATGCCGGGGCCTTGAACGTGAGAGAAGTTGTGGCTCTCGGACGCCAACCCTACACAGGCTTTTTCGGACGTCTCGACCGCGTGGACCACAACATCGTTGACAGCTGCATCGAGGAGGTGGGCATCGCCCCTCTTGCCGATCGGTACATGGCCACACTCAGCGACGGCGAGCGTCAGAAAACCATGATAGCCCGGGCACTTGCACAGCAAACCCCCATAATGCTGCTCGACGAGCCCACCACGTTTCTCGACGTGGCCTCGCGCCTCGAAGTGATGGCGCTGCTTCGTACACTTGCCACCACCCATGGCAAAGCAATACTCCTGAGCACCCACGACATATCCGAGGCTCTGACCATTGCCGACCGACTTTGGCTCTTCAATCCCTCCCATCAAATCATAGACGGATCCACGCGCGATATGATCGACCGCGGTGATATGGATCGCCTGTTTGCCGACCGCAACATCACTTTCGATCGCGCCACCCTTGCCTACCGACTCAAAAACCCAAAGAACCCATGACTCAAAAACGCGCACTACTGATCATCAACCCAATATCGGGAACCGGAAAGAAAAAAGGCCTCGACGAAAAAGTGGCCACATACCTGCGGGAATGCGATATTGCCATCGACGCCTGCTGGACCAAAGCCTCGGGCGATGCCACTACTCTGGCCCGCAAAGCCGTAGAGGAAGGCTACGACATGGTGATAGCCGCCGGAGGCGACGGCACTATCAACGAAACAGCAATAGCCCTGTGTGGCACAGGCGTGACACTCGGCATCATCCCCTGTGGATCAGGCAATGGTCTGGCCCGGCACCTCAACATCCCGGTCGACATCGACGGTTCGCTGAAGGTGATCCGTCAGATACGCGCCGAGGATATTGACTACGGCATGGTCAACGGACGCCCGTTTTTCTGCACGTTCGGTGTAGGATTCGATGCGGCAGTCAGCCATAAATTTGCCATGGCTAAACACCGCGGTAAAATGACCTACATAAAAAAGACCTTCCAGGAATTTGTCCACTTCAAGCCCGAGCGCTACATCATTAAGGCCAACGGCGAAGTGATCACCGAGCAGGCGTTTGTTGTGGCCGTGTGCAACGCCTCGCAATATGGCAACAATGCCTACATAGCCCCCAATGCTTCGATCACCGACGGCAAACTCGACATCACCATCATCCACTACGGCAACCTGCTGTCGACAGCGCTTGTCGGCATCGACTTGATGGCCGGCACGATCAACAAAAATTTCCTCATCCACACGCTGCGCACCGACTCGCTCGAGCTCGTGCGCGAAGCAGCCGGGCCCGCACATATCGACGGAGAGCCATTGATACTCGACAAAACGTTGGAAATCCGATGCCACAACCGACAGCTGCGCATTCTCACACCGGCATCCGACACCCCCATCCGGCCACTGCTCACACCGATCATGTCGATGTTCAACGACATCGGCTACACAGTGCGCAACTTCCTCAAAAAGCTCTGATTATCGAGCCAGCGAAGCGAACGACTTGGGCACGGGGGTGGAGAAGTTCATCTCCTTGTGAGTAGTGGGATGGATAAACCGTAATGTCTGGGCATGCAGGCACAAGCGGCGAAGAGGACTTGAATTTGCTCCGTATTTTCTGTCGCCTGAGATCGGATGACCGAGATCCTTCATGTGCACTCTGATCTGATTCTTGCGGCCGGTGTCGAGTTCGACCTCAAGCAATGAGAAGCGCCCGTTACTGCTGAGCGTTTTGTAGCGCGTCACAGCCAGTTGACCCTGCTCCGGATCATCGGTCGAATAGACCTCATATTTTGAATTCTCCACCAGATAGGAACGTATTGTTCCCGATTCAGCCTCGGGTGCGCCCTCCACAACTGCCAGGTATTTGCGGTTGAGCACCATATTGTTCCAGTTGTGTTGAAGCGCTCTTTTTGCTTCCTCGTTTTTGGCAAACATCATCAGCCCTGATGTATCGCGGTCGAGACGATGGACTATGAAGATTTTGTTGGCGGGATTCGACCACTTGACGTAGTCGCGCAGTATGGCATATGCCGTTGAGTCCTTCTCGCGGTCATTGCCCATCGAGAGGAGTCCGTAGCCTTTCTCTACCACTATGATATCGTCGTCCTCATACACGATCTTCAGACGTCGGTGACGAAACACGCGGAATTCCCTGACAAAGTTCACCTTCACTTGATCGCCCGCGTTCAGTTCCATGTCAAACTGACTCGTAGGCTCTCCGTTGACGGCTATCTGGTTATGGCTCAACATCTGCTTGATGCGCGTGCGCTTCATCTCGGGCAACGCGTCCATCACGAACTGCAACAGTGTCGCAGGCTCTGCCACGTTGAGCGTTTTGATCACGTCGGGTTTGAATCTCGATCGCGTTTCCTTTTCCTTTTGAGGGGCGTTATGCTGGTCCGGTTGTGTCATTTTTTCTTGCGGGTAGTAGAGCGTTTGGTCTTCACAGGCTGTGATTCGATGATTTCGCTACACTGTTCGAGAGTAAGCGACGCAGGATCGGTTACCGTGCGCGGTATCTTGTAGTTTTGTTTCTTATAGGCTATGTAAACGCCATAGCGGCCATTGAGTATCTGCAGGTCGGGATCATCTTCGAAGGTCTTGACCACGCGTTGACTGTCGGCGGCGCGCTTGTCGGCGATCAGCTGAACGGCATCATCAAGTGTTATCGACATCGGCGACATCGTTTTGGGTATCGATACAAACTTACCTGCATGTTTGATGTAGGGTCCGAATCGTCCCACGGCCACGGTGACGTCTGAATCCTCAAACTGTCCGAGCGTACGCGGTAATTCAAAGAGCTTCAATGCTTCTTCGAGTGTGATGTCAAACACCGACTGGTCTTTTTGAAGCGATGCAAACTGCGGTTTTTCGTCTGAACCGCTGTCGCCTATCTGAACCACCGGTCCAAATCGTCCGATCTTGACCGACACCGGACGTCCGGTTGCCGGATCTGTTCCGAGCACACGCTCGCCCACTTTGTGTTCGAGGCGTGCATCGTTTGCTTTCTCTACTTCGGGGTGGAACACTTCGTAGAAATCACGTATCTCCTTTTGCCATGGGGCTTGACCCTCAGCCACCTTGTCGAGATTTTCCTCAAGTTCGGCGGTGAAGTTGAAGTTCATGATGTTGGGGAAATATTCCGTAAGGAAGTTGTTGACCACCACGCCTGTATCGGTAGGGATGAGTTTCCCTTTGTCGGCGCCGACTACGATTTCCGACTCCGTGCGGTTGATTTTACCGTCTGCGAGCGTAAGAGTGACCGATGGACGTTTCTCTCCGGGGCGGTCGCCTTTTTCGATATATTCACGATGCTGGATGGTTGATATGGTCGGAGCGTAGGTCGACGGGCGTCCTATGCCCAATTCCTCCATCTTTTTCACCAGCGATGCTTCAGTGAATCGTGCCGGATGCTGGGGATAGCGCTGGGTTGCCGTCATGTCGACGAGCTGCAACTGCTGTCCTTGCTCCACGGCGGGCAGGAGCGATGATTCGCGTGATTCGCCGTCGCCGTCGTCGGTGCTTTCGCTATAGACACGGAGGAAACCGTCGAATCTGATCACTTCACCTACGGCGGTGAAATGTTCGGAGCGGGTCGAAGGTGTGATCTCGACTGTGGTTTTCTCCAGTTCGGCGTCAGCCATCTGCGACGCTATGGTGCGCTTCCATATCAGGGCATAAAGTCGGCGTTCCTGTGCGGTGCCCTCGATTTCATGTTTGTCGATATAGGTCGGGCGGATAGCTTCGTGTGCTTCCTGAGCGCCTTTCGATTTGGTGTGATAGCGGCGTGTCTGCAGATAGCGGTCGCCCAGCGTGCCTTTGATCTCTTCCGAAATCGAATGCAAGGCTATCGATGAAAGATTAAGCGAGTCGGTACGCATATACGTGATGTGTCCGGCTTCGTAGAGTCGCTGAGCCACCATCATGGTCTGCGACACGGTGAAACCAAGTTTGCGTGCGGCTTCCTGTTGAAGAGTAGATGTGGTGAAAGGAGGTGCCGGCGATTTCTTGACGGGACGCACGGTCACATCGGTCACCTTGAATGTTGCCCCGAGGCAATCGTTGAGGAATTGCTGAGCCTTGGCTTCATCAGCCATGCGGTGCGAAAGCTCGGCGCGCAACTTGTGATTGCTGCCGGCGTCGAACTGTGCTGTCAGACGGAAATATGGGTCGGCCACAAAACGGCGTATTTCGTTTTCGCGATCTACGATCAGGCGAACAGCCACCGATTGCACTCGACCGGCCGAAAGCGCCGGTTTGATCTTCTTCCAAAGCACCGGCGAGAGTTCAAATCCAACAATGCGGTCGAGCACTCGGCGAGCCTGCTGGGCGTCGACAAGGTTCAGATCAATGCCACGGGGATTCTCTATGGCGTTGAGCAGAGCCGGCTTCGTGATTTCATGAAACACGATGCGGCGTGTATTGTCGGGCTTGAGTCCGAGCACTTCATAGAGGTGCCAGGCGATGGCTTCTCCTTCGCGGTCCTCATCGGAAGCGAGCCAAACCATGTCGGCCTCCTTCGATGCTTTTTTCAGATTCCTGACCAGCTCGGCTTTGTCGGCCGGTATTTCATATTCTGGCTCGAAGGAGTGCTGCATGTCCACTCCGAAATCTTTTTTTCGCAGATCGCGTATGTGGCCGTAGCTCGACATCACTTTGTAGTCCTTGCCGAGAAATTTCTCTATTGTTTTTGCCTTCGCAGGCGATTCGACTATTACAAGATTTTTGCTCATGTTAGGCGCGTTAGATTTGACACTATTACATGGTTATGTTTGACACATTATTATATATAAGTGTGTAATTCGGCGACAAAATTAGAAAAAACAATTTGAATGTCAAATATTTTTTGACACACGTCGACTTGTTCTTGCCTCCCGAGGGCAAGAACAAGTAAGCGGTGCGATGCCTCGCTATGCTTTGTAGAGCATTCCCTGAGCAACTGCTCCGGCTGCCTCGGCTCCCTTGGTTGCAGTGACGATGGCCAGTGCAAATGACAGCGTACTTGCAGGTCCGTTGCCGGTGATGAGGTTGCCGTCGACCACGACGGGCTGTCCTGTCATCTCAGCCTCCGTATCGACGATCGGTTCGAAACCGGGATAGCACGTGGCGCGACGTCCCTTAAGCAATCCGAGAGGCGACAGCACAACAGCGGGCGAAGCGCAAATGGCAGCTATCTTTCCGCCGCGCTTGTTCTGATCCACGAGCATCCGTTTGAGTTTGTCGTTGGAGGCCAGATTGGTAGCTCCGGGCATTCCGCCGGGGCATATCAGCCATTCAGTATCTTCGCCCACTGCCACATCGGCAATCAGAAGATCGGCCTTGACTGTTATGCCGTGGGCTCCGGTCACTTCAAAGTCATCTTTCACTGCCACGGTGCGCACCTGCATTTCTGCACGACGAAGCACATCGGTCGTTGCCAGTGCCTCGACTTCCTCGAAGCCGTCGGCTAAAAACAGATAAGAAACATTGGTATCCATATATCTTATATACTTGTTGGGTTATGAATGTTGCAAAAATAACGCTTTTGAATATGATATCACAATTTTTCGGCGCGATTAGTCCGACACCGCATATTCCTTCACGAAAATAAACATTAAGATCGCCAATAAGTTCATAACTGCAACTTATTTGCTACCTTTGTCATGACTCATCCCACTACCTGTCCATGAATAAATCTCCATTTTTCCTGCCGCTCTGTATCGCACTGACAGCGTGCATTTTCATCACAGCATGCTCACACCGCAATGAAGTGCATCGTTGTTCGGGTGCGATATGGGCCACTACCTACAATATAACATACATTGCTTCCGACGACCTCGACGCCGACATCCTTGTCACGCTCAAAGATGTGGAACATTCGCTTTCCCCTTTCGACAGCAGTTCAGTCGTGTCACTGATCAACCGCAACGAGTCAATGGCCACGGATTCGATGCTCCAAAACATTTTCCACGCATCGCAATCGGTGTGTCGGCTCAGCCACGGAGCGTTTGATCCTACGGTGGCTCCGCTGGTCAATCTGTGGGGATTCGGCTACAATAACTCGCAGACGCCCCCTTCCGACGTGCAGATCGACAGCGCACTGTCCTATGTCGGCATCTTGCGGTGCAGCATAGATGCCAATGGAGCGATGTCGAAACCCTCACCTATGACCGAATTCAATTTCAGCGCCATCACAAAGGGCTTCGGATGCGACATGGTGGGCGAAATGCTGAGTCGACATGGAGTGGTCGACTACATGGTGGAAATAGGTGGTGAAATAGCGCTCAGTGGTCTCAACCCGGAAGGCGAGAAATGGCACATCCAGATCGATGCTCCGATCGAAGAGTCCGGCTCTGTCAGCCACACCCCTCAACTCATCATCTCGCTGACCGATTGCGGCATAGCCACTTCCGGCAATTATCGCAATTTTCACAATACGTCGCAGGGTAAGACATGGCACACAATCGATCCGTCGACCGGCCGGCCGGTGGTCACGCCCATGCTCAGCGTCACGGTCATAGCCCCCAATTGCATGATGGCCGACGCCCTGGCCACCGCTTGCATGGCCATGCAACCTGCCGATGCTCTTGCCCTCATCAACTCGCTCGACGATGTCGAGGCCATCCTCATCGTGGCTGATGGCGATACCATCAAAACTATCCGCTCCGCAGGTTTCGTAGACCCCATCTCATAAAATTTTTATGGCTTAGGGGTCTAAACTGAATAATCGTCGATTTTTGCTATTTTGGGATCAAACCGCTTTTCCCGGTATTATCTTTGCTGAACTTAAATCATCGATAATACTATGGAAACACCGAAAAACCAAACACCCTCCGCATCAGCAACACTCACTGTATCAACCAATCCACGTCGCATCAGTAAAATCATCGTGCACTGCACGGCAACTCCGGAGCACCGCTATGTCACCGCTGCCGATGTCGATGCCTGGCACCGTCAGCGCGGCTTCAAAATGATTGGCTACCACTATCTCGTGCGTCTCGATGGTACAATTGAAAAAGGACGCGATGAATCCGCCATCGGAGCACACTGTACGGGTCATAACACCGACTCTATCGGTGTATGCTACGTGGGCGGTAGCGACAAGAATCTCCGGCCGAAAGACACACGCACCGGGCAGCAGCGTTCAGCGTTGCGCAAGCTTGTCGACGATCTGCAGGCTCGCTATCCTGGAGCCACAGTACATGGCCACTATGAGTTTGCCAACAAAGCCTGTCCGAGTTTCAAAATCGAAGATCTATAAGAGCCTGTTACTTGCCAAACTCTGCAGCCAGGGCATCGAAGCGCTTTAGCGAATCGGAGCCGAATCGCTGCATTGAGGAGCGCACACGCTCAAACGGTTTGCATTGCATGTCGCCCGACTTGGAGTAGAATTTGTCGGCGTAGCATATTAATCGCTCCAGAAGAGTGCGTGGACAATAGTCGGCCGGCGGCAGGGGGAGACGCGCGGACACTATTTCCTCGGCCGTCAGTCCGGAGCCAGTGTGGCGCAGTGCCACGGATGCTATCGCTTCATCTACGCCATCATTAAGCAAAAGTATATAGCCCAACACGCCATGTGCGATATAAGGCTCAACTCCGTGGCATTCTATGCCCGGAGCATCGGTCAGAAATATACCTATGTCGTGGAGCATGGCAGCAGCTTCGATCTGTTCTTCGGGCAAAGTCAGATTGTTGCGTCGTGCTATTGCCAAAGCTTTGTCGGCCACAGCTCCGCAATGCTTCATATAAATATCCCGCAGACGGCTGCCCACGGGATAATATCGGTCGATGATGGTTTGGTAATCTGTCATTCTATGATTGTTGTCCATCCGTACGGGTCTTCGATTTCGCCATGCTGAATGCCGCGCAGACGGTTGTAGAGAGCCGTTGTGATCGGTCCGGGCTTACCGTCTTTGGCTATCACATATTTTTCACCCGAGTCGAGGTCGTCGATCTCACCTACAGGCGAACATACTGCTGCTGTGCCGCACGCAGCCGCCTCTTCACATGTGGCAAGCTCGTCGACGGTGATATGGCGGCACTCAACCTCAATGCCCATATCGCGAGCCAACTGTCGCAGACTCTTGTTGGTGATCGATGGCAGGATGGAGTCGGATGCCGGAGTGATGTATTTGCCGTCTTTGATGGCGAAGAAGTTGGCCGGACCGCATTCGTCGAGATATTTCTTGTCTTTGGGGTCGAGATAAAGCACTGCAGAATACCCCATATCGTGAGCACGGTCACCTGCTGAAAGACTGGCCGCATAGTTGCCACCGCATTTAAACCGTCCTGTGCCTTTGGGCGCCACGCGATCATATTCGCGCATGATACAGATATTGGTCGGAGCAAATCCGGTCTTGAAATACGGGCCGACCGGACTGACGAGTATCAGAAAGAGGTATTCGGTCGATGAACGCACACCGACACTTGCACTCATACCGATCTCGAGTGGTCGGATATATAGTGAAGCTCCGCTGCCATAGGGGGGCACGAAGCGCTCGTTGAGTTTCACTACTTTTTTCACCATTTCACAAAAGAGGTCCTCAGGCACGGGAGCCATCTTCAACCCCAGAGCCGACTCACGGATGCGCTTCGCATTCTCTTCCATGCGAAACACTCGCACTTTGCCGTCGACTCCACGAAATGCTTTCAATCCTTCAAATATTTCCTGGCCATAGTGAAGCGAGGTGGCAGCCATATGGATGTCGATCCGCTCTGAATCCGAAACCTCGATTTCACCCCACTTGCCATCGCGATAATAACACCTGACGTTGTAGTCGGTGCGAACATAACCGAATGGGAGAGAGGCCCAATCAATATTCAACTCTTCTTTCATTTCAATGTTTTGTTATGAAGTTTTGTGCAAAAATAACAATTCTTTCCAAAAGCATGTTTAATAATGCACAAATTTTTATTCTCTGAGCAATTCCTATTATACATCATGTAGATCTTATAAATCGTATAAGCCATTTCTCCCTTAAAGATTAGCGCCCTCTTAACATATTTTGAAGCTATGGCACCACAATTTCACATTATTCGTTGTATAATTCGGAGGAATGGTGCTATCTTTGCAATCGGAAAAGTTCGAACCAACCGAATCACTCTTGAGGAATACTCATCAATATATTATATCCGCCTTGATTCTGATCATGGCGATCACGGCGATGGCATCGCACAATTCGTCAACAACCGGCAGCACGGGGCCTACCCTTCAGCAGCCGGCCGACTCTGTTGCGGCGTCATCGATAGGTGGCAACGTATCACGCCCCGTCGGCGGATCCTATTCTTCACGCCACAATCGGCCAGTGCGCCGTCCAACCCGTGGCAACGACATCATAATTCCCACCGACACATCATCTGTCCCTGATTCCACCATTGCCATAGCCTCACCACTGGCATCACGTCGGGTCGCTTCCTCGGTCAGCGATTCGGCCTACAGTTCGTTGCGCCGTCGCCGCCTCAATGAGGACACTACAGCCGTCAAGCCATCCGGCCCAAGAATTTCACGCGTAAAAACCGACCTCGACAATGTGGTCGACATCACCGCCCAGGACTCGATGGTACTGATCGGTCAGAGCGACGTCTATATCTATGGCGACGGTAAAGTGAAGTATGGCGACATCGGCCTCGAAGCTGCACGGATCGAACTCAACATGGACAGTTCGACGGTATATGCCGTCGGCGTGCCCGACTCTATTGGTAAAGCCACAGGCACCCCGGTGTTCACCGACAAAGGCACCACCTACGAGTCAAACACCATGCGCTATAATTTCAAGACCGAAAAGGGCTTTATCACCGATGTCATCACCGAACAGGGCGAAGGATATCTCACCGGCGGATTGTCGAAAAAAGTTGGCGACAACATCTTCTACGTGCAGAACGGTTTCTATACCACCTGCGACAACCACGACCATCCCCACTTCGGATTCCGCCTGACCAAAGCCAAAGTGCGCCCGAAAAAGGATATCGTCACAGGCCCGGCCTACCTCGTGCTTGAAGGACTGCCGCTTCCTCTGGCCGTGCCGTTCGGCTATTTCCCGTTCTCCGAACGCTACTCGTCGGGCGTCATATTCCCTTCGTTCGGCGACGACTACAACCGAGGCTTTTATCTGCGCGACGGCGGTTATTATTTTGCGATCAACGACAACATCGACCTGGCATTGACCGGCGAAATCTATACCAAAGGATCCTGGGGTCTGCAAGCACGCTCGCAATACGTCAAACGCTACAAATATTCGGGCAACTTCAACATTTCGTTCCTGAAAACCATTCTCGGTGACAAGGGGCTGCCCGACTATTCGAAGCAAACCAACTTCCAGGTGCTGTGGAACCACACCCAGGACGCCAAGGCCAACCCGATTTTCAATTTCTCGGCGTCGGTCAACTTCACCACATCCGGATACTCGCGCAACGACCTGAACAGCTACTACTCCAACTCATTCACTGAAAACACCAAGAGCTCGAGCGTCAACTTCACCTATCGTCCGCCCGGCTCCAAATGGTCATTCTCCGGAACAGCCAGCATCGCCCAGCGAAGCCAGGACTCCACACTGGCCGTTTCGTTTCCCAACATCACCATCACCATGTCGCAGGTCTACCCGTTCAAGCGCAAACACGCCGTGGGTGCTGAAAAATGGTATGAAAAAATCCGTCTGTCATATTCCGGCCAGTTCAACAACTCGCTGACCGCCAAACAAAATGAATTCTTCAAGAAAAGCCTGATCAAAGACTGGCGCAACGGCATGCGTCACTCGATCCCTATTTCGGCCACCTTCAATCTTTTTAAATACTTCAACATCACACCGAGCATCAATCTCACCGACCGCATGTACACAACAAAAGTGCGCCGCCAGTGGGATCCGAATGCCGCTGCCGAAGTTTGCGACACCACCTACAGTTTTTACAACGTGTGGGACTTCAACGCATCTGTTTCACTTGACACTAAGATCTACGGTTTCTACAAACCGCTTAAAATGTTCGGCGACAAAGTGCAGATGATCCGCCACGTCATCACCCCCACAGTGTCGTTCAGCGGATCGCCCGACTTCAGCTCGCCATTCTTCGGCTACTACGGTTCCTATCAGTACCAGCTCGCCAACGGCGAGACCGCCACACGTAAATTCTCACTGTTCCCCAACAGTCTGTTCGGTGTACCGGGTGAAGGCAAGACCGGTATGGTCAATTTCTCTCTGGCCAACAATCTGGAGATGAAAGTCAAGACCGACAACGACAGCATCGGCGAAAAGAAAATTTCGCTCATCGAAAACTTCACCGTTTCTCAAAGCTACAACTTCGCCGCCGACTCCCTCAACTGGAGTAACATCAACACGTCCATCATGCTCCGACTGGTCAAGAACTTCAACCTCAACCTGTCGGCCGTGTGGGATGTATATACCTACCAGCTCAACTCGGCAGGCAATCCAGTGCGCGTCAACATTCCGCGATGGAAAGCCGGCAAAGGTCTCGGGCGTCTGTCGAGCACCGGAACCTCGTTCAGCTACACGTTCAACAACGACACGTTCAAGCGCAAAAAGAAAAACGAAGACGAAGCCGACAAAAAGCCCGACAACTCAGGCGCTGCAGCCGCCCGACGGCGGCAGGATGCCACCAACGACGCCCAGGAAGGCGATATGGAATTTGATGCCGACGGCTACATGAAGTGGACAGTGCCATGGAGCCTGACAGTGAACTACTCCGTCAACTACGGCTACGGAGCCTTCAACAAGGCCAAGATGGAATACGACGGCAAGATTACCCAAAACCTTAGTCTGTCGGGCAATATCCGCCCAACCAAAAACTGGAACTTCAGCTTCACTGCCAGCTACAACTTCGACACCCACAAGCTGGCCTACATGAACTGCAACATCTCCCGCGACCTCCACTGCTTCACCATGACGGCCAGCTTCGTACCGGTCGGACCTTACAAATCATACAACTTCCATATTTCGGTCAACTCCTCCATGTTGTCCGACCTCAAATACGACAAGCGCTCGTCATACTCCAACGGAGTCCAGTGGTATTGATCGTTTCAGGACAATCGGCTACGGATAACCGTGGGCGAACAAATTCCACACGATTCGCGTTGAATAGACGTAACAACCAAAATTCATCACCTTGTCCATTCACCCACAACCGTGAAAACCAAGCGAGCCCTGCATATTGTCAAGAAATGCGCCATTTGGACTATACTGTCGCTGATAGTGCTTGTGCTCATCGCGCCCGCTCTTCTTTACATTCCTTTCGTTCAGGATTTTGCAAAAAACATTGCCGTAAAAGAATTGTCACGCTCCACCGGCATGGAGATTTCGCTCGATCGGCTGCGACTGAAATTTCCCCTCCGACTGAGCCTCGACAATCTTTCAGCAATACAGCAAGGCGACACGCTTCTTTCGGCCCGTACAGCAGATGTCGATGTGCGTTTGCTGCCACTCTTCAAAGGACAGATTGATGTGACAGGAGCTGATCTGGAGGATGCCTTCTACCGTCTGAACAACGCCGACTCTGCCATATATCTGACGGCGGCCATCGAACATTTTTCGACCAAATCCACCGATCTCGGTTTCGACATGAAACGTATCGATGTCGGTCCGACGCTTCTCGATGGCGCCGACATCACGCTCATACTCAAAGACACTGTTACGACAACTGAGCCGGACACCACGGCATCCAAGCCGATGCTGATCAATGCACCGCAGATAGAGATGCGCCGGGTAAGGTTCAAAATGAAAATGCTGCCCACGATCGATTCGCTCAACGTGTTCATCGGATCGGCACGACTGACCAACGGTGTCCTCGACATGGGAAGCAAAGCAGTCAATACAATCAATGTGGGCAGCCTCGATATCGATTCCATTGACGCGACTTATCTGACTCCATCACCAGAATTTCTGGCCAACTACCATTCGCCCAAAGCAGCTGATACCACCGCCGTTGCCGAAACGTCGTCGACACCCTGGGTCATCAATGCCGGGTCGATCAATTTGACCGGGCAAAAGGCTTTATACGCCACCGCCGGAGCCGTGCCGCAACCCGGGCCCGACATGAATTATCTTCAGGTAAGCGACATCAAGATCTCAGTTGACTCGTTTTACAATTGCGGCACATCGATCAGAGTGCCTCTCAAGCAGTTGCAGGCCACCGAACGGTGCGGACTCAGCATATCCGGATCAGGAACCTTTGCCATGGATTCAACCCGCATGACAGCCGACGATTTCATCGTCAGCATAGGTGGGTCGCAACTGTCGCTTTCGGCCATGCTCGGTATGGGCGATATGATGAAAGACCCATCGCTGCCATTGATGCTCAACGCCAACGGATCGGTCAATCTCAGCGACGTGTATAAAGCCATGCCGTCGCTTTCGGCCATGATGAAAGGAATACCATCGAGAGAAAACATACAACTGACGGCCGACATCAACGGCACAATGGGATCGATGAATATCGACAAACTCAAAGTCAGCCTTCCCGGCTACCTGAGTGTGGGCGCCGACGGACATATCGACAATCCCACCGATTTCAACCGCATGAGCGGGCGCGTGAACATCGATGGCGATATCCGCAATGCCGAATTTCTGAAAGCAAAATTCCTCGATGCCGCCACATCCCGCACCATCAACATTCCGCCGATGAAAATCAACGGCAGCGTTAACTACAATCCCGGACTTATCGACGGAAATGTCGATGTGGCATCGGAAGGCGGCAAGATGGCATTGAAAGCAAAATGGAACCAGCGGGCACAAGGCTACGACCTGAATCTTGACGCACACCGGTTTCCCATACAGCGGTTCGTGCCCGGTCTGGGTATTTCAAATCTGACAGCCACAGCCAAAGTTAAGGGACACGGCTACGACCCGACACGCCGGTCGACAGCCATCGATGCCGACATCGACCTGGCCCATCTGTCGATCAACGGTCAGTCGCTCGACAACATATCGCTTAAAGCCCAACTTGACACATGCCGTCTGACCGGACACATCAATTCGGACAACACCATGGCCGACATGGATGCTGACATCACTGCATGGCTCACTCCGTCGGGCTACGACTGGGATCTTTCGGGCGATGTGCGTTCGCTCGATCTCAAAGATCTCGGACTGTCGAAAGAAGAGATGAACGGTGGAGCGGAAATATATACCTCCGGCAACTTCAATCCGCGCAACGGCAATATCGATGCGGAGCTGTCGATCAACAATCTCGACTGGATCATGGGTGAAGACCGGATCAATGTGGCCGAAGCCACCGCCCGGTTACTGACGACCGATTCGCTTGTCGAGGCCCACGCCACAACCGGCGACTTCCATCTCGATGCAAAGGCATATTGCAGTCTCGACACTCTGCTGAAAAAAATTGACGGAGCCGGTGCACTGGTGCAGACCTTCATCGACCGCAAGAATGTGGATGTGGTGGCGCTGCAACAAGCGCTCCCCCAACTCGACATTGAATTGAATACCGGCCACGACAATGCGTTGACCCGCTATCTCTCGGAATCATCCGACATCTCCTTCAAGAGTGCTGACCTGTGTCTGCTCAACGATTCGCTCATATCGATGAAAGGAAACGTCACCGGCTTCGTGACCGGATCGACGCGGCTCGACAGCATCAACATCGACATGCAGCAGAAAGGTCGCTATCTGCTCTATAACATTGCAGTGGAAAACCAGCCCGGCACGATGGATGACTTCGCTCACATAGATCTGAGCGGATATGTGTCGGCCGACAAACTTTCGGCTTTTGCCAAACAAGCCAACATAAAGGGCGAAAACGGCTTTAACATCGGTGTGAACGCTACGATGTCGGACTCGACGGTGATGGTGAAATTCGTACCACAACGACCGACAATCGCCTACAAGAAATGGACTTTGAACGACGACAACTATGTGGTCTACGGTTTTGACACGAAGCATTTCGACGCCAACCTAAAGCTTTCGTCGGACAGCAGCAGTCTGCACGTCTACACCGAGCATCCGGCCGACAGTTCGGCAGACAATCAGGAAGACATCATAGTCAAACTCAACAACATACTTCTATCGGAATGGCTTTCGATCAGCCCATTCGCACCTCCAATCAAGGGAGCTGTCAATGCCGACCTGCGATTCCGTCTTGACAAAGACCAGATCACCGGAAAAGGAACCGCATCGGTCAACAACCTATATTATGGCCGCGAACGCGTGGGCACATTCGACCTCGATCTCGACGTGGCCAACGATCCGCGATCGAAGGCACTGCGAGCCGACATCGGACTAATGGTCGACGGAGTGAAAGTGATGACCGCCACAGGCAACCTCAACGACTCGACAGCCGTGCATCCATTCCTGCTCGACTTCTCCATGATCCACTTCCCGCTACGGGTGGTCAACCCATTCCTGCCCAAAGACGTGGCTCAACTTTCCGGCATGCTCAACGGCAAGATGGATATCACCGGCGATCCGGCCAATCCGATATTCAACGGCTATATCGACTTCGACTCCACGGCAGTGACGCTCGGTATGACCGGAGCCTCATATGCCTTCAGCGAGGAGAAAGTGCCAGTCGACAGCAACATCGTGCGTTTCAACAACTTCAGCATAGCCGGGCTCAACGGCAACGACTTGCACATCAACGGCACGGTCGATGCCCGCAAACTCACTAACATTGGCCTTGACCTGCAGTTGACAGCACGCGACATGCAGCTTGTCAACAGCAGCCGACCCCACGGAGCGAGCGTCTATGGCAAAGCATTTGTCGATCTTGACGCCATGGTGAAAGGCAACATGCAGTATATCGATGTCGATGCATCCGTCGACATACTTTCCGGAACGAATGTGACGTATGTTGTGCAGGACGCCCAGTCAACTCTGACCACGCAAAGCAAAAACGACATGGTGCGCTTTGTCCAGTTCTCCGACACAGCGCAAGTGGCCGAAGCCGATTCGATCGTCAACAGCAGCATGGCCATGAACATCACTGCAAATCTGACAATATCGACCGGATCAACCATCAACGTTGACCTGTCGACCGACGGCAAGAACAAAGCATCGATCAATGCCAACGGCAATCTGACCTACACGCAGACACCCATGAGCTCCGAAGGACGACTGACCGGACGACTGAACATCACCGACGGATTCGTGCGCTACACTCCGCCGTTTATGTCGGAAAAGAACTTCAAGTTCCAGGAAGGATGCTATGTGACCTTTACCGGCGACATAATGAATCCGACGCTATATATCAAAGCGGTCGACAAGCTGAAAGCCAACGTCACACAAGAAGGGCAGAACTCACGACTTATCAACTTCGACGTGCTTCTATCGGTGACCAACACACTTCAGAATCTTGACGTGGCCTTCGACCTGTCGACTAACGACGACATCACGATCGAAAACGAACTGTCGTCGATGAGTCCCGAACAACGTGCCAACCAGGCGATGAACCTGTTGCTCTACAACACCTACACCGGTCCCGGCACGAAAGCAAGTGCCAATCTTTCAGGCAATCCGCTCTTCTCGTTCCTCGAGTCGCAGGTCAACTCATGGGCAGCCAACAACATCAAAGGCGTCGACATATCATTCGGCATCGACCAGTACGACAAGACCACCGACGGATCGACCTCGACCACGACGAGCTACAGTTATCAGGTGTCGAAATCGCTGTTCAACGACCGGTTCAAGATCGTGATCGGCGGTAACTATTCGACCGATGCTGACGCCGACGAAAACTTCTCCGAGAATCTCATCAACGACATATCCTTCGAATATATGCTCAACCGCAGCGGTTCGATGTATGTGCGCCTGTTCCGCCACGTGGGCTACGAAAGCATACTCGAGGGCGAGGTTACTCAGACCGGTGTGGGCTTCGTACTGAAGCGCAAACTCAATTCATTGCGCGACATATTCCGATTTGCCCCCGCCTCCAGATCGAAAGACACAACCGTAGAACAAGAAGACAAGAAAAAATGAGCATCACCCACATATACGCCCGGACAGTCACAGCCGTTGCCACTGCACTTTTGATACTGGCAGCCTCATCATGCTCGACCACACGCCGACTGGGGTCCGACGACATACTCTACACCGGAGTGAAAAAGATTGACATCACCACCCCCTCGAAAGATATCAAGCCTGCCCCCGGCGTAAGCTCCGACGTGTTCGATGCCGTCAACGTGAAGCCCAACAACTCGCTCTACTCCCCCTACTTGCGCTATCCATTTCCACTCGGGCTCTGGGTCTACAACAACTGGAGCAATCCGCCCTCGGGATTCAAGCACTGGATATATGAGAAACTGGTGGCCGAACCTGTGCTCATCAGCGACGTTCGTCCCGAAGTGAGAGTGAAGATGATCAACCAGATACTTGAAGACAACGGCTACTTTCAAGGACACGCATCCTACGAGCTCATACAGGGCAAAAACAAGAAAAAAGCGCGGATACTCTACAACGTGTCCACCGGCCCGGAATATCCGATCGATTCCATCATACTTCTGCCCGACACCTGCCGCTTGAACCACCTGATCGACTCTGTGGCCATGCGTAACGATTACCTGCAGAAAGGTGCCCGCTATTGCATCGACTCACTCAGCGCCGTCAGAGTGCGCATAGCCAATGCCGTTCGCAACAAAGGCTACTACTTTTTTAAACCCGATTATATCGAATATCTTGCCGACAGCACTATCAACAAAGGAGCCATTGCTTTGAAACTGACCATAGACCGATCCATCCCTCAGGCATTCCTGGCAAGCTACCGCACCGGCAATATCGTGACCCGCATCCATCGCAACCAAGGCGGCGGCACCCCCGACACCATCATGACCAACCGCGGCGAAATCATACAGTGGAAACCATCGCGACTGCGCGAAGAACTGATCCCCGAGTGCATCACATTCCGAACCGGCAGGACCTTCTCGGTGCGCGACATGAACCGCACCCAGACCTATCTCTCGCGCCTGGGTATATTCAACGGCATAGACATCAACGTGGTGCCCGACACTACGCTCGACCATACCCTCAATGTTGAGATCGACTGCAAATTCGATGCACCGCTCGAAGCCTCGATCGAAGTCAACGCCACCTCCAAATCCAACAGCTATATAGGCCCCGGTGTGGATTTGAAGCTGACCAACCACAACATATTCGGCGGCGGCGAGCAACTGAGCGTCGACCTGTTCGGCACGTACGAATGGCAGACAGGCCGCGGGCGCAACTCCGTGTTCAACTCCTACGAAGTGGGCCTCAACGGATCGCTGTCGTTTCCCCGTCTGCTGGCGCCGCGGTTCATACCCCGCACCCGGAGGCAGCTTAACTGGACACGAATCACCCTTGGCGCCGACCTGCTCAATCGCCCCCACTACTTCAACATGGCCCAGTTCAACACATCGTTTGTCTACGACTGGCGAGCCACCCGCCACGTCACCAACTCGCTGACACTCTTCAAGCTGACCTACGTCAATCTGATGCGCACAACGACCGAATTCGATTCGATCATGAACGCCAACCCCGCCATAGCCCAGAGTTTCCGCAGCCAGTTCATACCGCAAATGTCGTTCAGCTACACCTACGACCGCGCCTTCGACAGCAACAACTCCCTCAACTGGCAGTTCACCGTTCAGGAAGCCGGCAACATATTCTGGTCGGTCTATGAGCTGTGTGGCAAGAAAGGCGAAAAGAAACTTTTCGGCACGCCCTTCTCGCAATTTGTCAAAGCCCAGACCCAGCTCGTGTACAACCGCAGGTTGAAAGGCGACAACTGGCTCGTGAGCCGCATAGCAGTCGGCGCCGCCCACGCCTATGGCAATTCGACCCAAGTGCCCTACAGCGAACAATTCTATGTCGGCGGAGCCAACTCCATACGAGCCTTCACCGTGCGCAGTATCGGTCCAGGCAGCTACCGAGTGCCCAAAGATCAGGTTAACGGCTACTTCGACCAGACCGGTACGTTTAAGTTTGAGTTCAACGTAGAGTATCGCTTCCCGATCATCAGCGTGCTCCACGGCGCCCTCTTCCTTGACTCCGGCAATGTTTGGCTGCTCAAAAACGACCCCGAACGTCCGGGCGGCCAACTCAAAGCCTCGACCTTCTTCAAGGATATAGCGCTGGGCACCGGCGTAGGCCTGCGCGTCGACATCAGCATGATGGTAGTGCGTCTCGACCTCGGCATCGGTATCCATGCCCCTTACGATACCGGCAAGCGAGGCTACTACAACATGACTAAATTCAAAGACTCCCTGGCACTGCACCTGGCCATCGGCTATCCATTCTGATGCTTCCATATCCTTTAGTGTCTTTTCATAGATCGGTGCAAAGATAGGATGCAAAAGAGGGGGTTGAGCCCAAAATCGATAAAATCGGCTAATTTTTTTGGGAGGGTCTGGGAATTATGGGAGTTTTGGGAATTATGGGATGTGT
Source organism: Bacteroides sp. (assembly GCA_023666835.1). Lineage (GTDB taxonomy): Bacteria > Bacteroidota > Bacteroidia > Bacteroidales > Muribaculaceae > Paramuribaculum. The sequence goes on along the minus strand of JAMPBJ010000001.1, from coordinate 682,748 downwards.
GGGGTGATGGGGAATTTGGTAAATTGCTGAGAATTTTATAATTTTGCACCACCAATACGCACGCACATGCGCGATATTGATGTGCAAGATGGGGCTTGACACGGTATGAAGGCTCATTGATGCACGGGTTGCGGAGGTCGCATTCCGGGTCGGAAAGCGAACCGTGTGCCGGAAAGGAACTATGGATACACACCCCCCTTAGCCGGCCCAACCTATAGCCGCCCTTGTCGGTTGAATTTTTGTCAACCGAGGAGGGGAATGGAAGAATTGCGCATGGGGGAATAAATTTCTTCAAATAGGAATTTTTTCGGGGTGGGGTGTGTGTAAATCGGCATCTTGGCGGATGCCCGGTGTGAGAGTATAGCTACTTTAGCTATTGTAGCTATTGTAGGGCGTTTGCGGACGCGTGTCGGCGGGGACGCCGACACTCCTACAGGTTGCTGCTTGGAGAGACGTGTGGTAAATCGGCGTCCTGGCGGACGCCCGGTGTGGGGCGTTTATGGAAAGTCGATTTTAATCGCCGTTATGGACTGGCTTAGGTCGGGAAGGGGCGATTGAAAATCGCCGTTCCATAGGTCGTTACATAGTTCGTTCCATGGGTCGTTCCATGGGTCGTTCCATTGGCCGGGCTGATAGGCATTGGTTTTTGGAGAATGGCCTCTGATGGTGATATTCGTTTGGGCAACCTTGTCGGTGCTTATTTTTGATTTTAGTTAATGGACAATTCTTGCTTTGATATTATTGACGCTTCTAAGGCAAATAGCGCGGAGTTGACGTGGTATGCCATGAAAGTGTTCTACAACCGCACGGCTGAGGCTGCCGATCGTCTTGACACCATGGGCGTGGAGAGCTATATCCCCACGCGGCGTGTGGTGAAAATCGTTGCCGGCAAGAAAACCACTGTCGATGAGCCTGTCATCAATTCACTGATGTTCTTCCGCACCACAGCCGATATGGCAGAGGCTGTCAGTCATCAGTTCTGCGACAAGGCGATGGTGTATCGCCATGAGCTGAACGGTCGAAAAGTGGCTGCACCGATTTCCGATCGCGAGATGACGATATTCCGGCTGGTGGTATCGTCGGGAGTCGACGGACTCGAATTCTTTGGCGACGAAGATCCCCGTTTCCGCACCGGCGAGAAGGTCAGAGTGATCGGCGGCCCGCTTGCAGGAGCCGAAGGGAGCATTGTCAGAATCAAAGGCGACCGGCGCATGGTGGTATCAATTGAAGGCGTTTGTGCCGTAGCCACCGCCTACATACCTCAAATATTTCTCGAACACATAAATCAATCATGATAATAGCAGTCGATTTCGACGGAACGATCGTGGAACACGAATATCCAGCCATAGGTCGCGAACGCCATCAGGCCGTGGCCACGTTGAAACAACTTCAGAAAGAGGGCCACGTACTGATCCTATGGACCTATCGCGAAGGCGCGGAGCTCGAAGCCGCCGTGGAATGGTGCCGCAGACGCGGACTGGAGTTCCACTGCATCAACAGCAACGACCCCTTCGGTCCCGACCCAACCGGTCCTCGCAAACTTCATGCCGACCTCTATATCGACGACCGCAACATCGGCGGACTTCCCGACTGGGGCGCCATCTACGAGATGATCCACAACGGCTGGAGCTACCGCCGCTATATCTCCGAGCTCCATCACCGCCAGCGTGGCGATGACGATCATCCCGGACTGTTGAAACGGCTCTTCAGAAAATAGACATGTCAGTAGCAGGAAAGAAACATAAAGATTGCTGCGGGTGCAACGCATGTGCCGAGATATGCCCGAAGGCGTGCATCGAGATGCGACAGGACAGGAAAGGATTTCTCTATGCCCACGTCGACACCGCCAAGTGTATAGAGTGCGGCCTGTGCAACCGCGTATGCCCTTTTGAGAACCCTCCCCTCAATGCCGAACGCCCGACAGCGGCCTATGCAGGCCGAGTGCGCGACAAGGCCATCTACACCCGCAGCACATCGGGAGGCACTGCCTACGAACTGGGCATGTGGGCACTTCGTCGGGGAGGCGCCGTCTACGGATGTACGGCCGACGGGCTCGACATACGCCACATACGCGTCGACTCCCCCGATGAACTTCATCGCCTTCAGGGCTCGAAGTATGTGCAGAGCGACGTGCGCTGTGTGTTCCAACACGTGGCCGAGGATCTCAAAGCCGGGCTGGCCGTGACCTTCATAGGCACCCCCTGCCAGACAGCCGCATTGAAGAACTATCTCCGCAAACCCTACGAACTCCTGTTGCTTGTCGACCTCATATGCCACGGCGTGCCATCGCAGAAGATGCTCCGCGACCATGTGGCCTCAATAGCCAAAGGCCGATCGGTCAGCCGCATCAAATTTCGCGAGAATCCCGAATCATACTTCACCATTTGGGACGACAAAGGCGAAAAGATATACACCGTAGACTTCTGGGCCAACACCTACAGCAACATGTATCTCAAGGGATTCATGTCGGGCTTCATCTACCGACCTTCGTGCCACGAATGCCCGTTTCCGCAACCGGTGCGCGCCTCCGACATCACCGTGGGCGACTTCTGGGGACTTAATGATCAGGCCATGGTCGATTCCTGGACCAACGGAATATCGGTGATACTCCCCTCCACTCCAAAAGGTGTGCAAGCCGTGGCCGAGATAGCTCCCGGCATGGAGCTGGTAGAGCGAACCGTCGACGAAGCTGTGGCCGGCAATGAACAATTGCGCCAACCGACACCCCACACCTACCGCGACATCATATTCTCCGCCCTCTATCCGATGCTGTCACTTAACCGCGCCGTGTGGCTGGCCGTACTACCTCACCGCGCCTACCGCACCCTGCGCCGCAAGCTGCGCCCTCTCAAGCGACTGTTCAAACGCCAACGATGAACCACGCCGACAACAAACGCATAGCCCGCAACACGTTCTTCCTGTATGGCCGCACGTTCGTGACCATGCTGATCGGCCTCTACACCTCGCGCAAGATACTCGAGGCGCTGGGAGTGGTCGATTTCGGCATCTACAACATCGTGGGCGGTGTCATAGCCATGATGGCGATGCTCAGCGGCTCGATGAACGTGGGTGTCAGCCGCTTCCTGACCGTCGAACTCGGGCGCAAGGACTTCGAAGGCTACCGCCGCGTGTTCAACATGTCGCTGCTGATACAGATGTCGATAGCCGGCATCGTGCTGCTGCTTGCCGAGACCGTGGGCCTTTGGTTTGTCAACACCCACCTGGTCATACCACCCGAGCGCATGGCCGCGGCCAACTGGGTGTATCAGGCCACGATCATTGTGTGCGTGCTGTCGATCATCTCCTCGCCTTACGGCGCCACGATCAACGCCCATGAACGCATGCACATCTACGCCTATCTGGGCATGGGCGAATCGGTGGCCAAGCTGCTGATAGTCATCAGCCTCTTCTGGTGTCCGTGGGACCGCCTGCCCGTGTGGTCCATAGCTATGTCGAGTGTCAGCCTCATATCCATGATTATACAGGTGGCCTATTGCCGCCGCCAGTTTCCCTACTGCAAGCTCGACCTGCGATGGGACCGCAGTCTGTTTCGCGACATGGCCTCGTTCAGCGGCTGGAACATGTTCGGCACCATAGCATGGACCCTCAAGGACCAGGGGCAGAACATCGTGCTCAACCTCTTCGGTGGTCCGCTGATCAACGCCGCCCGCGGCGTGTCGTTTCAGGTTCGCGGCGCCATCGGCACCCTGACCGGCGGTTTCCAGAGCGCCATCAATCCACAACTGACCAAAAACATAGCGGCCGATGACCGTCAGTCCGCCCACCGGCTGATGTTCAAAAGCAGCAAGATATCCTATTTTCTACTGCTCATCCCGGCCATACCGATCTGCTACGAAATCAACTATCTGCTGGGGCTGTGGCTGGTGAAAGTGCCCGACTATGCCGCGCTGTTCACCATACTGGTGGTGTGCGAGAGCCTGTGTGAAGTGTTCGGCTCGCCCGCCATCACCATGCTGCTGGCCACCGGCCGCATCAAATGGTATCAGATAGTGGTGGGCATAGTGCTGATGCTCAACATACCGATAGCCTATCTGCTGCTGTGGCTCGGACTTCCGATCTACGTGCCCTTCCTTGTGTCGATCGCACTGGTGATCGCGGGGCAGTGCGCCCGACTGATGTTCTGCCGCAGCATGACCGGCATGAGTCTGCGCACCTACGCCGTCGAAGTGGTGTGGCGCTGCCTGCTGGTCACCATTGTATCGCTCTTTGTGCCGACGCTGATCATCATGACCATGCCCACCGGCTTCGGGCGACTCGCCTTGATGGCTGTCGCCACGGTGGCCGCCACCTGTCTGGCCGTGTGGGCGCTGGGGCTCAACTCCTCCGAGCGCCGCTTTGTCAGCGAGATTATCCACAATCGCCTCTCACCGATAATAGCCAAATTCCAACCCAAATGAAAGTAGGAATCATCACCTTCCACGCCTCGCACAACTATGGCTCCATGCTTCAGGCCTATGCCCTGCAGACCACCGTGGAATCTCTCGGCCATCAGAGCGAGATCATCAATCTGCGCACCGATCGGCAGCGTCAAATTTACCAGCCGCTCCACCGCTCCTTCTTTCGCACCGACCGCCTCAAGGCCCTGGTATTCCCCATGCTGGCCATGAAGTCGTGGCGAAAATACAAACTGTTTGAGGAATTTCTCAGCAACCGGCTGCATCTGTCGGAGCGCGAGTTCGCGACCTACGAAGAGCTGCAGAGCGCCCGGATACAATACGACGCCTGCATATCGGGCAGCGACCAGATATGGAACACCTCGTGCTTCGACTTTGACCCCTCATATTTCCTCGGCTTCACCGACTGCTCGCGCAAGATAGCCTACGCTCCGAGCATGGGACCCGAGCCCGAGAATCTCGACAATGAGGAACTGGGATCCTACCTCCGCCAGGCAATGACGGACTACGCGGCCATAACCGTGCGCGAAAAGGCCTCGGCCGAGCGCATGGAGCAGCTGACAGGCCACAGGCCCGAAGTGGTGCTCGACCCCACGCTGCTGATGGGCGCCGACAAATGGCGCGAGCTGGCCGGCGACCGACCGATCATCAACGGACGCTATATATTCATCTACACCCCGTGGACATGGCGGGAAAGTTACAACGAAGCCGAAGAGCTGTCGAAGAAATTCGGCATCAAGATTTTGCTCTCTCAGGCCGGTAACTATGGTACACAGCTATTCAACCGACGTTTCCGCTACCAAACGGCCACAGGCCCGCTGGAGTTTCTCAACCTGATCCGCCATGCCGATCTGGTGGTGGGCTCATCGTTCCACGCTGTGGTCTTCTCCCTGCTGCTTGGCACACAGGTATATGCCGTCGGAGGCATGGAGGATGCCCGCATCGCCAATCTGCTGACTCTCACCGGCCTTCAGCGATTCGCCGCAAAGCCCGATTCGCTGCTCAAAGCCGCAGAACTCTCACACCTGTATGCGGGAGCTCTCGATCGCCTGCAGCCACACATCGACCGCTCGATCGACTTCCTGCGCAATAATTTACCACAAATTACTGACACCCAAATAATTACCCCCCCCCATCAACAAACAAGCCATGAGGTAATTCACCCATTTGATGCCGACCTTCGGCAGGTGGCATTTGTCAATATCGCACTCGCATGAAAGTGAACATATTGACATTGCCATTCAACGACAACTTCGGCGGGGTGCTTCAGAACTTCGCGCTACAGATCGTACTCCACGACATGGGACATCAACCGGTTACCGTGCTCCGCCTACATAACGGGCCGGGCCTGCGAGGAAGATTTGTCAGAGTCTTGTCGTGCATCAAACGAAACATACTGCACAATGTGCTGCGAAAAGACACATTCAGCACTTACACGCTGACCGGACTACACTCCATCAACTTCTTGAAGCAATATTCGACATATCCGTTCATCAGCCGACACATTCGGCTTGCGGGCCCCGTTGAGTCGGACAAAGCGATGGCACGCTACGGACGCCACCATCGCGACGAGGCGTGGATAGTGGGCAGTGATCAGACGTGGCGTCCGGAATACTGCCCGTCGATGCCAAACTACTTCCTCGACTTCCTCTGCCGCCCTCAGATTGCCGTGGCTTATGCAGCATCATTCGGATCGGCCAAATGCCACATCCCTGCATCAGCTCTGGCCCGATGTCGCGAAAGCATCAGCAACTTCACCGCCTTGTCGGTCAGAGAAGAGTCGGCCAAGGAGATCCTGCGTGAGCAATTCGGAGCTGAAGCCACGCAAGTGCTCGACCCTACGCTGCTGCTAACAGCCGACGACTATCTGAGCCTTTTGCAGATCGAATCGAGTGATAGTAGTCAGCTGATGACGGCATATATCCTTGACCCTGCGCCGAATAAGTCGCAATTGACTCGAGAGATTGCCGAAGCGATGAATCTGACGGAGATCAGTGAGATTGGACTATCAGACAGGGTGGGTGTGGAACAATGGCTAAGCGCCATTGCGTCGGCCCAATTTGTCGTGACCGACTCGTTTCACGGCTGCGTGTTCAGCATCATATTCCGCAAACCGTTCATCGCCATTGCCAACCATGAGCGCGGACTCGACCGCTTCATATCACTCCTTAGGCCGCTCGGCTTGATGGACAGACTGATCGACGAAAACGATGCGATCGATATGCAAGCATTTCTTCGGCCTGTCGACCACGACACTGTAGGCGTTAGGCTCGACGAATTGCGTCGACGATCAATGGAATTTCTGCGCCGATCACTTGAACCAAAAACAGCCAACTAACAATGCATAAAGATATAATTGATACTCAGACAATTCCCCCCCGAATTTCAATCATCGTTCCCGTATATAATGTCGAGCGGTATCTGCGGGAGTGTGTTGATTCGATACTCTGCCAGACGATGGCTGACTTCGAGCTGATCATGGTCGATGACGGCTCTAGTGATTCGTCGCCGGCGATTTGTGACGAATATGCCGCCCGCGACCCTCGCGTGCGCGTCATCCACCAGGCCAACGCCGGAGTGTCGGCAGCACGCAATGCCGGACTTGATGCGGCCCGCGGCGAGTGGATTTCTTTTGTCGATGCCGACGATTGGATTGAGCCGGAGATGCTGGAAGAGTTACTCAGTCAAGCTGAACGGGAGGGAGCTGATATAGCATATTGTGACTTCAATTTTATATATGAGGATGGTCGAAAAGAGCAATATTCTACATGTAATCTGTCAGGGAAAGGTCATAAGGTCGTAGCAGAATATATATCGACACAATGGACAGTTCTTTGGAATAGCATTCAGCGCCGTTCGCTATTTACTGATCATGGTTTACGATGCCCGGTCGGTATAATTTTCTGCGAGGATTTTCATCTTTCAGTAAGATGTATGTTTCATGCACAAAAGATAGTAAAGGTCAACCGACATTTGTATAATTACGTTCAGCGCGAATCCTCAATATGTCACAATTACGACGATGCAGCTAACTCGGCAGCTGTTTGGGTATACGAGGACACGATTCGTTATTTCAAAAAGCATAACGTATTTAGCAAGGATATCCGTAAGGCAATGGCCTGGCGCATGCTGGTCACCACTCAACAACTAGCTCTTGATTCTTCGAAATTCGATGAATTTATCCAGCTTAACAAAGACAGCAAAAAATCAATACTTAGCCATCCCACATTAGGGACGAAGATGAAGATTATACAATGGTGTCTGACACATCATCTTCGATCCGCTGCATGGATGATTGTCAAACTTCGCAAACTTCTCGGACGATAGTGCAAATGACTTCAATCTCTGTAATTGTACCCGTATATAATGCTGAGTGCTATCTGCGGGAGTGTGTTGACTCGATACTTGCGCAGACATTCGCTGACTTCGAGCTGATACTGGTCGATGATGGCTCTAAAGACTCCTCTACGGCGATTTGTGACGAATATGCCGCCCGCGACCCTCGCGTGCGCGTCATCCACCAGGCCAACGCCGGAGTGTCGGCAGCACGCAATGCCGGACTTGATGCGGCCCGCGGCGAGTGGATTTCTTTTGTCGATGCCGACGATTGGATTGAGCCGGAGATGCTCGGTGATCTTATTTGCAAAGCACAAGAAAAGAATGCAGATGTTGTCAGTTGCGACTTTTGCTTTGCTTACAGTGATGGACACACTGAGCCACACAAAACCTTTGAGTGGGATCATGGATATAAAACAAAAGAGGATGCACTGGCCGGATATATCAACAACACCTGGACCATCACCTGGGCATGTATTATAGAGCGTGCACTATTAGTTTCAAACAATATATATTATCCTATTGGCTTAAGATGGTGTGAAGATTTCAATGTGGCGGTCAAGGTCTTTTTCTTTGCAAAAAAAATAGCAAAAGTTGACCGGGCATATTATATGTACCGTCAAAACGAACAGTCGATATGTCACAATATGTCGAATAACCTTGGGGCTGATGCATTGAAATCGTATGAGGATGTGATAGAATTTTTTATGGCTCAGAACGTTTACCCTAAATATACCAAAGCAATGGCTTGGCGGTCGTTATGGCACTCGCATCCACTTGCTTTAGCCCAAAAGAGATGGTCGGAATTTCTTTCGCATAACCCCGACAAAAAGCATTATATATTTGACTGTCCACACATCAACACGAAGATGAAAGTGATCACTTGGTGTCTGACGCATCATTTGCGACCGGTGGCATGGAGTATTGTCACGTTCAGAAACATTCTCGGTAGATAATCAAATGAGACATGCTTATTTAATCATAGCCCATAATGAATTTGAACATCTTCAAAGGCTTATCAACGTCCTTGATGATGCGAGAAATGACATTTACGTGCATATTGATAAAAAAGTTAAACACGCTCCTCACCTGACTGCATCAAACTCAAGACTCGTTATATTGAAAGATCGTGTTGATGTTTGTTGGGGACATATCAGTCAGATCAAAGCGGAATATGCTTTGTTTGAAGCGGCTAAAAACGGAGGAGAATATGAGTTCTATCATTTGATTTCCGGTGCACATTTTCCCTTGAAAAATCAAGATGAAACACATGCATATTTCGACAATGCCGGAACCTCGGTTTTAAATCATATGAACTGCGACACAGACGAAATGGCAACAAAACTTGGGAAATACCATTTTTTTCTACGCGGTATGAAAAGCCGAAGCTCATGGATGAGAAAGATTAGCCGCCTATTGTGGAGAGGATGTTCACGCATTCAACGCCACATGAAGCGTCGCGATTATTCATATTTTCATGAGAAATGCTCACAATGGCTATCATTGACCGATGAAGCGGTGAACACCGTGATAAATGACAAAAGATACATACTACAAAAACTAAGGTTCACGTTTTGCCCTGACGAAATTGCCATTCCGGCGATTTTACACAAAAATAGAATTGATTACCTCTCAACCACTGATTTGCTTTACACAGACTTTGATTGTGCAAGCCCTCGATTAATGACTGTCAACGACTTATCGGACATGATGAACAGCGGTGCGTTGTTTGCAAGAAAATTCGGTAACGAAAGTAAAGAAATATCCAACTTGATAACTGAACAATGGCCTCAAGACACGCATATCTGATAATGGCTCATGACCAGCCGGCCATGCTGCAACGACTTATCTATGAGATTGACGATGAGCGCAATGACATATTTGTGCATATCGACAAGAAGGCGTCGTTCGATGGCTCACAACTGCATGCTTCGCATAGCGGATTGACCGTTTTGACAGACAGGATCGATGGACGTTGGGCCGATTATTCACTCGTCGAGATCGAGTTTGCATTGCTTGATGCGGCGGTGGCGAGTGGCCGAAAATATAGTTATTATCACTTACTGTCGGGCGTCGACGTCGTAGTGAAAACGCAGGATCATATTCACGAGGAATGCCAACGGCTGCAAGGCACTGAATTCATAGCCTTTGCGCCATATGACGCCTCCAAGGAATTGCACTGGCGCTCCGGGCATAGGTTTCTTTTTCTCAAAAATCTGCGAAAGCCATCGCTGGCTGAGCGCGCCTTGCGTCAGCTCTACATACACATTCAGGATCTGTTAGGGCTGTCTATGGACGTCGCTACACTTCGCAAAGGTTCGCAATGGTGGAGCATAACCCATGATTTTGCCAAGTACGCGCTGAGCAAACGCGATGAAATGGAGCGCCGTTTCCAAGGCACATATGCCCCCGACGAGGTGGTGTTTCAGACATTGGCTGCAAACTCAGCATTCGTTGAGCGCGTATGCATCGGGGCCGACGAATTCGACGGCAGCCGACGGTTTATAAAATGGAGCGACGGAGCACTCGTCGATCTCACTACGCAAATGATTGAAGAAGCACGCAAATCAAACCGCTGGTTTGCCCGCAAACTCCCTGCAAACTTATCAAATACTATTTAACGCATGACATAATGACCAATCAATCAAACCATTATTTTGCAATCGATGTCACCAAGATGGTTTTGGCCGTCCTGGTGGTATGTATTCACTGTCAGAGGCTTTTTGAGAGTCAAAGTACAGAATTCCTATTTGGATCGATTTGTGATCTGGCTGTGCCACTCTTTTTTGCTTTTTCCGGATTTTTCTTTGCGCAAAATTGCAATGTAAAGAAATCCGTTAAAAGATTACTTGCCATTTATCTTTTTTACCTCTTTTTTTCCTGGCCTCTATGTATCCGACTATATAAAGATCTGACATTAATTCAAGCGATTAAACGTACGCTATTCATGGGCCCGACAAATGTCGGATGGTATGCGGTGGCATTGATATGGTGCATGATCATTGTATTTCTTTTTATGAAAATTAAGAAAAAATGGATCTCCTATGCCTGTATGTCAGCACTTGCCATCCTTTTATATGTAATGTGTTTAAGCGAATACTCTTATATTGGGTTGAAAGATACGATAATTGGTGACCTAACAATATATTCCAAATATATCCTGCATGATGTAAGATATAGCTTTTGTCAAGGACTAATCTATTTCCTAATAGGATTCTTCGTTGCTAAAACAAACTTCCGTTTATCTATTTATTTTGGGATTATATTAGCACTTATCGGAATAGGATTGTTCTTCTACGAAAACTACACAATACTTGTTCCTGAATGGGGCTATGATATGCGAAAAAATAATATCAGCCTACCAATATGTACTTTTGGGTTATTGATGTTTATATTGTCGTTATGCCGTCCATCAGCTACTGTAGTTCAAGGTGCACTGCTTCGCCAGGCATCAACCATACTTTATTTCTCTCATCCGATGTTGATATTCCTGACTTATAGAGCTACAGGCGTCAATCATGGCTCATTTGCACTGACAACAGTTCTGATTGCATATTCAATCATATTCTTCTCTTATATTAAGCTACGGGATCGTCAATGGTTCGGTTGGCTTAAATATGCTTGTTAATTGATATCTGATTTAAAACTATGAGTATAAACAAAATCGCCGTTATAATAACCGTTTTCAATCGATTAGAGAAAACATTAAAATGCCTTGAGTCACTGTATACGACCCATGATTCATCGGGATGTACCATTGAATATGAAGTTTATTTGACTGATGACGGAAGTACTGATGGCACTCGTGAGGAACTGACTAAACGTAATTACCCTTTTAAACTCCATATTCTTCAGGGGACAGGCTCATTGTTTTGGAATGCCGGCATGAACTTGGCTTGGGAAAGCGCAATAAAACATGGTGGTTTTGATGGTTATCTATGGCTCAACAATGACACAATCGTATTATCTGATTTTTGGAAATCGCTTGAAGTGACTGATGTTTACTCCGTGGAACATTATGGAAAGCATGGTATATACGTCGGCTCAACCCGCGACATCGACACTAAAGAATTCAGTTACGGTGGCTTTAACTTTGTTGGCCGTTGGCGACTCAAAGACGTATTTATAATGCCTACTCAAAACGAGCCGGCCGAATGTCAGTGCGGCCACGGAAACATTACATATGTTTCGGCAGAAGTTGTTGAAGAAATGAACGTTTTATACAAGGGATATTTCCACGGAGGTGGCGATCATGACTATACATACAGGGCTTATAAGGCCGGATTCCCCATATTGGTTATGCCGGAATACGCCGGTGAGTGCACAAACGACCATCTGACCGATGATTCATTTTACAAGATGAGCACAATTCAAAGAATCAAGCATGTCAGCAAAGGTCAACTCCACAATTCGTTGATATTTCAACGCCGGTGTTTTCCTCATCGATATCCATTTGTACTGGTAACCACATATTTGAAAGCATTATTCCCAAGATCATACAGAAAAGCATACGACAGAATCAGACGATGAAAAAAATCTTTGTAGCCTACGCTGATGAAAAGATGGCTTATTCTCTCAAACGAATAGGCCGACAAGCCAAATCTCTCGGTTTTTTTGACGAGATAAGATTAATGACACCCGCTGACCTTTCCCAGGATTTCAAGTCAACGGAATTAATGCAATATTCCTATGGTGGAGGATATTGGGCATGGAAGCCTTATATTATCAACAAAGTGCTCCAGGAAAACGAAGAGGGCACGGTGGTATGTTATGTCGACTCAGGATGCACTCTCCGTAAACACAGCGATTGGGATCTGTTTGCAAAACTGATGATGAAAAACGACACCATCTTGTTTGAATATCCCGACCAAATGGATATCTGGGAAAAGTTCGGTTCATCATCCACCAAGATAAAACATTGGACAAAGAAACAGTCCTTGGATTATTATGATGAATTGACGGGAGATCCTTCTTGGAAAGAGTCTAATAAGATTTGGGGAGGTTGCCTGTGGATAAAGGGCAAAAACAATCCGATTCTGAGCGGATGGCTGGATATTGTAATCAACCGTCCTGACATAATCATGGATGCAAAAGAGGATGATGAACAATATGATTATTTTGCTCAACACAAGCATGATCAATCATTATTGGTGGCATTAGCTAACAAATACAACGATCATTGTTTAGTACTGCCCGAAACAGCAGAGACATGCAGGAAATATGCATCTGTCAATGCAACAAGGGTCAGAGCTAAAAACTATAAATCTTTCATATGGCTCAAAACGAAAGACGCCCTGCGAAAATGTCTCGGAGGTTCAGTCTATTCTTCCATTAAAAGACTCATAAAAAAGAAATGAAGGTATCGGTGGTGGTGCCCGTTTATGGGGTGGAGGGGTTTGTGGAGCGGTGCGTTGTGGCGCTTATGGAGCAGACGGCGCGCGATGTGGAGTTTGTGTTTGTCGACGATTGTTCGACGGACCGGAGCATGGCCATCGTGGAGCAGACCGTGGCTCTTTATCCCGACAGGCAGGGACAGGTGAAGCTGCTTCGCCATGACCGTAACCGCGGTCTGCCGTCGGCACGCAACACGGGTCTGGAGGCGGCCACGGGCGAATATGTGGTGCACATCGACAGCGACGACTATCCGGAGCCGCGCATGATCGAGGCGATGACCGACTGCGCCGAGGCCACCGGTGCCGACATGGTGTGGTGCGACTTCTTCATCAGTAGCGACAGCGGCGACCGACTCATGACCACGCCCAACATTGCCGACGCTTCGGAAGCTACTATCGAGATGTTGTGCGGTGGCATGAAGTACAATGTGTGGAACAAGATGATACGCCGCAGCGTGATGATTGACAACCGGTTGCGATTTCCCGACGGCCGTGCCATGGGCGAAGACCTGACCATGGTGATGGCGGCGGCATGCTGCAGCAAGACTGCACGAGTGGCCGAGCCGCTCTACCACTACCGACGCACCAACGAAGGCGCCATGACCCGCAATTACAGCGACCGCAACCTCGACGAGCTGCGCGCCAACGTCGATAGCCTCGCCGCATTCATCTCCTCCAATCGACCCGACCTCGCCCAATACATCGACAGGCTGAAGCAGCAGATCAAATTTCCGTTTCTGCTGATGGAGCCGGCAAGTCGCGGCTTCAAGCTGTGGCAAACGTGGTGGCCCGAAGCCAATCACCGCATCATGGCCAACCGCCACATGAGCCTGCACAGCCGTGTGGCCCAAACCATGGCCCGGTGGCATATTTGGCCCGCCGTCAGTCTTTACCGATCTTTATTATCCAAATTGCAATGATACGATCCATACAATATTCGCTCATGACGCTGATCATGAGTCTTTATTGCTTCCCATTCACCTTCCGCGGCCTGCCCGGCTTTAACACCAAGATGATGCTGGCAGTGGTGGGTGCAGCCATGTTTATGTTCAACCTGCCCCGACGCGCCAACCATAAGCTGCAACGAAGCATGATTGAGCTCGTGGGGCTGGCAGTAGTAGTGTCGCTATGCGGTTTCTTCTCGGTGACCTTCAACAACACCGGCGACTGGGCCTACGCCACCTACGTGGTGTCGATGCTCGTATGGACCGGCGGCGCCTACTGCGTAGTGGAATGCATCCGACGTCTGCACGGCGCGGCATCTGTGGCACTGATAGTCAATTATCTTGCAGCCATGTCGGTGTTTCAGTGCGTGTCGGCGCTGCTGATCGACAACTTCCCGGCCGTGCGCAACTGGACCATGACCTTCCTCGATCTTGGTCAGGAATGGCTCGAGAGCGTCGACCGCCTATACGGCATCGGAGCATGTCTCGACACGGCCGGTGCCCGCTTCTCGGCAGTGCTGATCGGCCTGGCAGCCCTCATAATCCATGCCCGACGCACCTCATGGGCGCGCTATATCCGCCTCTACATCATAGCATTCATCATCATCACCGTGGTGGGCAACATGATGTCGCGCACCACCACCGTGGGCGTGATGCTCAGCATCATCATGGTGATGATGCACCTGCTGCACACGCGCTTCCGCCGCGGCTACAAAGCCGATGCATCCACCTTCCGCAAGATAATGCTGATGACCGGTATCGGCGCGGCCATAGTGGTGCTTCTCTACAACCTCTACCCCGACTTCCGCGACGACATGCGCTTCGCCTTTGAAGGCTTCTTCTCGCTCGTAGAGAAAGGTCACTGGGAAGTGGCGTCGAACGACAAACTCGAGACCATGGTCGTGTTCCCCGAAACGCTCAAGACCTGGCTCGTGGGCGACGGCTACTTCTCCAACCCCTACTTCACCGATCCGCTCTTCAAGGGCGAATATGTCGAAGGCTTCTACATGGGCACCGACGTGGGCTATCTCCGCTTCATATTCTATTTCGGACTGGTGGGTTTGGTGGCCTTCTCGCTATTCTTCGTCGACGCCTTCGTGTGGCTCCGCCGCCTCGCACCGTCATATAAGATATTCTTTTTCTACCTGTTGCTACTCAACTTCGCCATATGGATGAAGGTGGCCACCGACATGTATGTGATGTTCGCCCTCTTCCTCATGCTCCGGCCCGGAGAGGACGATCGCTTCAACCGACGTATAGCCCTATGAAGATAATATACTGCATAGCAGCCACCTACCGCAGCGGAGGCATGGAACGTGTGCTTGCCAACAAAGCCAACTGGCTTGCCGACCACGGCCACGAAGTGACCATCGTTACTACCGACCAGCAGGGCCGCCCCCCGTGCTTCGAACTGCACCCTTCGATAGCCACCGTCGACCTCGACATCAACTACGAGGCCAACAACGGCGCCGGTTTCATCACGAAACTGCTCCAATATCCCATCAAACAGCGCCGCCACCGCCGCCGGCTCCGTCAGGTTCTGGCCGAAATCTCGCCCGACATCACCGTGTCGATGGGCGACAACGAGGCCCCCATCGTCCCTCGGCTCAAAGAGGGGGGACGCAAGGTGCTCGAAGTGCATTTCTCGCGCTTCAAACGCCTGCAATACAACCGCCGGGGCCTTTGGGCACTTGCCGACCGCTGGCGCTCGCATCAGGATCTGCTGAGAGCACGACGCTACGACCGCTTTGTGGTGCTGACAGCTGAAGATGCCCGCTACTGGACCGGCGTGCCACGTATAGCCGTGGTGCCCAACGCCATCGGTTTCGACCCCATCAAGGCCGACCCGGCGTCGTCGCGCACGGTGCTTGCCGTTGGCCGCCTGACCTATCAGAAAGGCTTCGACCGCCTGATCCACGCCTGGGCGAAAGCCTCCGCCGATCTCCCCGATTGGCGGCTTGAGATAGTAGGCTCGGGCGAACTGCTATGCGAGCTGCAACAGCTTGCCGACAGCCTCGACGTCAGCCACTCCGTCACTTTCACATCCCACTGCGCCGACATGCCGTGCAAATACTCCCGGGCGGCTATGCTGGCCATGACTTCACGCTACGAAGGTCTGCCGATGGCTCTGATCGAAGCTCAGTCGTCGGGACTCCCCATCGTGGTCATGGACTGCAAATGCGGTCCCCACGACGTGGTCACCGACGGTGTCGACGGCTTCATCACCGCGCCCGACGATATCGACGCCACCGCCGACCGCTTGCGCCAACTGATGCAGTCCGACTCGCTGCGCACCGAGATGGGCCGCCGGGGCCTCGAGGCCTCCCGCCGCTACCGCCCCGAAGCCATCATGCGCCGATGGGCCGACATTTTCACATCTCTATGCAACACACTGTAGTATCCGCTGTCAACATACGCAAGGGCGGCACGCTGACCATCCTGCGCTCCTGCCTGGAATACCTCTCCGCCGAGGCTATGGCCGGCCGCATGCGAGTGACAGCGCTCGTCCACGACCGCTCGCTCTGCAACTATCCCGGCATCGACTACATCGAGATGCCCTCGTGCACCCGCAGCTGGCTCAGGAGGCTCTGGGCCGAATACGTCACGATGCACCGTCTGTCGAAGCGCCTCAACGCCGACCTGTGGCTCTCGCTCCACGACACCACCCCGCGCGTCAAAGCCCGTCGTCAGGCCGTCTACTGTCAGACTTCGTTCCCCTTCCTGCGCTGTCATCTGCGCGATCTGCGCATGGACTACAAGATACCTCTCTTCGCCATGCTGACGCGCTATGCCTACCGCATCAACGTGCACCGCAACAAGCACCTGATCGTGCAGCAGCACTGGCTCCGCACCGGTCTGTCGCGCATGCTCGGCGTCGATCCCGACCGCTTTATCGTGGCCCCGCCCGAGCATCCCGCCGTGCCTTCCAACATCATCCCGCGACGCTTCGACCTCCCCACATTCTTCTTCGCTTCGACTCCCGACGTCCACAAAAATTTCGAGACCGTGGCCGAAGCCGCCCGACTGCTTGAGCGACAGTTGGGTACCGACAGTTTCCGCGTCGTCTTCACCGTCGCAGGCACCGAAAACCGCTATGCACGCTGGCTACTGAACCGATATGCCGACGTCAGTTCCATACGCTGGGAAGGACTGATGGACCGACCGACGCTTTACGCCACCTACGCCGGCGCCGACTGCTTCATATTCCCCTCACGCATCGAAACGTGGGGTCTCCCCATCTCCGAAGCCAAGACCTACGGCCACCCTATGATTCTGGCCGACCTTCCCTATGCCCGCGAAACAGCCTCAGGCGCCCCGGCCGTGGCCTTCACCGACCCGCTCGACGCCCAAGCCATGGCGCGACTGATGCAAGCCGTCGTCGAGGGCGATCTCTCTGATTTCAAACCCTATAACACCAATCATCAGCACACAGAGGCTGCCTCCTGGCAAGCCATTTTCGACCAACTATGAAAATACTCCAAATCGGCAAATTCCACCCCATCAAAGGGGGTGTGGAAAAAGTGATGTTCGACCTCACTAACGGCCTCTCCAACCGCGGCCACAAATGCGACATGCTCTGCGCCGCCGCAAAGGGCCACTACACCCTGCAGCTCAACCACAACGCCCGCCTGATAGCCGTCAGCAAGCTCTTCGAGCTGAAGTCGACCATGATCTCGCCGGCCATGATCCTGCGCCTGCGACGCATCGCCAATGACTACGACATCATCCACATACACCATCCCGACCCGATGGCCGCGCTGGCTCTGCGCCTGTCGGGCTTCAAAGGCCGCGTGGTACTCCACTGGCACAGCGACATCGTGCGTCAGCGCCAACTGCTGCGCATCATCCGCCCGCTGCAGTCATGGCTGATCCGTCGCGCCGACGTCATCATCGGCACGTCGCCCACCTACATCAGCCAATCGCCATGGCTTGCCGACGTGCAGGAGAAATGCGTCTGCGTGCCCATCGGCATACGGCCCGTCGAGGAGGTGCCCGAAAAGGCCGTCGAGGAGATACGTAGACGCTTCAAAAACCGTCGGATCATCTTTGCCATGGGTCGCCTCGTGAGCTACAAAGGCTTTGAATATCTGATAGATGCCGCGCAATACCTCCCGCCCGACTGCGTGGTGGCCATCGGTGGCACCGGCCCGCTTCACGACTCTTTGCAGAAGCGCATCACCGACCTCGGTCTGTCGTCGCGCGTCATTCTTTGGGGCTTCGTGCCCGCCATCGATCTGCCGGCCATCTACCGCGCCTCGTCACTCTTCTGCATGCCCAGCATCGAGCGCACCGAGGCATTCGGCGTAGTCCAGATCGAGGCCATGTCGTGCGGCACACCGGTCGTGGCATGCCGCATTCCCGGCTCCGGCGTGTCGTGGGTCAACGCCGACGGCCTCTCGGGACTGAACGTCGAACCGCGCCGTCCGCGCGAACTGGCCGACGCCATCCAACGGGTGATCGAATCGCCCGACGATAGCTTCCGCACGGGTGCCCTCCGACGCTTCCACGACGAGTTTACGATCGACCGAATGCTCGAAAAAATAGAAAAAATTTATAAAGATATACACTTGTAGATCAACATTTTACCCCCCCCCATTAACACACATTAACCAAAAATATACCAATTTTATTTGTATATTTTGACATTATGCAATAATTTTTACAACCGTTTCCAATCATTCGACATCTTTTACTTCTACAACACATCACACTCGTTTTGGAAAAGTTAATTTTAACATCCTACGAAAACCGCACTTTACACACAGACTTCAACGAGAGCCATCTCTCGTCGTCGATCATATCGTTGGCTGCAAAACGCAGTTTCGACTTCATCGCAGCCCTAGTCTCTCTCATCATCTTTATGCCCTTTATCCTAACAATATATATCATCATTATCATGCGCGACGGATCGCCTGCCATCTTCAAGCAGGAGCGTATCGGTCGGCATGGTAAGTCTTTTACCCTCTACAAGTTCCGCACCATGCGCCTCGACGCCGAAGCCGATGGCCAGGCTCGTCTCTGCTCTTCGGCCGACGATCGCCTCACCCCGCTCGGCCGCTTCCTCCGCAACCACCATCTCGACGAGCTGCCCCAGCTCTGGAACGTGATTCGCGGCGACATGAGCTTCGTGGGTTACCGCCCCGAACGCAAGGTGTTCATCGATCAGATCACGGAATTTGCTCCCGAATACTCGCTCCTCTACTCCATGCGCCCCGGCCTCTTCAGCAACGCCACTCTCTACAATGGCTACACCGACACAATGGAAAAAATGATCCGCCGCCTCCGCATGGATCTCGACTACATGGCATCGCGCTCGTTCTTCGGCGATGTCCGCATCATTGCCCTGACTGCCTGGAGCATCATCTCCGGCAAAAAGTTCTGACAACGTCAATGAAAACCCGACCCGATCTCACACTCCGCCAACTCGGCTCGCAGTTCATGATTGTGGTCAACTCCGACCAAAACAGTCCCATTCAGGTTCATTCACTCAATGCCACAGCTGCCGACATCTGGCAGTACGCCGCAACCCTCCCCGATTTCACCGCCGACGACATCGCCCGCCGTCTGACCGAAATCTACGACGTCGACTTCGACACTGCTCTGAAAGATTCCCGGCAACTTCTCAGCGACTGGCTTCACTGCGGTCTGATCACCGAATGAACACCTCCTCCCCCCTGCTTCAACTTCTTCGCTACGAACTCTGGCGCACTCCCACCGGTCCGATCGCTCTCAACTGCGCCGACGACTGGAACGAGCTGTTCCGTCAGGCCCAACAGCAGACCGTTACCGCCCTAACGCTCAACGCCATCGAGCATCTGGCCGATCCGGCCGTGACTCCTCCGCTTCCGCTGGCGGCGCTCTGGATGGCCCGCGCTGAAGAGATCCGCAGCCGCAACAGGACCCTACTCAGCATCGAGCACTCGCTGCTCACTGAAATGAAGAGCCACGGTCTCTCGCCGATGGTGCTCAAAGGCCACGCCGTGGCTGTGCTCTATCCCGAACCCAACGTCCGGCAGTCGGGCGACATCGATCTCTATATTCCTGCCGACCAATCATCCGGCATCATCAGATTTCTGTCGGCCAACGGTCTGACTCCCGTCAAGATGGCCGACGGTTCCATCTCGTTCAGATGGCGCGAAGTAGAGGTCGAATTGCATCCTCGACTCTTCGACATCCATCGCCCAGAAGCTTTGCGCCGCCTGATGCAGATGCCCGAGCTGGTCAAACTGCACAATTTCGAACCACACCACGGCTTATATTCGTTGCCGGTACCCTCGCCCGAAGCCACACTTTTGCTGCTTTCGGCCCACATCTTCAAGCACGCCATCGGCCACGGCATCGGCCTGCGCCAGCTCATCGACCTGGCTGTAGCGTCGCAGAATTTCAACCACGTGATCGATCGCGACCTCATGCGTTCGGCCATTGCCGCAGCCGGCCTCAAACGCTGGACATCAGTGGTCTACTCCTATCTGGTCACCGACCTCGGCATGCCCGCCGACTATCTCCCCTATCCCGATATCAAAATCAATCCGCGACGCGCCCGACAGTTGCGCCGCATCATCGACCGTGGCGGCAATTTCGGTTTCTACCGCGCTGACAGCATCCCCTCGCGACGGGGCAAATTGTCGACGCTGTCCTCCTTCATCCGCCGCTCGCGTTTCTCACTGGCCACGGCTCCTCGCGAAACCATCGCCACCGTAGCCACTCTCATCCGCAACAGCCTATGCCATTCTACTCCATAGCCGGTCTCTCGCTCGAACTCAATTTCGAGCCGGGACTTGAGTCGCTGATTCCGCGGTCGTTCGCGCCGTTTGCCGTCGAGGTCGCCGATGCTGATCCTTTCATGCAGATCAGCATCTCGGGCGCCCCGATCGACCTTCCCGAAACTCTTTCGCAACTCGACAGCACCACCAACGACCTGGGCACCGTCACGCTTTTGGCCACCGCCTCGGGCTATCGGTTTGATCTGGTTCACGCCGACTGCCCGGGGGACACCCATCATCTGGTGTGCGACCGGTCGTTGCGGCGATCACAACTGACCGTCGACCCGGGCTCACCCCGTGCGTCGGAGGCAGTCAATTCGCTCATTCGTATCGCTTTTTCGCAGGCTTGCATCCCGGCCGGACGCATTTCGGTCCACGCTTCGGCAGTGTGCTTCGGAAGCGATGAAGCCATACTGTTTCTCGCCCCCTCGGGCACAGGGAAAAGCACTCAGGCGCGGCTATGGGTCGAAAATATTCCGGGCGCTTCGCTTCTCAACGACGACAACCCGATCCTTGCCGCCGAACCCGACGGCTCGGTATCGGTCTACGGCTCGCCATGGTCGGGCAAAACTCCCTGCTACATAGCGCGCCGAGCCTCGGTTCGCGCCATCGTGCGCATAGTCCGCGACAGCGTCGACCGCCTCGACCGTCTGTCGGGCATCGACAGTTTCATCTGCCTCGCTCCGTCGTGCTCAGTCATCAAATCCGACCCGGCGCTCCACAATGCATGGGTCGACACCCTTGTCAGCATGTCAGCATCGGTCATCGTCGGTCGCCTCCACTGCACTCCGACTACCCGCGCCGCTCTGGTGTGCCACGACGCAATCTCATAGCTCTTTACGAATATTTTTTGTATAATCTTTATGCCCGAAAAATTTGCATTTCCTCTTCACAATCACTACCTTTGCACCCTAAATATACGCACGCGCGTATACGTACATTATATAGCACTCCAATAGACCAACCGTCATTCATTTGACACACAACAAGATAAACGCACCTAAATTCACATTCTACGCAATGAATTCACGAATCATCATATCACTCCTCGCAGTAGTCCTGCTCGCGACCGGCTGCAAATCTTCGCGCGATCATGTCATCCTCCAGGACATGACCCCGGGCACCGTCTATCCCATCCAGACCCGTCAGGATGCAAAAGTGCAACCCGACGACCGCATCGACATCACCATTTCAAGCAAAATGCCCGAGCTCGCAGTGCCGTTCAACCAGGCTGCGACCCAGGGCAAAGCGGGCTACACCGTCAACCCCCAGGGCGACATCACCATGCCGATCCTCGGCACCATCCACGTAGCAGGCCTGACGCTCGCCCAGGTGCAGGATGTGGTGCGCCGCCGCCTCATTGAGGGCGACTACATCAAGGATCCCATCGTGTCGGCCCAGTTCCTCAACTTCCACTACACGATGCTCGGCGCCGTAGCCACCAACGGCCAGTTCACCGCCGACGGCGACCGCATCACACTGCTCGAAGCCATCGCCAAAGCCGGCGACCTCACCGCCGAAGCCATCCCCGACCGCGTGTCGGTGATCCGCGAAGAGCCCGACGGCCGCAAAATGTATGTCCACGACATCCGCTCCACCGACATTTTCTCCTCTCCCTGCTTCTACCTGCAGCAGAACGACGTGGTCTATGTCGAGCCCAAAAACAAAGACAACAAAAAGGAAGCCCGCACATGGCAGTTCGTCACCGTCGGCCTTTCGGCCGCTTCGGTGGTCACCACCATCATCTGGGCTGTTAAATAATCTCTCACTCAAGCTTCAAGGTTCACACACCGTATATGGAAAACAACGATCGCAACTACAACCGCTCGCAATCCACAGCCGACGACACCACGTCGATCACCGCCATCGACATGATCCGCTACCTCGCCTCCAAGTGGCGCTGGTATCTCGTGTCGGTCCTGGTGTGTCTATGCGTGGCCTATATCGTCTACCAGCGCGCTCCCCGCGTCTATATCGCTTCGGCCACGGTTGTCATCAAGGATCCCTCCAACAAAACCACTTCGGCCAGCTTCGACCGCTACGACCGCTCGATCAACCGCGTCAACGTGGCCAACGAAATCCTCCAGTTCGAATCGAAGGCACTGATGCGCGAGGTTGTCAAACGCGTCCATGCCGACATTGACTACACCGTCGAGGACGGTCTCCACACCCGCGAGCTTTTCACCAACTCGCCCATCGTGGTCGACTTCATAGGCGCCGAACCCGATGCTGCCATCACCCTCAAGGTCACTCCGCGCGCCGACTCCACAGCCACCGTCGAGCTGCTCAACTCCAAGCATAAATCCGCAGCCACCGCCACCGTGCCTTTCCGCAAAAAGGTGGTGATCGGCGGCGACACCATTCTCGTGGCTCCTTCGTTGGCATTCTCGCCGGCTGCCGTGGGCCACACCATCAACGTCGACAAGCGTCCGCTCCAGTGGGTGGTGGCCGACTATGTGGGTCGTCTCAACATCAAGCAGGAAAAGGACGAGGCCTCGATCCTCTCCATCTCTATCACCGACGCCTCGGTCAAACGCGCCGAGGACATGCTGACAACGCTCATCGAATGCTACAACGAAATGGCGCTCGACGACAAAAATCGCGTGGCCATACAGACGGCCGACTTCATTGCCGACCGTCTCGCCATCATTGAGGACGAGCTCGGAAGCGTCGAACACGACATCGAACGCTTCAAAAGCACCAACGAGATCTTCGACATCGGCTCGGCCGCCGGCCAGTATATGGGCGACAACCAGAAATACTCCGCTGAGGTGCTCGAACTCGAAACGCAGATCAGCATCGCCTCGTTCATGAAGCAATACCTGACCAATCCGGTCTACGCGTCGGAACTGATCCCCTCCAACACCGGCCTGACCCCGGGCGTTGAGCAGCAGATCACCGAATACAACAATATGTCGATCGAGCTGGGCAAACTCAAGGATGGCGGTGCCAACAACCCGCGCGTCGAACAGCTCCAGGAGTCGCTCATCGCTCTGCGTCAGTCGATTCTGCGCTCGCTCGACAATGCCATCGCCAGCTACAACGTGCGCCGTCGCGACGCCCTCGCCTCTGAGCAGCGCGCCCAGGGACTGGTCACGTCCATCCCGCAGAAGGAGCGCGAGATGCTCTCGCTGGAGCGCAAACAGAAAATCAAGGAGTCGCTCTATCTCTTCCTGCTCAACCGCCGCGAGGAGAACGCGCTCACCCAGGCCATGGCCGACAACAATGCACGCATCATCGACGAGGCCGAAGGCTACGGTCCGGTGTCGCCGCGCCGCATGCGAATCCTCGGTTTCGGCCTGCTCATCGGACTGATCCTCCCCACGATCTATCTGCTGATCCGCATGTTCCTCGACACTACGGTTCACTCGCATAAAGAAATCACTTCGGCCGTCAACGTGCCGTTCCTCGGATCGGTACCGCTCGACCGCTCAAGTATCAGCCGCCAGAAGAAGGGCCTCCCCTTCCGATCAGGTGAAATCACGGCCGAAGCCATGCGCATGCTGTCGGCCAACATGGCTTTCATGATCAAAAATTCCGAGCACCCGAAAGTGGTGTCGCTGACTTCGTTCAACGAGGGCGCCGGCAAGACGTTCGTGGCCCGCAATTTCAGCGAATCGCTGGCCCTGCGTTCAGGCAAGAAGGTGGTGCTCATAGATCTCGACATCCGCAAGGCCACCCTCTCCAACTCTTTGGGCCACTTCCATATAGGCGTCACCAACTATCTCTCCGACCCTACGGTTACGATCAGCGACATACTGGTGCCGCACGACGAAACCCACAATTTCGACTTCATCCCCGCCGGCTCCATTGCCCCCAACCCGGCTGAGCTGCTCATGACCGACCGCCTTGACCAACTGGTGGCCGCCCTCGAGCAGACCTACGACTTCATCGTCATCGACTCAGTGCCCGTGGGTCTCGTGGCCGATGCCATGATAGCAAACCGCGTCACGGGCATGACCTTCTTCGTGGTGCGCGCCGGTCGTCTCGACCGCCGTCAGTTGCCCGACCTGCAGGAGCTTTACGACGACAAACGCCTGCGCAACATGGCGCTCGTGTTCAACGGCGTCGACGGCAAGTCGAAAGGCTACGGCTACGGATATGGCTACGGGTATGGCTATGGCTATGGCTATGGCTACGGCTATGGCAACAAGCCCAAACGCAAGTTCAACATCTTCCGCCGCAACAAGGCCTGATACTGACATTAGAATAAAATAATAACAACATAATAAAATCTCACAACTATTAAATTATGAAACTCAAACCGTATCTTCCGCCGGTAAGCACGACCATCAGCGTGGCCACCGAACAGGGTATCTGTTATTCTTCCAACGAGGAGGCCAAGATTCAGGAATCCGGCGACGTCAATGTTGAACAACACATCGAAATCGACAACGACATCACGTTCGATTAACACATTCGCGTTTCCATTTCGTACAAAAAACCTATCAGCTAAAAAACACATTATAATATGAAAAAGCTAAATTTTGTCTATCTTTTCATCTGCGCGTTGCTCTTCAGCGCTTGCAATGACGACACTTTCGACTCGATGGGCAGCTACTCCGAAGGTCAGCCTGCCAAGTTGAGCGTACGTGTCAAAGTGCCTGAGCCCACAGATATCAAGTCGCGCGCCATGGGTCAGGAACGCGAAACTGCCATCGAACAGCTCGCGCTCGTGGCTTTCGAAGTTAATTCAGGCCGTAAGATGGCCGTCGATTTCACCGGCAAACTTCAGAACACTTCCTGGAACACTTCCGGCGCTTCAGTATATACCCTCACCGAGGACATTGATGTGCTCACCGGTCGCTACCGCGCCTACTTCGTGGCCAACTGGAACAGTGTATATGGCGCCAAAAACTCCACCGGCACTGCCTACACCTTCGCTGAAATAGCAGCCATGTCGGAATCGGAGATACAGCAGCTCATGTTCCACAACTATGCTCTCCACGTCGATCTCTACGGCAACGACGGTATGCCGATGACCTGCGAGATCAAACCGGGCGACACCAACTTCCCCAACGGTCTTGAAATAGTTGACGGCACCAACAAACTCGACAACGTAGTGCTCCGTCGTGCCACTGCCCACATCCACTTCGTCATCGCCAACGAAACGGATGCCAGCAAGTATGCCGACGCCAACAATATGCCTAACTTTATACCCACGCGCTACACTGTGTATCGCGTGCCGACCTATACCAACGGCTTCTCGCAAGCCAACTTCGAAGTGATTCAGTCGGGCACTTTCGACATGTCGGTACCCAACCCTGTGGTTCAACAGCCCGACCAGTCCGACAACGGTTATGAGTTCGACTTCCACATGCTCGAAAACCGTCAGCCGCTGGCCACCAACACCATCGCCACCCAGGGCGACCGCGAACGTTGGGACTACTCATCTGAAACCACCCAAGGCTCTGCTGTCAATTCTTATGCCGACCGCAAGTTCATCAACGCTCCCGCAGGATCAACCTTCGTGGTCATCGACGGTCAGTACAGCGGCCCGGCCACTCAGGACGCCACCGGCAAATACACCAACGAACAGTACTACGGCAACCTCTCCTACGTGATCCATCTCGGCAACTTCAACACCGCAAGCAACGTGCCCTCTCACCCGGGTTCGCTGCAGGACTTCTCCGTTTATCGCAACGAATTGCAGACCTACAACGTCACCGTGCAGGGCGCCCACGCCATCGTGGTCAATGTCGACGTCACCAATCCCGGCGAACAGGGCAATGCCGCCGTTGAAGGCCAGCTGACCCTCCAGCCCGTGGCTGCTCTCGATGCCCACTACTGCAAGGTTATGCTCCGCATCCCCAAGACCAAGATCGAAACCAACCTCGCCGACAACAAGGTTATACTCGCCACTGTGGCCAACAACTTCCTCCAGCAAGAATTTACCGTCGATCAGCTCACTGCCAACGACGCCGACTACAAGTGGATCCAGTTCCAGCGCCCCACCAGCGAGGATGTGTTCCCCCGCTACGCCGGTGAAAACCGCCACGGCGCCACAGGCTATGCCTATATCACCGACCTCTTGGCCGACCTCGCAGCTTGCAAAGCCGGAACCAAGACAAATCCCACCTACGCTCTCGACGATGGCGACAACTACATCGTGGCTGCATTCGTCGATGAAAACGTCTACAAAGATCAGACCTACCCGATGAACACCTGGGCAGGCGACGTGATCAGCAACCGCCTGATGACCGTCAACCCGGAGCGTAAAGTATCGCCCGACGGTGTCAGCATCATCTCCGGCACAACAGCCTTCACCATCAGCCAGCTCCCCATCTCCACTGTTTACTCCCTTGATCCCTCCCTGACCGGTACTGACAAAGATACATATAATCCCTTCGGCCTCGAACAGGATATGGAAAAATCCAAAGGCTATACATTGACACTATCCAATTCCACTTCCAACACATATAAAACCAACCAATTCTTCGCCAGTACTCTTGAATGGGATGCTCCCACATCGGCCGATGCATCTAATTGGAATCGATTCAATACTCAAGCAAACAACCTCCACTGGTTCTCGAACATTCAGGACGGTGAAACAGGCCTTGCTGATGACTATGATTCGTTTTACAAATTTGACAGTTCGACCAACAACTACACATTCGTTCCGGGCGACAACTTCACCACAGTGTCGCGTTCCATCGCCGTTCACAACCGCGACCTCAATGGCAACGGCTATATCAACCCCGATGAGTTGAGATGGTATGTACCATCCTACATCCAGTATCTGGTCTACAACTTCGGCTACTCCATCATCGAAGAGTCGCTCCGTCTCAACTCCGATGCCGAAGACCAGGCTTATTTGGATTATTATGGTGCCGGCACCAATTGGGATCTTGCAGTTCCGAAATATTACACGACCGGTCCGTCTAAACAACGTCTTTACTGGGCAACTCAACGCGGGGCTGGAACCGAAAACACTATAACGAGCTGGCAACCCGAGCTTAATCGAGTTAGATTTGCTCGTAATCTTGGCCAGTTCGACGGAGCATCAACGCAACCTTACACACCAATGATGCAAAAAGGAACTATAAACAATCCTGACGCACCACGCATCCTTCGCACATTAAACCCTACAATTTCTCGTTCGTTCAATGTAACAGTTCCATATCCTCTTGTTTTTGCAGGAGAAGTGTACAATGATCTACCGAAAGCTTTTGAATACATGTCTGCAGCATTAACAATGTACCAAAAGACTGATACTGACGATTATCATAATTTCGCAAACGGTTCAACACCTCAAGAGGAATATAATAGAATGCTGTCATGTACACTGACAAAATATAAAGCAAAATACACCAATTACACCGGTGATGTTCTTCCTAATGGTTGGCGCATTCCTAATCAGCGAGAACTTGCCGCCATGTGGATCTATGATATCCCGAGTACTCTTATTAGTTCAACAGTTAAATATGCCATATGGTCCTGTACTTTTGTTGATTCCAAACTTTGGACAGAACGCGCTAATTATCCGATGGCGATTCAAGATGGAAGCTTGGCCTTACCCCCCGGCATGTACAGCGTGAGTGATGGTTATATAATCCTGGTTCGTGACGTTGATCCGACTACAGGTGAACCGTTGGCAGAACAAACATTTGATGAGACCAACAATACACCAATAACCTCTTATACTAAAAGAACTAAACGCACTCGTTAATATTCATCACACATTATATTATCCGATTTCAACATGAAAAAGTTTATTATAGCAGCTTTCGCTCTCTTTGCCTCGGCCTCGCTGGCCCAGGCAGGGGCCGAAAGTGACTACACCGTCACTCAGGACTCGACATGGAGCATGTTTGACGGCGGCAAACGCGTGATTACAAACACTTTCTGGCACAACTGGTTCATCCAGGCCGGCGCCGGCGCTCAAATCGGCTTCACCGAACACGACCGCCAGGCTTCGATCGGCGACCGCATCTCACCCGCACTCCAGATCTCCGTGGGCAAATGGTTCACCCCGGGCATCGGCGTGCGTCTGACCTACAACGGTCTCAGCGTGAAAGGCATCACCCAGAACTGGCCCAACGAACAGAACGGCACCCACATCTCCGGCCCTTGGCCCGGTCACGATGGTTGGCCTTTCTATCTCTACAAGCAGAAGTTCAACTACCTGAACTTCCACTTCGACGTGATGTTCAACCTCTGCCAGATGATCGGCGGATACAACCCCGAGCGCCTCTACAGCTGCATTCCCTATGCAGGTATCGGCATTGCCCACGTCACCGGCACACCCAAAAACACTGAGCTCGCTTTCAACTGCGGTATCCTCAACTCCTTCCGCGTGGCCAAGCACTGGGACATCAACCTCGAAATCATGTCGATGATCACCGACGAACGCTTCTCGGGCGAAAGCGGCCACCGCCACTTCGATGCCCTGCTCGGTGCTACCGTAGGCGCCACCTACAAGTTCGGCACCGTGGGATGGGACGTTCCCACTGCATCGCAGACCGTAGTCGTTGACAACGAACGCATCAACGCACTCCGCGGCCAGATCGCCGACCTCGAAGCCGAAAACGATGCCCTCCGCAACCGTCAGCCCGAAGTCAAAGTTGACCGCGTAGCCGACCTCATCGCCGCCGGCAACGTCATCTTCTTCACCATCGACACCTGGCAGATCACCGACAAGTCGCGCGCCAACCTCTCATTCCTCGCCGACGCCATCAAAAATACCACCGGCGTATACACCGTAACCGGCTATGCCGACAAGGGCACCGGCACTCCCGAATGGAACGAACAGCTCTCGAAACGCCGCGCCGAAGCAGCCTACAACTGTCTCATCAACGAATTCGGCGTACCCGCCGACCGCCTCGAGCTCCACTACAAAGGCGGCGTCGACGACATGTTCTACAACGATCCACGTTGCTCCCGCTGCGTAATAGTAATCCCCAAAGAATAACCCCTCCTCCCCCCAAAGAAGAGCGCGACCCCACGGGCCGCGCTCTTCTTTTCCCAACAAATGGGATAGCTAATGGCACGGCTTATGGAACGGCGATTACAAATCGCCTTTCCATATCACCCTCCCCGAACTGAAGCCCGGCCCCACCCAAAGGTAAGTCAGACAAGTCAGACCCGTCCGACAAGTCCGACCAATTCCTAATTCCTCTTTCCTAATTCCTAATTTACAGCTCCACCCGGGCAATTCCGTCAATAGCCGCGGTGCGGTGGGTGATCATCAGGATGGTGCGGTCAGCGCCGAGTTGCGACAGGTTGTGGAGGAGCCGCCGCTCAGTGGCCGGATCGAGAGCTGACGTGGGTTCGTCGAGGAGCATCACCGGAGCATCGGTGCGCAGCAGTGCACGAGCTATGGCTATGCGTTGTGCCTGACCCTCGGAGAGTCGTGCCCCGCTCTCGCCCACGCGCGTATACAAACCGTCGGGCAGGTCGTACACAAATTCGGCACAGGCCAGCGTCAGTGCCCGGCGGATCTCTTCATCCGAGGCCTCGCGGTTGCCTGGTTCAAGGTTGGAGCGGATGGTGCCCGAAAACAGCGAGTTGCCTTGCGGCACGAGGGCGATCAATCGACGTGTGGTCGGTGATGCAGCAAAGCGTCGTCCGTGGGCATCGACAAACTCCACACTCCCCTCCACCGGCTTAAGGAACCCCATGATCAGACGCAGCAGCGTAGTCTTTCCGGCGCCGGTCAGTCCGGTAATGGCCGTCAGTTGTCCGGCCGGGAAAACGGCCGACATGTCGGTCACCACATTATCATCGCCGTCGGGATAGCGGTAGTGCATCCCGGTGATGGCCACCCCGATCGGAGCAACAGCATCGATGCGCTCCTCACTCTCCGACTCCGTGTCGGCATCGGTCAGATCGGCCACGCGCTCGGCCGAGGTCAGCCCGTAGATAAACCCGGGTACATAGTTCGAAAGCTCGAGCGCCGGACGCTGCACCTGCCCGACGAGCTGCAGAAAAGCCGTCATCACGCCAAACGTGATGGCACCCGACTGCAGACCGTAGACACCGAAGAAAAACGCCGTCAGATATCCGGCCGAAAATCCCAAGTGGATCATCGTGCGCGAAAAAAGCGAATAGTTGTTGCGGCGCATGATCAGGCGAAGCACCCTGAGCTGCAGCCGGTCGAAGCGACTGACCACCGTCGGCACGGCTTCAAATGCCGCGTCGGTCATGCGTTGACGCAAGTGTTCCTGAGCCAACGAATGTGAGGCCGATTCAGCCTGGCGAATAAGTTGCGAGAGGCGTCGCATGCGACGGATGAGCACCTTGCCGGTGATCAGCGCTATCGGCATGATGGCCAGCATGATCAGTGCCAATCGCCAGTCGAGGGCGGCAAGAAAGAAAAATGCGGCCACGAGCTGCACCAGCGTCACTATGGCCGAAGGCACCGACGCCGAAATCAGCTCGGCCAGTGCGTCGACATCCTTCTTCATTCGTTCCATGATGTCGGACGTGTGGAGCCCGCGGCCGTAGAGAGCGCGCATCGAACGGTCGAAGATGCGGCTTCGCAGACGGTTGGTGGCCAAAGCGCCGGTCACCGTTGCCAGTCGCGACACCCACGCCCCGAGAGCGATCTGCCCCACTGTGCACACCACCATGGCCAGCACCAGCGGCAGAAGCGGCATAGACGCTCCGCGATCGGTGGCCACATCGACCAACTGCTTGCTGATGAACACAAACAGCAGCATGGCGCCCACCCTGAGCACTCCGGCCACGATTCGTAGTGCGATGCGCAGGCGCATGCCGGCGGTCATATCATAGAGGCGTCCCGCATAGCGGAGCCATGTCAGTGAGGTCGATGCTTTCATTTTAGTTGCGATAAAAATTTCAGTAATATCCGTCGCACGGGCCGCAGACGGTACCACATACGGCCAAACCGGGCTGAAGGCGCCACACGGCGGTCGCTGTCGGTGCGGATCACAGCAGTGAGCCGTCCCACCACGCAGTCGGGTGCACACCGTTCGGTAGCCTTCAGGTTGCCATCGCCCATGAGCGTCAGCGTGCCGTCGGAGTCGATGGCCACAATCCGGTGAAGCACCGCGCGACCATCGGGGAGCACGGCCATCACCACATCGAATCGCTGCAGACCATCGGAACCCACAGCCGTCAGCACGGCCACATCGCGCCCCGGCCGAAGTGACGGCAGCATCGAGCGGCCTGTCACCGCAATCAGCCCCTCACCCTCCAGGGCGATGCTATCGCGAAGATTATTGACGATTATTTTGTCGTGGTCAGTCATTCAGTGAGAGAGAGATGGATAAGGGTAAGAGCGACTTGGGCTTACAGCTTCATGCCATGGGTCAGATTGGCGTCGCGGTTGCGCCAGGCGCGCATTTTGTGGCGAAGCGTGCGCCACGGCCGTCCCCATGCCAGCCAGGGCACGGTCAGGAAGAGCGGACGCAGTCCGAGAGCGCGCGAGCACCGGCGCCACAGACTCATGTGGATCAGGCAGAACGCCAGACCGATAATAAACACGGCCACAGCCGGAACGAGCGACGGCAGAGCCAGCAGCGCGCCAGCCACTCCGGCAATGGGCCAAAGCCACCACATCACCGATGACAGGCCCATCATGCAATAGGGCGTGCGGCGAAGATAGCGCGACGTGAACTCGCGGCGCATGCGGTATGTGTCGTGGAGCGTGGCCGGCGAATGTTCCAGCGAGTCGACGCGCGAAGCGTGCGACAACTCTACGACCGCATTCTCGCCCGTGGCTATCTCGCTGACAAAGATGTCGTCGTCGCCATAGTTGAGATTGAGTGTGCGCGAATATCCCTTATGGTCGAAAAATATGCGGCGCGTGTAGGCCAGATTGCATCCAGTACCCGCTATCGGGCGATGATGGATGGCCGCGCTCAGATAACGCACGGCGTGCCACATCGTATCGAACGAGCGGCGCCGTTTGCGGGCATCCTCATCAGTAGCTCCGTCGTCGGCCACAGGAAGCGAATAGCCAATGACCACATCGCGCCGACCGCCGATCATGTGGCGCAGCATGGCGCGCATCCACAGCGGCGAATCCACGCGGCAGTTGCCCTGCGTCAGCAGCAGCACATCGTAGCGCGCAGCCTTGATGCCCAGTGTGATGGCCAGCTTGCGCCGCGACAGGTTGCGCGACCGCTCGGGCGCAAACGTCATATACAGATTGGGGTATTGCAACTCCAGTTCGCTGACTATCGTCTCCGTGTCGTCGGCACTCTCATCGTTGACCACGATCACCTCCATAGGCCCCGGATAGTCCTGATTGAGAATCTGCGGCAGCAGCGTGCGCAGATTGTAGCCGTCGGCCTGCGAATAGACGATCACCGACACCGCCGGCCAAGCCCGCGCATCGACATCCGGCGAAGCCATCAGCCGCTCAAGCTTGCGGTCGTCGGCAGCCACTCGCCGGCGCACTCCGATCAATCGCGGCCACATGACCAGTGCAATCACCGCCATGGCTGCCACCATTGCCACCAGCAGTCCCCAGACCGCCGGAGCCAGGTCAATCGAATAGTAGATCGGATCAATCATCGACACAAAGTTACAAACAATCCGTCAAATCTGCCCACCTTCGGCCAAAAAACTCCGCCCCGGTCGAGCCAAAACTTATCAACATTCACCCCCACCGGCGTTAACACATCTAATTTAACATACCGACGATTGAAAAGTTTTGAAAAATTGCTACCTTTGCGCTCGCTCCGCCCCACATCGGAGCACCTCGACCCATGCACAGAATAGCCCTAATCACCTACGACATCTCGCCCTATCGCGGCTCCGAAGCCTCCGTCAGCTGGAACTTCGTAGTCAACATGAGCCCCCACGTCCACCTCACGGTGATCTACGGAAGGCATAAGGAAGAGGTTGACAAATTTCTGAGCAACAACTCTCTGCCAAACGTGGAATGGATCAACATTCCCGTCGAAGAGAACAATTACAATGGCATCCGCGGCACAATGCGATACATGAGCAACTACCGCCGTTGGCAAAGAAAGGCTTACAAGATTCTCTCCCAAAAGAGTGAAGATGGCGAAATAGACCTGATCCACTACCTCAACCCCATTGGATTCAAAGAACCGGGATACAGTTGGAAAATCCCCGGAATTCCATACGTATGGGGACCCATAATGTGCGTAGAGAACCGACCCACAAGCCTTTTCAGAGTCTACTCTCTCAAAAACAGAATATTGGCCTACGGACGCCGCATTGTCCACAACTCACTGTTTCGGTTCATTCCGCGAGTCAACGCAGCCTTCAAAGCCGCCGACACCATATTCTGCGCTACCCCAAACGGCAAACGACTGCTGAAGAAAGTTCACCATCGCGACGCCGAATATCTGCCCGAAAACGGTATAGTTAAAATGGATCGCACCACACCTGTCTCATTATCAGCTAACGAGCCTTTGCAACTGATATGGGTCGGGCGCGTATCCGATGAAAGCAAAGCAATCGAAATAATGCTCGATGCTCTTGCAAAAACCCACTCTCGCCAATGGCATCTGCATGTGGTGGGCGAAGGTGACATAAAGCCCGGGGCGAGGTCACGAATTTCCGGTTTGCTACAAAACATAACGTTCCATGGTAGAATTCCACGCGAACAAGTCTACGATCTTTTCAACAAAGCACATCTTCATGTAATCACATCTCTCGGCGAGGGAAATCCGACAACAATTTGGGAAGCTATGTCGCAAGCAGTGCCGACTCTGACACTCGATCACTGCGGCATGGCGGGCGTAGTGTGCAACAATTGCGGAATCAAAATACCCCTTGACTCTTACGCAAACGTGACCTCAAACATCGCATCGCACATTGATGAGATATGTGAAAATCCGAGCATCATCAATCGACTTTCGAAAGGTGTCATCGACTGCTCCAAGAAATTCATGTGGCACAACCGCATCGGCATATTCCTCGAAACTTATCACAACCTAATCAACGCCAATGGAGTATCAGGAAAACAAGCCTAAATCCCGAAGCAAGAAATTCATTAAAGATCTTGGGATCTATGCCATTGGCAATCTTGGAGCAAAGTTCATCACATTCCTTCTCGTTCCGCTCTACACCCACTGCATCCATAACACATCTAATTATGGATACTACGAACTGGCTGTGACAGTGGCATTTTGCTTCATCCCCATCCTCAGTTTTCAAATGAACGACGGAGGCTTCCGATTTCTGATTGAGAACAAAAACTTCTACCGACAGCGAGCCATTATCAGCTTCATACTTCCGACCATATTCTACAATAGTCTGATACTGACAGCAATCTGCGGCGTCATCAGCATTTTCCACCCTATACCTTTCCTGCCCTATATTTTGGCCTACGGAATCATCCAGACATTCTATGAAGTAATCACTCAACTTATCAGAGGATTGGGTCACACAAAACTATTCGTGGCAGGAGGCATCACAAACTCATTGCTGACAGCACTGTTCAGCCTGTTTTTCCTTTTGGGACTGCATATGGACATCGACGGAATAATGCTTGCTGCGATCTGCGCACGCACTGCGACCATTTTAGCCATATGCATCAAAGGTAGAATTTTCAAATCATATCTGAGGCCAAGATTTCAGAAAAAGGCCCTTTCAAAAGCCTTATTGAAATACAGTCTCCCTTTGATACCGGTCGCTTTGGGATGGTGGCTGATCGGAGCAAACAACAGATTTTTCATCGAACACTATCTCGGTTTGACCGATACAGGCTATTATGGGATCGTGTGCCAATTCACCGGCATTCTCTACATTCTATGCTTCATCTTTTATCAGACCTGGCAGCAAAACGCCATCGAGCAGTATAACTCACCCGGTCGAGACGCATTTTTCTCCTCCATATTCAACAACTATCTTTATGTGCTTTTGATTTTGGTGGCCGTGTTCCCCTATGCTCTGCGCATCAATTATTTCTGGCTTGTCGGTCAGGCATATCAGCCAAGCGGTCAATACCTTTTTCTCAACAGCGTATTTGTAATGATTTCAGCCATAGCAAACTTCTTTGATATTGGATACCAATGCGCAAAACGCACAGCCCGAATTCTGCCGAGCCTCTTTGCCATGGTACTGATCAATATAGGCTTCAACTTTCTTTTGGTCAAACCGCTGGGCATCAACGGAATCATAATTTCGAGCATCATAGCATTTACATTTTTGGCTGTCTATCGTGCAATTGATACCCGAAAGTTCTTCAAAATCACGCCCGATTCCTCTGTAATCTTCCCATTCATAACGTTTATCGCAGCATTCATCTTCTACTATTTCCCATTCACCTTTCTATCAGACTCGATTGCAGTATGTGTGATATGCATCATTGCAATTATCACCCTCCCGAAATCGATCAAAACCACCATTTCGAATAAGATCAAACTTGTCAGACAGAAATAATCTTATTGAGCCAGCGTGCTTAATCACAATCCATTATACACACATCGCTAAAAATATCGACACATCTAACCATTTTATGCAATTTTTTTCCAGTTTTCACGTTTATTAAATGAATTCACAGAATACCGGTATATGAAAAAAACATCATTCATCCTATTGCTTTTTCTTTCAATTATAAGTTCTTGCAAAACCAAACACGATCTTTCTTACTTTGAAGACCTGCTAAATTCACAATCAGGCACACTAGCCACCCCCGATTATACATATCGGCTCGAGCCTGAAAACGAATTGATTATCAATGTCACATCATCAGTGCCCCAGGCATCTGCCCAGTTCAACCTTCCGTATACCAATACAGCAGTTGTCGGCACTACCCAAATGACTTCGACCCCTCAGGTCAAGACTTATGAGATAGACAATAAAGGCGACATCGATTTCCCTGTGCTTGGAAAGATCCACGTGGCCGGCATGACCACGTATGAAGTAAAGGAATATCTCGAAAAACGTATCAGCGAATACGTCAAGGATCCCATCGTGACGGTATCTCTCCGTGGCTATCAGATCTCTGTCATTGGCGAAGTCGGCACGCCCCGCACCATTATAACATCGGCCGACCGCTACAGCATCCTCAACGCTTTGGCCGACTGCGGTGACCTGACCGAATACGGCAAGCGCGAAAACGTTTTGGTGATGCGCCGCACTGCCAACGGCGACATAGAATACGGCCGTCTCAACCTGCATGATTCCAACATCACCCAATCGCCCTACTTCTGGCTTCGCAATAATGATGTGGTGATTGTTGATCCCAACCCCATCAAGCAGGACAATTCGAAATACAACCAGAACAGCGCCTACAAGCTGTCTATTGCATCGACCATCGTAGGCCTGTCGGCAAGTGTCATTTCATTGATCATTGCCCTCGCCGTCAAATAAGCAAAGTAAATCACCAGTAATAGGAAATGCTTCGCGTCGATCGCATATGCGTTTATATTATTATGTTCGGGCTCGTCATGATGATCCCGAGCATAAAATATATTACGTTCACCGACGAATTATGCGCCATGATGTTTGGTGGCATTGCCGTGCTCGACTGCATTTTCAACGGCAACTGGCATAAATACAAACTGCTTTGGGTCATAATGTTTATCATGACCTTATATGCCATATATTCGTTGAACTTCGTACACGAAAATGAACCGGTAGCCATACTTAACGACTGGATTATTGAAATCAAACCATTCGTGCCATTCTGCGTTTTATTGGCCATCGGTCCAACATTCCGAAACTCCGATAAAAAATTCATATCGAGGGTTTGCATATTCAATAGCGTAGTGATGTCCATCGCATTGTTTATGGGATTTCAGACAATCAATCTTTTGGTTGTGCATCCCACTTATTGCGGTACTATCATATTCACATCGATGCTCTTCTACCTATATTGCTCACCAACAGATGACGGGAAACTGAGCAGTCGCACCAAAACAATTTTCACTATATTCATTACAATTGGTCTTTTGTGTGCTAAAGCGAAATACTATGGTATCTACGTGGTTGCAGTATACTTTATATATTTGTATCGCCCAGGTGTAATGCGCCACTTCACATTGAAACACACTATTGCCATGCTGATTGTAATACTTATTATATTCGCAGCTTCTTGGCAAAAGATCAATTATTACTTCTTTACCGGCAACAGTGAAACATTTGACCCTACTGTGGTTGAATCATTTGCCCGTCCGGTGCTTTACTTGACCGGCATCACAATCCTGTTTGATTACTTCCCATTCGGAACAGGACTGGCCTCATTCGCCTCATCGTCATCATCCGAATGGTATTCAAACGTTTATTATGAGTACGGTATTAACAACGTCCATGGCATTTCGCCCAATTCCGAGGCCAGTTTCATTTGCGACTCCTTCTATCCCTCGCTGGCTCAATTCGGATTTGTAGGGCTACTGCTGTTCATTTGGTTCTGGATATATGCATATGGATTTTTGAGACATATGATCAGATTGAATAACAAACAATTCACCAACACCATGATTGTTGGTTCACTTATAATATGCTTCATACTGATTGAAAGTACAGCTGCCACGACATTCACCCATGTTGTCGGTATGACCATTATGTGCTTGCTCGGTATTTGCTGTGCGTATGCCCGTAAAGTATGTGCTGAAGCTGGCGAAACTGATATTGTCGAACAACAAAAAGTATTGAAATTAAAAAAAATATAACATAAAACATGGAGAAGAAAGAAAACACAATTGACACCCGTCGCTTCTGGCGAACCATCAAACAATTCAAGTGGGTATTTCTGGCCATTATCGTGCTTTTCACCGCCCTGGGCATCTGGAAAGCCGTGCGCTCGCTCCCGAAATATGAAATCGAAGGCCAGATGCTCATCGGCGAAATCGGCTATGACTCCGACAACCGTGGCGGCGGTCTGGCCCAGATGATGAAGACCTTCTCCGTGGGCGGCTTCTCAGCTTCGACCGTCGACAATGAGGTGCTGATCATGCAGAGCCACGACGTGATGCTCCGCACCGTCCGTACACTCGGCCTCAACCGCACCTACATCGGCAAAGACTCCAAAGGCAAGAAAGCCCAGCTCTACAAAAACACTCCGGTGCGACTCGAGGCTCCGGTGGAGCAATTCGACTCCTTGGGAGAATCGTTCGGCGTGCGCATCAACCTGCTCGACAACGGCAAAGTTGACATCACCGCATTCAAAGGCCTCTTCAAAAAGACCATCGCCGAAATGAAGGGCGCAGTGCTTCCGGCAATGCTCAAAACCCCCTACGGCGACTATCAGATCATGGCCACCGACGAGTTCAAATCGTCGCCCTACCGCGAAGTGACCATAGCAGTGACCGGCAACGATGCCGCAGCAACAATGCTTTATCGCGAATCGACAATTGATGTGGCTTCGAAAATGGCCGACATCATCAACGTGGACTACGCCTGCGCCAATGCCGAACTCGGCAAAGTGACCGTCGACGGCATCATGACCGAATACAATGCCAAGCGCCTCGACCGCCTGCACGAAGCAGCCGTAGCCTCCATCAAATACTACGACGAGCGCGTGGCAGAAACATTTAAAATACTTCAGCAGGCCGAAAAGGAAGTTTCGGATTATCAGCGCGAAAACGAACTGATGGGCATCGACTCCGAACTCGAACTGCTCGTGCAGAACTCCGTGGGTTCGCGCCGCGAAATCGAGAATGCCAACTACAACATAGCCTACTATGAGACCGTGCTCAACATACTTCGCAACCGCCTCGACGACGACGTGATCATCCCGCAGATGGAGAGTCTCAACGACCCCAACATCAACGCATTCAATGGAGCTATTCAGGCTCGTCGCGAACTCCGTCGCTCAGCCACTGACGACAACGAAGCCCTCAAACTTATGAACGAAAAAATCGAAGAGCTTCGCAACCTCATCATCGAAAACTCCACAAAGATGATTGCCAAGGCAAAAGCCGACGTTCAGCACCAGCAGTCGCTTGCCAACAACGCCCAGGGCCGTCTCGACCAGTACCCCGACTATCAGCTTGAATTCATGAACCTCATGCGCGACAAGGAATATCAGAACCAGTTGTATCAGTTCCTCGTCAGCCAGCGTGAAAGCTCCGTGCTCCAGCTCTACTCCACCACCAACATCGGTTTCGTTTTCCAGAACGCATATGTAGTGAAGGCAGGTGGCATACTTAAAAAACTCATTTGGCCCGCAGTATTGTTTGTATTCGCCCTGTGTGTGGTTATTGCTATTGCCATTGCCTTTACCCTACTTAGCCGAAAGGTAAAACAGCCTATGGATGTTGGCTTCATCGACATCGATGGTCATACAATCAATTACGATGGTGATGCACCGGAGATGAATCGAATGAGAACTTTGATAATGTCCGATAACAAAGTCAATACAATCTATTTTGCATCACTCGGTGGCAATGGCAATTCGATCAATGTTCTGGCCAATTCGTTTGCTGAAACCGGAAGATCGGTTGAAATCATATCGGGTCTGGCCAACAATGCCGAAGTACTCAGTGTCGACCTTGCCTCCCGCGTCAAAGAAATGCTGACTGCCGGCGTTGACTACGTGATGGTAGAGGTTCCCGATCCCGAACATGTGTCTGACATCGAAAACCTTGTTGACCATGAGAATTCTGCACTGGTAGTCAATTTACCATACAACAGAATCAAACGAGCAAAACTCAAGAAGATTCTCAAGGGACAATCTTGCCAGAAAGTTTACGCGATAATTGCCAAATAGCATACCCTGCCTACCATATATGCGCATATTGATCCTTAACTTCATACTCTCTACGGCTATAGATGGCAAAATCATTCGTCGCAAATCGAACCGCGACACAATGATCCACACCATGGCCAGAGGATTTGTGAGTCAAGGACATGAAGTGACGTTGGCCGCTTCAGATGATTTTAAACCGACAGAGGAAGAAAACGACCTTAACTTCGAAGTCAAATATTTTAAGTCTCGCCTTCCACGCATATTCAAACCTCATCTCTTGCCACTCCCCAAAGGGTTAGGGAAATATCTGAAACAACATGGCGATGATTTCGATATGGTTTTGTCGGTCGATGTATTTTCTTTTCCCTCTATCATAGCCGCGCGCCGATGCCGAGACAAAATGCTCATCTGGCAAGAAATGGCATTTTTACAACACATGATGGGCGGCGTTCCGGCCAAAATATGGTACAACATCATAGCACCGTGTTTCATCCGCAATATTCCAATCGTATGTCAATCAGAGAATGCAAAATCATTCATCAAGCGATATTTGAGAAACATCTCTGATCAGATTGTAGGACATGGCTCGGACAGCGAAAGATTCTATCCTTCCGATGAGTCAGCCGATTATTTTGTTGTGGTTTCGATGCTTGTCCATCGCAAACGCATAGATCGCATAATCGAAAAATTTGCTCGATTCATAAAAAATACCGGCAAACGCGAATTCAGACTGAAGATCGTAGGGGAAGGGCCGGAAATGGAATCGCTAAAAAAGCTCGCAGCTGACACATGTGTAGGTGACAACGTGGAGTTTCTCGGCTTTATGAACCATGATGAGATTGCCTCTATATGGCGCAAAGCAAAGGCCATGCTTATCGACACCCAGCAAGACAACAATATGGTGACCATCCCCGAATCCATCGTCAACGGGACTCCGGTTCTAACGAATCCCGTTCCCAACAACGCTACGTTCATCAGCCAATATTCACTTGGCATCGTCAGGGACGGTTGGGATTGGGAAGAATTGCAGAATATGAGTGAGCACTATGAAGCGAACCATAACAACTGCATCAGCCACAGCAGTCTTTTCTCAAACAAAGGATGTGCCGACCGATTGATTAAAATTTACAACTCCAACAATGCCTAAAGTATCCATCATAATAGCAGTTTACAAAGCTGAAGATTACTTCGAGAGGTGTCTCGACACTTTATTTCAGCAAACGTTCACTGACATAGAATATATCTTTGTCAATGACGCCAGCCCAGACACAAGCATGGATATTCTTAACAGAGTATCACACAAATATAGTGGTCGAAATATCCGGATTATCAACCACACTACCAATCAAGGAGTAGCATCAGCCCGAAATCACGCCATCAACATTGCCACAGGCGATTATATCATTTCCGTTGACCCCGATGACTGGATTGATTTGGACATGATCGAGTCGATGTACAATTTTGCCATTGTCAATAACTCCGATGTTGTAATATGCGATTTCATCAACGAATACCAGAATCGGAGTGAAGCTTTTTCCTATAATTTAAAAACCAATGTCAGCTCACTAACCGATTCATTGATGATGGGCAACATGCATGGTTACTTATGGAATAAACTCATAAAACGGTCTATTCTGACTGAAAACAATATAAACACGATTGAGGGCGTCAACATGTGCGAGGATCTGATGATTATGCTTAAGGTAGGTATGTATTCTAAGAACGTCCATTATCTACCGAAGCAATTTTATCATTACGACCAGCACAGCAACCCTAACTCTCTGAGAATCAATAAGGGGGGGGGGTAAGCGTGATATCGACAACCAAAAATGGCAAATCGATCAGTGGCTTCAATACGCCCACACCACGTTCGCTACGATTAATGATCAATATTTTTCAGATTTAGTCACTATCGTTCTCTACTGGGCTTACATTAAAGACATCTATTCACGAAAGGAACTAAAAGAATTAGTCAAGAATTATAAACAAAACATTAAAAAGAGTCGACAATCAAACCACATTATAAAGATATTGACATTGGCCTGTAAAGGCATAAAGATATCACCCAACATTATATATTTCTTAAAATCATTTCTGGCAAAATCAAAATAGCACTTCTTAGTTAGAGATGCGAACCAATAGCCAATTGTAAAAATATGTAAACGAAGAATCTTCGTCTGATAACAGAAATGCGTTTAAGGACATAATCATCGACAAAATCAACCTATTAAGGCGATTCCTTGAGAAATTTTATGGTTAAATTGCCAACAACTATTGTCGTCTATCATAGTTTTCAATATCTTTGCATTTTAAATCCACCGTAAAGTCATGAAGAATATCGTTCAAGGCAGTCTTATCACTACATTTCGCTGCAACGCGAAGTGTAATATGTGTAATATTTGGAAGTTTCCCACCAAAGCTGAAGAGGAAATCGATCCGGAATACTACGCTAAACTCCCTGCCGGACTGCGCATAAACATCACCGGTGGCGAGGCCACCATTCGAAAAGATATCGACAAAATTTTCGAAATACTATATCCTAAGGCTTCACTGCTGGAGCTTTCAACCAACGGCTACAACACTGAAAAAATAGTTGAAATAGCCAACAAATATCCCAACATCCTGATTCGCGTCAGCGTGGAGGGACTGCCCAAGATCAACGACTCGAAGCGTGGCCTGGTCAACGGCTTCGACCATGCTTTGCGCACTATGCTTGAGCTGAAGAAAACGAAGTGCAAAAACATCGGTTTCTCCGTAGTGATCTCGCCCGATAACTACAAGGATCTGGTGCACCTCTACGAACTCTGCGCCGCTTTGGGCGTGGAGCTCGGCAACTCCACCGTGCACAATTCATGGTATTTCCATAAGGACGACAACCAGATCGTCAGCGAAGACGCTCTGGCCCAGCACGAACTCTTCGTCAAAGCACTGCTGACGTCGAAGCGTCGCGGCTTGAAGAACCGCTTGAAAGACTACGGCCGTGCATTCTTCAACCGCTCGATCCACCGCCGTCTACGAGGAGACGAGAGCGGCTACCGCCCCGCCTGCGGTGCGCTGACCGACTTCTTCTTCATCGATCCGTGGGGCAACGTGTCGCCCTGCAACGGTTCGGGCGAAGAGTGGATCATTGGCAACATCAAGGAGCAGCCGTTTGAAGAGATCATGGCTTCCGACAAGGCTAAAGAGGCTCTCGAAAAGGTGAAAGCCTGCAAGCGCAACTGTGCATTCATCGTCACCGAACGCCACGACATGAAGCGTCGCCCCTGGATCCCCATCAAGTGGATCCTGAAAAACAAATGGCGCATCAGCCGCGGCAAGGACATCTGCTGGGATTGATGAGCAGGAAACGACTGGCCATCATAGGCATCCGCGGTTTCCCCGGAGTGCAGGGAGGCGTTGAAAGCCACTGCGAACAGCTCATACCGCGCCTGGCAGCCGAATTCGACTGCCGCGTCTATCGCCGCACCCCATATCTGACCGACGGCTCCCATGCCGACATCGATGGAATCACATTCGTCGACCTCGGCTCGACGCGCATAGGCGGATTTGAAACCGTGTGGCACACGCTCCGCTCCACCCTCCACCTGCTCACCCACCATGCCGACATCGTCAACATCCACAACATCGGACCGGGAATGTTCACCCCGCTCATACGCCTGATGGGTTCGAAGGTGGTTCTCACATACCACAGCCCCAACTACGAGCACGACAAGTGGAACGCCATGTCGAAGTTGATCCTACGCCTGTCGGAAAAGCTGTCACTCGGATTTGCCAATCATATCATATTCGTCAGCCCCGTGCAGCGTGCCAAGTATCCCCGCAAGATCCTCGACAAGTCGACCGCCGTGCCCAACGGCATCAACCCATTGGGCTTCTGCCACGACACCGACTTTCTCGATCGCCACGGCATCGCTCCGGGCGCATATGTGCTCGCCGTAGGGCGCCTCACGCCCGAAAAGGGCTTCGATAATCTGATCAAGGCCGTCAATGCATCTTCGGAGGCGCGACAGCTGGTCATCGCCGGAGCATCGGACCACAACCCGGCCTATCTGGAGTATCTCAAGAGCCTCGATCTGAAAGGTCGCACCATCTTCACCGGCTACACCACCGGTTCGGATCTGGCTCAGCTCTACACCCATGCGGCGCTCTACGTACTGTCATCGCACAACGAGGGGTTCCCCATGGTGCTCCTCGAAGCCATGTCGCACAATCTGCCCGTGGTCAGTACCGACATCCCCGCCGCACACATCATCGAGCTGCCCGACGACCACTACTGCCGTCACGACGACCCGTCGACCATGGCCGAGGCAATTGACCGCACTCTGCGCAAGCACGAACACCCCGTCTACGATCTGACGGCCTACGACTGGGACGACATTGCCCGCCGAACGGCCGATATCTACAATTCACTGTAACGAACCACACCGAGTGCTTGCTACCTCGTTAAAAACAAGAACAATGGATAAATCAATTTCTAAACACACTACGCCGCACTCCACCACTTTTGTGGTGCTGACGGTGGTGTTTTGCGTTTGCCTGATCGTGTCAAACATCATGGAGATCAAG
This sequence comes from Bacteroides sp., assembly GCA_023666835.1. Taxonomy (GTDB): domain Bacteria; phylum Bacteroidota; class Bacteroidia; order Bacteroidales; family Muribaculaceae; genus Paramuribaculum. Next base: position 637,751 of record JAMPBJ010000001.1, on the reverse strand, counting down.
ACCTTCAGCATCGGCAGTCTGCGACTGACAGCCGGTGTCATCGTATTTCCGATCTCCTACATCATCAGCGACTGCATTGTAGAAATCTACGGCTTCCGCCGCGCCCGCATGGTGATATGGCTCGGTTTTGCCATGAACCTGCTGGTGTGTCTGTTGCTGCAGCTGGGGCTCTGGATACCCGGCGACGAACAGTGGCACGGCCAGGAGGCCATGCAGCTGATATTCGGTGCCGTGCCCCGCATACTGGTGGCCAGTTTCACTGCCTTCGTCAGCGGTTCGATGGTCAACGCCTACGTGATGAGCCGCATGAAAGCCGGTCGCGAGGGGCTGCGAGGCTTCTCGCTCCGCGCCATCATCTCGACACTTTGGGGCGAAGGCACCGACTCCTGCATCTTCTTCCCGCTGGCCTTCGGCGGTGTGCTCCCCTGGGAGATGATCGGCGCGCTCATCCTGACCCAGACACTGCTTAAAACGGCATACGAAATACTCATACTCCCCATCACACTGACGCTTGTGCGCCGCCTCCGCATGATCGAAGGCCACGACTCGTCGCAAACATCTGCCGCCTATGAACTTTGACCTTACCGACATCGACTGGGTGTGGTTCGACCTCGACGACACACTGATTGACTTCACCACGAATGCCCACACATCGCTCGTAGAAATGTGGCGCGACGAACCCCTGCTCCGCCGGCTCTTTGCCGACGCAGAGACGTGGGCCGACACCTACGAGCGCCACAACATGGCGCTATGGGCCGAATACAACGTGGGCCGCATCACGCGCCACTTCCTGCGCTTGCAGCGCTTCATCCGTCCGCTTACCGATGGCGGCGCCTCGCCCGACGAAGCTCTCGAAGCAGCCCGGCGCTACGACACGCTCTATCTCGACTACCTGGCTCGCCAAAAGACGCTGATGCCAGGCGCACGGACCATGCTCGATCGCCTGCGCGCCATCGACGGCGCCCCGCGCATCGGCATCCTCTCCAACGGCTTCCAGGAGGTGCAATTCCGCAAGATAGACACCGCCGGTCTGACGCCCTACATCGACCTTGTGGTGCTCAGCGACGACATCGGCGTCAACAAACCCGATCGCCGCATCTACGACCACGCCATGAGCCGCGCCGGAGTAGCCGACCCCAAGCGCCATCTGATGATCGGCGACAATCCCGACACCGACATTGCCGGTGCACTGGCCGCCGGCTGGCAAGCCATCTGGTATCACCCCACCCGCGCCTTCGCCGGCGTCCCCTGCCCTCAAGGCGCCAACGAAATAACCAACCTCAACGACATTTTTTAACCCCGACCTTTCAACATCCCTACCCATGCTCACCGGCCTCATCTTCCTATCGCTCATACTGATAGCCTGCGCTACCCCCCCCCAAAAAAAAACAAACCTCTGTAAATCAATTTGATAAGCAAAACACAGCATCGCTCCGCGGATTGCTCGCCCTACTCATTATCTGCTGCCACTATTTTCCACGCTACGACATTCCGCTGCTAAGTACGTGGAGCTGGTTCGGAGCGCCCGTCGTGGGCTGCTTCTTCTTCCTGTCGGGCTATGGCCTGTCCGTGTCATTTGCCACAAAAGGCGATGGCTACATTCGCGGATTCATCTCCAAGCGCTTCGCCCGCATGTTGCCGGCATTTGTGGTGATGACGGCCCTTGCCTGGGCAGTCAAAACTCTGGCTTTAGGGTTCTCACCGGCTGAATTGGCCGACGACTGGATCCACGGAGTGCCGCCACTCAACACCTCGTGGTTCGTCTACGCTCTATTGCTCTTTTACCTGATCTTCTACATATCGGCCAAACTGTCGCACTCGCCAAAAACAACCGGATGGATTCTTGTCGGCTGCACCATATTATATATACTCGTCATCCGCGCAGCCCACTACGGAGGCTATTGGATCAGTTCCATAGCCGCTTTGCCGATGGGTTACTTTGCAGCTCTCTACCACCGACGACTGCAAATCTTTATCTCCACCCGGCGCACACTGATCATCATAGCCGCCATTGCTATAATCTGGCCTGCAGCCATTTTGGCCGAAATGCGTCCGCAACTGCTCAAGCCACTCGTTGCCACAGCGATTCCGGCTGCAGTCTACATCGCTATCGTCACCTACCCACGATTGCGGCCTGTCACCATCCTCGACCGCCTCGGGACTGTGTCCTATGAGATCTACCTTTGTCAGGGCTTTTTCTGCATCTTTCTGGATTGGCTCGACGTCGTTCTGGGAGCATTAGCCATGTTTGCAGGCACCATATTGCTTGCCTTCATTCTCCATGCAGCGATAACCCGAACCAGCCCCTTGCGAGTTCTAAAAGGGTGCTAAAGTGAGATTTATTGCAAAAAAATCGCTTAGTTTTGTGGCTAATTAAAATAAAATTACGATATTTGCACTGCTAAATCGGTGGCAAACGCCCGATATGGCCCTTAATCGACTTTAATTCAACGTATTTAATCACTAATATTTAAAGCTTACTAAAATGACTAAAGCTGATATTGTAAACGAAATTGCTAAATCTACCGGCATCGAAAAGGCTAACGTACTCGCCACTATCGAAAAATTCATGGAAGTTGTTAAAGATTCGCTCGCTCACGACGAAAACGTTTATCTCCGCGGCTTCGGTAGCTTTATCGTGAAAACCCGCTCGCAGAAAACTGCCCGCAACATCTCTAAAAACACTACCATCATCATCCCCGAACACAAAATCCCCGCATTCAAGCCCGCTAAAGTGTTCATGGAAGAGGTTAAGTAATATTGCCCATATCTTCATCATCTCTCCTCAATATATATCCCCTATTTAACAACTTTAATTTAGAGTAACATGCCTAGCGGAAAGAAAAGAAAAGGCCACAAAATGGCTACTCACAAACGCAAAAAACGTCTCAGAAAAAATCGTCATAAGAAGAAATAATTTCGACCTCGGGGCGCGGTGTCGTTGACCCGCCTGTCCGGCACGGAAAACCACATCAACCTCCCACACGGTCGAAACACGATTTTTTCGACACGCCATACAATGAACAAACCTGCAGCCGGCTATCCCTCATCGAGGCGCCAAGACGGACCAGCGTTTGTTCTTTGTATTTTGTAAATTCAATTTAACCCCCATTGCCTATGCAAAGCGATCTTATCGTCGACGTCCAGTCAAAAGAGGTGTCAATAGCGCTTCTTGAAGACGGCCGTCTGGTCTCCCTCCAGAAGGAGGCCACCGACATCGCCTACGCCGTTGGCGACATCTACCTGGCCAAGGTCAAAAAACTGATGCCGGGGCTGAATGCCGCCTTCGTCAACGTCGGCTACGAGAAAGACGCTTTCCTCCACTACCTCGACCTTGGCTCGCAATTCAGCTCCTACTCAGCTTTTCTGGCCAAGGCGCTCGACAAATCCGAAAAGGTCGTCCCTTCGGTGTCGAAAATGAAACTGTTGCCCGACATCAACAAGCAGGGATCGATCTCCGAAGTCCTCACTCCCGGCCAGGAGCTCCTGGTCCAGATAGTCAAAGAGCCCATTTCCTCTAAGGGCCCCAGACTGACCACCGAAATCACACTCACCGGCCGCTACATGGTGCTCATACCGTTCAGCGACAAAGTGTCGATATCGCAGAAAATCAAAACGTCGGAAGAAAAGATGCGACTCCGACAGCTCCTCGAAAGCATCCGCCCGAAAAATTTCGGTGTCATCATTCGCACTTCGGCTGAGGGCAAACGCGTGGCCGAACTCATCAACGAGATGAACTCGCTCGTGGCCGACTGGGAACGCACCATCGAAAAAGCGCGCTCGGCGCAGGCTCCGGCACTGGTGTTTCAGGAAGAAAGCCGCATCGTCGGCATGCTCCGCGACATCTTCAATCCCAACTTCGAAAGCGTTCGCGTCAACGATCAGGAGACATTCCAACAGATCCAGCGCTACGTCGGTCTCATAGCTCCCGACCGCAAGGAGATCGTGAAGCTCTACGATAAAGACGAGCCGATCTTCGACCACTTCAACATCACGCGCCAGATCAAATCGTCGTTCGGCAAGACAGTGTCGTTTCGCAGCGGCGCCTATATCATCATCGAGCACACCGAAGCCCTCCACGTCATCGACGTCAACTCCGGCAACCGCTCCAAAGGAGCCGCCGACCAGGAAAGCAATGCCCTCGAAGTGAACCTTAGAGCCGCCGACGAAATAGCACGCCAGCTGCGTCTGCGCGACATGGGCGGCATCATCGTCATCGACTTCATCGACATGGCCAAGGCCGAACACCGCCAGCAGCTCTACGACCACATGCGCGAAGTGATGCAGGGCGACCGAGCCCGCCACAACATCTTGCCGCTGAGCAAATTCGGCCTCATGCAGATCACTCGCCAGCGCGTACGCCCGGCTCTCGACATCGTCACTACCGAAACGTGCCCATCGTGCTACGGCAAAGGCCAGGTGCAGCCGTCGCTCCTCTTCACCGACACACTCAAAGAGAAGCTCCACTACCTCATCGACGACCTGAAAGTCACCGACTTCATCATGTACGTGCACCCCTTCGTCGACGCCTACCTGAAGAAAGGTCTGCTGTCAACCTATCGCAAATGGCGCATGGAACTCGGCCGCAAATTTCGAATACTTCCCGACGAGTCGCTGGCCTACCTCCAATACAAGGTCATCGATAAAAACAGAAACGAAATCGACATCAAAGAGGAAAAAGACGTCGATTCATCGGCAACAAAAAACAAACGGAAAACTCGACAACGCAACCAATCGGAGGAATAGCGTTTATTTTTCAACCAAAAACCCACAAGAGCAGTCGACCGCCAAAGCAATCGGCTGCTCTTTTTCAATATTATTGTTTAACTTTGTGCAAAACTTCCACATACTCTCATGATCATAACCAACCCATCGCCACGATTGAAAGAAGCCCTCGAGCGGCTGCAAGACCAATCATCTGTCAGCATTCTTTTCATATGCCTTGGCAACATCTGCCGCTCCCCGGCAGCCGACGGGTTGCTGCATGCCATTGTCGACGAGCACCGTGACCGTCGCTGGCATATCGACTCGGCCGGAATCGGTGGCTGGCACGTGGGTGATCTGCCCGACCGGCGCATGCGCATCCACGGACGCCGCCGCGGACTCGAATTCAACCACATCTGCCGCCAAATAAGATCGACCGACTTCGGCCGCTTCGACCTCATCATCGGCATGGATGATGCCAATATTGCCGACCTGCGCCGACTGGCCCCCACCATTGAGGCCGAAAAGAAAATCCTCCCGATGGCCGATTTCTTTGTCGAATTCGCCAACTGCGACCATGTGCCTGACCCATACTACGATGGCGATCAAGGATTTGAACGCGTACTTGATCTCCTGACCGATGCCACTACAAATCTCTACGACACCATCGCACCACGTCTGGCCCCAGAGCAATGACTATTTGGCACGATGTTTGTTATATAATATGTAGAATCATAAAATCAGTATAGACTATGGAAAAAATTCAATCCGGAAAATATGTAGAATTGGGCTACGACCTCTACGAGGTAGGTTCCGAAGGTGAAACCCTCGTGCATCAGACCGATGTCAACGATCCTGAAAAAATAGTGTTCGGCGTGACTCGTGGTATGATCGTGCCGCTCGAACGCGCCATCGACGGTCTTGAACCCGGCGCCACATTCGACATCGTGGTCAAGAGCGACGAAGCATTCGGTCCCCACGATCCCGAACAGGTGGCCACCCTGCCGCGCGATATCTTTGAAGTCGACGGCAAATTCGATGAAGAAGTCGTCAAAGCAGGCGCAGTACTGCCCATGATGACCGCCGATGGCTACCGCATCAACGGTGTGGTAGCGGAAGTGACCCCCGACTCAGTGAAGATGGACTTCAACCACCCACTTGCCGGTAAAGACGTGCGCTTCAAAGGCAACATCATCACCGTGCGCGACGCCACCGAAGAGGAGCTACATCCCCAGAGCGGATGCGGTTGCGGATGCTCCGGCAGCTGCAACGACGACGCCTGCGGTTGCGATGGCGGCTGCGAAGGCGGTTGCAACTAATACACCCGATTTTACAAAGAACTAAAAGCGAGGCCGACCCCAAAGTCAGCCTCGCTTTTTTCTTCCCTCTCATCATCCGTCGGACATGTCTGACTTGTCGGACAGGTCAAACAGGTCAGACTCCGCCCCCTTATTCCACATTAGATTTCAAAAAATTTTGCTATATTTGCAATTATAGCAACACCAAACCATATGAAACTCATAGAAGGAATATATGAAAATCTTATCACAAATGGGTTGACTCACGACATGAGCATGGCTGCCGATGAGGGTTTGGTGTGCAGGAAAGATGATATTGACAGTGCGTCAACTTCTCATATGCTCACCGAACACCTGAGCAAAATAATCCGCAATCGGCTGTCGGATGAGAATTTGACCGATGAAGAACGTATGGCTTTTGCAAACAGGCTGATCGACTTTGTGTGTGAAGAACATGATGAGATGGTGGCCGACAACAAGCAAATGCTAGCAGCCGTATTGTCGGCACAGGAAGAGGCCAGACTTAGAGCCATAAACTCTCAACCTGCTCGCCCGTTGTCCGGCTTTCGAACGAGCAATCTCTTCACCGGAGGCAGTAGCCTGATACCATTGAACACTGAGATCATACGCGATATTGAAAGCGCCGACACGATATATTTGATCGTATCTTTTCTGAAACTCTCGGGATTAAACCTGATTTACGACCATCTTAAACGATTCTGCAGCAACCCGGCGCATAAACTCCGCATCATCACCACCACCTACTGCGGTGTCACCGATGCCAAAGCTGTAGAACGATTGGCACAACTTCCAAACACGGAGATTCGCATTTCCTATAATACGCAGATAGAGCGGCTGCATGCCAAATCATATATTTTCGAACGCAATTCCGGCTTCAGCACAGCCTACATCGGGTCGAGCAACCTGTCTAAATCGGCCCAGACCGACGGACTTGAATGGAATATCCGAGTGACGAATGTCGAGAATCCCCATATCATCAATGCAACCTTGGCAACATTTGAAATATATTGGAACAGCCACAATTTCGAAGATTTCAAAATCGGCGGTGCTGAAAAACTGTACAACGAGCTTCACAAAGAACGCGAACCGAGAATAGCCACTGAAGTTCTCAACAAATACATCATACTCCCTCACCAGAAAAAGCTACTCGACAAGCTGTCGATCGTTCGTGAGTCAGGAGTAAAACGCAATCTTATAGTTGCGGCGACCGGCACCGGCAAAACCGTCATTTCCGCATTTGACTACAAGTTGTTTTCGGAGTCAACCGCGGGTTCGCATCGTCTGCTGTTCGTAGCTCACCGGGAGGAGATTTTGAAACAATCGCTAAGGACATACCGAAGCGTGCTGCAGGATGCCAACTTCGGAGATCTTTGGGTTGGCAACCATATCCCTATCGGAAGCATTGACCATCTGTTTATTTCGGTCCAGACCTTCAATTCCAAATTCGATGATATCTTTGATAAATTGCCCGATGACTATTATGACTACATCGTAATTGACGAGGCACACCACATGGTAGCAGGCAGTTATCGAAAGATCATTGAAAAATTCAGCCCGAAAATTCTTTTAGGACTCACCGCAACACCCGAACGTATGGATGGCGAAAGCCTTCTTCCTGATTTCGACAATCAGATCAGCGCCGAAATCCGCCTTCCAAACGCGCTCAACGAAGGATTGCTCACGCCGTTTCAATACCTGTGTATCAGCGACGACACAGATCTTAGCGACGACGACCTTATGCAAGGCAACAGCTACGTATTGTCGAAACTGACCGACAAACTATGCTATTCCGGCCGCGTCAACCTGATAATCGACCGACTGCAGTACTATCTCAACGACGAGCGCAAATGCAAGGCATTGTGTTTTTGCGCAACCAAACGACATGCTGAGTATATGGCCAACCAGTTCAACTCGATTGGTCTGCGTGCCGACTATCTGACCTCCGACAACAATAAAGATCGCGAAAGCCTCAACAAGAAGCTTGCCAAAGGAGAGATCAATTACCTGTTTGTCGTCGACATCTTCAATGAAGGTGTTGACATTCCCGAGATCGACACTGTGTTGTTTCTACGCCCCACAGAGTCATTGACCATTTTCCTCCAGCAATTGGGTCGCGGATTGCGACTGGCTCCGGGCAAACAATTGCTGACCGTTTTCGACTTTGTGGCTCAATTGAATCAAAAGTATGATTTTGCAAGCAGATTTCGCAGCCTGCTGACAAGAACAGATAAGAATTTAATTGACCAGATAAAGCATGGATTCACGTTTCTACCTCATGGATGCACAATCCATATGGAGGAGAAGGCTCAAGAATACGTACTGCAGAATATCATCGGCGCAATCTACAACAAGAGGCGACTCGTCAATGAATTAAAAACATTCACCCACGCACCCACCCTTAGAGAGTTTTTAGAAAACAACGGTCAGGATATTCGGTTGATCTATAAAGGGGGCTATTGTTGGTCAAGTCTTAAACGAGAAGCCAAGCTTTGCGATTTCGCCGACGACGACAATACACGCCGTTTCATAAAAGGTATGGGAAGGCTCGTTCATGTTAACACTGCCTCATATCTCCATTTCATACGAAAAGTAGCAAAAACAAACGGAGCTGTAAAGTGCATGGACAAGAAAGAAGAGACTTTTGCTTTGATGCTCTACTACAGCTTGTTTGGCGAAAAAATAAGTACCATTGGTGCAGCGTCGGTAGAGGATGCATTGCTGCGACTTGCCGACTATCCCATTTTCGCTCAGGAAATCCTCGAACTGGTTGATTATCTTCTTTCCAACCTCGAAACCAAGACCTTTTCAGTTGGAGAGGGATTGCCCGTCGCACTCGAACAATATGGCTGCTATACGCGTGAGGAAGTTTTTGCAATCTTTGGCCGCCAAACTCCCGAAAGAAAGATGCAGGGATCGGTAGCCGGGGTGTTTAACATCGAAGAGTTGAACACCGAATTGCTCTTTGTCACACTTAACAAATCAGATAAGGATTTCTCTGCCGAGACGATGTATAATGACTACGTCGTGGGAGAAACGGAATTCAGATGGGAATCACAAAACAACGACTCCCATCAGGGAAAAGGACGACGCTTTGTCGAGCAAAAGCAAAATGACAAGAAATTCATTTTATTTGTCAGAGAAAACAAGAAGGACGGATACGGAAACACCTGCCCGTTTATTTGTTTTGGTCTGGTGGATTATATAAGTTCAAAAGAAGACAAGCCAATGAAAATCAATTGGCGTACCCACCACCCCATCCTGCCCGCCTTCCTAAACGCAGTATAATACACAGGGGAGACTTGTCCGACTGGTCCGACTGGTCTGACTGATCCCTACATTCAACACGTTTTCAGCTGAGTTCGTAGCCTTTTTGGGCGTCGAGGGCGAGGGTTAGGATGCGGTCGGCGTTTTTCACAATGTGATCGGCGTAGTTTTCCTTGAGTTCCTGCTCGGTGCGGAAGCCCCAGGTCACTCCGACCGACGTCACGGCTGCGCGTCGGGCCGTCTCCATGTCCACACCCGAGTCGCCCACATAGAGCACCTTCGATTTCGGCGTCGGGCAATCCGACAGAATACCGAACACGATTGACGGATCGGGTTTGACAGGCACGCCCTCAACCTGACCGCGAATTGCCGCCCACTCGATGTCGGGGAAGAAGTGATGGATCAGTTCGTCGACGGCCGCCTGATATTTGTTGGAGGCCACAGCCACATCGATGCCTGCGGCACGAAGGTCGCGAAGCAGCTCGGGAATGCCGGGATACGGTTTGGTGTGTACGGTCAGATGCGAGCCGTAGTAGTCCATGAAAGATGTGCGCAGGCGATCAACGTTCTCCTTCGTCCGCACATCTTCAGGCAGCACGCGTTCGAGTAATCGGGTGACGCCGTTGCCCACGAAATAGGGATAGGCAGCCGGGCTGTGTTCGGGATAGCCCGCGGTGCGCAATGCATAGTTGGCTGCGGCAGCAAGGTCGGCTATAGTGTTGAGAAGAGTTCCGTCGAGATCGAATATTACTAACATCGGTTATTTCTTATTTTTGTTTCTATTACAACAAACATGCCACCGGGATTGTCAGAACGGATAACCCACCGAGAAGTGAAACGCCGTGTCGCGCTTCCATCGCGGATGGATCAGTGGCCAGCGCTCCTGGTTCATGGCCGGGTTGTAGGCTTTCACACCGAGATCGAGTCGCAGCAGGAAATAGTTGAAGTCGAGACGCAGACCAACGCCATAGGCCATGGCTATCTGCTTCCAGAACGTGGAGAAGTGAAACATGCCACCCGGCTGATTCTCATAGTTGTGGATGGTCCACACGTTGCCGGCATCGATGAATGCTGCTCCCTCAAACACCCAGAACAGTTTGGCGCGGTATTCCATAGACAAGTCGAGCCGTATGTCGCCGCATTGGTTGATAAAGTCGGTCACCGAATTGCGAGAGTCAAACGATCCAGGGCCGAGGGTGCGCACGCTCCAGCCTCTGACACCGTTGGCGCCACCGGCATAGAATCGCTTTTCAAACGGCAGCACGCGCGAGTTGCCGTAGGGCACTCCAATGCCGAACCCTACATGGAAAGCCAGTGCGTGGCGCTGTGATATGTTGCGGGTCAGCGAATAGTCAATCTCAGCCTTGGCATATTGCGAATATTGGATGCCGAACAGTTTGTAGACACCGTCGTCGCGATGCTGACCGGTCAACGACGATATGGCGTATAGCAAGTTGCCTGCGGTTTCGGCCGATGCGCGCAGGGTGTAGACGTAAGGTTGCAGGCGATAGCGTACTATATTATTGGAGGCTATCTGCTTGTTGGTCATGTTGATCGTATAGCCCATGCGCATGATGAAGTGATCCTCGTAGCTATATCGGAGCAAAGGATTGCTCGGCGCTATCTGGTTGATGAAATCGATGGTGCTCTCGGGCAGATACACATAATTGATGTCGACCAGATCCCAGGTGCGGCGTATGCGGTTGTCGGGCGTGGTCCATTTGTACTTCCAGGCGGCACCCGCAATGACGCGGGTGTATTCCGGACGCTCCTGATAGTTGAACGAGGTGGCCAGCTCGGTTGAGGCTTTGATGCGCTGTTTGTAGCTACGGCTCAAAAACGGCATCATGAATTTTGGGAATGTGATGCCCACTTCGGCGGCATATTCCGTGTAGCGGTCGTTGATCAGGTTCGACAGATTGCCCGACAGACTCTCATAGTTGACGCGGAATTTGGTGGTCAGCAAATTGCTGCGGTGGGCGAGATTACGGTGCTGGTAGGCCACCCCGACGCCAAAACCAAAATCGCCCTCTGAGTTAGTTCCTTCGAGTTCAAGCGTGACACCCTGTTTCTTGTTGCGCGTCAACACTATATATGCATCGAGCATATCCTGTCCGTCGACATGTCCCACAGGATCCATCTCTATATTGATCGACTTAATGATGCTCAACTGTGACAGCGCCTCATAGGTGCGGTCGATGGCTCGTGGATTATATGCCTCACCGGGACGTATGAAGCATTTTTCGTCGAGAATGGATGGAAGAATATAATGGTCGTCGCCGGGATACAGCACCGTGATTCCACGATAATAGACCGAATCGAGATCACCCGATTCTATCTGGGTCTGACGCGGAGCGGTGGTGCCTCCGGCCACGAAAATGACGCGGTTGATCGTGTAGCGGTGGTGCGAGTGGTCGACTTCGTCGGGAGACGTGTGCGAATCCTCAGCCGCTGCCATCGGAGGGCGCACCACCATAGTGAGATCGACGTCGAGCGAATTCTCAGCCGTGTCGGCAATAAACGTGATGTATTCCTTTGCAAAAGCATAATAGCCGGCCTGTCGCATGCGGTTGGTGAAAGCGGTTCGTTCCTGATCAAGAGCATTGCGGTCAAAGCGGTCGCCGGCAGTGAGCGACAACAATGAAGTATCGGCCATAAGGATGCTCCGGATTGTCGTGTCGGGAATCTCATAGCTAATACTTCGGATCACGTGAGCGTCGCCCGGATGAAGCTCGTAGGTCACCTTCATCTTGCGCTTTGATGTGTCAGCCATGGTGTCGACCACAACGGTCGCATCCATATAGCCCTTGTTGATCATCGCCTGGGTGAGTTGGCGACGGGAGTTTTCCGTAAGCGTCGGATCGTAGATCACCGGGGGCTGGCCAAGCCGCCGGAGCCAACGGTTGTACCACCGCGAGCTGTCACTGCCCGACATGTTGTAGAGCCCCAGCTGCAGTTTGGCGAAGCCGAGTACCTTGTGGTTGGGCATCTGCCGGAGATAGTTGGCCATTTCAGCCCTGTCAATCCCTGACGAATCGTCGACTTCGATATCCACCCGGTCGAGCAAAAGCGACCCCTGCGGCACATGTCGGGTTGAGCTGCAAGCCCACAACACAAGGACAAGAAGCAACGTGGATAATATGATTGGTGTTTTGCGACGCATTCCGAGGCTATCTGATTTGCAAAGTTAATGCCGCGCGCCCAATTGCGAAAACCTTTTGCCCACTTTTATCATCTTTTTGCCAAAGTTGTTCAAAAAAAAGATTGGCCGAGGCCGTTTATATGGTGAAAAAGCCGTAACTTTGCACCCTGAAAACCGGCTTCGGTAGTCACCAAAGTATCTATCAATCTTTTACAACACTTTTTAATGGATTTTTCCTGGTTAATCAATTTGCTCGGCCCCGGTCAAACTGAATTGGCAAGCACCCTGGTGCTTTATTCGTTTGTCATCGCTGTCGGTGTTTTTTTAGGTAAAATCAAATTCGGCAGCGTGTCGCTCGGTGTCACTTTCGTGCTGTTTGTTGGCATCATCATGGGTCACTTCGGCTACATCGTTGATCCCGCTGTGCTGAAGTTCGTGCGCGAATTTGGTCTGATTCTGTTTATTTTCGCCATTGGTATTCAGGTGGGTCCCGGCTTCTTCTCGTCGTTTAAAAAGGGAGGCGTCAGACTCAACATGCTGGCAGTGGGTGCTATAGCTCTCAACATTGCCATCATGCTCACCATCTACTACATTGAGCGTGGCAAGACCGACATCACCGCTCTGGTCGGTATTCTCTCGGGTGCCGTCACCAACACCCCCGGTCTGGCAGCCGCCCAGCAGGCAGCTAAAAGCCCCGAAGCCATCAACACCATGTCGATGGGATATGCAGCAGCCTACCCGCTTGGCGTTTGCGGCATTATCGGAGCCATATTCCTGATCAAAGCCATATTCCGCGTCAAGATCGATGACGAAATCAAAGCCATCGAAGAAGAGAACGAAAAGCTCCACACCAAGCCCAACTTCGTGTCGATCGAAGTCACCAACCATCTGATCAACGGCAAATCACTGCGCGAGCTCCACGACATCATCCAATGCGACTTCGTCATCTCTCGATTGATGGATCAGACCGGCAACATCATCATACCGACATCGCAGACCCAGGTTCGCGTCGGCGACAAGTTCTTTGTGGTCATCTCGGCTACCGACACCCCCCGCTTCGAATCAGTCGTAGGCCCGGAAGTCGAAATGGACTGGGAGGAAGTGACCCCCAGCCGCGTGGTTTCGCGACGAATCCTCATCACGAAGAGCAAATACAACGGCGTAGCTCTCGGATCGCTCCGTCTGCACTCAGCCTATCAACTCAATGCCACTCGCGTCAACCGTGCAGGTGTCGACCTGCTCGCATCGCCCGACCTTCGCCTTCAAATGGGCGACCGCATCACGGTGGTCGGCGATCTCAACGACATCGATCGTTTGGCCAACCGCCTTGGCAACTCGATGAAACGTCTCAACGAACCTAACCTCATCACTATATTCGTCGGCATCATGTTCGGTATAATAGTCGGATCGCTCAACCTCGGCTACGGTATGAAGCTCGGCCTCGCCGGCGGTCCGCTCGTTGTTGCCATCCTACTCTCGCGATTTGGCTACAAATTCAAGCTTGTCACCTACACTTCATCGTCGGCATCGCTGCTCATGCGCGAGCTCGGCATATGCCTCTTCCTTGCATCGGTGGGCATCTCGTCGGGCGCTGGCTTCGCACAGACGGTGTTCAATTCCACCGGTATGTGGTGGGTGATCTGGGGTTTCATCATCACGTTCGTTCCTCTGGTGGTGATCGGCTGCATAGCCCGCGGTGTCTACAAGATCAACTTCCTCACCATCATGGGTCTCTTCTCCGGAAGCTACACCGATCCCCCTGCCCTGGCCTACTCCAACAGCGCCACCGGCCACGATGCTCCGGCCGTAGCTTACTCTACGGTCTATCCTTTGACGATGTTCCTGCGAGTAGTCACCGCACAAGGCATCATCCTCGCATTTATGTAACTGCCGCAGTTATCAAATCATACGACAACAAGGGATCGCACACGTATGCGATCCCTTGTTGCTTTTTAGTTGGCTGCAGGTCAAACTTTATGCAGCATAATAAATTCGTTGACTTTGGCCAGCAACTGGTCCTTCTGATGCAGACCGCTTGCACGCCACACTGCCTCGCCATCCTTAAACATGATCAATGTCGGGATGGATTGCACACGATAACGGGCCGAGATGGCCGGATTCTTATCGACGTCAATTTTAATAATGTTGGCAGCATCGCCAACCTCGTTTTTCACCTCTTCGAGAATAGGAGCCTGCATTTTGCATGGGCCGCACCAAGTTGCGTAGAAATCCACCAGAGTAGGTTTCGAATCGGCAATCAATTTATCAAAATCGTTCATAATTCTGTGTGTTTTTATTGGTTTCTATTTTCTATACTATCATAATAACAAACACCGGACACCGATGGTTTAGATCCCATTTCATAAAAGAGCGCACTGCAGATTTTTTTTGCACTGTTTGATTTGCTTCGCATCATCATATTGGTTAAATTTGTAAACCAAAAGACATGACTGCTATGGCAACTATAGATCTCAGCGGGACCGGCGTGGCACTGATCACACCGTTTCATGAAGATAAAACAGTAGACTTCGACGCTCTTGGACGCCTGCTCGATAGCCTGATGGAAGGCGGAGTGGACTATCTGGTAGTACTGGGCACCACAAGCGAAAACCCCACACTCGAGCCTCAGGAACGCGATGAAATCAAGCGATTTGTGGTTGAAAAGACTGCCGGACGCCTGCCGCTGGTGCTTGGAGTGGGCGGCAACAACACTGCTGCGGTGGTGCGCGAACTCCGCACTGCCGACTTCACCGGCTACAGCGCCGTGCTCTCCGTGGTTCCATTCTACAACAAACCATCGCAGGAAGGCATCTATGCCCACTACGCCTGCATTGCCAAAGCATCGCCGCTGCCCGTGATACTCTACAACGTGCCGGGTCGCACCGGTGTCAATATGGAGGCCCGCACCACGCTTCAACTTGCCGAAGATTTCCACAATATAGTAGCCGTCAAGGAAGCCTCCGGCAACATGAACCAGGTCGACGAAATCATCCGTCACATGCGTCCAGGGTTCAAAGTGATTTCAGGCGACGACGCCATCACCTTCCCGCTCATCACCCTTGGAGCTGCCGGCGTCATATCAGTGATCGGCAATGCATTTCCGCGCGAATTCTCCACGATGGTCCGCCTGGCCCTGGCAGGAGACTATGAACGTGCACGCAAGATCCATCATCGCTTCAGCGACCTGTTCAGGCTGCTGTTTGTAGATGGCAATCCGGCCGGCGTAAAATGCGCTCTCCACCAGATGGGAATGTGCGAAAATGAATTGCGTCTGCCCCTGGTGCCCACACGTATCGCCACCAACGAACGCATCCACCATGTGCTCGATTCGCTGCGTCTGACCCAAAGCGAAATCGACACCAACGGCAGATCGGGTGAATAATCACACGGAGGTTTTGCGAAAGTCGAAGGAATGTTGTAACTTTGTCGCCACAAAACCCAAAATATCAAAGGATGGTCCGGTAGCTCAGCTGGATAGAGCATCTGCCTTCTAAGCAGACGGTCCCGCGTTCGAATCGCGGCCGGATCACTAAAACAACCTGCGAAGGCGAGAGAGTCAATCCCCTCCCGCCTTCACTTGTTATATATTACCGAATATGAAATTAAACGTACCTCATATTGTTCAATACCAAGGGTCAAAACGGTCGTTGGCTCCACAAATATTGCAATATTTCCCCAGTACTTTTTCTCGTTTAATTGAGCCATTTGCCGGCATGGCTGCCATAACTATGGCTGTTGCATATAGAGGCATGTCCCAAAAATTTGTTATTAACGACCTTAATAGTCCTTTAGTAGAACTTATCAGAGCTGTAGTAGAGCAACCCGAAGCTTTTGTAAAGGAGTATACAGAATTATGGAACGAACAATTTGAGTATTCCGATGGATATGTCCAACATTACTATAAGATTAGGTCTGAATTTAATGAAGGGCAGACCGGTCCCGCGCACATGATGTATCTATTGGCAAGATGCGTTAAAGGGTCTGTTAGATATGGCAATAATGGATTATTTAACCAATCGCCGGATAAACGCAGACATGGAACCAGACCACAAACTCTTTTGAATAATGCTCGTCAAATTTCCTCTTTATTAAAAGGTAAGACGACTTTCCTATCTGAAGATTATCGTCAGATATTAGACACTGCAGTCCCCGGTGACATTGTATACATGGATCCACCATATCAAGGTGTATGTTCATCTCGGGATAATCGATATTTTGCAGGTATTGACTTTAACCATTTTGTTGAGGCTCTTGAAAATCTCAATCGGAGAAATATCGATTATATAATCAGTTACGATGGCTCTTGCGGCGATAAACACTATGGAACAGATCTCCCTACACACTTAAATTTGAAAAAAATATTGCTAAAAGCTGGATTGTCGAGTCAGAGTCTTTTATTAGGTAAAAAAGAAGTAACTCTGGAGGCGTTGTACATTTCAAGGGGGCTGCAAGATATTGCAGTAAATATCCCTATTCAGAAATCGCTATTTTCAGAATGCGTATGAAGATTTCAAAAACTGACTTAAAAAGGTTGCTAGGAATCACAGACAAGCGTCCCGCTACCGTTATCAAACATATATTGGACCATGGCAGCATCTCAACTGAAGAACTTGAGAAAATCTACGGGTACAAACACCCTCCAAGAGCTGTGCGAGATGTGCGAGATGTGCGAGAGAGAGGCGTGAATATAGAAACTTTTAAAATTAAATCATCTGATGGACGCAGTATTGGTGCGTATCGTTTGGGCAGTCCTGTTTTTATTGAAAACAAAATATCCAAAGCAGCCGGACGTACTGCATTGTCTCAGGCTCTACGCAATGCGTTAATTGAGCGTTATGGGGCGAGATGCTTTGTGTATAATCAAGAAGTAGAGGAACGAATTTTACAAGTTGATCATAGAATTCCATTTGAAATTGGAGGCGAGCCGCAAGACAATTTAGAATCATTCATGCTGCTTTGCCCATCAGCTAATCGTGCAAAGTCATGGTCGTGCGAACATTGTCCTAATTGGCGCGATAAAGATATCAAAGTGTGTGCCACTTGTTTTTGGGCTGCGCCTGAAAATTATTCTCACATTGCAGGTAAACCCGAAAAACACATTGTAATCACTTTCACCGGAAACGAGATAAAGGATTATGAAAACCTTATTAGAGTTGTCGGAGTAAAAGATGCCGAAGAGACAATTAAAGAACTGATTAAAGACTTCTTACAGAAGAGCGAAAACAAATAGGGCTTGTCACACTCCAATATATCACCTAACTTTACAATACGCTCCAACACGTAATCAATCGCATTTCGGCCGGAGGGTCTATAACCGAGAACCCCTTCGGAGTAATTTGCTGACGATGAGACTTCTTAAATACCCAACTGATTCCATATTGAATCGCCCCATTAATACAAAAAATCAACACTGCAACCTTATCAAACCATAAAAACAACTGAAATGCGCTGATGGAAATAGGATTTGTAAGTTTTAACCAGGAGGCATTGAACCGTGCAAATAAGGTTATGAAACTCTTGCAGGATCAGGGTGCCATCGACGAACTTGGACTCGGACGCATACGCGATGCATTCTCCAACACTATGTTCCCGGGACTGTCAGTCCTGCAGACACGAGCAAAATATTTTTGCCTGTTGCCCGCCCTATATTCATATCTTGAGAGAAGACAAATTTCTGATGCCCGCGACGCCCGAAAGAAGATACTGAAAGCAGAGAAGAGCATAACCCTGCGACTTGCCGCCGGCTCTACAGGAGAGACAGGCATAATTGGAGCCGAATCACTCTCGCAAGGCAGAGAATACGTGAAATACGATCCAACATATGTATACATGGCCGGACTTGAAACCTACGGGCTGGTGAAAACCGGCGGAAATATCTATGCCACGCTTGCAGAGAGATCGGCGGCCTACGCTCATGCTCCCAAAAAGCATTCCGGCACTGACGATACAGGAGATGATTCTGATGATCAGAACGGATTCTGGCAATTGTTTTTGAAATTCGGAGTCGATTATCACTTCGACAGCGATGAAAAACTTACTATGACGCTTAACAATGACGAAGCATCATTCCTGAAAAGTCAGATTATCCGACACACCAAAGGCTCGCTGCTCCACCATCTGCTCGACAGCGGTCTGTTTGAGAAAGTTACTGAAACGCAACTCGATTTTGAGGCTCTCGGCGAGATTCTGAAAGGCAATGTACCTGAGCCAATATGGAATTCTTACCGACTGGCTCTGAGATACTCACGCTATGCAGATCTGTTGCGAACACGCTTCGCATATCTCTATAACAAAGCAGTAGGAGCCGATGATGCAGCCAACGACGAACTGGCCGAGTTTGATAGAAAATTAGAAGAGTACTCCAACGAATTTACACCTGAAGCAATAGGCGAAATAGTCCGATTTGTCGATCATCTTGTAAACGACGACGGTAGCAAACAGTTTGTCATAAAGACAGCCAAAGCCATAGCCGATGGCGACGATGGCGCCTTGGACGAATTGATAAAGATGAGGGAGAAAACCATCAAAGGTATCCGCCGGAGCAAACTGCTAAATGCCAAAGAGTATGAACAGGGAAATCGATTTGCTAAACCAGCCCCAATGTCCTACCGATGGAACACGATCGGACACACTGTACTTAAAGATATAAGTGACGGCCTAAATCACATAAAAGAGAGGAGTTGACATTATGAACGATGTAGTTTACAATGAGATAGTTGCTACTTCGGGATACGAATTGGTGTATGCCGTTGGCACCACTTACAGTCTTGATGTTGAGGCGTTCATGGCGATAGCATTGTCGTTTGCCCGGCTTGGTGAGTTTACTGAGGCCGACCTTCAGACCCCTCACCGTTTGCTTGAAGGCGTCCGCAAAGCCAATGACCGCATTGCTCTTTTTTGCAACAGAGGAGGAGTAACACCTCCTGCAAGAAAAAATGCTCTGTCGGCTATGCTCGACAAAAGCGTTTTTGAAGTTGCCGACGATTCGCAAGGACATGAACTTGCCAATTTCCATCCCAAAATATGGGTAATCAAAGAGCGAAATATCGAGCATCCTGAGCAACGACAGATAAAACTGATCGTATTAAGCCGCAATCTGACGAAAGATACAAGTCTCGATATTGCTGCCTCATTGTCAGCACAACTAAACGGTGGATCATCGGAACTACGCCGAAAACATGCACCGTTGAAGGAATTACTGATGCGACTTGCCGACAAAGCCGGACTGAAGAGAAAGATGGTAAGGAATCTTGCAAATGACATAGATTCACTTGGCGAATTCAAGTTTCAGCAACCTTTCGTAGACTATGATTTCCTGCCAATATATTTTGGCGAAAACCTGAATCACTACATCGATTTGAGAAAATCAATTCCTGCGGAGAGAATGATGGTGGTATCGCCATTCATCGATTATGACACACTGGACTGGCTCAATAAGTATCAGCCAAACGAAGAGAAGGTATTGATCACACGCCTCGACAGTCTCACCCCTGAGATAATGAAGCTTTATGACCGCAGGAAGGCAGAAGTGTGGACAATGTCGCCGGTAGCTGAACAGAACGATGTGCAACCGATGAACCTCCATGCAAAAATGTATTACTCATGGAGGCCAAAGACCGGCGGTTTCCATCTATGGCTCGGTTCGGCAAACGCCACTCACAGTGGCTTCTACCGCAATTCTGAGTTTCTCCTTAGGCTGACATACAAAAGTGGCAAGGATCTCTTTAAGAAATTCAAAGATGAATTTTGCGATGAGTCAAAGCAACTATGCCAAAAGATAGACACGCTGCCGGATTGTGAGCCGACAAAAGTTGACCATTCGATTTCACGAGCCGTACGCACATGGCTGATAAGTCATGGCAATTTATCTGCCGAGGTCAGCAAAACAGACGCCGGATATGATGTCACCGTATCAGCAAAACTGTTCAAGGATATTGATGCGGAAGTTACGATAGCACCATTGCAGTTGCCCGAAAATCGCATAACTCTTTCTCCTGCGATGAAATCGGGTACCATACAGGTCATCAACAAAAGCGATTTGTCGGAGTTTTATATTCTTTCGGCAATGCCCAATAATGAAGGAATTGAACCTGTCAAAATGGTGATAAAGATTCCCACGAAAGGTATTCCCGCCGATCGCGATGACTCTATATTCAGAAGCATCATCGACACACGCGACAAATTCCTTCAATACGTAGAGATGATGATCACCGACCGTCCGCAGGAGATGACGGCAATGATGATGCAACAATTGGAGGGAGCGCTTCGGTCACACAATGAATGCACAGCAAAAACAACTGCCCTTTATGAATCTCTGTTGAGAATTGCCGCCTCCAATCCTGAAAAACTTTCCGACATTCAAGATCTTGTGTCAAAAATGGCAGAAGGCATAGTCCCTAAATCTTTCGAGCGGATGTGTAAAACTTTCAAAAAAACGATCAAAAAGCTCAAAGGATATGGCAGCCTATGATTTTCAAACGGCCACGGCCGACCGCATAGCCGAGATTTTCCGCGCTGCCATTATTGATGAGAATGGCAAGGAGAAGCAAACCGGCGGACAGCGACGAGTTCTCTTGGCCGACGAAGTGGGACTTGGCAAAACAATCATGGCTCGCGAAGTGATATCGCGAGTAAGGAATATGCGGCGTCAAGTTAATGATGATATGTTCAGAGTGGTCTATGTTTGTTCCAACATGAACATCGTGCGTCAGAACATGAACAACCTTGGAGTGAAAGAGAAACTCGAAGTATCCGAAAGCCGTCTTTCGATGCAACATCTGATTATCTCGCAAAAAGACAAGGAGTTGAAAGCCAAATACGGCACAGACATGTCGGAGATGTTGATACCTCTCACTCCCGGAACGTCATTCTCGCAGCACGGATCGGGCGTTGGCAATATACCTGAACGCGCATTGCTATTTGCCGTGCTGTCTCGTCTTGACGCTTTTTCCGATTCCAAAGACAAACTTGAAATCTTCCTTAGAAGCAAGTATGTCAAAGAAGATTCCGGTAGCTGGAATGATTACGTGAAGAAATACAACACAGCCGTCGACAAACTGGGAAACGAATATATCGACAACATAAAAAAGGAATTAGACAAGAATACTGATTACTGTTCATTAGAATCCGAAATTGTAGAGATTAACCCTGACAAAGAGAACTGGACATCTCGCCACAATGAAATAATCAACTCACTGCGTCGCATCTTTGCCGACATGAGTCTTTCGATGCTTAAGCCGGATTTGATTCTTATGGATGAGTTTCAGCGATTCAGTTCCTTGCTCAACTATGATGACGACTCTGAACAGAGTGCTATAGTAAAGAAGTTTTTTGATCACGATGGTGGTCAGCAACCATTGATACTATTGCTCTCAGCCACGCCCTACAAACCATATTCCACACTTGAAGAATTGGCTGAATACAACACGGATGCCCACTATGAAGATTTCACCCGATTGATGGATTTTCTATTCAAAGGAGGAAAGGAGTTCCGCACCGTCTGGAGTGATTATTCCCATAAATTGTCGCATCTGGCGGGAGTAAATTTCGATGTACTATTGGCTTCAAAGAATGCAGCCGAAGGTATGATGTATGAGGCGATATGCAGAACCGAGCGGCTTAATCAGGGGCTTATCTCTACTGAGGCTGTAGCGGAAGTGCCTATCGACGAGAACGACATTCTCTCCTACTGTGAGATGCAGAAGATAGTCAAAGCATGCAAGGAGGCATCCACCCACATGTCCCATCAATGGTTCAACTGGAGCAACGTGCCCATAGAGTATGTCAAATCTTCGCCCTATCTTTTGTCGTTCATGGACAGCTATGAGCTGAAGAAACAAATCGAGGCAATATATAGAAGCGGAGTAAGCGGGTTGCCTGAGCCAACAGATCGGGTTCTTCTGCGCCGAAAAGATTTGGATTGTTTTCATCAGATTCCAATGCGCAACGCACGGATGAAATATCTCAGCGATCTGATGATGGGACATGGAGGAAGTGCCGCTATGCTGCTGTGGGTTCCTGCATCGCGACCCTACTACACCACCAACCTTGATAATCCATTTGCCAAAAACAAGGATTTTTCAAAAGCTCTGGTGTTCTCAGCCTGGGAGATGGTGCCACGTATGATTTCGACACTAATGACATATGAGGTGGAGCGCAAAGTGATCTTCTCCAAACGCAAAAAAGCCGGATATGACTCAAAGGCGGGAAGGGACCGACTGAAACCGGTAGCAAAGGAAATTATCAAATACCCCTCGAAGTTTCTTTCAGAGTTATATACCCCCAAAGAAAAATATGGCCTACCGCTTGATGAGATCAAAGCGGACATAAAAAACAGGATTGAGGCCAAGCTTGAAGGTATACCAACATCCAATCGAAACAATTATGCTAAAATTTTGTCAGTGATCGAATGGTTGGACAATCCGGATCATATTCTGCCTGATGAAATACCGGCAAACACTGCTGAGTTTCTGACCAATATGGCGATCGGCTCGCCCGGTGTTTGTCTTTACCGAATACTTAAGAATGACGAACAAGTAAAACAAATCGCCGAAAATTTCACAACGATTTTCAACTGGCGAATTTCAGGCCACATCATCGATAAACTTCAAAATAAGTATAATAAAGATGATGCTTATCTCGATGGAGTGATGAATTATTGTGTCATGGGCAATCTTCAGGCCGTGCTCGATGAGTATGCACATATGATCAGTCCTGAAAACGATCCTGAAAAAATTGCATCACAAATGTCGGAGGCATTCATCGACGTCTCAAATCTACATGTCGATACCGATGAATCATTTGCCGGTAAGGGGAACAAATTCGCAATGAGAATTTCTTACGCAGTACCCTTTGCCAAGGCAAAAAATGGTGCAAATGAGAAAACCGAGCAACGCAGCAATAACATTCGCACCGCATTTCAGTCGCCTTTTTATCCATTTGTGCTGACAACCACCTCAGTTGGGCAGGAAGGACTTGACTTCCATTGGTACTGTCGTAAGATAGTGCATTGGAATCTGCCCTCCAATCCTCAGGATTTGGAGCAACGCGAAGGACGCATAAACAGATACAAATGTCTTGCAATTCGGCGAAATCTTTCTAAATTTGACACTGAATCCAAAACCTGGAAAGATCTGTTTGAAAAAGCAGCCGATCATGTGAAATCTGAATTTGCCGATAAATATTGCGGGATGGTTCCGAACTGGTGTCTGCCTCCCGAATGGATTGAACGCAATAAAAATAGTATAGAACGGATTGAGCGAATTGTGCCCCAATATCCTATGAGCAATGACATCGATCGATACCGGCGGCTTAAGGATGTATTATCACTGTATCGGTTGACGCTTGGCCAGCCTCGTCAGGAGGAACTGCTGGAAATGCTCGATGCTCTTCAACTCGATCCACAACAAATCAATAAATTACTGTTTAACCTATCCCCCATAAGTCGCAAGAACAAACATGGCAATGAAAACTGTGATAATAACACACGTAATGCCTGAACCAGTCAGGAAGAAAGTTCTGTTCAAGGAGTGTGCTGTTGCAGGAGTGTCGTTTCATCTCAAATATGATGATGAATTGTGGGACGAACTGGAAGAGGGCACTAAGGTGGCACTTGTTAGGGAGAAGAAAAACAAATTCGACAAAAATGCCGTTGCCATTGCACTTGCCGATGACTATGACGGCGACCCGGAAAATTTTGACTTCGATTTCATTCTCGGCTACATTCCCCATACTGAGAATGAACAGATAGCCCAAATGCTCGATATGGGCTGGGATGATGTTTTCGTGGCAGAATTGTCGGCCGTGGATCATAACGGTCCTATCAACGACCGCCTTCGCATATCGATATATATCCAAAGCAAAGAACCTGTCGTTGACCATTCAGATCAAGTGAGGCTCAAATGGATCAGCGATGATGACTTGGAGGAAATTGAAACTGAGTTGACGACCCGGGGCTTTGCCTATTTCCGCTGGGGCGGTTTCCCTCCGGAAAATCACGAAGTGTATGAAGTAGGCGAAACCATTTTGTTTTTACACAGTCGTGGCTCTATGGTCTGCGCATATCTGATGAGAGTCTTCGCTGAAGGCGACGACTGCGCCCAATGGCTTGCCCCCGAAGAAGTATATGCAGTTGACGACCGCGCCTGCTACATCCTTACCAACGTTATGGGACCGGTGATATTCGAGGACTCGGAAATTGACTTTATTCCCCGACAAAACGATGAATACTACTTTGGACCGGGAAAATGGCTTGGCTTGGATGAGAGTCAGAGGATAAAATCAATACTCCGACATCAGATTATCCGTCAACTCAACAAAAACAACATCGACATGGATCCATCCATCGATGAGCCATACTGACAAAGCATCTTTCCGAAAGTCTTCCCTCTATTATTGCTTGGAGCGGAGGGCAGTAAGGATGGCTTGGGCGGCGGCTTGGGCGGCGGGGACTTGGCCGAGGATGGAGCGGAGGCGGCGGTAGCCTTCGAGTTGGAGCTCTCGGCCGGAGTGGCCGGGCAGAATGTCGGTGAGGCGTGCATCGACCGAGTCGACAGTGCACAGATGCACAAGCATTTCGGGCACAATCGCTTCGCCGACAATCAGATTGGGCAACGACACGTATTTCACTTTCAGCAGATGCTTCATGATGTTGTAGCTAAGCTTCACGCCGTTGGCACGATAGCACACAACCTGAGGAGTACCCGCGAGAGCACATTCGAGAGTAGCGGTGCCCGAGGTGACCAACGCGGCCGTGGCGTTAGCCATCAGGTCGAACGTTGCTGAATGAACGATGGGGAGGTCGGTCAGACTTCGATAAAAGTCGTCGGGCATGTTGGGAGCTCCGGCCACCACGGCTTGCAACTCAGGGTGTCGACGGGCCACGGCATCCATAATGGGCAGATTGTTGCGAATCTCACCACGGCGACTTCCCGGCACTAGAGCAAGGATCGGACGACCGTCAAGACCATTGGCTGCCAAAAACTCAGCCTTGTCAGGGAGCACTGCCAACCGAGCATCGATCTCTTCGCGCGAGGGGTTGCCGACATAGCGCGCATTGACATTGCGAGAAGCAAAGTATGACTCTTCAAAAGGGAGAATGCTGAGTGTCAGATCCACATAACGGCGCAACTGCTTGACTCGCCATTCCTTCCACGCCCACACCTTTGGCGCTATGAAATAGAACACCGGTATGCCTCGGCTATGGGCAAACTTGGCCAACTTCAGATTGAAGCTCGGATAGTCGACCAGTATCAGTGCATCGCAATGCGAGGCGACAATAGCACGCTTTGCCACTCCGAAATTGGAGAAGATCGTGCGCAGGTTGCGGAGCACTTCACTAAAACCCATGAAGGCCATGCGATTATAATGGATCACGGGTGCACAGCCTGCGGCGTCAGTCATCAGATCGCCACCCAGAAAAGTGAAACGCGCATTGGGATCGGCAGAGCGCAATGCCTGAATGAGAGCTGCCGCATGGAGGTCGCCCGAAGGTTCGCCGGCTGATATGAAGTAATGCATCTTGATGAAGTTAGAATTCGCAGACTTGCCGACAGCGACAAGTTCGATAGACAAAGATAAGCATTATTCGGCTAATTTTGTTTATCTTTGCATCACATTATAAAACGCCAATATGAATCAACTCTGGGAACTTCTACGACGTTTTGTCCCGCCATATAAGAAATATCTTGCACTGAACATTTTGTTCAACCTGCTGTCAGCCGTGCTGACACTGTTTTCGTTTGCCATGGTCATGCCCATTCTGGAGATGCTCTTTCAGATCAAAGAAGGCGTGTACCACTATATGACAATGGCTGACGGATCGCTGAAAGAAGTGGCTATCAACAACTTCTATTACTATACTCAAGAGGCGATCTTCGCCTGGGGGCAATCGGCCACACTGGCATTGCTGGGCCTTATCCTTGTAGTGTCGACAGGTCTCAAGACCGGCGCTGCCTATCTGGCTTCCTATTTCATGATCCCGCTCCGCTCGGGCATCGTGCGCGACATACGCAACAGTCTGTATGACCGGATCATACATCTGCCTATCGGATTCTTCACCGCCGAGCGCAAAGGCGACGTGATGGCCCGCATCAGTGGCGACGTCACTGAGATCGAAGTGTCGATCATGTCTTCGCTCGACATGGCATTTAAAAACCCCGTGATGATCATAGCCTGTCTGGCCATGATGATAGTGATGAGCTGGCAGCTGACGCTCTTTGTGCTCGTGCTCCTGCCGATCGCCGGCATGGCCATGGGTCGCATTGGCAAAGCCCTGAAGCGAACCTCGCTTGAGGTTCAGCGTCAATGGGGCGAGCTGATGAGCAACATCGAGGAGACCCTCGGCGGACTTCGCATCATCAAGGCATTCAATGCCGAGCACAAAGTGTCAGAGCGATTCCACAATGGCACACAACGCTTCTACAAGCTGACCAACCGCGTCAACCGCCGGCATGCCCTCGCCCACCCGATGAGCGAATTTCTCGGTACACTGACCATTGCCATCGTGCTTTGGTTTGGTGGAACGCTAATCATCAGCGGCAATTCGATGATCACTGCACCGGAATTCATCTACTATCTGGTCATATTTTACAGTATCATCAACCCGGCCAAGGAATTGTCGAAGGCAATGTATACAATCCAGAAAGGGCTTGCGTCGATGGAACGTGTAGACAAGATACTCAGCGCCAAAAATCCGATCTGCGATCCCGAAAATCCTCAGAAAATCAAGGAACTCAAAGGCGAGATACGATACGAGAACGTGACCTTCGGCTACGATCCGACAGTGCCCGTGGTTAAGAATGTCAACTTCACCATACGCCCGGGCGAGACGGTGGCTTTGGTAGGACAGAGCGGTTCAGGAAAATCAACTTTGGCCGACCTGTTGCCGAGGTTCTACGACATCGACGGAGGCAGCATCAAGGTCGACGGCATCGACATCCGCGATCTGAAGGTCTACGACCTGCGTTCGCTCATGGGTAACGTCAACCAGGAGGCGATCCTGTTTAACGACTCGTTCTACAACAACATCACCTTCGGAGTTGAGAATGCCACCCGCGAGCAGGTTGAGCAAGCCGCAAAGATAGCCAATGCCCACGATTTCATCATGGCCAGTGAAGACGGCTACGACACCAACATCGGTGACCGTGGTTGCAAACTCTCAGGCGGACAACGCCAGAGAGTGTCGATAGCGCGAGCCATACTCAAGAACCCGCCCATACTCATTCTCGACGAGGCCACCTCGGCGCTCGACAGCGAAAGCGAACTGCTGGTGCAGCAAGCGCTCGAAAGGCTGATGAAAAACCGCACCACTCTGGTCATTGCCCACCGGTTGTCGACGATCAAAAACGCCTCTCAGATATGCGTGCTCCACGAAGGAGAGATCGTGGAACGCGGCACCCACGACCAGTTGCTGGCGCTAAACGGCTACTACACCCGTCTAGTGCAAATGCAATCGATGAACAGCAACAGCGGAGCCACTTCCCAGTAGCTCCGCAATTGACCCTAATAGATTACAGTGGTTGACTAAATTGTTCGTTGTTCGTTTATTCGTAATTTTACATTACAAAATTACAACGGATTATTCCCTTTCACCATACCCTGAAATGAGTATTTTTAAAGGTCATTCAGGCAGATTACTCCCTACTTCATGTTAGAGCATGGATCAGAAACTGCCGATTGACGAATCGGAACCCGACGATCTCCATGCAATAGAGGCGAATGACAAGTTCCTCAGCTGATTTCATAGACAGACCCGACGCGATGGCAACCTGCTGGAGCGACATGGCTTCGGCGTCGCGCAAAAGCGACACGATGCGGGAGCAGTCGGCATCGAAGACCGTTGCCCCGGCCTGCGGATCAGACTTTCGGCGCCAGGCCTTGACCATGAGAGGAGAAGCCACAATATTTTCATCGGCCACCCGATAGTAGGCACGCCATGCGCCATCGACCTCACGGGCTTGAACCGGGCGCTCGGGACTGGCAGCTATTTCTACTTTGATGACCACGGCACCATCTTCGGCCGAATAAGCCGAGAAAACAGGGTGCTGGGCAGGACGGCAATACATCTCTGCTGCCTGCTCCACTACATAGATATCCTCTTCGCTTCTGACTCCGGCAATGACACCATTGTCCTTCACTCCGATCAACAGCCGTCCGCCTCGATTGTTGGCGAATGCCGATATGGAGTGAGCTATTTTGTGGGCATCACTGATGGTGAACTTGAAATCCTGCTGCTCGTGTTCGCCCTCAGCAATGACCCTTTGCAGGTAGAATTTTCCTCTGACAGCCTTCAGATCTTTCATCGCCTGTGGTAGTGTCAGTCGGGATAAACAAGGTTAGCATCCGTGGCCACGTCGAGTACCTCATCGAGATAACGCCGGGCCTGCAGACGTGCATCCTCAAGATCCATATATCTGTAGTTGCCGCAATCACGAGGCGTGGCACCGGGAATCTCTCCATCGAAATCGGCTATGAACCGGAATGTTTCGCGAATCAGAGGCAAGATATCGACCGAAGTATAGTCGCCACTCACAATCAGATAATTGCCGGTGCAACAGCCCATCGGACCCCAGTAGACGATGCGATCGGCCCACTGAGGATGATTGCGCAAATATGTGGCGGCAAGATGTTCGATGGCATGTAGCGTGGCCCCATCAAGCGCCGGCTGGCGGTTGGGCTCTGTCATGCGAACGTCGAACGTGGTGAGCACGTCGCCGGATGGAGTTCGGTCGGTGCGCGACACGTAGACTCCGCGAAGCAATCGCACGTGGTCGATGGTGAAACTTGCTATCTTTTTCATTGTCAGAGTATGTTTGAGTTTAAACAAATTTAAGATTGAATGAGTTTTACGTGATAATTTTAATATTTGAAGAGGGAGCATAGCGAGCTATGTGACCGATGAAAATCTTGAAATTAACCGTAAAAGTCTTCAAGACTAATTTTGAGTCTTTTCAATTATACTCTAAAAATTTAAAAACGATTTAAATTCAAACATACTCTTATAGCTCATTGATGATTTGCCGAAGCATGTCGAAAGTGTGGCGCGGAGCCTCTTCCCAAAAGTTTTTGTATTGGGAGATGTTGTCGTCGGCACCCGGAGTGTCGGAGATGACACGCATGCATGCGAATTCGACTCCGCGCAGATAGCACACCTGGGCAATGGCTGCCGACTCCATGTCGACGGCATCGACATCGGGATAAAGCGAGCGTATGTGGTCAATGATGTGGGCGTCGCTGACAAACACATCGCCCGAGGCCACGAGTCCGTGCTTGACGGTGTCGCCTTCATGCAGACATGGCAGTGAATTCACCTTGTCGGAGGTGTGGAAGAATCGCGGACATCCGGCGGCATCGCCCCACTCCGTGCCGGGTCCGCACCACACATCGTGGTATGCGATGCGGGTTCCGACCACGATGTCGAGCACTCCGGCATTACCGCCCGTGCCACCGGCCACACCGGTGTTGATGATCAGCTCGGGCGAGAAATGATCAATCAACGTCATTGTGCCAACGGCGGCATTGACCTTGCCTATACCACATTTCATGGCTATTATTGACGATTGTCCGATGGTTCCACTATGGAAAGTGAACCCATTGATGGTCGAGATGGTTTGATCTTCAAGGAGTGGCAACAGGAGGTCAAGCTCCTTGTCCATGGCCACAATTATGCCTATTTTCATTATTTTACGATTAACAATTACAAAATTACACATTAATAGTTAAATTTGTATCTGAAAAAATATAAAAAGTTATGACACGACAAATCATCAGAAGATTGCTGACAGCCGTCGGCATTGCGTTGCCTGCCCTTCTGAGCATGGCATCAGTGGTACGCGAAGTCCCCACTCACAACATACCGGGGCCGGCTCCCGTGACGATAGCCGTCCCGACAGACTACAGCAATCTTTCCGAATCAACATATCCGGTAGTGTATCTGCTCAACGGCCACGGCGGCGACCACAAATCGTGGGGTTCGGTAATCAACATCGACTCGCTGGCCGACGCATATGGAGTGATCATCGTGTGCCCGTCGGGGCTCAACAGCTGGTACTGGGATTCGCCTGTCGATCCTAAGATGAGAATGGAAAGCTACATCATCGACGACCTGGTGCCATGGGTCGATGCTGAATACCGCACGACGAAGTCGCGCGACGAACGAGCCATCACCGGTCTGAGCATGGGAGGCCACGGAGCCCTCTGGCTCGCACTGCGTCACCCCGATCTGTTTGGCAACGCCGGATCGACGAGCGGTGGCGTGGATTTCCGTCCCTGGCCAAAATCGTGGAACATCCCCGACCGGCTGGGATCATATGAATCCAATCCGATGCGGTGGACCGAGCACACGGTGATGAGTCTCGTGCCGATGATCATACCCGGCCAAGTCAACATCATATTTGACTGCGGCACCGACGATTTCTTCTACGACGTGAACTGCACACTGGACCGTGAACTCAACCAGCGCCGCATACCACACGCATTTCTGACCTCGCCCGGCGGCCACACGCCCTCCTACTGGCATCAGTCGATCGGCCCGCAGATGGACTTCTTCGCGCGTCATTTCAGAGAGCATCAATCGACCATCGGAAAATAGCATGGCAATATATCTCGATTACTACAGCCATCCCAACGGATTTGAAACGCTCGACGAGTGCTTCGATGCATTGGGTGTCTTTTGCTCTTTGTTTCAGTCGTGTATATCAAGTACACTCCTTTAACGCTCAAATGGAAGAGTTGCGAAAACTCACATCGAATGGCAACTATAGACTCGTGACAGAAACCACGCCTCAATCTGATCTGCCGGCAATTTACGATCAGGGCGAGACCGATTTTAGAGCCTGTTCCATAATATTTGTTAACGATGCGCCCCATCGTTAACAAATATTATGGAACAGGCTATTATGCTCATCGGACTGCAATGCGAAATACCCGAATAGGACAAAATCAGATAATGACGAACGAGAGGCCGCGCTATTGATAGTGCGGCCTCTCGCTGTATGATGATAAAGATAATTTAGAAATTGTAGCCGAAGGTGATGTCGAATACGTTGGAGCGCATTTTAAGGTTGATCTTCTCGCCGGCAACTTTCAGATCGCGGGCCATGTCGCACATGCCAACGGCGCCGGATATGGCAACGTAATAATGATCCATAAATGTAGCGCTGGCTCCTATACGCCACTTGATGTCGGCGCGGTTGAGATAGCCATTGTCGCCGAATGCCGGGCCAGAGATATTGAATTCGTCGACACCGGCATGAGTGTTGCCCTTGAAGCTGACGTTGAGTTCGGGACCGGTAAACACGCCTACGCGAATGTCCGGGGTGAAATCAAAATTGTAGCCGGCATGGATGGGCAAACGGAAGCCCCACTGGCGCACGGATGCGCTTTTGAACGAAAACTCGTTGGCTACAGGAAAAATTTCGTTGGCCACAGTGCGATTCAATGAGTAGGTATTGTAGTAGATCGACAAACCGGTTTCAACGAAGAGGTTTTTCCATACGGGCATATTGTATACAGCGCCTACATTGAACCCCGAACCATTGTCGAGCGCATCGAGTTTACCGACTCCGTCGCCACTTGTAAAATCACCGGGAACGGCGAGCTCATATGAGGCACGCACGCCAAAGAATGCTTTGTTGTCAGGGTTGTCGAAAAAATCTTGAGCATAGCCTACAACGGATGATGCGGCAAGCAGCAGAGCGATAGCACACTTTTTCATTTTTTTAGATAGGAATTTTGGTTTGGTATATAATCTTGTTTTCTTTCACAAAAATAGTGCAAAGGAGTGCAAGCGCGTAAGATTGAATTGTTAAAAAATCGCAAAAAAGGAGACTGTGTCAAATTAGGCGCAGCCTTTTTTTGACACAGCCTCCCGTTATATTATAGTAGGGGTGTGGTCGGGATTACTTCATTTTGACAATCCAGCCACGTTGGATTACTTCGTTCTGCATGTCAACATTCCACCAGATCATCACCTTCTTGGTGTCATCGTCTTGAAGAATCTTGGCCTTGCCGGGTAGATTGTAAGTTGAGCTACCCCATGCAGCGTAGCGGAAGCGGTAGGTGGCGTCAACTTCTTCATTGAGACCTGTGCCTTCGGGATATATGATGTAGTGACCGCCGTAGTCTGAACCATAGTAGATTTCCCACCAGCCGAATGTGTGGGAGTTGCCATCGGCTTCGTCTGTCCATTCGCCGTCGGATTCGTAGCGTGTGAAGTCGC
Organism: Bacteroides sp.; assembly: GCA_023666835.1. GTDB lineage: Bacteria > Bacteroidota > Bacteroidia > Bacteroidales > Muribaculaceae > Paramuribaculum. The sequence continues at coordinate 605,104 of JAMPBJ010000001.1, read as the reverse complement.
TGTTGATGTTCTGTGAGAACTTGTTGGCAGCTTGAATCCAAACAGTGTTTTTGGTCAGGGTCTGAATGTCCTGGAGTTCTGAGTCTGTAAACGGATCGAATGTGGCATTGACTGTGACAGTGGCTTTTGCAGAGAGGCCTGTCTGGTCTTTAATAGTAATTTCGGCAGTGTAGTTCTCAACTTTCGCGGTGACATTTAATGTCACTACTCCGTCAGCGTTGATAGAAGCTGCAATTGCAGTATTGCTGGAGCTTACGCTATAGCCACCGTTGCCTTCAAGAACTTTGAGATCTTTGACTGTTGCTGCGATACCGAGAGGAGCAGTGACAGACAGCGATGTCTCGTTCAGTCTCATTACGTCGGTCGTATAGATGCTGTAAGTGATCTGACGGACGGTATCGCCCTGACATACTTTGACAACGGCAGTGCCGTTGGCCAATCCTTCGATGTATTCGCCGGATGCGTCGCTGACGAGTTTCGCCTTTTGGCCGCCGTTGACGAGGGTTATTTCATATTCGCCTGCGTTAACATCGATGGGTAGCTGTTCGCGTGTGTCGGTTCCGATTTTAACCCGGGCAGTAGCCGGCGCTACAGAAACGTTGACTGTGGCGGTGAGGCCTGTCTGATCCTCAACTGTGACAACTGCCGTGTAGGGTGTTTCGTCGGCTGTAGCGCGAATCGTCATTGTGCCTGCTTCGGCATTTATTATCATAGTCACGCGATTATCGTTGACTGTAGCGGTGTAGCCACCGTTGCCTTCAGTAACTTCAAAGCCGGGTACGTTTTCAGACTGGCCGACGAGAGCAGTCACTTCAAGGTTGGTGTAGTTAAGCTTCATGTTATCGGTGGTGTAGACGCCTACAACGAGCTGCTTGTAGTTGTTGGCGGCGTCGGAAACCACGATGCGGGCTTTGCCGTTTTTGAAGCCTTCGATGTAGTATTTGCCGTCTTCACCGATGACAACGTCGGCAATCTCGGGATCAAGAGAATAAGCCTGATATTCGCCGTTGCCTGTCTCGATGGGGAGTTCGATGCGGGTGTCGGGGCCGATTTTGACGCGGGCGTCTATACCGAGCACGAGGTCGTTGCGGTCGTTGACCACTGGAACCGGATCGTCGTCGTCGGAGCATGAAGTGAAGCCAACCGATGCAGAGGCAATCATCAGCATGCTCATGAAATAATATCTGAGTTTCATATTTGAATTACTTTTCTTTAAGTTGATTACCAGTCTTTAGCATAGGTAGTGGGATCCACAACTACTTCGTCGTCGTAGAATGCGCGGGCCAATTTGCCCATTGCGCCTTCCTGACCGGAAGCGGTGTCGCGGAAGGGATCCATAGCGAACACCATCATGGCACCGTAGCCGTCGTTGCGCATGTTGCGGAGCGTTGTTTCAGATGCGCTCCAGCGACCCTGTGCAAATTCCATCGAGCAACCGCCCATGCCTGAACGGGGCATTCCGGGGAAGCTGCCTGAGTAGTCGCGGTAGGATGATGAGTAGTCGGGGAGGACATACTGGATGAACACACCGGGCTGAACGCCATTGATTGTAGTTCCGCTGTTGGTCATCGAATAGCCGTAGGCCACGTTGATACGGTTGGGGTTAAGCTTCCAGAATTCGTAGGCCAGCAAGCTCCACTGTTTGTTGCTGCGAGAGGTGAAACCTTCGGGAGCGGGAGAGATCGGCGAGCAATATTCATCATCCCAGAAGATGCCGTCGAGATCGTAGGCATCGCAGAGAGCGGTGAGCTCCTGAGCAAACAGGCGAGCTGTGTTGTCGGCGAGGTTGGAGATACAAGCACGGTCGTGGTTACACATAACACCCATGATCACTTTCATCCCGCGGTCTTTGAGCGGTTTGAGATATTTGACATGGTTGTCGAGGAGGTGCTGCACGTTGGGGTTGGCATAGAAGTATACGCGGCCTGTCTCGGTGTTGTAGTTGATGTTGCCCGAGAACATTACGAGAGCGTCGACCATGTATTTACCGGAGTTCTTAAGAGTGAATCGGAGATTGTTCAGCGGGTTGGTATCGTTGACCTCCATTACCGAGAAGATCTTGATGCCTTCGTGAACGTTGCCATCCTCATCGGTCCATGTTTTGGCACAGTCGGCAAGTGCGGTAAGGTCCTTTACAAACACGAGCTTCGACTGCGACATGCTGGCAACGGTGCCGTTAGTCGAAGTGAATCGCAGGGGCACTGCATAGGTGGTTTCGTGGTCGAGCGAGCCGTCGGATGTGATGGAGAGGGTGACGGGCGATGAAGTGGATTCGCCGGCAGTGAGTGTGGCTACGCCACTGTTGCTGAACGATACCCAGTTCTGGGGAATGGCTTCGAACGACGTGTTGTTGGCCTTGTTGTAGGCTTCGAGCACAGTGGGATCGTAGGCTACGGTCACGTCGGCGTTTGCAGCGTGGGGAGCTGTAGCATTGACATAGAAGTCAAGGGTGCCGTTCTGACGGAATTCCAGGTTGGAATGGGCGGTGCTGCCATTTGCATCAGAGATGTAGAGGAGCTCTTCGCCATCACCGTTAACATCGGGAGCCTGAACGTTGCCGAGGTTCACTTCCTCGTTGCAGGCAGTGGTGGCCATGGCCACCATTGCTGCAAAGAGCGATTGTTTAATGATATTGCGATAATTCATTGCAAATTTATTCTGTTAAATTAATTGGTTTAAATCGATGATTTACGGCAGAGTGACCGCATTCCATTTGAGATCGCCGGGTTTGGAAGATTTGCCGGGATAAGTTGCGGGGACATACATGTCGTAGCCGTTGGCATAGTCATGCACAGTGTTGCCTGCACCTTCGTCAAACTTCCAGTAGGCCACGAGACCTTCGGCATCGGTGTCGACGCGATAGAAGTGGTTGCGGGCATTCATTTCCTCAGTGGTGAGGATGCGGTTCCATACGCGAAGTTCAGAGATGTCGCCCTGGAAGTCGCGGTTGGTGTCGTAGGCGTAGCCGATGTAGCAAGCGCGGTCGGAAGAAACGACGTTCCAGTTGACGCTGCCTGTGCCGGCACGCTGGGTTGAGCCTTTCTTGACGCCGTTGAAGTAAACGTTGACATCGCCTGTGGAGCCGTCGTAGGTCATGGTGCAGAATGTCCATTTGCCTATATCGAACTGCCATGCGGCATCAGTAGCGTTTGAGCCCTTGGCAAACTGCAGCTGGTTGGAGGGGATGCCGGCGTCGCCGATACGAACGAGCGAGGCACCTTCGATACCGATGATGGTAGAGAGCTGGTTGGAGAATGCGTCGGGACGGATGAGGAATTCAACAGTCATCTGCGACAAGCCGGCGAGCTGCGGGCACTGACCTTCGTTGACGAAGCGGAGGCAAGTACCGGTCATGTTGGCCACGGTGTTGATCAGAGCGGCGCCACGGAACACGAAGTAGGTGGTCACACGGCTGGGGATCGAGGGCACTGTGGAGCTTATGATCGATACGGGAAGCACATACACCGTCTCGGGATCGAGAGCGAGCAGGCCGGTGAATGTGATAGAAGCGTTGGTCGAAGTGACACCGCCGGCAGGGATAGTGGCTTCATCTTCGACTACGGTGTAGTTGTCGGTAGGAAGAAGCACGGGCGAACCGCCGTAGATGGCCTTGTATTCTTCGAGTTTTTCAGGAGCAACGGCATAGACCACGTTGACATCGTAGGCCTCGGGCATTGCCATGGTGACGTTGAGGTTTTTGGTCACTTCATCAGCTTTGCCGTCGAGAAGAGTCAATGAAACGCGATCCACGGTGGGATCCCAGAGTTTGTTGTCGTCGGCCACGTTTTCATAGTCGTCCTGACAGGAGGTTAGAGCTCCCATCGAGACCATCATCATGGCTGCGGCATATAATATTTTTTTCATTGTTTCGATAAAAATTAGGTGTTACTTGATTTTGGGGTTTGCAGCCTGGATGATGGCACGCACATGGGGATAAGCGTATGTGGGGTTGAAGTAGTCGTTCTGCACGTTCTGGATACCTATGCAAGCGAGACCTTTGCCGGCAACCCACTTGGCAAATCCATCGAGGGCGTAAGTGCCGTCGGTGAATACACCGGTAGTAGCATCATCGGGGTCAGCGCTGATGTAGGTTGTCATCATACCGAGACGGTCGGTGGGAACACCTTCAGTCGAGCCCATGGTAAGGTAGTACGAGTAGAGATCTGCATTAGTGGCTTCAAGACCCTGACGGATGAAGATCATGTTGAACTCGTTGAGGAGCTCGAGCTTCGAAATGTTCTGAGGCAGGCCGAGGAAGTCGTAGCTCATCTCCGGATTGCGTTTGTGCCAATCGCTTGCAGCGCCGAGGAAGAGGAGCTGCTGAGCATTGTACTGAGCTTTTTCAGCAGCAGTCATGTGATTGCTGGATTTGCCGTCGAATGCAAACATCACACCGTCGAGTTTCTGGTCGGCGGCATAGTTGAGCGATTCGGTCAGATTGTTGAGCATGTAGTCGTAGAGGTCGGGATCCTGAGCAGCTTCGAGCTGTGCTTCAAGATCAGCCTTTGCGGTTTCATAATCTTCGGCAGTGGGGTCGAGCGCGGCCAGCTTGGCGTTGATGGCGTCGCGCTGGGCGGCGAGACCTTCACACAGACCGGTGTACTCGGCTTTGACTGCGTCGAAGTCGATCTGATACATCACTTTCATGCCCTTGTCGTTGCGCACCTTATTGAGGTCGGCAAGCACGGTGGGATGAATTTCAGTGGGGGTTGAAACCACGAGAACGTCGATCGAGTCGGGAAGCGAGGTGACGCGTTCGCTCTGGTTTACAGGGCCGTCGGCCGAGAGGTTGACCCATGCATAGACCTGAGTGTGGTCGGTCTTGCGATAAGCACGGAGAGCCTCAAGGTAGGCGGGATAATTTTCGGCACCTTCGACATTGGAGTAGTTGATGTCGATGTGTTCAGGTTCAGTCCAGTCGTCGCATGCAGTGAACGATGCTCCGAGGGCGGCAACCATCAAGGCCGAAGCAAAATATTTGATTTTGTTATTCATATTAAGAATATGTTTCTAATAAATGGTTTTGACTGTCAGATTAGAGACCGGGCTTGCAATCCCACCAAACGCGGGTTGCGAGGTTGTCCGGACCTTTGAGGTAGTCGGCCACGGCTTTCTGCACGTTGGCTAAGTTGTCGGTGTATTCCGACGATGGATAGGGTTGACGACGCGGACCAAGGTTGATGTTGACCACGTTGGAGCCGTTGAAAGCAACAGGGATGAGGAAGGGGTAGCCGGTGCGACGGTAGTCGGCCCAGGCCTCGTTGCCGAGGAGCCAGTTGGCGATCCACTTCTGAGTGATGATTTTCTGCTGTTTGGCTTCTTTGTCGAGCGTTTCGTCCCATTTGATGGTGACGGCGGGAATTGTACCGTTCCAGGGGTTGATGCCGGTGGGATCGTAGAACTGAGCGGGCACTGAGGTGGCGTCGTTGATATAGTCGTCAGCGCCGCTTACACCGTAGTTTTCAAACGAGAGCTGGATACCTTTGTTGTAGAACGATTCGGCAGTGCCACCCATGTCCCATCCGAACACTGCTGAGCCTTCGGCGCGGAGGAAGCAAACTTCCGAAGCGTTGAGCCACAGGGCCGGAGTGTTACCGGGAAGGTTGACGTCGGAGAAATTGACTGACCAAGTGGTGCTGAACGACTGCCAGCCACGACGGATGCCGATATACTGGAGCGAAACACCAGCGGGCGAGGTCATCCAGTTGCCGTCTTCGTCCTTGAAGGGAACACCTTTGAGGTCGGGAGCTGTAGGCGAGCCCGATTCAGTGAGATATTCAGGCAGACGGGGGTCGTTGTAACCATTGAGGTAACAAGCGATTTCGGCTGATGGGCGAGTATCGTGTGCATTGTACCAGATAGCTGTACGCATGGCGTTGGTGCTGGAAGCGTAGTTTTTCCAGGTAGCGTTCTGGTCGTTGGTTTCGATCACACCACCGTTGACGGGGTCAATGGCTTCAAGAGCTTTAGCTTTGGCCAGCGTGGGGTTGGCATAGGAGATGCGCAGGGCCAGACGAAGCTGAAGCGAGTTGGCGAAGCGGATCCATTTGCTGATGTCGCCGCCGTAGACTTTGTCGACGAGCGGGCTGAGCGAAGCAAACGAGTTGTCGAGGAGGGTCTGACGGGCTGTTGCCAAGTCGGCAAAGAAACCGTTGTAGACTTCTTCCTGCGAATCGTAGGGAGTCTTCACAGCACCGTCGGCGCCGATCTGCGAATAGGGAATCGGACCATAGGTATCGGTCACGCGATCCATTGCTGCAACTTTAACAACGGTGGCTACGGCATAGGGCACGGGGTCGTTGTAGGTTTCGCAATAGGTTTCAACTTCAGAGAGGTTGGTGTAGAGCGTGGCGATGATCTTGGAGTCGGTCAGGAACACCGAGGTCCAGTTGTCGGGAGCGTTGTTGCGCACATAGGATGTGGTGAAGTTTGCACCGTCGGAGAAGTATCCGCCGAGTGTACCTCCGAGCAAGCAGTCGGTGAACTGGTTGCAGTTGACATCCGAGGGCACCACAGTGCTGCAGATGTTGGTCATCGATGACACGAGGGCGAAGCCGTCGGCCGACAGATCGTCGGGCTGCGACTGGTTGCCGTTGATGTCGAGATAATCGCCCGTACAAGCGGCGGCTGCAAACATGATGGCGCCACCGGCCAATATTTTATTGAATGTATGTTTCATTTTGGGCTTGAATTAGAAATTGAAGTTAACATTGAAACCGAAGTTGCGCAGCGAAGGCATCATGAAGTTATCGATGCCCTGGAAGTAGTTTCCGGCAGAAGCGACTGCTTCGGGATCGTAAGGAGCCTTGTTGTAGATCATCCAGAGGTTGCGGCCAACGAGCGACACTTTGATATCGCAAACATTGCGGAGCCATTTGCGCGGGATGAGGTAGCTGAGGGTAGCTTCCTGGAGGCGTACGTTGGTAGCTGAGTAGGTGTAGTACTGCGGGATGGTTTCACCACCGGCGATCAGACCATACCACTGTTCGGGGTTGACGCAGTCGCCGTTGTTGAGGCTGACGTAGCCGAGGTCGCGGGCAGCGCCTGTGGCTTCCGAAACACCGTAGTAGTCGAGCACGGCCTGTGTGCGTGAGTAAACGATACCGCCGAAGCGAGCCGAGATCATGAAGCTTGCTGAGAGGTTTTTCCAGCGGAAGGTGTTGTTCCATGCGAGGTTGCCTTTGGGGAGAACCGAGCCGAGTTTGATGGGCTGGTCGGCAACAGATACGGAGGCAACGTTGCCTGCGGCATCAATGTAGATATTGCCGTTGGAGTCGCGCTGGAGGTCGAGCATCGAGTAGAGGTCGCCCATTGTGCCGCCTTCGCGGAGGATGAAGCGGGTGGCACCTACCTGAGTGTCGGACATCACGAGCTGATCGATGGAGAGTTTTTCACCGGTGATGGGGTTGTAGGCGTTGCGTCCGAGTTCGATGATCTTGTTCTTGTTGAACGAGTAGGTCATGTTCGAAGCCCAAGAGAAGTCACCCCAAGTGTGGTCGTAGCCGAGGGCAAATTCCATACCCCAGTTGCGGATGTTACCGGTCTGGATATAGATCTTGGAGTATTTGCCAACGGGGATGTTGGGGTTGAAAGTCTGGTTGTAGGTGTCGGCCTGATACCATGTAGCGTCGAAGGTGAGGTCGTTGAGGAAGCGGAAGTTCATACCGACTTCCCATGATTTTGTACGTTCGGGCTGGAGGTTGTCGACGGGATACTGGGTCTGGGTTGACCAAGTGCCGTTTTTCCATTCATAGCGGGGGTTGGCGATGTAGCGCTGGAAAGCGGTACCTACCGATGCCCATGAAGCACGGATTTTCCAGAACGAGAGATATTCCTGCGGAATCTTGACGCCTGCGTCGGCGAGCATCTGGTGCATAAGGATCGAAACACCAACCGAGGGATAGAAGAACGAAGAGCTCTTCGAGTTGGGTCCTGCAAGTGCAGAGGGCCAGTCGTTACGGCCGGTGAGGGTCAGATAGTAGGTCTGACGGAAACCGAGGTCGATGCTTGCATAGATCGATTGGGTCTGTTCGTGCCACATATCCCAAGTCTTGGTAGCGTTGCGCGAGATGTTGTTGATCGAGAAGAAGTTGGCCAACAGAGCATCCTGGCCGGGATAGTTTTCAGAGCCGTCAGGTATACCACCGCGGTTGTCGATGGCATCGTAGCGCTGATCCATGATCGAACCACCGAAGTTGGCCTGGAGGTTCCAGTCTTCAGCAAGATCTTTCTGGAAGCTTGCGAGGAAGTCGGCATAGATCTGTTTTTCTTTGTAGTTGGCTTCACCATAGTAGCCGCGGGTCGAGTTGTCCGAGAGGTTACCGATAGTGCCGGCATAGCGTTTGTCGGTCGATTTGGTATAGGAGTTGTCGAGGCGTACACGGCCGCTGAGGGTCAAGTAGGGAAGCACTTTATAAGAGAGCTGAGCACCGAGCATGAAGCGGTCCTTGCTGGATTCGCGGAGGTTGCGGTAGTTGACCCAGTAGGGGTTCTGCACGGTCAGGTTGTAGGCACCGTAGCGCCAGTTCTGGTCGTTGATTTTGCGAGAAGGGTCATAAACTTCATATGCACGAACTTCGTCCCAGTCGTTGCCGCGGGGGAACAGATAAGCACCCACGATCGGGTTCATGTAGGAGCCCTGGTTGATCATGTTGCGGTCGGTCTGATAGATGTAGCTGGCGTTGAGGTCTAGCGTCATCTTGTCGTTGAGGAAGTTGGAAGTGTTGCGGAAGTTGAAGTTATAGCGGTCGTAGCGATCGTTGGGCACGATGCCCTTCGAATTGACGGCAGCGATAGAAGCATAAGTCTGGTTCTTTTCCGTACCGGTCGAGAAAGTAATCGAGTTGGTGGCAACGAAACCGGTCTGCAGGTAATCGCTGGCCACGTCGTAGCCGCTATTATTATAAGGTGTCATTCTTGCACCCCAGCTGCTCGAAGAGTTGGGATCCATGACGCCGTTCTGACCTGCACCGTAGTTGTTCTGGAAGCGGGGAAGAATCCATGCGCGGTTCCATTCGAGGTTTGATCCCACGGTGATTTTGGTTTTGCCGGCTGCACCTTTCTTGGTGGTGATGACGATGGCACCGTTGGCAGCTTCCGAACCGTAGAGGGCGGCAGCGGCTGCACCGGTCAGCACTGACATTGATTCGATGTCGTCGGGGTTGAGGTCGGCGATAGGTTCGGTGGCACCGCTTGAGCCGAATGCACCGGTATCACCGTTGGAACGTGCGGCACGCATGGGCATACCGTCGACAACGTAGAGAGCGTTTGACGACTGCATGATTGATTTGGTACCACGCATCACAACTTTCGAGATACCGCCGGTACCCGATGAAGAGGCGTTGATGTTGACACCGGCAACTTTACCGGCGAGCGAGTTGACGAAGTTGGCGTCTTTGTTGGTTGTCAGGACGTCGCCCTTCAACTGCTGAACGTTGTATGACAGTGATTTCTGCTCGCGCTTGATACCAAGTGCGGTCACTACCACTTCGTCGAGTGTCTTTGAATCTTCGAGCATCACTACATCGATGGGTGCAGTGCCCGAAACTGTGATTTCCTGAGGATGATAGCCGATGTAGGTAAATCTCAGCACATCACCATCGGAGGCATTGATGGAGTATTCACCATCAATGTTGGTCTGAGTTCCGAATTGGGTGCCTTTCACGATGACCGACACACCAACCAGAGGCTCACCTTCGTTGTCTGTCACAACACCTGTCACCTTATGAGCGGCAAAAGCCATCATAGGCAACATCATGAGACAGAGAAGCAAGCTTGTTAACTTTGCCTTCATAAATGTTTGGTTTTGGTTAATGATAATGATTTAATTGGTTAAAGTTTATATTATTTGTTTTTCTCATTTCCATTGCATATTGAAAATCAACTCAAAAGAACTTGATCGGCTGACACTTGAGTCCTCATCGAAACGCCATTTGCGTATAGGGGGATAGAAACTTCACCTCCGGCCAATGGGTCGAAAGCGATTTCTTTGGTTACGATAATGGTCATCAATCATCAGTGCCACCATCTCAAGCGACTGATTTTCAACTTCATGGTATTAAACACAGTGTTTTTCATGCAAACTCTTTTGCCAACGTGTGTTTAACCGCAGACAAAATTAGCAAATCCGTCGTAGCTTCGAGGGAAAGTAGCGTTAAAAAGAATTAACGTAATTTCGTTTAACATTTCGCATTATTATTCTATTCAAACACTCAAAAAGCCATTTTTTGAAGTCAATATTCAGTATTTGGCATCAATTTCTAACAATTTAAAAGAAATCGACGTGTCGGCACGTCATTTTGCCAACACGTCGATTAAGTATTTTTAACAATTAAACTACATTCCTGTATACGTTTGGGGTGACAAGGCCCTGAGTTCTGCCTTCACCTCTTCGCTGATATTTAACGTGTCGATAAATGCAGCAATGCTTTCGCGGGTCACTTTGGCATTTGTACGGGTCAGCTGCTTCAAAGTTTCATATGGGTGAGGATATCCCTCTCGGCGAAGTATCGTCTGAATACCCTCGGCCACCACACTCCACTGCCGTTCGAGATCAGCCTCAAGCGCTGCCTCGTTAAGAATCAGTTTGCCCAGACCCTTCAGTGTGCTGGATATGGCAATCAACATATAACCAAGGGGCACGCCCACATTGCGAAGCACTGTTGAATCAGTCAAGTCGCGCTGCAGACGCGACACCGGCAACTTGCGTGCAAGATGGGAGAGCACGGCGTTGGCCAATCCGAGATTCCCTTCGGAGTTCTCAAAATCGATCGGGTTGACTTTATGAGGCATTGCCGATGAGCCAACTTCCCCCTCCTTGATGCGCTGTTTGAAATAGTCCATCGAAATGTATTGCCACACATCGCGGTCGAGGTCAAGCATGATGGTATTGATGCGCATAAGAGCGTCGAACACGGCAGCAAGATTGTCGTAGTTGGAGATCTGAGTGGTCATGGCCTCGCGCTCTATGCCGAGACTCTCTTTAAGAAAAGCGTTGGCAAACGAAGTCCAGTCAATGTCGGGATATGCCACGTGGTGGGCATTGAAATTTCCGGTGGCGCCTCCGAACTTACCGCTCAAGGGCACGCTTTGCAGAAGTCGGAGCTGAGCCTTGAGTCGATAAGCAAACACGCCCAACTCCTTGCCCAGCCGTGTCGGAGAAGCCGGTTGTCCGTGAGTACGGGCAAGCATTGCCACGTCGGCCCAGCGGTAGGCCATCGCCTGCACCGTGTCGATAAGCTCCACAAGCATAGGCGTGTAGACATCGCGAAGCGCTTCGGCTATCGACATCGGCACCGAGGTATTGTTGATATCCTGCGATGTCAGTCCGAAATGAATATATTCCTTATATTGGCTCAAGCCCATAGCATCGAATTGCTCCTTAAGGAAATACTCCACGGCCTTGACGTCGTGGTTCGTCGTCTGTTCTATTTCTTTAATACGCGAAGCATCGGCCAGCGAGAAGTCGCGATATATGGCACGAAGAGCGTCGTAACGATCAACGCCGATCGTTGCCAACTGCGGCAACGGCAGCCGACACAGGGCAATAAAATATTCCACTTCCACTCTGACGCGATAGCGTATCAAAGCAAATTCGGAAAAATACTGATCGAGACTCTCACACTTGCCGCGATAGCGGCCATCCACCGGCGATATAGCCGTAAGCTTTGTCAATTCCATACCTATTGTCTATTGTTGGACATTTTGTTGTGTATACAAAGGTAAGCATTTTTTAATACATATCAGGATGAGCCGATGGAAAAAGCCCCTTTAACATTTTTTATCATTTACAACATGTTTATGTCAGAAAACTTTATCACACATGGTTGTTATTACTACAGAATTATTTACTAACTTTGCATATCAATATATCAACCCCCGCTTACAATAGGACACAAATCCGGTTTCAACACCATCCCTTGACCATAACAAAAACCATACAAATGCCGAGAGGCAATCTTTATTTTTCATAAAACCAACTACTTCAGCAACAATCACCACCACACATGGACTCAAACGAAAAAAGAAGCAAAAGGCCGCGCATCGGCCAACCTCGCCTGTCGCCTGAAAACACGGAAATGAGAGAGTACGAACGCTCAGAATCACAGCCCCAAAAGTCCTACGACAGAAACCAATACCAGCGTCGGCCGCAGGGCTACAACAACCAGAACCGCTACAACAACTACAACCAATACGGCAACAACCGCTACAACAACTATCAACGCAACAACAACTTCGATAACAACCCCGAAAACGCTCCCGCCGAAGGCGAAGAGCCGCGCCAGTCATATCAGCCCCGCAACAACCAGGGCTACCGTCGGTATGACAACAATCGCGAACAGCATGGCGGCTACAACCAGAACCGCAACCGTCAGGGTGGCTATAACAACCAGAATCGCCAGGGCGGCTACAACAACCAGAACCGCCAGGGTGGATATAACAATCAAAACCGCCAGGGCGGCTACAACAACCAAAACCGTCAGGGTGGCTATAACAACCGCAACAACCAGGGCGGTTACAACAACCGCAATCGTCAGGGCGGCTACAACAACCAGAATCAGAACCGCGTGCGCCACAACGAATTCGGCATGCCCCACGGCGGCAAGAGCTTCGTACCCCGTCCGAAACCGGTGGAATACGAGCAGTCGATTCCTGATCCCAATGAGCAGATCCGACTCAACAAATTCATGGCCAACTCCGGAATATGCTCGCGCCGCGAAGCCGACGAATTCATCCAGCAGGGTCTGGTAAAAGTCAATGGCAAAGTTGTCACTGAGCTCGGCACAAAGATCACCCACAGCGATACCGTAGAATACGATGAAAAAGTTGTGGCTCTCGAACGCAAAACATACATCTTGCTCAACAAACCCAAGGATTGCGTAACAACAGCCGACGATCCCAACGGCCGACTGACAGTGATGGATCTGGTCAAGAACGCATGCACCGAACGCATCTACCCCGTTGGTCGCCTCGACCGCAACACCACCGGCGTGCTCCTTCTGACCAACGACGGCGATCTCGCTTCGAAACTGACCCATCCGAAATACGTCAAGAAGAAAATCTACCACGTATGGACCGACAAGGACATCTCAGAAGACGACATGCAGGCCATAGCCGACGGAATCGAGCTTGAGGACGGCGAAATCCACGCCGACGCCATCAGCTACGCCACCGACACCGACCGCAACCAGGCAGGCATCGAAATCCACTCGGGCCGCAATCGCATCGTGCGCCGCATTTTCGAGCACCTCGGCTACCACGTGACCAAACTCGATCGCGTCTACTTTGCCGGATTGACCAAGAAAAACCTTCCCCGCGGCCGTTGGCGCTATCTCACACAGGAAGAAGTCAACTACCTCAAAATGGGATCGTTTGAATAACCCTCTTCACCACAACCAACCTAATACTCACATTTCAGACACCGACATATGAAACGAACCAAGATAATTGACATATTCTCGCCCGAGCTAATCGGACAGGAAGTAAGCGTCATGGGCTGGGTCAGAACAAGACGCGGCAACAAACACGTTCAGTTTATAGCTCTCAACGACGGATCGACCATTAAAAACCTTCAGATCGTGGTTGACATGTCTAAATTCACCGACGACGATCTGCGCGGCGTTACCACCGGCTCCTCAATCCACGTGACCGGACGCCTCGTTGAATCGATGGGCAAAGGCCAGACATGCGAAGTTCAGGCCGACACTCTCCACCTGTTCGGAACCGCCGACCCTGACACATATCCCTTGCAGAAGAAAGGCCACACGCTGGAATTCCTCCGCGAAAAAGCACATCTGCGCCCCCGCACCAACACATTTGGAGCCGTGCTCCGCGTGCGTTCGGCCCTGGCTTTTGCAATCCACAAATTCTTCCAGGAACGCGGATTTTTCTATCTCAACACCCCGTTGATCACAGCATCGGACTGCGAAGGCGCCGGCGCCATGTTCCAGGTGACAACGCTCGACCTCAACAACCTGCCCAAATGCGAAGATGGCAAAGTGGACTTCTCGGCCGACTTCTTCGGCAAGCCCACCGCACTCACCGTCAGCGGTCAGCTCGAAGGCGAACTCGGTGCTACAGCGCTCGGTGCCATCTACACTTTCGGCCCGACATTCCGCGCCGAAAACTCCAACACTCCGCGCCACCTTTCCGAATTCTGGATGGTCGAGCCCGAAGTTGCCTTTTTCGACATTAACGACAACATGGACCTCGCTGAGGACTTCGTGAAATACTGCATCAACTACGCCCTTGAAAACTGTGCTGACGACATCGAATTCCTTGCGAAGATGTACGATGACCAACTCGTCGACCGACTGAAATTCGTAGTCGAAAACGACTTCGTACGACTCACCTACGGCGAAGGCGTAAAGATCCTCGAAGAATCAGGCAAAAAATTCGAATTCCCTGTCAGCTGGGGCACCGACCTGCAGAGCGAACACGAACGCTACCTCGTGGAGGAACACTTCAAAAAACCCGTCATCCTCACCGACTATCCCAAAGAGATCAAGGCCTTCTACATGAAGCAGAACGACGACGGCCGCACAGTGCGCGCCATGGACGTGCTCTTCCCCAAAATCGGCGAGATCATCGGCGGATCGGAACGCGAAGCCGACTACGACAAACTGCTCACCCGCATCGAAGAGCTCAACATTCCCATGAAGGACATGTGGTGGTATCTCGACACTCGCCGCTTCGGCACCGTGCCCCACGCCGGCTTCGGTCTCGGATTCGAGCGTCTGGTGCTTTTCGTGACCGGCATGACCAATATCCGCGACGTCATTCCCTTCCCCCGCACCCCCAACAACGCAGAGTTCTAACAACGATATTTACACATCTTATAACCGTGCCACCCCCATATGGCGCGGTTTTTTCATTCCCACCGGAGCGACATATAGTATATTTTAGGTAGTGACCGCCCGAAATATACTCTTTTCTGAGTATTGTCGCGCGGTGCTCTTCATCGTAATTTTGCACTCGATGTAAACCGTCACGCATAGCGATGAGAGTAATTCTACTGATAATTTCACTACTGTCCACAATATCACCCTGCATAGCCTCCGACATCCTGGTCTACGGCATGGTCACCGATCGCACCACAGGCGAGCCTCTCCCCTACGCCACCATTAAAATCGAAGGTTCGCAAAAATCAACGCTCACCGACTCCGAAGGTCTCTGGAAACTTTCAACAACTAAAGACGCCTTCATCATCGAAGCTTCATACGTGGGCTACGTCACCAATCAAATCCCCGTAACCGCATCGGCCGACACGATGATCAACATCGCACTTTCGGTCGACACCCATCTGCTGGGCGAAGTTGTGGTAACCGCTCAGGAAAGCAACGGATTGTCGTCGTCATCACGAATCGACCGCGACGCAATGTCGCACCTCCAACCCACAAGCTTCACCGATCTGCTCGAACTCCTTCCGGGCAATATATCCCAGACACCCGACATGGGTCGAGCCAACACCATCTCCCTGCGCGAAACGGGCAACATCGGAGCCTCAGGAGCCGTCAGCGACAACCCCGACTATGCAATCACATCGCTCGGCACCCCGTTTATTGTCGATGGAACTCCAATCGGCAGCGACGGCAACCTCAGCGACATCCCCGGCGCCTCATCGGGCGACGCTGCCTACCTGCGTTCGACCGTTAACCGCGGTGTCGACATGCGCTCCATCTCCACCGACAATATAGAAAGCGTCGAGGTGATCCGCGGCATCCCGTCGGCCGAATATGGCAACCTGACATCGGGCGTAGTCAACATCAAACGCATACGCCGCGCATCGCCATGGACCGCACGATTCAAGGCCGATGAATACAGCAAGCTCTTCTCTGTGGGCAAAGGCTTCAACCTCGGCAACACCGACCACGTGCTCAACATCGACGGCGGATATCTCGATTCGAAAGTGGATCCGCGCAACAACCTCGAAAACTACAAACGCGTCAACGCTTCGGTGCGTGGTCGCTTCCGCTGGGCTCACCCGGCATTCACCTCCATATGGAACATCGGCGTGGACTATACCGGATCGTTCGACAACGCTAAAGTGGATCCTGACCTCAACCAGCGCAAAATCGACGAATATAAAAGCAGCTACAACCGCTATGCACTGACTTCGGAACTGACCTTCACGCTCAATCGCATAGCCTGGCTCGAGTCTGTGGGCCTGAACACTTCGGTGGCCTACGTCAACGACCGTCTGACCCGCCGTAAGGATGTGACCCCCAACGGCACTCCCCTTGCCCCGACGTCGATGGAAGAAGGTGTGCACGACGGCAAGTACCTTCTCACCTCATATCTGGCTGATTTCGTCAGCGATGGCCGACCCGTCGACATATTCACAAAGCTTCGTGCCGACGGATCCTACTCCACCGGCCCGTGGCTTCACGATTACAAGGCCGGCGCCGAATGGACCTTCACCAAAAACTACGGCCGCGGACAGATCTACGACCTCGACCGACCTCTCAACGGCTCATGGACCACACGTCCGCGTGCCTATCGCGACATCCCGGCCCTCCACACCATTTCGGCTTTCATCGAAGACGGCATCACAACGCTCTTCGGCAACCACAAACTGGAGGCACAACTTGGCGTCAGAATGCAGATGCTACCTTCGCTCGACAACCGCTATTATCTTTCGGGGCACCCCTACTTCGATCCGCGCATCAATGCCAAATGGAGCTTCCCGTCATTCAGCGCCGCCGGTCTCCCCATGCAGTTCTCCCTGGCCGGGGGCTACGGTCTGACAACCAAAATGCCGACACTCGACTATCTTTTCCCCCAGGTTCACTACGCCGATTTCGTGCAGTTGGGCTACTACGACATCAACGACCCACTCAACCTCTCGTCGGTCAACCTCCGCACATATATAACCGATCCGACCAACTATGATCTGCACGCGGCACGCAACCGCAAATGGGAAGTGCGCATGGGCATCGACTGGGGCAAAAACCGACTGTCGGTCACCTACTTCCGCGAACGAATGAACGACGGCTACCGATATTCGGCCATCTACGATGCCTATGAATACCGCCGCTACGACGCCGGCGCCATCGTTCCCGGCACACTGACAGCGCCCCCGACCATCGACAATCTCCCCTACACCGACATGAAGATTCTCGACGGCTACAACAAGGTGACCAACGGCACAAGAATCAATAAACAAGGTATCGAACTGCAACTCTCCACCGCCCGCTGGAAACCCCTTGCCACGGCGCTGACCGTCACCGGGGCATGGTTCCGCTCGCTCTATTCCAACTCGCAACTTCTCTACTATCCAATATCGACCGTGATCGGCAACACTTCGATCCGCGACAAATATGTCGGCATCTACGACACTACCGACGGACGCATCAACGACCGCTTCAGCGCCAACTTCATGTTCGACACCCAAATTCCCCGCTGGGGTCTGATTTTCACTACCACCATCCAGTGTGTGTGGTGGACCAAAACCCGTCGCTTGCCCGAAAACGGTGTACCCGTTGGCTACATTTCGGCCGACGATGGCCAGATCCATCCCTTCACCGACGCCGATGCCGCCGATCCGCTGAAGCAGCATCTGATCCGCTACTTCAACTCAACTTTGTTCGACCAGCAAAAAGTGCCCACCGCTCTATACGTCAACCTCAAAGCCACCAAGCAGCTCGGAAAATATCTTCGTATATCGGCCTACGTCAATCGCATACTCGACTATCTCCCCGACTATAAATCAAACGGAATCACTATACGTCGAAACTCCGAAGCATATTTCGGAATGGAAATGACTATAACAATCTGACAAAACATAAAAATTCAAAACATAAAATAACTACACAATCATGAAAATTACCAAACTTATCCTTGCAGCCGCGCTTTTTGGCGGTATGTCAGTACAGCTGACCTCCTGCTCCGACGACGACACCCCCGTAGTGACCTACCCCGTGTCGCTCAGCATCAATCTTCCACAGGAAATCACATCGGCCACGGTGCTCGATGAGGAATATCAGTTTAAAAATGTATCAACCAATCAGGTTAAGACATTCAACGACAAGAGCCAGATCGAACTCGTACCCGGTCTCTACGACGTGACCTACACTGCCCACGTACAGCTCTCCAACGGCGTCACCTCTACAATGCGTGCCATGGCTCAGAGCGTACAGATCAAGGAAGGCAACAATAATCTGACTCTCACAGCCTACAACACCATCGAATCCAACGATCTCATCATTGCCGAAGTGTTCAACTCCGGAACAACCACCTCGACTGGCGCACAGTATCGCGGCGACTCCTACATCAAACTCTACAACAACACTGACCATGTGATATACGCCGACGGCATCTCCATTTTCGAGTCTGACTTCTCGACAATACAGAAATACACCTACGATCCCGACATCATGGGCACCGCAGTCGTCATCCGTACTCTCTACACCGTACCCGGTGACGGAACCCGTTTCCCCGTTCAGCCCGGTGAATACTTCCTCATCGTTGACCGCGCCAACAATCACATCACATCCAATCCTCTGTCGTTCGACCTCACCGGTGCCGACGTAGAATGGTACGACGAATCGAAAGTTGCCTCTCAGCAGGACACCGACAACCCCAATGTGCCCAACATGGACAAGATCTACTCTTACTCCAACTCCATCACAATCCTCGACCAATCGCAACGTGCCTTCGGCATTGCCCGCGTCAGCAACCCCTCTACATTCCTGACCGACAACGTCTATAAAGCCACCTATGAACTCGTCACTACAGCAGGCTCGTTCAACATGAACAAGGAAGCATACTTCATTCCCAACACCGAAGTTATCGACGTTGTCACCTTCGCTCCCCGCGACAACTATCAGTGGAACGTGACCTCACCCGCCCTCGACTGCGGATGGACCTGGGTTGCAGCAAACACCACCGATAAAACCCGCTTCTTCCACGCAGCACGTCGCAAAATGCTTTATCTCAACGACGAAGGCAACCCCGTCTACAAGGACACCAACAACTCCACCGAAGATTTCAATCCCTACGTGATCGCCTCTGAAATCGAAATCCAGGGCACTGCCATCGATGCCGACGGCACTCGTTGCACCACTCGCACCTACGACGGCGTGACTCCCATGAAATAAAAATGACTAAAACCATTTCTCTGACTTTAACTTTACTCGCAGTGTCTGCTGTTGCCCTCGGACAACCGGCAGACACTGTCGGGGTCATATTACCCGACATCAACGAGCGCATAGCCATCCACTCGCAGCTGATGTGGCAGATGGCTCCGCAGCCCTACGGAAACCCTGCTCTCAATCAATGGCGACTCCCGATCAGCTACAGCTCCATCGGCCCTCGCTACCATCACGACAGCCAAAACCGTGCCATCGATGTGCAAAACGGCGATGGACTTGACTACTGGACCATCGAAGCCGACAGCTACATCAAGTACAAGACTTCGACGCTGAGTGGCCACGCAGCCTACAGCAACGGACACCAACGCGGCGTCAACTGGAACGAGAGTTCCGATGCCGACATGGTCTACCCCTATTTCCTTGCCGATTCGATCGGTGGCGACATCCAAATGGAGACCTACAGCTTCGCCGGCGGATATGCCGACCACACCGACCGATGGGCTTGGGGGGCCACGCTGAGCTACAACGCAGGTCTCTACTATCGCAACGTCGACCCGCGTCCGCGCAACACCACCGGACGTCTCGACATCGCGGTCGGAGGAGCCGTGCGTCTGGGAGCCTCACCCTATCGCGCAGGCGTGTCGGTCAGCTACCGCAAGTACAAACAGTCGTGCGACCTCGAATTTGTCAACGAGATGGCCGACACGCGTGTTTGGCACACCACCGGACTGGGCACTCACTATGAGCGGTTTGCCGGCAACGGCTACAACCACTACTACAACGGCAACCGTTGGGCGCTGTCGGCCGACGTCATTCCGACCGACGGTCGTGGCATCATCGCCTCGTTTGGCTGGTCATCTTTCAAGTTCGACCACATACTGACGTCGCTCAACAAGCTGCCGCTGCAATCGGCCACCGACAATCAGATCCATGCCACAGCCGGATGGCTCGCCCCCGGGTCGGTTCACTCTTGGGCCGCCACGGGCGAAATCACCCACTCGCGTCGCACAGGCACCGAAAACATTTTCGGCGACCCGGCTGCCAACGTCTATCCGCAGATCGGATCGATGAAAATGTATGTCCACACGCTCACGTCAGGCCATGTCAATGCGCTCTACCAATGGAATGCCTCTCCGTCCACCACACTCTCGGCGATGCCGTCAGTCGGCTTCTCACGCAGCAACGAGACCTATGCCGATCCTCGGCGCAGCCTTCGCTTGGGATCCGTCGATCCGTCGTTGCTCGTGAAACTTTCGCAAGGCTTCGGCCGATGGTGGAGAGGCTCTATGTCAGTCTCCTACACCCAGTCGATAGCCACGGATTGCAACATTGATCTTCCATTCGACCCGTCAATCCCCGAAGGCCTGCAGCTGACCGACATACATCGCTATCAAATCTTGTCAAAAAACCATTCACTCATCGAAATCAAAGCAGATGCATCCAGAGCCATCAGCCAACGCTACGCGCTGATGCTTTCGGCCTCCTATTCCCACGGTGGCTACACCGCAGGAGTCAGAACCGACGCTTTCGACATCGCTGTTTCGTTTATATTTTAAGAGTGTGTCTAATAACAAAAGTTAAATTTAGGGTTCCGTATTTTGGAGGATATTTTGCTCTGCCGTCGATGGAGTGTACTTGATGTACACGACTGAAACAAAGAGCAAAAGATACCCAAAAGACGGGAGACATAAGCAACTTCAAAATAGATCACTCAATTGTATAATGAAATTTTCTAACCAAATTAAAAGATGTCAATTAACAAAAATAGCATAGGTCGGCCACTCTTTGGCACTTTTGCCTTAACTCTTCGGTCAAGTGGCTACAGCCACATTCCCTCATCGTTAAGACAAAATTACTCAAAGATTGACCGCACTAAATTTAACTTTTGTTATTAGACACTCTCTAACAAAAATGAAACCATTCAGATTACTTCTTACCCTTCTATTGTTCACTCCGCTGGCGGCCGCAGCCAAATACAATCCCCTGCCTGTCGACCCCGATCTGCGCAAAGGCACTCTGCCCAATGGACTGACCTACTACATACGCCACAACAACACTCCGGAAAACCGTGCCGATTTCTTCATTGCCATGAAGGTCGGATCAATCAACGAAGAGGAAAACCAACGTGGTCTCGCCCACTTCCTTGAACACATGTGCTTCAACGGCACCAAGCATTTCCCCGGCAATTCCCTCATCAGCTACCTCGAATCCATCGGCGTGAAATTCGGAGCCAACCTCAACGCTTACACATCGACCGACGAGACCGTCTACAACATTTGCAACGTGCCCACCACGCGCACCACAAGCGTCGACTCCTGTCTGCTGATCCTGCGCGACTGGAGCCATGACCTGACGCTCGATGGTGCTGATATCGATGCCGAACGTGGCGTCATCAAAGGCGAATGGCGCCAACGCAACGGCACCGCCGCCAACCGTATGCTCGAACGCGCGGCTCCTGTCATCTACGGAGAGTCGCTCTATGGTCGCCGTCTTCCCATCGGCTTGATGGAGATCGTGGAAAACTTCCCCCACCAGGATCTTCGCGACTACTACCGTCGTTGGTATTACCCCGAAAATCAGTGCATCGTAGTGGTTGGCGACATCGACCCCGACTATATTGAAGCATCGATCCGCAATATGTGGGCCGACGTCAATCGTCCCGATTTCGACGTCACTTCACGTCGCGTCGAGGTGCCCGACAACAAATCGGTGATTGCTACCGTACAGAGCGACCCGGAGCAGGTGACTCCCATGGTTCAGATCCACATCAAGCACGCCACACTCGCCGACTCGGCCGTCAACACCATAGCCGAACTGCGCAACGACCTCGCACGCTATCTTGTCACCGACATGCTGGCCGAACGTCTGACCGACCTCGAAACGGCCACCGGATCACTCATGAGCAACGTCGGCATCGGCGACCGTGCGTTCCTCCTGTCCCACTCATGCGACGCTCTGATGGTGCGTGCTGCCACCTCTTTAGGTCGCGAAACCGAGTGCGTGGCCGCGCTGGCAACCGAACTGCAACGCGCAGCCAAATTCGGATTCACTGACATCGAACTGCGCCGCGCCCAACTCAACTACCGCTCTGAGCTCGATAAACGCTTTGCACGTCGCGACAAACGCACCAACACCGAATTTGCACGCATCTACTGCCGCAATTATCTCGACGGTGGTGCCCTCCCTTCCGAAGAGCAATACTATCGCATGATGCTCGGAGTCATCAACCAGGTGGGCCTCGAGCAGGTCAACGCATGGATACGCGACATCGTGCGCCCCGACAACTCCAACGTTGTTCTGCTCGCCTACGTGCCCGGAAGCGACAATCTTCCGCTCAACGACCAAACACTCGCCGAGGCATACACCGTCGTCGACTACGCCGCCCTGACCCCCTACGAAGCCCATGTGGTCGACACTCCGCTCCTCACCTCTGAACCTTCGGCCGGCAAAGTGGTGTCAGAGCAAGCCGACACTCTTTTCGGATCCACCGTATGGACGCTCTCCAACGGCATTCGTGTGCATCTCCTCCCCACCACCTACAGTCCCGACCAGGTGATCATCGCCGGCTACTCTCCCGGCGGTTTCTCTGCCGGCTACGACCCGGCTCTCAGCCCCGAATACCATCTTGCCAACGACGCTCTGGCCATCAGCAAATTCGGAGGTCACACACAGACCGACCTCCGTCGAATCCTTGCCGGCAAAAGCGTGCGCACAAGCATCACCATCGACAACATGGAAGAGCGACTGAGCGCCGTGGCCGCCAAAGCCGACATCGCCGACGCCTTCCGTCTTCTCTATCTCAAAGCCACAGCAGCCGGCAAAGACGAAGTGGCCTTCAAAGCCATGGTCGACAACCACAAGCTCAAACTCACATCGCAGGGCAACAACCCTACATTCACCATGGCCGACTCGATCCACTACCACGTCTACTCCAAGCATCCCCTCGGCAAGAAGCTTAGCGAGGCCGATGTCGACTCCGTCAACTATGACCGCATAATGCAACTCTATGCCGACCGCTTCGGCGACATGACCGACTTCGACTTCTACATTCTAGGCGACTTTGCAATCGACTCCATCCGTCCGCTCGTCGAAACCTACCTCGCATCACTCCCCGCTGCCGGTCGCCGCGAATCTCCCTCCGACATCGGCTACCGCTACACATCCGGACGCGACCGCATGCGTTTCACCACTCCCATGCAGACACCGCAGACCATAGCCTACACCTTCTACAACTCCGACTGCGACTACAATCTGCGCAACGTCATCTGCGGTCACGCAATTGGCAGTCTCATCCAGTCGGCTCTGCTCAAAGACCTCCGCGAAGACCGTGGATGGACCTACTCCATCAAAGGTCATGGCGGTGTGGGCGCCGGCATGAACGGTTCCGACAGCCCCAAATTCATCATGCCTGTCTACATCAAAGTTTCACCCGAAAACGCCGACTCGACATTCGACATCGTTGCCGCCACAGTCGACAGCTATGCCGACCCCGCCACCATCGCCGACGACGAACTGCTCAAGATCAAACAATACATGATAAAGTCCTACGACCAAAACAAAAACGATAACTCTTATTGGCTCACAGTGCTCCACGTCTACGACAAATTCGGACGCGACATGCACAATGGCTACACCGACATAGTCGAATCACTCACCCCGGCCGACATAGCCGAGTTTGCCCGAAACTACATTGTCAACGCCAACCGCATCCAGCTCGAAATGAGTCCGGCCGATTGACATCTTGACACAACCCTACCATACCAATCCCGGCACGACCCAACGGTCGCTGTCGGGATTACCTTTTTCCTCCATCCCCAGCAGTCGGCGTTTCATCTCCACTCCGGCCGAAAATCCTCCCAACCCGCCATCAGACGACACCACCCTGTGGCACGGAATCGCCAACAACACACCGTTCGCACCTAAAGCACCGGCCACACACCTGGCTCCTCCGGGCATCCCCACCCGGCGAGCCAACTCGCCATAACTGATACGCTCCCCATATCCAACCTTCATCGCCTCATGCCACACGCGCAGCTGAAACTCACTACCAAACGGATTAAGATCAGCGGAAAACACCCGGAGACGACCATCAAGAAAACCATCAATCTCACCGGCCATCATCTCTCCTGAAGAGCAACGACCCCATGCAATCTCCACACCCTCCCCTCGACGCTTACGCATCCATCGATCAATCATCGGACCACACCGCTCAGGCAAAGCCAGACACACATCATCTTCCCGACTACCGATCAACCAACTCTCGCCGCCACACAAACGCCTGTCCACAACTACCCGTACCTTCTTCATTGTATACTCCAATAATCCATTTCACTTCCTACAAATCTACAACAAATCCACGAACATAACATAGAAAAGCCATGCCAAAAACACCCTGAAAAAGCAAACAAATGACAATACATAAATCGAAAAAGCACAAAAATCCACAAAAAATAACCCCAACGCTTGCACAATTAAAATAAAACGCCTACCTTTGCATCGCAAAACAAAAGCGGCACACGCATCCCCGATGCCGTCCGCCAAAGATGGTGCCATAGCTCAGTTGGTAGAGCAAAGGACTGAAAATCCTTGTGTCCCCGGTTCGATTCCTGGTGGCACCACTAGAAACTAACA
>JAMPBJ010000001.1:464114-580282 GCA_023666835.1 Bacteroides sp. | reverse complement strand
GATAATGGTTTAGGGTTCGCGGCAAAGATACGGCGCGAATGGGCGGTTTGAGCCAAAAATAGCAAAAATCGTTTATTTTTTGCAGATGGTGAGTGGGAGTGATGGAAGTTTTGGGTGGCTTATACGATTTATAAATTTTATAAGAGTTATAAGTTTATAAAGTCATAGATGCTGTGTTGGATGGCGTGAGGAAAAAAATTGCATAAAATGTTGCATATGACACTAAAATTTATTATTTTCGCCATATCCTATAAATATCTCAAAATTTACGTATATACTAATCTAACATAACATACCATGAGTTATTTAAAATTTGATAAAAACCTGATGATCAATCTGGAGCAGAGTCTTATGAAAGAGATGCTCCGCACCAATCAATCAGGGGCCTATCATTGCACTTCGATTGTGGACTGCAATACCCGCAAGCAGCATGGTCTTTTGGTCGTACCGATGCCCGAGATGGACAACTCGTGGCACGTATTGCTATCGTCGATGGATGTGTCGGTGATACAGCACGGAGCCCAGTTTAATTTAGGCCTCCACCGCTATCAGGGCGGAGTCTACAGCCCCAACGGTCACAAGTATATCCGCGAGTTTGACTGCGAGAGCGTGCCCCGCACAACATATCGCGTGGGCGGTGTGATCCTAACCAAAGAGAAAATCTTTATCTCCAACGAAAACCGCATTCTGATCCGCTACACCCTCGTAGAGGCACACTCTGCCACCACGCTTCGCTTCCGCCCGATGCTTGCATTCCGCGAAGTCAACCAGCTGGTGATGGCCAACGGCAATCTCAACGGCGAGTGCCGCCCGGTGGAAAACGGTATTGCCACTTGCCTCTATCCCGGCTATCCTACCCTTTACATGCAATTCAGCCATAAACCGCAGTGGAACTACGAGCCCAACTGGTACAACGGCTTTGAATATGTCAAAGACATGGAGCGCGGAGTGCCCTACACCGAAGACCTCTGGGTGCCCGGCTATTTCGATATCCCCATCAAAAAGGGCCAGTCGATCATCTTCTCGGCAGGACTTTCGGAAGCCGCTCCCCGTCAGCTCGCCAAAAAATATCAGCAGGAGATCTCGACTCGCACTTGTCGCACAAGCTTCTTCAACTGCTTGAAAAACGCTGCAAAGCAATTCTATCTCCGCGAACATGATGCCATGTATATGCTTTCGGGTTATCCCTGGGGCAAGATATTGGCACGCAACACCTTCATGGCTCTTCCGGGCAACACCATATCGATTGACCACCGCGACGACTTCGAGGCCATAATGGCTACCGGCGCCAAGGCCCTTCAGCATTTCATGACTACCGGCGAACTCGACAAACGCATCATGGGCATCGATCTTCCCGACATCCCACTATGGTGCGTCTGGGCCATCCAGCAATACGCCAAAGCCTACGGCAAAGACGCTGCCCGCGAACTCTACATGCCGCTGTTGGCTGAAATCGTGGAATATATCATGAACAACCGCCATCCCAACCTGCAGATGCAGACCGACGGCCTGATCCGCACCAACGGCGTGGACACTCCGGTATCGTGGATGAACGCATCGCTCGGTGGACGTCCAGTAGTGCCCCGCACAGGTCTGTTGGTAGAATTCAACGCCTTGTGGTACAACGCGCTGATGTTCACCGCCTCGATGGCCGAAGGCGACGAATCGTATGCCATACTCCAAGCCAATATCACTGAGAAGGCCGCCCAACTGAAAGACGCTTTCGTGGCCACATTCCTCAACGACTACGGATATCTGTTCGACTACGTCAACGACAACTACGCTGATCCGTCTGTCAGACCCAACATGGCAGTGGCCATCGGCCTCGACTACTGTCCGCTCGACCGCCGTCAGCGCAAGGGAGTGCTCGACGTTGTGACACGCGAACTACTGACTCCCAAAGGACTGCGCACACTTTCGCCCAAGAGCTTCGGCTATCGTCCCAACTACCAGGGTTCGCCCGAAGATCGCGAAATCGCTCTGCACAATGGGCCCGCCCGCCCCTGGCTGTTTGGCTTCTACGCCGATGCCTATCTGAAAGTGTTCGGCCACAGCGGCGTCAGCTACATAGACCGAATGCTCATCGGCTACGAAGACGAGATGACACAAGCCTGCATCGGCTCGCTCTCACAGCTCTACGACGGCAACCCGCCATTCAGTGGCCGCGGAGCCATCAGCCACGCCACCAACGTGGCCGGCATACTCCGCACCATCACCACACTTAAGAAATTCAACCTCTAACCAAAAGCCACAACCATAAATAATCTCATGAAAGCATTAATGTTCGGGTGGGAATTTCCACCTCATATCCTTGGCGGTTTAGGCACTGCCAGCTACGGCCTCACAAAAGGTATGTGGGAATGTGGCGATATGGACATAACGTTTGTAATCCCCAAGCCTTGGGGCGATGAGGACCGAAGCTTTGCCAACATCATCGGAGCATCACAAGTGCCCATCGCCTGGCGCGACGTCAGCCGCGAATATGTGGAGCAGCGCATCGGCAAACTGATGAACCCTGACCTCTACTTCGACCTGCGCTCGCATATATATGCCGACTTCAACTACATGCGCACCAACGATCTGGGGTGCCTTGAGTTTTCGGGAAGATATCCCGACAACCTGCTTGAAGAAATCAACAACTACTCGATATGTGCCGGAGTGATTGCCCGCACACTCGACTTCGATGTGATCCACTCCCACGACTGGCTCACCTACCCCGCCGGCATCCATGCCAAGCAGGTGACTGGCAAGCCGCTGGTGATCCATGTTCACGCCACCGACTTCGACCGCTCGCGAGGCAACGTCAACCCCACAGTGTTCGCCATTGAAAAAGACGGCATGAACCAGGCCGACCACATCATCACCGTCAGCAACCTGACTCGCCAGACCGTTATCGAAAAATACGGCATCGATCCGGCAAAAGTGACCACCGTGCACAACGCCGTCACTCCGCTGAGCGATGAGCTGCTCAACGTCGAAGTGACCAAGCCGAAAGAAAAGATCGTGACCTTCCTTGGCCGAATCACCATGCAGAAAGGTCCGGAATACTTTGTGGAAGCCGCCGCCAAGGTGCTCCGCAAAAACCACAACGTGCGCTTCGTGATGGCCGGTTCGGGCGACATGATGGACAAGATGATCACCCTCGCGGCCGAACGCGGCATTGCCGATCGCTTCCACTTCCCCGGATTCCAGAAAGGCAAGCAAGTGTATGAAATGCTCAAAGCCAGCGACGTCTACATGATGCCATCGGTATCGGAACCCTTCGGCATATCGCCGCTCGAGGCCATGCAGATGGGAGTGCCATCGATCATCTCGAAGCAGAGCGGCTGCGCCGAAATCCTGACCAACGTCATCAAAACCGACTACTGGGATATCGACGCCATGGCCGATGCCATCCACTCGATCATCACCTATCCGGCAATGTTCAACCAGCTGCGCGAAGATGGCCTCGAAGAAGTCAACCGCATCACCTGGGACAAAGCAGGCGCCAAAGTTATCGACATCTACCGCCGCGTTATCGGTTGACATTACAAACCAACAAAACAAACATAATCAAAACAAAAATGCTCAACTGAGCCCTAACACAGAACATTCAACATCATGAAAGCCATATCATTTTATTTCCAGATCCATCAGCCGTTTCGCCTCAAACGCTATCGCTTCTTCGATATAGGCAACGACCATTACTACTACGACGACTTCACCAACGACGACATCGTCAGCCGCATCGCTCACCGCAGCTACATCCCTGCAGCCGAGACTCTTCTGCGCATGCTCGAAGCCGATCCCCATTTCCGTTTCGCCATCTCGATCACCGGTGTTGCCCTCGAGCAGTGCGAGCAGTATGTGCCCGAATTCATCGATCTTCTGAAGAAACTCGCTGCCACGGGCCGCGTCGAATTCCTCGGCGAGACCTATGCACACTCGCTGTCGTCGCTTGTCGACCCCGATGAATTTGCCAACCAGGTGCAGGTTCACGCCGATAAGATCCACGAGCTGTTTGGACAGAAACCCAAAGTGCTCCGCAACACAGAGCTCATCTATTGCGACGATCTGGCTCCGCAGATCCTTTCGATGGGCTACAAAGGCGTGGTCACCGAAGGCGCCAAACACATACTTGGCTGGAAATCGCCCAACTACGTCTACAGCGCCGCCTCGGCACCCAAGCTCAAAATACTTCTGCGCAACGCAAAACTATCCGACGACATTGCCCGCCGCTTCAGCGACACCCAGTGGGACGCATATCCCCTCACCGCCGACAAATACATCGACTGGATTGCCGCAACCCCTCCCGACGAACAGATCATCAACATCTGCATGAACCTGGAGACCTTCGGCGAATTCCAGACCCGCGAAACAGGCATCTTCCAGTTTCTTGAAGCTCTGCCCCACTTCGCTCGCGAACGTGGCATCGAATTCTTCACTCCTTCAGAAGCTGTGTCAAAGCTAAAATCCGTTGGTACTCTGTTGGTTATGCACCCCATTTCATGGACCGACGAATCGCGCGACACCACTGCATGGCTCGGCAACAAACTACAGAACGAAGCTTTCGAAAAACTCTACTCCGTGGCCGAACGCGTGCGCCTTTGCGATGACCGCCGTCTGAAACAAGACTGGTATTATCTACAGGCTGCCGACCACCTGTTCTACATGTCGACCAAGCACTTCGCCGACGGAGCTGCCCACTCCAACTTCTCCCCGTACGAGACTCCATTCCAAGCGTTTACCAACTACATGAACGTATTGGCCGACTTCATTGTCAGAGTGGAAGAGCAATATCCGCTGTCGATCGAAAACGAAGAACTCAACGCTCTGCTGACCACCATCCGCAATCAGGAGCAGGAGATCTCGACCCTCAACAAAGAAGTGGCATCCATGCGCAAAAACATCGAGCACTTCAACGAAGAGCACCTGCTGCGCAAAGCCACCAAGGAAGAAAAGATAGAGAAGCAGATAGAGAAGCAGACTGAGCAGGCCGACAAAAAGGCAAAAGCCAAGAAAACTGCCGCCAAAGCACCTGCCAAAAAGAAAACCACCGCCAAAAAGACTGCCAAATAAATCAGACCTATGATGAGATCCGCGACCTCCACCACATCACACCCGGAGGCCCGGATCTCACCTTATTATATAATATGAGTTGACAATTTTTTAGAAATGATTGCTTCTCCATATACGAATTAATCACTAATTTTGTGGTACGAAAACTCTACAAACCAAAGTTTAATATACATTATGAATATCGACGATTTTAATTTTGCCGGCAAAAAGGCAATCGTTCGCGTTGACTTCAACGTGCCTCTGGATGAGAATGGCAACATCACTGACGACACCCGTATCCGCGGTGCTCTCCCCACACTCAAAAAAATCCTTAACGACGGTGGCAGCCTCATCATCATGAGCCACATGGGCAAACCCAAAGGCAAAGTCAATCCCAAATATTCTTTGCTTCAGATCAAAGACGCCGTGGCAAAAGCTCTCGGCACCGATGTGAAATTCGCTCCCGACTGCGCCAAGGCTCAAGAAGCTGCCGCAGCTCTGAAACCCGGCGAAGTGCTTCTGCTCGAAAACCTCCGCTTCTACCCCGAAGAAGAAGGCAAACCCGTGGGCATCGACAAAACCGACCCCGGCTATGAAGCAGCCAAAAAGGAAATGAAAGAACGTCAGAAAGAATTTGCAAAAACCCTCGCAAGCTATGCCGACGTATACGTGAACGACGCATTCGGCACTGCCCACCGCAAACACGCCTCCACTGCCGTGATCGCCGACTACTTTGACAAACAGGACAAAATGCTCGGCTACCTCATGGAAAAAGAAGTGAAGGCCGTCGACAACATCCTCAACGACATCAAGCGTCCGTTTACCGCCATCATGGGCGGATCGAAAGTTTCTACCAAGATCGGTATCATCGAAAATCTCCTCGACAAGGTCGACAACCTGATCCTCTGCGGTGGCATGACCTACACATTTGCCAAAGCTCAGGGCGGCAAAGTCGGCAACTCGCTTTGCGAGCTCGACAAACTCGACCTGGCTCTCGACATCATGAAGAAAGCCAAAGAGAAAGGCGTCAACCTCGTGCTCGGCACCGACTGCATCGCTGCTGATGCTTTCGACAACAACGCCAACACCATGGTATGTTCAGTGATGAATATCCCCGACGGATGGGAAGGTCTCGATGCCGGTCCCGAAACCCGCAAAGCATTCGCCGCTGCCATCCTTCCGGCCAAAACCATCCTCTGGAACGGCCCCGCAGGCGTGTTTGAATTTGACAACTTCACCGGCGGTTCGCGTGCCATTGCCGATGCTATCGTTGAAGCTACCAAAAACGGTGCTTTCTCACTCGTAGGTGGTGGCGACTCAGTGGCTTGCATCAACAAGTTCGGTCTTGCCGATCAGGTTTCCTACGTATCGACCGGCGGCGGTGCGCTTCTCGAAGCCATCGAAGGCAAAGTGCTTCCCGGCGTTGCTGCTGTGAAGGATTAATCAGCCACACCGACTGAAATATCTTATAAACAATGTGTCAAAAATTTTTGGCACATTGTTTCTTTTTCTGACAAATTTAGCTAACTTTGTCAACCGCTCAAAAGCACAGACTTGTGCCACTGAGCATATCCAATCATTTAAAACCCCATCTCATAAAATAATTCAATATCACACAATATGGAAATCAAAGGAAAAATCATCCTGGCGCTTCCGGAAGTATCCGGCACTTCAAAAAGTGGCAACCCTTGGAAAAAACGCGAATATGTGCTTGAAACGCAAGAGACCTATCC
This sequence comes from Bacteroides sp., assembly GCA_023666835.1. Lineage (GTDB taxonomy): Bacteria > Bacteroidota > Bacteroidia > Bacteroidales > Muribaculaceae > Paramuribaculum. The sequence continues at coordinate 573,512 of JAMPBJ010000001.1, read as the reverse complement.
CCGCAAAGTGTTCTTCAACTTCTTCGGTGACAAAGCCGATCAATATGCACTCAATGTGGGCGAAGTGGTCACAGTGAGCTTCGACATCGAAAGCCGCGAGTTCAACGGCCGCTGGTACACCGACATCCGAGGATGGAAAGCCGAAAAAGAGGGTCAGCAGCAACAGCAGACCACACCCGTCTACAATCAGGGTGGCGTACCCACACCTCCGGCTTCTGTCGATCCGTTCTCTGCCGCACCGGGAGCTGCCGAAGACGACATCCCATTCTGATGACGACGGTCCTTTTCTACTGAAATACTTCGACGCATACAGGATCTACGGAAACGCAGAAACTGATGCGTCGAAACTTTTAGACACCTTCTCTTTTCACTCATGCTACTTAGAAAATTAATCTACTCCTTGGCAGCTGTCGCATTGGCTTTTGGCAATCAGTCTTTCGCCTCCGACCGCGACTACGACTACCATCCCACGGAAGCAAACCTTGAAGCCCGCCGGCAGTTTCGCGATGCAGGCCTTGGCATCTTCATCCACTGGGGCATCTACAGCATGTTCGGCCAAAACGAATGGTATCTCAACCGCGACATAAACGCCGACGAATATGCCAAAGCAGCGTCAGGCTTCTACCCGGCAGGCTTCAATGCCCACGACTGGGTGAAAGCATTCAAGGACGCAGGTGCGCATTATATCTGCTTCACCACCCGCCACCACGACGGCTTCTCGATGTGGCACACCGCGCAGTCGCCCTACAACATTATTGACGCCACTCCCTTTGGCCGCGATATCCTTAAAGAAATAGCCGACGAATGCCACAAGCAGGGCTTACGGTTGCACCTGTACTACTCGCACATCGACTGGACCCGACCCGACTACCCTTCAGGCCGAACCGGATTGAACACCGGACGCGACTCCACTTTGGTGGATTGGCCCGGATATTACTCATTTATGAATGAACAGATTCGCGAACTGCTGACCGGATATGGCCCGATCGGGGCAATATGGTTTGACGGATGGTGGGACCACGACGAGGACGCCACCCCTTTTGAGTGGCAACTTCCGCAACAATATGCCATGATCCACGAATTGCAACCGGCCTGTCTGATCGGCAACAATCATCACCAGACACCATTTCCCGGCGAAGACATCCAGATCTTTGAGCGTGATCTGCCCGGCGAAAACACCGCCGGACTGTCGGGACAGGAAATTTCACGTCTGCCACTCGAGACCTGTATCACCATGAACCGCTCATGGGGCTATACGGTGAAAGATCTTGACTATCAGTCAGCCAACGACATCATACGCACACTTGTCCGCACCGCCGGCAAAGGGGCCAATCTTTTGCTTAATGTCGGTCCGCAACCCGATGGACGACTGCCCAAGGCAGCTCTTGATCGCCTTGCAGCTCTCGGACGATGGATGGACCGTTACGCGGTTACGATACGCCCCACATCGGCAGCCGATTTTGGCGAACAGCCATGGGGAGTGGCCACCGTCAAGGACAACCGCATGTATCTGCACATCCTTGATCCTGAGGTAACACAAATTTCGATCCCCGTCAGCCATAAAAAAATCAAAAGCGCAGTCGACTTCGCTGGTCGCAATCCGCTGAAATTCAAAGCCGACGGCAGTCAGACCATTCTGACGATCGACCGTACCACACCGCAGACGCCCGACTATGTCGTGGAACTCACCTTAAAATAATATCAATTGAAAAATCACTTGGTCAAGCTCGAAATATGCTGCGCCGACATCCAAAGCGTAGTTGCTGCGAATGTCGGAGGAGCCGATCGTATTGAGTTATGCTCATCGCTGTCAGAAGGTGGTATCACCCCCTCCGCGGGATTTATCGCCAAAGCCGTGGAGATGTCGCAAATCCCTGTCAATGTGTTGATTCGTCCACGTGGAGGTGATTTCGTTTATTCCGATGCTGAAGCCGACATCATGCTTCTTGACATCCAGGAGGCTTCGCAATGCGGAGCATCAGGAGTAGTGATCGGTGCATTGCATCCCGACGGGAGCATCGACCTTGATCTTTGCGGCGAAATGTGTCACTTGGCCGGGCGGTTGGGCCTCTCTGTTACATTCCATCGAGCCTTCGACATGTGTCGCGATCCATTCACAGCTGCTCGACGGATCATTGATCTGAAATGCGACCGACTACTGACATCCGGTCAGGCAGCGTCGGCCGTAGCCGGTGCTCCACTGATCCGCCGCCTCCAGGAAGAATTCGCCGATCGGTTGACCATCATGGCCGGGGCTGGTGTAAAGCCCGAAAATGTCGGACAACTGGTTGGCGCGACAGGCGTAAGTGAAGTTCATGCCTCAGCATCCACCACCCTGCCAAGCAGCATGACGTGGCGCAACGACCTAGCCTATATGGGCTCTGCCGACAATGTCGACGAATATTCGCGCAACACGACATCACAATCAATCGTGGAATCCCTTTCTAAAATAATACATTCTCACAAGGCATGAAAATCTGTCGTCTTATCGCAACGTGCGCCATTCTCATTGGGCTCAATATATCTGCGTCGGCCAACACTACCGATGATGAAGGCCTCTATCTCAGAGCATTATATCAGATGATCAACCCGGCTGATTCAGCCGACCGTTCAGCGGAATTCTATCTTGACTATGCCATACGTCCGGCATTGGAAGCTCGAGAAGAGATGCCCTGGGGATCGACGGTCAGCGAACGCGACTTTCTGCATTTCGTTCTGCCTCTGAGAGTCAACAACGAAAGCATCGACCGCCATCGTCCGGCCATCTATAACGAGTTGAAGGACCGCGTGAAAGATCTGTCGATGCACGATGCAGTGCTCGAAATCAACCACTGGTGTCACGAAAAAGCCACATACCAGCCCTCTGATGCCCGCACTCATTCTCCACTGCAGACCATTAGCTCGGCCATAGGACGATGCGGTGAGGAATCGACATTTACGGTGGCTGCTCTCCGTGCCATGGGCATCCCGGCTCGTCAGGTCTACACTCCCCGCTGGGCCCACACCGACGACAATCATGCATGGGTGGAGGCTTGGGCCGACGGCCGATGGTATTTTCTCGGTGCATGCGAGCCGGAGCCGGTGCTCAATCTGGGATGGTTCAATGCACCGGCTGCACGTGGCATGCTGATGCATGCCCGCGTGCCGGGAGCCAACTACGACGGACCGGAGGAAGTGCTTGGTCGCATGGTTGGAAACACCGACATCAATGTGACTTCAATCTATGCTCCAGTCGATACAGTTACAGTCAAGATAGTCAATAAAAACGAGGTGCCGGTTGCCGGGGCCGATGTCACTTTCCGCATCTACAACTATGCTGAGTTTTATCCGATTGCGTCAAAATTGACCGACAGCCACGGCGAGGCATCGCTGATATGCGGATTGGGCGATCTGATGGTCTGGGCAACCGACGGAGTGAATTTCGGCTTCAAGAAATGCCACGTTGGCACAGACCGGTTCGTCACCGTGCCGCTGACTTTCGACGGCAGCACACAGCTGAGTGCCGACTTCGATCTCGTGCCACCGGTGGCACGAGATGCTGAAGTGGTAGTGCCCGATCAGCTTCGCGCGGCCAACGATCTTCGGCTGGCACACGAAGATTCCATCCGCAGTTGTTATGTCGCCACATTCCCTACCCGCCCTGCCATCGACTCCATTGCAGTGTCGCTCAATATTCCGCCTGAACGTCTAACTCCGCTCGTAGTCAAATCACGTGGCAACCATCGGACTATAATCAAATTTCTCTCCGAAAAAGAGGGAGAAGAACTTGGTCGGGCAATTGCGCTTCTCGAATCAGTGACCGAAAAAGATTTGACTGACATAACTCCCGAGGTGCTCGACGACCACTTCCGGGCTTCAATTGCCCCTGGATATTGCAATGAACTGTTTGCTCGTTATGTCATGTCGCCTCGAATTGACAATGAAGAACTCACCCCGTTCCGGTCAGAACTTCGTGATCGGATCGATGCGGAAATGGCTGAAACTTTCATAGCCAATCCTGCTGAATGGGTTAAATTTGTGAGCGACTCGATCAATGCTGACCTGGTATGGTATCCTGAGTCGGCCACCATGTCGCCGCTCGCAGTATGGAATCTGCGACACACTTCGCCAAAGTCGCGCGACATCTTCTTCGTGGCGGGTGCAAGATCCTTGGGCATTCCCGCCATGATCGATCCTGTCAACGGGCGCACACTATGGGCCGACAAAGAAAGCACTTGGCATGTGGCCGAGTTTGGACATGCCAACGATCACTCCGACAATGTAACCAAATCCTCTCTTCAGCTGCTTTTCACTCCTACCCGTGCTGTTGATGATCCTAAATACTATTCCCACTTCACTATATCTAAAATAGTCGACGGAATCCCCCAGCTACAAACCTACCACGATTTTGCTCCGTTGAGTGAAACTTTCGCCCACCCGATGGAAATTGAGACCGGTCAATACATGATCGTCACCGGTCAGCGCTTGGCCGATGGAAGCGTCATGTCGCACATCGATCTGATCCAAATCTCGGATAAACCGACAGTCGGCACACTCACACTTCGTCAGGACACGACAGCCGTTGAAGTTCTCGGATCCTTTGACAGCGAATCACTCTTCCGACAAGCAGGGCACAACGATCTGCAATCACTGCTCTCAGCCACAGGCCGCGGTTATTACGCGCTCGCGCTATTGTCGCCCGCACACGAACCGTCGAACCACGCACTTCGAGATATTGCAGCCGAAAAAGAGATCATCGAACAATGGGGACGACCGTTGATCTTGCTATGGGACGACGAGTCAAGCTTGCGTCGTGCCGAAATACCCGAAGATGTCTCACTGCCCTCCACCACATTGTATGGCTCTGATATAGATGGCTCGATCGCAAAAAGTATATGCGAATCGCTGAAGATCAGCCCCGACCAATATCCAATACTTATAATTGCCGACACGTTCAATCGCGTGGTTTTCGTCAGCAACGGCTACACAATCGGTCTCGGCCGTCAAATCGCCGATACAATCCGCCGACTATAGGCCCTGAAATTTTATGAGATGGGGCCTTAGGTAAAATAGAATCATTTTATTATCTTTGTAACAATATATATTTCAACACACTAATATAAATCCAATCACCATGAATCTACATCGATTCCTACGGTCGACCGCTCTGGCGACGGCCGTATTGTTGACACAATTATCTGTAGGTCGGGCAATGGCTGAGGTAACTGATGCCGATGTGCCGGTGTTCATTGTCCTCGGACAATCGAACGCTGACGGCTCCGCCATGTTCGATGCTACGCTCGATGCTCAGATGAACGAGTGGTACTCATCGTCGGCCAATCCAGGCACAATGAAAATGTGGTATCGCAGTTCACAAGTAGCCAACCAGACATCCAACGCTCTGGGCGAAGCTGCCCGTTGGGTGGTCGATGGCACAACCACCGACGTAGCTCCCGGCTGGCTTAACCTCTGGTACAGAAACGAAAACACCTCCGGACGAACCGCCATGAACATGATCCACGGCTACGGAACCTACAGCACAGGCACCGACACCAACTGTGCCCAGGGACGCCGCGGCATGGAGGGTGCCTTCGGAAAAGCGTTTCAGGAAGCATTCCCGGGCAAAGAACTCTATATGCTGAAACTCGGCGCATCGGGATCTTTCATTTCCTCATGGGCCAATCCGGCCGACGACACCAACTGGGAATATTTCTACCAAAACATCTTCAAACCGGCCATGATCGATCTCCTTTCCAAAGGAAAACGTCCACGTCTTGCCGGTGTGTGGTGGATGCAGGGCTGCGCCGACCGCGACAACACTGAGGCATACTACCGTCAGTGTCTTGAGCGACTCGTGAGCCGCATCGAAAACGAACTCGGATTCCCGGCCGGACATATCTACATTGGCCACATTATCAAACCCGGTGAATCGACCGTAACACCCACCGGATCCGTACAATACGGACAAGGGGTGCGCGATGCACAGGATGCCGTGGCTTTGGCCTATGACAATGTTGAAGTTGTCGACACCAAAGACTTCCCCTTGCAATACGAATCATCGTTCAGCGGATACCTTCACTTCAACCACGAAGGGGTCAACGCCATAGGTCGTGAACTCGTATCGCGCGTTGCATCTGAAGGTGAAGACTCATGGGCAGTGTTCACAACTCCGGGCCACTGGACACAAAACGGCACAGAAGCCACATTTACCCCTGATTTCGGATCGCCGGAAATCACCTACTCATCTGATGGTACCACCGTCACAGCCACGCTCACCTATCCCGGATTCACTGAGACAAAGACATATACCCTGACCGATGAATCCGAACATTCCTATCTCGGTCCGGGCTATCTCGACTGCGACGGCACTCGCTATATGCGTATACCCAACAGCACGGATTTTGACATCGCCTCCGACGGCAGCATGTCGATAGCTTTCAAAATGAATGTGCCGGCATGGGCCTCCTCCAATGGTTATTTCGGCTTCGTCTGTAATAACTTCCGAAACAGCTCGCTCCGTCGCACCGGATTCGACATCTTCATGGGATCAAGCTCCTCGCAGACAATGGCAAACAACTTTTCGCTCTACAACGGTACAAACAACGGAGCAAACGTAGGTGGTGCCTGGATAACATCCGGCTATACTCCCGGCAACTGGGCACACGTTGTTTGGACCTACAGTGCCTCTGAAGCCAAATCGAAAATTTACATCAATGGGACGTTGTTTCGTGAAAGTTCCATAGCTTCTTCACAAGCAGGCCCATGCCCCTCGCAGGCCGACATCATTGTAGGCGCCCGCTGGGTACTCAACAACGACCCCACAACGTCAATCTCTTATATGCTCACCGGCAAGATCTCGGATTTGCGTTTCTACCGCGATGCACTGACTGCCGCTGAAGTAAACGCTGACGCTGACGGCGCAGTCGTAGGCAAGGAACTGATCGCCGCCTACGACTTTTTCGACATCAACGGCCTGACCGTTACCGACATTTCGGGGAACGGTCATGACGCGACACTTGTAGGATTTCCCGAATATGTCAATGGTGCCACAGTGACGGTTGAACAAGCCACCGGGGGCACCATTGAAGTTGTCAAGGATGGTGCAGCCATTGTCAACGGCAGCAAAATAGCCGAAGGTTCTGAATTGACGATCAACGCTACACCCCACACCGGCTACACTTTGCAGTCGATAACCGTCAACGGCCAACCTATCGAAGGCAACACCTACACCATGGGGACTGAAAACATCACCGTCAGTGCCACATTCGAGCACGACGACAGCGCACCCACTAAAGTGCTGGTGTTCGGCATGAATGAAAGCGGATCAAAATTCTATCGTATTCCCGCTGTTTGCTGTACTCCCACCGGCACTCTGATTGCCGTTGCCGACAAGCGCGGATCGGATATTTCCGACCTACCCAACACCATTTCAGTGGTGATGAAACGTAGCACCGACAACGGTGACACTTGGTCAGAAGCCGTCACGCTGGCCGAAGGCAATTCATCGACCGGCAAGACCTACGGCGACCCGGCCATCGTGTGCGATCGCGCCACGGGCACCATCATTTGCGTATTTGTGGGCGACACGGGATTCTTCACTTCGCTCAACGGATCTTCAAAGCAAGGGCTCTATTATGTGAAAAGTACCGACGACGGACTGACGTGGACCGATCCGGTGCGATTCAACGACGATGTATGGCAGAGCGGATGGTATGCAGCCTTTATCGCTTCAGGTGCAGGTCATCAGGATTCATCGGGCCGTATAATGTTTGTGGCCAACGCACGAACCACCACACAGGCAAGCACTGCCGGCGTATATGAATTTCTCATCTACACCGACGACCTTGGAGCGACCTGGCATGTTGCCAACCCCAACGGGCGAGTACCGGAAGGTGGCGGCGGCAACGAATCGAAGGTTGTTGAACTGACCGACGGCACTCTGCTGATGAGTATGCGCTACGGTACGCAGCGCCGCTTCATGAAATCGACCGACCGCGGTGCCACATGGGGATCGCCCTACAACGTGCCCGAACTGATCGAAGAATCATCGGGCTGCAACGGCGACATCATCCGCTACCCATCGACCGACGGACAGACCCGCCTGATTCATTCCGACGCCGCAAACTATTCCGAACGTCGCGATGTGTCGGTGTTCCTCTCCTACGATGAAGGTGACACCTGGCCCGTGAAAAAGAAACTCATCGACGGCCGCTCGGCATACTCGGCGCTGACAGTTCTCAACGACGGCTCGATAGGCTGCTTCGTTGAGGATGGCTGGGGACAGATCGGCAACATGACGTCGACCGACGGCTTCAACCTCTACTTTATGCGCTTTACACTCGACTGGCTGACCGACGGCAACGACTCGTCAGAGAATTACGGCGAAGTTTCACCCGGCCACCTCGACTGCAACGGTTCGCGCTATATGTATATTCCCAACAACGACGCATTCACCATTCCGGCTTCAGGCAAATTCACCGTCACATTCAAAACGCGCCTCGACTCCTGGGCCTCGAGCTACATGGGTCTGGTGACCAATAACTATCGCAACTCCAGCAACTGGCGAAGCGGTTACGAACTATTCTCGGGCAGCTCGGCTTCGCAAACCATCGGCCTGAATGCATCGCCCAACAACAGCTCCTCGACCGACGTCACCAACTTTGGCGGAGCGTTTGTCACCTCAGGATTCACAATCGGCGAATGGTCGCACGTTGCATGGACCTACGACGGCACCACCGGTGCATCGAAAGTCTACATAGACGGTGTGGCCGTGCGCCAAACCACAAATTCCAACCGCACATATCCCATCACATCATTGGCCGACATTCTGGTTGGAGCACGCTACACAATGCCCAACTCCGGACAATCCTCGATCGATATGAGCGGTCTGCTTAAAGGCGACATCGACGACCTCCGATTCTACGGCGATGCTCTTTCGGCATCGGAAGTTGCAGCCGACGCCAACGCAATGATTGATGGAAAAACACTGATTGCCGCCTACGACTTTGAGGATATGATCGGTACGAACGTCCCTGACATTTCAGGCAATGGACACGATGGTGTGCTGGTTGGATTCCCCGACTATGCCGCCCCCAAAGAGGGTATGATCTCGGTCACCATCGAGACACCCGATGCCACCAAGGGTACGCTTACAGTGTTCAACGGCGAAACGCAAGTTCCCTCGGGACGCCGTGTCGATGCCGGCACCGAACTGACCGTAGTAGCCACACCAGCTGAAAACTATTTGCTTGATGCAATTCTCGTCAACGGGGAGACTCTCACCGGTAACACATTCATTGCCAATGAAGATGTCACCGTTTCAGCCACCTTCATCCGCGACCCGAATGCACCGCTCGAATATTGCACCAACAACTCCACCGTCAGCCGTACAGACCGATATGTCAACACACTGACCGTGTCGGAAAACGGAGGCAATTCAATTGAAGTGGCAGGTCTGGGCAACACAGCCGGAAGGAGTGTCTACGCCGACCGCACCAGTTCGATACTTTCGACCACTGCCGGATCGACAGTGCTCTTCACCATATCGAGCGGCAGCGGCGAATGGATGCACTCCTATATGTTTGTCGACTTTGGCAACGACGGCACATTTGACGTCGACGCCACACTGAATTCGGCCAACGGTGATCTTGTAGGCTTCGACCGCTACATGGGAACCGGTTCGACCTTCTACAACAGCGACGGCGAATCGTTCAACGATGGCCACACTTATCTAAGCGGTACAAACACATCGAGCGTATCGTTCATGATTCCCGAAAATCTTGAGCCCGGCAACTACCGCGCACGCTACAAACTTGACTGGAACAGCGTAAACCCGTGTGGCGATAGCTCGATTGCCGCCAATGGTGGTACGATCCTCGACTTCATCATTCGAGTGGAGCCGGATCAAACCCAAGGCATTGACACCATAGGCATTGATCCTGCCGACGGACCCGTAGAAATCTATACCCTGCAGGGCATCCGCGTCATCGGCAAGCCGGCACCCGGATTCTACATCCTGCGACAAGGCCAAAAGACGGCGAAAGTCTACATCCGCTGACAATCCCTCACCCACGTACCATCGGGGCCGACTCACAAAAGAGCCGGCCCCGCTTGCATTCAACTATAGCTGCAAATTCAATGCAGGGCGACATCGATTTAACATTGTAGAGGGTGGATGCACCGGGGTGCATACCTACATTACAATGGATCTCAATTATTTGCTTTGACGGAATAATTACATAAAATCGGAGTATGTTTAATTATTGTAATTAGCCATATATTTTTTATGAAATTGGGGCTTTAATTAGTTGAATATAGTTTTCTTAGTTCGCGTTTTTTTTTACTTTTGCAGTATGATTGAAAATAAGGAGAAGAGTTACAGGCTTGAAGTTGTTGATGCTTTGAGAGGTTTTGCATTGCTGGCAATAGTACTGCTGCACAATCTTGAGCACTACAATATTTTTTACAGTGAGGATCTGATATTGCCCGGTTGGGTGGAAATGGCCGGCAATAGACTGAGTGAGTTTATATATTTCTTGTTTGCCGGGAAAGCATACGCCACATTCTCATTGCTTTTCGGCTTCAGCTTCTATATCCAAATGCGCAACGCACGCCGACGAGGTTCGGATTTCAGATTGCGGTTCGCATGGCGCATGTTGCTGTTGTTTGGATTTGCTCAACTTCATGCTTTGTTTTACAATGGCGACATATTGCTTCTTTATGCTTTTTGCGGGATGATGCTGATTCCGGCATCATCATGGAGCAACAAGACTGTTCTAATAGTGGCTTGCTTGTTGATGCTCCAACCCTGGTGTTGGGCAAAGATCATGTATGCCATGATAAATCCCGACTATATCGACACCAATTCGGAATTTATAAAATATGCAGTTTCCGCCGAGCAAGTGGGTAGGAATGGCAGTTTGTGGCAGACATTAGCCAACAATATCTGGAACGGTCAGTTATACTCTAACTTTTGGCAGGTAGAGGCGGGGCGAATATTCCAGACTCCGGCATTGTTTCTCTTCGGAATGTGGCTGGGCAGGAAGTCATACTTTGAGAAATCAGTTGCAAGCAATATTTTCTGGGGAAGGACTCTTATAGTAGCTGTGGCCGCTTGTGTACCTCTATATATGCTTAAGGAGTTGGTTCCACCTCATATTGAATCGATTACCATACAGGCCTATTATGGTATTGCGATACCGATGCTTTATAATTTTGCTTTCATGGCCGTGCTTGTGGCTGCATTCGTGCTTCTATGGTTTAACAAAGGGGAAGGTTACCGGGCACAGCGATTCACCATTGCATATGGCAAAATGAGTCTGACCAACTATATAGGACAATCCATTGTGGGAGTGACTGTGTATTATCATTTCGGATTGAACTTGTGGTGCCATACCGGACCTTTGGAATCAGTATGCATTGCAATTGGCATCTTCATTGTTCAGCTGATTTTCAGTCGATATTGGCTTAAGAGTCACAAACAAGGTCCACTGGAATACATATGGAAAAAGCTCACATGGCTGAACTTCAGACCGTATAGCAATAAAAAGATTAGTATTATCTAAAAATCTGCGTCCTGGCGGACGCGTTCCATCAATATTTCACAACTCGGATTTCCGGAGGGGTATAGATACCTTGGGTGCAATAAGTAACTTTTGGTAGCAACGGATGGAATGAGTGTCGGATTACTTTGGGTGTGTCTAATAATATTTGTTAACGATGGGGCGGCCAGTCATTGAGCAGATTTGGTAGGGCGAAGAAGGAGCTATGGGGCTCCATTGCTCCTTCGCGTCAATCCCAAAATCACGATATGCGACCCCATCGTTAACAAATATTATGGAACAGGCTCTTAAAATGCTCGGCTGGTTGTGTTGGGAGTGAGAACTTAAAAAGGCCGGCATTTGGTGCCGGCCTTTATTGGTTTGGATTGTGTGTGAGTGTGATTAAACGTAGCCTTTGATGATGCCTCGCTTGGAGTTGCGGACAAAGAGGATAATTTCGTCGCGCTCCTTGGTGGCGGGCAGTTCGGCTTCGATGCGTTCAACGGCATCGGAGTTGTTGTAGCCCGAAAGGTAGAGATAGCGATAGATGTCCTGGATCTCGCGAATGGTTTCGTTGGAGAATCCGCGGCGACGAAGACCAATGGAGTTGACTCCGGTATATGCGATTGGCTCGCGGGCTGCCTTGACATAGGGAGGAATGTCTTTGTTGACCAAAGCGCCGCCCTGCACCATCACGTGAGGACCGACGTGGCAGAACTGGTGGATGAGTGTGCCGCCACCAATCACGGCGTAGTCGTCGATCACGACTTCACCGGCTATCTGGCTGGCATTGGCAATGATGCAATTGTTGCCAACGACGCAGTCGTGGGCGATGTGGGAATATGCCATGATAAGGCAGTTGGAGCCTACGACAGTTTTGCCTTTGGAAGCTGTGCCGCGGTTGACGGTGACACATTCGCGAATTGTGGTGTTGTCGCCAATGATGGCAAGGGTCTCTTCGCCCTGGAATTTCAAATCCTGGGGAATGCCTGAGATGACGGCACCGGGGAAGATGACACAGTTTTTTCCAATGCGCGCGCCTTCCATGATGGTGACGTTGCTGCAAATGCGTGTGCCTTCACCGATTTCCACATTCTGCTCGATTGTAACAAAGGGGTCGATCACAACGCTCGGAGCTATTTTAGCTGCCGGATGTATATAGGCCAAAGGTTGTTTCATGTCTGGATATGATTGATTGAACAATTACTATTATTTATTCTTGATGATCTGAGCCATGAACTCGCATTCCGACACGATCTTTTCGCCTACGAAGGCGTAGCCTTTCATCATGGCGCAACCGCGACGGAGCTCGGTCATGAACGAAACGTGGAAAATGAGGGTGTCGCCGGGCACTACCTTGTTGCGGAATTTCACATTGTCGATCTTCATGAAATAGGTGGAGTATCTTTCGGGTTCATCAAGCCCACTAAGTACGAGCAGGCCGCCGGTCTGAGCCATGGCTTCGATCTGGAGAACGCCGGGCATCACGGGTTCTTCAGGGAAGTGGCCAGTGAAGAACGGTTCGTTGGCCGTGATGTTTTTAACGCCTACGATGTAGTTATCGCCGCGCTCGATGACTTTGTCGACAAGGAGGAACGGATAGCGGTGGGGAAGCATTTCGCGTATCTGATTGTTGTCGAATAAGGGTGCCTTATTGGGATCGTAGAGCGGAGCCTGCACATCCTGGCGCTTGATCTCTTTGCGGATTTTTTTGGAGAATGTGGTGTTGATGGTGTGTCCGGGTCGAGTGGCGATCACTTTGCCTTTAAGCGGACGGCCAATGAGAGCGAGGTCACCCATAACGTCCATGAGTTTGTGGCGTGCCGGTTCGTTGGACCAGCGGAGCGGAGTGGCCTGGATGTAGCCGAACTCGGTCACTTCTTTGTGGGGAACGCCCATCATGTCGGCGAGATTGTCGAGCTGTGCCTGTTCCATCTCGCGGTCGTAGATAACGACGGCGTTCTCGAGGTCGCCACCTTTGATGAGGTTGGCTTTGACGAGTGGTTCGATTTCGCGGACAAATACGAATGTGCGGCTCGGTGCAATCTCCATGGCGAAGTCGTCGATGGTTTCGAGTGTGGCATACTGGTTGGGGATTACGGGAGAGTCGAACTGGATCATTACGTCAACGCTGAAGTCATCGTCGGGGAGAACGACGATGGACGCGCCTGTGTTTTCATCGCGAACTTCGATTTTTTGTTTAACTATATAATAGTCCTTGCTTTCATTCTGAGTTGCCAGTCCGACTTGGGCAATATTTTCGCAGAACTCGCGGGCGCTGCCGTCGAGGATCGGAATTTCGGGGCCATTGACCTTTATGAGCACATTGTCAATACCGGCGGCGTAGAGAGCAGCCATGGCGTGTTCGATGGTGCTGACCGATACGTCGCCACGGGCTATGACAGTGCCGCGGGCAGTCGAGACAACATTTTCAGCCACTGCGTCGAGAATGGGCTGACCTTCGAGATCGATACGCTGGATTTTGTATCCATGATTGTCAGGTGCCGGCAGGAATTCGGCATCTATCACCATTCCGGTGTGCAAACCCTTTCCATGAACTGAAAAGGGAGCATTGAGCGTGATTTGCTTCATTGTGTGATATGGGTTTATTGTTTATTTTCCTTGACTATACGCTGCAGTTCGTCGACCTTTTTGATCAACGAGGGCAGATTTTTGATGTTGACCACCTGGCGTCCGTAGGCCTTGAGGTCCATGGCCGGAGAACCGAAGAGGCGGCTGCCGGAGGGTACGTCCTTGTGAATGCCCGACTGAGCGGCTATTTCCACGTGGTCGCCGACATGAATGTGTCCGGCAAGACCGACCTGACCGCCGAGCATGCACCACTGCCCTACTTTTGTCGAGCCTGCAACGCCGGCTTGCGAAGCCATCACGGTGTTGCTGCCGATGCGGCAATTGTGGGCAATCTGAATGAGATTGTCGAGTTTGACACCCTTTTCGATGACAGTGCTACCCATCACGGCGCGGTCGATGGTGGTGTTGGCACCGATCTCCACATTGTCTTCGATGACAACATTTCCGATCTGTGGGATTTTGTCGTAGCCTTGAGGTGTGGGAGCGAAACCGAATCCATCAGCACCGATGACGGCACCGGCGTGGATGATGCAGTTGTTGCCGATCGCACATCCGTGGTAGACCTTGGCACCGGCATAAAGTATGGTGCCGTCGCCGATCACAGCTCCGTCGCCCACATAGGCCTGAGGATAGATCTTGACGCCTTTGCCGAGACGGACGCCTTTGCCTATATAAGCAAAAGCACCGATGTAGCTTTCATCGTCGACATCAACACCTTCAGCGATGTGGCAAGGCTGTTCAATGCCTTTCACCTGGGGTTGGGTCATTTGCTGTACGATGGTGAGAAGGTGGGCCACCGTGGCATACGGATCATCGACACGGATAAGCGTGGCCGAAACAGGATGTTCGGGCACAAAATCCTTGCTCACGAGCACGGCAGATGACTGAGTAGTATATATATAAGGGATATATTTCGGATTAGACAAGAAAGAAATTGCTCCGGGATGGCCTTCTTCAATCTTAGCTATGGTATTGATTTTCAGCTCACCATCGCCCTCAACCGTGCCATTGGCAAGAGCAGCGATTTGATTGATACTAAATTCCATAATATTAAGAGTGTGTATACAATTTGATTTATTTATGCAAAGATGCAAAAAAAATCTTATATATCGGCTACTGCGAGGCTAAAAGTGCTAATCCTTGTTCGTTTTGGGCAATTTTACCGGCTTTGAGCAGATGACCCACGGCTTGCTTGAAATCGCGCTTTGAGCAGTGAAACCGAGCTTTGATCTCTTCGGGGTTGGATTTGTCGTTGACAGGGAGCTGTCCACCGGCCAGGGTTATGGCTTCGAGAAGTTCATCGGCCAGTCGCTCGGTGCGCTCCCTACCCGACCGCGGCTGGCGCACAAGAAGATCGAGTTTGCCGTCGGGCCGGATCTGACGTACCCATGCATCTATCTTCATGCCAGGACGCAAGGGGGCGAACGATTGATTGTCGTAGATCATGCCACGGTAGAGATTGTCGACCGCACAGACATAGCCCAGCGGCGACTTGTGGAGGATGAGAGCCGAGACCTTGTCGCCGGCCTTGCAACGCGGATAGACGTTGCCGAGAAACTTCTCAAGTTTTGCCGATCCGACTATTCGCCCGGAGGCATGATCAAGATAAATAAACACCGGATAGCTGCGACCTGCACGCATGGCCACCTTTTGTTCGCTGAACGGCACAAGGAGATCCTTCATCAGTCCCCAGTCGAGGAAAGCACCGAAGCGGTTGGTTGACACACACGGGAGGAAGGCTACTTCATTGACCATGGCCACAGGTCGGTCGGTCGTAGCCACCGGGCGATCCTCAGAGTCATTGTAGACAAACACACCGATCGATTGATCCTGACGCATCGTGCGGTTGTCAACGTAGCGCGCCGGCAGCAACACCTCGTTGCCCTCGTCGTCGGAAAGATAGAGTCCGAAATCGACCTTTCGGACGACTTTCAGACGATTGACTGTTCCTAATTTTATCATATTGAGCTCGCAGATTCGGTTATAAATGATATATGGTCATCAAAGGTAGCGTTTTTTTTGCTAATTTTGCCGAAGTTATATCTTAAATTGTGTCTAAATCAATGGTCGACATTATATTAAAATATTTCCCTAATCTGACGGAGAAGCAGAAAGAACAGTTCACGGCCATCGGTCCGCTTTACACCGAATGGAACGAGCGAATCAACGTCATATCGCGCAAAGACATTGACAATCTTTACGAGCACCACATATTACATTCACTTGCAATAGCCAAGTTTATGACACCGGTTGAGAGCACCGCGTTTCTCGATCTCGGGACCGGTGGCGGTTTTCCGGGAATTCCGTTGGCGATCCTTTGGCCCGAATGCCGGTTTCATCTGATCGACCGGATAGGCAAGAAGATAACCGTGGCCAAGTCGATATCTGAAAGCATCGGTCTTGAAAATGTAAGCTTTCAGCATGGCGACAGCGGTGAATGCCGCGAAAAATTTGACTTCGTGGTCAGCCGTGCCGTGATGACTCTCGACAAACTCATTCCCCTGATACGAAAAAATATTTCGAAGACTAATCGCAACAGATTGCCCAATGGATTGTTATGCTTGAAAGGAGGTGATCTGACTGAAGAAATCCGAGCTGCAGGACGACCCGTGCTCGAGGTGCCGCTCAGCGATTATTTCTCCGAAGAATTTTTTGAAACAAAAAATCTCATCTATTGCAAACTATGAAATATCTTGGATTTCAATTCAATCCGTTTTCGGAGGTCACATACTTGATCTGGGACAAAGCCACCGGTGAAGGAGCCGTCATCGATCCCGGCATGTCGAACATCGACGAAAACGAGATAATAGATTCTACGATAGAAGATCAGGGAATAAAGCTAAAATATCAATTGTTTACGCATCTGCACGTCGATCACACATTCGGCTACGAACACATAGCTGCCAAATATGGATTGAAAGCCACCGCTCACCCTGACGATGATGATCTGGGGCTCAACCGAGGCATGCAGGCAAAAATGTTTGGGCTGCCTTTGCAAATCGGCGCTCTGGAGATCGGCCACCTACTTAACGACAATGACACATTGAAGCTGGGAAATGAAGTGATAAGGGTGATATGCGTGCCGGGGCACAGCCGCGGATCTGTTGCCTATTATCTGCCCGGGTCGAAGATGGTGTTTACGGGCGATGCGCTTTTTCAGGGGAGCATCGGACGAACCGACCTGCCGGGCGGCAATCACAAACAACTGATTGACAGCATCACGCGCCGACTTCTGACATTGCCCGACGATACTGTAGTATTTCCGGGACACGGTCCTTCAACAACTATTATGAAGGAAAAGCGGTCGAATCCTTTCTTATAAATCAAAGTCGGATTCGGAGACGTCGGTATCGCCGTTGATGAATCTGCAGAGAAGGTACAGGCGGTCGATGGTTGCGTCGTAGATCAAGCGCTCGTGAATCATGAGTTTATCAAGGTCGGTTTGTGACTGAACCAGGTTGCTTTTAAACATCTCAAGGAATGTATGCACCCTATCCGAAAGACCGAGATGATAAAGCGACAGAGCGTACATCAATGCTACGTTATATGGCAATGACTCTATGGCATAGTTGTTTTCGAAACCTGAAAACAGGCTGCACACCTCGCGATACATCTTCAGCTTGTACATTGCTTCGGAAATCGCCGTGATATTTTCGGCCGTATTGAACGAGTAGCGATTGAGACTGATACCGATATCGGCCAGTTCGACAGCTCCGCGATAGAGATGCATGTGGAGCAGTCTGTCGACCCATTTTTCGATGTCGATTTCACGCATGTTGGAGAGACTACCGGCCAACGATTGTTTTTGATCATCGGTGAGAGGCTCGGTGATTGATTTAAACAACAGGTCGATTGCGTCACGAGCGCGGACGAAGTCGAATCCGATGAGAATACGGAGTATGTTGGCTATGGCATGCTGCTGGCGATTTTCGAAAAAATCGATGCAAGCAGCCACATAGAGAGCGCTAGCATTGTTTTCATCCTCTTCAAGAGCATCACGAACCATGGCGCGGGCTGCATCATGATCGGAATCGTAGAGAGCCAACGCTTTGATCATCTGAGCGGTCTGCTGCTGAGGGTTGATGGCAAGGGCATACTCAGCGGCTTCGATGGCATCGTCGGGACGGTCGAGCTGAGTGAGATATATGCTTGCAATTTCCGACCACCATACGAAGTTGAACGGCTCAATTTCAGTCAGTTTCAAGCCGAATCCGATTGCCTTTTCATAGTCGCCTCTATCGATATATAGATTGAACAGCTCGGAAAAGATGGTGGCGGGATATTGACTGATTTCCGAGACACGGTCGGCATGTGCGATCAGTTCGTCGAGACGATCCATCTCCTCATACACATCGACAAGAAACATAATGTCGCCATCTTCAATTGATCCATTGGCATGCCCCGGAAGGATTTCGTCGAGTTTTTTGACCGAGTGACATACTGCCCATTCAAACCGCACGACACCGACTTGACGGACAAATTCATTTTCAGGAAGTTTACCCAAAGCCTCCTCTGCCATGGAGACTCGCCCGAGATCATAGAACAGGAGAGCTTTGCGTTTGAACAGATCAACAGAATCGGGGTAGCGCATAAGTCCAATGACCAGCACCTGTTCGGAAATGAAATCATTGGGGACTCCTCTGGAATAGTCGAAGATGTCGATAAGATCATCTTTCGAGAAGCCGGAGAAGTCGCCATCGGTCTCTGCGGCGTTGATAAACGACTCGTAGAGACGGCTCAATTCATTGTCGTCGGCAGGGGGCATCGATATAAGCGGGTATAAGAACTCTTAGACGCACTCTTATTTTTTCTGGGCTTTTTCCCAGCTGTCCTTCAAAGCGATAGTGCGGTTGAAAATGAGATGCTCGGGAGTGGAATCCTTGTCGGGCGTGAAATAGCCTATGCGCTGGAACTGGAAGTGTTCGAGCGGACGTGCGTTTTCGGCGAGGAAGGGCTCTACCTTGATGCCTTCAACCACTTTAAGCGAATCGGGGTTGAGCATCTCGCGGAAATCGCGATCGGTTTCGGCGGCCGGATTTTCGACATTGAACAATCGGTCGTAGAGACGTGCGGTAGCATCGACAGCATGCTTGGCCGATACCCAATGAAGCGTACCCTTTACCTTACGCATGCTGCCCGGCATACCGCTGCGGGTTTCAGGATCGTAGGTGCAATAGATCTCTTCAATGTTGCCGTCGGCATCTTTTTTCACACCGGTGCATTTTACGATATAGGCACCTTTAAGGCGGACTTCGCCTTCGGGGGCCAGACGGAAGAACTTTTTGGGCGGGTTTTCCATAAAGTCGTCGCGTTCGATGTAGATTTCGCGAGCGAAAGGCATGGAGTGAGTTCCGGCTTGCGGATCTTCGGGGTTGTTCTCCATTTCGACCATTTCCACCTTGCCGTCGGGATAGTTGGTGATGACCACCTTGACCGGATTAATGACGGCCATGCAGCGAGTTGAGAGGGCGTTGAGGTCTTCACGCACTGCATGTTCAAGAAGCGATACGCTGTTAAGAGCTTCATATTTGGTGTAGCCGATCTTATCGATGAAATTACGGATGGAGCGAGGAGTGAAACCGCGGCGGCGCATACCGGAGATGGTCGGCATGCGAGGATCGTCCCAACCTGCCACAAGGCCTTCCTTAACGAGCTGGAGCAATTTACGCTTGCTCATCACGGTGTATGTGAGATTGAGGCGATTGAATTCGATCTGGCGCGGACGATAAGTTTCATCGGCAAGCTCATCGACAAAGTAGTCGTAGAGAGGACGATGAGGAACGAACTCGAGAGTGCAAATCGAGTGAGTAACGCCTTCGAAATAGTCGCTCTGTCCGTGGGCGAAATCATACATCGGGTAGACGTTCCATTTGGTGCCGGTGCGATGATGGGGCGTCTTGATGATACGATACATGATGGGATCGCGGAAGTGCATGTTGTCGGAGGCCATATCAATTTTGGCGCGGAGCACGCGCGAGCCTTCGTCGAATTCTCCGGCATTCATGCGCTGAAACAGGTCGAGGTTTTCTTCGACCGAACGATTACGATAGGGGCTTTCCTGACCGGGGGTGGTGGGAGTGCCTTTCTGAGCAGCTATCTGTTCGGATGTCTGATCGTCGACATAGGCTTTTCCTTCCTTGATCAGACGGATGGCCAGATCATAGAGCTGAGGGAAGTAGTCGCTGGCATAGTATTCTCTGTCGGCCCAGTCAAATCCAAGCCATTTGATATCTTCACGTATGGAATCGACATATTCCACGTCTTCCTTGACCGGGTTGGTATCGTCGAAACGAAGATTGCAAGTGCCGCCAAACTTCTCGGCTACACCGAAATCCATACATATGGCTTTTGCGTGCCCGATGTGGAGGTATCCGTTGGGTTCGGGTGGGAAACGAGTATTGAGGCGTCCACCATTTTTGCCGGCTTGCAGATCGTCGAACACTATCTGCTCCACAAAGTTAAGACTTTTCTTTTCCTGCGTTTCTTCCATTTCTTTTTCTGCCATGGTGTATGAATTGAATTTGAATATGAATAATCGGTTATATTGATGCATAAGATGCGACGGGAGCCTACACAACAATTGTGCAAAATTACTTTGTTTTCGTTAAACATCAAAGTCAAACGAATAAAAAGCGACATAAAAAGCGATATGTCGACCTTACGTCGGCCTCACGTCAGCCTCTAAATAAGCATTTGCACACTTATAAGGATGGCCACGCTGCAAAGATACAACACAAATCGGCCGCTTGATCCTAAAATAGTAAATAATAGCAAATAAACGGATCACCAATATCAAAGAAAAACCCGAAATGCGGTTGAGCGATTTCGGGTTTCTGTTATCTGTGACCGCCGGTCGACATCGACCGCCGGACGACTCACCGAGGAATTATTCGGCGGGAGTTTCTTCAGCCGTTTCGGGAGCAGCTTCAGCAGCGGCAGCGGCTTCAGCTTCGGCTTTAGCGGCAGCGAGTTCGGCTTTTTTCTTGGCTACGGCTTCGGCCTTGGCGGCGTTTTTGGTCTGCTCGTCGGCAAGACGCTGCTTGGCAGCTTCAGCCTTGGCAGATGCCACTGATGTGCGAGCGGCTTCAACAGCGGCTTGTTTTTTCTGTTTCCAGGCATCGAAACGACGCTGAGCTTCAGCTTCGTCAAATGCGCCTTTTTTTACGCCACCCTGAAGGTGCTTCATCAAGAGGACGCCTTCTTGAGAGAGGATGTTGCGAACAGTGTCGGTCGGCTGAGCGCCAACATTCACCCAATACAAAGCCCGATCGAAATTCAAAGTTACTGTAGCAGGATTAGTGTTCGGATTATAAGAACCTATCCTTTCAATAAATTTACCATCTCGTGGTGCCCTGCTATCGGCGATAACAATAGGATAAAACGCATAGTTCTTGCGACCATGACGTTGTAATCTGATTTTTGTTGCCATTAAAAATGTAGTTAATTAAAGTTGGTTTTGTATTGATTTGCGGGTGCAAAGATATTAATATTGTTTAGTTCTGCCAAATTTCCGGACTGTTTTCTTCAGTAGTGTAGCCAATTTGGGTATTTTACGCAGATCATTTACATCCTTTGGCGCCTTTGGCACCCTTCACGCCCCCACCGAGCGAGAAGATGTTTTGGTCGTAGCTTACGATCTTCATGTCTCTTTGGCGCTGGCGCTTGATGGCTAGTTTGACGAGACGATCCATTAGTTTGTCGAAGGGAAGTCCGGTGGCTTCCCATAGGTAGAATGAGAGAGATCCCGGTATGGTGTTGATTTCGTTGACATAGATATTGCCATTGTCAGCATCCATGATGACGTCGACACGGCTAACACCATGACATGAGAGCACTCTGAAGGTTTCGCCGGCGAGGAATCGGATGCGGTCGCTCACTTCGACGGGGAGGTCGGCCGGAATACGTTTCTGGGATGCCTGCATGCCCTTAGCGCCCTTGGTGCCGCCCATGTATTTATCTTCATACGAGAGGATTTCGCCACTCTTAATAGGCTCCTCGCATACCGACGTCTCAAATTCATCGCAATCGCCAAGCACTGAGCAGTTGACTTCGTGAAGATTTTCGACCATGTGTTCGACAATGATGCGCGACGAATATTTCTCGGCCGTGTTGATGCGTTCAATCAGAGTGTCGCGGTCGGCAGCACGCCCGATGCCAACGCTGGATCCAAGATTGGCAGGCTTTACGATCACCGGATAGCCAAGAGTTTTTTCGATGTTTTCAACAACTGCGGTGGCGTCGTTTTGCCACTGGCCGTCGGTGAACCAAACGTAGTCGACCACAGGGACGTTGCATGCTTGAAGAATCATTTTCATGGTGATTTTGTCCATGCCGTTGGCCGATGCGAGCACATTGCATCCGGCATAGGGAATGCCCATGGCATCGAGCACGCCTTCAAAGGTGCCGTCCTCGCCATAAGAACCGTGGAGCACCGGAATCACAACATCCATATGAGCGGCGATGTCGGATCCAAACATCGGTTTTTTCATCAGATAGAGATTGTAGTCGCCTTTGACCGGGCGCAAATACACTTGCTTGCACTGCTTCAAGAGCTCAGGCACGTTGCGATAGTTGGCAACATCGAAAAGAGCATCGCCGGTGTAGAAATGACCTTGTTTGGTGATATATACAGGTGTGACATCGTAGACAGAGCGGTCGATGGCGCTCATGGCCTGCGATGCGGAGATGACAGAAATTTCATGTTCGGTGGAACAGCCTCCGAAAAACACTCCGATATTAGTTTTCATTGCTTATATAATAATGTATGGTTGAACGTGATTATTTAAATGTGTCAGGGAGATCGTTTTCATACAGCACGACGTCGCCACGTCGAGCCATGGCCACGAGGACCTGTTGCGCATGAGCAAACGAGCCGACTTCGTGGACTTCTATTTCAGTGGCTTCGCCGCGTATTCCTTCGACGATGGCCTCGCGGTTGTATTGACCTACAACGATGGCCACATCGGCCGACCGGGCAATATGTGCTCCGAACATGCGGTTGAGTTCGTACTGCTCATCGCCGAGTTCGATCATGCCCGGGGTAATGACAATACGACGACCGGTATTCATCATCGCAAGAACATCGAGAGCCATTTTTGAGCCTGAGGGATTGCTATTGAAAGCATCGTCGAGAATGGTAAGGCCGCCGGGCGTACGCTTCATGCTGAGTCGATGTTCGACGGGTTCGATGCGCTCTACGGCACGACGGATTTTGGCAAGTGGCACCTTGAGTTCGATTGCACAAACTACGGCCGCCAAAAGATTGGACACGTTGCATTCGCCGACCAAAGGTGTGTGGAAACGTTCTTCAAGACCATCGGCTCCAAGAATAGTAAAATCAGTGCCGGCCGGAGAGTAGACGATGTCTACGGCACGGAAAGATGAGTCTGGATTCTGCACACCGTAGCGAATGCAGCGCACATTGTCGACCTTGCGCGAAGCAATCATCGGGAAATCATTGTTGACAATGGCAAGACCGTCGGAAGGAAGCGCGTCAACGAGTTCGAATTTCGTGGCCTGAACGTTTTCTATGGTCTTGAATGACTCAAGATGCTGTGGGCCAACGGCTGTCACTATGCCTATATGGGGATGAACGAGATCGCAGATCTCTTTTATGTCGCCCGATTGCTTGGCGCCCATTTCGCAGATGAACACTTCACAATAAGGTTTCATCATTTCGCGAACCGTGCGGATCACACCGAGGGTGGTGTTGTAGCTTCCGGGGGTCATCAGCGTCTCGAAATGCTCCGAAAGGATGCGGTGCAAATAATGTTTGGTGCTCGTTTTGCCATAGCTTCCGGTGATTCCAACCACCTTCAATAGAGGCATCGAAGCAAGGATTGATGCAGCCTCATTGTAGAAACCGCGGTTGATATGCTTCTCTACAGGAGCAAGAATCCAAACTGCAGCCATGACAACGATGTGTGACACGCAATATAGCCCGATAAGAGCCACCGAGCAATAGAAGAGAGCCGAGACAACTCCATCGGAGAATACGAAACCGCACACAGCAACGGCGGCAAGAACCAGGATGGAAAGAACACACATCACTGCGAAAATGCGACGCACTCGCGGGGTCCACACTATCGGCTTTTTGTATTTCTTCCTTATCAACACGATTGCCGAGCCCGAGCAGAACAGTGCTATCAAAACCAGTCCGAAAAGAGGGGTCATGAATGTGGCCATGGCGGCGAAAAAGACAATCATGCCCACGAGACGAGGATAGGAGGTGGAGTCGCCCGACATTTTCAGCCACCGGCGGTAGCGGTCGATACGATAGGAATTCTGTTGCATCATCATCATAACGCGGCTGTATTCAGCCACGAGATTGAAGAGACCGGCAATGATGGTGATGGCGAATAGTATGATAAGAGGAATAGTCATAATGCTATTGATTCGTTGATCAGGAGTTTAGAAAACTGTTTAAGACTGCTGCAAACTGACGAGGATTGTCGAGGAAGCTATAATGGCCGCATCCGGGAAAGGAGACGAGACCGGCATCGGGGATCAGACGCTCCATGATGGAAGCATCGCGCATAGGCGTGGCCGTGTCGTTTTCGCCCCATATCAGCAAAGTTGGCGCCTTGATCGACGGCATCACATGACGCAGATCCTCGTTGACAACGCGACTGAGGATGGCACGCATTCGAGGCGACGAATCGGCATAGTCCGCCGACCCACGCTTGCGGCGCCAGGTCTCTATTTTGGCTTCGGCTTTATCACGGCTGTAGATCCGGTGGACAAACCATTTAGCCAATTTGAACTTATAGACCTTGAAATAATACTTCAACGAGCGGCGAGGCTTGACTCCGGCAGCATCGATGAGGATGAGCTTGTCGACATCGTTGCGCGAAGCGAACAGAATGCCCACGCGTCCACCAAATGAATGGCCGGCAAGCACCGGACGCTGAAGTCCCAGATGCTCGGCAAACCGCTCGATCAATCGCGTGTATTGCTCCACGCCCCACACTTCGGGAGGCTCGGGAGAGTCACCGAAACCGGGAAAATCAACATTATAGACCGTGTGCGTTTGGGCGGCCGTTTGGGCTATGGAAGCGACGGTGGAGTGATTGCAGCCCCACCCGTGCATCAGGATGAGAGGTGCACCACTGCCCTGCACCGTGTAGTGCAGATTGACGCCGTCGATTTCTATGCTTTCAGTCATAGTTGGATATTTTCGCAAAGGTAATCATAAAAGTTGAAATACCGATTTTTTTTGCTACCTTTACACTCACAACAACCTCCCAACGACATGATCATCGCCACAGTCATCCTTTCAGTTCTATTTCTATTATCCATCACGGCTATATATATATTAATGCGTCGGCTCACAGCAGCCAGGATCAGCGAGACCTCTGCCACCGAAAAGGCGGCTGCTCTGACTGAGAATCTCAGGCAGGCCGAAAGCGCAAGCGAGAAACTTCAGGAAAGCCTGAAACTGTCGGAAGAGCGTATTGCCGAGGCTCTGGCTGAGACCGCCGCCAGCCGCGAGGCAACAATAAAGGCTGAGATGGCCACCGAACAGGTTAAGCAACAACTCGAAACAGAGCGGCAGCTATATGCCCAACAACAGGAGACTCTGCGCCAACAACAGGAGCAGTTGGCCAAGCAAACCGAATCTAACTTCCGGCTGATGGCCGGAGAGATACTCAAACAACAATCGGCATCGCTGCGCGAAACCAATGACCAGCGCATGGGAGAGCTCTTATCACCTCTTAAAGAGGAGATCGACAAGTTCAGTCGCCAGGTGAGCGAATGCTATTCCAATGAGGCACGCGAGCGGTTCTCGCTCCAACAACGTATCAAGGAACTGATTGAGGCCAACTTGAGTATTGGCAAAGAAGCAAAAGAACTTTCGGCGGCTCTTCGCGGCAACTCAAAGAAGCAGGGCGACTGGGGCGAGCTTGTGCTTGAAAATATACTTGAGAACTCCGGTCTGAGGAAAGGGCATGAATTCACCGTGCAGCAACAATCGGATGAATATGGCAGCTCGATACGCGATGAAGAGGGTCGCGGATTGCGCCCCGACGTGATAGTGCATTGTCCCGACGGGCATGCCATGATCATCGACTCTAAAGTGTCGCTGACGGCTTTCATCGATTTCGTCAACAGCGAGGACGACGAAAAGCGCGAAGAGTATGGTCGCCAGCATCTGGCATCGGTGGTGAAACACATCCAGGAACTTAGCGCCAAGAACTATCAGGACTATATTGGCAAAAACAAGCTCGACTTTGTCATCATGTTCATCCCTAACGAAGCCGCCTATTCAGCAGCATTGACTCTTGAGCCTTCGATATGGCAGAAAGCCTATGACAAGCGCGTGCTGATCGTTTCGCCAACGCAACTGGTCGGGACGCTACGGTTGATCAACCAGCTGTGGAGTCATGACCGACAGACGCGCAACGCCATAGAGATAGCTGAAAAGTCGGGACAGATGTACGACAAGTTCGTGGGGTTTGTCACCGACATGGAGAAAATCGAGAAGTCGCTCAACGCATCGCAGGCGGCCTACGCCGAAGCGATGAAGAAACTCCGCTCGGGTCGTGGCAATCTTATCAGCCGCGCCGAATCGCTCAAAGAACTTGGCATAAAGGCCTCCAAAAAACTGCGCGAAGCCGAAGAATCTGACGATCAGGCATAATCCTTCAGTTGCCTGCGCAAGCGCTGGCGGGCATAATAGATGCGGCTCTTGATGGTACCGACGGGCAGATTCATATATTTCGCGATCTCGGCATAGCGGTAGCCTGCAAGATGCAGCGAGAACGGCACTTTATAGTCCGGCGGAAAACTATCGATGGCTTGGTGGATCTCCTTGACAGTGTAGCTGTTTTCAGGCGATTCTATGCCGGAGTCCTGTGGAAGATTGAGATGATAAAGATCGTCGGTGGTGTCGATTTTTACCGATGTGCGCGTGGCTCGTCGATAATTGTTTATGAAGATATTTCGCATTATTGTGAACACCCAGCCCTTGAAGTTGGTATTGTCCGTGTATTTGTCTTCATTATCAAGTGCTTTCAGAGTTGTGTCTTGAAGCAGATCGAAAGCATCATCGCGGTTTGATGTCAGAATATATGCAAAATTCAGCATATTGGTCTGAAGCGAAAGCAATTTTTTCTGAAATTTCAAGGTTCCCATAATAAGACAGATTATAATAAAGGTTTCTAATAAGTGAACCTTGACGGGCGCGTTTTTGTTTTGATTCGATACATTATTTAACTCTATTATATTTTATTAGGTTTCACATTTATTTTAAAACAATATATAAATTCATTACTTTTGTGGTCTGAAATGAAAACAATGTCGCAGTCAATGGACACAAGGGACAACGAAAAACAACAATTGCTCGATCGGCGCTATCTGCGGATGGCAAAGATATGGGCAGAAAATTCATATTGCGTTCGCCGACAAGTGGGAGCAATCCTCGTCAAGGAGCAGATGATCATATCCGACGGTTTCAACGGTACTCCGGCCGGATTTGAAAACGTGTGCGAGACGCCTGACGGATTGACGAAGCCGTATGTGCTTCATGCCGAGGCCAATGCAATCACTAAGGTGGCCCGGAGCAACAATTCATCTCAAGGGTCGACGCTCTACGTCACAGCATCGCCATGCCTGGAATGTGCGAAACTCATCATACAGGCCGGCATCACCCGCGTGGTTTTCAACGAAATGTATCGTATAACAGATGGCATAGATCTGTTGAAACGTGCCGGAGTGGAATGCGTGCAGATCGAAGAGATCGACTGACCATTACGGACACAAATTATAATACACACCTAGTGCAGAATTCAGATTTTTATTTTACGAAATGAAACCATTTTACAAACGTCTGTCGACGTGGTTACCTTTAATAATATTGGCGAGCGGCGGCGCCGGACTCTGGATAGGAAGCAAATTTTCAGGTCGCGGTAACGGCGGATCGCTTGACAAACTTCAAAACATTGCATCGATCATCGAGGCCAACTATGTGGACAGCGTCGATATCGACAGTCTGATAGAATATTCCCTATCTGACATTTTGGCCAAACTCGACCCCCACACTACATATATTTCAGCAAATGATCTCCAGGTCTACAACGAGGATATTGAAGGTTCGTTCAGTGGCATCGGCATCAAATTCAATATGATCACCGACACTATTATTGTAGACGAGGTTATATCCGGCGGCCCGTCGGAAAAGATAGGTCTGTTGGCGGGCGACCGCATTATCACGGTCGACGACTCGATAGTGGCCGGCAAAGGATGGACCAACGAGCGCATCATAAAATCGCTGCGTGGAGCCAAAGGATCGAAAGTGAAACTCGGTGTAAAACGTGACGGAGCGTCGAAACTTTTGGATTTCACCGTGACACGCGACGACATTCCCGTCAGCTCCATCGACGCATGCTATATGATCACCGACAACATCGGTTATCTGAAAATCAATAAGTTCACGACTGAGACATTTGGCGAATTCATCACTTCGATGGCCACACTTCGCGGTGAGGGAGCACAAAAATATATCCTCGACCTGCGAGGCAACGGTGGAGGCTTGCTTCAGGCTGCCGTGGCAATGGCCAACGAGTTCCTTGACATGCAACAGCTTATAGTGTCGATGAAGGGCCGTAAGCCCGAGTACAACGCCGTGTTTGAGGCCAATGGCCTGGGCTCGTTCAAAAATGAAGAGCTGGTGGTGCTTCTTGACGAAATCTCGGCAAGCGCCAGCGAGATCGTGGCCGGTGCCATCCAGGACAACGACCGCGGTCTGATCATAGGCCGGCGATCGTTTGGCAAAGGGCTCGTGCAGACGCAGATAGAACTTCCTGACAGCAGCGCCATACGCCTTACAGTGGCCCGCTACTACACACCCTCGGGCCGTTGCATACAGAAGAGCTACACTTTGGGCAATATCAACGAATACATGAGTGAGCTATCGGAGCGTTATCGCCATGGCGAAGGCTTTAGCGCCGACAGTATGCGGATTGACAAATCGCAGGTTTACTACACGATAGGAGGCCGCGAAGTGTATGGCGGAGGCGGCATTGTGCCCGACATATACGTGGCCAACGACACGACCGGCATCTCCGATTATTATATCAGCGTGTTCAATGCCGGATTGCTTCAGAAGTTCAGCTTCAGCTACACTGATGCCAACCGCAAATATCTGTCGAAAGCAAAGACGCCAAAAGAACTTATCGGTTTGCTGCCATCGGACGAGGTGCTTCTCGATGACTTCGTGGCCTACTGCCTTAAAGAGGGCAATATCGCTCCCCGTTGGTATTATATAAACCAATCGCGCGATTTGATTGTTAGTATTCTGAAAGCCTTGATAGCTCGCGATGTGCTTGGCACCTCGGCCTACTACGAGGTGATCAATCAGACCGATACGACCGTTACAAGAGCCATATCGGAGCTGAACAAATAGAACTAACACTAGATATCACCATGGATAAAGATCGGATTCGCCGACGGGTAAAGGCAAGAAAAAGTCTGTTAAACGACAATGAACGATTGTCGTCAGCTGCCGAAGTGTTCAAAAAGCTGGAAGCACTGGCCGCGTTTGCCATGAGCGACCGTATATTGATCTACAACTCGCTGCCTGACGAACTCTCAACCCGCGAATTCATTGACCGATGGAAAGAGAAAAAGCACTTTTATCTTCCCAGAGTCAACGGCGTGGATCTCGACATACTGCCCTACGACAGCTCGCGCACCCATCTCGGAGCCTTCCACATCGAAGAGCCCGATGGAGAAGATCTGACAGATCCGACCATGATAGAAATGGTGATAGTGCCCGGAGTGGCATATGACCACAACGGCAACCGCGTGGGGCGCGGCAAAGGCTACTATGACCGCCTGCTCCGACTGACCAAAGCTCTTCGCATAGGCGTAGGCTACGATTTCCAGATCGTCGACGAAATATCGACCGAACAGCACGACGTGCCGGTCGACATAGTGATCACCGAAACAAACATCTACCACCGCCGCCGTTGACCGCCCAAGCGCTTCGCCCCTGTCTCGAGAGATCAGATTCGGTAGAAATTTGGGGCGCAAAGTGGAAAATAGGGATAAAATGGCTAACTTTGCACTGAATTTATTGGTAGGTGTTAGAGCTATGGTTTCTATCAACAATCTCAGTGTGGAGTTCAGCGCCAAGTCGCTGTTTGACAACATCAGCTATGTGATAAACCGCAAGGACAGAATCGCCCTTGTGGGCAAGAATGGTGCGGGAAAATCCACCATGCTTAAAATCATAGCCGGACTGCAACAACCTACTTCGGGCAGCGTTGCAGTGCCTCAGGATATCACCATCGGCTATCTGCCCCAACAGATGGAGATTTCCGACGAACTGACCGTGATTGAAGAGGTTCGCAAGGCTTTTTCGCATATCGACCAGATGCATGCCCAGCTCGACAAACTGAACCGGCAACTACAGGAGCGAACCGACTACGAGAGCGTATCGTATCAGGATCTGATTGACCGGATGACGACTTTGTCGGAGCGATTGGCAATGGAAAGCGGCGACAACGGCATTGCCGAGATGGAAAAGACGCTGATCGGACTGGGATTTGTGCGCGAAGACTTCAATAGGGCCACATCTGAGTTTTCGGGTGGATGGCGCATGCGCATCGAGCTTGCCAAAATATTGCTTCAGCGCCCCGACGTGTTGCTGCTGGACGAACCGACCAACCACCTCGACATCGAATCGATACAGTGGCTTGAGCAATTCCTGATATCAAAGGCCAATGCTGTGGTGTTGGTCAGCCACGACCGGGCGTTTATCGACAACGTCACCAACCGCACTATCGAAATATCGCTTGGCAAGATATATGACTATTCAGTCAACTATTCCAAATTCGTTGAGCTGCGCAAAGAACGCATCGAACAGCAGATGCGAGCCTATCAGAACCAGCAGAAGCAGATTCAGGACACCGAGGATTTCATTGAGCGCTTCCGCTATAAAGCCACCAAGAGCGTGCAGGTGCAAAGCCGCATCAAGCAATTGGCAAAAATCGAACGGATCGAAGTCGACGAAGTGGACAATTCACACCTTTCGTTGAAGTTCCCCCCTGCTCCACGATCGGGCGATTATCCAATCATAGTCGACAATGTCGGGAAAGCATATGGCGAACATCAGGTGTTTGACGGAGCTACATTCACGATCAAGCGCGGTGAGAAGGTGGCATTTGTCGGAAAAAACGGTGAGGGAAAATCCACGTTGGTAAAATGCATTATGGGCGAAATACCTTTTACCGGGTCGCTGAAGATTGGCCACAACGTGAAGATAGGGTATTTTGCGCAGAACCAGGCGCAATTGCTTGATGGCGAGATAACCGTGTTCGACACCATCGACCGAGTTGCGGTGGGCGACATACGGTTGAAGATACGTGATCTGCTGGGCGCATTCATGTTTGGCGGGGAAGCGTCCGACAAGAAAGTGAAAGTGCTCTCAGGTGGCGAAAAGACTCGTCTTGCCATGATCAAACTACTGCTTGAGCCTGTCAACCTTCTGATACTTGACGAACCGACCAACCACCTTGACATGCGCACAAAAGACATTCTCAAGCAGGCGATCAAGGATTTCAATGGCACGGTGATCGTGGTGTCGCACGACCGCGAATTTCTCGACGGATTAGTAGAAAAGGTTTATGAGTTCGGGGGAGGCAAGGTGAAAGAATGTCTTGGAGGCATATACGAGTTTCTTGAAAAGAAGAAACTCGCCTCGCTCAAAGAATTGGAGTTGAGCAAATCGCCATCAAAGACGGCGTCCGACGCCGCTCTCTCGTCGGCCGAAAAAAACATAAAAGAGAAAGCGGACAGCAAAGATAGCGCTCCGACAAAACCACGTTTGAGCTATGCCGAACAGAAAGAGCAGGAAAAGATCGTGAAACGTGCACGGAAAAACGTTGAAACGGCCGAAAACGAAATCGCTGAACTGGAGTCAAAAATCGCAGAAATAGAAGCTCAAATAGCCTCCGGAGAATATGATCCTCAAAAGATAGAGGAGCACTCGCAATATCAGAAGAAGCTCGAAAATGCCATGAGCGTGTGGGAGCTGGCATGCATGGAGTTGGAAAAACTACATGGATAAGATGCTTAGACGCCCCTCGGGCGGTCCATCCTAGGGTATCCTATCGGAAATCATGCTTCCTCACCATCCACTAAATCCCGACCAAACACATATTGGTGTTTAAACAAGACATTTCCTATTTCCATCTTTTATTCAAATAGCCACGCCACTTTGCTGGTCGGAGGCTGCTATCTTATGTGAATCTTTCTTCACGTAAAATCTGATCATAGAGTAGAGCATGGCTTGAAAAGGCGACAACTTATCATCCGGGTTGTTGCCCAAAACCATTTCCTCAACCAAAGCGATGGCTATGGCACCTCGATCCTCTTCGGGAAGAGCGTTGATACTGTTTATGACGTGTTTCGAAATTAATACCGGATTAGTGACATTCATGGCTTAATAATCTATTTTGTTAGACACGACAAAGATACGTGCACAAAAGTGTGCACAGAAGGCACATAAACGCTAATAGATGTTAAAGAAATCGTAGATGTTTGACACGAAATGGTTTAAAAATATCGATGGGATGTGTTAATCGAATGAAAATTTTTAACTCTCAGGGTTAATAGATATGAAAATTAGCAAATTTTCGACTCATAATCATTAAAAAATCAAATAGATAGCGATCTAAATCGGCAAAAGGGATGTTAGAAGATAAAAGATCGAAATAGAAACGAGGGAAACAATCTCTATATTTTGTTTAAAAACGAGTCTTTACGAAAAGAGTAACTTGATGTAATTGTAAATTTTAACAATTAAGGGATGAAATTCATTAACGTTTGTATTCTGAAACCCACAATTTTCAAATGCAATCATGAATGAATTCTCAATTCAAAAACATTAAATTCGCGAATTACATCAAGTGGGAAATTAAAATTACATTTAAGAAATAGATAGAAAAACACACATACAACATTCGTTAACTTTTAGGTCATTTTACTAATAACCAGCATAGTTATATGAATTATTTGAATTTACACTTCATGAAATGATGTAACTACCGCCCTTTAGGGGTAATTTACCATCATTTTTAAATAAATTGTGCGTCTATACAATTACATATCAGTATAGTTGCGCAATTTTTATACACCAATACTTTAATTGATATCCGACATTATTTTACATTTACAAACGAATGGTTTACGTTTGCATTTACAAATAGGAATAGCTGTTCTCAAACACAAATTTGCAAAATTGATTTTAATTGATTACATTTGCAATCGTAATCAAACCATGAATTTACAAAATGGACATCGTTTCAAGGCTCAAAACATTCATCTCCTACTTGGGGATCCCGGTAACTCAGTTTGCAGACAACTGCAATATCCCCCGTCCTACCCTGTCACAGTTGTTGAACGGCCGCAACAAAAAGGTGAGCGATGAACTGATTGGCAAGATTCATGAAGCTTTTCCCGACTTATCCGTGCTGTGGTTAATGTTTGGCGAGGGAGATATGCTGCACGATAAAAATATCTCAATCTCAGAGGCCAAACAAGGGTCGATTTTTGACATGGGCGCAGCCGATGAGCCTGAAAATGAAAACAATACACCCAGCATCGACTTCAATAACGGCTATTCTGAAATCGAGTCAAATAATTTTTCAGCTGATCTGATGACAAATGTTGGCAGCATGCCGGTTACTCAAAATCGTCAGAAACACATTTCCGACAAAGAAGAGTCGGACAAAGAAGCATCAAGGTCGACAATCACATTCAGTCCCAACGAAACGAAAAAGATTGTCAACATAATCATATACTACAACGACAATAGCTTCGAATCCTTCGTGCCCAAACAGTAAGAATGGACACTCGCCTTCCCTGCACTCCTTCACCGGATCCGGCAGCAGGAGTTTGTAGGAGGTGAGATGGGTATGTATGATTTATATTATGTATAATTCTTATAAGGTGGATAGAGGGCGATGCGTTTGCTGAAGCGTGTCGGCGGGGACGCCGACACGCCTACGGGTCGCTGCGTTCTGTTTGTCGCTGGGCTGGAACTTACATTTTTTGAGGATTCGATTTGTTGTCTGACGAGGCGCGACGACTTGTTGTAAATCGGCGTCCTCGCGGACGCCATGCTACGTCTTTTGACTGCCACGCACGCCTCCGCAAGCTTCGACGTACGTGGTTAATGATAATCTTCATCCTGACGGACGCGTTCGACCCATGGCAAAATCAAAGGAAAATTTAGTCCTGTAGAAGTGTCGGCGTCCTTGTGGACACAAGAACTAATCTGCGGAGCTTTGATGGGGATATATGATTTGATCGGATAGGGCGGAGAGAGGGCGATGCGTTTGCTGACGAGTGGCGGCGGAGCTTTGATGGATATGTATGATTTATAATATTTATAAGACTTATATAAGGCGTGGGGATGTGGGGATGCTTCGGGGTTGTGGCGGAGTCGTGTAGTTGGGGGCTTCGACTCTTATATTTGTCGAGGCCGGGGTTGTATGTTAGTCTTTTTGGGGTGGGATTATTTGCTGAGGGAGGCGAGGAATTGGTGGCGAAGTTCGGCGTCTTCGGTGAAGATGCCGGAGGTGGCTACGCTTACGGTGGAGGCGTTTTGCTTTTCAACCCCGCGCATCTGCATGCAAAGATGACGGGCCTGACACCACACCATTACGCCTCGGGCATCTAATTTTTCAGTCAATATGTCGCAAAGCTCGCGTGAGAAGCGCTCCTGCACTTGCAGACGCCGGGAGAATACATCGACAAGCCGGGCAATCTTGCTCAGACCCACGATGTGAGTTCCGGGGATATAACCAACGGACACCGTGCCAAAAAATGGCAAGATGTGGTGTTCGCACAGCGAATAGAATTCGATGTCCTTCACAATGACAAGGTCGGATGACGGAGCTTCGAATAGGGCGCCATGGATCACGTCGTCGATATTCTGGCGGTAGCCTCGTGTGATATAATAGAGCGCCTTGGCAGCTCGCTCGGGTGTGTCTTCCAACCCTTCGCGGGAGCAATCTTCGCCAATCAGGCGCAATATGGCCGCATAGTGTTCGGCTATTTCGGCTATCGTGCGGTCGCGGTCAGTAGATTCGTTATTCTGCATGGTTTGTTACAAAACTACCTTCATATTGTCCTTGACCACATGAATCTCTTTGGAGTAGCTCGGCAATGCGGCCTTGACTCTACGGGTGAAGGCGTCGGCCTCCGAACGGTTGATGAATGCACCGACATATACACGCCAATACAGACCGCTATACTTGACATCGCAAGGATATTCAGGAAAGCGGTTGCGAAGAATTCCGACGAGTCGGTTGGCTTCGTTGCGTGATTTGGTACCATGGTTGTCGGAAAACACCTGCACGCGATAGACCGTGCGCATGACCGGGCCTTTGGGTGTAGCATTACCTTTGCCTTTGTCGACATCATGGTCGGGGTTGAGCAGCTCGAGAATGGCCGGAGGGCCTTCGATAGAGTGGTGTGCGGCCGAGTCGATGTGTTTGAGGATGGGTGGCATTTCATGACTATTGCTTTGTGCCAATGCCGACAGAGAAGCAAATGATGCAAAAACGATCGGCACCAAAAGATTACGAATGCTGTTCATAGGTCTATATTATTTACAATAGTCAAATGTCAGATATGCCGCGGTGGCATTAAAGTAATTAGGCCACAAAAATACGAAATTATATTTTTGTGGCCTAATGATAGGTTTATTTTTTAACGAAATGAGCCGGATCAGAATGCTGTCACGATACCCATGAAGGAGTCAGCGTCGAGAGCAGCGCCACCGATAAGACCGCCGTCAACGTTGGGTTTGGCAAAGAGAGCCTTGGCATTGGTAGGCTTGCAGCTGCCGCCGTAGAGGATCGAAGTGTTGTCGGCTACTTCCTTGCCGTATTTGTCGGCGATGACACCGCGGATGAAAGCATGCATTTCTTCAGCCTGATCGTCGGTGGCAGTTTTGCCGGTGCCGATGGCCCATACGGGTTCGTAGGCAAGGATCAGCTTGGAGAAGTCGTCGGCAGATAGTCCGAAGAGAGCGTCTTCGATCTGAGCTTTAACTACGTCGAAAGCAGTACCGTTTTCGCGTTCTTCGAGCACTTCACCTATGCAGAAGATGGGGGTCAGACCATTTTCAAGGGCAAGAGCCACTTTTTCTTTGAGGGTTTCGGAAGTTTCGCCATAGTATTGACGACGTTCGCTGTGACCGAGAATCACGTAAGTGGCACCGGTTGATTTCACCATGGGAGCAGAGATTTCGCCGGTATATGCACCCGAACGATGATCGGCACAGTTTTCAGCACCAAGACCGAGTTTGTCGGTATCGATCACTCCATTGATTGAAGCGAGGTGAGTGAAAGGAACACAAATGATAACGTCGCATTTGGGTTCTACATTTTTGAGGGCTTCGTTGACATTCTTTGCGAGCTGAAGACCTTCGGGCAGGGTGGTGTTCATTTTCCAGTTGCCTGCTACAATGTTTTTTCTCATTTTATTATAGTTTGTAAAGGGTTATTGAATTACTTGTTGAGTTTCCGACGACAAAATTACTTATTTTTTTTTGATCGGCGTGATTTTTTTAAGTGCTTTTAGAAACCCGACGAACCTGTTTGCCATAAATAAGGCAGCCAAAATCGACAGAAGCACCAATGTCCATGACGTGAGAGTGTGACGACCATCGATGGCCAGATCATCAAGCGGACGTCCGGAAGCCAAAATTTGCCGCGTGTTGTCAAGGTCGATGGACGACAGAGTGCGTTTCCACACGATGCGACCATCTTTTAGCAGTACAGCTCCCATCACTCCCCTCACCAACTCTTTGAGAGTGGTGGGCTCAGCGGTATAAATCGGATAATCAGCCATCGACAGATCCTTCCAGTGATCGACCGAGTCGGAAGGGATGGCGGCTATTTCCACTAGTGAACCGCCGATGCTGTCCATAATATTGTTAAGCTCGTTGATCTTGTAGGTGTAGGTGATGCCGGCGCGTTCAACGTCGGGCATGGAAATGATCATCTGATAGCTATCAGGAGAGAGTGCCTCGTCAGTGACATCATCGCCATCGTCATATATGGCTAGATCGGTGGTGTTGTCGATCGCGCCCGAAATCATTTTGCGATCGACAAACGTCCATGAGGAGTCGGGCAAAGAGTCTTGTGAGAACGTCTGTCGCGTGCCATTGCGTTCGTAGACAAACTCAAATTGAACGTCGCCGGTATCTGTATCCGTGTCAGCAACGAGCTGTCGCCCCACAGGAAATGAACGGAAATCGACCAATGGCTGGAGATTGTAGCCCCACAGGGCGATAGCCACGCAATATACGAAACAGCACAGTCCGACCATCCACTGCCAGTAGGGTCCGTAAAGTCCTTGTACTTTCCGATTGTAGATTGCGAGAACGACCAAGGCGGCTGTCAGGAAGATGTTTTTCAGAAACGTTGCCCCGTTGGAAATGATAAGGAAATCGCCAAAGCAACCACAGTCGGCCACCGGATAAGCTAAATAAATATACAGCGACAATGGTAGCATGAAGCACATTATTGCCAGCAGTAGATAAGATGAGCCCCGACGGTAACAACCAAGCAGGAGCATTGCACCAAGCAAGAATTCGGCCACTGACAGCAACATGGCCGCGACCACATCGAGTGCGTAGGGTATGTCGATGCCCCACGCTGTGAAATATTCTTCGATTTTGAAAGATACGCCCCAGATATCAATCGATTTTGCCAGTCCGGACACCACAAAAGTTCCTCCGACCAGAATTCGGAGGGTCCACACGATGGCCGATAGATATTTGTGGGGCACGGCTGGAACCGCAGCCTTTACAGCGGAACCATCATTCCTTTCCATCAGTCAGTTTTATGATGCCAAACAGCGCGTAGTTGACCATGTCCATATAGTTGGCATCGATACCTTCCGACACCTGAGTGGCTCCATCGTTGTCTTCGATCTGCTTTGTGCGCTGAATTTTGGTCAGGATAAAATCGACATATGAACTTACTCGCATATCGCGCCATGCTTCGCCATAGTCATGGTTTTTCTTCAGCATCAGGTCGCGATCGGCTTTGGCATAATGATCATAAAGCTTCATTGCCTCCTTATTGTCCATATCGACCGTATCGACAAATCCTTTGGTAAGCTGTATCACTCCTACGATGCCATAGTTGACAATGGCGATGAATTCGGGGAGGATGCCCTCGTCGACCATAGCCTTTTCGCCTTGCTGGAGAGTTCGGATCCGCTTGGCCTTGATGAATATCTGGTCAGTGATGGAGCAGGGCCGCATGATGCGCCATGAGGCTCCATAGTCGTGAAGTTTTTTTTCAAACAGGTCGCGGCACAATTTCAATGCCGCATCAAATTGCCTTTGAGTTTTATCCATCGTATGGTAATTCGGTAAGTGCTTTACAAATTTAATCAGTTTTTGCAATATAGCAAAATCAAGGAGACAAGAGCCTCCGTTATTCAGTACAAAAAAAGCTGTGCCGACTTTTTCGGCACAGCCTTATTCATGACAGATATATCTTTAAAATCCTTTACTTATTGGTGCGATTAACGTAGCCTACAAACACGAGGATAAAAGCCACTAACGAAAGTCCGGCACCAATTGAGGGAAGCACAACGCCATTACCGGGCACAAACAGTGTTGCTACCAAAAAGCCAATGGCCAAGATGGCAAAAATAAAAGCTAAAACGATCAAGAATTTCATAGTTGTAAGTTTTATGATGATCCAATTAATATTCCTTCTTTGATATGATAACAACCGTTAAATGACAATGGATATAATTTTAGCCTTTTTTAACAAAGTCAGGCGATGAGAACAATTCTCATCGCCTGACCTGATGGGATTACCCTATATTATATAAGGTGTAGGTGTACTTATTTGAGCATTTCCCAGTATTTGGCTTTGTCGACATAGCCTTCACCGAGATTGTAGTAGATGCTGTAGAGGGCATAGGGAATGCCGTTGAAGCGGAATTCATCCTTGTTGTAGATGTATTCGAAGTTGTCAGCAGCCTTCAGGAGGTCGTCCTTAAAGTCCTTGTTGCGAAGGTTTTCATTTTTCGCGAGCTGATCGTCAACATAAAGGAGGATGCTTGTGGCATATTTGTAGCGGGCATCGAGGTTGTCGGGGTTGGCTTCGATGGCTTTGTTGAATGCTTCTACGGCACCGGTGTGATTGCCGGAGTTGTCACAAACCACGCCTTTGGCATTGTAGAGCTGAGAAAGGAGGTTGGTGTCGTTGGGATCGGCTACCTGGAGAGCCTGATCGATATACTGCATTGCACCGGCAGCGTCGTTGCGGGCGAGGCAATCGTTGATCAGAGCATTGACGAAGTCGATGTTCTGTGCACCGAATTTTTCGTAGCCTTTGCGGGCAAATGAAAGAACCACATCATTGTCGTTGATCATATTGCCGGCGATGATACCATACTGATAAACGCGCATGTCATTGAAACCGGTAGGCTCAATCTGTTCAAGAATGTCGACAGCAAGTTTCACCTTTGCGGAATCTGTATTTTCCTGGCAACCGAGAAGGAGCACCTGTGCTTCAGCAAGCATCAACTGACCTTGGATAGAGTCGGGATAAGCTACCGGGGGATTTTTTGCAAGCAGAGGATTGGTGGGAGTTGTCACCAAAAGGTTGTAAGCACGGTAGGCATCGTCCCAGTCGCCTGCATCATAGAGATAGTTGGCTGCATAGTTGAGGTAGTTATGGCCACCTTTGAGAGTGTTGAGTATCTCTTTGCTCTTTTTGGGTTTGATTTTGCCCTTTTCGTCGGGGAGACTATCGAGGGGAAGGGCTTTCATATAGTACTCATAGCCGTCGACATATGCTTTGCCGGCAGTTCTTTTCTGAGCGGGACTAAGCTGGTTGCCTGTCTGCTCGGCAATCATGGCATTGTCAAAAATACCGAAGGCTGCTTTGCCGGCAAGATACCAGGGCATCACGGTATTTGCTGTTTCAGGATTCGTGAGAGCGGGCTGGATGTCCTTCAATGCCTTTTCATAATCAGGCTTTGATCCCTTTAGCTCTCTTTCAACTTCCTTCACCAAGTCGGCCTGTGCGACAGCTGCAAAAGAAGTCAGAAGGCCGAGGCCCATGAGACAAATCTTTTTCATAATGTTGTGTTTAAGAGGTAGATATAATTTAGATTATTAATTATTCGTCGTTTTCCGATTGCAACTGATTGCCTTCGGTCTGTTCCTGTTCGATCTGCTGATCGTCGGGCACATCGTTTTCGGAGTTGACGCAGCACACGGATGCTATCGAATCGTTGCGTTTTTCGAGGTTGATCACTCTGACGCCCTGGGTGGCACGACCCATCACTCTGAAGTCGGCAACTTTGATGCGGAGAGTGATTCCGCTCTTGTTGATGATGACGAGGTCGTTGTCGTCGTTGACGCTCTTGATGGCAACTAGACGGCCGGTCTTGTCGGTCACATTCATGGTCTTGACACCTTTGCCACCGCGGTGTGTGATGCGGTAATCATCGAGAGCCGAGCGCTTGCCGTAGCCGTTTTCCGAAACCACCATCACATTGTTTTCAGTGCCGGGTTCCATGCAAATCATGCCAACAACGGCATCATCGCCTTCGTCGAGTGTCATGCCGCGGACACCGGTCGAAACGCGACCCATTTCGCGCACATTGCTTTCATGGAAGCGAATGGCACGTCCGTTACGGTTAGCCATCAATATTTCGGAATTGCCATCGGTCAGTTCGACGGATATCAGTTTGTCATCATCGCGGATGATGATGGCATTGACACCATTGGCACGCGGACGGGAATATGCTTCGAGGCTGGTCTTTTTGATCACACCGTTCCTAGTGCAGAAAACAAGATTGTGAGAAGTCACAAACTCTTTATCCTCAAGCGATTTAACACGAATCACGGCATTGACGGCGTCGTCCGACTCGATGTTGAGCAGATTCTGGATGGCACGGCCTTTTGAATTGCGTGCGCCTTCGGGAAGCTCGTATACCTTCAGCCAATAGCAGCGGCCCTTTTCGGTGAAGAAGAGCAGATGATTGTGCATCGAAGCCGGATAAATGTATTCGATGAAGTCCTCATCGCGGGTATCGCTTCCTTTCGATCCGACGCCGCCACGGTTCTGAGTGCGGAAATCGGTGAGAGGTGTGCGTTTGATGTATCCCAAATGCGAAATGGTGATGATCATTTCGTCGTCGGCATAGAAATCTTCGGCATTGAAATCGCCGGCAGTGTAGTCGATGTCGGTACGACGTTCATCGCCGTATTTTTCAGCCACTTCCTGGAGTTCGTCCTTGATAAGGTTCCAGCAAACTACCGGGTTGTTGAGGATTTCTTCAAGGCGTGCAATCTCAGCCATCAGCTCTTCGTAGTTGGCGCGAAGCTTGTCTTGTTCGAGACCGGTGAGCTGTTTGAGGCGCATTTCCACGATAGCAGAAGTCTGCGCATCGGTCAGGCCGAAGCGTTCAGTCAAGCGAGCGCGGGCATCTTCGGTCGATGCCGAACTGCGGATGATCTGAATCACTTCGTCGATGTTTTGCGAAGCTATGATGAGGCCTTCGAGTATGTGGGCTTTTTCTTTTGCCTTACGCAATTCGAACTGTGTGCGACGGGTGACAACTTCATGGCGATGTTCGATAAATGCCTCAAGCATCTGCTTGAGATTGAGCGTGCGCGGGCGACCGTGAACGAGAGCCACATTGTTGACCGAGAACGACGACTGGAGCTGGGTCATCTTGTAGAGCTTGTTGAGCACCACGTTGGCGTTTGCGTCGGTCTTGATTTTTATGACGATGCGCATGCCCTTGTAGTCACTTTCGTCGTTGATGTCGGCAATACCGTCGATTTTCTTTTCGGTGACGAGGTCGGCGATATTGGAAATCAACAAGGCTTTGTTGACATTATAGGGTATTTCACTGACGATTATGTTTTCGTGATTGGCTTCAGTGACGATTTCGGCTTTAGCACGGATCACGATTCGGCCGCGACCGGTCTCAAACGCCTCCTTCACACCGTTGTAGCCATAAATGGTGCCACCGGTGGGGAAGTCGGGGGCTTTGACATACTGCATAAGATCAGCCACTGTCAGATCGCGATTGTCGATCAAGGCAGTGCAGGCATTGATACACTCCGTCAGGTTGTGAGGAGGTATGTTTGTGGCCATACCGACGGCGATGCCCGAAGCTCCGTTGACGAGCAAGTTGGGGAATCGCGTGGGAAGCACTACAGGCTCACGACGGGAGTTGTCATAGTTGGGTTGGAAATCAACTGTTTCGCTTTCAATATCGCTGAGCATCTCTTCGCCGAGACGCTGCAGACGAACCTCGGTGTAACGCATGGCAGCAGCGCCGTCGCCGTCGATGGAGCCAAAGTTGCCGTGGCCGTCGACCAGTGTGTAGCGGAGCACCCAGTCCTGAGCCATTCTGACAACTGTGCCATAAATGGACGAGTCGCCATGAGGGTGGTATTTACCCATCACCTCACCCACGCAGTTGGCTGCTTTCTTATGGGGATGTTCTGACGTGTTGCCCATTTCGTTCATACCATACAGCACGCGGCGGTGAACCGGCTTGAGTCCATCGCGGACATCCGGAAGCGCACGCGAAACAATCACCGACATCGAATAGTCGATGTAGGCGCTTTTCATTTCGTTTTCAATGTTGATCTTTAGTATACGATCTTCTTCCAACATATCGGTAAAATATCAATAACTGACTTTAAAATATTGGTTATTTATTTAATCATCAATCCATTGCGAAAGGCCGCAAGAGCTACCCTCCGTCAATGGGCTATTTTGATACAAAGATAGCATTTTTTTAATAATTTTCGGCCTTTTTCTCCGCTTTTTTCAACAGCACACATTATTTTAATATATTACAACAAAGATCGCACCTCTGCCATGCCAATGGCTGTAGTCTTCGCCGACAAACTTCAGCAAAATAAATCATCGTTATGTTTATTTTTGATTTTATAGCAAAAGTTTGGCACAATTATTGCTATTCTTACGTTATATAATCAACCACGTGTTGTCGGACATCCGACCAATACAATCTTACCACAAACATCCTATCATATATATATGACAAATTATCTCTCTAATTCAATAAAAGAAATTCTGGGAAGTTGTGCCGAAATTGCCATACAGCATGGCAACAGGTTCATTGGTCCGGAACATCTTTTGCTTGCCCTCATCGCCGATAAGAGTCAGCGCACTCTCAACGCCATGCTCAAGATCGTAGATGAGGCAACGCTCGACCGCCTCGTGCAGGATCTGAGCAAAAATCTTTATGAACAAGGCATAGAGCAACCACGCGACGACGACAAGGAGGAGTCCGGCACTCGCTCGATCATGACGAGTGACAAGGCTTCACGTGTGATTCGACTGAGCGTACTCGAGGCCCGACAGCGGAAGGCTACCGTTGCCGAAGCCGAGCATCTGCTTCTGGCCCTGTTCCGTTTTTCACAATTCGAAAAAGTCAATTATCTTATGCCATTTTCCAATGCCGGTATAGACTACCGCTCACTTTCGAAAGCCTTGTATGGCGAAACCGAGTCGCCCCGGATGGGCTTCACAAGCGACAACGATGACGATGATCCCGTAGACGCCAATGATCCGTTCGACGACAGTTCTGATGCAGAGCACACATCGGGCGGCAAGACCAATGAGCATCGTTCGGGCGCACGCAAGGGTGGCGACACCCCTACTCTTGACAAGTATGGCCGCGACATGACTCGTGCTGCTGAAGAAAACCGGCTTGATCCGGTTGTGGGTCGCGAAGTGGAAATCGAGCGTCTGGCTCAGATCCTCAGCCGCCGAAAGAAGAACAATCCAATTCTCATCGGCGAACCCGGCGTGGGCAAATCAGCCATTGTCGAAGGGCTTGCACTGAGAATAGTTCAGCGCAAAGTGTCGCGCGTGCTTTTCGACAAGCGCGTCGTGTCGCTCGACATGGCATCAATTGTTGCCGGTACGAA
This sequence comes from Bacteroides sp., assembly GCA_023666835.1. GTDB lineage: Bacteria > Bacteroidota > Bacteroidia > Bacteroidales > Muribaculaceae > Paramuribaculum. The sequence goes on along the minus strand of JAMPBJ010000001.1, from coordinate 529,430 downwards.
ATACCGCGGACAGTTTGAAGAACGCATCAAAGCCATTCTGAATGAATTGGCCCTGAACAAGGATGTCATCCTGTTCATCGACGAGATCCATACCATAGTCGGCGCAGGCAATGCAGCCGGATCGATGGATGCCGCCAACATGCTCAAACCGGCACTGGCACGTGGTGAAATCCAATGCATTGGAGCCACCACCCTCGACGAATACCGCAAAAACATCGAAAAGGACGGTGCGCTTGAACGCCGATTCCAGAAAGTCATGGTGGAGCCTACTTCCTTTGATGAAACATTGACAATCCTCAACAACATCAAGGACAAATACGAGACACACCATAACGTGACCTACACACCGGAAGCTCTTCGTTCATGTGTCACTTTGACTGATCGCTACATGTCTGACCGCAATTTCCCCGACAAGGCCATTGATGCAATGGACGAAGCCGGATCGCGTGTCCACATCACCAACATCAAGGTGCCGGAATCGATCGAGGAATTGGAAAAAGCAATAAGCGAAGCCGCTGCTTCAAAGCTCAAAGCGGCTCAGGAACAAGACTTTGAAAAGGCAGCAGGGTTCAGAGACAAAGAGCAGTCACTAAAAGCCGATCTCGACAAAGCCAATGATGAATGGCAGCAGCAACTGAATGCCAATCGGCAGACAGTCGACGACAACAAGGTGGCCGAAGTTGTGGCAATGATGACCGGCGTACCCGTTCAGCGAATTGCGCAGGCCGAGGGCATGCGGCTCCGTGAGATGATGCCTAAACTCCAGTCGGAAATCATCGGTCAGGACAAGGCTATCGAGAAGATAGTCAAAGCCATTCAGCGCAACAGAGTCGGACTTAAAGACCCCAACAAACCGATTGGCACATTTATGTTCCTTGGTCCCACCGGTGTAGGCAAAACACATCTGGCAAAGCGTCTTGCAGAATACTTGTTTGATTCTGCCGATTCGCTAATCCGCATCGACATGAGCGAATATATGGAAAAATTCACCGTGTCGCGACTCGTAGGAGCGCCTCCGGGCTACGTTGGCTACGAAGAAGGCGGCCAGCTGACCGAGAAAGTGCGTCGTCGCCCCTACTCTGTTGTGCTTCTCGATGAAATAGAAAAAGCACATCCCGACGTGTTCAATCTCCTGCTCCAGGTGATGGACGAAGGCCGCCTTACCGACAGCCTCGGACGTAGAGTCGATTTCAAAAACACGATCATCATCATGACATCGAATATCGGCACCCGTCAGTTGAAAGACTTCGGCACGGGAGTTGGCTTCACCACTCCTTCGGCCGATGACAAATCCTACACTCACGGCGTGCTTCAAAAGGCTCTTCAGAAGGCTTTTGCCCCTGAATTCCTCAACCGAATCGACGACATAGTGATGTTTGACCAACTCGACAAGGAAGCCATCTTCAAGATCATCGACATCGAACTTGCAGGATTCTATCGCCGACTTGAGTCGCTTGGTTACAAACTCAACATTTCGGAAGCAGCCAAAACATTCATTGCCGAGAAAGGCTACGACCAACAGTATGGTGCCCGTCCACTCAAACGAGCCATTCAAAAATATCTCGAGGACACACTTGCTGAAATGATCATCAACTCCGACATCAAGGAGAATTCCCTTATCGAGGTTGACTACGACAGTGAAGCCGACAAAATTACCACTACTGTCAGTCATGACATGTAATCCTGTCAGTTAAATATCATAAAAATGCCACATACCCAATGTGGCATTTTTTTTGCATGTTTGTTCTTATGTAAGATAACTCTAAATACATTATATAATGACTGCACAGAAAGGTACAATCGGCGTTACGACCGAAAACATTTTCCCGGTGATCAAGAAATTTCTCTACTCTGATCATGAGATATTTCTTCGCGAATTAGTATCAAATGCCGTTGATGCAACACAAAAACTCAAGACTCTTGCATCGTTTGGACAATTCAAGGGCGAGCTTGGCAACATGAGCGTAAATGTCAGCATCGATCGTGAAGCCGGCACGCTGACCGTCAGTGACCACGGCATTGGCATGACTGCAGACGACGTTGACAAATACATAAACCAGATAGCCTTTTCTGGTGCCGAAGAATTTCTTGAAAAATACAAAGACAATGCTAATGCCATCATAGGACACTTTGGTCTCGGATTCTATTCAGCATTCATGGTGGCCAAAAAAGTTGAGATCCGATCTCTTTCCTATCAGGAGGGTGCTACGGGTGTGATCTGGACATGCGACGGATCGCCTGACTACACCATGGAGGCTTGCGACAAGGCAACGCGAGGCACAGATATTATCCTGTATATCGACGATGAGAACAAGAAATTCCTCGAGCCCACTGAGATCAATGCCCTACTTAAGAAATATTGTCGGTTCCTTCCGGTTCCGGTCATCTTCGGTAAAGAGCAGGAATGGAAAGACGGAAAATATGTCGACACCGACCGCGACAATGTGGTTAATTCCACCGAGCCCATATGGACAAGCAAACCGGCCGACTTGACCGACAAAGACTATCTGAATTTCTACCACGAGCTTTATCCCGGCCAGGAAGACCCTCTCTTCTGGATCCACCTCAACGTTGACTATCCGTTTAATCTGACCGGTATCCTCTTCTTCCCTAAAATCAAAAACAACTTTGAAATAACGAAAAACAGAATACAGCTCTATTGCAACCAGGTCTACGTGACCGATTCGGTAGAAGGCGTGGTTCCGGAATTCATGATGCTCCTGCAAGGAGTCATCGATTCGCCCGACATTCCGCTCAACGTGTCGCGATCGTATCTTCAGAGCGACTCTGCCGTCAAGAAGATCTCAGGCTACATCACCAAGAAGGTGGAATCGCGTCTGGAAGAAATTTTCCGCAACGACCGCGCAGATTTCGAAAAGAAATGGGACGATATCAAGATCTTCATACAGTACGGCATGCTGACTGACCAGAAATTCTGCGATGCAGCAATGAAATTTGTTCTTCTTAAAGACACCGAAGGCAAGTACTATCAGCTTGAGCAATACCGCACTCTCATCGAGGGCGAGCAGACCGACAAGGATGGTGATGTGGTTTATCTTTACACCACCGATCCTATCGGCCAGTACACCTATATTAAGGATGCCATCGATCGCGGCTACAACGTTCTTGACATGCAAGGCCAGCTTGAAAGCCACTTCATCGGTCTTCTTGAAAGCAAGATTGAAAAATCGAGATTCGTTCGTGTTGACTCCGACACAGTCGACAATCTCATACCTAAGTCGGATCGAAGGAGTGTTGAACTCACCGGCCGTCAGCGCGACATGTTGACAGAAATGTTCCGTTCACAGATTCCCAACGTTCAGAAAGCTGAATTCGTTGTCACGTTCGAAGCCTTGAATGCAGATGCCAATCCGGTGCTTATCACTCAGAACGAATATATGCGACGCATGAAAGACATGGCTGCAATGCAGCCGGGCATGAGCTTCTACGCCGAGCTTCCCGACAGCTACAATCTGATCGTAAACACTGAAAATAATGTGATCAAACGTCTGCTCAACCAAGCCGATGAAGCACTGATGCCCACACTTGACCCGCTGTTTGCAGAGATTGACCTGACCAACGACCGCACCGAGCAGATTCGCAAGAATGCCAAGGACGGCAAACCCACTGAAGAGGAACAAAATGAAATCCGTCGCAACGACGAAGCTGTCACTCACAAGCGATCGTTGATAAAGAAAGAATCCACCGAGTATGCTTCGTCTCAGCCCGTCGTACGTCAATTGGTAGATTTGGCACTTTTGGTCAATGGATTGCTTCGTGGTTCCGATCTTAATGAATTTATCCGTCGATCGGTCAGTCTTCTTTCTGATCCTTCTTGATAGCAGGTTCGACCGAATACCTTCTACAGAGCTCCGCATATGCGGGGCTCTTTTTATATGTCTCCAAAAGGGAATCAAGATGTTGCTTGAGGCGTTTCGACTGTCGATTCATCATCCAACATTGAAATTGAGTGAATGACACGTGTGCCGCGATTTCAGCTCCCGATGACTGCTGCGACATTTTCCGTGCAAGCCCTTCATTGATAACACAAAGCCGGATCTGGCCGATCGACGTAAGCATATAAAGGAGTTCTGCACTGTATTGAGGGTCACTGTTGATATATATTGTATCGCCTATCTCTTCGGCCAGATTTCTCAATCGGCCTTCGGTGGGTGAACCGGCTACGACCCATACGTTTTTTCCTCCGAGATCAAGTTGGCTGCCAACGCGGTCGACTGCCGTGTCGCCTGTATGCTCCACAAGCACCTGCCTGTCGAGCGACACCGGAGTAGAGAAAACAAATCGATTCTTGAAGTCGAGCGTGGAGGGAGCGTCGGCAATAACTATATCGATAAGTCCGTTTCCCATCAGGGTCAGCGCGCTGTCGAGCGACGTAAAAGGATGAAGTTTGAATTTCAGATTGCCAAGTTGAGAGATTCCCTTGAGCAACTCATAGTTGAATCCTCCGATCGAATCGCCATGTGCATACATCGACATCGGACCATAGTCAATCGCGATATCCAACGTGTCACCGTGCGATTTCACAAAAGGTGCATTGCTTATCTCTTTTCCTTGCTCCGAACAGCCTCTGAGCATTATCATCAGTACGACAACACCTGAAAGAAGTGCCACCAACAGCACCAGTAATCGGTTTTTTGATTTAAGCGATGTTCTCACTGCTAATTGGCAAAATCAACCGATACGCCCATCTGGAAACGGCGGGGATTCATCGGATAATTGGGCATTGCAAAATAGTTCTTGCCGGTCATGCCTTCATTGACGTGCGACATCATGATGTAGAATCTGGCACGCTTTAACTTCATGTTGGCATAGACATTCATGAACGGATAATTGCCCACTTTCACCTCACGCTGATTGTAGAAACTCATGGTGGCAGGCTGGAATCCGGGAGCGTAATATTTTGTATAATAGTCGCAATCAATACCAAAGTCGACAAGCAATACACGAGCTACTCTGAACCGTATGAACAAATTGCTGTAGACTGCAAATTTGGGAAGCGGGATCACAGCATCGTCCGATGTGGTTTGAAACGTCAGTCGGTTGTTCCAGTTGAGTATACCAACGCGGAAGTTCTGATTGAGAGTGGCACTGAGCACCTGCACGCTACCGCCCTTCTGCTCGGGCAACGACATGGGATTGAAGAATACTGCATTCTGAATATTCTCAACGCCTACATTGACCCAAGTGTTAGTATGTGGTATGTTGATTTCGCCTCCCACCCTGAATCGACGGATCTTGCCGAAATCGTTTTGCCAGATAAAATGATTTGACACATAGTTGTCGAGCAGGAACGGAACCTTTTCGTTGGCAAACCGTCCGTAGGCAGTCACACTTACAGTATCGCCGAAGAGACGGAAACGAGCACTCGCTCTACCGTTGACATCAATTTCTCCGGCTGCAGGTCCGACGATACCGAATCGTGCCGTGGCTTCGTAGCGCAAAAGAGATCCTTGTTGTTTGGTCAGTTGCCCTCCGACATAGAGAAGATTTTGCGTAGTTCGGCGAGCCAATTTTGCATCGTAAGGATACGGTGTCAGCACCGAAGGGCGGTCGTCGCCACTGATGGCAATCGTGTCGGGACATAACGAGTAGCGGCGTATCTCATGAGTGACATAAGCTGCTAACCCGGCTTTAGCGTATTTGTTGAATCCTTCCAGCAGCTGTATGCCCAATGTGTTGCGCAACGACCAATAACGTGTCGGCGAAGTTGAGTTGCCTGTTGTGAGATAAGTATTGTCCCAGAAAGTAGCAGCCTCTGATGGCGAATTATTGTAGAATGTATGATTACCGCTATTGTAGTCGAGAGTCCACACAAAGGAGGTGACAGGTATCAGCCGACGATGCTCAACCGTATCGCCCGGGATAGAGTCGTTGGGAGGCGTGATTTCCCAGAACCCCAGTTTATAGCGGTGGTTCATATAGAATTCCTGACCTTTGAGTCGCGTTCGGGCGGCAGTGAGGTTGGTAGGAATGCTTTTGGCGTCGATCGTGGTCTGACCGCCCTGCAGCTCGGCAGGGTCGGTGATGTAAAGAGGATCGGTGATACCGCCATTGTCCTGATTCAACCCGTTGTAGTGATTGAAAAACGCTTGATATTCATATCGTTCGCCCATATACGAGCTTGCCAATCCCCACATGAGATTTTTCACAGCCTGGTTGGCATACGATCCTTTGGAATAGAGATAGTCGACATTGGCTCCGAATTGCAGACGCGAAGTGGCATTGCCGGAAAATGTGGCTTGGAGCCGGTCCTGTTTGTTTTCTCGTCCGCCTCCGGTGTTATAGCTCAACAACGTCATCGGGATGCGAGTGTTGTAGAATCTGTGGTCGCCCTGCATAGGAAGCCACGCGCTGAGAGCATCGCGGAAGAAGAAATCGCTGACCGGTGAGCGATCAAAGTATATCATATTAAGACCAGAGCCTCCAAGATTGCCAACCGACGCATAAGCGATCGATTGTTCGGAAGGCACGGAGCGCTGTCCATAGTTGTAAAGCATCGTATCGATAGTCGATGGTTCATGGATGCCAAGAGGTTGAAGCAGAGTCCATGCATAGGACTTCGACTCAATGTTGGCAGCGGGTTCTTCGGCCATGGCGGAAGCAACTGCAATGAGAACCGATGCTATGATGAATATTATTCGCCGTCGTATCATATCGACTACAAAATTACTAAATTTTAATCTGACAGCAAACAGACGCTGTAAAATATCACCGAATGACAACAGGAGGATCAGAAGTCAATTGTCAGACGGACATTGAACTGTCGACGTGTCAAATAGTTCGGCACTGCATACTGTAGTCCGTTGACGTCGGTCACCCAGTAATAAGAGCTGACGTTGGAGATATCGAAAAGATTGAACACATCAAATCCGAGCCAGATACTTTTGAAATGTCTCCAGAATCCTTCTCGACTTTCACCATCCTTCAGTGGAGTCAGAAGGCCATACGACAGGCCGACGTCAACGCGCTTGTAGGCCGGAGTGCGGAAGTAGCCTTTGTCACGTGTAGAGCGCGGCGCTGTCACAGGAAGGCCATCGTTGAATATGCCTCTCAATGAAAATTTTAAACGAGGGATCTTAGGGAAATAGTCGGTGAAATAAAGGGCAAAGCCATAGCGGCGGTCGTTAGGGCGAGGCACGTTCACGCCGTTGAGATCTTCGTTGGTTTTCATCAGCGAAAAACTGATCCAGGAGTCACTTCCGGGTACAAACTGGCCAAACAGTTTGAAGTCCAAACCCATTGCATAGCCTTTAGATTGATTCTGACCGGAATATACGAGCTTGAGATTATCTATCTCATAGGGTATCAGATCCGAAAGTGCTTTATAGTAGGCCTCTGCTGTAAGTCGGAACGGGCGTCCGAGGGTACGGAACGTATAGTCAGTTCCCAAGATGAATTGCAGGCTTCGTTGCGACTTGATGTCCTTGTTGAGCACAACCGTAGTGTTGCCCAGCGGATCGGTCTGCTGTTTGCGAAATTCCTTATAGAACGGCGATTGATAGTAAAGGCCTGTGGCAAAACGGAATGTCCATCTGTCATTGCGCTCCGGAACAAATCCGAAACTCAAACGAGGACTGAAAAGAAATTCCTTGTTATAGTCCCAATACGAAAGTCGGATGCCGGCATTGAGATTGAAGAAACCGGCCGAAGCATTGAATCGGATATTATCCTGAATGAATGCGGCAAATCGGGTCGATGACAGATCCTGGTTGGATGACAGATTGTAGACCACTTTGAGTGCACCCGGATCGAAGGGCAACGAATATCCGGCTGAATCACGCCGCTCCCATTCGCGCGATCGCTCCATGATGCTTTCCTTTTTAAACGACAAACCGTAGCTAAGCCGATTCTTGCCGAAAATCGACAATCCTTGAAACGTCACATCAAACACTTTTGATTTCAAACGGTTTCGTGCATGTTCGTGATATCGGCCTACGCCAAGTTCGCCACCGACTTCCGATCCGTTTGACTCTCCGCCGGCCTGGTCAAGCCAGTATTCACCTGAAATGTCGTAGGTGACCAGTTCGTTGTTGAGAAATCCAGAAAAAATCATTCGCAGATCAGTTGACGACGACGGTTTGTATCCCAGAGTGAATGCGCCGAAAAAGGTCTCAAATCTATCTTTTTCCTGACCGTCAAAATAAACCTTGAACTGCTTGGCATCATTGGCTGTACCAAAATTGGTGGTGCGATCCTGAGGCGTAAAGTTATACTTGTTGATGGCAATGTTGCCCAGTACAGCCATGCTCCATTTCGATCCGAGTTTAAGCGTCAGATTGGTCTGATAGTCAAAGAACGACGGATCATATTCGCCCTTCGTTTCCATCGAAGAAAGCAGGGAATTGTTCTTTTTGTAGCGAATGCCGTGGAGTTGGGAAAAAGCGCCGGAGCTCTGCCCGATGGCAATGTTCCCTCCCATTAGACTCAACCCAAGGCTGCCCTCGAACGATTCAGGCTGGCGGTATGTGATGTCGAGTGCCGACGACATTCTGTCGGCATATTCAGCACCGAATCCGCCGGTTGAGAATTCCACCGAACCGACAAGATCGGGATTGATGACCGAAAGGCCTTCCTGCTGGCCCGACGAAATGAGCTGAGGACGATATACTTCTATGCCATTGATGCGCACACTGTTTTCATCATACGTGCCGCCTCTGACTGAATATTGCGATGACAATTCGTTGGAAGAGCTCACTCCTGCTAAGGTCTGTATCATGGATTCCACAGTATTACCGGAGGCATCGGCTGCCCGGCGATAGTCGTCGGTGCTCATGCGCTGCATGGCATCGGTCTGACGCCGCATATCAGTCACCTCAACGCCACTGAGCTCAACAGACTTTTCCCGTAGCCGGATATTGATGGTCAGATCGCCCGATGGCTTCACAAGCGTACGCCGCTCATCGTTGTAACCGATGCAACTAAACTGAATGACTATCGTATCGCGCTGAGCCACCGATAGTTTATAGTTTCCATCAGTATTGGTGGTGGTGCCGGTCGAAGTACCCACCACTTTAACAGAGGCAGCTACAATGGGCTCGTTGGCTTGGTCGACAACGCGACCGCGAATGTTTACGCTCGCGGCCATAGCGGTCGGCAGTGACGATAAAAAAATTATGATTGCGGTTATTATCTTTAATCGATGCATTTTCTTCTTATTGAGCTCAAAACGGCAAATAGATTCATTTGCTAAAATAGTAACGTCAAACCGGGCTGAAAATTATATTTTTTGGTATCTTTGCGATACTTTTTCTCACGGCCCATCACTTTCTCAAGGGTCATGAAGTTGAACAATAACATTTATTTTCAATGAATATAGCAATCGTAGGAACAGGATATGTCGGACTCGTTTCGGGAGCATGCTTTGCAGAAGTGGGCATCGACGTGACGTGTGTCGATATTGACAGCCGCAAAATCGAGGCACTGCATAAAGGCGAGATTCCCATCTATGAACCCGGACTTGACGATCTTGTGAAGCGTAACGTCCAAGCCGGGCGATTGCATTTCACCACCGATCTGGCCGAATGCATCGACAAGGTCGAAGTGGTGTTTTGCGCAGTGGGCACTCCTCCCGACGAGGATGGGAGCGCCGATCTATCATATGTCAGAAATGTGGCTCGTACATTCGGATCGCTTATCAACCGCTACACCATTTTTGTCACCAAAAGCACGGTGCCCGTCGGGACGTCGCGGATAGTCAGCGCCGACATCGATTCAGCCTTGGCTGAGCGCGGCGCGGAAATACCCTTTGAAGTGGCATCCAACCCCGAATTCCTAAAGGAAGGAGCTGCCATAAAGGACTTTATGTCGCCTGATCGCGTGGTGATAGGTACTGATTCACCTCGCGCACGCAGAGTCATGGAACGGCTCTATCGACCCTTTCTGCTCAACAATTTCCGCGTGATCTTTATGGACATAGCTTCGGCCGAAATGACCAAATACGCAGCCAACTCCATGCTGGCCACCCGCATTTCATTCATGAACGACATTGCCAATCTGTGCGAAATAGTCGGAGCCGACGTCAACATGGTGCGCAAAGGCATCGGCAGCGACGATCGCATCGGCCGAAAGTTCCTGTATCCCGGCTGTGGCTACGGAGGCAGTTGTTTCCCCAAAGATGTCAGAGCGCTTGCCAATACCGGACGTCAATGTGGCTATCGCATGCGAATCATCGAAGCCGTTGAGGCAGTCAATGAGTCGCAAAAAGAGGTTGTGTTCCACAAACTTCGTGATGGACTGGGAGATGTCAAGGGCAAACGGATAGCACTTTGGGGACTTGCATTCAAGCCTGAAACCGACGACATGCGTCAGGCTCCTTCGATTGTTGTCATCAACCGACTGCTCGAAAGCGGGGCCGAAGTTGTGGTCTATGATCCGGTAGCCATGGATGAATGTCGACGTCGACTGGGCGACTCCGTTAAGTATGCCCGCGACATGTATGATGCCGTTGTCGATGCCGATGCCGTGGCTCTGCTGACCGAATGGAAACAATTTCGCGTACCTTCATGGGCTGTGGTGCGCAAATCGATGCGCGGCGATCTGGTGGTCGACGGACGCAACATCTACGATCCGGCCGAACTCTCCGACGAAGGATTGCGCTACAGCTCCATCGGACGATAACTGCTGCACACAGATACAAAAAATTAAGTCGCCCCGTTTTGGAGCGACTTTAATTTTGTTTCACCTTATAATTTTTATGGCCAATGGCCTGAGCAAGCCGGCTGTTATTTGCTTGCGATGGAATCGCTGACAGTCAGACGTGCGCGACCTTTAGCGCGACGACGAGCCAATACCTTGCGACCGTCGGCTGTCGACATTCTTTCGCGGAAGCCGTGCTTGTTAACTCTCTTTCTGTTGGAAGGTTGGAATGTTCTTTTCATTGCCGTATTATGTTTTTAGTTTTTATTCGCTTTTCGGACTGCAAATTTAAGTGTTTTTTTGCACTCCCGCAACTTTTTTATTCACTTTATCAGCCAATTTTTCACGATTAGCATCATTTTGTATGGTTTAATAGCTATCTTTGCGACCTGAACAGTGAAATCAAAATCAACCAAAATCAATCACAAATTGAGCCCCTCTAAATTTTATACCCGATTATCTCTACGACTCGTTTTGCTCACGGTAGTTATCGAAGCCATTGTACGCATTGTGCTTATAGCGACTACCGGTCCGAGTCATCTCGACATGACCTTTTTGCAATATGCCGCCACATTCGGAGCAGGTTTTTTGGCCGATGCGGCTTTTGCCATTATGGCACTTTTACCACTGTTTTTTTTCACCATCACCGTTGGCAATGGTAAATATCGCTCCCCCTTCGGGTGGATCATTCTTGGCCTTTTGCTGATGGCCCTCATATATTTAGGTTGGTTTTGCCCTGCATTACAGGACTTCAACCGCGGCCTTGCCCGCGTGGTTCGTTGGGTGCTGATCTACTGGATTGCAAGCTTTGCCCTGCGAATGAACCTCGCAAACATACGGCAGGCGTGGACACGTACATGGCTGGCAATAATAATCGGCATATACATTCTTATAATATATCTCAACGCCACTTCGGAATATTTCTTTTGGAACGAGTTTGAAGTGCGCTACAACTTTATCGCCGTCGACTATCTTGTCTACACTCAGGAAGTGATCGGTAATATCATGGAATCTTACCCGATAATTCCTCTCGCATGTCTGGTTGTGGCTGTAGCTGCCGTCACCGAATGGCTACTGTTTGGCAAGTTGATCAAATCGTGCAATGTTCTTTACGAGAAATATTCACGTGCTAAAGTTACATTAATATATGTTGCGGCAGTATGTGTAGCAGGATTGACAATGATGGCACTGTCAAATCTGAAAAGATCATCGAACAACTATTACAATGAGCTGCGAGCCAATGGCCCATGTTGTTTCTTCGAAGCATTCTTGAAAAATCGACTCGACTTTCATCAATTCTATCCTACCCTCCCGACTGAGGAAGCCAACGAAATAATCAAGGATATAACATCTACAGCCACCGACAGTATAGCCCTGCCCACGACTGGCGTAAACTTTCAGAAGATGCCAAACATAGTGCTGATCACCATGGAAAGCATGAGTGCTGACTACATGAACCGTTTTGGCAACGACGGCAATCTGACCCCGACTCTCGATTCGCTCTACAATACCGGCATAGCATTCGACCGCATGATAGCATGCGGCAACCGCACAGTGAGAGGACTTGAGGCACTGACCTTGTCATTGCCACCATCGGCCGGACAAAGTCTGATCAAACGACCGGAATGTCAGCCCAAAGGGAGTGTGGGAGAAGTGCTTCGGGCCAATGGCTACAAGACTATCTTCCTTTATGGAGGAAAGAGTTATTTCGACAACATGGGCCCGTTTTTCAGAAATGCAGGCTACGATGTGGTCGACATTGACAATTTCCAACCCTCAGAAATCACCTTCAGCAACATTTGGGGCGTGTGTGACGAAGATGCATACAACAAACTGCTCCATATACTTGACGAATCGTCGACTGACGGCGCCCCTGTTTTTGCCCATATGATGACCATCAGCAATCACCGCCCTTATACATATCCCGACGGCCGCATCGACATTCCCGCCGATGCCAAAATACGTGAGGGCGGCGTCAAATACAGCGACTATGCCTTGGGCAAATTCATGCGTGACGCATCGACCAAGCCATGGTTTGACAACACCATATTTATTATTGTAGCAGACCACTGCGCATCGAGTGCCGGTTCTACCGACCTACCCGTCAGAAATTATCACATACCGGCACTGATCCATGCCCCGGCACTGATTCAGCCGAAAGCGATAGACTATACCGTGTCGCAAATCGACCTTATGCCCACTGCATTATCGCTCACAGGAATTCCGGTCGATTCGTTCATTTATGGACGCAATGCACTCTCTTCGACGTATCATCCACGTGCGTTCCTGGCCACATATCAGGACTTGGGCTATATCGACGATAACATTCTGACGGTGCTTTCACCCGGAAAACGAATCCGACAATACACCATCGACCATTCGAACCGGTTTGAATCAGAATCGACACCTCTGACCGTAGCCGACAGCCTGAAAATAAAAAGAGCGATTTCCTTCTATCAGACTACTGCCGACCGAACTGAATGAGCCACAAGCCGGGCATGTTGTGAATTTTCGGTAATTTTTTGTACCTTTGCACCCGCAAAACAATTCACCCTTCAATAGATATGATTTCGGTAAATAATCTTGGCATTCAGTTTGGCAAACGCGTCCTGTTTCAGGACGTCAACATGAAATTCACTCCCGGCAACTGCTATGGTATCATCGGAGCAAACGGTGCGGGCAAGTCCACACTCATGCGAATACTGAGCGGACAACTGTCGCCTACTCACGGCACCATTTCACAAGGCCCCGGCGAACGAATGAGCGTACTTGAACAGGATCACTTCAAATTCGACGAATTCACTGTGATGCAAACCGTGCTTCAAGGCCATACCGTACTTTGGGACATCATGCAGGAAAAAGACGCATTATATGCCAAAGCTGATTTCACCGACGAGGACGGTATCCGTGCGTCGGAGCTGGAAGAACGTTTTGCCGAACTTGAAGGATGGAATGCCGAAAGTGATGCCGGTGCTCTTCTCAGCGGCCTCGGCATCAAGGAAGACAAACACTATATGCTGATGAAGGACCTCAGCGGCAACGAAAAAGTGCGTGTGCTTCTTGCCAAAGCTCTTTTTGGCAACCCCGATAATCTTTTGCTCGACGAACCCACCAACGACCTTGACCTTGAGACTGTGGCATGGCTAGAAAACTATCTTTCGAACTTCGAGAACACAGTGCTCGTAGTCAGCCACGACCGTCACTTCCTGGATGCCGTATCGACACATACTCTCGACATCGACTACAACAAAGTGTCGCTATTTGCAGGCAACTACAGCTTCTGGTACGAATCGAGTCAGCTGGCCTTGCGTCAGCAGCAGCAACAAAACAAAAAAGCTGAGGAAAAACGCAAGGAACTCATGGAGTTCATTCAGCGATTCAGCGCAAATGTGGCAAAATCGAAACAGACCACATCGCGAAAGAAAATGCTTGAGAAACTTAACGTCGAGGAGATCCAGCCATCGTCGCGCCGCTATCCGGGCATCATCTTCACTCCTCAGCGCGAACCCGGCAACAAAATACTTGAAGTTCACGGACTGACGGCAAGCGTCGATGGTGAAATTCTATTTAAGGATGTCAACTTCCAGGTGGAGAAAGGCGACAAAGTTGCCTTCCTCAGCCGCGATCCGCGTGCCATGACTGCCCTTTTTGAGATCATCAACGGCAACCGCAAAGCCGATGAAGGCACCTACGACTGGGGGCAGACAATCACCACCGCTTATCTGCCACTCGACAACTCTTCGTTTTTCAACACCGACCTGAATCTGGTCGACTGGCTATGTCAGTTTTCCAACGATTCAAGCGAAATCTATCTCAAAGGCTTTTTGGGCAAGATGCTCTTCTCCGGCGAGGAAGTTCTGAAAAAAGCATCGGTGCTGTCAGGCGGTGAGAAAATGCGATGCATGATTGCCCGCATGATGCTTCGCGATGCCAACACCATGGTGCTCGACTCCCCCACCAACCACCTTGACCTTGAGTCGATCCAAGCATTCAACAATACTCTCCAGAACTTCAAGGGCAATATTTTGCTGTCATCCCACGACCACGAATTCATCCAGACTGTCTGCAACCGCATAATTGAATTGACGCCCAACGGAATCATCGACAAGATGATGGACTACGACGACTATATTACCGACGAACGCGTTGCAGCCGCACGTCTAAAACTTTATGGAGCATAAAAAGATGGTAAAACACGTAGTTACTTTTAAATTCACCGGCACACCGAGCCAGCGCAGAACCGTTGCCGAAGCATTTCGCGATGCTCTTGTGGCCCTTCCGGAGCAAATCGAACAACTGAAATCAATTGAAGTAGGCATCAACGAAAATCCCGCCGAGTCGTGGGATCTTGTATTGACCGCCATGGCTGAAACACTCGAAGACGTGGCAATATACTCAGTCCATCCGGCCCATGTGGCAGCCGTGCAAATCATTGCCGGCCACAAGGCTGACCGCGCTTGCGTTGACTACGAAATCAAATCTTGATAGCAGGGAATATCTGTCAGATATTCAAGACGCATGCTGTCGTAGTCGATATGGCAGCAATAGTGTGTCAACCCATTGCTTACCATCAAATATGGGGCTCTCAATACCGAAGCATATCGGGCTATCTGGTCAAACACGGCCTGAGTGATCCTCACTTCCGGCGCTTTATATTCCACAATCACTAAAGGGGTCATGCTTGAATCGTAGACCACTGAATCGCATCGACGCGACATACCATTGAGTGTGATTGTCACCTCATTGGCAATTCGGCCTGCCATATAACCCCGTGCATTAACGAGCATCGACACAAAATGTTGGCGCACCCACTCCTCCGGAGTGAGAGCTACCCACCGTCGGCGCTGGCTGTCGAAAACTTCCGGCGCGCCATCATCAATGCGGCGCAGGTTCAAGTCTGCCACTGGCAGGTTGAGGCTGACCATCAGATTGTGTTCACTTTGCTTCTTTGCCACTGTAAGAATATTTTTGGGGCTACGGTCGACAAAGATAGTGAAAAGAATCGATATTTTTTCTATCTTTGCATATCGACACACCTCATTGAATCATGGCAACAAAAGCACAAACACAGACTTACGCCGAGTTGTTGCAATCAATAAAGAAGCGACAGTTCGCGCCCATCTACATTTTAAGTGGTGAAGAAAGCTTCTTCATCGACCGTCTGGCCGAAGCTTTCGAAGCCGTTGTGCCTGCCGAGGAGCGCGATTTCAATTATTATGCGCTTTATGCTCCGGAAATTACACCCGAAACCGTCGTGGCCACTTGCATGCGATTTCCGATGATGTCTGATCGCCAGGTCGTGATTCTCAAAGAAGCGCAGGCCGTGCGTGCTGATATCATCAACAAGATCCACACATATTGCAAACATCCCAATCCGTCAACGGTATTGGTCATCTGTTTCCGCGGCGACAAAGCCAAGGGCAAGGATCTGATAGCCGGTGTCAAGGAATGTGGAGGAGTATTCTTCGAGTCGAAACGCCTCACTGATCGGTCGATTGGTCCGGCTATCGAACAGATCGTACGCGACCATCAGCTCAACATCGAGGCTAAAGCCATGTCGATGCTGCGCGACTATATCGGACTCGATATGGCAAAACTCTACAACGAGATCGAGAAACTCGCGTTCATACTTGGACCCGGCGCAATGATCACTCCCGAATCCATCGAACAAAATATCGGCATAAGCAAGGACTATAACAACTACGAGTTTGTCGATGCAATAGCCGGACGCGATGCGCCCAAAGCGTTCAGAATACTCAAGTATTTCCGCAGCAATCCCAAAAACAATCCATCGATTCTGACCGCAGCTGCTCTGTTTGGTTTCTTCTCATCGCTTTTGGCCATGCAGTTCTGCCGCGACAAATCAAGAAGTTCTCTCATGGCCGCAGCGGGTGTGAAATGGGACAGTCACATGGCCCGATTCGACAAAGGCGCAAGAAACTACAATGCCCGCATGACAATCGAAATCATCTCGGCAATTCGCGAATTCGATACAAAAAGCAAAGGCGTAGGCAGTCGAATGAATGATCAGGATCTCCTATACGATCTGGTCTATAAAGTGCTCACCTGTCGTGGCAACATAGGCATATAAGACCACGACACATTATTCATCATTTTATTCGGAACATATAGCCTATGGTCACTTCGATAGAGGTGCCACGCGAAGCGGAAAATTCATCTTTCTTTTTAGCTGAAAAAATGTTGCCCAGGCCATAATAATATCGGCCTTCGAGCAGTATGGAGTGTTTTTTCTTCAGAATCAACTCCACGCCTGCACCACCGAGTATACCATAGTCAAACTTGTTTTTGACAGGCATCGACATCTGGTTGACGTGGCGGTTTTCGATGGGAAAATCGGGCACAGTTGCCGGATTCATATAGTCGAAATTGGAGCTTACCGAGCTGCTTATCATATAGCCCACTGACGGCCCGAGATTGATGAATCCCCTAACCTTTTCAGATCCGAAATATACGTGGGTCAGAAGAGGAAGCTGGATATATGTCAACGTGCGGCTAAAATTGAAAGCGGTTTCATCAAACGTCTCCTTCCAGCCGCGCTGTTCGATTTTCAATTCGGCGATCAGTCCGAAAAATTTCTCCTCAGTGTATCGTGCTGCCACACCGAAAGTCGTTCCCATATTCATCGATTGCTCAACCCCGGGAGTAAATGCCATTTTTGAGAAAGTCACACCGGCCTTACCGCCTATAGAAAATTTAGGTTCGTAGGCCCGCTGGGCAGTTGCTCCGATACAAGCAATGGCAGATATGATGAGAAGAAAATATCTAAGATGTGATCGCATGGTTTATTGCATGAGCTGTTAAACAATCTCTAAATTTTAAATCTGCTCGTAATGCCGTTGGGGGCAAAGTTTATGATATACATATCATTGTTGACGAAGCCTCCCGAGGGCACACGCACAAAATTGAATGAATTTTGAATACCCTCATAGGCGGGAGTAAACTTGCTGAAATCACCCTTGTTGGCGCTAAGAGCACTGATCAGATACATGCCGATATCGAATCCGTAGGTACCCTGCGCAGGAATATTGTTGGCGACGCGCGATCCATACCAATGGGAGAATTTTTCCTGGAGCGACTCCTGCATCGGATCATTATAGACGTTATAGAAACGCGAGAACACCATCGTGTTCGAATCGTGGAGTTTCTTGACCATCTCCTCGTTGCGCAATGTCAGCCACCGAGAATAGCCCCACAGAGCGGCATTTGATGTGGCGGCATTCGATTCTCGATATTTCACCACAGCATCGATAAGCTTCTGCAGTTCACCCGAATCAGAAGCTACCGGGATAAATGCATAATTGGCATTCTGAGGCAACTTGTTGAGCGTGGCCACGGAAAGATTGTCGACGAATTCTATTTCATGATATTTGACTTTGGCTGCGTCGAGAGCCTGCTTGAAGCTCTGCACGAAGTCAGCCTGGTCTGCTTTTCCTCCCTTGCGCTTGAGAAACACGGGAGTCATGTCGGAATAGGTGGTCATGAAATACTCGATTGCCTTTTCGTTCATCGATGGGATGTTGGCATTCATCACATAGGCATTCTGATTCTGGCTTTGATCTTTAATCTGATACAGGTTCATGAGATAGACATGATTGTCGGCAGCGTATTCGATAAAGGGTTCCATCTGCGACTGTTGATCGGGGGCGATTATCAGATTAGCCTCGCGAAAATGAGTGTCATTTATGATTGCTTTCGCGCCTTCATCAGTGCCCTTGGTGTCGAAAGCAAAAAGTCGGATGGGTACACCTCTGTAACGCATGCTGTCGACAGCAAGCACAAGACCACGATAGAATTCAATGGCTCGCTGGCTGCGTGCCGATTTTGCTTTGGTATCGGTAAAGGGAAGTGCAACAGCAATGATCAGAGGTACACCCTGATCAGACTCCGAAGCAAGCACGGAGGGAGCCGAAGGAGCGGCAGGAACAGCGGGTGTGGCAGGCTCAACAGAAGGATCCGGCTGCGATTCGGCACATGCTTCGGGAAGCACAAGCTTCATATCCGGCTGAAGGATTACAATTGAAGGATTGGCATTCATCAACTGTTCCACGCTGATGCCAAAACGACGGGCAATACCATAGAACGTATCGCCATCTTTAACGATATAGGCGTTGCCACCATCAGCCATATCGGCCGACGATTTTGGCTCTCCACCTTTTGATTTGCCGGGGATTATGATCTTTTGGCCGGCAACATATCGTTCGGGGTTAAGATCCGGATTGGCGTCAAGCAACTGTTGAAGAGTCAAGCCATGTTCGGATGCAATATGATAGAGAGTTTCGCCGGGCTTTATGGTGTATGAGCCCGATGATTTTTCCGAAGTGGTTTTATCAACCACGGGTTTCGGGGCTCCCTCGCTTTTGGCTACAGGAGCAGATTCAGAAGGCGCTTTAGTCGACTTTACATACACCTTTACGAGCTGTCCGGCCTTCAAGCCGTTTTTCGCTCCGGGATTGAGTTCGTAGAATTCGTCGAGTGCCATATCGAACTGCCGACTGATACCATACCCGGTTTCATCTTTGCGAACCATATATGTAGTGGTTTCGCGTTCGATGAATTCATCGACAGGAAAGTAAAGAATTTGGTACGCCTTCAATCCATCCCTAACCGAAGGGTTGAAGTGAATGAGTTCATCGCGAGTGATTCCAAGATCACGGCACAAAGAAAAAATTGTTTCTTTTTGTTTCACTTCATAGTAGTAGTATTTCTTACCCTTAACGGTCTTGACAGGCAATTCATTTACTCCTGCAATAAGCCAAAGCGACGATGCAAAGCAAAACATCGCGGCGGCTACTTTCTTCAACAGGTGTGTCATCTCAATTATAAGTTAGTCATAATTTCTCACAAAGATAAGTCATTTTGGCATGATATGCAACTCGCAGGCTTGGCGGTTCGGCATTGATTTCGTAATTTTGTGGTGCAATGACCGAATTCAACCAACTTCAAAGCATCAAACGCCGATTTTTCGCTATGCGCAACGGTGTTATTGCCGACACCATGCGTCGCAACGGATCACCATTCCGTATTATTTTCGGCCTGGTTTTGCCACAAATTCAGGAGATTGCTGATGCAACGGGCTACGATCGCGATCTTGCCGACAAACTATGGAGCAATACATCGACGCGTGAAAGCATGTTGCTTGCTCCGATGCTGATAGATCCATGCAGTTTCACACCAATGGATGCAAGGGAATGGATCGAGCAATCGCCTTGCGCCGAGGTTGTCGACATTCTTGTGCACAGATTGATTAGGAAGATGCCAACGGCCTATGACTTAGCGATGTCGCTTGTTGATAGCAACTCCGATCTCACACGCTACGCCGCACTGCGGATTCTTTGGCATCACATCACAGCGCACCCAACTGAGATTCTATTCATAGCCGAAAAAGAGCTGAGCCGTGAGGCCTCCCTGACCAAGATGCCTGCCCGTCAGATCATGGACGAAATAGAGTTTCTAAACGAATAGCTTTATCGCATCTTCGAATTGAGTTTCTCGCTGAGAATGACTCCGACAAGGATCAAAAAGCAGCCGAGATAACCAATCACCGATACCTTTTCCCCAAGATACACAGCCGAGGCTATCAATGTCACGATGGGACTTACGTACAGATAGTTGCCCGACTTCATCACGCCGATTCTCTTAATTGCATTTGCCCAAAGAACATAGGCCAACACGGAACAAACCATTGCCAAAAAACAAAGGTTGCCAAGGACCTTCACACTCAACAGTGTTTCCAATCCACACAAATGAGGCTCTACGGCGAGAAAAGGCAATGATGTCAAAATGCCGTAGAAAAAAGTTTTGCGCGTGATGAACCACACTCCATACACGGCATTGAGCGGACGCAAAAGCACCGAATATATGGCCCAGCAGACAGCCGCCAGAAGCGCCAGCATGTCACCAAGAGGATTGACCTTCAGCACAAAACTACTGTTGAATATCACACATGCCACGCCGAAAAATGCTATCAAAGAGCCAGTCATAAATCCCTTTGATGGTCGCTCGCTGCGATACATCGTGCCGAGCAGCAATGCTGTAAGAATCGGTGAAGTGGTGACGATCAACGACACATTGGTAACCAACGTATAGTTCAACGCCGTGTTCTCTGCTATGAAATAGACTGAGTTGCCACACACACCACAAAGAAAAAATTTCAGTTCATCGGACCAGTTATTTGACCATAGAGGGCGTGGACATACAACAAAAACGCATAAATATGCAATTATAAATCTATAGACATAAATCTCAACAGCCGACAATCCGGATTGCAGAAGCACCTTGCTGTTGATGAAAGCAATGCCCCAAGCTGTCACAGCCACCAAAGCACCAACGTGATAGATCAGTGATGAACCTCTTTGATGTATTCTACCATGTGAGATTCCTTTAATATCCATAAAATTGCATATTTTTATTATCACAAATTTAATGTTAATTTTGCATATTACAAAAAACAAATGACCCTCTCATTTGTAAATAATTTATAAAGTATTGTATCTTTGAAAGATATTATATCGATATTTCGATAAGATGAATTTATTTTATCAACCGCATAAATACATAACCAAAATGAAAAAATCAAAAATCTTTACAATCGGAGCTCTTTCACTTTGCTTACTTGGCACGGCCGGATGCAACAGCATGACCAATATGGGTAAAGGTGCCCTCATCGGTGGTGGCGGTGGCACGGCCCTCGGCGCTGCTCTTGGCGGAATAATCGGCGGTGGTAAAGGCGCCGGCATCGGTGCTGCAATTGGCGCGGCCGTAGGCGCAGGAGCCGGCACATTGATCGGACGCAAGATGGATCAGCAGAAGAAGGAATTGCAGGAACAACTTGCCGACAAAGCCACAGTTGAAACCGTACAGGATCAGAATGGTCTTGAAGCCATAAAAGTGACTTTCAGCAATGGCATCCTCTTCCCCACCAACGGAACTACACTCAACACTGCCGAGCGCCAATCTCTTCAGGGATTTGCTACCAACCTGATCAATAACCCCGAGACCAACGTTCAGATCTTTGGTTACACCGATGATACGGGCACAATGCAGGTCAACGAACGCGTATCGACAGGACGAGCCGATGCTGTCAGAAACTTCCTTGTCAACAGCGGAGTGGCAGCCAACCGAATCACAGCCGAAGGCATTCCGATGGCCGACTACGTAGCCTCGAACAGCACAGCTGAAGGCCGTGCACAGAACCGCCGCGTTGAGATCTACATCACAGCCAACAAGCAGATGATCCAGCAGGCAGAAGCCGGCACTCTGAAATAACAAAGTAGAATCCACAAAAAACAATGCGTCCCAAAAGTCGCGATGATGGACTTTTGGGACGCACTTTTCTGAAAATAGTCAAAAACAGAGGCTGTGTCGGTGAATTGACACAGCCTCTGAAGGCATTATGAGTAATGGAGCGGGCGCTTGGGGTGCTCGCCGCATTTCGTTATTCAGCCATTAGGATTTCGAGCATCTTGATTGCTGAAACGGGTATGCGGGTGCCGGGACCAAAGATTGCCGACACGCCGGCTTTGTAGAGGAAGTCGTAGTCCTGGGCGGGGATCACACCACCGGCAGTGACCATAATATCCTCACGACCGAGTTTCTTGAGTTCAGCAATCACTTGGGGAATCAAGGTCTTATGACCTGCAGCAAGAGAGCTGACGCCGAGAATGTGCACGTCGTTTTCAACTGCCTGACGGGCGGCTTCGGCCGGTGTCTGGAACAACGGTCCCATGTCGACGTCGAACCCGCAGTCGGCATAGCCTGTTGCCACAACTTTTGCACCTCGGTCGTGACCGTCCTGACCCATCTTCGCAATCATGATGCGGGGCTGACGGCCTTCACGTTTGGCAAACTCTTCGCACATTTTCTGTGCTTTTTCAAAATCCGGATCGTTTTTGGTTTCGCTTGAATACACGCCTGAAATAGTTCTGATTACTGCTTTATAACGGCCGACCACAGCTTCGCATGCGTCGGAAATCTCACCAAGTGTGGCTCTGAGGCCGGCTGCTTTGACGGCCAGATCAAGGAGGTTGCCTTTCTTGGTTCTTACACACTCGGTGATGGCCTCAAGGGCTTCTTTCACTTTGGCTTCATCGCGATGAGCCTTCACTTCGTTCAATCTTTCGATCTGCTCTTTGCGCACCTCAGTATTGTCAATTTCGAGAATATCGATAGGATCTTCATGATCGAGACGATACTTGTTGATGCCGACGATGGTCTGACGACCTGAGTCGATGCGGGCCTGAGTGCGGGCCGAAGCCTCTTCGATGCGAAGCTTGGGAAGTCCGGTCTCGATGGCTTTTGCCATGCCGCCGAGTTTCTCGATTTCCTGGATGTGCTCCCATGCGCGGTGAGCAATCTCGTTAGTGAGCGCTTCGATGTAGTATGAACCTGCCCAGGGATCCACCTGCTTGGTGATCATGGTTTCTTCCTGGATGTATATCTGGGTGTTGCGGGCAATACGTGCGGAGAAGTCAGTCGGGAGTGCGATGGCCTCATCGAGAGCATTGGTGTGGAGCGACTGAGTGTGACCCAGAGCGGCGCCCATAGCTTCGATACATGTACGGCCTACGTTGTTGAACGGATCCTGCTCGGTCAGCGACCAGCCGGAAGTCTGCGAATGGGTGCGCAATGCAAGCGATTTGGGGTTCTTCGGGTTAAATTGCTTCACGATCTTGGCCCAAAGCATACGGGCAGCACGCATCTTGGCAATTTCCATGAAGAAGTTCATGCCGATTGCCCAAAAGAACGACAGACGCGGTGCGAACGCGTCGATGTCCATTCCGGCATTGACACCTGCACGAAGGTATTCCAAACCGTCGGCCAAAGTGTAGGCAAGCTCAATGTCGCAAGTTGCGCCGGCTTCCTGCATGTGGTAGCCGGAGATTGAGATACTATTGAACTTCGGCATGTTTTGCGAAGTGTATTCAAAGATATCGGCGATGATACGCATCGAGAATTCCGGCGGATATATATAGGTGTTGCGCACCATGAATTCCTTGAGGATATCGTTCTGGATCGTACCGGCCATTTCTTCAAGTTTGGCGCCCTGTTCCAATCCGGCATTGATGTAGAATGCCAGGATGGGGAGCACCGCACCGTTCATGGTCATGGATACGGACATTTTGTTCAAAGGTATGCCGTCGAACAGCACTTTCATATCGTCGAGCGAGCAGATCGACACACCTGCTTTGCCTACGTCGCCAACAACGCGTTCGTGGTCGGCATCATAGCCGCGGTGTGTTGCGAGGTCAAAAGCCACAGAGAGGCCTTTCTGACCCGAAGCAAGGTTGCGACGATAGAAAGCGTTTGATTCAGCTGCCGTCGAGAAGCCGGCATACTGACGTATGGTCCAAGGACGAAGAGGATACATGGCGCTGTACGGGCCACGTAGGAACGGGGGAAGACCCGACACATAATTAAGGTGTTCGAGTCCCTCAAGATCATCCTTCGTATAGATGTTTTTAACAGGGATAAGTTCGGGTGTGAGCCATTCTTCACCCGTAGCCACCGGTGCATGCTGAGCGCCGAAAGCGTCTTTAGCTATATCGATTGTTTTAAAATCCGGTCTCATAGTGTTTATTTAAATTGATTTGGGGTGAAATGGTCGTTTTATTTAAGCAGGCGATTGTTGAAGTCGCGGAGTGTCTCAAGCACGTTGCAGCGCACATGAACGAAATCGTTGATGCCGACAGCCTTCAGCTCATCGGTGCAAGCGGGAGCTCCGGCAACGACGAATTCAGCACGTCCGTCGAGATACTTAAATGCCTCGGGAGCGAGAGTGGCATATTCATCATCGCTCGAGCAGAGAACTACAACATCAGCACCTTTTTCCAATGCGGCGTCGACGCCTTGCTCCACGGTGTCAAATCCGAGATTGTCGATAATCTCATAGCCTGCGCACCCGAAGAAGTTGGTAGAGAACTGTGCACGAGCCAGACGCATGGCAAGGTTGCCAATGGTCAGCATGAACACTTTCGGACGCTTGGCAGCAGCCTCGGTAGCCAGACGTAGAGCCTCGAAATCGCTCGCTGCACGGGTTGTGGGCAATCCTTTACCCTCTTCTGTAGCGGTGCCACAACCACAACCACAACTTTCAGCAGTCTTGATCTTGTCGGCTGCCTTTTCGTTGATATTGGGGAACTGGTTGGTACCGAGAAGTATTTCCTTGCGACGTGCAACGTCGGTGTGACGCTTTTCAGAAGCCTCTCTGACAGCCTGCTGCACATTGCCATTGTTGACTTCGGCAAGGAATCCTCCAGCATCCTCAACCTTGATGAAGAGCTTCCAGGCTTCATTTGCGATCGATACGGTCAGAGTCTCCACATAATAGCTGCCACCGGCGGGATCAACCACTTTGTCGAGGTGACTTTCCTCCTTGAGCAGGAACTGCTGGTTGCGAGCAATGCGTTCGGAGAAGTTGTCGGGAGTCTGGTAGGGAGTGTCGAAGGGAACGACGGTGATCGAATCGACTCCGGCAAGAGCGGCCGACATTGTTTCGGTCTGGCTGCGAAGCAGATTAACGTGTGCGTCGTAGATGGTCTGATTGAAACGCGAAGTGGTGGCGTGAACAGCCTGTTTGCAAGCATCGGCGTCTGCACCGTACTGTTTGGCAATCTGAGCCCAGAGCATGCGGGCTGCACGGAATTTTGCGAGCTCCATGAAGTAGTTGCTCGAAATGCCCATGTTGAACTTGATGCGACGAGCCACAACCGAAGCATCCACACCGGCATCGGTCAGGAGAGTCATCCACTCTGCGCCCCATGCCATTGCATAGCCAAGTTCTTCGAAAATATATGCGCCGGCGTTCGACAGCATATCGGAGTCGACAGCGAGCACACGAAGACTGGGCACGTCGGCCACGATATCGAGCATTTCAACACCCATCTTGGCAATATCGCCGGGGAATTCAACCCCATGTTTCAGAGCTTTCTTGAAAGGATTGAAATCAATCGAGCCTTTGAAGTCCTTTTCCACGCCCTCTTTTTTGAGGTAGGCCACAAGCACCTTGGCGAAATCCAAAGCCTTGCGGGGGCAGCATGCAAAGTTGAGTTCAACAGCACTTATGGTGATACCCTTGAGCAGCGTAGCAAGTTCTTCTTCTGTTGCTTCCTTCACCTTGAAGCCGAGTGAATTGATGCCTTTGTTGAGCACATCGAGAGCTTTGGCATTGGCTTCTTTGGCATTGTCGGCAATTATTTCCTGACGCGACAACCAATCATTGTCGGTCTTGGTACCTCTCACGTAGGGATATTCGCCGGGGAGCGAATCGGTAGTCTTCAGATCGGCTATATCTTCAGCTCTGTACATGGGCTGAACGTTGAAGCCTTCATTTGTTCTCCAAACCAATTTCTTTTCAAATGGAGCACCTTTGAGGTCGGCCTCCACTTTTGCTCTCCACTCCTGTGTCGATACCGGAGGGAATTGGTCGAACAATAACTCTTTCTTTTTTTCTGTCATGATATTATATTATATAATGTAATAATTGATTCAGGTTCTGAATTTCTTGCGGTTGAACATGAACCCGCGTCCAAGATATTTTTCTCTCACGATCGGATTCTCAGCCAACTCTTCCGATGTGCCTTGAAACAGGATCTTGCCGTCGAACAGCAGATAGGCTCGGTCGGTGATATTGAGCGTCTCGTTGGCGTTATGGTCGGTGATGAGAATGCCTATGTTTTTTTCCTTAAGTTTGTAGACCACGCTCTGGATATCTTCCACGGCGATGGGGTCGACGCCGGCAAACGGTTCGTCGAGCATTATGAATTTTGGGTTGATGGCCAGACAGCGGGCTATTTCGGTGCGGCGGCGTTCGCCACCCGACAATCGGTCGCCATAGTTCTTGCGTCGGTCCACCAGGTTGAACTCTTCGAGCAGCGTCTCGAGTTTTTCTTTCTGGTATTCCTTAGAAGTGCCGGTCATCTGTAGCACGGACCGGATGTTGTCCTCAACGGTCATTTTTCTGAATACCGATGCTTCCTGGGCAAGATATCCGATGCCCAGACGTGCACGTTTGTACACAGGGTATTTCGTTATATTCTTGTTGTCGAGAAATATCTGACCTTCATTGGGCGTAATCAATCCCACGGTCATGTAGAACGTGGTGGTCTTACCGGCACCATTCGGTCCGAGAAGTCCCACAATTTCGCCTTGAGTCACATTGATTGAAACATGGTTGACCACGGTTCGCTGACCATACTTTTTTACAAGATTGTCGGTCCGAAGCACCATTTTCTTTTCCTTAATCTCCTCGCCGGAAGCCGCTTCAGCCTCCACATCGAGAAACATCTCCTGCGGTGTCGGCGTGCCTTCAATCTCTATCATAGACTCGATATCTTCACTCATGATGGTCAATTGTACATTTTACTTCTTGCGCAGACGTCCTTCTATATAATCAGTCAGCAGGTTGATGGCCACTTTGTTGTTGCCGCCCTGAGGAACGATCAGGTCGGCATATCGCTTTGACGGCTCGATATACATTGAGTGCATCGGCTTGAGCACGTTCTGATAGCGGTTGATCACATCCATGGGCGTACGTCCACGCTCCACACAGTCGCGGGCAATGACACGTATCAGTCGATCGTCGGCATCAGCGTCGACAAACACTCTTACGTCCATCATCTGACGCAGCACGGGGTCATTAAGCACCAATATGCCCTCAACGATGACCACATCGCGAGGCTCGACCTTTACGGTCTCCTCCTGACGCGTACATGTCAGATAGGAATATGTAGGCATCTCTATCGTATTGCCTTCCTTAAGCTGCTTGAGCTGCTCGACAAGGAGAGTCCATTCGATAGCGGCGGGTTCGTCGAAATTGATCTTTTGTCGATCTTCGGGCGGTATATGGCTCGAATCCTTATAGTATGAATCCTGGGGAAGCACCGCTACTTCACCCTCCGGCAGACTTTTGATGATTTTGTTGACAACGGTGGTCTTGCCCGATCCGGTGCCTCCTGCTATACCTATAATCAGCATATTGATTTATTTTGTCTTTCAATGTGCAAAGTTAATATTTTTTGAATACAAATATATCGATTCTTGGAATATTTATAGTAGTTTTGCACTAAAAATCCAGAATCATGAAATACATCGGAGCACACGTATCAGTTGAAGGAGGCGTCAGCAACGCCCCTCTCAATGCCAGCGAGATTGGCGCACGCGCTTTTGCGCTCTTCACACGCAACCCTTCAAGATGGAATTCGCGGCCCATATCCGACAAGGAGGCTGCAGCATTCCGCGACAATTGCGTCAAGCTTGGATATTCGCCCGAAGTCATACTTCCCCACGACAGCTACCTCATCAACCTCGGCTCGCCCGATCCTGAGGGACTGAAGAAATCTCGCGCCGCGTTTCTCGATGAGATGCAACGGTGTGAACAACTCGGACTGACCCTTCTCAACTTCCATCCCGGCAGCCATCTCGGAAAAATCGACATCAACGACTGTCTGGACAGAATTGCCGAATCCATCAATATAACATTACAACAGACTTCAGGAGTGAAAGCCGTGATAGAAAACACTGCCGGCCAGGGCACCAACCTCGGCTACTCGTTCGAGCAGTTGCGTCGCATCATCGACGGCGTGGAGGATCAGAGCCGCGTGGGCGTGTGCATCGACACTTGTCATGCCTTCGCCGCCGGTTACGATCTCGCTACTCCCGCAGGCTACGAAGCCGCGTGGCAACAATTTGCCGACATCATTGGCTGGGAACGCCTGAGCGCCATGCATCTTAACGACTCAAAACGCGGCGTTGGGTCGCATATCGACCGCCACGCACCGATCGGCCAGGGCGAACTCGGCCGCGATTTCTTCCACATGCTCATGGCCGATCCGCATATGGACTCCATACCCCTCATCCTTGAAACACCCGACGAATCGGCATGGGCTGAAGAAATCGCGTGGCTGTATTCGCTTGAAAAATAATCAAATCTATATCATTCAACCCTAATTTCACTGTTCGTTAACCTTCACTACAACCCTTACACTTCATCACACATTCATGCTTACCATCCTGATTCTGATTTTTGTGATAGGCTACCTTGTGATCTCTTTGGAGCACCCACTGAAAATTGACAAAACATCCACCGCCTTGCTTCTCGGCATGACCATGTGGGTGGTTTATGCCCTTGGTGCACAATGGCTCGTTCCGGCCGGAGCGGGCGAGAAGTTCACAAGTTTCCTCGCCGACAATCCCGCTCTCCAGTCGAAACCGCTTGCCACGCAAGCCATGCAGTATATCCTCAATGTCGACATCATCGAACATCTGGGCGACATTTGCCAGACCATACTGTTTCTGATCGGCGCCATGACCATCGTAGAGCTGATCGATGTGCATGAAGGCTTCAGAGTCATCACCGACCGTATCACAACAAAGCGAAAAGTCAGTTTGCTGTGGATCATTGCCGGCACAACATTTATCATGTCGGCCATCCTCGACAATCTTACGACATCGATAGTCATGATCATGCTGTTGCGCAAACTGATCGCCAACAAACATGAGCGCTGGATCTACGCCTCAACAATCGTCATAGCAGCCAACAGCGGCGGCGCATGGTCGCCGATTGGCGACGTCACCACCATTATGCTATGGGTCGGAGGCAACGTCACCACACAAACACTTATCAGCTACATACTTCTGCCAAGCATCGTCAGCATGGTGGTACCGGTGGCAATTGTGGCCCGCAGTCTGAAGGGCAACGTTGTTGCGCCTAAGGACCAGCAGGGATCGGAGGGACATATGCCGCCAAAAAACCGTCGGCACATCTTCTTCATGGGAGTCACCGCCCTGCTTTTTGTACCGGTGTTCAAATCCGTCACCCACCTTCCCCCGTTTATCGGCATGCTTTTCGCGCTAGGCGTGCTGTGGTTGCTGACTGAAATCTTCTATAACGGCCTGTCGATGGAAAAGGCTCGTGAAAAACGCCTGCCCAAGGTGATAGCACGCGTCGATATGCCATCCATACTTTTCTTCCTCGGCATATTGATGGCCGTTGCCGTACTGCAGTCCACAGGCATACTTCGTGCCATGGCAGCATGGTTTGACAGCCATGTCCACAACGTATACATCATCGATTCCATACTCGGTATACTTTCGTCGATCGTCGATAACGTGCCTTTGGTGGCCGCCTCCATGGGTATGTATCCGATAGCCGACCCAACTACCACTGGATATGCCGCCAACTTCGTTGTCGACGGCACATTCTGGGAGCTCCTGTCGTACTGCGCCGGTGTGGGAGGCAGCATACTTATCATAGGCTCCGCTGCCGGTGTGATCGCCATGGGACTTGAGAAAATCAGTTTTGGCTGGTATCTCCGTCGCTTTTCCGGACTTGCACTCCTGGGCTACCTCTGCGGCATAGCAGTCTACATAATTGAAAAATTAATCTTTTGACTTTTAGAGTTAATTGACCTATTTTTGCAAATCAAAAAAATCATAAGCAATGGCACAGAAACCATCAATACCCAAAGGAACCCGCGATTTCGGTCCCTCTGAAATGGGACGTCGCAACTATATATTCGACACCATCCGCAGCGTATTCCGACTTTTCGGTTATGCCCCCATAGAGACCCCGGCAATGGAAAATCTGTCGACACTCATGGGCAAATACGGCGAAGAGGGCGACAAACTACTGTTCAAAATATTGAACTCAGGCGACTATCTTCGCGGCGTCACTCCCGAGATGGTGGAAGGTGAAGGTGCATATATACCCCTTACATCCAAAATTTCGGAGAAAGGTCTGCGCTACGACCTGACAGTGCCTTTCGCTCGCTTTGTAGTGCAACACCAGAACGAACTTCAGATGCCGTTCAAACGCTACCAGATTCAGCCAGTATGGCGTGCCGATCGCCCTCAGAAGGGACGCTATCGTGAATTCTATCAGTGCGATGCCGATGTCGTTGGCTCTGATTCGCTGCTTAACGAAGTCGAACTCCTGCAGCTCATCGACGAGGTGTTTGCCCGTCTTGGCATCCGCATTTCCATCAAGCTCAACAATCGCAAAGTACTTTCAGGCATTGCCACATTGGTAGGCGCACCCGAAATGCTCACCGATATCACCGTGGCCATTGACAAGATCGACAAAATAGGCATTGAAGCCGTAGAGAACGAACTGATCGAGCGAGGTCTGTCGGCCGAAGCCGTCGAAGCCATCCGTCCGATCATCACCATGCAAGGCACCGTCGACGAACGACTCGAACAATTGTCAAAAGTACTCGCAGGAATCGAAGAGGGCGAGAAGGGCATCGACGAACTTTCGCAGGTCATCAATGCTACACGCGACCTCGGTCTGAGAGCCGAACTCGACCTCGACGTATCGCTGGCTCGCGGTCTCAACTACTATACCGGTACGATCATTGAAGTCAAGGCTCTCGATGTTGCTATTGGTAGCATCACCGGAGGCGGCCGCTACGACAACCTGACCGGTGTGTTTGGTCTTCCGGGGCTTTCAGGAGTCGGCATCTCCTTTGGAGCCGACCGCATCTACGACGTGCTCAACGCCCTCGACCTCTATCCCCGCGAAGCAGCACTGAGCACCACGGTGATGTTTGTCAATCTTGGCGAAAAGGAAGCTGCTCAGTCAATGAAAGTCATGAAAGCACTGCGCTTGGCCGGTATCAGTTGCGAAATATATCCCGACACAGCCAAGATGAAAAAACAGATGTCGCGAGCCAACACTCTCGGCATCCCATTCGTTGCCATCATCGGCGAATCGGAAATGGAGCAACACAAACTGACTCTCAAAAACATGACAACGGGAGAGCAAAGTCTTGTCACCCCTGAAGAGGCAGCCGACATCATCTCACTCAACAAACAATAAAGAAGAATTTGACGGATTTTTCTTGCAAATACGCGTTTTTTTGGATATATTTGCAACAATTTGACACCAGAAATTAAAAAAGTGCCCCGGGCCGGTCAAACAGTCCGGAGCTCTTTTTTATAGGAGGGGTCACTCAGTTAAAGTCGTATCCGCCATGCCACGATCAGTCACCATACAAGGCATCGAGGGTTGCTTCCATGATGCAGCAGCCCGAGAATATTTCAATCTTCATCATCCCGGCACAGATCTGCAGACTGTTCCCTGCGATTCGTTTGAAGAGATGTTCCAAACACTCGACTCCAATCCGGCCATGACCGGCATAATGGCCATCGAAAACACCATAGCCGGCCCGCTGTTGCAAAACCATGAACTGCTTAGGCAGAGTTCACTGACCATTGTTGGCGAACACAAAATGCGCATATCCCACGTGCTCGCTGCTATTCCCGGCTCATCGCTCAATGATATTTGTGAGGTCAACTCCCATCCGATGGCCATCATGCAATGTCGACGATGGCTCGACCAGCATCCTCGCCTCAAGATATCCGAATCATTCGACACTGCCGGCAGCGCACGCAACATAGCTAAAAACCATCTTTCCGATCATGCTGCAATATGTGGAAAATATGCCGCAGACCTTTACGGGCTAAATACTTTGGCCGAAAACATTGAGACAAACAAGCGCAACTTCACACGCTTCCTGATCGTGACCGATCCGCTATCGGCATCTGAACTTAGACCCGAAGAACACTTGATCGACAAGGCCTCGGTGGTTTTCACTCTTCCCCATACCAAAGGCGCACTGTCAAAAGTGCTTGCCATCCTGTCTTTCTACGACATCAATCTCTCCAAGATACAATCCACTCCGATCATAGGCCGCGAATGGGAATATAGATTCTACGTCGATCTAACTTTCGACAGCCACAGCCGTTATATACAAGCGATCGATGCAGTTCGCCCGTTGATCAGCGATTTCAAATCACTCGGCGAGTACCGACAATGTCAGAATGAGACAATATAACAGTCAACAACAGACCATCCGCCCTGCCAGAAGAGTTGAAGAGGTGGAAGAATACTACTTCTCACGCAAGCTCCGTCAGGTGGCACAAATGAAAGCCGAAGGCCGCGACATAATTTCGCTTGCCATAGGAGGCCCCGACATGCCGCCCGATCCGGAAGTGTCGACCACGCTGTGCAAGCAAGCCCTATTGCCCACCACACACAGCTATCAGCCATCCACAGGCACGCCGGCCTATCGCAAGGCATTGGCTGATTTCTATCGTAGGATTTATAACGTAGATCTCGATGCGGACACAGAGATCCAACCATTGATCGGCTCTAAAGAGGCTGTGCTTATTCTTTCCATGACATTCCTCAATCCGGGCGACAAGGTGCTGATACCCAATCCGGGATACCCGACATATACTTCCGCCAGCCGGCTTGCAGGTGCACACATTCTGACTTATGCCCTCACGGAGCAAAACGCATGGTTGCCCGACTTCGACCAACTCGAGCAAATGGATCTTGATGGAGTCAAGATGATGTGGGTAAACTATCCCAATATGCCCACAGGAGCTTCCGCTGACGCAGACACTTTCTCCCGGCTTGTCGACTTCGGCCGCAGACACGGCATACTGATTGTCAACGACAATCCCTACAGCATGATTCTGCACCCTAAGCCCACAAGTATCTTACAGACTCCTGGGGCAAAAGACGTGTGCATCGAGCTCAACTCTCTCAGCAAGAGTCTTAACATGGCCGGATGGCGCATGGCCATGATGGCCGGCAAGAGCGAATACATCAGTTGGGTGCTGAAAGTTAAATCCAATATCGACTCAGGGCAGTTTGCCCCCATGATGTCGGCGGCCATTACCGCTCTCAGCCTCCCGTCAAGCTGGTATGAGCGACTAAATTCCGTTTATGCTTCTCGACGACGTGTAGCAGAAAAGATACTTTCTGCGCTCGGATGCTCATACGATCCCACCCAAGGTGGCCTGTTTCTATGGGCACGAATTCCTGACACAGAGGGGAGCGGTGAAGCACTGACCGAACGTCTATTACACCAATTGGGCATATTCATCACTCCCGGATTCATTTTTGGATCAAACGGCAACCGATATATCCGCATCTCCCTATGCGCCAATGAGTCTGCTATGGTCAAGGCACTGAACCGAATACTTCAAAACAATCCATCTCTCTGACAAACCCATGAACGATCTGCAACCTCTCATATTCAACGGCATTGACTCCGACCGACCACTGATCATTGCAGGACCATGCAGTGCCGAAACCCACGAACAAACACTCGACACGGCCCGACGTCTTTGTTCATTCGGCGTACGCATCTTTCGTGCCGGCATTTGGAAGCCACGAACAAAGCCGGGTGGATTCGAGGGCATAGGCGCTCCGGCTCTCGAATGGCTCAACGACGTGAAGCGTGAAACCGGAATGCTGACCTCAACCGAATGCGCCAACAAATCGCACGTACAACTCGCTCTACAAGCCGGTGTCGACATCATATGGATTGGTGCACGCACCTCGGCCAATCCCTTTGCCATGCAGGAAATTGCCGACACGATACAACGATCAGGCAAAGCCGACTCGCTCACAGTGCTTGTAAAAAACCCTGTCAATCCCGACATAGAGCTTTGGATAGGCGCACTCCAGCGCATCTACAACAGCGGAGTCCGTCGTATCGGGGCCATCCATCGAGGATTTTCTACCGTCGACCCCTCGATCTACCGCAACGCTCCCCAGTGGAAGATTCCCATTGAGCTGCGACTCCGGTATCCCTCACTACCAATCATTTGCGATCCATCCCATATCGGAGGACGCAAGGAGTTGATCGCCCCCATTTCACAACAGGCTCTTGACATGGGCTTCGACGGATTGATAATCGAAAGCCACTGTTGCCCTGACAAAGCCTGGAGTGATGCCGAACAACAAGTCACACCGGAGTCGTTGCACGTCATACTCGAATCTTTGGCCGTCCGAAATACGGCCCACACAACCGAATCGCTCTCACTTCTGCGCCAACAGATCGACAGCATTGACAACGAGCTTATCGACATACTCTCCCGACGCATGGCCATATGTCGCGAAATAGGCACGTACAAAAAAGAGCACAACATGCCGGTAGTGCAACCCGGCCGCTACAACAACGTGATTCGTTCACGCATCGATTCGGGCAAACAACTCGGCATGGACGAGGATTTTCTCAAAACCATCCTGCTCGCCATCCATGATGAATCAGTGCGCCAGCAAATAGAGATCATAAACGACAAGCCATGAGAATTCTAATTTTAGGTGCCGGCAAAATGGGCACTTTCTTTGCCGACCTTCTATCTACTGACCACGAGGTAGCAGTCTTCGACCCCAATCCGGAAGCACTGAAGTTCACATATGGAGTTCAACGCTTTGGCTCGCTGTCCGAGATTAAGGGATTCGATCCTCAGTTGGTGATCAATGCGGCCACTGTCAAATATACCATCGACGCGTTCCGACAGGTCATCCCCCACATCTCGGAGCAGTGCATCATCTCCGACATAGCATCGGTCAAAACCGGACTTCCGGAATTCTATGCTTCTTGCCACCGACCATTCGCCTCAACGCACCCCATGTTCGGTCCAACATTTGCCAACCTCGGCAATCTCAGCAACGAAAACGCTATCATCATCAGCGAAGGCGACCATCTCGGACGTGTATTCTTCCGTGACCTCTACACTCGGCTCAATCTCAACATTGTGGAATACACCTTCATTGAACACGACAAAACAATCGCATATTCACTCTCCATCCCGTTCGCCTCCACCCTTGTTTTCGGTGCCATCATGAAGCATCAGGACGCTCCGGGCACCACTTTCAAACGACACCTCGACATAGCTCGCGGACTGATGGGCGAAGATGATTTTCTTCTTCAGGAAATCCTATTCAACCCCAACACTCCCGACCAACTCCGACAGATCCGAGAGCAATTGGCCCGTCTCCAGAATATTGTCGAACAACATGACCCGGAAGCCATGAAACGTTTTCTGACCATGATCCGCCAAAACCTTGCATAAAGTTTAGGTTACATTGCAAAAAAAGACTAACTTTGTGGAGCAATGAGCGACGACAAAACAAAGGCCGCGGCTTTAGCCACTTTTACGCAGTATCTCTCACAACACCGACTGCGCAGGACCCCTGAACGCTTTGCCATTCTGGAAAAAGTGTTCGACTATCCGGCACACTTCTCCATCGACGCGCTCCACTCCATGCTCGAACAATGCGGCTATCACGTCAGTCGATCCACCGTCTACAACACCATCCAGCTGCTGATCAAATGCTCGCTCGTGCGCCGACACTCTTTCGACTCGCAGTCGCCGCAATATGAAAAAGTAGCCGGTCCGAGCATCCATCATCACCTCATCTGTTCATCCTGCGGCAAGATTCGTGAAATCAAAGATCCGGAAATCGACCGGCTGCTGGCTTCCCGGCGCTTCGGCAAATTCCACACCGACTATATCGACCTGAGTGTCTATGGCCTGTGCGGTTCTTGCACGCGAAAGAAACGATCGCAGAAATCAACGGTAAAAAGAAAAACAGCCAATCATAACACATAATATCTCATGTCAAAAGCGAAGAAAATAGACATTCTTCTCGGTCTCCAATGGGGCGACGAAGGTAAAGGAAAAGTAGTTGATGTATTGACCCCGCGCTACGATATAGTGGCTCGCTTCCAGGGCGGCCCCAATGCCGGACACACTCTCGAATTCGACGGCAAAAAATACGTACTCCGCTCCATCCCCTCAGGCATATTCCAAAGCGGACAGACCAACGTCATTGGCAACGGTGTGGTCCTCGACCCCATCCTGTTCCGTGAAGAGGCCGAATCGCTCGAAAAATCAGGTATTGAGCTGCGCAGCGTGCTCAAGATATCAAAAAAAGCACATCTGATACTCCCTACTCATCGCCTGCTCGATGCTGCCAACGAACGCGCCAAAGGATCCTCCAAGATCGGCACCACCGGCAAGGGCATCGGTCCAACCTACACCGACAAGATATCACGCAACGGACTCCGACTCGGCGATACTCTCGAAAACTTCGAAGAAAAATATGCTGCTGCCCGCGACCGCCATTTGAACTTGCTTCGCTCCATGGGCGAAAACCCCGACCTTACTGAGCTCGAGCCCCGCTGGCTCGATGCCATTGATTATATCAAAACTTTCGACATCATCGATTCAGAACACTTTATTAACAAAAATCTCAACGACGGTCGATCGATCCTATGCGAAGGCGCCCAGGGCACGCTTCTTGACGTCGATTTCGGTTCATACCCGTTTGTCACCTCGTCAAACACCGTAGCTGCCGGGGCATGCACAGGTCTTGGAGTGGCCCCAAACCGCGTGGGTGAGGTCTATGGCATTTTCAAAGCATACTGTACACGCGTCGGCTCCGGACCCTTCCCTACCGAACTCTTTGACGAGACTGGAAAAAAAATTCGCGCCATCGGCCACGAATACGGTGCCGTCACCGGCCGCGAACGTCGATGCGGATGGATCGACCTAGTGGCTCTGCGCTATGCCATTATGATCAACGGTGTCACTCAACTGATCATGATGAAGAGTGATGTGCTCGATTCATTCGACACCATCAAAGCATGCACTGCCTACGATGTCAACGGCACCATCACACCCGATTTCCCCTACTCAATCGAGGGCGACAACATCAAACCTGTCTACGTCGAACTCCCGGGCTGGAAGACCGACATGACAAAAATCAAATCGGAGGATCAGTTCCCTCAGAATTTCAAAGACTACATCGCATTTCTCGAACGCGAGCTCAGCACACCGATAACCATCGTATCCATCGGCCCCGACAGGGAACAAACAATTGTCCGCGATTGTTACGAAAATGCATAAAATACCATAAAATAACTTCATAACCATGGCTAAAATCAAACCGTTCAAAGGTCTTAGACCTCCTCGCGAACTTGTAGCCGAGGTAGCTTCACGCCCCTACGACGTGCTCAACTCCGAAGAGGCACGCCGCGAAGCCGAAGGCAACCCCAAATCGCTCTACCACATCATCAAACCTGAAATCGACTTCGACCCGATCATCGATGAGCACGATCCGCGAGTATATGACAAGGCCGTCGAGAATTTCAAAAAATTCCAGAACAACGGCTGGCTCGTTCAAGACGACAAGGAAAACTACTACATATACGCCCAGACTATGAACGGTCGGACACAATACGGATTCGTCATAGCCGCCAACGTCGATGACTACATGCAGGGACGCATCAAAAAGCACGAGCTCACGCGCCGCGACAAGGAAGAAGACCGCATGAAACATGTGCGCGTCAACAACGCCAACATCGAGCCGGTGTTCTTCGCCTTCCCCGACGACAAAGTACTGGCCGATATCATATCAAAAGTGACAGCCACCAAGCCGGAGTACGATTTCACAACCCCCGACGGATTCGGCCATCACTTCTGGGTCATCGACTCCCCGGACACCATCGCCGCCATCACCGAAGAATTCGCCAAGATCCCTAACCTCTACATAGCCGATGGTCACCACCGCACAGCTGCCGCAGCTCTCGTGGGCAACGAAAAGGCCAAAGCCAATCCCCACCACACCGGCAACGAGGAATACAACTATTTCCTCGCCGTGGCATTCCCTGCCTCACACCTTAATATAATAGACTATAACCGCGTGGTTCGTGATCTCAACGGTTTGACATCTCAACAATTTCTCGACCGCCTTAAGGAAAACTTCATCATCGAAGAAAAAGGCACTACACCCTACCGCCCCGACCGAATGCAC
This sequence comes from Bacteroides sp., assembly GCA_023666835.1. Lineage (GTDB taxonomy): Bacteria > Bacteroidota > Bacteroidia > Bacteroidales > Muribaculaceae > Paramuribaculum. The sequence goes on along the minus strand of JAMPBJ010000001.1, from coordinate 491,137 downwards.
AACTTCTCGCTCTATCTCGACGGCAAATGGTATTCACTGACCGCACGCCCGGGCACCTACGATGACAATGATCCTATCGGTGTGCTCGACGTCACCGTGTCAAGCAATCTGATTCTGCGCGACATTTTGGGCATCACCGATCTCCGTTCCGACAAGCGCATTGACTTCGTCGGCGGCATCCGCGGCCTCGACGAACTCCAGCGTCGTGTCGACTCCGGCGAAATGGCAATGGCTCTCGCTCTCTACCCCGTCAGCATGAAGCAGATCATCGACATCGCCGACACCGGCAACATCATGCCGCCCAAGACAACCTGGTTTGAGCCAAAACTCCGTTCTGGCCTAATCATCCACAAACTCGATGACTGATTCCCGGGCCATCATAAAAACACTACCATATAAATTGACCCCGGCTGCCTACTTCAAAGTTGCAGCCGGGTCAATAATTCCTACCTTTGCCGCTCTCAGTATTCTCATCGTACTTGTCGCCGGAGCCCTCGCTGTCATCTTCGACCTGCGCATACTCCTGGTGGCTCTCATCCTTCTCTTCCTGGTAATACCTTTTATAGTGGCCAACATCTATTTTTCGCGACTTCTCTCTCCATCCGCCCAAAAAGCGATTCATCTCAAAAGCGTGGAGATCGTGCCCTTCACTTCCATCAGCGAAACCTTGATCAGCGACAACGGCCCTGACAACGTCACCTGTCGCACTATTCACTACCCCTGGTCGACCGTCAAATCCATTCGTCAGACTTCAAAACAGATCATCATCACTCTCACCCCCGACAACTACACTCTGATAGTTCCTCTCGATACTGTCGACCCTGTCTACGATTGTTGATAATTTTTTTTTGAAAAAAACACCGCACAAATTATTGATCGCCCAAATAAAATCACTAATTTTGTACCCACATAGTAATTCATCCAACACCCCCAACCCACACTTTCCCCCTTTATGGTTGTATTCTTTAAGAAAGGTGCTGCTAAAGTAATTGCTGTTGAGACCGATCATAAGTTCTCACCCGAGGAAAATGAAAAGCTCTCATGGCTCTTTGGCGGCGCAAGCCCTCTCGTGTCCACGTCTGTCAAAGGCACCTTTATCGGACCCCGAAAAGAAATGATAACCCCTTGGAGCACTAATGCCGTTGAAATCACCCAAAACATGGATCTCAGCGGCATTACTCGTATTGAGGAGTTCTATCGCACCAACGATCCAGAGCCCCGGTTCGACAAAATGCTCCAGCGCGTCTACCATGGCCTGAACAGCCGCGTGTTCACCACCTCGCGCCGACCGGAGCCAATCGTTTTCATTGAAGACATTGCCGAGTACAACCGCGCTGAAGGTCTCGCCCTCAGTCCTGATGAAGAGGAATATCTCCGTCGACTGGCCGAAAAGCTTGGCCGACCGTTGACTGACAGCGAAATCTTCGGTTTCTCTCAGGTCAATTCCGAGCACTGCCGCCACAAAATTTTCAACGGCACGTTCATCATCGATGGTGAAGAAAAGCCTTCGTCGCTTTTCAAACTCATCAAACGCACATCGCAAGTCAACCCCAACTCGCTCGTATCTGCTTATAAGGATAACGTGGCCTTCGTCAAGGGTCCGCGGATCGAGCAGTTCTATCCGATTAATCCTGACCGTCCCGACATGTTCGACGTCAAACCGGTCGACACGGTCATCTCACTTAAAGCTGAAACCCACAACTTTCCCACCACGGTTGAGCCCTTCAACGGAGCAGCCACAGGCACCGGAGGCGAAATCCGCGACCGCCTTGGCGGTGGCAAAGCCTCGCTGCCCATTGCAGGCACGGCCGTCTACATGACATCATATCCACGCCTCTCGCCCGAGCATCGCTGGGAACTAATGTGCAATCCGCGCGTATGGCTCTACCAGACTCCGGCCGACATCCTAATCAAGGCATCCAACGGAGCGTCCGACTTCGGCAACAAATTCGGCCAACCGCTCATCTGCGGTTCGCTGTTGACTTTCGAGCACGATGAAAACGGCCGACTGTATGCCTACGACAAAGTGATCATGCTCGCCGGCGGCGTTGGTTTCGCTGCCCGAAAAGATGCCATCAAAGGCACTCCGGTAGCCGGTGAAAAAGTCGTGGTGATGGGTGGCGACAACTACCGCATCGGCATGGGTGGCGGCGCAGTATCTTCGGTCGAAACCGGGCAATACGACAACGCCATCGAGCTCAACGCAGTGCAACGCGCCAACCCCGAAATGCAGAAGCGTGTGGCCAACGTGATCCGCGCTCTCGCCGAAAGCGACGACAACCCCATAGTTTCAATCCACGACCATGGTGCCGGCGGACATCTCAACGCGCTGTCGGAACTCGTCGAAGCCACCGGAGGCGAAATCGACATCGATTCGCTCCCAATCGGCGATGTGACCCTCTCGGCCAAAGAGATCGTAGGCAACGAAAGCCAGGAACGTATGGGCATGATCATGGAGGAAAAAGACATTGACTACGTCAACCGCATAGCCCTTCGCGAGCGCGCTCCAATGTATGTCGTTGGTCACACCACCGGCGATGATCGCTTCGTATTCTCGCGCCACGACGGCGTCAAGCCCATTGATCTGGCCATGGCCGACATGTTCGGCAATTCCCCCAAAACGGTCATGACCGACACAACCGTTATCAACACCTACACTGATCCGCTATACTCCGAATCGCGTATCGAAGAATATATTCACGACGTGCTTTCACTCGAAGCCGTAGCGTCGAAAGACTGGCTCACCAACAAGGTCGACCGCTCAGTGACGGGCAAAATCGCTCGTCAGCAATGTCAGGGACGCATCCAGCTTCCGCTCAGCGACTGCGGCGTGGTGGCTCTCGACTATCGCGGACGCGCCGGCATCGCCACTTCCATCGGCCATGCTCCGCAAGTGGCTCTGATCGATCCCGCCCGCGGTTCGGTAATGGCCATCGCCGAAGCGCTCACCAACATCGTCGGTGCTCCGCTTCGTGGCGATCTCAAGGCCGTTTCGCTCAGTGCCAACTGGATGTGGCCTTGCAAAAATCCGGGCGAAGACGCCGCTCTATATCGTGCAGTCGAAGCATGCAGTCAATTTGCCTGCAGTCTGGGTATCAATATCCCCACAGGCAAAGACTCCCTGTCGATGACCCAGAAATATGGCGACGACAAAGTGTTTGCTCCCGGCACTGTCATCATCTCCGCCGCCGGCGAGGTGACCGATGTGCGTAAGACCGTCAGCCCTGTGCTTCAACCGCAAAACTCCCGCCTATACTATATCGACTTCTCCGGCGACGCCCTTCGACTCGGAGGATCGGCTTTGAACCAAGCCTTGAACCATATAGGATCCGAGGCTCCGACAGTCGTAGACCCGGCGCGCTTCGTCGCCACATTCAATGCCGTGCAGCGTCTTGTCAAGCGAGGTTCTCTTATGGCGGCCCACGATGTTTCGGCCGGCGGTCTGATCACAACACTGCTGGAAATGACGTTTGCCAATGTTGATGGCGGTATCAGCTTTTCAACTGACGCTTTCGTGGCCGATGGTGAAACCGACCTCGTCAAGATTCTCTTCAGTGAAAATCCGGCACTGGTCATCCAGGTGGGCGAGGGCAAAGCACAATCGGCCGAGCGACTGCTCGCAGATGCCGGTGTCAAGTTCCGTTTCATCGGTCGTCCGTCGGCCGAGCGCACTATCATGATCAGCCACAGCGGAGTTGACCGCATGATCGGCATTGATTATATGCGCGATGTGTGGATGCGTCCCTCCTACCTGCTCGACTGCATGCAAAGCGGCGAAAAGTGTGCAGCTCTGCGCTACGAAAACTACAAGAAGCAACCGCTACAATACCGCATACCGTCGTCGTTCGAAGGCTCGCTAAAATCGCGCGGACTCGTTGCCGGACAACATAAACCTTCGGGCATCCGCGCCGCCATCATCCGAGAAAAAGGCATCAACGGCGACCGTGAGATGGCCTACTCGCTCTATATGGCCGGCTTCGACGTCAAGGACGTACACATGACCGACCTCATGTCGGGACGTGAAACGCTCGACGACGTCAACATGATAGTGTTCTGTGGCGGCTTCTCCAACTCCGACGTGCTCGGCTCGGCCAAGGGATGGGCCAGCGGATTTCTATGGAACGAAAATGCCTGCACAGCACTCCGCCGCTTCTACGACCGCCCCGACACGCTTTCGCTCGGCGTATGCAACGGATGCCAGCTGATGGTCGAACTCAATCTCATCTGCCCCGAACACGACCGCCGGCCCTCTATGAACCACAATATCAGTCACAAATTCGAATCGCAATTTGTCGGCGTCACCATCCCGCGCAATAAATCTGTCATGTTCGGGCCCATGGAGGGCATGAAACTCGGCATCTGGGTGGCCCATGGTGAAGGTCGATTCAACCTTCCGCTATCGCTCGACAACTACAACGTGGCCCTTCGCTACAACTACTCTGCTTATCCCGCCAACCCCAACGGGTCCCGCGGTGCAGTGGCCGGCATATGCTCGGCCGACGGACGTCATCTGGCCATGATGCCTCACCTCGAACGTGCCATCTTCCCCTGGCAATGCGCCTGGTATCCCAAATCGAGATTGCGCAACGATCTCACGCCTTGGATCGACGGCTTCGTCAACGCCTTCAAATGGATCCAACAACAAAAAAATCAAAGCTGACCCCACACAGGCGGGAGATTCAAAACGGACCCCAAAGTCCGGCGCGGATCTCCCGCCTGAAGTTTTCCAATACATTTTTCTATTTCCATCTTTTTTAATTATTTTACTCTATGGGAGGTTTCTTCGGCATTACTGCCAAATCCAAGTGTATCGAACGTCTGTTCTACGGAGTTGACTACAACAGTCACATGGGTACAAAACGTGCCGGCATGGCCACCGTCTGCGACGGTGTGTTCAGCCGCTCGATCCACAACATCGAGAATTCTTATTTCCGCACCAAATTCGAGCCCGACCTCAAGGAATTCTCAGGCAATTCAGGCATCGGCGTGATTTCCGACACCGATGCCCAGCCAATCATTGTCAACTGCCACCTGGGCAAGTTTGCCATCGTCACCGTGGCTCGTATCAACAACATCGCTGCCCTCGAAAAGGAAATGCTCGCCAAAGGCCACCATTTCTGCGAACATTCCTACGACATCATCAACCCCACCGAGATGATTGCCGCCCTCATCAGCGAAGGCAAGGACATAGTCGACGGCATTGAAAACGTTTACCGCAACGTCGACGGATCCTGCTCGATGCTTCTGCTTCTCGACGACCGCATCATTGCTGCCCGCGATGCCCTCGGCCGCACCCCCATCCTCATTGGCAAAAACGAAGACGGCTACGCTGCCTCCTCCGAATCGTGTGCCTTCCCCAACCTCGGCTTCGACGTATGCTACAACGTGGGGCCGGGCGAAATTGTTGAAATCACTCCCGACTCCTTCCGGCAGCTCCGTAAGCCCGACGAGAGGATGCAGATCTGCTCATTCCTCTGGATCTACTACGGATACCCGGTGTGCCAGTATGAGGGCCGCAACGTTGACCGCATGCGCTATGTCACCGGTCGCGACATGGGTCGCGAAGACGACACCAAGGTCGACTTCGTCAGCGCCATCCCCGACTCAGGCATCGGCATGGCTCTTGGCTACTCGCAGGGAATCAAGGTGCCCTACCTGCGCGGCATCGTCAAATACACCCCCACCTGGCCTCGCAGCTTCACTCCCTCCACTCAGGAGCGCCGCGAACTTGTGGCCAAAATGAAACTGATTCCCAACAAGGCATTGCTCAACGGCCGAAGCGTCATCTTCTGCGACGACTCTATAGTGCGCGGAACCCAGCTTCGCGACAATGTGCAGGATCTCTTCGACTGCGGTGTCAAAGAAATACACATGCGCATCTCCTGCCCGCCGCTCATCTATCCTTGCGACTATCTCAACTTCACCGCCTCCAAAAGCGAAATGGAGCTGATCACACGCCGCATCATAGCCGAATTTGAAGAAGGCAAAGAAGATGTGGACCTCACTCCCTACGCCACATATGGCACCCCCCAATACGAGCGCATGGTCGAACAGATCCGTCAGCGCCTCGGCCTGACCACGCTGCGCTTCAGCTCGCTCGAAAACATTGTCAACGCCATCGGCCTGCCAAAATGCAAAATCTGCACACACTGCTTCGACGGCTCCAGTTACACCGCCTGCAGCCACTGCCATAAACCCGCCGACGACTGATCCTACATACACATCCCAACAAATCCCCGGAGGCTGAGACACCCATCGCAGCCTCCGCAATTTTAAGTACAAAGCTACCGGCCGTTCTATATTCGACATGTGCAAACACTTAGATAATATATGTTAACGGGGCTGTGGTCAACGTGAAAAACTGTTGAACGTTTCATTACTTTTTCATATCTTTGTAGGTCAATAAAACCGATCATTATTATCTAACAAAAAATAAAAACAGTATGAGTCTGAACATCATTGTGCTCGCAAAGCAGGTGCCCGACACCCGCAACGTGGGCAAAGATGCTATGAAAGAGGATGGTACGATCAATCGCGCCGCCCTCCCGGCCATCTTCAACCCCGAGGATCTCAACGCTCTTGAGCAGGCACTTCGCCTCAAAGACGCCAATCCCGGTTCGACAGTCACATTGCTTACAATGGGTCTGCCCCGCGCAGCCGAAATCATCCGCGAAGCCATGTTCCGCGGTGCTGACGCAGGCATCGTTCTCACCGACCGCACTCTAGGTGGTGCTGACACCCTTGCTACTTCCTATTCACTCGCTCAGGCAGTCAAGAAATTCGGAAACTACGATATCATCCTCGGTGGCCGACAGGCTATCGACGGCGACACCGCCCAGGTAGGTCCACAGATCGCAGAAAAGCTCGGTCTGCCCCAAGTGACATACGCTGAAGAGATCCTTGATCTGAAGGACGGATACGTCACTGTGAAACGCCGCCTTGAAAACGGTGTTGAAACCGTCAAAGCTCCCCTGCCCTGCGTGGTTACGGTCAACGGTACAGCTGCCGAATGCCGCCCCCGCAACGCCATGCGTCTGCAGAAATACAAATATGCCGCATCGACTTCGGAGAAAGCCAAACTTCCTGAAGACAAACAGGCTCTTTTGGATAAGCGCCCTTATCTCAACATTGCCGAATGGAGCGCAGCTTTCGTCGACGCTGATCCCGAGCAGATCGGTCTGGCCGGCTCTCCCACCAAAGTGAAAGCGATCGAAAACGTCGTGTTCACCGCCAAGGAAAGCCGTTGCCTCGACAGCTCCGACGAGCACATCGAAGAACTCATCAAAGAACTCATAGCCAACCACACGATCGGCTAACAATAATTATCTCACCCAATCACTCATTTCAATCATGACTGATAAAAACAACCTTATAGTATATTGCGAGTTTGACGAAGGTCGAGTAGCCGACGTGAGCCTTGAGCTTCTCACCAAAGGTCGTGAACTTGCCAACAAACTTGGCGTGAAGTTAGAGGCAGTCGTCATCGGCGACAACCTTGAAGGTGTAGAATCACAGCTCTTCCCCTATGGTGTCGACGTGGTCTACAAAGTGGCTGACAAACGTCTCTATCCCTACACTTCCAATCCTCACGCATCGGTTCTCATCAACCTCTTCCGTGAAATTAAACCCCAGGTGTGCCTGATGGGCGCCACCCATATTGGCCGCGACCTCGGTCCCCGCGTTTCGTCGTGTCTCCACAGCGGTTTGACCGCCGACTGCACATCGCTCGAAATCGGACCTCACACCGATCCCAAGACCGGCAAGGAATACGAAAACCTCCTATATCAGATCCGTCCGGCATTCGGCGGCAATATCGTGGCCACGATTGTCAACCCGGAATGCCGTCCGCAGATGGCTACCGTGCGCGAAGGCGTGATGAAAAAAGAGGTCTACGACGCCAACCACAAGGGCGAAGTGATCGATCTTGACCCGACAAAATATGTCAGCGATACCGATTTCGTGGTTGAAATCATCGATCGCCACATCGAAAAGTCGAAGATCAACATCAAAAACTCACCCATCATCGTTGCCGGCGGCTACGGCATGGGCTCTAAAGAAAACTTTGACCTGCTCTACAAACTCGCCGACACACTCGGAGCCGAAGTCGGTGCATCGCGTGCAGCCGTCGACGCAGGCTTCTGCGAACATGACCGCCAGATCGGCCAGACAGGTGTCACCGTGCGTCCGAAGCTCTACATCGCCTGTGGCATCTCCGGTCAGATCCAGCACATCGCCGGCATGCAGGAAAGCTCCATCATCATCTCCATCAACCCCGATGCCGATGCTCCCATCAACACTATCGCCGACTTTGTCATCACAGGCACTGCCGAAGATGTGATACCCAAACTTATTAAATACTACAAAAAGAACTCCAAGTAATATCAGGCCATGGCTAATTTTTATAATGACAATCCCGATCTCAAGCATCACTTGAATCATCCTTTGATGCAGAAGATCGTTGAACTGAAAGAACGCAACTTTGCCGATGCTGAGACCTTCGACTATGCTCCCCAGAACTTTGAGGACGCCATGGATTCGTATGACAAGGTGCTTGAAATCGTTGGCGACATCTGTGGAACCACTATTGCCGACAATGCAGAAGGCGTTGATCACCAGGGTCCGCGCGTGGAAAACTCTCGTGTCATCTATGCCGACGGCACTCAGCAGAACCTTGATCTGTGTCGCAAGGCAGGCCTCATGGGCATGGCAATGCCCCGTCGCCTGGGCGGTCTGAACTTCCCCATCACACCCTATATCATGGCAGCCGACATCGTCAGCCGCGCTGACACCGGTTTTGAAAACCTTTGGGGACTGCAGGACTGCGCCGAAACCATCTACGAATTTGCCAGCGAAGAGCAGAAACAGCGCTTCATTCCGCGCGTTTGCAAAGGCGAAACCATGTCGATGGACCTCACCGAGCCTGATGCCGGTTCCGACCTTCAGTCTGTGATGCTCAAAGCCACCGAGCAGCCCGACGGCACCTGGCGTCTGAATGGTGTGAAACGCTTCATCACCAACGGCGACAGCGACATTCACTTGGTGCTCGCCCGTTCGGAAGAGGGCACTAAAGACGGCCGCGGCCTGTCGATGTTTATCTACGACAAGCGCGACGGAGGCGTCGATGTGCGCCGCATCGAAAACAAGATGGGCATCAAGGGTTCGCCCACTTGCGAACTCGTCTACAAAAACGCCAAAGCTGAACTCTGCGGTTCGCGTCGTTTGGGTCTGATCAAATATGTGATGGCCCTGATGAACGGTGCACGCCTCGGCATCGCCGCTCAAAGCGTAGGCGTCAGCGAACGTGCCTATCGCGAAGCTCTCGACTATGCCCGCGAACGCAAACAGTTTGGCAAAGCCATTATCGAGTTCCCCGCTGTGTATGAAATGCTTGCAGTTATGAAAGCAAAACTCGACGCTTCTCGTGCATTGCTATATGAAACCGCCCGCTATGTCGACCTCTACAAAGCATATGAGGATATTGCAAAAGAACGCACTCTCACTCCCGACGAACGCAAAGAAATGAAGGCCTACACCAAATTGGCTGATGCATGCACTCCGCTTGCAAAGGGACTCGGCAGCGAATATTGCAATCAGAATGCCTACGACTGCATCCAGATCCATGGTGGATCAGGCTTCATGAAGGACTATGCCTGCGAACGCGTATATCGCGACGCCCGCATCACCTCGATCTATGAAGGTACAACCCAGCTTCAGGTAGTGGCTGCAATCCGCCACGTCACCACCGGCACCTACCTCAACATGATCCGCGAATACGAAAAGACAGAGTTCAAAGCCGAGCTCACTCCGCTTCGCGACCGTCTGATTGAGCTGACAGCCAAATATGAAGCTGCCGTTGCAGCAGTGCTTGATGTGAAGGATCCGGCATACACGGACTTTATGGCTCGCAGAATGGTGGAAATGGCGGGCAACATCATCATGGCCTATCTGCTTCTGCTCGATGCCAACCGCAACGAAGCCTTCACCAAATCGGCTGAAGTTTACTGCAATATTGCTCAGGCCGAAGTGGTTAAACATGTTGATTTCATTGCCAACTTCACTCCTGCCGAACTGGAAGCCTACAAAGCTTAACAACAATCCAAATCCAATATCAGGGGGCTGTGTCGACACCGACATGGCCCCCGAATTTTTCACTCAAGAGCAGACTTGAAGGTTTTGAGTTCTGGATATAATATTGTATATTTGTTGATGCGATAATAGCGAGTAGATTTTATGAAATTCAGCGACATACCCGGACATGAAAATGCCAAGACATTGATGCGTCGACTTGTTGAAACCGACCGCATTCCCCATGCTTTGCTTCTCGAGGGACCGGAAGGAATAGGCAAGCTTTCGCTTGCACGTGCATTTGCCCAATACATCCACTGCGAAAACCGCACGCCCGACGGCGAGCCATGCGGACATTGCCAGCCATGCATCCTGCACCAGTCGATGAACCATATCGACTGCACATATGTGTATCCGGTGATGAAACTTGACGGAATGTCGTCAGCCCCCGTCTCATCTGACTTCAGAGATCAGTGGCTTGACTATCTCGACGACCGCAAATACATGGACTTCCAGCGGTGGACGTCGATGTTCGGCAAAAAGAGTGGCCAGCCCGTGACATATGTCACCGAGAGCTCCGCTCTGATTCACCAGCTCGCATTCACATCGCACATCTCTCGCTATAAAACTGTAGTGTGGTGGCTCCCGGAAAAAATGAATATCGAGGCCGCCAACAAACTGTTGAAGCTAATCGAAGAGCCGTATGACGACACGGTGTTCATAATGGTCAGCGATTCGCCCCGCGACATTCTTCCCACAATCTACTCGCGAGTGCAACGTATATCGCTAAAACGACTTCCGGACGAAATTGTAGAAAATCATCTTGCTAAGCATCACAACCTGAGCAAAGAAGACGCCAAAGCCATGGCTCATCTTGCCAACGGCAATATCACGCGAGCTGAAGCCGAAGTGAGTCAGAGCAAGGAATCGCAGGAATATTTCGACCTGTTTGTCAGACTTATGCGACTGGCCTATCAACGAAACGTGCAGGCATTGCGAGAGTGGAGCGAAGAACTCAACGCGCTGGGACGCGATCGCATGGTCAGATTCTACGATTATTCGAGCCGAATGGTTCGTGAGAATTTCATGAACAACTTTCCCGTGCCTGAAATCACATATCTCAACAGCGCGGAGTCACAGTTTGCAACGCGCTTCTCGCCCTTTATCAACGAGGCAAACGTTGAACTCCTGATCGACACGTTCGGCAAAGCTGCCACCGATATTTCAGCCAATGCCAACGGCAAGATAGTGAATCTGGATGTGGCGATTAAGATAATAATGCATCTGATCAAAAAATGACACCGTTTCTTCAACAAGTTGCCGGAATATATGCCGAGAAGGAGGCCGAGAACTTAGACAGGTATTGTTTTGTGTTTCCCAACAAGCGCAGTGCGCTGTTTTTTACCCACTACCTGCACAAAGAACTCAAAGACAAAGCGATATTCCTGCCAAAAGTAACAAACATCACCGACTTCATCACCACTTTTTCGGATCTCAAAGAGGCCAACCGCTACAGCCAGCTCTTTGCCATATTCGACGAATATCGTAAATTTCCCGGTGTCGACGCCGACTTTGACCGCTTTGTGTTCTGGGGAGAGATGTTGATGTCGGATTTCAACGATGTGGATCGCTATATGGTGGATGCCGACATGCTGTTTCGCAACGTCAAAAACCTGCGCGAAATATCCAGCAACTTTCTGACCGACGAACAGCTCGAATTGATACGTCGATTCTGGGGTGAAGAGCGCACCCGGGAGACCATCGACCGCTTCTGGAACCATCTGGAGCACGAAGGCAACAAAAGGCAATACAAGAAATTTGTGCAGCTTTGGGAAATACTTGACCCTCTGTATCACAACTACCGCGAACGACTTAAATCGCTCGGGCTGGCTTCTCAGGGAATGCTCTACCGCCATGCCGCAGAAACACTGCGCGACATTGATCCCGAAGATCTTCCCTACAAAAGATATATATTCGTAGGTTTTAACATACTGTCAACTTCGGAAATAAAGATATTCTCTGCCCTTCAGCGAAAACAGGTTGCCGACTTCTACTGGGACTGCAATTCCCCTGCCATGATGCTCAAAGACGGACGAGCCGGACGCTTCGTGCGCAACAACAAACGTGAATTTGCATCGCTGTATGAATTGCCGGAAGAGACAATCAAACGCTGGCCCGAAATCGAAATCATCGGAGTGCCATCCAACACCGGCCAGGTAAAGACGGCCGGAAGCATCATAGACAGCTGGTACAAACAGGGACTGATGGCAGACCAAAATGATGGAGGCGAGATCGACACAGCAATAGTGCTTCCCGATGAACAGTTGCTGATACCGATGATCCACTCCGTGCCCGAGAGCATTCGTGAGGTCAACGTCACAATGGGCTTCCCTATGAAACTTAGCCCCATGGCGTCGCTGATCAAAAAGATCATCAGCTTGCAACTCCGGTCGAGGCTGCGCAACGGCGAGCGGATGTTTTTCCATGAAGATGTGGCATCGCTGTTATCATCGCCAACACTTCGCAACAGCAACCCCGACGGGTGCAAACAGATTGAAGCCACTGCCCAGAAAAAAAGGCTCTACAACATACCATCGTCACTGATCATCAAAACCGTGCCCGAACTTGAGCCGGTGTTTACAAGCATTGCCGACCAAAACGATCCGATATCGATAGGCGAATATGTGATCAATCTATGCGATTTCCTTAGCCGCCAAGTTGACAAAAAGAACAAGATGGAACTGCGGTTCATCGATTCTTATCGCGAAAAAGCCGAAGAACTCTTCGAATCGGCAACCGACTTCAACATCCGTATGAAAGACAGCTCGTTTTTCAAACTCGTGGAGCGAGCCATCGGCGGCGATTCGGTTCGATTCAACGGCGAACCGCTCAAAGGGCTCCAGATAATGGGTGTGCTCGAAACCCGTGCGCTCGACTTTAAAAACATCGTGATGCTTTCGATGAACGAGCGAATATTTCCCCGCCGGCATTATTCGAGATCGTTCATACCCGAGGCGTTGCGCTATGGTTACGGGATGGACACCATTGACTTCCAGGAGAGTATCTTTGCCTACTATTTCTATCGCATGATATCGCGCGCCGAGCGAGTAGTGCTTCTCTACGACGCACGGCGTGTGGGAGGAATCAAGAGCAACGAGCTCTCGCGCTACCCGGCTCAGCTGCTGTATCTTTTCAACAGCAACAAAATCAAGCATAAAGTCCTGACCTACGGAAGTGCGCACTTCGATTCGAAAAAGATCGAACTGCACAAAAACGACCGGATCATGGCCAAACTCGATGAATATCGCGAAGGTGGACCCAAGACATTTTCTGCCAGTGCGATCAATCAATATATCAACTGCCCGCTGTCGTTCTACCTGCAATATGTCGAAGGATATAAGACCGAAAATGAAATCACTGACTATGTGGACTCAAGCACTTTCGGCAACATAGTGCACAAAGTGGTTCAGCGGCTCTATCAGTCTTTCCAAAACGACAACCATGATCCGGTGACCATAACCGAGAGCATGCTGACCAAGTGGAAAAAATCGAAAGTGGCACTTGACAACCTGATAGTCGAAGAGATCAACAAACAGTTCAACCATCTCAGCGATGAAGAGCTCCACACTCCCCTCGCCGGCGAAACACTGATATTGGGTAAGCTCATCCGCGAATCCATCCTTTCGATGATCGAGGTGGATCTGAAACTATGCCCGTTCACATTCGTGAAGGCTGAAATGAGGGAAGACTCAATGCCTCTTCGCATCAACGACTCACTGACGATCAATTTCAAGCAGTATGTTGACCGCGTTGACCGCAAGGGCGACACATTACGATTCATCGACTACAAGACAGGCGGCGACTTGACTGAGGCCAAAGATGTGGCGTCTATGTTTGACGGCAACAACGACAAACGACCCAAAGCCATACTGCAGCTGATTCTCTATTGTCATTACCACAATCTGGCCAACAACACCGATGAAAAGATCATGCCTCTGATCTACAAAATGCTGACCATCAAATCGACGGGCTACGAAGTGGCTCCACTGAAAGTTGACGGCGTGGATCTGACCGACTATCATGCTGTGATCGATGAATTTGTCAATCTGCTCAACAAGACAATCGAGGAGATCTACGACCCCAATGTCGCTTTCAAGCAAACCAAGCAAGAAAAAAACTGCACTTTCTGTCCGTTTACGACCATGTGTGGGCGTACGATAAAATAAATGCGTGTCCAATAACAATTTATGAGCGGTATCTACCTGCACATCCCATTCTGCCACAGCAAGTGCGCCTACTGCGATTTCTATTCCACACCTTCATCACAAAACATCGATCTTTATATAGACAGGCTGGAGGAGGAATATCGCAACCGCATCGGCGAACTCGGAGGCGAAAAGATATCTACCATCTATCTTGGAGGTGGCACGCCATCCATACTGTCGAGACGGCAGCTGGAGAGAGTGTTTTCATTTATGCCTGTCGACGAAGCGGAAGAGATCACTATGGAGGTCAATCCGGAAGACATCGATGAAGAGATGGCGCGATTTATAGCCGACATGCCCGTCAACAGAGTCAGCATGGGCGTGCAGACAATGGACAACGATCAGTTGAGGGCAATCGGACGGCGACACACGGCGGACGATGTGGTCAATGCGGTTGAAGCGCTTCGCAAAGCAGGGATTGACAACCTAAGTCTCGATCTGATATTCGGACTCCCCGGACAGTCGCTCAAGTCATGGATAGAAACATTGGATGCAACATTGTCAATGCACCCCGAACACCTTTCGGCATATTCACTGATGATCGAACCCGGCACAAAGATCCACGCTATGATTCGGGCAGGCAAGATGAAAGAGCCGGATCAGGATCTGATGGCAATGATGTTTATCCATCTGTGCAATGAAATGGCACGAAGAGGCTACGAACATTATGAGATATCTAATTTTGCACTTCCTGGCCACCGCTCCAGTCACAATTCATCTTACTGGGATCTCACACCATACCTTGGACTTGGAGCAGCAGCCCACAGCTTTGACGGCAAAGTGCGCCGATACAATTCATCCAATCTTAAGCAATATATCAGCGGGCAATCATCACCCATCGTTGAGGACAATGATGAAAAATCGAGAATCAACGACTATCTTCTCATCCGCTTACGCACTGCTGAGGGAGTTTCCTTGGACAAATTTGAAAAACAGTTTGGCTCAAGGCAACTCAGGGAGTTGCTACAAAGGTGTCAAAATACAATAGACGGCAGACGCATCCTGCTTGAACACGATCGACTCCGCATACCCGAATCGATGTGGTTGGTCTCAGATCCAATCCTGATAGAAGCGTTTGCATAGATATCTATGTATGACAGGTCTGACAGTTAAGCATCAGAGGCCGCTCGAGTTTGAGCGGCCTCTGATGATTTATATGATTGTATATTTCGTTATGCTATGCCAAGATCTGCCTTGATGGCTTCGATTTTGGTTGCGGCTGCAGCGTTGGCTGCGTCATACTCTGATGCATCGGCCATCTTTCCGTGTACTTCGACGTAGAATTTGATTTTCGGTTCGGTTCCCGACGGGCGGATCGAAACTTTGGAGTTGTCGTCGGTGAAGTACTGGAGAACGTTGGATGTGGTGGGCATGTCGAGTTTTGTGACGGTGCCTGTCTTAACGTCAGTTACTGTCAGCAAGTCATAATCTTTGATAAGGTTGACAGTGCTTCCACCGAGAGTTTTCGGCGGGTTTTCACGGAATTCCTTCATCATGGCCTGAATCTCTTCAGCACCGGCTTTTCCTTTGCGCACCACAGAGATACCTTCTTCGTGGCTATAGCCATATTTGATGTAGATTTCCTGAAGCATCTGCTGGAAGTTAAGACCGCGATCTTTAGCCCATGCAGCAGCTTCAGCCATCAGAGAAATGGCGGAAACGGCATCCTTGTCGCGGCAGAAGTCTTCAGCAAGGAAGCCGTAGCTTTCTTCGCCACCACCGAGATAGCGGGCCGTACCTTCATGGTCGCGAATCACGGCTGCGATCCATTTAAAGCCGGTGTAGCAGTCAAACATCTTGATCTTGTTGGCGTCGGCAATCGATTTGATGGTTTCGGTGGTCACGATGGTTTTCACGATATATTCGTTACCCTTAAGACGTCCGAGTTCAGCATTGCGGGTCATGATGTAATAGAGAAGAATCATGACAATCTGGTTGCCGTTGAGAAGCACATATTCGCCTTTGTGGTCGCGGATCACACAGCCTATACGGTCGGCATCGGGGTCAGAAGCCATCACGATGTCGGCTCCTGTCTCTTTGGCTTTGGCGATTGCCATGGCCATAGCTGAGGGCACTTCGGGGTTGGGCGATTCGACGGTGGGGAAATTGCCTGATGGAACATCCTGTTCGGGAACATGGATGATATTTTCAAATCCGTAGTTTTTGAGCGAAGCAGGGATGAGCTTGACGCCGGTGCCATGGATCGGTGTGTAGACAATCTTCATGTCCTTGTTATTGGCAATAGCTTCGGGGCTGAGTGAAAGGCCTTTGATGGCAGTGAGGAACTGATTGTCGATATCTTCGCCTATCAGCTGGATCTTAGACTTGTCGCCCTGGAATTTGATTGCTTCAACACCTTTGATGCGGTTCACGTGATCAATGATGTTGACATCGTGGGGAGTGATGATCTGCGCACCGTCTGACCAGTAGGCCTTATAACCATTGTATTCCTTGGGGTTGTGCGAGGCTGTGATGTTGACACCGCTCTGGCAACCGAGATGGCGGATTGCGAACGAGAGTTCAGGAGTGGGGCGGAAAGAATCGAAGAGGTAAACCTTGATGCCGTTGGCCGAGAAAATGTCAGCAACAACTTCAGCGAAATGACGACTGTTGTTGCGCACATCGTGACCCACTACAACAGCGATTTCAGGTAGATCAGCAAACGCTTCCTTAAGATAGTTGGCAAGACCCTGAGTGGCAGCGCCTACAGTGTAGATGTTCATGCGATTGGTGCCGGCGCCCATAATGCCACGGAGACCACCGGTGCCAAATTCGAGGTCTTTATAGAATGATTCGATAAGTTCGGTCTTGTCATCGGCATCGAGCATGCGTTTGACTTCGGCTCGAGTAGCATCATCGTAGCCTTCACCAAGCCATACTTTGGCTTTCTCAGTGACTTTGACCAAGAGGTCGTCGTTATTTTCCATAAGTGTTTGGTATATGAGGGTTAAAATACTTGAATTTCACAATAGCGCGGAAGCGAGATCGAGGTCGCTTACCACAAGCAAATATACATTATTATCATAAGGAAAACAAATGTTAAGAGATTTTTCCTGTCTCTTAACTGTTAAATTTGCTTATAAAGGAATGTGATATCCCTTATAGGCCCCGTCGGGATGCCGGGAGCATTTGTTGGTGGTCAGCGAACGTATCGACGACGAGGTGCTTCCACAATATCGGCAATTGTACGGACCGGAGGCCGTGCCCTCATATGGCTGATGGTAGCCTTTGTAGGATCCCGTAGGATAATGCGAGCATTTGTTGGAGGTAAGCGAACGTATTGACGACGAGGATGCACCACAGTAAACGCAGTAGTATTTCGACGACACAACGCCGGCGAAAGGCGCATGGTAGCCCGCATAGGAGCCCGACGGATGACGGGAACATTTATTAGTGGTCAGCGAGCGAACGGATGATGATGAGCTGCCGCAAAAACGGCAATAGGCTTGATGGCTATCGGCTGATGTAGCTGTACACACCATACCGATCAATAGCATAAATAGTATACGTTTCATGCAAGCAAATCTCGTAAAAATTTTCAAGAATTCAAAGTTTAAATCCAAAATAGACAAATTGTGAAACTATTTGCTTATTTTTGCAAAAACATATATTAAAATGAAAGGAATACTACGACTGGCCGGAGCACTGCTTGCCACGGCCGCAATTATAACTACGGGTTGCAAACACAAAGAAGCCTCATGGGAGCTTAATGGCACCATCGACGGTGTCAACGACGGCAAAGTGGTGCTCGAAGCATCGAACCCCGGAGGTTACTGGTATGCGCTCGACACGCTGACCATCAACAACAAGGGAGAGTTCACAGCCTCTCAAGCCGCTCCCCACTACCCCGACATCTACCGATTGAACTACAATGGGAAATACATCTATTTTCCCATTGACAGCATCGAGCAACTGCAACTGACTACCGACTCGGTCAATTTCGCCACTGACTACAAACTGCTCGGTTCGGCAAAAGCCGAAATGATTGCCAAGGTCGAAGGCAAACTCAACCAGTTCCTGGCCTCTCACCATGTCGCCGATCTCGACACTGCTGTCAGCCTGAAAAGAGGACTGAGCGACATGGTTTTGTCTGATCCTTCGAGCATCGTGGCCTACTATATCGTCAATCGGTCTGTCGACGGGCACCATCTCTTCAGAACCGACAACCGTCAGGAGCTCGGCATCATAGGTGCCGTGGCCAATGCCTACTTCCAGCTGCGCCCCAACGATCCGCGCACCCAGTACCTGAAAGAGATGTGGATCACCAACAAGAAAAACCTTTCAAACCGTCAGGACACAATCATGGCTCCCTCCATCGGCTTGATCGACATCAAGGCTCTCGATGAAAACGGCAAGCAGCAATCGCTGGCCGATGTGGCTTCGAAAAACAAAATCGTGATACTAAGCTTCAACAACTATCAGGCCGACTATTCGCAGGCTCTCAATCTGGCACTGAGAGATCTCTACAACAAGATGCACGATTCAGGCCTGGAAATATTCCAGCTTGGATTCAGCGCCGACGAGTTCCAGTGGCGAATGGCAGCAGGCAATCAGCCGTGGGTCACGGTGTTCAACGGCACCACCGACCAGAATCTTGTCAACTACAACGTAGGTCAGCTGCCCGCTCTGTTCGTGATCAAAAACGGCGAGCTGCTTGAGCGCATCTCATCGGTCGACGATCTGAAGAGCATCCCCTCGCGCTATTGATTCCTCCCCTATACTGAACAAAAAAGAGACTATACCGAAATCAGTTATTCGACATAGCCTCTTTTTATGAGGTCCACACCAAAGGATGCGATGAAACTCCGATAGACAGGATTTGAGCGCTCGTCGACCTTTGTAATCCGCCTGGGCAATAATGCCTCCAAACCGAAGCTTGGATGGGGCCCGCCATCAGCCGACTAAGCTTGTCTCGGTATTTCACATAAATTTGATGAGTTTCCCAATCAACTTTGATGTGGGGTACGTTGAGTCAATGTTCTATGTTTGCCCTCTCGGGGCTTTGATTGTATAACGCAAAGATAGGACGTAGAGTTCGATTTTGCAAATATTTTTATTAGAAAAAAATGCAGTTGTGATGTAACTTTTCTTACATTTATTGCGTCATATAGATGACCGATTATTTATCACATGATACAACTAACTGACTTGCATAAGACTTATCCGGGCGCTGTTCCTCTGCACGTTCTGAAAGGCATCAATCTCAACATCGACAAGGGAGAGCTGGTGTCGATCATGGGCGCTTCCGGCTCCGGAAAGTCGACACTCCTTAATATAATAGGCATTCTCGACAACTATGATAGCGGAGAGTATCGTCTCGACGGCACATTGATCAAGAATCTGAGCGAAAATCGCGCTGCCGAGCTGCGCAACCGCATGATCGGATTTGTGTTTCAGTCGTTCAACCTGATCAACTACAAGAACGCGATAGAGAATGTGGCTTTGCCGCTTTTCTACCAAGGCGTGTCGCGACGCAAACGCAACGCAATGGCCATGGAGCAGCTTGAAAAGATGGGACTTGCCGACAGAGCCCACCATCTGCCTTCGGAGATGTCGGGCGGTCAGCGACAACGAGTGGCAATAGCCCGAGCCATGATCACCCGTCCCTCGATCATTTTGGCTGACGAGCCTACCGGTGCCCTCGACTCGCACACTTCAAAAGAGGTGATGCAAGTGTTCAGACAATTGAATGACGAGGGTATGACGATAGTGATTGTGACCCACGACCCGGGCGTGGGAGAACAGACAAACCGAATAATTCGAATATCCGACGGACTGATAGTGCAGTGACATGTTTGATCTGATAAACGAAATACTACAAACTCTCAGAACCAACAAGCTGCGCACAGCACTGACCGGCTTTGCAGTGGCCTGGGGCATTTTCATGCTCATTGTGCTGCTTGGCATGAGCCGCGGCGTGCTCAACAATTTCACGAGTTTTGCATCGCTGGAGTCGTCGAGTGTGATCAACGTATGGCCCGGCGTCACCACCAAACCATACGAAGGCTATCAGATCGGACGACAGATCGAACTTGAGAACTCCGACCGCAGTATGGTGAAGTCGAGAAACTCTGAATATGTGGCAGAAGTCAGGTCGACAGTGGTGCTTGATTCGTCAAACATCCATACCGATTTGGATTATATCTCCGGCTCGCTCTACGGCCATTTCCCCGGCGAGGAAGTCAGAGCCAAGCTTAATATGAAATACGGCCGATTTATCAACCGGCGCGACATGAACGAGCAGCGTAAAGTGGTTGTACTTGAGGAAAAGAACGCCCGCCAGCTGTTTGGTGACGAGGCTAAAGCCGTTGGTAGCCGTGTGACTGCCATGGGTCTGTCGTGGCTCGTGGTCGGAGTATATAGTCATGACTGGGAAACCGGCACTTACGTGCCGTTCACCACGGCGATGGCTCTCAATTCCGACGGTGATAAAGTGTCGGAGATGATGGTTCAGCTCAAAAATGTCGGAAACGTCGAGCAAGGTGAGACTGCCGAACATGGTGTAAGAGAGGCTCTTGCGTCTGCTCACAACTTTGATCCTACCGACGATGGCGGAGTATACACATGGAACCGTCTGACCAATTATTTCCAGAGCCTCGAGGCCATGAACATACTGCAGCTGACCGTATGGATAATTGGCATTCTGACATTGATTTCAGGCATTGTGGGTGTCAGCAACATCATGTTTGTATCGGTGCGCGAGCGCACACATGAAATAGGTATTCGTCGTGCGTTGGGCGCTAAGCCGCGCTCTATATGGCTGCAGGTCGTGGCCGAAAGCGTTTCGATCACCACCCTGTTTGGATATATTGGAATAGTATTCGGCACTCTTGTCACAGCCATCATATCGAAGCTGACCGAGGGTACTGATTTTCTCAAGGATCCCACAATCAATCTCAGCACCGCGCTGCAGGTGACAATAGTATTGATCGTTGCGGGAGCACTGGCCGGACTTTTTCCGGCCGTGAAAGCCACTAAAGTGAAACCGGTAGAAGCCTTGCGCTATGAATAACAAATTACAATGAAATCATCCATATTCGACATAGACAACTGGAAAGAAATCGGCGCAACGCTGGGTCGCAACAAGACTCGAACGTTTCTGACCGCTTTCGGAATATTCTGGGGCACAGCCATGCTCACTCTTCTGCTTGGAGGCGCCGGCGGATTGAAGGGTATGCTGATGCGCAACTTCGACGGATTTGCCACAAACATGGGCGTATGCTTCGCCGAGCGCACTACTAAGGCCTATCTCGGCTACAACAAGGGACGCCAGTGGGCCATGAATCAAAATGATATTGATTTCATCAAACGGTCGTGTCCGATCATCGACCTTTCCACAGCAATGTCAATGACGTCGGGTGTGGTGAAAGCAGGCACGAAGCAATCGGCTGCCCAGCTGCAGGGCATGGAAAGCGATTATTTCAAAATATCGCTCCCGATTCTTCACTGCGGCCGTTTGATCAACGAAAGCGATGTGGCCCAAAGCGCCAAGGTGGTAGTGCTCGGCAAAAATGTTGCCACTGCACTTTTCGGCGATGAAGACCCCACGGGCAAATTTGTGTCGATCAAAAATGTGTATTTCAAAGTGGTTGGTGTGGTCAGCCAAACGTCGGAAGTGTCGTTGGGCGGACGTCTCGAAGATTCGGCACTGATACCGATCAGCACCATGAACCGCACGTTCAACAAGTCGAACGACATCGGTGCGTTAATCTACACAGCCCGCCAAGGACATTCGCCCAAGGAGATTGAGCCATATATACGTAGGATTCTGACCACAAACCATTATCTCGATCCCGACGACACGCCGGCCATCCAATTTATGGACATTTCGGAGAATTTCAACATGGTCGACAATCTGTTTGCGGGCGTCAGCATTCTGGCATTCTTTGTCGGCATCGGCACATTGCTGGCCGGAGTGATCGGCGTGGGCAACATCATGTGGATCATTGTGCGCGAGCGCACCCAGGAGATCGGTATCCGAAGAGCCATTGGTGCCAAGCCGCGCGACATCATCGTGCAAGTGCTTTCGGAAAGCATGGTTCTCACTACCGTGGCCGGACTGCTGGGAATATGCTTTGCTGCGCTGTGCCTCTATGGCGTTGACAGCATGACCTATGACCCGGCCCTGGGCTCGGCACATTTCCTGGTGAGCTTTTCAACGGCTGTTGGCGTGCTTCTGACATTTATCATCCTCGGGACTCTGGCCGGTCTCATACCCGCAGTGAAAGCTATGAAAATCAAACCCATAGAGGCTCTAAATTCAAAATAACGACAATACAAGATATGAAAAAGTTTTTTAAAATTCTGTTATGGCTCATAGTGCTGGCTATCTTCGTGGCCACGTTTGTGTTTCTCTATCTCAACTCGAAGCCAAAAGCCGAAAAGTATGAAATTGTCAGTCCAACGGTTGGCGAAATTGAGCGCACCACCGTGTTGACAGGTCAGATCGAGCCGCGCGACGAGATTGAAATCAAGCCCCAGATATCAGGCATCGTCACTCAGATCAATGTGCAGCCGGGCGACATGGTGAAGGCCGGCGATGTGATAGCCGTGATAAAAGTAATACCCGACGCTTCGCAACTGAGCGATGCTCAGAGCCGTGTCGATCTGGCCCGCATAGCGCTTGAAGATGCCAGACTGAAGCATGAGCGCAATCAGATGTTGTTCGATAGGAAAGTGATTGCACGCGAGGAGTACGAGACATCAAAGGCCACCCTCGACCGTTGCACTTCCGAACTGGCAGCTGCGCAAGATGCGGTGACAATCGTCAGCCAGGGAATATCGCGCTACAATGCTTCGGAGGCCAACACTCAGGTGCGCGCCACGATCGACGGATTGGTGCTCGACGTGCCGGTCAAGGTGGGAACTTCGGTGATTCAGGCCAACACGTTCAACGATGGAACGACAATTGCCACCATTGCCGACATGAACAACCTGATATTCAAAGGCACCGCCGATGAGACAGAGGTGGGAAGTCTGTCGATCGGCATGCCCATGACTATCTCGATCGGCGCATTGCCCGACTACTCTGCCGAAGCCACAATAGAGTATATCTCGCCCAAGGGTGAATCGTCGGGCGGAGCCAATACGTTTGAAATAAAGGCAGCCGTTCCGACCAATGGCACTTCTCTGCGCGCCGGCTACAGCGCCAACGCCACTGTGGCGTTGAACCAGAGCGAGAATGTGCTTAAAGTAGCTGAAAGCGTGGTTGAATTTTCAGGCGATTCGACATTCGTCTATGTTCTTCAGGACAGTGTGCCTACGCAGAAGTTCAAACGCACGGCAATCACCACCGGCATCAGCGACGGCATCAACATAGAGGTGAAGAGCGGCATTACAAAATCGGCTCTCCTTCGCGGTCAGAAACTCAACGAAAAATAATCAGGAGATGAAGCGAACCATCATATCGGCACTTTTGTGTCTCAGCATTTTATCAGCCGGCGCGCGTCAGTCGTGGACACTTGACAGCTGCATCAATTACGCTTTGGCCCATAATATATCGGTGGCCTCACAACAGCTTCAGACCCAAAGCGCGGAGCTATCCGTGACTGAAGCCAAGGACCGTTTTTTGCCAAACCTCGATGCCGGTGCATCTCAGATATTTGACTTTGGACGAGGATTGACTTCAGACAACACATATGCCGACCGCAACACGTCGCAGTTTGGATGGAACGTTAGTCTGCAGTTGCCATTGTTTCAAGGTCTTTCGGCAAAGCGTCAACTCGACTATGCCAAGGCTTCTCTGAAAGCCATGCTTGAAAAGACCGAGGCTGTGCGCGACGACGTGGAGTTACAGGTCATATCGCTCTACCTGCAGGTGCTCTACACGGCTGAGCTACACGAAATAGCGCTTGAACAGGTACGCATCACCGAGATCGAACTTGAAAGCACATCCATCCTCGTAGAGGCCGGAAAAGTGCCCGAACTTGATCTGACACAGGTGAGGTCGCAGCTCGCACAAGTTCAGCTGACTGCTGTCACCACCGAAAGCGACCATCGGCTGGCACTTCTCGACCTGGCACATTTGCTTCGACTCGAAGATTTTGAGTCGTTTGAGATTGCACCGCTTTCTGATACGGAGTCTTTGCTGCCAAGCGTCGACGATGTCTATCGTTCGGCGTTGGTCAACAATCACGCGCTTCGGGCTGCAAGCCTCGACATCGATGCTGCGCGCCGCAACATTGCCCTTCAGCGCACCGGCTATATCCCCCGGCTGTCGCTCAATGCCGGACTTGGAAGCAGCTACTACAACATTTCCGGTATTGAGAATCAGCCGTTTCACCGCCAGATGCGCGATAATTTCAACAAATCGCTTGGCTTCACACTTTCGATACCAATTTTCGACGCTTTCTCGACACGCAATGCAGAGCGTCGGGCCCGAATCGAGTTGCTCAACTCCGAATTACAGTATGAGGACACTCGCTCCAATCTTTTTCAATCCATCCAGCAGGCATATCAGCAGGCTTTGTCGGCAAACGCCAAGGTCGATGCGGCAACAGTAGCCTCCGAAGCAGCCCGTCAAGCTCTCGAGGCCATGCAGGAAAAGTACAATTTCGGTCGAGCCACGGCCACGGAATTTGAACAAGCCAAATCGACCTACATCAAGGCATTGGCCGAACTGACACAAGCCAAATACGAGGCGATGCTGCGCGGCCGAATACTAATGTTCTACAATCGGCCGGCATAAGAGCCTATTTGCTTTGCCTGAACAGCCACTCACGAACCGGTGCAAGGCGATAGGCGTAGTCAAACGAAGCCATGTGAACTTCGCCCGGGACAATGGGCTCCGCAGCCTGTTGCGGACTCAACACCGTATTGCCCTCAAACAGGATGAAGTTTCGCTGATAGCCTTCGGCAATAAGAACGGCGGCCAGACTCTCCTGCACGGTTTCCGGCAGGCGGGCACTCCATTCCGCATGGCCGAACGGCGCCTCCTGGTAGGTCAAAAGCTGTTGAAGCTGACGTTCACCACCCGATCCACCGGGATCACCTCCGGCTGCTATATAGGCAAAACTTAGTCGATCGAAGTGTGTCATTTTTGATATATCCCACTGACAAGCAACAAATAGTGAGGCTGCGAAGAATCCCGGATATTTCACATTGAAGTAAAGCGACATCATGCCTCCCATTGACTGGCCGGTGGTGTAAAGACGGTTTGAGTCCACGGGATATTGTTTGGCGAGCCATTCCACCAATCTCACCGTTCCATCCACCTGAGGTGTGGTCTGCCACTGGTCATCGACCGTGATATATGGATATTGTGGAACAACCACAAAACACGGATGCTCCTTCTGAAATTCATCAGTGCCCCACACCAACCCTCCATAACCTTGAGTCAGAGGCAGAAGCACATCTTTGCCGGGAGTGCTTGCATCGGCAATAAACAGTACGAGCGGATACTCTTGCCCATCGTCCACGTTTTCCGGCACCAGAAGATTGAAAGGAATTGTATCGCCGGCAACAGAGTCGTAGAATTCATATTGGTGAAATTTTGGCACCACCTCTTTTATCAGATCGGCAAGTTCGCAGGTCGGCGCAGGTCGATGTTCGCCACCCATTGCCGGTTGATAGATGTGTGGCTCGCCTCCACCAAGCATCATGTACGACAAAGCCGGCAAGCACGTAGACGAAGTTTCGGGGTTTACCACACCCGATTTGATCGTAGGTCTCGAACATCCCACAACCACGCAAACCGCAGCAACGCCACTCATAAATAGCTTATTCATAAATCCATATAATTTAAACTAAAATTAAAACACCCCATCACCCCCCAAAGTTTTCCACCGCCCTCCCCGCCCCTCACAATCCAACATCCAATAAATTTAACCCAAAACCCGTCATTCCCTGCTTCATTTTTGTGGCGAGGTGACAAAAGTTTGGCTGTTTCGGCAATTATGCTTAAATTTGCAATTACGACTAAAATTATTCGAACATCTTGCAATGATAAAGACAGCGTTAGAGAAAGTGCTGAGCGAAGACATGTCGGAGATTTGGACCATTTTGAGCGGCGACGAAAAGCGCATGATCACTGATAATTTCACGCTTCACCACTTCAAAAAAAACCAGATCATCTATGCCGAGCATGAGCAGCCTGAATCGCTTTGGTGTCTGTTCAAGGGGAAAGCCAAGCTCTACAAAGATGGAGTGGGCGGCCGCCAGCAGATACTTCGACTGATCAGCCCCGTGCAATATTTCGGCTACCGTGCATACTTTGCCGGCGAACCATATGTGCATACTGCGGCATCGATGGAGCCGTCGGTCATCGGAGCGTTTCCGATACAGGTGGTGAAAGAGCTGATTGACCGCAACCGCGACGTAGCGTGGTTCTTCATCCACGAACTGTCGCGCAATCTTGGCAGCGCCGACACCCGCACCGTCAATCTGACCCAAAAACATATCCGCGGTCGTCTTGCCGAAGCACTGATGGTGCTGATTGACCACTACGGTTTTGAGGACGACGGCATGACGCTTCGCGTCTACATGTCGCGCGAAGATCTGGCCAGCCTGTCAAACATGACCACATCCAATGCCATACGCACACTGACAGCATTTGTGGCCGAGCACATCATCATTGTCGACGGACGTCAGATTAAAATCACCGATCAGGCAACGCTTCGTAAAATCAGCAAGTTTGGATAAAGCAACATGGATTTTCAATAAAACTACACAAATAATAAATAATGAAAAAATTTT
>JAMPBJ010000001.1:431193-464014 GCA_023666835.1 Bacteroides sp. | reverse complement strand
TCGCGGCAAAGATACGGCGCGAATGGGCGGTTTGAGCCAGAAATAGCAAAAAAATCGACTAAAGAGTTTCAGAGGGTTTGTTGGGAGTGATGGGGGGGCGGCTTATAAGATTTATATGATTTATAAATCGTACAGGAGAAGGGATGGGTTAGATGCGAAGCAGGCTGCACCGATGGGATGCAGCCTGCTTCGTATGCGGAGGTCGTCAGGATTATTTGCGACGTGATTTTCTTTTTGATGAAGCGGTGGATTTCTTTTTCTTGGATTTGCTTGTGGCAGATTTCTTGGCATGTGAAGCTTTAACGCGAGGGCCTGAAACCTGTGCGCGATCGTAGGATGATTTGTTGAATGTGAAAACGTCCTGGTGAGTCACGTAGTTGTCAAAATCAATAATCGAAGCAGGGTTGAGGGCAAGACCCATGAAGCGTGTTTCGAAGTGGAGGTGAGGGCCTGTTGAACGGCCGGTGTTGCCACCGAGAGCTATGGGCTGTCCGGCTTTGACGTATTGGTTGGGCTTGACAAGGAAGCGAGAGAGGTGACCGTAGACTGTCTCGAGACCGTTATCGTGGCGTACTACCACGTAATAGCCATAACCACCGCCTTCATATTTTGTGATACGGATTCGGCCATCGAAAGCAGCGCGAACGGTGTCGCCGACTTTGAGACTGAGATCAACACCTTTGTGCATGCGACCAAAGCTTGCTCTCCATCCATAGGGTGAGGTGAGGCGACCGCGAACCGGAGCGACATAGCCCGTCACGTCAATCTTTTTGGTGGTGGGGATGGCGAGACCTGAATAGGCTCCTGCCACTGTCTGGTTAGAGAAATTGTAGTTGAAGAGATCGGCAATATCTTTGTCGGCATCAATAGTCTTTTTGCCGGCAGAGAGTGTCGAGATCTTCAGTTTGTTTGCGTCGACTCCGGTCGGGGTTTGGTTAGCGATCAAAGAATTGTGTTGATCGGCGTGGGGTGCCGGAAGACGATATTGGGCAGCAGATTCATTAACGGAGCACACGAGGGCAATCGCTGATAAAGCTACTGTGATTTTTTTAATAAATTGCATTGTGTTGTTTTCGATGGTTTTTGATGATGATTGGAGAGATGGAATTTTTATTTCAGCTCATCGTCGGCATAGACGAATTGGCTGTTGAAAATCGGATAGTTGAAAATTTCGTCATCGTTGAAGAAACGTTTGATTTCGGCTTCGGCATCTTCGAGACTTGAAGAAGCGTGCACGATGTTTTCCTGTCCACTCATGCTGAAGTCGCCGCGGATGGTTCCGGGCAAAGCTTCGCGGCCATTGGTGGCACCGGTCAAAAGACGAACCACTTTCACAGCGTCGCGACCTTTAAGCACCATGACAATAACAGGCGAAGCTGTCATTGATTTAAGGATGTTGGGGAAAAACGGACGGTCAACCAAATGGGCGTAGTGTTCGCGAAGAATTTTTTCGTCCAGTTTCATCATTTTCATTGCAGCGATGGCAAGCCCTTTGCGCTGGAAGCGGTCGAGGATTTGACCCACAAGACCACGGGCAATGGATGACGGTTTGAAGATGACCAGTGTTTGTTCCATGAAATTTAAGATTTTGTTACAATTTCCGATTTGGATGCTCAAAGTTAGGTTTTATATTCAGACAATCAAAATATTAGCGAAACAAAAAAATCTTAATTTAGTTAATTTATATTAAGTCCCGCTTTGTAAGTAGTTGAAAATCAAACAGCGATGCAGTGAGATTCTCTGCTTGAATTTTATGGAATAAATAAATTGAGGGTTGAATTGTGTGTTAACATAGCTTAAATTATGTATTTGAAACGGTGCTCATTTTAACTATTTATGTGCATCGAAACATCAACTGATCATTGACCAATCGATGCTTTTGTCGAAAAGCAGGCTCATTTCGTGGCGAAGTGGAGCATAATCGGGCGATTGGAGAGCGGGGTCTTCATCTAGGATGCGCTCGGCTTCTTTGCGGGCTGCTTCGATGATCTGTCCGTCGGTGGCCAGTGATGCAATCTTCAAATCCAGGGGCATGCCGCTTTGCATTGTGCCCTCGATGTCGCCGGGCCCGCGCATTTTCATGTCTTCTTCGGCAATGACGAAACCATCGGTGGTGGAGGTCATGATTTCCAGGCGCCGGCGTGTGTCTTTGGCAATCGAGTGTCTGGACATAAGTATACAGTAGCTTTGTCCTTCGCCACGACCAACACGTCCACGCAATTGATGGAGCTGCGACAGACCGAACCTTTCGGCATTCTCTATGACCATGGTAGTGGCGTTGGGCACGTTGACGCCCACCTCAATTACAGTGGTGGCCACCAGGATATCGGCTTTATGTGTGGCAAAGAGATTCATCTGAAAATCTTTCTCGGATGGCTTCATCTTTCCATGGACGATGGCAACGCGATAGCCGCGGAATTGTTCAACGATCTGTTCGTAGCCCTCCTCGAGGCTTTTCAGGTCGATTTTTTCGTTTTCGTTGATCAGAGGGTAGACGACGTAGATCTGTCGCCCGGCCTTAAGTTGGCGGGTCATGGCAGTGTAGACGTCGAGTCGATTGTTTTCGTAGCGGAGAAGTGTCACCACCGGTTTACGGCCGGGAGGGAGTTCGTCGATGACTGAAACGTTCAGATCGCCGTAGACGGTCATGGCAAGTGTGCGGGGAATGGGGGTGGCCGTCATGACGAGCACATGGGGCGGCATGGAGCTTTTCTTCCACATTTTGGCACGCTGAGCCACACCGAAACGGTGCTGCTCATCGATGACAACGAACCCCAGTCGACTGAAGCGCACACGATCCTCGATCACAGCGTGAGTGCCTATAAGAATATGCAGGGAGCCATCGGCCAACTGACTGTCGATGAGTTTTCGCTGACGCGTCGGAGTGGAACCGGTGAGCAGTTTGACATTCACACCCAGCGGCGCCAACATATTTGAGATGGTCTCGAAGTGTTGTGTGGCCAGGATTTCGGTCGGGGCCATCAGGCAAGCTTGTGCGCCATTGCCCAAAGCTATGAGCATACACATGGTGGCTACGAGAGTTTTGCCGCTACCGACATCGCCCTGCAACAGGCGGTTCATCTGGCGGCCGGTGTTCATGTCGGCGCGTATTTCCTTGATCACCCTTTTCTGGGCGTTGGTGAGCGGGAATGGCAGAAAGTCGAAATAGAACTTGTTGAAAAGCTCGCCCACGCGTGGGAATCTGTATCCCTCGATCTGCATCGATCTGCGACGCGTGTAGTTGAGGATGTTGAGCTGGAGGTAGAAAAGTTCTTCGAATTTCAGTCGGCGGCGAGCCTGACGGATGTCTTCGGCATTAGCCGGGGAGT
Source organism: Bacteroides sp. (assembly GCA_023666835.1). Taxonomy (GTDB): domain Bacteria; phylum Bacteroidota; class Bacteroidia; order Bacteroidales; family Muribaculaceae; genus Paramuribaculum. Next base: position 460,685 of record JAMPBJ010000001.1, on the reverse strand, counting down.
GGATGCAGCGCATTGCCTCGTCCTTCGATATGAGTCGGAGCCGTTGCACCAACTCCTTCGGGAGCGGATCTTCGATATGGCGAGCCGAGGAAAGCAGTGTCTGAATCCAGGCATAGAAGTTGCGGGAGGTGACGCCGCGGTTGCGCAGACGTTCGGTCAGCGGGTATACACCACGCAAAACCGCTGAGCCCTGGATCGAGTCTGGAGAATCGACCTCCGGATGCACCATGCTCCAACGGCCCTGAAACTCCTGTGGTTTGCCGAATACGACATAGTCGATGCCGGTGCGATAGGTTTCGCGAATGGCTTTGATGCGTTGGAACCACACCACTTCCATGGCTGCGGTGCCATCAGTGAAGAGTCCCACAAGTCTCATTTTTGCTCCTTCGCCATGGACTGAAAACGAGATGAAACGACCTTTGACCTGCACGACCGGTGTGTCGGCCGTGAATGAGGCTATGGAGTAGAATCGTGAGCGGTCGGTGTAGTGGCTCGGGAAGTGGTAGAGCAGATCGGCAAACGTGGATATGCCGAGTTCCTTGGTGAGCAGATCGGCACGTTTAGGGCCCACTCCTTTGAGAAACTTTATGTCGGTCTGTCGCAGGCGATCCATCAGTCGTGGTCGATGTAGAATTGAACAGTGGCCATGTCGGCCGGATGGGTAATTTTCAGAGCACGTGGCGATCCCTGGACAAGGCGAATGTCGCTGAATCCGGCGGCTTCACACACCGAAGCATCGTCGGTGAGATTGTCGGAGAACCCCTTGGAATATGCCTCTTTAAGGATGGCTGCCGGGAAAGCCTGGGGCGTCTGTACCGCACGAAATTGCGATCGGTCGACGGCATCAGATTTGGAGCCCGGTCCGATTTTACGGATGGAATCGACAAGATTAATCACCGGCACGGCACCCTGGGCGCCTTCACTGATAGTCGAAAGCAGAGCGGAGATGGTGGAGGGGGTGACGATCGGACGAGCGGCATCGTGAACCAATACCGTTCCTTGCCAGCTGTAAGGAATCGAGTCAAGAGCATTGCGCACCGAATGCCAGCGACTTTCGCCACCATAAACGATGGAGGGCGATTCGAAATTGTGCTGCAAGCAAAGATCGCGCCAAAGATCGGCAGCCTGTCGGCTGATCACCAGCAGGATGTCGGCATCGGGCATAAGGGAGCGAAATCGGTCGATAGTGTGCATCACTACAGGTCGGCCGGCCAACAGGCAATACTGTTTCGGCAGGTTTCCACCGAAGCGGTTGCCGGCGCCACCGGCTACTATTATGATCTTTGTGTCGGTAGGTTTATTTGCTGACATCGTTGCCTGTAAGAATTTTGTAATAGGCATCGTCGTCGGTTATGATGCGCAGAGCCTCCCTGTATTCGTTGCTGATGTTGTTGACAATGCGATAGTAGGTCGACTGGGTGAACATGTCGCGTCCGATATAAGCCTTGATGATGGTGGCGATGGTGGGAGCCACGTCGAGAAACTGCTGTTCATCCTTGGCTTCGACACCTTCTTTGGCGGCGAAGTTGCGGAACTGTTTCATCAGAGAATAGTCGACCCGGAACTCGCTGACAAACTGATCCTCGGTCCGGAACTGCTTCTTTAGTTCCTTGCGGTGCTCGTCGATGTAGTTGATGCAGAAATTATTGTAGATGCCGCGGGCGAGCAGATCGCGTGAATAGTCGTTGGAAGCGGTAGTGTCGATGGCTACAAAAATGTCGGGCATGATGCCTCCGCCACCGTAGACCGGTCGGTGGTTGACCAGGGTTTCAAACTTCGGAAGACCTTCGAGATGAACGCTGTCGGAGCTTGTCAGTTCGCCGGATTGGTAGCGCGAAAGGATGTCGCCGGCATATGAATCCTCGTCGCCCGGAGTGTAGGGCTTCTGGATGCAACGTCCCGAAGGAGTGTAGTAGCGGGCGATGGTCAGACGAATCATCGAACCGTCGGGGAAGGGGAATGGCCGCTGCACAAGGCCTTTGCCGAATGTACGGCGACCTACAATCACACCTCGGTCGTGGTCCTGAATGGCGCCGGAAAGGATCTCACTTGCCGAGGCGGAATACTGGTTGACCATAATGACGACTTTGCCGTCGAATTTTTTGCCTGACGAAGAGTTCATTTTGCTGTCGGGGACTTTGTCGCCTTTGGTAAAAACGATCAGATCGCCGTGGTTGAGGAACATTCCGGCTATATCGCGAGCCGAATTGAGATATCCGCCGCCATTGTATTCGAGGTCAATGATCAGATCTCTCATGCCCTGCTTTTTCAACTGCTTGATAGCGTCTTCGATCTCTTCGGCCGATTTTTCGGCAAAACGGCTCAGCTTGATGTAGCCCACTGTGGGTGTGGCCATGTAGGCGGCGTCGATGCTGTTGATTGGTATGTCGTCGCGGGTGACCATAAAGTCGATGGGATGGTCGACGCCGCGGCGAAGCACCTTGAGGTTGACCTTGGAACCCTTGGGGCCGCGGAGCACTTTCATCACGTCGGTGTTTTTCTTTTTGACGCCCGAGAGTATGGAGTCGTTGGCTGAGATGATGCGGTCGCCGGCCACGATGCCTACTTTTTCGCAGGGACCGCCGGCCACGGGTTGGATCACGTAGATGGTGTCGTTGACCATGTTGAACTGGATGCCGATGCCGGAGAAATTGCCCTGGAGTGGTTCGGTCAACTCTATGGTTTCTTCACGGTTGGTGTATTCCGAGTGAGGATCAAGCGTGCGGAGCATGGCCCGGATGGCCTCTTCGGTGATGCTGTCCATGTTGATGGTGTCGACATAGTATCGCTCAATTATCTTGTTGGCATAGCGAAGTTTAGAGTCGTTGCTCATGGTCTGGGCGCAGAGGTTCAGACAGAGAAACAGGGCTGCTATGACTGAGGTTATGGTGCGTTTCATCGTGATTGTTGAAATTCGTTGTCTATATAATAAGGTGTGAGAAGAGGACTAAACGATAAGGTCGTCGACGTTGCGTCCGAAGTGTCGTAATTCCCTGACCATGCTTGAGGATATCATGGCGGTGTCGGGTTGGGCAAACAGAACTACGGTTTCGAGGCCGGAGATGCGGCGGTTGATGTCGGCAAGGTTTCGCTCGTATTCGTAATCGGCCACCGATCGCACTCCACGAAGGAGCCAGCGGGCACCGACCTGGGCGGCTGCGTCGACAGTCAGTCCATCCCAAGCGATCACTTCTACGCCTTCGAGCCCGGGCAATTTCGATAGGCGGCTTTGAAGCATGGCCGGATCTTCGGCCTTTTCGTTTTTGGAGCCGTTGATGCCGATCATCACCACCACACGGTCGAAGAGCTCGAGGCCGCGTCGAAGGATCGATAGGTGTCCGATGGTGAACGGATTGAACGAACCGGCGTAGAGTGCTGTGCGTTGGGTCGTAGGGTTGTTGTTAGGCATTGTCGGATGAGATGGATGAATTGTGATGAGTCGATTTATGAAATCTGGGAGTCATCTTCAATAACAAGGTTGTCGATGATGAAGTTCTGTCGCTCGATTGAATTTTTACCCATGTAGAAGCGGAGCAGTTCGGCCACACCGTCTTCCTTATGCATCGACACGCGGTCGGCGCGCATGTCCTCTCCGATGAAGCCTGCGAATTCGTCGGGCGAGATCTCGCCGAGACCTTTGAATCGGGTGATTTCGGCGTTGGCGCCCAGACGATCGATGGCAGCGATGCGTTCTTCGTCGCTGTAGCAGTAGTAAGTCTCGTCGGCCTTTTCTTTGGCCGATGCACCCGACGAGCGTTTGGATGTCTTTTTGTTGCGGACACGGAAGAGGGGAGTCTGAAGAATGTAGACATGTCCGCGCTTGATCAGGTCGGGGAAGAACTGCAGGAAGAAAGTGAGCAGAAGCATGCGTATGTGCATTCCGTCGACGTCGGCATCGGTGGCTATGATCACCTTGTTGTAGCGCAGGTTGTCGATGCTTTCCTCGATGTTGAGGGCGGCCTGGAGAAGATTGAATTCCTCGTTTTCGTAGACCATCTTTTTGGTTTTGCCGTAGGTGTTTTTGGGTTTGCCTCGCAGAGAGAACACTGCCTGGGTGGCCACGTTGCGTATCTTGGTGATCGAGCCGGCGGCCGAGTCGCCCTCGGTGATGAATATCGAGGATTCGAGTTTCAGTTGGTCGTCGCCTTTGGGGTCGTTGAGATGGATGCGGCAGTCGAGAAGCTTTTTGTTGTGCAGATTGATCTTCTTGGCCTGCTCGCGAGCTTTTTTGGTGATTCCGGCCATGGCTTTGCGCTCGCGTTCGTTGGCCTGGATTTTCTTGAGGATCACATCGGCCGTGGGGAGGTCGCGGTGGAGATAGTCGTCGACTTCCTTCTTGATAAAGTCGCTGATGAATTTGGCCACGGTCGGGCCATCAGGTCCCATGTCGCGGGAGCCGAGGCGTGTTTTGGTCTGCGATTCAAACACCGGCTCTTCTACCTTTATCGAGATGGCCGCAACGATGCCGCCTCTGATGTCGGCATATTCAAAATTGGGTTTGTTGTAGTATTCTTTTACGGTGCGTGAGAATGCTTCCTTGAAGGCGGTCAGATGCGTGCCTCCCTGGGTGGTATGCTGGCCGTTGACAAACGAGTAGTATTCTTCGCCGTATCGATTGGCGTGGGTGAAGGCTATCTCTATGTCGTCGCCTTTGAGATGCACGATCGGGTAGAGCGGTTCGTCGGTCATCTGTTCGCGCAGAAGGTCAAGCAGGCCGTTGCGTGAAGAGAACCGCTTGCCATTGAACACGATGGTCAGCCCGGTGTTGAGAAACGTGTAGTTCTTTAAAAGCGGCAGAATCAGTTCCTCGCGGTAGCGGTAGTCGCGAAACAGCGTGGGGTCGGGGGTGAATCTGACGAGGGTGCCATCGGGTTCGTCGCAAGGTTCCACGGGTGATTCCTCGACGATGTTGCCGTGGTGGTAGAGAATGCTTTTCATCTGACCGTCGCGCACCGATTTGATGAAAAATTCATCGGAAAGGGCATTGACGGCCTTGATGCCTACACCGTTGAGTCCGACAGATTTTTTGAAGGCCTTGGAGTCGTATTTTCCGCCGGTGTTCATTCGCGAAGATGCCTCGACGAGTTTGCCCAGGGGTATGCCGCGTCCATAGTCGCGCACGCTGACTGTCTCGCCGGTGACGTCGACCGCAATTTGTTTTCCGAAGCCCATCATGTATTCATCGATGGAGTTGTCGAGCACCTCCTTGAGGAGAACATAGATGCCGTCGTCGGGGCTGCTGCCATCGCCGAGTTTGCCGATGTACATGCCGGGGCGGCGTCGGATATGCTCGTTCCATTCAAGGGTCTTGATGTCGTCCTCGTCGTAGTTGGGATCGCGACGGGGCGTTGAGTCGATTGGCGTTTCGTCGGTCGGTTGCGGAAGTATGTCTTGTGGAATCATATTGTGAGAATGTAAAATAGGGGAGAGTTATAGCTTGCAAAGATACAAAAATAAAGTGAAAACACCATTGTGAATTTGAAAACGCCGTGCGAAAATAAATTTTGATGTTAGGATTATATTGTCTATTTTTGTGCACAAGACAAACAAAGGGGTGCCCGATGCGCCATTGAAGGCGAAAACAGGGCTGAGATCGATACCCTCCGAACCTGATACGGCCAGTACCGTCGCAGGGATTGTGAGTCGCTCCGAAGTCCGCCATTGGCGGCTGACTTGCGGCCTTGAGGCTAAGGATCGGCAATGACGTGCCGGCACCCTGATAAACAAAAGAGACCTCAAGTTATGTCCAAAGAGTATATTCCGGTATTGACTGTGGCCGGCTCCGATTGTTCGGGAGGCGCGGGCATACAGGCTGATATCAAGACGATATCGGCCATCGGGTGCTATGCCATGAGTGCCATCACCGCCATTACATGTCAGAACACTTGTGGCGTGAGCGACGTGGCCACGTTGTCGCCCGACATCGTGCGAAAGCAGATCGATATGTGCTGTGTCGACATCCCGCCGCTGGCGGCAAAGACCGGCATGCTTTTCAACCGTCCTACGGTTGAAGCCGTGGCCGATGCCATAGAAAGCAACGGTATCCGGCGACTGGTGGTCGACCCGGTGATGGTGTCGACTTCAGGTTCGCTTCTGATGGAGCATGATGCCATAAAAGCCGTGGTCGACCGATTGTTTCCGCTCGCCACACTCGTCACTCCAAACCGCAATGAAGCCATAGAACTGACTGGGACTGAAGATCCCCGCGCTCAGGCCGACAAACTCCGCGAGATGGGATGCCGAAACATTCTGCTTAAGGGTGGCGACTATGAGCGGACGGATGTAAAGGTGGACTATCTGATGCTGGAGAACGATGATGAACTGACGATTTTGACAGCCGATGCCGTCGACACGCGCAATACGCATGGCACCGGGTGCACGCTGTCGTCGGCTATAGCATCGTATCTTGCTCTTGGCTTTGATATTGAGGAGGCTTGCGTGCGCGGCAAACTGTTTGTGACTCGCGCGCTACGTGCCGGAGCGAAGGTAAGGATCGGTCACGGACACGGACCTGTCAACCATCTTTTCGGACCGCGCCACATGAAATTCAATGTAAACCAAAATAACGTTACAAATGAAGGTGACAATCAACAATGAAGTGATTGATGCTCGCGATGGAATCACTCTGAGCGAGCTCCTTGCCGAGCGGTCCATCGACCTTAAGGGGAAAGCTGTGGCCGTGAACGGTGCAGTGCTTCCACGCGACAAAAAGGAAAGTTATTGCCCGGCCGACAACGACAAGATTATAATTATTCAAGCCTGTTATGGCGGATGAAAGAGGTCTGAAACGAATCTGCATCACTCCGGAGCATGTGCAGCCCGATGAGGTGGATTTGATCGAACGATTGCTCGACGATGGATGGGATGTGATCCATCTTCGCCATCCGGGTATTTCTGAACCCGACATGCGTCGGCTCATCGAGTCAATACCCTCGCGTTGGCACGGGCATCTGCGACTTCATGATCATTTCGGACTTGTTGGTGATTATCAGCTTGGAGGACTACATCTCAATGGTCGCAACCCGGAGCTGCCGGCCGGTTATAACGGGGCGATGAGTCGATCGTGCCACACAATTGCTGAGGTTGAGGAGGCCACAGGATTCGATTATGTCACTATAAGCCCGGTGTTTGACTCCATTTCCAAACAAGGATATCGAGCTGCTTTCAGTCATAAAGATCTTAAGGCTTTAAACGAAACCGCCGCCACGGATGTTATAGCTTTGGGAGGCGTTACTCCCGACCGCATCGACATCGTGGAGCAGCTCGGATTTTCGGGCTATGCGGTGCTTGGTGCCATTAAACTTTTTATATAACACGATATGCTACAGTTTATAACCAAAAATTCAGACAGATATTCCATTGCAGAAGAAGTGCAAATGGCAATCGAAGGCGGATGCCGCTGGGTGCAGCTCAGAATGAAAGATGCCACTGACGAAGAAGTGCGCCAAGTTGCTTTGGAATTGATACCAATGTGTCGCGAAACCGATACATTCCTGGTCATCGACGACCGCGTGTCGCTGGTCAACGAATTGAAAGTGTCGGGCGTACATCTCGGCAAAGAGGATATGGATCCGATGCAGGCCCGCGAACTTCTCGGCCCGCACGCCATAATCGGTGTGACAGCCAACACTGCCGAAGACATACTGAAATTCAAAGGAAAAGATGTGGACTATGTTGGTCTTGGCCCGTATCAGTTCACTATCACCAAGAAAAATCTTGCACCGGTGCTCGGGCTTGAAGGCTACCGCGAGGTGGTGAAAACAGTGCGCGACGCCGGAATCGAGTTGCCTATAGTGGCAATTGGTGGCATCGACATCGACGATGTCAAGCCGATCATGCAGACAGGCGTCAATGGCATAGCAGTGTCGTCGGCCATCGCCGATGCTCCCGATCCAATGCTGGCCACCGGCAAGATCCTTGAACAACTTGAAGGGATTCCACAGTAATCTTTAAACAGGAAATAACAATCATACATTTCTTATATGGACGATAAATTGATAATAGGAGGACGCGAATTTACTTCACGCCTCTTTGTCGGTACTGGGAAATTCTCATCCAACCGACTCATGCTCGACAGCATTCTGGCTTCCGGCTCACAGATGATCACTGTGGCCATGAAGCGTATAGATATGCAAAACGAGGAGGAAGACGACATGCTGCGTCACATCAACCGCGACCATGTGCAGTTCCTGCCCAACACATCGGGCGTGCGAAATGCCCAGGAAGCTGTCATAGCGGCTCGGCTCGCGCGCGAATGTTTCGGCACTGATTTCATAAAACTTGAAATACACCCTGATCCGAAGTATCTGTTGCCGGATCCGATAGAGACTCTGGAAGCCACGGAGATACTTGCCAAAGAAGGATTCAAGGTTTTGCCTTACATCCAGGCCGACCCTGTGCTTTGCAAACGCCTGGAGGAAGTAGGCACTGCTGCAGTGATGCCACTCGGTGCCCCGATAGGGACCAACAAAGGTCTGCGCACCCGCGATTTGCTTGAGATCATCATAGCTGAAAGCCGTGTTCCCGTTGTGATCGATGCCGGCCTGGGCGCTCCTTCTCACGCTGCCGAAGCTATGGAAATGGGTGCCGACGCTGTGCTTGTCAATACGGCCATTGCCGTAGCCGGCAATCCTGTCGAAATGGCTCGCGCATTCAAACTCGCCGTTGAGGCCGGCCGCGCAGGCTATCTCGCCGGACTCGGAAGCATAGGCAGCGGCGCTGTTGCCACAAGTCCTCTCACTTCATTTCTCGACTGATCTAACATACTGTAAATACCAAACATTATCATTCAAATATGACTATTGAAAATATTGACATCAACAGCTATCCCGGATCTGAAAAAGTATATGTCGACGGAAAGCTGTTCCCGATACGCGTGGCTATGCGACGCATCAACCTTACGCCCACAGTGAAGGTCGAGGGCAACAAACGTGTGCAGACCGACAATGCCCCGGTTATGGTCTATGACACCAGCGGCGTTTATACCGATCCCAACGTCGAAACTGATATCAACAAAGGCATTCCCCGCATTCGTGAGCAGTGGATTGCAGAACGCGACGATCTGGAGCAACTCCCATCGATCACGTCGGAATACGGACGCATGCGTGAAGCCGACAAGAGCCTTGACTCTATCCGCTTCGGTCATCGTTACGCACCGCGCCGTGCAAAAAAGGGAAAAGAGATAACCCAGATGCAACTTGCCCGCCGTGGTGTCATCACTCCCGAAATGGAATATGTTGCCATCCGCGAAACCATGAACTGTCGCGAACTCGGTATCGACAGCTATATCACCCCCGAATTTGTCAGACAAGAGATTGCCGAGGGTCGAGCCATAATCCCTGCCAACATCAACCATCCCGAAGCCGAACCGATGATCGTCGGTCGCAAATTTGCGGTGAAACTCAATACCAACATCGGCAACTCCGCGCTCTCCTCCGGCATTGAAGAGGAAGTGGGCAAAGCCGTGTGGAGTTGCTACTGGGGAGGGGACACGTTGATGGACCTTTCGACAGGCGACAATATCCACGAAACCCGCGAATGGATCATCCGCAACTGCCCCGTGCCGGTGGGAACGGTTCCAGTCTATCAGGCATTGGAGAAAGTCAACGGCAGCGTGCGCGATCTGACATGGGAAATATATCGCGACACACTGATCGAACAGGCGGAGCAGGGAGTTGACTATTTCACCATCCATGCCGGTGCGCTGAAAGCCCATGCCGACATGCTCGGCGAGCGTCTGACCGGATGCGTCAGCCGCGGTGGCTCGATCATGACATCGTGGGCTGTGATGCACAACGAAGAGAACTTCCTCTACACCCACTTCGATGAAATATGTGAAATATTGGCACAATACGACGTGGCCGTTTCGCTTGGCGACGGCATGCGTCCCGGATCGATTCACGACGCCAATGACCGCGCCCAATTCCTCGAACTCGATGTGCTTGGAGAACTGACCGAAAAAGCCTGGGCTCACGGTGTTCAGGTGCTGATTGAAGGTCCCGGCCACGTGCCCATGCAAAAGATTCGCGAAAACATGGACCGTCAGCTTGAGAAATGCCATGAGGCACCGTTCTACACGCTCGGCCCGTTGACCACCGATATCGCTCCCGGCTACGACCACATCACCTCGGCCATCGGAGCTGCCCAGATAGCATGGATGGGCACGGCTATGATTTGCTATGTCACTCCCAAAGAGCATCTTGCACTCCCCAATCTCGAAGATGTGCGCCAGGGCGTGATCACATATAAGATTGCTGCCCATGCAGCTGACCTTGCAAAAGGATTCCCCGGCGCACAGGTGCGCGACGACGCCATGTCGAAGGCCCGCTTTGAGTTCAGATGGAAAGACCAGTTCAATCTGTCGCTCGACCCCGATCGAGCACGGACATACTACGTTGAATCGCATCGCGGCGACGATCATTTCTGCACCATGTGCGGACCCAATTTCTGTGCCATGCGTATCACTCAGTCGATCAATCGCGGCGATGATTGTGCTAAATAATCAAGTATGTTCTACGACGAATTAAAAAAATATGACTGGGATGCCACCGGTGCCGAGATAGCCTCTAAGACATCGCGCGACGTTGAAATTGCTCTCGCTAAAGAGCATTTGACCATCGACGACTTCATGGCTCTGATATCACCGGCGGCAGCTCCCTATCTTGAGCAGATGGCTCAGCTGTCGCATCGCTACACGTTGGAACGCTTCGGTAAAACCATATCGATGTATATTCCTCTCTACGTGTCGAATGCGTGCACCAACTCATGTGTGTATTGTGGTTTTAACCATGCAAATCCACTGACTCGCGTCACTCTGACCCTCGACCAGGTGAAGGCTGAATGCGAGGCGATCCGCAAGCTCGGACCGTTTGAAAATCTGCTGATTGTGTCGGGCGAATTTCCGTCGCTCAACGGTGTGGACTATCTTGAGCAAGTGCTACATGTGGCTCGTCCGTATTTCAACAACCTCACCATTGAGGTCATGCCGATGAAAGAACGCGACTACTATCGCCTGACACAAAGCGGACTCAACGGTGTGGTATGTTTCCAGGAGACCTACAACGAGGCCAACTATAAGAAATATCACCCGCGCGGCATGAAATCGATCTTTGAGTGGCGTGTCAACGGGTTCGACCGTATGGGACGTGCCGGCGTTCACAAAATCGGCATGGGCGTACTGATCGGCCTTGAAGACTGGCGCACCGATGTGACGATGATGGCCCGCCATCTGCAGTATTTGCGCCGCAACTACTGGCGCACTCGCTACAGTATCAATTTCCCACGCATGTGTCCCGCCGAGGGCGGCTATCAACCAAAAGTGGTGATGAGCGATCGCGAACTTGCGCAGGTGACATTTGCATTTCGCATATTCGACCACGATGTCGACATCAGTTATTCAACGCGCGAAAGTCCACGATTCAGAGCCAACATGATGAAGCTCGGAGTTACGTCAATGTCGGCCGGATCGAAGACGGAGCCGGGCGGATATGTGTCGACTCCCGATGCACTCGAACAGTTTGAGGTGACCGATTCTCGCACGCCCCAACAGGTGGCCGACGAGATACGCGCACTGGGCTATGAAGCCGTGTGGAAAGACTGGGATCGCGTATTCGACTGACACACTTCGATAATAATTGACATTCTATTCAGACAATCGCTTTTTTTTACTACTTTTGTGGTTGAAAAAAGCGATTATCGTATGGAAGAAATTAATATTGCCGAAGTATATCGTGCAGCCGAAGTGCTTCAAAACGTTGCACGCCATCCAAAGTTGATAGGAGTTACCAAACTGAATCCCGAAGCGCAGGTGTATCTCAAGCCTGAAAATCTGCAATATACCGGGTCTTTTAAACTCCGAGGTGCTTACTATAAAATCTCGCAGCTGAGCGAGGAAGAAAAGAAAAAAGGCGTGATTGCATGTTCGGCCGGCAATCATGCACAGGGCGTGGCACTCGGCGCCACCCATAATGGCATCAAGTCAATCATCTGTCTGCCTGCCGGGGCTCCGATTTCAAAAGTGGAGGCCACGAAGGCTCTCGGAGCTGAAGTGTGCATGGTGCCCGGTGTGTATGACGATGCCTATCGCAAAGCTCTCGAACTGCAGAAAGAACATGGATATACGTTGGTTCACCCGTTCGACGACCCGCTTGTGATAGCCGGACAAGGCACCATAGGTCTGGAGATCATCGAAGAAATGCCTGATGTCGACGCTGTGGTGGTGCCGGTAGGTGGCGGTGGTTTGATCAGCGGAGTGGCCTTCACCATCAAAACCATCAAACCGAATGTGAAGGTCTACGGCGTGCAGGCAGAGGGCGCACCCTCAATGGTGGAATCGATTAAACGAGACGAACGCATCCGCCTTGATTCGGTTTCAACCATAGCGGACGGCATCGCTGTGAAAGAACCGGGAGTCAACACTTACGAAATGTGCCGTCGATATGTCGATGACATTGTGACCGTGAGCGACGATGAAGTGGCTGCCGCCATTCTTTCGCTCATCGAACAGCAGAAACTTGTGGCCGAAGGCGCCGGAGCTGTTTCGGTGGCAGCCGTCATGTTCAACAAGGTGCCGGTGAAAGGCAAAAAGGTGGTATGCCTCGTTTCGGGTGGCAATATAGATGTCACTTCGCTCAACCGCGTCATCACCCGCGGTCTTGTCAAGAACGGACGTGACTGCACGGTGACAGTGATCCTATCTGACAAACCCGGTCAACTCTCCAAAGTGTGCACAATCATCGGCGACCAGGGTGCCAACATTCTGTCGGTGGAACATAAGCGCAACTCGTCGAACACCGAGATCAACGGCTGCAAACTACACATAGAAATGGAGACGCGCAACCACGAACATATTCAGGCCGTGAAGCAGGCCCTTCGCGATGCCGGATTCAAAGTTGAAAACTAAGAGATTGATTAAGAGTGTGTCTAATACAGACCAATAACTAATGTCAAAAAACCTATCATTATTATTTCTTGCATTGTGGTTCTGTCTGTCGTCAGTGGCGGCTGATTCATTGCGTCTCACTGTTGATCAATGTATAGCAATAGCCTTGAGCGAAAACCCGACCATCAAGGTGGCCGACATGGAGATCACCCGCATGGACTATTCGCGCAAAGAAACGCTGGGTCAACTCCTCCCGTCGGTATCGTTCGGAGCAACATACAACCGCACGCTTGCCAAGCAGACGATGTATATGAACATGAACCGCTTCGCCTCATCGTCAACTCCCGGCGATGACGGGGAAGAGACGCCGGTTCCGGCATCGTCGTCAGGCTCCAACGGCATAAAGGTGGGTATGGACAACTCATATTCAGCCGGCTTCTCATTGTCGCTTCCCATCATAGCCCCCCAGCTGTGGAAAACGCTCGATCTCAACGACAGCCAGATACTTCAGACGGTGGAAGCTGCCCGCCGATCGCGCATCGAAATGATCAATCAGGTCAAAAACGCCTATTATCTGCTCTTGCTCGCCGAGGATTCCTACAAGACGATTCAGGAAAGCTATGACATGGCCAAGTTTACGGCTGATCTTTATGCCAAACAATACAGTCTGGGAGCCGCCTCGCGCTACGATGTGCTCCGCACCGAGGTAGCATTGAAAAATGTTGAGCCTGAATTGACCCAGGCCACGATTGCTATCCGTCAGGCCAAACTTCAGTTGTTGATTCTGATGGGAATGGATACTACGGTCGACATATCGCCCGCTACCGCTCTGGCCGACTATCAGCAGACCATGTATGAAGATGTGATCCGCATCGACCGTAATATTTCGGGCAACCTCGATCTTCGCATGCTCGACATTCAGAAGCGCCAGCTCGACGATGCACTGGAGATTCAGAAACGTTCGCTTTATCCAACACTGGCCCTGACTGCCAACTACAACTGGACATCGATGAACGACGGCACGCCGTTCAAAGGATTGCAGTGGAGCCCATATTCGATTATCGGATTTACTCTTTCGGTGCCTCTGTTTGAAGGTTTTCAACGCGTTTCGCGTATACGCCAGGCCGAAGTGCAGTTGCGCGAAATTGATTGGCAACGGATCAATCTGGTGCGCTCGATCAATATGCAAACCGATCTTGCAATCGAAAACATACAACTCAACATAAAGCAGATATCATCGTGTGCCGAGAGCGTGAAACAGGCCGAAACAGCTTATTCAATCATGTCGCAAAGCTTCGAAATCGGTGCGGCAAGCTATCTCGACCTACGCGATTCGGAACTCGCATTGACCCGCTCACGCCTTGCATATTATCAGGCCATCTACAACTATCTTGTCGCCGGCAGCGATCTGGAACTTCTTCTCGGCAACGCTGATCCCGACCACTACACAATCAATTGAGACACATTATAGTAATAAACTCATACAGCATCACTATGCTTTTCAAGAATTACGTTCGACATGTATCGGCAATTGCCATTGGCATCGGATTGCTGGCGTTATCATCCTGCTCCAAAGATGCGGATAAATCATCGGCAGGCCCCGGTGCTTCAAAGACTGAAGAGACTCCGAAGGTCGAAATCCGTCAGGTCTTCGATCAGGTGGTTCCGCAAATAGCCGAGTATACTGCCACGGTAGAGGCGTTTAAAACCAACAATATATCAACATCTACTCCAAACCGAATCAAGAGTATCCTGGTCGATGTAGGCTCCAAGGTGGCCAAAGGCCAGCGCGTGGTCGTGCTCGACGATGTGAATATAGATCAACTGAAGGTGAGGATCGACAACGCCGAAAGGGAATATAACCGAGCTTTGAGACTTCTTGAGATCGGTGGCGGTACACAGCAGTCGGTCGACCAGATCAAAACAGAACTCGATGCGCAACGCCGACAATATGCCAACATGGTTGAGAACACTATACTGGTGTCGCCGGTCAGCGGTGTGGTCACAGCCCGCAATTATGATCCGGGCGACATGACCGGCACGCTGCCTATTCTGACCATTGAACAGGTCAATCCGGTGAAGGTGATGGTCAATGTGTCGGAATCTGAATTCCCGCTGGTGAAGGAAGGAATGTCGGTGCAGATCAAACTTGATGTATATCCCGACGAGTCATTTACCGGCAAAGTCTATCTGATTCATCCCACCATCGACTCTTCGACACGCACGTTCACCGTGGAGATCACCATCGACAACCCCGGTCAGAAAATTGTGCCCGGTATGTTTGCCCGCGTGATCATGAACTTCGGAGAAGCCAATCATGTCGTTGTGCCTGACCGTGCCGTGGTCAAGCAGTCGGGATCGGGCAACAAATATGTGTATATCTACAATCCGCAGACCAAAACAGTCAGCTACAATCATGTGCAGCTCGGACAGCGCATCGACGATGCTTATGAGATTCTTTCGGGTGTGCCTGCCGATGCATGGGTTGTGATCACAGGTCAGACTCGTCTTGCCGATGGCGTGAAGGTTGAAGCGATTGATAAGAAATCCAACGACTGATTGCCATGAGCTTATATTCCAGCGCAGTACGCAGGCCAATCATGACCACACTCTGCTTCGTGGCAGTGGTGATCCTCGGTCTGTTCTCTCTCAAGACACTTCCCATCGACTTGTATCCTGACGTGGAGACCAACACCATTATGGTGATGACCACCTATCAGGGTGCATCGGCCCAGGATATTGAGCAGAATGTCACCCGACCGCTTGAAAACGCTCTCAATGCTGTCAATGACCTGAAGCACATCACGTCGAAGTCGCGTGAAAACATATCAGTGATCACTCTCGAATTTGAGTATGGCAAGGATATCGATGTGCTCACTAACGATGTGCGCGATAAGCTCGATATGGTGAAGAGTGCTCTGCCTGACAACGCCGAAAATCCGGTCATCTTCAAATTCAGCTCCGACATGATCCCTATCGTGATGCTGTCGGTTCAGGCTGAGGAGAGTATGCCCGGTCTTTATAAGATTCTCGACGATGCCGTGGCCAACCCACTGGCTCGAATTTCGGGCGTCGGGTCCGTGTCGATTTCCGGCGCTCCCAAGCGTGAGATCCACATATATGTCGATCCCAAACGACTGGAAGCCTACAACCTGAGTGTGGAGCAGATATCCTCCATCGTGGCTGCTGAAAACCGCAACATCCCGGGAGGCTCGTTTGACATCGGCAGCGACACTTATGCGCTTCGAGTACAGGGCGAGTTTTCGTCGTCGGATTTGTTGCGCGACATAGTCGTCGGATCGGTTGACGGCCGCAACATCTATCTGAGCGATGTAGCTCGAATCGAGGACTCGCTCGAAGAACGTACCCAGCAGACCTACAACGACGGACAAAAAGGTGCAATGATTGTGATCCAGAAGCAGTCGGGTGCCAATTCGGTGGAGATCTCCACAAAGGTGCTTGAGATGCTTCCGAGCCTGCAGAAACGATTGCCTTCCGACGTGAAGCTCGGGGTGATCGTCGATACATCCGACAATATCCGCAACACCATTGCATCGCTTGTCGAGACAGTGCTTTATGCGTTGCTGTTTGTGATCATCGTGGTGTTCTTCTTCCTCGGACGATGGCGAGCAACTCTGATCATTGTCATCACGATTCCTATTTCGCTCATTGCTTCGTTTATCTATTTGGCCATCACGGGCAATTCGCTCAACATCGTGTCGCTGTCGGCGCTTTCGATTTCGATCGGTATGGTGGTCGACGATGCCATAGTTGTGCTGGAAAATGTGACGACGCACATTGAGCGAGGGTCGGATCCGAAACAGGCTGCCGTGCATGGCACCAATGAGGTGGCTATAAGTGTAATAGCTTCTACTCTGACGCTTATCGCCGTGTTCTTCCCGCTAACGCTTGTGACCGGCATGACAGGTGTGCTTTTCCGTCAGCTCGGATGGATGGTCACCATTATGATGATCATCTCTACAACATGTGCCTTGTCGCTGACCCCGATGCTCTGCTCTCAGTTGCTTCGCAAAGACACCTCCCACGGACGCCTCTACCGCCTCTTCTTCACCCCGATCAACAAGGGCCTCGATGCCTTCGACAACGGATATGCATGGTTGCTCAAAAAGGTTGTCAGCCACAAGTGGATCACGATTCTGGTGTGTCTTGCCATCTTCGTCGGATCGCTCCAGCTGTTGAAATTTGTGGGCACCGAATTCTTCCCGACTGCCGACGACGGACGTCTGGGTGTGAAACTTGAGCTGCCTATCGGCACACGTGTGGAGATTGCCCAGGAAGCTGCCGACCGACTTCAGAAAGAATGGCGCGAAAAGTATCCTGAAATCAAGATACTCAACTATACCACAGGTCAAGCCTCAAGCGACAATACTTATGCATCGCTAAGCGACAACGGCTCCCACATCATATCGATGAACATCCGATTGCTTGATCCGGGCGACCGCGACCGCAGCATCACCGAAATAGCTGCTATGATGCGTGAGGACCTTAAGCGTTACTCCGAATTCAAGAAGTCGCAGGTCAACGTCGGCGGTAACCGCGGAGGTGCAATGGGCGGCCAGTCGACCATCGACTATGAGATCTACGGCTATGACTTCACGGAAACCGATTCGGTGGCCCAGCGTCTTGTCAGGATCCTTGAAAATATTCCCGGCACGGCCGATATCATGATTTCAAGATCGGACTATCAGCCGGAGTATCAGGTGGATTTCGACCGTGAGAAGCTCGCTATCTATGGTCTGAATCTGCAGACAGCCGCCACATATCTGCGCAACCGTATCAATGGCTCCATCTCTTCACAATTCCGTGAAGACGGCGAAGAATATGATATAAAGGTGATGTATGCTCCCGAACATCGAACTTCTATTGCCGACATTGAGAACATTCTTATCTATAATTCGGCCGGTAAGGGTGTCAGGGTGAAAGATGTGGGCAAGGTTGTGGAACGCTTCACGCCTCCCACCATCGAACGAAAGGACCGCGATCGCATCATCACCGTGTCGACTGTAGTGTCCGGCGTGCCTATGTCGGATGTTGTAGCTCAGTCGGAGATCGAAATCGACAAGATGGAGATACCGGTCGGCATCAACATACAGCTTTCGGGTAGCTACGAGGACCAACAGGACTCGTTCTCCGACCTGTTGATTCTTGCCGTGCTCATTATCATTTTGGTCTATATTGTGATGGCGGCGCAGTTTGAAAGCTACACCTATCCGGGCATCATCATGACGTCGCTGCTGTTTGCCTTCTCCGGTGTGTTTATCATCCTTTATCTGACTGGCCACACGCTCAATGTGATGTCGATGATCGGAGCCATCATGCTTATCGGTATCGTGGTGAAAAACGGTATTGTGCTCATTGACTATATTCAGCTCAACCGCGAGCGCGGCATGTCGATCCGCAATGCTGTGGTGCTCGGCGGCAAATCGCGCCTGCGTCCGGTGGTGATGACCACACTGACCACTATCCTCGGCATGGTGCCGATGGCCGTGGGCACCGGACAGGGCTCTGAGATGTGGCGTCCGATGGGTGTGGCTGTGATCGGCGGCCTGACGCTTTCCACCATCCTGACGCTGCTGTTTGTGCCGACGCTCTATTGCTTGTTTGCCTACGTCGGGGTCCGTCGTCAGCGCAAAAAAAATCAGAAAAAATTCCAGAGTTGAGAAGAAATGAAATCAGTGCTTATAACTTTTGATCAGGCATACTACGAATCTATAGTGAAGTTGCTTGAAAAATCCAACTGCCGCGGTTTTACGGCATGGCCGCAAGTCAATGGACGCGGCACTCGCACCGGTGAGCCCCACTATGGGACTCACGCGTGGCCATCGATGGCTTCGGCCATTATCACAGTGGTTGAGGATCATCGTGTCGATCCGCTTCTGCAGGCGCTTCATGCCATGGACGAGGCTTCGCCCAAACTGGGGTTGAGAGCTTTTGTATGGAATATTGAGAAATCAATATGATGAAGTTAAACTGTCTGATCTTTAGAGTAGAGACAAGCTTTTAAAAAAGTTTTGAAGTCATATCTCTGCTCGTTTTTTGTCAAATGAAGAAAATGTGCTATCTTTGTGACGGAATTCAGCGACAAGCGCACGTGGCGTAATTGGTAGCCGCGCCAGACTTAGGATCTGGTGTCGAAAGACGTGGGGGTTCGAGTCCCTTCGTGCGCACAGGGTGGACAATGAGGATTTCCTTTTGGGGAAGTCCTCATTTTTTTCTTAATAAAGTAGGTTAAGATGTGAGCGATCATGGTGCCACAAAAAGAGCGATGCTCCCTGAAGGTAGGGAGCATCGCAGTGTGTATTTGATGGTCGGTTGGGTTACGGCTGGGTGAAGATCACGATACGGTTCCAATCGTTTTCGCTGTAGGGCTGCTTGTCGCTGCCGTAGGCCTGAGTTGCGATGCGGTCGGCTGCAATGCCATAGTCGTTGGTGAGAGCGGCTTTGACAGCGTCGGCTCGGCGACGTGACAGATCCATGTTGTATTCGGTTGTGCCGGTGTCTTTGTCAGCATAGCCACAGAGAGTGATCTTTGCATTCGGGTTGGCTTTGAGCCACTCTGCCACGTTGTAGACGTTGACCATTTCTTCGTTGGTGATTTCGTCGGAGTTGATGGTGAAGCGAACGGCTGAAAGCATCGGAGTCTGCTGGGGAGCGGGAGCTGCTGCAGGAGCATCGGGGCAGGGGAGCTGAGCTTCAGCGGCTGCGAGAGCGGCAGTTGTGGCAGCGAGAGCGCCACGAAGGTCGTTGATCTGAGAGTTGAGTGCGTCGACATTTCCATAAGAGTCGCAAGGATTGTAGGCCTTGAAGTCGCGCCCGCCGATGTTGAAGCTAAGACCGCCGATGGCAGTGATGTTGGCTTCGATAGGATCGCCCTGGGTGTAGTTGTTGAAGTTGTCGCCGTAGAACTGTGCGCGGGCTTCAGCGAAGAAGTCGACATATTTGCACAGACGGAAGCGGAGCTGGAAGCCTACTGATACCGGAAGGGTCCACTGGCTGTTGCGGTGACGGGTAAGATCGCGGGTCCAGTCATTGCCGTCGTTGCCTTTGAAATCCCAAGTGTAGGTTCCGCCGACACCGATGAAAGGAATGAATGAAAATACACGGTCGGGGTTGACGCCGCAAACCGATGATGTCATATCCCACATAAGATCAAAGTTCAAAGAAGCCATCTGGGCTTTGTTGCGCTGAAGGAAGTCCCAACGCATCTTGTTGCCGTAAAGGGCATTGAAACGCAGACCCAGATAGGGGCTGAACCAATGGCCTACGCCAAGGTTATAGACCATTGTGGCGTGACGTTTTTCACTTCCGTCGGGGAGCTCGTTTTCAACGAAGGGCACCTGAACACCTGCGCCGAGCTGGATAAACCAGTTGTCGCGCCATGAAGAGTAGTAATGTGTCTTGCATTCTACGGGTTGGGTAACGGTTAAGGTCGTTTCTTCAACGACAACAGCCTCTTGAGCATTGGCATTGGCTGCCAGCGAGAGGAAGCCGACACATGCGGCTGCGGTAAGTAACGATTTAGTTTTCATTCTCTCGTACATTTTGTGAAACAATTATTATTTATCTTTTTTGAGTTTCTAAGGATAGTTGAAATCGGTCGATGAACTGTATTTATGATGTTTTTACGAACTTTAAACATCAGTAATCATGATTTGGTTCTGAGGAGAGGTGATTTTTTATTATCTTTGCAGTTGGTTATGAAAGAATTTTGCAACAGGAAAAAGCGTATTGCCATTTTGGGGAGCACCGGATCGATCGGTACCCAGACGCTCGATATCATATCCGAACATAGTAAACTGTTTGAAGCTACAGTGCTTGTGGCAGGTCGCAATGCGCGACTGCTGATTGAGCAGGCTTTGAAACACAGGCCGAAATGTGTAGTGATAGCCGACGAGAGCCAGTTTGGCACGGTCAGCGAAGTGCTTTCACCGCTCGGAATCGAGGTGGGAGCAGGGCGTCGGGCTGTTGTCGAAGCTGTTGGTCGCGATGATGTTGACACTGTTGTCACTGCCACCGTGGGCTACAGCGGACTTGAGCCTACCATTGCCGCTATCCGACACAATAAAGATATAGCGCTTGCCAATAAGGAGACTCTTGTTGTGGCCGGTGAGTACGTCCGCACGTTGCTTGCGCAGAGCAAATCCGGGTTGATGCCCGTCGATTCGGAACATTCCGCCATAGCGCAGTGTCTGGTTGGCGAAAGTAATGAATCCGTTGCCCGGTTGATCATTACCGCATCGGGAGGTCCGTTTAGAAACTTTAACGCTTCCGACCTTGAAAAAGTGACTGTGGCCGATGCGCTGCATCATCCCAACTGGTCGATGGGAGCCAAGATCACCATCGACTCGGCCACCATGATGAACAAGGCTTTTGAAATCATCGAGGCCCGTTGGTTGTTCGATATTCCGGCCAACAGGATTGAGGCGGTGGTTCATCCGCAGTCGATAGTGCATTCGATGGTCGAATTTGTCGACGGATCGGTGAAAGCTCAGCTTGGACTGCCCGACATGCATCTGCCCATACGGTATGCGCTTGGAGTGGGTGAGCGCCTGACAAGTGGCCGACCCCGTCTGACGCTTGCCGACTATAGCCGTCTGACGTTTGAAGAACCCGACGAACGTCTGTTCCCGTGTCTGAAACTGGCTCGCAAGGCGTTGCGCAGAGGCGGGAATGCTGCATGCATCATCAATGCCGCCAACGAGATTGCCGTAGCTTCGTTTCTTGAAGGACGAATCCGCTTTGTCGACATCTATCCACTGATCATGGCCACATTGTCGAGAGTCGATTTCATACCTTCGCCTACCTATGAGGAATATGTGGCAACCAACGACGAGTCTCGCCGCGTGGCTCAAAGTCTTGTCGATGAGAAGAAATTTTAAAATCAAAAAATCAGAATAGCTTTTATTGAGATATGTTTGAATCAATAATGATCAAGGCCGCTCAGTTGATTGCCGCACTGGCATTTCTTGTGGTCATACATGAGTTTGGCCACTACATCATAGCGCGTGCTTTTGGCATCAAGGTTGAAAAATTCTATCTGTTTTTCAACCCGTGGTTTTCGCTTGTGAAATGGAAACCGAAAAAGAAAGTACCGAAGTATGACAAACATGGAAATGAAAAAGCCACGTGGCGCGATACGGAGTATGGTATCGGCTGGCTTCCCCTCGGCGGCTATGTGAAGATCGCCGGCATGATCGACGAATCGATGGACAAGGAGCAGATGGCTCAGCCGGAGCAGCCGTGGGAATTCAGAGCCAAGCCTGCCTATCAGCGTCTGTGTGTGATGGTGGCCGGTGTGGTGTTCAATTTCATTCTGGCTGTATTGATATATGCAGGCATTGCATGGCATTGGGGCAATAAATATGTGCCTCTTGATCAGGCATATGAGGGTATGCAGTTCTCGCAGGTGGCTCTCGATGCCGGCTTCAGTAACGGCGACATTATCTACAAGGCTGACGGCAAGCAGCTTGAAAGTTCGGAAAGCGACTGGCTGTATCGCTTGGCCGATGCCAAGAAGGTGACGGTGCTCCGCAAAAGCGAGCCTGATTCAAAGCTTCTCGGCTCGGTGATGCAATCGGTGGCACGCGACACTGTGACGTTTGAGCTTCCCGAAAAATTCATATTCGCACTGAATAAAGACAAGGACGAGATGTTTTTCACCTATCGCCTGCCTGTGTATGTGCAGGGCGTGGTAGGCGGAAGCCCGGCTGCTGAGGCCGGATTGAAGGAGGGTGACCGCATTGTCGGTATCGGCGGCGTTGCCACTCCGTCGTATTTCGAACTCCAGAATGAGCTTGCCAAGTATGCATCGAAGCCAACCACCGTGACTCTCTATCGCGACGGCAAGGTGATGACGGTGAACACCACCGTGGGCGATGGCGGCAAACTCGGCTTCAACCTGATGACCCTCGACAAGGTCTATCCTGTGGTGTTTGAAAAATACGGAATGTTCCAATCCGTGCCCAAAGGAATTGAGATCGGCACCAACACGCTATCGAGCTACGTCAGCTCTATGGGCCATGTTTTCTCCAAAGAGGGAGCTGAAAGCATCGGCGGATTCGGAGCTTTGGGCAGTCTTTTCCCCGACAAATGGAACTGGCTCTCGTTCTGGGAGATCACGGCATTCCTTTCGGTGGTGCTTGCCTTTATGAACATCATCCCCATCCCCGGACTTGACGGAGGCCATGTGCTCTTCCTGCTCATTGAAGTGATTACAGGGCGCAAAGTGCCTGATAAGGTGATGGAGTATGCCCAGATTGCCGGCATGTGCTTCCTGCTGTTGCTTTTGGTCTATGCCAACGGCAACGATCTGATCCGAGCATTCCTGAAATGACAATAAACGTATTAGATACACTCTAAAACCATATATGAAATATCCAGAAGTTACTCTCCACAGGGGCAAGGAAGAATCGCTGATGCGCTTCCACCCGTGGGTCTTTTCCGGAGCTATCCGCAACATCGACAATGGAGTTGAAGAGGGTGATGTGGTTAAGGTAGTGGCAGCCGATGGCCATGTGCTTGGTGTGGGCCATTATCAGATAGGTAGTATCGCTGTCAGAATGTTGAGTTGGGAGGTTGAGTCGATCGACATCGACTTTTTCCGACGTCGCCTGAGCGCGGCGGCCCGGCTTCGTCTTTCGCTTGGACTCAGCCGGACTGACAATGATGCTTTCCGTCTGGTGCACGGCGAAGGAGATTTCCTTCCCGGACTGATTGTCGACATTTACGGCTCCACTGCTGTGGTACAAGCCCATTCTCCAGGAATGCATTTTGCCCGCAATGTGGTGGCTATGGCTCTTACTGAGCTCGACGAACTCAGCATTGAAAACGTGTACTATAAATCGGAAACCACTTTGCCATACAAAGCTCAGCTCGATCCGCAAAACGAATATCTGATAGGTGGATTCACCACCAATGTGGCCACTGAAAACGGACTGAAGTTTCATGTCGACTGGCTCAAGGGACAGAAGACCGGATTTTTCGTCGATCAGCGCGACAATCGTCATCTTCTGGAAAAATTTGCCCGCGGCCGGCGTGTGCTCAACATGTTCTGCTACACGGGAGGCTTTTCGGTCTACGCTCTCAAGGGCGGGGCTGAATTGGTTCATTCGGTCGACAGTTCGGCCAAGGCCATTGCTCTGACCGAGGCCAATGTGTCGTTGAACTTCGGCAGCGAAGCACACCATGAAGCTTTTGCCGTGGATGCATTCAAGTTTTTGAGTGATATGCAGCCGGGTGCCTACGATCTGGTGGTGCTCGACCCACCGGCATTTGCCAAACATCGCGGCGCCATCCGAAATGCTCTGCGTGGCTATCAGAAACTCAATGCCAAGGCAATGGAGAAGATGCCGGCCGGCAGCATTCTGTTCACATTCTCCTGCTCTCAGGCCATCAGTCGCGAGCAGTTCCGACTTGCCGTATTTTCGGCCGCAGCCCAGACCGGACGCCGGGTGCGCATACTCCACCAGCTGACCCAGCCGGCCGATCATCCGGTCAACATCTATCATCCCGAGGGCGAATATCTCAAAGGCTTGATTCTATACATCGAATAATCAGACATACTCCTAAAACTATATGTTCAATTATAAAACTACAATGGTGGGCGCTATGCTTACAGCTATCACAGCAACCAACGTGGCTCAGGCCGCTGACAATAACGATTTCAACTACGTGGTCGACCGATTCGCCGACATCGAGGTGCTTCGCTACAAAGTGCCCGGATTCGAGGATCTTTCACTCAATCAGAAAATGCTCGTCTATTACCTGACCGAAGCAGCCATCGCGGGTCGCGACATTCTCTGGGATCAGAACGGCAAGTACAATCTGGCCATGCGTCAGCTTCTGGAATCGATCTATCGCAACTACCGGGGCGACAAGACATCGGCCGACTATAAGGCATTTGAAAAATATCTCAAACAGGTGTGGTTCGGCAACGGAATGCACCATCACTACTCGATGGACAAATTCGTTCCTGAATTCTCCGAAGCTTTCTTCGAAGAGGCTCTGAGCTATGTGCCTGCTACTGACAAGCCGGCCGATATGGCCGTGATGAAACGTCTGATCTTCGATCCGACATTCATGCCCAAAAAGGTCAACCAGGCCGAAGGTCAGGATCTGATCGTCACTTCAGCCACCAATCTCTATGAAGGGGTGACACAAAAGGAAGTCGAGGACTATTACGCTTCAATCAAGGACACTACGGATCTTACTCCGGTGTCGTATGGCCTGAACACCCGCGTGGCCAAGGTCGACGGTAAGATTGTGGAGCAGCCCTACAAGCTTGGCGGCCTCTATTCGCCGGCTATTGCCCGCATCATCAACAACCTGTCGAAGGCTGCCAAGTATGCCGAGAACGACAAGCAGCATCAGGTGATCAACAAGCTCATCTGCTACTACGCTTCGGGCAATCTGGTTGACTTCGATGAATATTCAATACTATGGGTTGAGGACACCGATTCGCAGGTCGACTTCATCAACGGTTTCATCGAAAGCTACGACGATCCTCTGGGTATGACCGGTAACTGGGAATCGATCGTCAACTTTAAAAACCTCGATGCAAGTCATCGCACCGAAGTGATCAGCGACAACGCCCAGTGGTTTGAAGATCACTCGCCCGTCGATCCGCGTTTCCGCAAGGATAAAGTGAAAGGCGTAACCGCTAAAGTGATCACTGCCGCCATCTTGGCAGGCGATTCATATCCCGCCACTCCCATCGGTATCAATCTGCCTAACGCCAACTGGATCCGTGCCGCTCACGGCTCGAAATCGGTGACCATCGAAAACATCACCCAGGCCTACGATGAAGCATCACATGGCGATGGATTCAATGCCGAATTCGTGCCCGACGAAGCAATGCGTCAGCTGATGGATCAGTATCTGTTTGTGACCGACAATCTGCACACCGACCTTCACGAATGTCTCGGCCACGCATCGGGTCGTCTGCTTCCCGGTGTTGATCCCGATGCTCTCAAGGCCCATGGATCATCGCTCGAAGAAGCTCGCGCCGACCTTTTCGCGCTCTACTATCTTGCCGATCCCAAACTCATCGAACTGGGTCTGCTCGACAGTCCGGAAGCTTACAAGGCTCAGTACTATAAGTATATACTCAACGGTCTGATGACGCAGTTGATGCGCATCGAGCCGGGTAAGGATGTCGAGGAGGCTCACATGCGCAACCGCAAACTGATAGCCGAATGGGCTCTTGAAAAGGGCGCTCCCGAGGGTGTGATTGAAGTGTATAAGGAAGACGGCAAGACATATATCCGCATCAACGATTACGAACGTCTGCGTCAGCTCTTCGGCCAGCTTCTCGGCGAGATCCAGCGCATCAAAAGCGAGGGCGACTATGAAGCCGGCCGCGATCTGATCGAAACCTATGCCGTGAAGGTTGATCCCGAATTGCATAAAGAAATCCTCGACCGCTATGCGACGCTTTCGATTGCTCCCTACAAAGGTTTTGTCAATCCGGTCTACACCGTGGTTTATGAAGCCGATGGCGTGACACCTGCCGATGTACGCATCGACTATTCCGAAGGCTATATCGATCAGATGCTCCGCTACGGTCGCGATTATTCTCCTCTGACTCGATGAACGACGAATTTGCATCGCCACTGCTCGAAAATGCCGTGACCGAGCTCTCGCGTCTGCCGGGCATAGGCCGGAAGACAGCGCTGAGACTTGCACTGCATTTGCTGCGTCGGAGCAACGATGAGGCCGAGGCGCTCGGTCATGCCATCATCGATCTGCGTCGCGACATTCGCTACTGCCGTCTGTGCCACAATATTTCCGACAATGACCTATGTCCGATATGTGCTTCTGCCCACCGCGACCATTCCACGGTATGCGTGGTCGAGAACGTCAACGATGTGATGAGCATCGAGCGCACCCGGCAGTACTCAGGCGTTTATCATGTGCTTGGCGGTGTCATTTCGCCAATGGACGGCATCGGACCCGACATGCTTGAAATCGATTCGCTGATAGCGCGCGTGGTTGAAGGCGATGTCAATGAAGTGATACTCGCTTTGGGCGCTACAATGGAGGGCGATACCACCAATTTCTACATCTACCGCAAGTTGAGCCACTACGACAATTTGCGCGTCACACAGCTCGCACGCGGCGTGGCCGTGGGCAACGATCTTGAATACACCGACGAATTGACTCTCGGACGATCGTTGCTCCAACGCACGCTCTTTTCCGACAGTTTCCAGTCATGACCTCCGATAGTAAGATTACCTTTCGAGCCCCCGAGCCCTCCGACCTCGACATGCTTTTCCGCTGGGAAAACGACGCCGATGCATGGCGACAGGGACGAACCCGCGCTCCATGGTCGCGCCACGCGTTATGGCAGTATATCGAAAACTACGACGCCGACATCCTCGCTGCCGGTCAGTCGCGATTTATTCTGATGGTCGACGAGCTACCCGTCGGATGCATTGATCTCTATGACATCGACACGATCAACCGCCGAGCCGGTGTCGGAATCTATATCGCTGCGGAGCATCGCTGTAAAGGTCTGGCGACAGCATCGCTTGCGATGATGGCCTACTACTGTCGCATCCAGCTTGGACTGCATCAACTTTGGGCCATTATATCAGCAGACAATACCGACTCACGCAGCGCCTTCCGCAAGGTCGGCTTCAAAGAATGCGGCCGCCTCCGCTCCTGGATAAGAGTAGGCGAGTCATACACCGACGCCCTCCAGACCCAACTCCTCCTCATCCCCCCACGCTGACCCTCCCTAAACATCATACAAAAACAGAGGATGTGCCGTCGTGACACATCCTCTTTGATTTGTTATTGAAGTTGGTTATTAGTTGCACGAACCTTCAAGTTCTACATCATATGATTTTCCCTTGTAATTTATCATCGTGCCTTTACCCACTACATATACAGGCGTGATGGTGAAGTTCATCTCCCAAGTTCCGGTTACTTTCCCATCATATTCTTCATACATGATGTAGTCATAATCAGAGGAGTTTTTGATTCCTGATATTTCGATCCAGTCTCCTGATCCGCTTCGAGTATAGCGGTAGCGACCTTTTATAGCATTGTTCTCGGTAGTCAGATGCATCTCTATTGCACTTTTCCCAACAGTGCCTTTGACGGTAAAAGAAACATTTTCTTCGGCTGTTGGTGTTGACGCAACCGGTCTTTCCGCAGGTTTGGATATTGTGCGTGATATTGAGTCTCTTGTTTTCTGAATCTCTCGCGCATTTTCCTCGTAGAGTTCACTTACGCTCTTGGTCTCTTGTTCTGTGTCGAAATGATTTGATTTAAATCTATCCTCAGGATCTTTCTTTAGAATAAATCCTATAATCAACAGAAGCACATATACACCGAGTGAGATCAACAAGGGAATTCTCCAACGTTTTAAAAATTTGGGTTTGCTGTCCGGGGTTGTGAGTATGGCATTCTCATCCTTCTCTACTGATGTAGATGTCTTGAAGTAACCAAAAATCATGCAGAACACGCCAAAAAGGAAACCAATAACAGCGATAATAGAAACAAGCAGGTTGATAATCTTAGGCATATCTCCTTTTCCGGCAAACAGAATATAGATGAAAAATAAAATAGGGACAAGACAGAAACATCCTGTACCAAATTTTACAATTTTCATGGCCGGAATGTTGCGGGCCATTCTGATGGCACTTATCCATAGAATAAACCATGCAGCAATGCAAATTGGTGTTGCGATAATTGTGATTGTCTCGTTATTCGTACACAAGAGTCCATACGTATATAGTGATATTCCGAAACAAGCTCCAAATCCGCTAATCATTCCTGTAAGCATTGTTATGAAACCTGCCATTAATATCCCTGCGCCTTTGGCTTGAGTAGCCACCTTCTTTAGGGTACTTCGTAGAATTGAACTAACAACAGTACCCCAAATGGTCACTAATACAGCAACCCCAAAGCTAAACCGGCTTAAAAAAACAGACAAACTGGGGTCGTCTGTCCACTCAAATATAGCAACAATTGACAAAATGCCGACAATAAGTTCTATTATAAGGATAATACCAAGCTGTCGATATAACGATTTTAATTTATCCATTTGAAAAATTAGATTAGTTTGTCTAAAAAATTGAGGAGGCATGGATTGGGATGCCTCCTGCAACTGTTTGATTATTAAGTGTTATTGTTCATCGGGAGGATTATTCCCAGTCGCCCATTGCCGATTCAACGTCGCCGGTGTTGACGGAGTTCATAAAATCGCTGCCTGCTTGTTTGTAGGAGTTGAAGACAGATATGCCGGCTACTTTATTGAATTTCTCTATTGCATCAATAACTTCTTTGTCATTGGCAAGTTTCAATATACCTGAAGGATCATCCTCGCCAATTTCTTTTACTTGTTCCTGAACTTTAGTGATGACTTCGTTTTTCTCTCCGAGAGTAGATGCATTGTTCACCTGCTCTGTGCCTTCTTCGTAGGTTTGGATGAGTTTTGCTTTAGTGTTATTGCACGACGAAAGTGCAACGATTGTCAGCGCCATAGCGCACGCCATAAGAAATTTTTTCATTGCTTTGATTGGTTAAGTAGTGAAGTACTTCCTTGGAGCAGACCGGTATGAGCGTTGTTTTTCGGACTTGAAAT
>JAMPBJ010000001.1:417623-431093 GCA_023666835.1 Bacteroides sp. | reverse complement strand
TCACATGTTCACTGAAAACGACTGGAACCGCGTTTCGATCTGCACACTCGAAAACTAATTCCATCGTCCAATACATAGTCCATAATAGAGGCCGCCTCGGAAACCCGAAGCGGCCTCTGTTTTTTTCGTAGAGTTGTCTTGTCAGGTATGCGCTGATCTCATATAAATCTTATACATCGTATACATCGCATATATCCGGTATTTATTATAGACCCGGGCATCCTCTACGGCGTGAATGATTGTTAAAATCAGCCGAAGTGCACAAAAATGCTCCAAACCACAAAAATAATTCGTATTTTTGTGATTCTAAATCAAGTTATGTCCAGTCAGATTATCACACCGGATCAAATACAATCTCTTAAGGAGACGATCGATCGTGCCAAAAACATAGCGGTTACATGCCACATGGGTCCCGACGGCGACGCTATGGGCTCGTCGCTTGCAATGGCTCGCGTGCTTTCTGCCATGGGCAAGTCGACCACTGTGGTCGTGCCGGATTGTCCTCCTCTGAACCTTATGTTTCTTCCCGGCACCGATAGCATTGTAATAGCTTCATGTCGAGTAGATAAGGCTCGTTTGGTGCTCGGCGATGCAGATCTGATATTTGTACTCGACTATAATGATCTGAAACGTGTCGACATGATGGCTCCCATGATCGAGCAGTCAAATGCCCGGCGTGTGGTCATCGATCATCACCTCAATCCGCTGATTGAAGCCGATATTGTAATATCACGCCCCGACCTGTCGTCTACATGTGCATTGGTTTGGCTTGTGCTCGATGCGTGCGGATATACACACTTGATTGATGTGGAGGCAGCTACCTGTCTTTGCACGGGCATGATGACCGACACCGGCAACTTCTCCTATAACTCCAACGATCCGCGCCTCTACGCCATTCTTGCCAACCTCATGGCCACGGGCGTTGACAAAGATGCCATCTACAATCGTCTGTTCAACACCAACTCCGAGTCGCGCATTCGCATCATGGGCTATGCCCAGTACGAGAAAATGCGATTGTTCCACGATCGCCATGCGTCACTTATAGCTTTGTCACGCAAGGATCTCGCCGATCTTGACTATCACAAGGGCGACACCGAAGCCCTTGTCAATGTGCCGCTGAGCATTCCCGGCATTGTCTACTCCATATTCCTTCGCGAAGATGAACCGGGATATGTCAAGGTGTCGATGCGAAGCAAAGGTGAGTTTTCAGTCAAGGATCTTTGCGAAAGGCATTTTGCCGGAGGCGGTCACAAAAACGCCGCCGGAGGCGAAATCCATCTTCCTATCGATAAGGCTGTCAGACAGGTCGAGGCGCTCATTATGACTACTGATGCTGAATCTCCCCAAGAATTAACATGCTAACAATATATAACCCAATGAAATTTAGATCACTGATAATTATAATGATGGCTTTTGCAGCCATCCTCCCGTTCACCGCATGCGAAAGCGGCCGCAGCTACTCCGAGCTTCTCAATGATGAGAATATCGCCGTCAATCGGTTTCTTGCCGACCAATGCGTGTTCCGCGACATCCCTGCCGACACAGTTTTTGAAACCGGCGTCGATGCTCCTTATTATCGTCTCGACGGCGACAACAATATCTATATGCAGGTGGTATCGTTGGGCGACGGCGATATGGCTCAGGATGATCAGGTGATCTGCTTCCGCTTCATGCGCTACAATCTCGCATACTACGATGGCGATCTCGCCAACTGTCCATCCGAAGGCAATCAGGACAACATGGCAAACGCCTCCACCTCTTTCCGATTCAACAACTATACTCTCCAGTCATCCTCGCAATGGGGCTCCGGACTTCAGCTTCCGCTCGAGTTCATCCCGCTCAACAGTGAAATCAATCTTATCGTAAAATCGCAATATGGCTGGACATCAGAGGTGAGCAACGTCATTCCCTTCCTCTATCATGTCCGCTATTTCAAAAGTGAATTGTAATGTCGCTGATCAAATCCATTTCGGGCATTCGCGGAACAATTGGCGGAAAGCCCGGCGACGGACTGTCGCCTCTTGATATCGTGAAGTTTACGGCTGCCTATGCCTCTTTCATTCGTGAAAATTCACCCGTAGGCTCAAACCTGATCGTGGTTGGCCGCGATGCTCGACTCTCAGGTCAGATGGTGTCGGGCATTGTCGTGTCGACGCTTTGTGCCATGGGATTTGATGTGGTCAACATCGGACTCGCCTCCACACCGACCACCGAGGTGGCGGTCGTAGGCGAGAAAGCCGACGGTGGCATTATCATCACCGCAAGCCACAATCCCACACAGTGGAATGCCCTTAAGCTTCTCAACCACAAGGGCGAATTCCTCAACGCCGAAGAGGGCGCAAAAGTGCTCAGTGCTGCAGCTGCCGACGATTTCTCCTTCGCTCAGGTGACCGGGCTTGGTCACGAACTGACCAATAATACGTACAACCGCCGCCACATTGATCAGGTGCTCGCTCTTGATCTTGTCGATCGTGATGCTATCGCAAAAGCCAATTTTACAGTGGCTGTCGATGCTGTCAATTCGGTGGGTGGTGTTGTGATTCCTCAGCTTCTCCGTGCTCTCGGTGTCGAAAACATAATCGAACTCAACTGTGAGCCCAACGGACGTTTTGCACACACTCCCGAACCCATCCCCGAAAACCTCACACAGATTTCCGACCTTATGCGTAAAGGTGTGGCCGATGTCGGCTTCGTGGTCGATCCGGATGTCGACCGTCTGGCCATCGTGATGGAAAACGGCGAAATGTTTGTCGAGGAATACACTCTCGTAGCAATCGCTGACTACATTCTTTCTCACACTCCCGGTGCCACCGTGTCCAACCTCAGCTCATCGCGTGCTCTTCGTGATGTCACCAAGGCTCACGGCTGCAGCTACACTGCTTCGGCCGTAGGCGAGGTGAATGTGGTCACCGAAATGAAACGAACCGGTGCCGTGATCGGCGGCGAAGGCAACGGCGGAGTCATTTATCCCGCTGCCCACTATGGCCGTGACGCGCTCGTGGGTGTAGCTTTGTTCCTTACGCTGATGGCCAAGAGCGGCAAGACCGTTTCGCAGCTCAAAGTAGGCTATCCGGCATATGCCATTGCAAAAAACAAAATTGAACTGACCCCCGAAATCGACGTTGATGCCATTCTTTCAGAGGTGAAAAATATCTACTCCGGCGAAAAGATCACCGACATCGACGGCGTCAAGATCGACTTTGCCGACGGCTGGGTTCACCTGCGCAAATCCAACACCGAACCCATCATCCGCATCTATTCCGAAGCCCATACTATGGCAGAGGCTGATGCGTTGGCCGATGCTGTAAAGGCTGTCATCAACAAGATGACTGTACGCTGATCCGAATTCGCTCGATTTTTGTCCCAATCTATCGATTCGCCTGTCATGCTACGCTCCTCCCGCCTCCGACTGTTTGTCGCGATGTTTGTTCTCATCGCCATGTCGGGCGTGTGTTGCGCTGAATCGGCGTGGGGACTTGTAAATGTGTCAGTCGCCAATCTTCGTGCCGAGCCGTCTCATGCCTCTGAGATGGAGACACAGGTTGTTTATGGTACACCTGTCGAGATTCTCGATTCGGTCGACGAGTGGCTATATGTCAATGTGCCCGATGGTTATAAGGCCTACGTGACGGCATCATCTCTGACCCGGAGGTCGCACGCTCAGATGGCGGAGTGGAGGAGCTCACATCGTTTGATTTTCACCGATGTTCTTCCGGCAGTCATCCTCAAGGATTCCACAGCAGTGGCCACCCCCGGCAATGTCCTGAGCGACGTGACGTTGTGCTCCATATTTGAGGGCGAGATAAATCCCGGGGCACGTTTTGCTGAAGTGCGCTTACCCGACGGTCGCACGGGATTCCTCCCGGCGGCTTCTGTAGCCGACTTCCGCTCATGGAGCAGCGGCGAGCCTTCGGTCGATGAAATACTCTCGGCTGCACAAGCGCTTAACGGCACGCCTTATCTATGGGGCGGTGCTTCATCTAAAGCCGTTGATTGCTCGGGGCTTACCCAGCTCTGTTATCTCTTCGGCGCACGCTGTCTCCTTCCTCGCAACGCTTCTCAGCAGGCTACTGTCGGTGAAGAGATCGACTTCACTGATCCGTCGCGTCTTCAGCCCGGCGATCTGTTGTTTTTCGGCAATGGCGAGTCTGCCAAAATCACTCATGTGGCCATCTCTCAGGGCGGTTCTCGCTACATACACGCCTCGGGTCGTGTCTACATCTCAAGCTTCGATCCTGCCGATCCTCTCTACATCCCGCGTCGTGTCATAAAATCAGTTAGAATACTCGGCATTGCCGACCGCGAAATGAGCATCGCCGGCAATCCGGTTTATTTTTGATTTTTATGTTGTTCCAACATCATAGCCATTCATTTGTTATACTTATATATATTCGTTCACCGTTTAAACTTATTCTCCTTATGAAAACTTCTCGTCTGATAATGATCGTCGCCGCTGCTGCAGCCATCACAATGTCGGGCTGTGTCAGCAAGAAAAAATATGTGGCGCTGCAAGATCGCTACGATGCTCTCTCGCAGGAATATAATGCAGCCCAGGTGGCTCTCGCCGAAAACAAGGTAGCCCATAAGAGCTACGAAGCCCTCCTCGAGGAAGCACGCCGAAACAATGCCGACCTCAAGGCCCAGTACGACAAACTCCAGGGCAATCTTCAGCAAAGCCTCGAACAAAACAGCCAGGGCAATGTCAACATAGCCAAACTTGTCGACGAAATCAATGCTTCCAACCGCTATATCAAGCAACTGGTCGACGCCAAATCAAAGAGCGACTCGCTCAACATGGTTCTCACCAACAACCTCACCCGATCGCTTTCGCGCGACGATCTGCGCGATGTAGACATTAAGGTGCTTAAAGGCGTGGTTTACATCTCTTTGGCCGACAATATGCTCTTCCGCTCCGGCAGCTATGAAGTCAGCGACCGTGCAATGCAGATCCTTGGCAAGATCGCCAAAATCATCAAGGACTACAGTGGCTATGACGTGCTCGTCGAAGGCAATACCGACAATGTGCCCATTTCGCGTACCAATATCCGCAACAACTGGGACCTCTCGGCCCTGCGTGCATCGTCGGTTGTACAAGTGCTCCAGAACGATTTCGGTGTTGACCCCAAACGTCTGACTGCCGGAGGTCGTGGCGAATTTAACCCCGTGGCAACCAACGACTCCGCCGATGGTCGCGAACGTAATCGTCGCACCGAAATCATCATCACTCCCAGCCTCGACCAGTTCATGGATCTGATCGACCATGCACCCGATACCGAAGAATAATCACACTTAATTCAACTTAGTCCGGAAAGAGAGTCCGTTGAGGCTCTCTTTTTGTGTATAAATGATAATAATTTAGTAACTTTGCACAAATATTATCACATTTCGATATGAAGAAGTTCAACGTCTACGATAAATTCAATCTCTCCGAGATCAACAAAGATGTTCTGGCACAATGGACCGATGCCCGACTCTTTGAGCAAAGCATCAAAGAACGTGAGGGTTGCCCCTCGTTTGTGTTCTACGAAGGCCCCCCAAGTGCCAACGGCATGCCCGGTATCCATCATGTGATGGCCCGCACTATCAAAGATATTTTCTGCCGCTACAAAACCATGAAGGGCTTCCACGTAAAGCGCAAAGCCGGCTGGGACACTCACGGATTGCCCGTTGAGCTTGGCGTCGAAAAGTCGCTCGGTATCACCAAGGAAGACATCGGCAAGAAAATCTCTGTCGACGATTACAACGCTGCCTGTCGTCGCGAAGTGATGAAATACACTCGCGAATGGGAAGCATTGACCCGTTCGATGGGCTACTGGGTCGACATGAACGATCCGTATATCACCTACGACAATCGCTACATCGAAAGCGTGTGGTGGCTCCTGCGTCAGCTCTACGACAAAGGCTACCTCTACAAGGGCTACACCATCCAGCCGTATTCACCCGCAGCCGGTACGGGCCTCAGCTCCCACGAGCTTAACCAGCCGGGATGCTACCGCGATGTCAAGGACACAACCTGTGTGGCTCAGTTTGAAATCACCGACCCGCTCGATGTCATGAAAGGCTGGGGAAAGGCTTACTTCCTCGCCTGGACCACCACCCCCTGGACTCTTCCGTCAAACACTGCACTGGCCGTTGGTCCGCAGATCAAATACAACGTGGTCCGCACATATAATCCCTATTCCGGACAGCCCGTCACCGTGATCATTGCCGATGCCCTGATGTCGTCGCACTTCAATCCCAAGGCTGCCCAGCTCAAACTCGACGAATACGAAAAAGGAGCCAAGCTCATACCCTATGAAGTGGTCGGCTCGTACACCGGATCCGAGCTCGTCGGACTTCACTACGCACAGCTTATACCCTGGGTCAATCCCGGCGAAGGCGCATTCCGCGTTATCCCCGGCGACTACGTGACCACCGACGACGGTACCGGCATCGTGCACATCGCCGGCACTTTCGGTGCCGACGACCTTCGCGTGTCCAAGCAAGCAGGCGTTCCCCCGCTCCATCTCATCGACCGCGACGGCAACATCCGCCCCATGGTCGACCTCACCGGCCGCTTCTATCTGCTCTCTGACCTCGACCCGCACTTCGTTGAAACCATGGTCGACGTCGAGGCCTACACTCCCTGGCAGGGAAAATATGTGAAGAACGCCTACGATCCCGCCAAGACCGACAAGGACGAGACGCTCGATGTCGAAATCTGCATGTGGCTCAAGCAAAACGACAAGGTTTTCAAAATCGAAAAGCATACCCACAACTACCCCCACTGCTGGCGCACGGACAAACCGGTGCTCTATTATCCGCTTGATAGCTGGTTTATTCGTTCTACCGCTGTGCGTGAGCGTCTTATGGAGCTCAATGACGGCATCAAATGGAAACCGGCTGCAACCGGGTCTGGCCGTTTCGGCAAATGGCTTGAGAACCTTCAGGACTGGAATCTCTCGCGCAGCCGCTACTGGGGCACTCCGCTCCCGATCTGGCGCACCGACGACGCCTCCGAGGAGATCTGCATCGACTCAGTGGCAATGCTCTATGACGAAATAGAAAAATCCGTGGCCGCCGGCTTCATGAAGTCAAATCCCTACAAGGATCGCGGATTCGTCCCCGGCGACTATTCGAAGGAGAACTATGAAAAGATCGACCTTCACCGCCCCTATGTCGACGACATTGTGCTCGTGTCACAATCCGGCCGCCCCATGCACCGCGAGCTCGACCTCATCGATGTTTGGTTCGACTCCGGTTCTATGCCCTATGCCCAGATCCACTATCCGTTTGAAAACAAAGAGGGCCTCGACAGCGGCGAACTCTACCCCGCCGACTTCATTGCCGAAGGTGTTGACCAGACTCGAGGCTGGTTCTTCACTCTCCATGCCATCGCCGGCATGGTGTTCGACAAGGTGGCCTACAAAGCTGTAATTTCCAATGGCCTTGTTCTCGACAAAGATGGCAACAAAATGTCGAAGCGCCTCGGCAATGCCGTCGATCCCTTCGGAGCCATCGATAAATACGGATCTGATCCGTTGCGCTGGTACATGATTGCCAACTCTTCGCCATGGGACAACCTCAAGTTCGACCCCGCAGGCGTCGAAGAAGCTGCCCGTAAGCTCTTTGCCACTCTCCACAACACATACTCTTTCTTCGCCCTCTACGCCAATGTCGACGGTTTCGACAACTCCAAGCCTCAGATCCCTGTGGCCGAACGTCCCGAAATCGACCGCTGGATCATCTCGTTGCTCAACTCGCTGATCAAAAATGTCGACGAAGCCCTCGAGGACTATGAACCGACAAAGGCCGCCCGCGCTATCAACGATTTTGTCATCGACAATCTCTCCAACTGGTATGTGCGCCTCAACCGCAAACGCTTCTGGGGTAAGGAAATGGATGATGATAAGCTGGCCGCCTATCAGACTCTATATACTTGTCTGAAGACCATAGCAATGCTCATCGCACCCATCGCGCCCTTCTATGCCGACCGCCTCTATGCCGACCTGACAGCTCCCGCCGGCGGTGACGGCAAGAGCGTTCACCTGCAGTTGCTCCCCGAACCCGATGAATCAGCCATCGACCGTCAACTCGAAGAAAGCATGGAGATAGCCCAGCGCATCACATCCATGGTGCTTGCCCTTCGTCGCAAGGCCAACCTCAAAGTGCGCCAGCCCCTGCAGCGCATCATGATTCCGGCCATCGACGACAAGCAGCGACAGTCCATCGAATCAATGCGCGACCTGATCCTCAACGAGCTCAACGTCAAGCAACTCGAGATGGTTGCCTCCGATTCCGGCGTCCTTGTCAAGAAGGTCAAACCCGATTTCAAAAAACTCGGTCCGAAATTCGGCAAACTCATGAAGCAGGTTGCCGCCGCCATCCAGCAGATGTCGCAGCAGCAGATATCGCAGATGGAGCGCGACGGATCTGTCGAGCTGACAATCGACGGCGAATCTCGCCACATCGACCTGACCGATGTCGAAGTCATCTCCGAAGACATCCCCGGCTGGCTCGTGGCCAACGAAGGCAACCTCACCGTAGCCCTCGACGTCACCCTCTCCCCCGAACTTGTCAACGAAGGCATCGCCCGCGAGATCGTAAACCGCATCCAGAACGTGCGTAAGAGCCGCGGCTATGATATAACCGATCGCATCCGCCTGACCTTCGCATCTTCCGATACCATCAAAAATGTGCTTGACACTTTCGGCGACTATATCGCCCGCCAGGTACTTGCCGATGAGATTCATACTGTTCCTGCGCTCGACCCCGCTGCCGCCGGTGTGGAGAAGTTTGAACTCGACGAAATGAACATACTTGTTGAAATTGCGTTGATTTAATACAAGGCTTATTCAAGCCACCAATCAATCCAATGTTTCAACTTCATATTATCAATTGTTTGTTATGAGCGAAAAAACAAGATATTCTGATGCCGAACTGCAGGAATTCAAGGAATTGATTCTTGAAAAACTTGCCAAGGCCCAGCGCGACTATGAAATGCTTAAAGCCGATGTGACCAACACCGACGGCAACGACATCGCCGACACTTCCCCCACGTTCAAAGTGCTCGAAGAGGGAGCAAATACTCTGGGAAAAGAGGAATCCGGCCGCTTGGCTCAGCGTCAGATGAAATTCATCCAGCATCTGCAGGCCGCCCTGGTTCGCATCGAAAACAAAACCTACGGTATCTGCCGCGAAACCGGCAAACTTATCCCCAAGGAACGTCTGCGCGCCGTCCCCCATGCCACCCTAGGCATCGACATCAAAAACCGCCAGAAATAATCCTTCCCACAAATAGCGCCCATACCGCCGCCACGAGCGTATGGGCGCCACAATCCGATCCAATCACGCATTTCTACCTAAATGAAACTATCTAAAGGCACTTGGGCCTGTATCATAATTTTTGCAGTCATCATCATCGACCAGGCTTTGAAGATTTGGGTCAAAACCCATTTCTATCTTGGCGAGGAATACGTCATCACCGACTGGTTCCGACTGCTTTTTATTGAAAACAACGGCATGGCTTTCGGCATGGAACTTGGAAGTAAACTGTTTCTGACCATCTTCCGCCTTTGCCTTGCAGGGTATCTCATCTGGTATATTTGCAAAATCAAGTCACTGTCGCGTGTCACCATGGGCTACATCGTATGCCTCTCGCTAATCGTGGCCGGCGCCATAGGCAACATCATCGACTGCATGTTCTATGGTGTCATCTTCAACAATCCCTATCCGCCCGAAGTGGCCACCCTCTTCCCGGCCGGCGGCGGATATGCCTCGCTTTTCCACGGCAAAGTGGTCGACATGCTCTATTTCCCGCTGTTTTCCTTCGTGTGGCCCGATTGGGTGCCCTGGATCGGCGGCTCCGAATTCGAGTTTTTCAAACCGATATTCAATTTTGCCGACGCCGCTATCTCCGTAGGCATCATCGCTCTTATTCTCTTCTGCAGCCGTCAGATAGCCACCCCCTCAGCCCTCGCAGCCCAGAGCCAACCGGCCGAGACCGAATCTCCTCAACCTGACGAAACCAACGATGAACAGTAAGATCCTCTCTTTCATCATCGTGTCGGCCGCTATTATACTCGTGGCCTGCAATCGGACACCCGACGATGTCCTCGATCAGGAGGATATGGCCCAACTGATGGCCGATATCCACCAAGGAGAAAGCGTCGTTGAATCCAACTCTTCTGCGTTCTACAACGATTCGCTCAAACGCGCTTTCCGTCAGTCGATCTATGCCCGCCATGGCTTGACACCCGAGCAGGCTGAAAAATCGCTCCGTTGGTATGGCTACCACATGGAGAAATATATCGACGTCTACGACCGCGTCATCGAAATTCTCAACGACCGCATGTCGCAGGCTCAGGAAGAGGCAGGCGAAGCCGGCAAGAAGCTCAACGACCAGACGTTCGGAGTGTTGGCGCTCGAAGGCGATTCGGTCGATATTTGGAACGATATCCGATTCCGTCCGTTTAATTCCACTATGCCCGACAATCTCATCGCCTTCAACTACATGGGTGAACCGAACTGGGAGAAGGGCGACATCTACTATTTTCGGTCCAAACTCTCGGGCAATTCTCAGCCGGCATGTCTGACCGTGGCCATTGACTATTCCGACGGCACTTCGGAGACCTTCTCCGACCGCATGATTGGCGATGGATGGCATGAACTGAAATTTGGTCTCGATACCGTCAAGACCGCCCGCGCCATCTACGGCACTATCTACTACAATGCACCTGAGGGCGAGACGGCCTACATCGACTCCATCTCCATGACGCGCACGCGCTGGATCTCAGGCAAGCCGACGCCTCGCGCGGCCATCAGCTCGCTCCGTCGCAAGCCCACATCTTCAGCATTCGATTGATGCAGCGCATTTTTGCCCATAAAATGATATTTGAAGGCCGTGTCTACCGCAATCATGTGGCGGAACTAACCGATTCGGGCTCGGTCAGAATCTTTCCGTTCGAGTGTGAATTGCCAGCCACGGTCTTTATCTCCGGGTGTGTGGAGATTTCGGTGGCCGACGGCCGGTTGTCAGCGCAGAAACCGGGGAGCCTGGAGGAAGAATCCCATCGTTAGTCCGAAGTTCCAACTGTCGTGTTTCACCCCGGCATAATGCACGTAGGCCGATATGTTGGCAAACGGCAATGTCACCACTCCTTCCATCTGGCCGAAAAAGGTGGCTTTCGAAAACCATTTTCCATACCGGGCCACGTCGTCAGTACCCTCTTTTATCGGTCTGATACCAATGAACAGATCGGCATAGCCTCGCAACTGGAACATCGATGAGAGTTTCAATCCGGGTCTGATTCCTATGGTTGCATAATTGAAGCCGCGGAAGTCGGGCGCAAAAATGTTGGAATATGATGGGGCAGCCACAAATTGCGGAGCATCAAGTATGGTAGCTCGATAGCTTGGTAGAAGTTTGCGGGTCGAGAGCAGCACGTTCACTTCCGTGCCAATGAAAAATTTGCTTGATGTGCTCCAGTAGTTCGTGGCATTGATTTCTGCCTGAACCCACGAGCGGTGCTCTCGTGTGTCAGTATTGTTCTCGCCGAAATACGCCTGGCCAATGGCGCCCGTAAATGTTGTGTTGTAGCGTGCTCCGGCGGTGGGTATCCAGCGGTCGTTCAGTGTGTTGTATTCATAGTGGGCGCGGGCTTCAGCCATGTTCTGGCGCATATACATCTTTTCGTCGGAGGATGTGAATGCCATCATTCTCATTCTGGTGTCAACCGTCCCGTAGCCAATACTGATATCGGCTTTGCCACGGCGTCCGGCTGCCACGCCATACAAAAGTCGGCCGAAATATTCGTTGGTAATCACGGCTGTGGGTTCGCTTGTCTGGTAAAACATGCGGTCATTGTTGAACATCTTCTGACGGCTTGCCACCATTCGCAATTGCAGACTCGAAGGGTGCGACTTCAGCAAGCGGATGCGGGCATTGGCTTCGGCTGCCAGATAGCTCTGACCGAGCCATCCGTTGAGTCTGACGTCGAGCGAATTGAAACTCAAGGTTTTATAGCCGCCCGACAAAAACAGCATCGAATTGGTCGAAGTCGACAGGTATCCGCCAACTCCGAGTTGGAAGTTTTGTTGCGGGGTTGCCTTCAACCTCAGGTGAAACAGGTCGGTCGAGTCGGTGTAAACTGCTTCAGGCTCCAGGTTTTTGAATTTGCCCGGTGTGATGGCCCGATAGTAAGCATCGCGTGCCTGGTAGATGTCTATGGTGTCGCCGGGATGTTTTATAAACAGTGCCCCGACGTATGCGTTTTGTGCCGTTGTGCCTCCTGTCACGCTTACCGAATCGAATCGCAGATATGGCGTGTGCGACTTGAACACGCTGCGGCGCAGTGCCCGGGCCTCTTTGGGTGTGCGTGCATCTATGCGGCTCTTGATCGAGTCTATCATAGCCAGGCCTTTCTCATAGCCAATGCGGTATATGCGGTCAGCCTTGGCAAAATCGAGCAGACCGAACTCTTCGAGGTGCAGTCGCAGTTTTATTCCCCATTCTGCCGGCAGTGATGTGTCGCTGTGCTGTATGATCATCGTTTCAAGTTGCGACATCATGTTCGGATTGTCGTCGGTTGAGTCTGTGGAGGCCACGTCTACTCCTATCATGATCTGGGGGGCGAAGTTGTCGCGCATCACATCCACCGGGAAGTTGTCGTAGATGCCGCCGTCGTAGAGCAAAGCTCCGTTACGCTCTATCGGGTGAAACACGAGTGGAAAGCTCATCGAGGCTCTGACGGCATCCGAAAGCGACCCGTGCGAACTGACCACCATTCGCTTGTTGGTCATGTCGCTGCACACTGATCGAAACGGCACAAACAGGTTGTTGAAGTTGCCGCCGCATTGGGCAGTGTAGGGCGCATACAGCTCCAGAAAAGCAAAATTCATCGGCAGAGGATTGATCAGACTCGACGGGAGCACTGATTTAAACAGCGTGGAGTCGGTGTCGCCAAGGTTCAGATTAAGCATTGTTGGCAGCGGTTCGTCCTGCAGAAAGTAATACGTCAATCGAGTGTCGATCTTACCTGTCGACCAATGTGAAAAGCTGCGCGACTTGATCAGATCCATCATTTCAGCCGGGGTGTAACCACATGCATAAAGACTCCCCACGATCGCACCCATCGAAGTGCCGGTGATATAATCGATGGGTATGTCATTGTCTTCCAATGCCTGGATCACACCGATGTGGGCTATGCCTTTCGCACCTCCTCCGCTGAGCACCAAGCCGACCGACTGCGTGGCGTTGATCGAATCCTGTTTGATTGGCGAGGTTGCAGCTGCCGATAGAGCTATTGCCACCCCTATGATGAATATGATAGCAGATCTCATATAAAGCAAAATTTTCACCAAAGATAACCAAATATTTTCCCATCCCCAACACCCTATCCTTATCCAATTTATAAATCTTATAAATCTTATCAGTCATTTTTTTGCTATTTCTGGCTCAAACCGCCCATTCGCGCCGTATCTTTGCCGCGA
>JAMPBJ010000001.1:383297-417523 GCA_023666835.1 Bacteroides sp. | reverse complement strand
AGGCTCCGCGCCCGGCACTGCCGGACGTTCCGAGGCCACGCGGTGGATGGTGCGACGCTTCAGTCCAGCGGCATCGTAGAGATAGGCCGTCGACGATCCGCCCTCGAACGCTATCAGCCGCGGTCGGTTGTTGAAGTCGTAGCTCGCCGCCACAACCCGTCGGTTGAGATCCATCACAGTGTTGCCGTTGGCATCGTAGGCGTATTCCTGCGCCTCGTCAGCCCCGTCGACGAAATGGTAAGCATCCTGATAGAATGGACCGCTGCAGCCGTCGGTGACACGCAGCTGCATGTTGCCCAATGATTCACTCAGCGGACTTCCGATTATCTCGTAGTCCGTAAAGTTTAAGTGTTCGACATCATTTGCAACTGCACATGGCATTGACAATAGAACTGCAAAAAATGACAATAGATATTTCATGTGTTATTTATTGTCAATGGGATGTCGGTGGTATCTCCCTATTTTTTTGACCAAATCTGTTATGACAATAGGGGTAAAATATCTTGTCGTATCACGGTCAATACCTGCAGCTGTGATCCATAATAATTCAATATTATTTTCATCATCGTATATTAGTATTTGCCCGATTATATCCGGGCTATCACTGAAATACATAACATTCCCGCTGATTATCTTTAAACGCAAGGCCGGTGAATCCGTATTGTATTTGAGTTGTTCACGCATCTCCATACCATTCAAAATATTCATGATTGAATCTATTTCCGTTTTATCTGTAACCCAAAGATATGGTTTATTGAAAAGCCCCATCCATGCCTGATCAAAGCTGACCCTTGTTTCTCCAATTGGTTGTATAATATCCGGATTATGGGTCTTGATCAGAATCCTATTCACCTGAGCATTTGCCGATATCGATAACAAGGCTACAAATATCATTATAAGTTTATTCATTTTTATCATGATAATATAATGTATAAAATATTCATATGATTATTTTTGGTGCTTGGACATTATATGTGGGGCTACACATTCAACTCCATCAATTTCTGATTGATCAACATTGTCAACTGTCCATCGTATACCTCCATGATCATATCTAGTCTGCTGATCATGGGCTATTTTCCCCAACTTACGTGCATTTTCCGTCTCAGATCCTTCTATTACACGGCGATCTTCCCTATTTCCATATTGAGAATCGTCTGTATCTCTGTCTATCTGAGATCCAGTTGGATCCAAAATATTGCGTTTTGCATGGTCAGCCTCATGACTTAATATTTCTGCAGGAGAAATTAAACACTCTGTTGTTGAAATAGCCATATTTGGATCCCAATATATAGCATGTTGTGTTGGATTATAAAAAGATTTCATATTTCCGGTATTGTCCATTAGCGTAATCGTGAATCCTTCCGAACTTGTTATCCATTGGATAATATCATCAGCGCCATAAAGCGCCAAATATTGAACCGCCTCTTGATAT
The DNA here is from genome assembly GCA_023666835.1 of Bacteroides sp. GTDB lineage: Bacteria > Bacteroidota > Bacteroidia > Bacteroidales > Muribaculaceae > Paramuribaculum. The sequence continues at coordinate 416,088 of JAMPBJ010000001.1, read as the reverse complement.
TTTTCTTTAAATTCTGTAGATGTACCAGTTCCAAATTCTAATAACATCCCCAAAGGATCCGTTACTATAAGTGGGTTGGCGGCGCAGTAGAGGTAGGGGGAAAGGGGGTGGTATTTGTCGGCGAGGTCGTCGGGGCGCAGGAAGCGGCCGAGGGCAGGGTCATAGAGGCGGGCTTTGAAGTCTGACAGGTCGAGGCCGCTTACGCGGTCCAGTTCCTTTCCGCCGAACTTCCAGCGCTGGCTCTCGGCCAGGTAGCTGCAGCCCATCAGCATGCCGTAGGGATAGTAGTGGCTGATCTGCCACACCGCGCCGTTCTCGCCAAGATCCATGCGGTTGTTGCCAAGGTGGTCGCGGTGGTAGAAGTGATAGGCCGGAGAGTCGAGGCGATCGCCGTCGCTGCCGGTCAGCGACAGATATCCGCCGTCGAAGTTGATGCGCGACAGCAGCGAGTCCTCGTATATGATGTTGCCGCAATAGTCGGTGCGCGATACGAACAGCTCAGGATCCGCAGGCTCCGCGCCCGGTACTGCCGGACGTTCCGATGCCACACGGTGGAGGGTGCGACGTTTCATCCCTGCGGCATCGTAGAGGTAGGCCGTCGATGATCCGCTTTCGAACGCTATCAGTCGCGGTCGGTTGTTGAAATCGTAGCTTGCTGCCACAACCCGTCGGTTGAGGTCCATCACTGTGTTACCATTGGCATCATAGGCGTATTCCTGCACCTCGTCAGCCCCGTCGACGAAATGGTAAGCACCCTGATAGAATGGACCGCTGCAGCCGTCGGTGACACGCCGTAGCATGTTGCCGTCGTATTCCAGAGTCAGATCGTCGATTAGACCGTATTGCTTGCGGCGGCCGTTGTCGTACAGCCCCATGCGTTGCAACGATGTCACGTTGCCGTTGAGGTCGTAGGTGTATGATACATCAAAGTGACCACTGCCGCCATCAGCGTCGCTGTAGCGCGCTTCGATCAACCGCGACAGAGGGTCGTAGCTGTAGGCATAGCTGCGCTCACTCTCATATGGTCCGAACGCCCACCAAGTCATGCGGCTGACATTGCCGCCATATGTGAAGTCGAGACGCTGGCGGTAGTTGTAGGCAGTGATGCCCACCGGATGCGAACGCACATCGTATTCATATGTCCTTTCGGTGGCCTTGCCCAACGACTCGGTCAGCAGACGCCCGACGGCATCGTAGGTATTGGTTCTGACGGTAACTTCTTTCGACCCGGCTCCCTCGCCAAAGCGGTGGGTCAGTGTCAACTCTCGCCCGAAGCGGTCGTAGATGCGCCGCTCGGTGCAGACAATCGAGCTGTCCGCTCCCATGGCTGCGGTGCGGTGTTCGGAGCGCACCGTCAGCGGATGTCCGGTGAAATCGTATTCGGTAGAAATGCGGTCGGTGCCACCCAGGTGGTTGGTGGCGACACTCTGCACCACTCTGTCGCGGCTGTCGTAGTAAACCGCCGAGCAGACCATGGTCAGGCTGTCGGCACCGGCTTCAACAGGCAGAGCCGTGACAGTCCCCGTGACCTGACCGTGCACATTGCCGCAACGCTGTCCGAAGCCCTCGCGCGCTTCGTAGCCAAGCACTGTTGCGTCCGCCACGCCGTTCTGACCCATGAATGAATAGTCGTCGTAGTAGGTAACAGTCAGCACCTGAGCATTGCGCAGTTCAGTATTCGCTATCACATAACCGGCCAGAGCAGTCCCGGAGACTGCACTCTGATCCGAGCGCACGGCTCTCCAGCTGAAAGGTATAGCAGGCGGTTCTACATGGGTCGGCATTGATCGGCCGCTTTCACATGTTCCGCTGACACACGGACGGCCGAAGACGTCGGCCACATCAAAATGCCAAAGATTCCGAGCCCTGAGATTGCCGTCCTGCCACATCACACACCGTCCGGTGTTGTCATACTGATATTTGACCGACTCGCATCCGGGTGTTTTCTTTGACAGCATCTGCCCCCAACGGTCGTAAGTGTATATGTAAGCATACTTGTCGAGCAGCTCCGACCGGCCCGATGTCATTGACAGCGGACCGCTGATCCTTGCCGACAGCTCCGGAGTGAGCACGACGGTCAGATTGCCGTAGCTGTCATAGATGTCGTATGTGTCGGCATAACCACCGTCAATGATCCGGCGCGACAGCACCGTGCGGTCGTAGATGTCCATGAATGTCAGAGTGGTATTACCGTCTTCATCGGTGATTTTCCGCACTATGAGTTCACCGGGTTCATAGTAGATACTTCCCGATGATGACACATCGCAACTTACGGTGACAGCATCTGAGGACATGTCGGGCGTATCGGTTATGGAGAAACATATGCAACTTCTCTCACCGTTGGCACTGTTGACGTCGTAATCGGTATTTATCGCGACATCAGCATTGAACCAACGTTCACCGGCGCCGAACTGACGCCGCGGCCTCGCAAGCGGTGATTGCTCATAGATGGTCTGTGTGAAAGGACGCGTATCACCGCCGTAGACAGTCGAACAGTCTATGTCGGTGGGATTTGCATATTTTGCAGCTGATCCGGTCTGTGCCACACCGGGAAGATACGACAGAGACTCGCGTCCGCAGCCATCGTAGGTCTGCCATGTCACAATCGAGCCACCACCGGGCGATGCATCCACCTGCAGGGTCTCCACCGGTCGGCCAAGGCCGTCCACGTGGCTTATCTGCTCCACATAGTCGCCACCTGCAGTGATCATTGTCCGTCGGGAAACATAGTTCGTGCCCACTGCTCTACTGTCATACAGGGATATGTCACCATATTCATACGGCTCCCGGGGCAGTGGTGGGACTGTTCCGAAGAACCTGAACCACACATTTAGAGAATCAGTATCCATAGGAACGGTTATCAGGTATCTTCCGCTTTTACACCTTCCACAGGTGGTGGAATCGGATTTCAGCTTTCCGATATACGTGCTGTCGCTGTCGACAGAAATAGGCGAGGCGTTTATGAATGTCAGATCGAGTGGACGCTCAAGAGAGAATTCATAAAAAGCGACGGGAACGCCATTGGGGCGTCCGAGAGTGAAATGAGGGCCGAAACGGTCATTGACCTCGCAAAGGAAATCGTTGTGGAATTTTCCCAACGGGAACGGGTGACCTTCTGTGCCGGGAATATAATCCGGTGGGATGTCGGGATAGTCCGGAGCATCCGGACCGAATCCAATCACAGTCGTGGTAATGGGGCCATTGACGGCATTGTTATGGTAATACCTGTAGCCCGATACCCTTATTTCATAGACACCGGCAGGAAGATCGAATGCCACAAAGCAGTCCTGTGATATCTCACTGTTTATGCCCGTCCAGTGTTGTGAGTGCCTGAAATAATCAAAATAATCCTCCTTGTCCCTGGCTCTGACGACGGAAGAATACCCCGGCCCAAAGATCTGAACCCTTGTGCACAGCAGCTCCGAGCCGATCGTGTGCACCACCAGACTCATTTTTCTCGGAAGAGCAACGTTGTAATAGATGTTTTGACCCTGCGAATCACCATCGTAGGCGCTATAGCCCCAGTCCGTGGCATTGTCCGTGTGCACCGATTTGAAATACACCGAATCCGACGGCAGCGATATGGCAGCCTCAGGATACCGACCGGCCCCATCCTGCGCCGACATGGATGTGGAGTGGATCATCAGCATGACCCACAGGCATATGTTTGGCAAAATGGAATATCCTGATCTCATATCATACACTCTATTTACGATCCGACGTAGCGGTTGAATATTCATACTCCTCAATCAAGTTACCATCGCAGTCGATGATTTTGATTAGACGCCCGAATGAATCATATTCGTAAGTCGATCTCTTCCCTGAAGGATCTGAAATGGCGGTGATGCCAAGCAATGGCAGATAGGTATAGCCTGTAACCATTGCTTCCGGGAGTTCCGATCTGATGCGGTCGGCAAAAGTCAAGGTTTCTTGTGGATTTACAGGCAACTCTAACTCCAAATTTTTCAACTTGGAATAGTATTCGCCTGAAGGTAAACGTATCTCGGTTATGGGATATTGTCCATCGGCTCCCCATACATAGGCTATCATGATGTTATCAGCCGTGCGGATCAACATCGGGTTGCCCCGGTTGTCCGCTTCAAGGCATTCATAGGTTATCTTTGACACACCTGATAGTTCGGTTTGAACTACTGAACTTATATATGGCAGATCTCCCCTTAGACCGGTTAGGCCGTATGTATTATGTGCTTTGGATGTGAGCTTACCATTGTGGAATGAAGCAACACTATGCTTTGCCGCAAGATTGTGCTTGTGTTCAAACCCACTATCATGTTCCCATTCATATGATATCTTCGTGACATCACTGACATTATGGCGCAGTCGTTTGCTGACTAATGAATCGGTGCATATCTGTCCTTGATTGTTGTATTCAAAATAATGTGTTGTCTCTAAAGGATGTGTAGAATTACTACCGTATACATATTCGGAGATACTAGACTCCCTCAATGAATAAACGTAGTTTTTGTAAACGCTGAATGTCAGATTTGAGTGAGATATGTTGTGCAAGTATGCATCGGCATATTTCATAGACACATCGCTGTGGTAAAGTGAATATATGTATGTCTCATAATCATTGAGTACTCTGTAATTGATTGTTTTTTCCTTCAATAACTTTCCATCCGAGTTGAAGAAGGTCTCTGTCATGAGTCGTCCACGGTCGCCGGCCTTGCCTGATATGGGAACGAATTTACTATCGGTGCTTCGCCAGATTGGATTCATGTCCTTGTATCCGGGATCTGCACTGCAAGTGAATCTACTGATTATGTATCCCTCCGATCCGTCAGTCTCGGCAACTTCTTGATAACCGATGTGTTGACCAAAGTTGTTGATCACATTACTCAGCGGCTGTCTACACTGCTCGATGAAGGAGAATCCGTTGGAGTATTCGGCTACGTTTCGGTGGATGGGAGGGCATTCAAGAATTCCACTCGATTTCAAGCCATCGATTCCCGGTTTGAAGTTCATCACATAATGGTATTCTTTGATTGCGGGTTCTGAATTGTCGTTTGACACATTCACAATCCGCTTTATACGAATCCCACCCGCATAGTCTGTCGAGTCTTGTTCCACAATGTCGCCGCATGTATTGACATTAGATATACGGGCATAGCTGTGAGGCTCGAATTCGAAAACACTTTTTCCTCCTGTCGGATAAATAATTTCGTAAAGACTGCCGAGTGTTAGAGTTTTGGGATTGGCGGCCATCGTAGCCATGGGGTCGTTGAAGTCATTGTCTACCCCATTGTAGTAGCCCCAATGGTCGGTCTGTTCCGACAGGTAGGGTGGTAGAAGATCCGGTCTATGATATGTAAACGTATAAGTTTCTTCCGCGATATTATCTGTGCCGCTGAACTTTATATTATTCAGCATCAATCTCGATGACTTGCTGTCAGTATAGCTGAATTTTATATGTTTCTTAATCGGGGCGAATGTTTCCGATTTGAGACTCATGTCGTATATATGGATCGCATCAAGCTGATACCATATTGTTTTTTCGCTGAAAGTTGGCTTGTCGAAATAAATGGGACGACAATTGGGATCATCGAAATCTATACGCATTCTTGAAGCATATTCAGTTCCCCCGTATCCGAGTTCTTGCGTTTCTGATATATCAAGTCCTATGTGAAAAGTATTGCCTTTAACTGATTTGAGATAGACAGGGTATATCAAGACTCCCTGCTTTTCTTCCGGAAAAAAATATGCCACCGTATTGCCATTTGCATCAGCCATATATGCGGAATATTCCCTATAACTAAGACTTGCCGTGAAGTCTCTGTGCTCATACCGGAATGTCATATTCTGACCATTTGGGTGGGAAATTTCTGTAAGATACCACGCCGTACTTTCCCATTTCGAGCTATTCTGTTGCCGGATGTTTATCGACATATCAAATGCAAATTCATCTGAATGTTTCCCGCCAAATGTGTATCTGACATCATACTCGTCGACTAAGGTGAACGAGGACAAGATTTTGCCACATTCAGTGGAAAACAATTTGGAATTAAGTTCATAAGGCCGTATCACCGAATAGTTTTCAACCTTTATAGGATGGTCACAACACACTTCCCACTCGCCATCGTTGTTCATCATGAAGAAACCGCTATAGCCCATAAAGTTGAAACTGAATTTGTCGGGCTGATGGTCATATAGGAAAAAGCTGTTGGATCTGTATTCGTTCATTAGGTGTTCTACACGTAGTGGATCCTTGTCCAGATCCTTGATGATGTTGTACGCGTATAAGAAACCGGTTTTAAGATCTACACTCTCAGTTTCATCAGGTATGTCATTTTTGGATCGGGTAATCGCTCCGCCGAGCATTAATGTCCATCCGAGGCCTGTCCATCCGGGGTGCTCGTCCGGTTTGACACCTCTACAGTGATACGACAGATTGATGGGGAGGGTCAACGAACCATCGCGTACTGTCGCCAAGGGGATACTGATGTCGGGAGTGCCCGTATAGAGCGAGACCGGAATGTCGTTGTAGCGTTGGAAAGACTTTGCGTTGGGCGATAGTCCCTCGGTAGGACTTTTTGGAACCAGATCGCTCATGTCGGCCAATGAAGGTAGACTTGTGGCCAGGAACGTCAAAAATATGATAATATGGGAGAGTTGTCGCATGGCAGAAATGTCAAACAGTGTTTAACGGTGGAAATTTTCTGAATAATGTTCTGCCGCGGCATTTATGAATATAACATAGTTGGCCGAATAAGGCAAACGAGCATAGTCGAAAGTGAGTGTCTGTGGTTGGTAGGGCTGTGCAGTTCGCCTATCAGTGAAGTAAACAATGCCCATGGCATCACTGAGACCTATCTCTACATCGAGTGGTTCAGCAGTGGTGAAAGTAATACTCACGGTGTCTGCGTTACTGTCATGTGAGAATGTATAGTTGACGGTCGGCGTTGATGATTTTGGGCAACTACCATAGACCGTATTATCGAACAATGACGAATGATGAGAAGTAGCGAGCTGTTGGCGGCGATCTACGTTCAGAGGGTCGTTCTCCAATGCGGAAGCCATAGATGCCGATGAATAGTAAGCCACATGATGGCGTGGTGTCGTGGCATCAGATGCTGTCATGGTTGACGATATCAGAAGAGGATATCGGTAGCCGGGTGCGTACCAACGGCGATCGTCCTGGTAGAACCGCAAGCTATCGATCATTGAAGATGCCGTGGCGGAGGAGAAATATCGGCTATCGATCATGCGGCGGGTTCTTATCCGAACCACATCAGGTATTGTATCACCCTCGGGTAAAATCAGCATACCGGAGGCATCAGCTTCGGTGTGATATGTGCCTGACATCGTGTGAGACCATCGGTCGCAGTATAGACCTTCACCGTGGAAAACGCCGTCAATAGCGTGTCCTTTGGTGAGAGGAAACAAAAGCGATGTCTCACCTACATAGTAGAGCATACTTGATTGATTGTTCTCAAATCCATCGATCAGTATGCTGTCACCTGCGATACGGTAATAATATATTGTACGGCCGACGGCACACCGTACAATGTTGGTCGAATCGGACGCATATTCAAGATGTACCTTGATCGCATCGGAAATTGTACATTGAGATAGATCCCATATAGCGTTATGCTTAGCTGTCACAGTATCGGCAAAGTCAATCCGGGCAAACTCGGGTGAATCGCCGTGTCGCAGTCCGTTGTGAGCTCTGTCGAGGATCTGGGACCGACCGCAAAGAAAGGACGTAGCAATGATAATGATGGCTAAGAGATGTGGCATTGTTTTGATTGCGAAGCTATTTCACAAAAATAAACAATAGTGATACCGGTTGCAATTGTTGTTAGTCAATTAACCTAAATTAACACTAATCTATGATGAATATTTTATTTACGTACTCCTTATTATAGAGCGGGTTCTGAAAAGAGAATAATTTTGTTTAATTTTGTGAGCCTTTCTTGGACACGATTGTTACTATATAAAAATACTACAATATAATATGGAAACTACAAGACAAGCTAAAATATCGCGATTGATACAGAAGGAACTTAGCGAAATATTCCGCCGTCAGACTGCCAAAACTCAGGGTACGCTCGTGTCGGTCAGTGCCGTGCGTGTTTCGCCCGACCTTAGCAGCGCCCGTGTATATCTATCGGTGTTCCCGAGCAACAAGGCTCCCGAAATGATCGAAAACATCAACCGAAGCACAAAAACCATACGCTACGAGCTCGCACAAATAGTACGCCACCAGTTGCGCAAGACGCCCGAACTGTCGTTCTACCTCGACGATTCGCTGGACTATATTGAGAACATCGACTCACTACTCGATGCCGATGCCAAGTTACATCCCGAACGCGAATTGCCTGAATAACCCAATCGACACCGGAAAAAGTATATGCTGACATTCAGAATAGCCCTGCGCTATCTCTTTTCGAAGAAGAGCCATAACGCGGTCAACGTCATCTCGATCATTTCGATGATTGGCGTTGGCGTGGCTGCTGCGGCTATACTTTGCGTTTTGTCGGTGTTCAACGGATTCTCGGATCTTGCTGTGGAACGTATGTCGGGATTCGACCCGCAGGTCAAGGTTGAGGCGGCCAACGGTAAGAAAATTTACCAGGCCGACTCACTGGCGTTGCAACTGCAAAGCATGCCTCAGATAGCCATGGCAATGCCCACAATCAAGGAAAATGCTCTCGCCATATTCGATGGTGGACAGATGGCGGTCGACATGCATGGATTGCCGGCAGGCTACGACAGTATGATGCCGATCGAATCGGCTGTGATCGATGGCGAATATCTGACGGCCAACACTGAATTACCTGTAGCTACACTCAGTGTCGGCACCGCTATGCGACTGAAGGCCTATCCCGGTACTGACCGTATGGTGTCGGTCTACGTGCCAAAACGTACGGGCAAAATCAATGCAGCCAACCCGATGAATTCGTTCAAAGCCGACTCTCTGTTTGTGGGCGGAGTGGTGCGGTTTGATGACGCCGAAGTGGATCAACAGAGCATATATGTGCCGATCGAAATGGCTCGTAACCTTTTGGAATACAATCGGGGAGAGGCTTCTGCAATCGAACTGATGCCCGCTTCGGGTGTGACTGTGAAAGATGCAGTCAATGCCGTCAAGTCGAAGCTTGGCGACCGCTTCAAAGTGCTCGATCGTTATGGGCAAGAAGAAGAGTCATTCCGCATGATATCCGTGGAGAAGTGGATCACATTCATGATGCTTGCATTCATACTGGTGATTGCCTCGTTCAATATCATATCCACCATGTCGATGCTCATCATTGAGAAACGTAGCGACATGACCACGCTGCGCTCCATGGGTGCAACGGCTTCGATGGTGCGAAACATATTCATGTGGGAGGGCTGGCTGATCACCACTATGGGCGGTGTGGCAGGCGCTTTGCTCGGAGTTGCTTTGTCGTATGCCCAGCAGATGGGCGGGTTTATCAAACTCAACGGCGATCCCACGCAACTTGTGGTCGACACCTACCCCGTGAGAGTGATGGCATCAGACTTCCTCCTTGTTGTGGCGCTGGTTGCCGTAACAGGCCTGATAGTGGGATGGCTGACGTCGCGTTTTGCCGCCCGAAAATAAAGCCCCGGCCCATAAAGTTTTGTTTGAGGAACAATTTTTGATTACTTTTGCGCAAAGTAATCAAAGAAAATTGCTATGACCCACGAATATGACTATCTCGTGATCGGTTCAGGTATAGCCGGCATGAGTTTTGCATTGAAAGTGGCCGATGAACGCCATCGTGTGGCACTCGTCTGCAAAACGACACTTGAAGAGGCAAATACGGCATTGGCTCAAGGCGGTGTGGCATCCGTGACCAATCTTGAAGTCGACAATTTCGAAAAACATATAGAAGACACCATGATCGCCGGCGACTGGTTGAGCGATCCGCAGGCTGTGGAAAAAGTTGCGACCGAAGCGCCCGAACAGATACGCCAGCTCGTGGAATGGGGCGTGGACTTCGACCGCAACGCCTCCGGTGAGTTCGACCTTCACCGCGAGGGCGGCCACTCGGAGTTCAGAATTCTCCACCATGCCGACAACACCGGATATGAAATTCAACAAAGCCTCATACGCCGCGTCAAAGAGCATCCCTATATCGACATTTATGAGAATCATTTCGCCATCGAAATCATTACCCAGCATCATCTGGGACGCATCGTGACCCGGCGCACCCCCGATATCACTTGCTATGGTGCTTATGTGCTCAATCCCGTCACCGGCGCTGTCGACAAATTCCTTGCCCGAGTGACTCTGATGGCCACCGGAGGCTGTGGTGCGGTCTACACGACCACTACCAACCCGCTCGTTGCCACCGGCGATGGCATTGCCATGGTATATCGCGCAAAAGGCACTGTCAAAGACATGGAATTCATACAATTCCATCCCACCGCTCTCTATCATCCCGGCGACCGTCCCTCATTTTTGATCACCGAAGCCATGCGCGGTTACGGTGCTGTGCTCCGCAATCTTCGCGGCGAGGAATTCATGCACAAATATGACCCGCGTCTGTCGCTGGCTCCACGCGACATCGTGGCCCGTGCCATTGACTCCGAAATGAAACTGACCGGCGACGACCATGTCTATCTCGATGTGACCCATAAGGATCCTGAAGAAACTCGTCGTCATTTCCCCAACATATATGCCAAATGCCTGTCACTCGGCATCGATATTACCAAGGACTACATACCCGTGGCACCGGCCGCCCACTATCTTTGCGGCGGCATCAAGGTGGATCTCAACGGCGAATCGAGCATCAAGCGGCTCTATGCTGTGGGCGAATGCAGTTGTACCGGTCTTCATGGCGGTAACCGTCTGGCTTCCAATTCGCTGATTGAAGCCGTTGTATATGCCGACGCAGCCGCACACCATGCATCGTCGATGATCAGCCACTACGACATTCGCCACGATGTGCCCGATTGGAACGACGAGGGCACTACCCATCCCGAAGAGATGGTGCTCATCACACAGAGCGCCAAGGAGGTGGGTCAGATCATGAGTTCATATGTCGGCATAGTCAGAAGCAACCTGCGCCTCGACCGTGCTTGGAACCGACTCGATATTCTCTATGAGGAGACCGAACGCCTCTTCAAATGCTCCAAAGCCTCGAGGGAGATATGCGAATTGCGCAACATCATCAACGTGGGCTATCTGATCATGCGTCAGGCCAAAGAACGAAAGGAATCCCGCGGACTCCACTACACCGTCGACTATCCGCCCGCTGAAAAAAAAGAACAGCTTTCATAGACTATTCGACGCTCTGAAGCGTTATAGATATATCTATGAGACACATTTTTACCACATTGTTGCTGCTCGTCGCAGCCATCGTTCCGGCCTTTGCCGACGAGCCGCTGTTGCTCGATCTGCCTATGGAGCCGGGCGACGGACGTGTGCCCTATGCCAAAGGTTATTACCGCACGGTGATCGACGGCGAGGAAGTGAAGATGATAGTGCTCAACGATGTGACGGTGTTTCCTCCGATGAAATTCAAAAACAAGAAGCAAGAAGAATTCTATTGGAAAACGCTCCGCGACGTGCGCAAGACCCTCCCCTACGCCAAACTCATCTGTGCCACCTTGCTCGAGACCTACGAATATATCGAGACATTTCCAACCGAAAAAGAGCGCAACGACTATCTCAAACGCATGGAGTCGGCTATATTCCAGCAATATAAACCCGTGCTGAAAAAATTCACCAAATCCCAGGCCCAGATACTTATCAAGCTGATCAAGCGCGAGACCAACCAGTCGGGCTACAGTATCATCAAAGCTTTTCTGGGTACCTTCCGTGCCGGATTCTGGCAGACCTTCGGACGATTCTTCGGAGTGAATCTCCGCGGCGACTATAAACCCGACAAGGATGATAAGGATGCAATTATTGAGCGTATATGCGTGGGCATCGAACTGGGCACGCTCTGACATGTTTTACGACAGACCTTCGCATCACGGGCAGAAGTTTTTTTGACGTTTGAAGTGGATTTTTGCAAGATTATATTTAATTTTACCTTTTGAAACTCAGAGTTGAATGCAATGCTCCGTCGCCAGTCGGTTCATGATGTATTTAATTCTTTTTAATCTATTGAAAATTAATAAACTAAAATTCAATATCAGACATGAAAAGGCTTAGCTTCCTGATGATCCTGGCTCTCGTGCTCACAATCGGTGCCACCGGTCAGAAAAAGCACAACATCACCCAGGTGTATGGTGTGGCGTTCTACAATCTCGAAAACCTGTTTGACACCATCCCTAATAATCCCCTAGGGCGTGACGACGAATTCACCCCAGGCGGAAAGAACCAGTGGGGAAGCAAGAAGTATTGGAATAAGATCAACAATCTTGCCACTGCCATCTCACACTTCACCGGCATGCAGACCACCGGCGGCCCTGCAATCATAGGCGTATCGGAAATCGAAAACCGTCAGGTGCTTGAAGATCTCGTCAAGGCAGCTCCCATTCGCAAGTGGATGCTTCAGATCTGTCACCACGACTCGCCCGACCGCCGCGGTGTGGACGTGGGTCTGCTCTACAACCCTCGCATGTTCAAGGTGCTCAATGTCACCAACCATCGTCTGGTGATTCCCGACTACGAATCGTTCCGCACACGCGACCAGATGTGCGTCACCGGCATCCTCGGCGGCGACACCGTCAGCGTGATCGTCAACCACTGGCCTTCGCGTCTGGGAGGTCAGGAACAGTCGTCCTACCTTCGTGAAGCAGCCGCTCAGCTGAGCAAGGATATAGCCGATTCTCTATGGGCCATCCGTCCCAATCAGGGCGTGATCATCATGGGCGATCTCAACGACGACCCACAGGACAAATCATGTGCCAAAGTGCTTGGTGCACAAAAGAAAGCCGACAAAGTAGAGCCCCACGGATTCTACAATCCCTGGTGGAAAATGCTCGACGACGGCATCGGCACTCTTGCCTACAAAGGCTCATGGAACCTTTTCGACCAGATCATCGTCAGCGGTACTCTGCTGGGTGAATACTCCGGCCCCGGTCACCTGCACTACCGCAGTTGCCGCGTGCTCAACTTCGACTTCCTTAAGGATACCGAAGGTTCGCGTCAGGGCTATCCGCTACGCACACACTCCGGTGGCGTTTGGCTCAACGGTTATTCCGACCACTTCCCCACTGAAATATTCCTCGGTCGCTGATGGGAAAAAACAAACTTAAGAAATTTGAAGATATGGCCCGGATGGATATTGTTTTTCAGTATCCCTGGGCCGAACTTCAAAAAGAGGGTTTTGCACTTCGCGGCCGCTGGCACAGCGAATTCTTCCACAACGACAATCCGATTGTGCTCGAGCTCGGATGCGGTAAGGGGGAGTACACTGTCGGACTTGCACGTACCAACCCCGACCGCAACTACATCGGCATCGACATCAAGGGTGCGCGCATGTGGACAGGAGCTCGTCAGGCTGTCGATGAGCAGTTGCCCAACGTGGCTTTTTTGCGCACAGACATCGAACTTTTGCCATATTTTTTTGCTCCCGGCGAAGTGGATGAGATATGGATCACTTTCCCCGATCCACAAATGAAAAAAGTGCGCAAACGACTGACATCCACCCGGTTCATGGAACTGTACAGAAAAGTTCTCGGCGATGGCGGCATGATCAATCTTAAGACTGACAGCCCGTTTCTCTATACCTACACCGGCATCATGGCCCGTAGCAACCGCTTCCCGATCGAGATCGACACCGCTGATCTCTACCATTCAGGCATGGACTCCGATACGCTCCGTATACGCACCTATTACGAACAGCAATGGCTCGACCGCGGGCTGACCATCAAATACGTGCGTTTTGCGCTGCCGCAACAAGGCGAGCTTGTAGAACCCGAAGTAGAAATCGAACACGACACGTACAGAAGTTTTTCGCGTGGCGAACTACAATGCCCCGAAAAGTGTATAGCTAAAGTAGAACATCCAACACAAAAGTGACAATGGAACGACTTTATCCCCAACTCATCATCGACGCACTGACATCGGTGCGCTACCCTGGCACCGGTAAGAATATCGTGGAAAGCGATATGCTTGCCGACGATATCCGCATCGACGGATCTAATGTCAGTTTTTCGATCATCTTTCCGAAATATCCCGATCCGTTTGCGCAGTCGCTGATCAAATCGGCCGAAGCTGCTATCCACCGCTTGATATCGCCCGAAGTTAACGTGAACGTAACGGCTCAATATCCTTCGAAACCGGTTGAAAAGGCTCCGGTGCTTCCGGGTGTGAAAAATATTGTGGGAGTGTCGTCGGGCAAAGGCGGTGTGGGCAAAAGCACTGTGGCCAGCAATTTGGCAGTGGCACTCGCTCGCGAAGGCTATAAGGTGGGATTGCTCGACGCCGACATTTTCGGTCCGTCGGTTCCCAAGATGTTTGGTCTGGAAGATGCCACTCTCTATATGCATGAGGTAGATGGACGCCAGTTGATCGAGCCGGCCGAAAGATACGGCGTGAAAGTGCTGTCGATAGGATTTCTTGTCGACAAGGATGCGCCGGTGCTTTGGCGCGGTTCCATGGCATCCAATGCTCTGCGCCAGCTCATCGAAGAAGCCGACTGGGGTGAACTCGACTATTTCCTCATCGACATGCCTCCCGGCACGAGCGACATACATCTGACTCTGGTGCAGACACTCGCCATGACCGGCGTGGTTGTGGTCAGCACTCCCCAGGAGGTGGCTCTGGCCGACGCACGCAAAGGTATTGCCATGTTCACCGGCAAAAAAGTCAATGTGCCGGTGCTTGGTCTGGTGGAAAACATGGCTTGGTTCACGCCCGAAAAGCATCCCGACGAACGATACTACATATTCGGTCGCGACGGCGGCGTGCAACTTGCTCATGAACTGGGCATAAGACTGCTCGCACAAATTCCCATCGTGGGTTCGATCTGCGACGGTGGCGATGGTGGTGAGCCCATTGCACTTAAGGACTCGATCACCGGGCATGCATTCATGCATCTTGCCCACGAAGTAATCGATGCGGTCGAAGAACGCAACAAGACTCTTCCGCCCACAATCAAGGTCGATGTGAACAAAGGTAGATAACATGCAGAGAGTACTGTTCCACGATACCATTTTCGGCCTCATACGCTCACGTCGGCTCGGATCGTCACTGGGTGTCAACCTTTCCCCCCGCGACGGCAAGGTGTGCTCGTTTGATTGCCTCTACTGCGAGGCCGGCTTCAACTCCCAGGGCACCGGCACCACCGGCCTTCCATCGCGCGATGAGGTGGCCCGGTTGCTTGAAGAAAAACTTCAGGACATGAAGAATCGCGGTGAACAGCTCGACGTTATCACCTTTTCCGGCAATGGCGAACCGACGCTTCATCCCGAATTTGAAGGGGTGATAGACGACACTTTGCGTTTGCGCGACCGTTATTTCCCGGATGTGAAAGTCAGCGTTCTCAGCAATTCCACGCGCCTGGGCAAGGAAAGCGTCGTGTGCGCTTTGCGTCGTGTCGACAACAATATTCTCAAACTCGATTCGGCTTTGACCCCTACTATCAAAACGCTCGACCGCCCCGTCGACCCTGCATTTTCAGCCGATGAGGTTATTGATCGTATTGCCGCTTTCGGTGATCAGTGTATCGTGCAGACTATGATTTTACGTGGCTCGTACGACGGCGCGACTGTCGACAATACCACGGATGTTGAGATTGAAGCATTGATCGAAGCCTATCGCAAAATCCGCCCGAAAGAGGTTATGCTCTATTCAATTGACCGCCAAACTCCGGCCACTGAACTGAAAAAGGTTGAGCGCGAAGAACTCGAACGAATTGCCGACCATATTCGTCGTGAGGGCATAAAGGTGCAAGTTAGCTGAATATGCAAAGCAGAATATTGACAACCGTATTGATGGCGTTGTGTGCCTTTTCGGCAGTGGTGGCTCAGACACGGGTCGACACACTGCAGGATCGGCGTGTGAAGATGTACCTGACCGATCGTCGATCACTCATACCGGCCGACGATGTGGTAGTGCCCGAACCATTGGCCGAAGGCGATCTTATAGCCATTCTGACGCCGGCTGCCGATGCCTCGAACTACGACTACAAACGCATGGCCGAAATAATCGAGAGCATGGGCTATCGATGTCGCGTGATGCCCAATGCCGATTCGCGTGATGGCTACTACGGAGGCACTGTCGAAGAACGCATGTCGGATATGCGTGAGGCTCTGCTCGACCCCGATGTGAAGGCCATCATATGCTCGCGCGGAGGCTATGGCGTAGTCCATCTGCTTGCCGGTCTTGACTCTCTTCCCATCGCCGACAATCCGAAATGGGTGGTGGGTTTCAGCGACATTTCCGCTCTGCATTCATTCATGGTGAGCCACGGCATCGCCTCGATCCACGGGCCGATGGGGGTGAATCTGAAATATCACGACGGTGAGCTGAGCGCAAGTTGCAAGGCATTGTTCGACATTCTCTCCGGCAGCCACGCCACATATGAGATCGAACCGCACTGCTACAACCGCAACGGCGAAGTGATCGGCAAACTTGTCGGTGGCAATTTGTCGGTGATTGCAGGATTGATTTCTACGCCCTTCGATGTTATAAAACCGGGAACGGTACTTCTGATAGAAGATGTCAGCGAGCCGGTCTACAAAATTCAACGAATGCTCTATCAGTTGAAACTCAGTGGTGTGCTTGAAAATCTTGCCGGATTGATTGTCGGAGATTTTACGGAGATTCAGGGCGACAGCGAAAAAGCCATGGAATCGATGATTCGCGACATGATCAGCGAATATGACTATCCGGTGGCTTTCGGCGTTCCGGCCGGCCATGCTCGTGTCAATATTCCCTTGATCATGGGTTACCCCGTACTTCTAAGCGTCGATGACGAGGGCACCACTATATTTCAATAATCGGCTATGGAGCATGAACTGATAGTACCTCCGACGCTTCGATCCGGAAGCAAGATCGCCATATTGTCGCCGGCGGGAATTGCGCGCGAAAACAATGTGGAGCGCGCCTGTGAGGTGATTCGCCGCCACGGATGGACACCGGTTATCGGCAAGAATGCCATGGGTCGCTGCGGCAGCTACAGCGGCACGGTCGAAGAGCGGTTCGACGACCTGCGCACGGCTTTCCTCGACAAGGAGATAGAGGCCATTATATGCACCCGCGGAGGATATGGTTCAGTGCAATTGCTCGAACAGCTCGATCGCCTTCCGCTGCGACAAAATCCCAAGTGGCTTGTGGGATTCAGCGACATTTCTGCATTGCATGCTCTCATGCAGCATCATGGCATTGCGAGCATACACGGACCGATGACAAAATATATTTCCGCCAATGATGGCTTTAATGAGGATTTTGAGTATCTCTGTGCACTGCTTGAAGGCCACAGACCGTGCTACGAAATCGAGCCTCACCCATTGAATCGACTCGGTGAAGCTGCAGGATGGCTGACAGGCGGCAATATGGCCGTGCTTGGCGGTTTGTCGGGCACTCGGTTCGATGCCATCTTGCCCGGTTCTATTCTGGTCATTGAGGATATCGCCGAACCGATCTACAAAATCAATCGCCAACTGTGGCAATTACGTATCAATGGGGTGCTTCCGTCGATTGCCGGATTGTTGGTGGGCGATTTCACCGACTATCGTCCCGACGCCAATTATGAAGATATGTACAGTATGATCCGCGATATGGTCGACGATTACAACTATCCGGTGGCCTTTGGTATTCCTGTAGGTCACAATGGCCGTTGCCTTCCATTGCCGCTTGGCATGGAGGCACGTTTGAGGGTCAATCCGACCGGCGTTAGAGTTTGCGTATGATCGACAGGCCGTCGCGTATGGCTATCATGGCCACTTCCACCCGCGGGTCGGCCGCTACAATATCGTTGAACTCCATGATGCCTCGCGATTGCGGGTCGTGAGGAGCAGGATCATCGGCCACTTTTCCATCCCAAAGTGTATTGTCAGCTATAATGTAGCCTCCCTGTCGCACAAGGGGCAACAGCATTTCATAGTAGCGCGGATAGTGTCGCTTATTGGCGTCCATAAACACTATGTCCCACTCTCCATCAAGTGTTGGTATTATCTCCTCACAGG
The DNA here is from genome assembly GCA_023666835.1 of Bacteroides sp. Lineage (GTDB taxonomy): Bacteria > Bacteroidota > Bacteroidia > Bacteroidales > Muribaculaceae > Paramuribaculum. The sequence continues at coordinate 398,031 of JAMPBJ010000001.1, read as the reverse complement.
GTCCGATATGAAGATGAATGCGGTCGGCAGCCGGCGACTGCGAAAATCGTTCCCTCAGTTCGTCCTCGAGCTCATCGTCGAGTTCGATGGTGTGGAGGTGTGCACCCTCCGGCATTCCCTCGGCGATGCATAGGGCAGAATAGCCGGTATAGGCTCCCAGTTCGAGAATTCGGCGTGGGGCTGCCATGGTGGTTAGCATTTTGAGCAGACGGCCCTGTATGTGCCCCGAACACATGCGCGGGTACAAATGGTGAAGATGTGTATAGCGTCGGGTTTCGGCCAGCAAGGGAGGCTCGGGTGATATGTGGGCTTCTATGTATTCGTCAAGTTGATCTTGCATCGCAGGTGGTTTGATTCGATTGATTTGATGGTGCGGTCCATGATCTCTACGGCCTCAATGGGATATTCGCCGCGTGCAGTCTCTCCGCAAAGGAGCAACCAGTCGGCGCCTTCCATGACCGCAAGGGCAATGTCGCTGACTTCGGCCCGTGTGGGCATCGGATTAGTATGCATTGACTCAAGAATCTGGGTGGCTACGATTGAGGCTTTGCCGGCTCGATTACAGGCACCCATGATGTGGAATTGCGCGGCGGGAATCTCTGAAATGCCTATCGATGTGGCAAGGTCGCCGCGGGCACACAAAAGTCCATCGCAGCAGGCGGCAATTTCGTCTACGCGGTCAATAGCCTGACGGCACTCTATTTTGGCGAAAAGCTGTATGCCGGAGTCTTTGATGATTTCGGCCACGGCGCGAATATCGTTGGCCGACCGCACAAATGAGTGTGCTATCATGTCTATTCCGGCCTTCATGGCTGCCTCGATCATCGTTCGGTCGCGTCGGCTCACAGGAGGAAGAGGCGGAATGACGCCCGACGAAAGTGCTATCGTCTTGCGCGAATCGAGCACTCCTCCGCGCACTATTTTAAGCCTTACCTCTGTGTTGTCCACTTCAATCACTTCTGCATCAATGGCGCCGTCGTCGATCAGCACGTGTTCTCCGACGGATATATACCGCTCGATATCCGCTACCGGAGTAAAGATGCTTTCGTGTGTAGTCAGGCGGTTGCTGTCGGTCGACCTTAGTGTTGTCAGATCTCCCGGAATGAATTTTATCAGTGTATCCACATCGGTTGTCCGCACTTCAGGACCCTTTGTGTCCATCAATATTTTGATGTCGGGGTCAACGTTGCGAACAGTCCGCACCATTTGAGTGAGTGTTGACGGTTCGACGTGAGCCGAATTGATGCGCACTCCATTGATGCCGTCCCGGCGCATGCTGTCTACGAACGTTTCGGTGGCACGGTTGTCGGCCAATGTGGCCATTATCAGCGTCTGTCGCATCAGATCAGTGATTCTATGGCCAAACGGTAACTGTCCATGCCGAAGCCCACTATTGAGCCGCGGCAAACGGGCGCTATCAGAGAATGATGGCGTATTTCCTCGCGTGCTGCCACATTGGATATGTGCACCTCAACCACCGGAAGTTTCACGGCGGCAATTGCGTCGGCTATAGCAAGCGATGTGTGGGTATAGGCTCCGGCGTTAAGCACAATGCCGGCATACTCGTCGGTTGAATAGCCGATCATCTGAATGCGGTCAATGATGTCGCCCTCATGGTTGCTTTGAAAATACTCGATGTCGACATCGGCATATGCTTCACGCAGAAATTCAAGATACTGCTCCATGGATTGTGCGCCATAGATTTCGGGCTGGCGCATTCCAAGCAGGTTGAGATTGGGTCCGTTGATGATCAATAGTTTCATAAGTTGGAACAGGTCAGAAGGTCACAGTGGTTTGTATCGGTTCGGTGGCCAGAAACCATACGGCTAAATGCGACAGCAGCAGGATGATCAGAAGTATCCAGGCCACCATGCGCCGCGGACGGTAGCAGCTATATGCCAGATATGCCGACAGAATCACATACAGAGGATAGATGCGTATGATCGTACGCACCGTTGGCACGTCGGGACAGACGCTCATCAGATACGGCATCTGAAACACCGGAAACACCAGCAGTAATATTAAGGCGATGAACCACCAGGGAGCTTTGGGCGATGGATGGAAGTCGAACATCATTTACCGCCCTCCCCGCTCGTTGCTTGCTTTTCGGCCAGATAGGCTTCGACGGTTTTCTGTACGCCACGCTCCAGCGGGAATTTCGGATTGAAATTGAAATCGCGCACTGCATCACTGACATCGCAATTCCAGTTGCGCTGCTTCATGATGCGGTATTTGTCGCGGTTGAGCGTCGATGGTTTGCCCTGGAGCGATGCAACTCTCTGAGCCACACTCGAAGCCACATAAACGGCCCACATGGGCAGGCGCACGGGTATCACCCATTTGCCTCCGAGTGCTTTGCTGACTATGCGGCGAAACTCTTTCTGGCTGTAGGCGCGCGGCTCCGATATGATATATTTCTTTTTGACTGTTGCGGGCGAGACCAATGCGTCAAACATTGCTTCGACGAGGTCTTCGACGTAGATAAACGTCAACAGTTGCCGGCGGTAGCCGACACCGAAATCCCAATGCCTGTCGATCGATTTGATCATCATCAGATAGTCGCGCTCATGCGGACCATATACACCGGTGGGGCGGAATATGGTCCAGGGAATGTCGGGACACGTTTCGAGAAATGTCTCGGCCTTGATCTTCGACACTCCGTAGCGCGTGTTGGGGTTGGGGATGGTGTGCGAATCGAGGGGTTGGTAATTCTTCTCATCGCCGGGACCGAGTGCGCTCAAGCTGCTCATGAACAGGAAGCGCTCGGGGATCTTGTCAGCCGCCCGCAGCGCCTCTACGAAGGAGCGCAGATACAGATAGTTGATGCGGTTGAAGTCGGCAAAATTGACGCATTTCGTGGCACCGAGATTGTAGATTATATAGTCCCAGCGCTCACCTTCGGGCAATGCAGTGCGGAGTGCCTCGGTAGTGGCAGCTTCGTCGTCGTAGTCGAGCACAAGGAAGTGGAGAGCCGGATCGGTGAGATAGCGTCGGGAGGTCGATTGCCTTACGGCTACCCAGGTTTCATATCCCCGGCGAAGCGATTCGCCCGCTATGAAACCGCCGATGAAACCGCCGGCACCAACGATGAGCACGCGTTTGGCTGTGGAGGCATCTTGCTGATTCATGGCTGATCACATGTAACGGTCGTCGAAACGTTGCTCCACATCATTGACCATCTGACGGATGCGTTGCTCTTCTGATTTCGGACAGATTAGGAGCACATCGCCGGCGTCGGCCACGATGAAGTCCTTAAGCCCCGACACTACGACAAGCTTGTTGTCGGGAGCCATGAAAATGTTGCCCGACGAGTTGTAGGCCAGCACCGTGGATTTTTGAGTGACGTTGGCAGCAATGTTTTTGGGCGAATTTTCGTAGAGCGAACCCCATGTGCCGAGATCGCTCCAGCCGAAATCGACGCATTCAACGTAGACGTTGTCGGCTTTTTCCATCACGCCGAAGTCGATCGAAATCGAAGGGCATGCCGGGAAGATATGATTGATGAATTCGCGTTCTTTGTCGGTGGCAAACAGTGCTTCACCTTTGTCGAATTCGCGGGTCAGGTCGGGCAGATAGCGGTGCAAGGCCTCTTTGATTGCCGAGGCACGCCACATGAATATGCCGGCGTTCCAGAAAAATTCGCCTGAGTCGACAAACACCTGGGCAAGTTCAAGATCCGGCTTCTCGGTGAAGGTCTTGACCTTCAATAGGTCCGGTTCTACCTCATCGCCGATCTGTATATAGCCGTAGCCTGTCTCGGGGCGTGTAGGTGTGATTCCGAGCGTCAGCAGCGCATCGTGATCCTCCACAAACTGAAATCCGCGGTTGACACAGTGGTCAAACACTTCTTCACGGGTGATCAGATGGTCGCTCGGCGTCACTATCATCGTGGCCTCGGGATCGAGAGCCGATATATGGTATGTGGCCCATGCAATGCAGGGCGCTGTGTTGCGTCGGTCGGGCTCGAGCAGTATGCGGTCATCGGTGAGCTGTGGCACCTGCTCCTTGACCAGGTCGAGGTAGCGGGCATTGGTCACCACGAAAATATTTTCCTCCGGGATCAGCGGCTTCATACGGTCGAATGTCATCTGCAGAAGCGAACGCCCTGTGCCGAAGAAGTCGATAAACTGCTTTGGCTTGTCGGTGCGGCTGTAGGGCCAGAAGCGGCTTCCGATGCCACCACACATTATCACGCAATATCTATGTGAGTTTGTCATATAGCTTGTTTTGTCGGCTAAATTAATCAAATACTTTCTAATATCCTACCGGAATATCCGCAAATATAACAAACAAAACCTACAATATTCAAAAAAATGAGTAGATTTGCACACCACCTAAACACTATGACTATGGGATTCTGGAGTTTTCTACGCAGCATGATCGTGTATGACTTTCTTTTCGGACACCGTCACGACCACAATGATAACTGTTCGTCACCTAACATATGGCACAACAGCCACAACGACTATTTGTCCGATGACAACTACACGGGCGGCTATCACCACGATGATTATTCACAGGGTTATTCCGGTTATTCTCACCACGACGATGTGAATGATTTTCTTGACGATTTAGACGATTTCTGATCCGTCTTTTGTAACTTTGCGGTCTGAAAAATCAAAAACATTATGTCAACCTATAATGAATCTGCAAAGCCGAAAGTGACTACTGCGTCACTTCGGAAAATGAAAGCAGCAGGTGAGAAAATCGCCTGTCTGACATCCTATGATTTCACAATGGCGCATCTTGTCGATGCAGCCGGTATCGATCTTATACTTGTAGGCGACTCAGCCGCCAACGTGATGATGGGCTATGAAACCACCGTTCCCATCACACTCGACGATATGATCACCTATGCCAAGGGCGTGGTCCGTGGCGTCAACCACGCCATGGTTGTGGTCGACATGCCTTTCGGCTACTATCAGGGCTGTCCCGACGTGGCCCTTGCATCGGCTGTTAGAATCATGAAGGAGACAATGTGCTCAGCAGTCAAAATGGAGGGTGGAGCCGAGATACGCGAATCGATAGTCCGCATTCTGTCGGCCGGCATACCGGTATGCGGCCATCTGGGACTGACACCGCAGTCGGTCAACAAATTCGGTGGCTACGGCATCCGCGCCAAAGAGGACGCCGAAGCCGAGCGACTGATCTCCGACGCCAAAATGCTCGACCAGATGGGATGCTTCGCCATTGTGCTTGAGAAAGTTCCGGCACAGCTTGCAGCCCGTGTAGCCTCTGAAGTCTGCTGTCCGATCATCGGCATCGGTGCGGGATCGGGCGTCGACGGCCAAATCCTCGTGGCTCAGGACATGCTCGGTATGAACCGCGGTTTCTCACCCAAATTCATGCGTCGTTACGCCGACATTGCCACCGCCATTGAAGAAGCCGTTGGCCACTACGTAGCCGACGTAAAGGCCGTCGATTTCCCCAACGCCTCAGAACAATACTGATAAATAGGTTGTCGCGGGGAGGTCTAAGCATCAGGATTCTTAAGCTCGGCATTCCTATTCTGATAGGACAGCTGGGTTCGATTGTCGTGGCTTTTGCCGACACGATGATGGTTGGCCATTACTCCACGGCAGCGCTTGCGTCGGCTTCGTTTGTCAACAATCTGTTCAATGTCATCGTGTTCGGTCTGTTGGGCTTTGCCTACGGCCTGACGCCCATTGCCGGCGCTTTCTTCGCTCAGAAACGCTACGGTCGCATCGGATCGCTGATGCGCTATGCCACCATTGCCAATGTGGGATTCGCATTGCTGTTGACTGCAATCATGACGGTAGTCTACCTCAACGTCGACCGTATGGGCCAACCGGTGGAATTGTTGCCGCTCATCCGTCCCTATTTCCTCATCGTGATGTCGAGTCTCGTTCCTCTGGCGCTGTTCAATGTTTATGCCCAGTGGAGCTATGCCATCAACCACACCCGCATGCCCATGTGGATCATCCTGGGCTGCAATCTTCTCAATATTCTGGGCAACTATCTGCTCATCTATGGCCATTGGGGCTTCCCGGAGTTGGGATTGGTCGGAGCCGGCATCTCGACGCTTGTGTCGCGACTGGTGATGGCTGTGCTGATTATAGGCATCTTTCTATACCACAAAGTCTACAGGCCATACAGCGATTGTTTTCGTCATGAATCCGGCATGGGGCGTGACTTCAGGCGCATCCTGTCCACTTCGATACCGGTCAGCCTTCAGATGGTGTTTGAGTCGGGATCGTTCACGGTGGCTGCCGTCATGGCCGGATGGATCGATGCCATCTCGCTTGCATCGTTTCAAGTGATAGTGATTTTGGGCACTTTGGGCTTCTGTGTCTACTACAGCATCGGCGCCGCTGTGTCGGTGCTGATATCAAATGCCGCCGGACTATCCGATCATGCCGAGATGCGGCGGATCGGGTTTGCGGGCTACCGCATCATGCTTTGTCTGGCCACCGTGTCGTCGCTCATTTTCATATTCGCCGGTCCGGCGGTGATGCACATGTTCACCAACGATCCGGCGGTGATAGCCTTGTCTCTGTCGCTGATCGTGCCCCTTGTGCTGTATCAATACGGCGATGCCACGCAGATCACATTTGCAAATGCTCTGCGTGGCACCTCTGATGTCATGCCGATGGTTTGGATATCCTTTGCCAGCTACATGGTGATAGGTATACCGGCCACCTGGATTCTCGGATTTCCATGCCATCTGGGCATCTATGGTATCATCCTAAGTTTCTCGGTCAGCCTTTTCACGGCAGCTGCTCTGTTTCTCTACTGCTTCATGCGCACCACGCGGTTGCGTCGGTGACAGATTACTCTTTGATGCCGTAGGCCAGATCGCCTGCATCGCCGAGACCGGGCACGATATAGGAGTGGGCATTGATCTCGTCGTCGATCGCTCCAACCCATACTGTGGTTTTGTCTTCCGGGAAAGTCTTTGATATATACTCGATGGCGGCTTTCGAAGCTATCACTGAGGCCACATGGATTTTAGCCGGAGTGCCTTTGGTGAGCAGTGCGCGGTAGCTGAGTTCCATCGAAGCGCCGGTGGCAAGCATCGGGTCGGCGATGATGAGGGTTTTGCCTTCGATCGACGGCGATGCAATGTATTCGATGAACACATCGAAGTTTTCTTTTTCGCGATATTTTCTGTAGGCCGACACGAATGCATTCTGTGCCGTGTCGAAATAGTCGAGAAATCCCTTGTGGAAAGGAATGCCGGCGCGAAATATTGTGGCCAGAACAATCTTGTCGTCGATCTCATGACATTTGGCTACGGCGAGCGGTGTGGTCACATCGACAACCTTGTAGTCTATGGTTTTGCTGATTTCATAGGCCATGATTTCGCCGATACGTTCGAGGTTGCGGCGGAATCGGAGCATGTCGTTCTGCACTTTGACATCGCGCAGTTCCGACATGTATTGGCTCACTAATGATGGTGTTTCGTCGAAATTTACAACTTTCATGGCTTTTTGCAAAAGTAATTTTTGCAAAAATAATAAATCTCCATCTTATTGCAAGATTATTGAGATGGTAATTTGAAGCAAAATTCGGCGTTGCGTGCCACAATGTCGAGGATTGTGGTCTCACCGACCGATCGAGCCGATGCCACACGCTGTGCCACTCTGCCAATGTCGGCCTCAGGATCGTCGTCGGTTTCAATAAACAGCCGGTCGTCGGGTATCATTGCAGCAGAGTCGGCATTGAACATCGGGCCAAGCGACAGGTAGAGGCCTTCGCGGAGCAGTGCGTCGGCTATTGTGGGTTTGAGCCGGAAGCCGTGAAATATCCAGGGTTGACGCGGCTTGACTTCACGATGGATCGAGAGAAGTCGGTCGTGGGTGCGCACACAGTGGATTATCAGCGGCTTGCCGAGCGCTTCACTGATCCGGATCTGCGACATGAAGATCCGGGTTTGCTCCTCAAGCGATCCTCCCTTAAGTGCATCAAGGCCGGCCTCGCCGATGGCCACCACGCGCGGATCGGACGCAGACTGCAGTAGTCGCTCCTCAGAGAAGATCGATGGATCCTCCCATGGATGATGACCAACGGAGTAGAGATATCCGTCGGTCAACGCCTGACACACGTCGATGTTGACTATGGCGTTGTGGCTCAGGTGATGCGTGTGGATGTCGATTATGCGAGTCATGGCACGGGATCGTAGCCGCTACCTCCCCAGGGATGGCAACGCAGTATGCGTCGCACTGCCAGATATATGCCGCGCACTATGCCGTGGCGTGTTATTGCTTCTATGGCATATTGGCTGCAGGTGGGTGTAAACCGGCAACAGGAGGGAAACAGCGGCGATATTGCAAGCTGATAGAATCGGATGGGAAGGATGAATATCCGGCGTATCATTGTTGGGGAGTGAGTGAGGAGTTGATGCGTGAAAGGATACGGCCTATGGAGCGTTGCGCATCGGTAAAGGGAGTAAGTTTGTCGGCCACATAGATAAATGCTATGTCGACGCGGCTGTGAGGGGCGAGCGCTTCGCGCCCCAGGCGGTAGGCTTCGCGCAGACGGCGGCGCATCTTGACGCGATCAACGGCGTGGCGAAGCCGTTTCTTGGGCACGATGATGAGAAATTGAGCCACATCCGACTGTCGCGATTCATTGCGACGCCAAACGGCGCGCCAAGGATAGGCCATAATAGTGTTGTTCTCGCCGCTGGCTTTATGCGCGGGCGAGAACAATATGTCGATTGCAGTTTTGCTGCAAAGTTTTTCGCGTTTGTATAGTCGGTGTCCACTCATGTCAGAGAAGCAGGGGATGCGACAGATTATTTCTGCGCGGCAAGAAAGAGGTCGAGAGCGGCGGTCATTGACGGCGCTTTGACCGACGGCGCTTCGATGTCGAGGCGCAGACCGGCGTCTTTTACGGCCTTGGCGGTGGTTGAACCGAGTGTGGCAATGACGATGTCGCCCTGGTCGAAGTTGGGGAAGTTCTTCATCAGCGAGGCGATACCGTTGGGGCTGAAGAACACGAGCATGTCGTAGTCAAACGGTTCATCGGGTCCGAAGTCGTTGCTGACGGTGCGATACATCACTGCTTTGGTGTAGTTGATGTTGTTGGCGTCGAGTATGTTGGCTTCGTTTTTGTTGACGTCACTGACAATGTAAAGATATTTCTCCTTGTTGTGCTTGATCAGAGCCGGCAGCAGACCGTCGAGTTTACCGGTGTCGCCATGGAAAATCTTGCGTTTGCGATACACGATGTATTTCTGCAGATAAAGGGCTATTGATTCGGTGGTGCAGAAATATTTTGTGGTGTCGGGAATGGATATGCGCATCTCTTCGCAGAGGCGGAAGAAATGGTCGATAGCCGTACGCGCTGTAAAAATGATTGCTGTAAAATCCGATATGGTTATTTTCGACTGACGAAATTCCTTGGCGGTTAGTCCTTCCACCTTGATGAAGGGACGGAACTCGATCTGAACCCCATATTTTTCAGCTATATCATAGTAGGGCGATTTGTCCGACGATGGCTTAGGCTGAGATACAAGAATTTTTTTGATTTTCACGATGGTTCAAATTTAGTTTGATTGTCAGATGATGGAGGAGCAGAGAATAGAGGTCTTATAGATTATTATGAGTGGTATTATTTCGAGGGTGCAAAGGTACAAAATAAAGTAGATCAAAGCGAAAGAATTGTTATAAAAAATTCTAAAACCTTTGCAGATGAAGATGATTCGGGCAATTGCATAGAGAAAAATGCCAATGCCGATGAGCAGACCGGAGGCCGACGGGTAGAACAGCGAGATGACGGCCGGCCCGATCAGCGTTATTCCCAGCAGCGATTGCGAGGCGTTGAAGCCTTTCATCCACATCAGTGCGCGGTTGGTCGATGTGAACACGAACCCCACGGTGCGATAGGCAATGAGCTGGAAGATATAGTAGATGGCTGCTACGGCTGTGAATATCAGCACGTAGGGCATCGTCCGAAGCATATAGCCTTCGTGGCGCATGCATGAAAACATCAGTATGCCTTCGCTGACACACACCAGCAGGATGAGCGATACGAGTATGCGGGTTTCATTGGTGGTGGATCGCTCGTCGAACACATTGGGACGTTTGCGCACCGAGAAGAGGTTTTGTGTGAATGTCTTGAGAAACGTGGTGTAGTGGCGGAAGTTGATGGCTATCAGCAGAAACAGTCCGAGAAGCAGAGCCATTACGCCGGAGTTGTAGCCCGGCAACTCAGCGCGGTGCACCGGTGTCAGTCCTTCGGTGTATGGTATGCGGCCGGTGAAGGTCATTGCCTGTTCGCGTGCCGACCATGGAGCCGCGCTTTCGGGCATGGTCAGCGTGTCGGCGGGCGATGTGGCTATCGCCGACAGATGGTAGAGGGGCAATGTGGTTTCGGTAGCGGCCATTATGGAGGGCTTAGTGGATTTTTTGAGTGAAGAGAGCCGGGTCGACCGGTTCGAGAGCCATTTCAACAGCTTCTTCGGGCGTAGTGGCCACGTACCAGAGACGGGTGTGGTCGGGCCGCATGAAGCCTTGTTCGATGCCTTTACCAAGCATCTGCAGAAGAGGATCGTAGTAGCCGAGAGTGTTGAGTATCACCACTTGTCCGCGGTAGAGATTGAGTTGGCGCCAGGTGATGATCTCCATCAGTTCCTCGAACGTGCCGCAACCGCCGGGGCATGCTATGGCAGCCATGCTCATGGCGGCCATGGTGCGTTTGCGAGTGTGCATGTCGGGTGTTGAAATCATTTCCGTCAGTTGTGGATGCTGCCAGTTGTTGGCCACCATAAATTCCGGCAGCACGCCGATGGTGTGACCTCCTTGATCGGTGGCTCCGTCGATGGCTGCTTTCATCAGTCCGGCTTTGCCTCCGCCGCATATCAGCGCCAAGCCGCGGCGCGCTATTTCCTGCCCCAGCCGGAAGGTGTCTTCTTTATATTTGGGATTGATCTGCTCGCTCGAGGCGCCGTAGACCACGATTGCTTTCTTTTGGTCCATCGGTGGGTCAGAGTTTGGTGATTTTTTCAGGAGTGTATTTGTCTTTGGGTTGCTGAGGAGCTTTTGGATAGCCGATCACAACGATGTTGAGGGGTACGAGATTGTCGGGAAGATCAAGCATCCTGCGTGCTTTGTCTACTCGTTCGGTGCTGGGATAGATGCCACACCATACGGCACCGAGCCCCATGGCTTGTGCTGCTATGAGCATGTTTTCGGTAGCTGCCGAGCAGTCCTGGATCCAGTAGGCCTGAGCTTCGCCGTCAAGAGCGAGGCTTAGATCGCCACACACGGCTATGGCGAGCGGTGCTTCGGCAGCCATTGAGATGTTGCGGAAGTCGGAAGCTATGGAGTCGAGCTGCGCGCGGCCATCTATCACTACGAAATGCCACGGTTGGCGGTTTACAGCCGTAGGGGCAGCCATAGCTGCGCGGAGAAGCGAATCGATCTGCGCTTCACCAACAGCCTTGTCAGCGTAGGCGCGCACGCTTGTGCGGTTCATAATGGCGTCGTAGGCAGCGTTGGTTGCCTCGACGGCGGTGGTGTCAGTCGCTTCGGCTGCATCGCCGGCGTGTCCGCTTCGGATATAGAGATATGATACGGCAGTCAGTGCGATGGCGAGAATGACTATGATGACGTTGGAGGTTTTCATCGTGTGAAGATGTATATTGTGGGTGGAATGGTTATTTGTTGTTGAGGTTTTGGGATATGCGCAGCAGCGTTCCCGTAGGGCAGATGAACCGGCAGTAGGGCCGCGGTATGAAGATCGACAATGCAACGATTACGGCGCCTGATATCAGAATCCCTGTGGCTGCGCTTTCAACGATGAACGCCGTGAACAGTTCGTAGTCGATCCAGCTCACCCACATGGCTGTCCAGAGGCAAAGCATCAGCACGCCCCAGAGTAGCAGGCGGAAATTAGTGAGAAATTTCACTGTGTGCGGCCCGAGGGTGAGGTGGTGGCGCGGGTTGCATGCCGAGGCCAGCTCCTGCAGCGATCCGAGCGGGCACACCCATGCGCAGTAGTAGCCCGGTTTGCCCAGCAGCGGATAGATGAATGCGGCCACGATCATCAGTCCTGCCGATATGGTCAGTGCTGCCGAGGGCGCGTTTGACATCACGTTGAGCAGCATTGTGTAGTCAAGAAATGTGCCTCCCCAGAATCCGAGGATGGCAGCGTTGAGTATCTGTTGCGCCAGGCGATAGCGATGGTTTTTGGTGAACAGGGGCACTATCATAGCCAGCATCAGCACGGCAAGCACGGCAATCTCTTTTGCTCCAAACGGGTGAGTGTCGGCTGCGTCGGTCTCTTCAGCCTCTACCGGGGTGTATGTGGCCAGTCCGGCTTTCACATTGCCGATCACGGCGTTTGATGAATAGGTGGCTCCGGTGACACCGTCGACTTTAATCGTCGATGCTTGCTCGAGTGTCAAGCCGTTCCAACTATCGAGAAGTCCGGCCTCTACCACGCGCTTGAAAAATCCCGGCGTCTCGCTATTGGTCAGAGCCTCGACGGATGCAATCTTGCCGTCGGTTATCTTTATCTCCAGGGGCACCGGACCGGCGTATCCCGTGATATCCTTACCCGCTTCGGTGGTGTTGATGACAATAGTGTCGCCGATCGATGTGGTGGTTGAATCGGCCGAATGGCTCTCAGCGGGGTTGAAGCCGAAGATGTGTCCGTTGATCATCAAGGCTGCAGTGGCCATGAAGAGGAACACGCACACCAAACCTACGATATTGGCCGTCACGCGGCTTGATGTTGATGGTTTGTTGGTAGAATCCGTTGGTTTAGTCGACATTTTTTGCATCGGTTATTTCGGTGCAAAGTTAATAAATTCGGCATGATTATCAATCATTCTCACGTCAAAAACTAGCATGTCGTATTTCAGACTTAGTCCAAATAACGCCTGCAATGTGGCCGATGGCTATTGAAGAGTTTCAAGGCACAACGACCTTTTCAACAAGGGATCCTGTCTTTTTTATGAAGACTCCTCCCTGAGGATTGCTCACGCGCTGTCCGTGGATGGTATACCATTCGGGCTCTGAATTGTCAGGGTCTTCTTCAATCAAGTCTATTCCGGCAAGATATGAGCCTCCGGCGGTAAATATGCCCGGAGTAGGTATAGGCCAGTACTTTCCGTCGTTTTCCAACGTGTAGAGTCCTACAAGATATTTTGTCCCAATTGTCATAAATGAAAGCGAGACGGCACCTGTGTAGACCATGGATTTACCTTCGGAGAGATTTATGTCTGTGGCCCAGCGGACCCCGCAAAGATTTATCTCGTAGGAGGATAGTGGGCGAAGGGGTGTGTTGACGTAAGAACTAACACCAACCCATACTCCTTTACTGAATGTCCCTTCGGTGCATTCGAGTATCCCTGTAACGGTTTCAGAAAATTGAGAGCTGCGGAATACGATGTTGGAAGGTGTGTAAGTGACGTTTTTATTGGGATTCTCTGCCCAGTAATCGGTTTGTGAGAAAGCGTTGAGTGAAGAAAGTGCTGTGAAAATGATAAGTATGATTTTTTTCATCTTGAATGATTCGTGCGATGTGTGTCAAAGGTTTTCGATGAATGATGTGCAAAATTACAAAAAATAGATAAATAAAATGATTTATGTTGACATTTATGTCATCCCTTGCTGTTGTGCCGCGTTAGACTCAGTCCAAATAACGCCCGACCATTGCTCAGAATGAATGTGCAGGTAGTAGAGAGTGAGGTTCGACAGGTCTGACCGGTCCGACGAATCCGGTCAGGCTACTCCTGCTGATGGTTTGATGACGCTGACATATTGAGCCGCCCCTCAACTTTCATTCAGCGTCAGAATCCCATTTTTTATCCCGGTGCAAAGATAATACAGGATATGAGTGTTTGTTCCCAAAATATCAAAAAAATCGGGAATGCGTGTTGTTTCTTTAAATCGCTTTGAGTGTAGGATGATAGATGGGTCAACTGCCTACTTTAACCACTGAGGCGAGGGTTGTGCAGGTGTCGATGACGGCTTTGAGATTATCATGGTTGGCCTTGACTTCTTCCTGCGATACCGACAGCCCGAGTTCATTGAATTTATTGTTGACGTTGGTGCTGTAGTTCTCAATGGCTTTGAATATGGCTTCGCGGTCGGCGGCCGTGAGTTTTGCGTTGGAGTTGGCATATTGGGAGATGTCCTTGGCAAATGCGCCGTCGATCTCAATGACTTCTTCGGGCGATGTGGCCTTGGCTATACTCTGGCTATAGTTGTTCATCGATGTGACGAAGGCGTTGACTTCGGCCTGGCTCTTGCTTCCTGAGCATGATATGAATGCAAGGGCTGTCAGTGCTGCGGCTGCAAAGAATGAGATTATTTTCTTCATGACAATATATACATTTTTAAATATAACGAATCACATCCATGTTTGGTTTGAGTCGACAAAACAAAAGAGGTCGCGCCATGGAGATGGTGCGACCTCTGATACTTGAAATAGTTGAAAGGGAGGTTGTTCGTTTTGATTAGTCGATCTCTTCGTCAGCTTCGTAGCCGCCCATTTCGCGGATGGCGTTTTTGAGCATAACATACTGCTGGAAGAGGTGGTTGACGGGCACTTCGTTTTTGGTGTAGTCGTGCATCGGGCTCTTGAGGAAGAAGCTGAGGAAGCGCTGGATGCCGAAGCGGCCGGCACGGGCAGCGAGATCGCTCAGAAGCACGAGGTCGAGACACAGGGGCGCTGCAAGGATTGAGTCGCGGCAGAGGAAGTTGATCTTGATCTGCATCGGATATCCCATCCAGCCGAAGATGTCGATGTTGTCCCATCC
>JAMPBJ010000001.1:370222-383197 GCA_023666835.1 Bacteroides sp. | reverse complement strand
GCAGTGCCGGCTGCCCAACCACTCGGCAAAGAGCACCTTGACAACACTGAAAAAAATCGCCCCACAGCGCTACATAATTCCCAACCATACCATATTTCCCACCACCCCCATAACTCCCAGATTCCGCCGCGTGTCGGCGAGGACGCCGACACTCCTTCACCTCGCCCCATCCGTAAATATTACATTCCATGAAGACGTCCGCCTGGACGCCGTTTCCCGATAACCCCGTTCGCCGAAGCGAAGCAAGGCGAGCGTGTAAAAGAACTAACAGAGGCTATGGCGTCCGGCCAGAACGCCGATTTATACCGCCTCTCTCCTAATTCCTAATCCTCCAAAGCCTAAACAAACAAATACCGGAGCCAAAAACCAAACGATCGCCGTACGCGTAGCTTCTTGCAGCAGTCATTGATGCGACGGGCCATCTCCCTCTCTTTTGCGCCAAAACAACAGCACATGGCATGATGAAGCTTCGACGCCAAAACTTTCCTGACTGCCTTGCGACCCACGCCATAGTAGTCAGCCAGTCGTGCGATCATCTTCGCTGATTCCATGAAATATTCTGCTTGTCGTGTAAGATTGGCAGGATTGGAAATGGTATCGGAGCCACTCACGTAAACCAAATCGGGACATTCGGCCAAATATCTGACGTCGCCCTGATTCAACAGTGCACATATGATGGGCATGTCCTCACTGCCAAACGACGGATTTCTGACCACAGAAGCATTTCGTCTCAACGCTTCATCGAGCACTGATCGACGATAGAGCGATGCTGACAGATTGATAGCCGGATAACCAAGCGCCGACAACACGATCGGTATCGCTTTGCGCCCATTGATTTCCAGCGGGTCTGACAATGGTGACTTCACCACTTCTCTGACTATTTCTCCGCCATCGCAAATCTTCTCCAATATGAAATCAGTGAAACATATTGTAGTTTCCGGATGGCCTTCAAGAATCTCGACCTTACGTTGAAGAGTATCATTAACCGTCCAGTAATCATCACCGGCACAGTCGGCTATATATTTCCCCTCGCAATGGCTCAGTGCATGAAAATAGTTGTCGACCAACCCCAAACGGTCATGATGTTCCAGCAGCCTCAACTGCTTAAAGCGTGAAGCATATTCAGCCACTATGTCAGATGTCCGGTCTTTCGAACAATCGTCGGACACCACTATCTCATAATCGAAATCCGTTTGCTGTGCCAATATGCTGTCGAGCGTACGCCTTATGGAGCCCTGCTGATTGTAGGTCAGCACAATTACTGACACCAGTGGCTGCGATGATGATTTGTCAATACTTACGGCTGTCATATATGAGATATCTTTTTAACGAATGCAGCACGAAGCTTGTCAGAGTCAAACTCCGTTTCCCATTTTGCAAATGCACCTTCGCGCAATCGGTTCATGCGAATATCGCTGTCAAGATATGGGACGATACCTCTCACAAATTCCTCAGGCTCGGGATCGGAAGCGAGTATCAGTCCGCAGCAGTCGTCGACAGCCTCCTGCGAACCTTCGACATCGGTGGCCACTACAGGCACGCCATACGACAAGGCTTCGCAGACAGCAACCGGCAATCCTTCCCGACGGCTCAGAAGCATGAACCAGTCAAGCTTTTCGGTTGCGTATATCTTATGCACATCATCGTTGTCGAGTGCTCCACGAAGATCAATCGTAAGATTGAAAAGACAATCGCGTGCAACGAGCGTCTTAAGAGCATCCATCTCCGGGCCATCACCCACATGAATCCATTTGATATTGGTCGAAGGGCGTCCGACGGCGAGTGCACGGAGCATGCGAAAGTTAAGGTCTACTCGCTTGACATCGGTCACTCTCGCCACGGAGAGAAATGTCAAAGCATTGTCTTGCTTTTCATGATGTGAGGCAATGATCTGCCGATCAGATTTTCTTGAACCGAGACGACTTTGCTCTATTTTAGCTGCACAATGAGGGTAGAGTGCCTGCAGATAATCAGCACCCTTACGTCCGGCCACAAATACGCCCTGCGATCTCTCTACTGTCAGTCGTCGCAAAGGCCGCGCCCTGTCCATATAAAAGTCGTGGAGATGTGCGCGGCTGATATAGTTCACTTTGTTCTGTTCACATATCAGCGCCAATCCGGATGCCGGGAAGTCAAACCAGAAGGTATAGAAAAGAGTGGACTGTGTTTCGATGTTTTCACGATGCACCCACCTAGCTAACTCCTTGCTGAATGCATGAGCTGCAACGGCGTAGCTGAGCGATGAAAAATTGAAATGGCCTCTTACGCCTCTCCAGACTTTTGGTGAGAACAAATGACGTGCGCGAAACCATTTCAATCGCCAGTCAGGGCTATCTACCCACCATCGACTGATCGTCACATTGTCCGGTAAACTCGACGCCACGCTCTGCCCCAGGGCAATGGTTGGCACGATGATAACGTTCTGAAATGTTTGCGACAGGAATTGCAGCTCCGGTTCCACAAACATCTTTTCAGTGACGCCTCCGAAAGGATAGGCATCCGTCACCATCACCAGGGTCTTGTATTTGCAGGTTCTTTCCATTAGCTTTTGCAAATATACGTAATATTTGCAATAATTCAGTACCGCATATCGTTATATAACCAATCATGACACCGACTCAACTATTGACAATCATCATACCGGTTTTCAACCGTGCACACGTGCTTCAGCGCACTCTCGACTCTATTGCAAGTCAAAGCTGCACCGATTTCCGCATTATCATAGTGGACAACAACTCTTCTGACAATTCCCGTGAAATAGCTGAACTTTGGGCAGAAAACAATGCCGATCGGTTAAGCATCGAAGTCGTCAGCGAAAATCGTCAGGGAGCCACATTTGCACGCAATTGCGGACTTTCGTTGGCCCAAACGGAGTACGTGATGTTTTTTGACTCCGACGATGAAATGCGACCCGACCATATATCTCTGGTCAACGAACATCTCACCCGACGTCCTGACACCGACATCCTCCGTTGGGATGTCACCATCATCGACGACGATGGCTGGACCCAAAATTTGTCGCCACGATTCCACGACGAGTTGCAACTCCACTTATTCCACTCCACTCTTTCGACCCAGCGCATGGCCGTACGCCGGAGTCTGATCAATCAGGTTGGAGGTTGGAATGAAGAGCTGACTACTTGGGACGATCTCGAACTCGGAGTGCGCCTGCTGCTGACAGATTGCAAAGTAGACCGGCTCAATTGCGATCCGAAAGTGGTCATCCACCCGTCTGAAGTATCCATCAGCGGCGTAACGTTTTCCGACCGCTACCGCGAGCGCGAACAAGCACTCGACGCCATCGAGCGGATCCTGCGCAACGCAGACAAAACCGACGAACTGTTTCTGCTCGATTGCCGACGAATGATTCTCGCTGCCATGTATCTGCGCGAAGGGCTCAAAGATCAAGGCAACAAGCTGAAAAATTCCACCGCCGCCCGCTACGGTTTTCGAAAGAGTCAGATACTCGGCGCCGTGTTCCTGACTTCGCGCCTGGTCGGTCGCGGCGGAAGCACTGTTGCTCTTTATTTGGCCGGGAAAAAGCAACCACACTGCTAACGAGTGTTAAATCCTCGATGCGAGTTTTTAACGGATGTTAAGCATTCGCTCTTTTTAGTCCTGAAAATGTTCTAAAATAGGACAAGTCTGTCTACCTTTGTCAAAGTTTATGCTTTAAAATGGCAAATATGACCAATATTTTGACCAACCTTATAGCATCGCGAATCGCTGAATATGGAGGCGGACGCGAAGCTTATGAATATAAAACCGACGACCGATGGTCAGTAGTATCGTGGGACGATTTCAAGAAAGCCACCGACCGCGTGGCATGCGCTCTCGCATCACTTGGCATCAATCCGGCCGACAACATGGCCATCTTTTCCGCAAATTGCTCCGAGATATTCATATCGGATTTCGCCGCCTACGCCAACAGAGCCGTACCCATATCGATCTATTCCACTTCCACTCTCCAACAGGTGGAGTATATAGTCAACGATGCCGGATGCAAACTCATTATTGTCGGCAATCAGGAACAATATGAAATAGCCCTTGAAGCACAAAAGAAGTGTACGACGCTTAATCAGATCGTAACCATCAATCCGGTCACGCTTGACAAATCCGACCACACCACGATCAGCTACGACCGCCTGTATGAAATCGGTGCCGAAGTTCACGACAAATACATTCTCGAAATAGAGCGCCGTCGCAGCGAGGCCACACCCGACGATATCGCCACCATTATCTACACTTCTGGCACCACAGGCGAACCCAAGGGCGCCGTGCTCCCCCACTCCTGCTTCAATGCTGCTCTGACCATACACAAGGAGCGTCTGACAATGCTTTCCGACAGCGACACTTCAATGTGTTTCCTGCCACTGAGCCACATTTTCGAGAAGGCCTGGAGCTACTTCTGCCTTTGGATGGGCATCAGAATCTATATCAATTCCGATCCGCACCAGATACAGACGGCCATCAAAGAGGTTCGTCCCACATGCATGTGCTCTGTGCCCCGATTCTGGGAAAAGGTCTATACCGGCGTTCAGGAAAAAATTGCAACGATGTCGCCACTGAGCCGCTGGATGGTTGGATTTGCACTCAGCATCGGGCGCAAACGCAATCTGGTATACAACCGCACCGGACGTCGCGCACCATGGCTCATCGAAAAACTCTACGGATTTTTCTATCGCCGCATATTCCGCCCCATGCAAAAAGTGATCGGAATCGAAAATGGCAACATATTCCCGACTGCTGGCGCCCCTCTGTCGGCCAACATAGTTGAATTTCTCCACAGCTGCGGCATCAACATCGTCATCGGCTACGGACTGTCGGAAACAACCGCTACCGTGACCTGCTATCCTCAGTTCAACTACGTGATCGGCTCGTGCGGCACCACACTTCCGCAAATCGAAGTCAAGATTGGAGCCGATAACGAGATCCTGGTCAAAGCGCCCACCATCATGCGCGGATATTACAACAAGCCCGAGGAGACAGCCGAAGCATTCACCGACGACGGATGGTTCCGCACGGGCGATGCAGGCTATTTCGACGAACACGGCGATTTGGTCCTGACTGACCGTATCAAGGATCTGTTCAAGACATCAAACGGAAAATACATTGCGCCTCAAGCTCTTGAGAGCCGTCTTGGCGAAGACCGATACATCGAACAGGTGGCCGTGATCGGCGACAAACGCAAGTATGTCACCGCCATCATTATCCCCGCATTCGAGGCTCTGAAAGAATATGCCCGCAAGAAGCATATCCAGTATCGCAACATGGAGGAACTGTTGAAAAACTCCGACATTCAAAGTCTTATCTCCGAACGCATAGAACGGCTTCAGCAGAACTTTGCCGGATTCGAAAAAATCAAAAAATTCACTCTCCTTCCCCAGGCCTTCACCATGGAGGCCGGAGAGCTCACCAACACGCTTAAGATCCGGCGACCCGTCATCAACAGCCGCTATGCACGCGAGATCGAAGCAATGTACGTTTAGGCTCAATATAAAAATACAAAATAATCAATCACAAATGATCACACAAGAACAATTAAAAGAGACTTTTGAACGCAAGCTGGCGTTGAGGAGGTATCTTTGACATCGACAACAAGAAAATCCAAGTAGAAGAAGAAGAACTTCGTACCCACGTCCCAGACTTTTGGGAGCATCCCAAACAGGCTCAGATCCAGATGAAAAAAATCAAGGATCTGCAGGCATGGATCGAGGGATATGCCGAAGTGGAAGATGCCGTCGACGAACTCGAACTGGCA
Source organism: Bacteroides sp. (assembly GCA_023666835.1). Lineage (GTDB taxonomy): Bacteria > Bacteroidota > Bacteroidia > Bacteroidales > Muribaculaceae > Paramuribaculum. Next base: position 377,436 of record JAMPBJ010000001.1, on the reverse strand, counting down.
TGGGACTATGTCAAGGAAGGCGAAATGGAAGAAAGTGAGATCGATCGACTATATGCCCAGGCCATGGAAAAGATCGAGGCACTCGAACTCCGCAACATGCTTCGCCGCGAGGAGGACAAACTCGGCGTTGTGCTCAAGATCAACTCCGGAGCCGGTGGCACCGAGGCACAAGATTGGGCATCGATGCTCATGCGAATGTATCTGCGCTGGTGCGAACGCAACGGCTACAAAACATCAATATCCAACCTTCTCGACGGCGACGAAGCCGGCATCAAATCATGCACCATCAACGTGGAGGGCGATTTTGCCTACGGCTATCTCAAGAGCGAGAACGGTGTGCACCGTCTGGTACGCGTGTCGCCCTACAATGCCCAGGGCAAGCGCATGACGTCGTTTGCATCGGTTTTCGTCACTCCGCTTGTCGACGACACCATCGAGGTGAAGGTTGATCAGGGTCTGCTGTCGTGGGACACATTCCGAAGCGGCGGTGCCGGCGGTCAGAACGTCAACAAAGTGGAATCGGGCGTGCGCCTGCGCTACCAGTTCACCGACCCCTACACCGGTGAGAAAGAGGAGATCCTCATCGAAAACACTGAGACCCGCGACCAGCCCAAGAACAAGGAAAACGCCCTCCGCCATCTGCGCTCCATCCTTTATGAAAAGGAGTTGCAGCACCGCATGCAGGAGCAGGCCAAAATCGAAGCCGGCAAGATGAAGATCGAATGGGGCTCGCAGATCCGCAGTTACGTGTTCGACGACCGCCGCGTCAAAGATCACCGTACCGGTTTCCAGACATCGGACGTGGCCGGAGTGATGGACGGCGACATCGATGGATTCATCAAAGCCTACCTGATGGAATTTGCCGAATCGGAAGCCGCCGAACAATAGTCCTGACACCAAGTTCCTAACCCACAATATCTTGCAAGCAAGAAATACGGTATAAATCTAAAAAAGCGCTTTATAAAAATTCCCCCGGTCATGATGATGTCATCTTGGCCGGGGGAATTTTCCTCTATCTTAAATTTAATATCTGTGTACCGGAAGTGTTATTTCTGCACTTTGTTGTAGCGGGCATTCAAACCTTCAACCACCTGGTCGGTCACGTCGTAGGCAGGATTGAAATACAGGCTGGCGCTCTGAAGGAGCACTGCATCATATCCGTTTTCAAGACTGAAAGTCTTCAAATAGCTTTTGATCGAATCCTGAAGCTGCGTCTGAAGTGTGTTGACTTCCAATTCAGTAGAGCGCTGCAGATTAGCAAGGAACGACTGAGCATCCTGCTGCTTTTTGTTGAATTTTGCCATGTCGGCATTGTATTCGCTTTCGCTCGTGTAGCCGTTGTTTTTCATCTTTGACTCGATCTCGGCACCTAACTGCTGGATGTCCTTGGTGCGGCTCTCCTGTGCGGAAATGAGCTTCGACTGCAGGCGAGTGATAGATTCCTGGAAATCTTTGGCGAGACTGTATTTTTCAAACAGTTTCTCTTCATCAATATATCGGATGTTGAGATTTCCGGGAACGGGAGTTGAAACAGTGTCGGAAACCACTTTCACATCGCCCTTCTTGGCGGCTGTGGTTTTGGGAGCATTCTTATCATTTTTCTGCGCATCTCCTCCGCAGCTGCAGGTGATCATTGAAGCTGCAGCTATAATGCAGACCTGTGCAACATAAAAACTGATTTTTTTCATTTTTATAATACTAAAATAAAATTGTTGTCAAACTATTCGTGGCGTCGGCGCGTTTGATTTTCCGAATGGGCGGCGCAACCGATTCCTTTCTTTCGCAAAGCCTCGCTGTGACTGATATGCCCGGAAGGGAATTTTCCTCCTCGGACAAAAAACACTTTCACTCCCATAATCACAAAGGCCACGGCCAGCAACATCAGGGCAAGTAAGAGTGTTTTCATCGTTTGGAATGCTTTCGAAGTGCAAATATATGAAACGAATCATAATTTTTGCGCTAATATCAAATTTATTTTGTAACTTGTGCTCGTGTTTCGGAGTTATTTAACATATTTTTTCAATGAACCGCAGAAGACTGAACAAAACATAAAATTTCACACATATGAAGATTTCAGAACTCAAACCAACAAATGTATTTTCGATTTTCGAAGAGATAACCAAAATTCCCCGTCCCTCGAAAAAAGAGGAGAAGATACGTCAGTATCTGATTGATTTTGCCAAAAAACACAATTTGGAATACAAAACCGATGCCATTGGCAATGTTGAGATCATCAAGCCCGCAACCAAGGGTCACGAAGATGCTCCGGTGGTGATTCTTCAGGGCCATATGGACATGGTGTGCGAGGCCAACGACAAGAGCTTTGATTTCAATACGACTCCGATTTCGGCTGTTGTCGACGGCGATTGGGTGCGTGCCGAAGGCACAACTCTTGGAGCCGACAATGGTATAGGCGTGGCTGCATCGCTCGCCATCCTGACTGACGACACCGTTGAACATGGTCCGATCAAGGCTCTCTTCACCATGGACGAAGAGACCGGTATGACAGGAGCATTCAACATCGATCCCTCGATGCTCGAAGGCAACATTCTGATCAACCTTGACTCAGAGGACGATGCCGAGATATTCGTGGGTTGTGCCGGAGGTGTCGACACCGTATGCACGTTCCACTACAACCGCTCGTTTGCCCCCAAAGACTTCCAGTATTTCAAAATAGCAATAGCAAAAGGACAGGGTGGACACTCCGGCGGCGACATTCATCTCGGACGCGCCAACGCCAACAAGCTTCTCGCCCGCTTCCTGTTTGACCTGTCGAAGAAACACGAGATTGCTCTGAGCGAAATCGACGGAGGCAATCTGCGCAATGCCATTCCCCGTGCCGCCCATGCAATTTTCGGTGTGCACACCGGCCACAAAGAAGCCATCCGCGTGGCTTTGAATCAGTATGCCGCCACCATTGCCGATGAATATGCCGGCATCGAACCGACTCTCGAGATCACACTCGAAAGCGTCGACACTCCGGAATATGCTATCGACAACGAATCGGCCACCAACATTGTACGCGCCATCTACTGCGCACCTCACGGAGTGATCTCCATGAGCCGCGACATTGAAGGACTTGTGGAAACTTCGACCAACCTTGCATCAGTGAAGATGGGCAAAGACAACACCATCATCGTCACCACGAGCCAGCGCTCGTCGGTCGAATCACGCAAATGGGATATCGCCAACCAGGTTGAAGCCGTGTTCCTGTTGGCCGGTGCTGAAGTGACTCATGGCGACGGTTATCCCGGATGGAAGCCCAACATGAAGAGCCCGATCATGAAGATGGCCAGCGATGCTTACAAAGAACTTTACGACATCACCCCGAAGATCATGGCCATTCACGCCGGTCTCGAGTGCGGACTCTTCCTTGAAAAATTCCCCCATCTCGACATGGTTTCGTTCGGTCCGACTCTGCGCGACGTACACTCACCGAGCGAACGCATGTATATCCCTGCAGTAGAACGCTTCTACGAACAGCTCAAACTGACCCTTCGCAAAGTAGCTGAAACAAAGAAATAACAAAAATCCTTTAACGCTACACCTTCGACCGTACATGCAGTGCGCTCATGGTGTAGCGTTATTTTTTCACGCCACTCCTTTTGGATAAGACCTCATCTCATAACCTCATACTGCCATGAAAATGATCTTTAAAATCGTATTTGCTTCCGCAGTTGGCCTGTGGATTGCCTCACCTGCCGTTGCCTCGACTCCTGAAACGGATGAGTTGACCGACAGCATTGAAACTTCTACCCCACCTGACCGGATCATCAGGCTGACAGAGGACGACTACCGCGAGGTGGCCGAAGAGCTCGGCGTGGAAACCGCTGCAATAAAGGCTGTGGTCGACATAGAGGCCGGCAAGCAACATCAGGGATTTTTTGCTCCAGGCAAGCCGCTTGTCAACTTCGATCTGTCGATGTTCCGGCAGTTTGCCCGAAAAAATGGCATCAACCTGTCGCGCTACTCAAAGAGCCACTCCACAGTGTTTGCTTCGCCCAATGCGCGTCGCTACGGTTCAACACAGGCCGCCCAGCAGGAACGCCTTCGCCTGGCTCGTACGATCGACAACCGCACCGGCATCGAGGGTACATTCTGGGGCATGTTTCAGATCGGAGGATTCAACTGGAAACTATGCGGCTGCTCCAACATAGAGGAATTCGTTGAGAAAATGAGCCGGTCGGAGAGAGATCAGCTTGAACTGTTTGCCCAGTTCATTAAAAACAGTGGCATGCTTCCGGCTCTCAAAAGTAAGAACTGGGCACAGTTTGCCCGCCGGTATAATGGAGCATCGTATGCATCGCGCGGCTACCACACCCGCATGGCCTCAGCATATGCCCGCCACAAAGCTCTCGAATCGAAATCAACAGATTGAACATGAATTTACTGAAGATTTTTACATTTTTAGCCATCTTGATCATGATTGGATGTAGCGCAAATGCCTCAACCGGCGCAGTTGAAGTGGTATCGCCCGCTGAATTTCATACACAACTGAGCAAAGATGCCAACGCCTATCTTCTCGACGTGCGTCGGCCGGAGGAGTATGAGGCCGGCCACATCAATGGAGCGCATCTGCTCAACTGGCTTGCCACGGACAATTTCAAGAAAGAAGCAGAAAACTTAGACAAGTCAAAGACGATATATGTATATTGCCGTAGCGGACGGCGCAGCTATGAGGCCGCTGAATATCTGTCGGAACATGGATACAAGGTTGTGGATCTTGACGGGGGCATACTTGCATGGGAACAGTGCGGACTACCAGTGGTTAAAGACGAAGACCCTATCTCAGATCAAATTGAGCAGCAACGGATCAGCCACGATTCGTTTACCACAAAATCGGGGCATTGCGTGAAGATACATTTCATCAAACATGCATCGCTGATTCTTGAAATAGACGGAAAAACGATCTATATCGATCCTACCGGCATGTTTGGCAACGACTTCACCAAATTGCCTAAGGCAAATGCTGTAATGGTCACACATGAGCATCACGACCATTTCGACCCCGAGGTAATCGCGGCTGTTTCCACTACCGACACACGGCTGATAGCCAGTGGCCGCGTGACTGAACTATTAGGCAAGGGTGAGTCTTTGGCGCCCGGCGACAGCATCGAAGTGTTTGGCTTTACTGTCACAGCCACACCGTCCTACAACATAACAGCAGGACATCTTCAATACCATCCCAAGGATCGCAAGGATGTGGGATTCCTTTATGATATTGACGGACTGCGAATTTACGTGGCCGGCGACACTGAGGATATCCCCGAACTGTCTGATCTGAAGGAGATAGGTATTGCTTTCCTACCTGTCAATCAACCATTCACGATGACTCCGGCACAAGCCATCCACGCCATCAAAATGATCCGTCCAAAGATTGTGTATCCGTATCATTATGGCGACACCGATCTCTCGCCGATCAGTGAAGCGTTTAAGACAGACAAAAGTATCGAAGTAAGAATCCGGGAATTGCAATAAAGCAATTAGGAATGAGGAATTATTTGATATTGGAATATGAGGGCATTGAGTTATATTGAGGAAGGGAGGTTTGCGGTGACTGAGAATGCGAAACCGGAGGTCGTTGACGCGAAGGATACTATCATGAGGGTGACTTTGGGCTGTATCTGTACGAGCGATTTGCATATAAAGCATGGATCTGTGCCGAAGGCTGTGCCGGGCATCACTGTCGGGCATGAGATGGTCGGTATTGTGGAGTCGGTCGGGTCGGAGATGACGAAAGTTAAGCTGGGCGACCGCGTGGCGGTGAACGTTGAGACCTTCTGCGGCGAGTGTTTCTTCTGCCGGCATGGATGGGTCAACAACTGCACTGACCCCAATGGGGGTTGGGCGTTAGGCTGCCGTATTGACGGTGGCCAGACGGAGTATGTGCGTGTGCCGTTTGCCGACAATGGATTGACGAAGATTCCTGATAATGTCACTGACCGACAGGCTTTGTTTGTTGGTGATATTCTTGCCACTGGTTACTGGGCAGCAAAGATTTCTGAGATTTCAGAGGATGACACGGTGCTGATTATCGGGGCCGGACCGACCGGACTTTGCACGTTGCAATGCGTGAGGCTTTATAACCTGAAACTGATTATTGTCTGTGAGAAAGATGCGGTGCGTCAGGAACTTGTAAAGGAGCATTATCCCGAGGTGATTGTTGTTTCGCCGGAGGATTGTCTTGAGAAAACCTTGAAGTTCTCCGAACATGGCGGTGCTGACCGCGTGATTGAGGTTGCCGGAACTGACGATACTTTTCGAATGGCTTACGAATGTGCGCGTCCAAATGCGATTGTCACTATTGTGGCTCTCTACGAAAAACCGCAGGTGCTACCGTTGCCGGATATGTATGGCAAGAACCTGACGTTCAAGACCGGCGGCGTTGACGGCTGCGACTGTGATGAGATTCTGCGTCTTATCTCAGAAGGCAAGATTGACACAACTCCGCTGACTACCCATACATTCCCTTTCTCAAAGATTGAGGAAGCTTACGACCTGTTTGAAAACCGCCGCGACAACGTTATAAAAGTGGCAATAACCCCTAATTGAAATAGCAATGGATACCGGACAAATCATATTATTCCAGACACAGGGCGGCGAAACCAAGATAGAGGTTCGCCTTGCTAATGAGACCGTTTGGCTCACTGCCGACCAAATGGCTGAGTTATTCCAACGAAATAAGTCAACCATTTCAAGGCATATCAAAAACATCCTTGAAAGTGGTGAGCTGCAACGCAATTCAGTTGTTGCAGAATATGCAACAACTGCCAGTGACGGTAAAATATATAATGTGGCGTACTATAATCTCGACATGATAATCAGTGTCGGTTACAGGGTAAATTCCTATCGCGGCGTTCAGTTCCGGCAGTGGGCCACGCAGGTACTAAAGGAGTATATGATAAAGGGGTTTGCTCTTAATGATGAATTGCTTAAGAATGCCGGCCAAGGGAACTATTTCGATGAGCTGCTCGAACGTATCCGCGATATCCGCAGTTCTGAAAAGGTGTTCTTCCGCAAGGTGCTTGAAATATACGCATTGAGCATTGACTATGACCCCCGCACATCCATCACGCAACAATTCTTTAAGACAGTTCAAAACAAGATACACTTTGCCGCACACGGGCACACCGCTGCTGAAGTGATTTTTGACCGGGCTAATGCAGACAAGGACTTCATGGGGCTAACCACATGGAAAGGTGTGATGCCAACAA
>JAMPBJ010000001.1:275339-370122 GCA_023666835.1 Bacteroides sp. | reverse complement strand
TCGTCCCGACACTCTCAAGCAAGTTCGAAGCCGGCATGTACCTCATCAAGGACATCCCGTCAAACGCCGCCACCCTCCACTTCTCCATCCACAACCAGGCAGAGTTCGACAAAGTCGTGTTGTCAAACTCCGACAAGATAGAGGACATGGAGCCGGAATGGTATCTCGATGGTGAACACCTCTGCGGAGTTGTCGGCACAACCGCCGTCGGCAACAAGTTCAGGGCAGCCATCACCGGCGGCTCTACCACTGCAAGCATGAGCTGGACCGACTTCCACTACTACAGCGCACAACGCGGAATGCAGCAGATAGACGTGCTGATGCACAACCGCATCGCCAACCTCTTCTACGCCAAGTATGGCCGCCTCGACTCGCAGAGCCAGTGCGGCGGTGGCTCGCACACCAATAGCCGTACCACCGGCGGCACGATGAAGTATGGAATGCAGGACACCATCGGCTATGACGAAGCCAAGCTGATAAAATCCGATATCACCAACTCAATCATCGACAGCGTAGTCCACCAGTACGCATGGGAGAAGACTGCCGATTCAGTCGGCACGGTTACCGTGACCCAGTTGAACAACATCAACTGCCTCGGCTACGAGGACATCTACGGCCACAAATACGACATGATGGACGGAGTGGACGTACCCAACACCACCGGCAACGTAGGCAAATGGAGGATATGGATGCCCGATGGCACAATAAGATGGGTCAAAGGCATGCAGAACAGCGGATGGTGGATAACCGGCGTGGCTCACGGACTCTATATGGACATGACCCCCGTAGGCTCCGTAAACGGCACATCTAGCAGCTACTTCTGCGACACCTACTGGATAAGCACGGCAACAGGCCGTGTGGTCTATCGCGGCTACGGCAGCGCGAGTGCGATTGGCGGCGTGTCGTGCACGAATGCGAATTACGATGCTTCGTATACGGTCGCGGTTGTCGGGTCGCGCCTGGCCTTCCGCGGAAACCTCGTCAAAGCGCAAAGCGTGGCCGCGTTCAAAGCGTTGTCCGAGGCAGCGTAAGCGAGAAAGCGGAAAGCGGTCGCGAAGCGATCCAAAGCGTAAAGCGAGAACAGAAAATAAGAATGGCCTTCGGACGATGTTCGGAGGCCATTCAAATAACATGGGAGAGGGGAGTCGCCGGGAGGCGAACAGACCCCGGCGAAGCCGGGTCGATTTTTGAGCAAAAATACGAGGTGGGCGGGCGATTAAAAAAGCGCACCCGGAGGTACGCTTCGTTTTGTGACGAGAACCGTTTCGTTTTAAATTTGGGCCGCTTCGTTTCATTTCCGTCCTCCGTTTCGTTTTGCGGATTATATATCTTCTTGCATTCGCTACATATGAGGGATTTAATAGTCTAAAAGAGAAATGAACAAAGACACACACATATCTTTAAATAACTTCGCAGATATATGTGGAGTTTCTCGATTAACCGTCGATAAGTGGATTGCAAAACGAAAATGCGTCCCTCATACTGATAATGATGGTCGTAAGTATTTAATAGCATCCGAGTTATCATCTTTTCCTGAAATAGATGCAATGCTTAATACATCTTGGGAAGAAGAATCTCAAGTTGTGCCAAAGCGAATGTTAACGTCCATTGAACTTTTTGCAGGTGCCGGAGGTTTGGCGCTTGGGATGCATTTAGCAGGATTCAAGCATGTGCTACTAAATGAATTTGATAAGGCAGCATGCGAAACTTTAACTCAAAACATGCCGGATTGGAATGTTGTGCAGGGAGATATTCATGACATAGATTTTACGCCATATCGCAACAAAGTAGATTTTCTTTCCGGAGGTTTCCCTTGTCAAGCCTTTTCCTATGCCGGTAAAAGGCTTGGATTTGAAGAAACTCGTGGTACTCTTTTTTTTGAGCTTGCACGCGCAGTAAAAGAAATACGACCCAAGGTATTTATGGCGGAAAATGTTAAGGGTCTACTTGAACATGATAATGGCAGAACTATTGATACTATAAAATCCGTTATTGCTGAACTTGGCTATACTCTCATTCAGCCACGTGTTCTTCGTGCACTTTTGTATAATGTACCTCAAAAACGTGAGAGATTAATACTTATTGCTATTCGCAACGATATTGCGCCATACGTTAGATTTGAATGGCCCTCGGTTTGTGGAGAGCTACGTACGCTACGAGATGCATTTTATGCAGGGAATCTTTATAATTGCGATGTGCCTGAAAGTGAGGGACAAAAATATCCAATTGATAAGCAGTTGGTTATGAAGCTTGTTCCGGAAGGCGGAGATTGGCGAGATTTACCAGAAGACATAGCAAGGCAATACATGAAGGGTAGTTATAATCTCGGAGGCGGTAAAACCGGAATGGCTCGTCGCTTAAGTATGGATGAGGCAAGTTTGACTCTTACTTGTGCGCCGGCACAAAAGCAGACGGAACGTTGCCATCCAATTGAAACCAGGCCATTGACGGTCAGGGAGTACGCTCGTATTCAAACCTTTCCGGATTCATGGAAATTTTGTGGCTCAATGTCAGCAAAATATAAGCAGATTGGCAATGCTGTTCCCGTAAATCTTTCCTGGGCAATCGGTCGTTCTCTTATTCGACTTTTTAACCAAATTGAATCTGTTTTTCCACAAAAGGAATTGACAGAATCATTTGGAGTTTATCCGCCAGTTAAGAAACTACATGGGCTGTTTGAAGGAATGGCCTGCGATCCATCTGAGCAATACGAATAAAGGCCTAAATCTCTTAAGAATGAGCATGCAAGACAGCTCAAAAAATGTATGCGTGTCGGCGAGATTGCTAACACGCATATTTTTCAATGGGGGTGGTCGATGGGGATCAGAGGAGGGAGGTGACCAGGGATGTTTTCTTTTCGGAGGAGAGGCGGTCCATGTCGGAGGGTTTGGTCATCAGGATGCCGATCGAGGGTGAATTCTCGGTGCCATAGACAAGGACGGCGGTGGAGGCGTTGCGGTATTCGTCGTAGTTGTCGTCGGATTCGATCTGTGTGAATCCGTCTTTTTTGAGGTGACGGGCTATGGCTTTTCGCAATTCTTTGCTGCACGGTGAGTTTGTATAGACGCGAAGGTCGAACGATTTGATGCGGGCCGAGGAGTTGATCTTGTTGCCGGTCCGCTTGTTGCGCCAGTAGCCCCAACCGGTGCCGTAGTAGTCGTAGTAGAGCACATCGAAATATTTGGAGTAGGTGGGCACTAGCACGTTGGCATCGGATTCGGCCTCGCCATACACATGGAAACCGGGACCGGTGATCAACGAGTTGTAGTCTTTGGTCGGGATGCCGTATTCGCGTTGTGAGGCAGTGGGCTCGTAGTTTACGTCGGCAAGCAGTTCGGCGAACGGTTGCCCGAGGTAGTAGTTTTTTATGCCGGGCATATAGCCTTGTGCGATGACTTCCGACAGACGATTGGCAGCAGCGGTGATGTCGATATATGATGAGTAGATGCTTATGTCGCCGCATTCGCCTTCTTCGTAGGAAGTGTAGTTGAGCATTGTGCGAGTGCCGATGGCGTAGTGCTTTTTACCCATGACACTTTTGGCGTCGTCGCCATAGATGACGCATTCACCTGCCGGCCATATCTTGACAAGGCCGAATTTGCCACCGGGAGCTTCGATACGGATATATTCGCTGGATTTGATGGAGTTGAGTTTCTCGCCTTCATCGTTGTAGATGGTCAGGCGATAGGTGTTTTTATCGGAGTTGTACTCTTCGTTTATTACAAAGTCGCCTTCGATGGTCAGCGAACCGTTTTTCGACCGCAGAACCACTTTGTCGTCCTTGGAGCGGAGTGAGTAGGAGTCGTTATAGTCAGGTTTCGCCACTGTTTCTATGTAGGAGCCGTTGGGCAGCGGTGCCGATATGATTTTGTCGGTGAGTTTTGTCGCGCCGTCGGTGGCTATCATAACGTAGCGGTTTTTGGAAGCAGTGGAGTCGGAATACGTGTCAAAACATTGATAGCTGTGGCCGTTGGTGAAACCGTCGATGCCGCATATGTAATTGGTGGGGTCGACTTTTTGGGTGTATTTGCGATTCACTTTGGTGGCGTTGCCCTCCTTGTCGAGCACAAACAGTTCGATAAATTGGCCGGTGTCGTTGCCGGTGGTGTCAGTGATGTGGTTGTAGGCCATTGCGTAGCCTTCATTGTAATCGGATATGGCATCGTAGGCCGGTTCAACCACCACTTCTCCTTTCTTGTCGACCACACCCGACTTGCCATCTTCGTTGGTCACGATCAGCATGCCGTCCTTGAACGCCGGGGCACACGACTGAATTTCCTTGCCGTCGATCGGATCGAGGGTGAAGATCGTTTCGCCTTTTTTGTCGACCATGCTGATGCGCTCGAGGCGGCGGACGATGGGCAGTATGCCTTCGGAATATGTGCCGACGGCGGTGAGATCTTCCAGGCCGTCGATTGTTTCGGCTTCTTCGCCTTCCCATTGATATACGGAGATACCGTCGTCGGTGCGTGCGGCAAAGATGCCGTCGATGGTCACGGTGGGTTCAAACTCCCATTTCTGACGGCCGACCTTGTTGCCTTCAGCATCGACGAAATACCAGTCGCCACCTTCGTGATCCTGGACCGGAATGTATTCTACATTGACTTTGTCGCTGCCGCCTAAGAGGTTACAGCTCGACAGGAAGAATATCGATGCCACGACCGACAGAGTCATGGCCAAAAGGGATGTCTTTTTGTTCATGGTCAAAAAATGCGATGTATGATTGGATTGGAGTGATTTTGGCGGTTAGAGTTCCTCGGGGTATTTGCGGTAGTACTCTTCGAGCATGTTGTGGATATTGAAGTAGTAACCTCCGGCAGGATCTCCGGCCTGGTCGGCCACGGTGAGAAATTCATAGTAAGGTTCGTCGAAAAGATGATTGGTGACGGTGTAGCCCATGGCGTTGAGGAGAATGTATTCATGTTGTGGTTCGATGACGTACCATGCATTGTCCTCGTCGACTCCGGTGCCGGTCGAAACGATGGCCATGAGAATGTAGTTGAACTTATATTGCCAAATGTTGGCAAGGTTGTCCTGGCGTTTTTGACGGAGCGCCTCGATGAGATACGACATCTGCTGCAGATTGAACGGATTGTCGGCCAGGGCTTTGTTGGCAATGTCGATGATGGTGTCGCATTCGGCCGGAGTCAGTCGTTCGCGGTTGACTTTCACAGCTTCCTCGATGCTGCTGTTCGACGAGCGGTAGGGATTGTAGTCCTCTTGAAGGGCATATCCGAGATAGAGCATGCGGTATTTGTCGAGTTTCATCAACGTGTCGTTGGCTTCGAACTCCTTCATCAGGCGTGGATAGTAATAGTCCGACGATCGGTCGTTGATCAGTCGGCTGATTTCGGCCATATTGGGTTTTTCACGCTTGATGCGGTCGAAGTTGGTCTGCGCTCCGGCTATGAGCGAGACTATCGATAATGTGATGACGAGCAGTGATGTTCTGATGGTCATAGTGATTGGCATAGAAGAAATATGATGTTGGCGCTAAGCATGCAGATGCAAATGGTGATCACGGCAGGCAAGCCTTTGGCGCAGATATAGTTGACGTATTTTGGTAGTGGACGGCTGATGACGGCGCCCTGCGGAGTGCGACTGAAGGCAATGGCTCCGAGCAGCGCTCCCACCACGGCACCGAGAATTATACCAGATGCTGCGATGAGCAGGCCAATCACCGAACCACACACCGACGCAACCAGAATGTAGGACAGTCCGGCGCGGCTTGAGGATATTGAAGGCGGGAGCAAGTAGTTGATTGCGGTGGCTATGGCTGCGGCAACAGCCCAGAAAGTCACGCTCGAGATCGTGGGAACTTTTGCGGAGGTGACCATCAGTATTACATAGGCACACAGCGCACACACCGGGGCGAGTCGGCGCGATGTGAATGCCATCCATAGTGCAGTGGCTATGGCTGCGATGCTGATTATGATGGCTGCTATTGTCATATTGGCAGGATTTTGTATGTTATATTATTATAACGTTGCGGATCCGTTTATGTCAGATTCAGACGGCTTTTTTTCGCCCTCTGGTTTGATGGCTTCGGGATATGAGATGCGGGAGTGGTACATGGTGCGGAGTGTCGAGGCAAACGACCGTTTTATGGCGGTGATGTCGCGGAACGATATCGGCGAATCGTTGTGCAGTCCTTCTCTGACCTGCGAATCTATGATTTTGTTGACAAGCGCGTCGATGGCCTCGGGAGAGTGGTCGGTCAGCGAACGCGAGGCGGCCTCCACAGCGTCGGCCATCATGAGGATTGATGCTTCGAGCGTCTGAGGATTGGGACCCGGGTAGGTGAAGGGTGTCGGATCCACCACTTCGTCGGGGTGCTGATTGCAATAGGTGGTGTAGAAATAGCGGGCTTTGCCTGTGCCGTGGTGCTGAAGGATGAAGTCGCGGAGTTGCGACGGGAGTTTGGCTTTGTCGGCGCGTCGCACACCGTCGGTGACATGACCGATCACGATTTTTGCGCTCTGAATGGGCGACAGCGCGTCGTGTGGATTGATGCCGTGCTGGTTTTCGGTGAAGAAAGCCGGGTTGCTGATCTTGCCGATGTCGTGGTAGAGAGCACCGGCACGGACAAGTTGCACGTTTGCGCCCAGACGGCTTGCAGCTGAAGCTGCGAGGTTGCTGACGGCCATGGAGTGCTGGAAAGTGCCGGGGCACTCTTCGGAGAGTTCGCGCAGCAAGGGGTGGTTGATATCGGAAAGCTCGACGAGAGTGACACGCGAAATGAATCCGAATGCTTTTTCGACCAGGAATATGACGATGTAGGCCAGTGAGAGCAGTATACAGTTGATGGCAAACACACCGAACATCGAAGTGTCAATGTTGTGGAAACTGCCCGTCTGCATCAGTTCGAAGGCAGTGTAGGTGAAGGAGTATGTCAGGAACACCATGGCGCCGGCGCGGATCAGCTGCGAGCGCTTGCTCAGCTGTCGGATGGAGATGAGTCCGACGAAACCGGCGGCAAACTGCAGGACGATGAAGTCCCACATGAGATGGTTGACGGACGCACACAGCAGTATGGTGATGATGTAGGTGAAGAATGCGGTGCGGGAGTCGAGAAAGACCAGAAGCACGATGGGCACCATGGCAAACGGCACCAGGTAGAGGCCGAGTTCGAATGCTTTGGAGAGCACCACGGAGAGGATGACAAATACGACCACAAACACCATCATCAGCAGGATGACTCGCAGTTTGTTGTAGTAGTCGTGGCGCAAGAGAGCCAGGTAGCCGAAGAGAATGGAGATCAGGATGGCAATGACGGCAAGAGTGCCGAGGCCGGAGATGAATCGGCCGGAAGTGTCGCGCTCGCTTTGAAGGGCCATTTCAGCTTCGTAGGCGCGGATCACATTGTAGGTGTGGGCGGTGATGAGGTCGCCGCGGTCAACGATCTTCGAACCGGCGTGGACCACTTCGGCGGCTGCCGTGGCATATTTTTCATATACATCGAGTTCGCTCTGGTTCTGCACGCTGTCGTAGACGATGTTGGGCAGTATGTTGGGGATGACATGGGAGATGACCGATCGGATGGCTGTGTCGGTTTTGAACACGTCGCGCAGTTTGTTGTGAGCGCTGGCGAAGGAGTGGAACGAGGCTACAGGGTAGGGCTCGCTGACCGAGTCCTTGGCCACATGGATGCGTATGGCTTTGGGAGCCGCTCCGCCGCGAGAGTCGTAGATGCCCACGTCGTAGATGTCGCGGATGGCGTTGAGCAGGCGGTTGCGCTCCGATGCCGTCAGGTTGGTGGCACGGGTATTGAGCTCGTCGCGATATTCGGTGATCACCTTCTGTGCGGTGGTCTCGTTGCGATAGTAGATGGGCTTGAAGTTGCTGACCAGCGAGTCTTTGATGGCTTTCTGGCGGGCTTCGTCGTTGAATACGGGCACGTCGATGGAGGTGACCAGCGGATCGTAGTTCCACAGTCGACCAACGCTGTATTCGTATTTGGGGCCGGTTTCGCGCGGCATGACAAGATATACAATCACGATCGAGACCAGAAAGATGGTCAACCGGAGCAATCTTTTTCTTGACAGTTTAAGTTTCACGGCTTATTGCGGGGTTGGTGAAATGGGTGGTGTGGGATGGGCGTCAGTCGTTGCGGACGGCTCGCTGCACTCCCGGTATTTTTTTGATTTTGTTGCAAAGGGTGTTGATGACTTTGGTGTCTCTGACGAGCACTCCGAGGCGGGCATTGAACACTTCGTTGTTGGTGTCGATATGGAGCGAACGGATGTCGATGTTGAGCTGATTGGAGAGCAACTGGGTGAGTTCGTGGAGAATGCCGTGGCGGTCGACGCCTTCAATGAGAATCTCGGCAAGGAAACTGCTGACTACTTTCTCCCATCGTGTGGCGATGATGCGGGGTCCGTAGCCGGCTTTGAGTATCTGGGCGTGGGGGCATGTGAGGGTGTGGAGCTCGACCTGTCCGTTGTCGTTGACAAAGCCCATCACATCGTCGCCGGGCACCGGCCGACAGCATTCGCCGAACACGAAGTTCTGCTCCTGGTCGCTGTAGACCAACGGATACACTTCCTTCATGTTGATCTTCTCGGGAGTGACGATCTTTGGGCCGTCGGTTGCTTCGGCGGTCTTTGACTTTGACGTGCCGATGCGGAAAATCTTTTTGAGTAGTCCCGGCGACGTCTTCGGAGAATCTTTGAGTATGTAGCCTTCGAGCGAGAGCTCGCCGGCTCCGATCTTGTAGTAGAAGTCCTCGCGGGTGCCTATGTGGTAGAAGCCCATCATTTTGGTGAGCACTTCGTTGGTGAGCTTCACTTCGGCTTCGTTGAGAAAATCCTCGACGATCTTGCGGCCATTTTCGATGGTGGGTGCAATCTCGTTGCGCAGGGCTTTGCGCAGGCGGGTGCGGGCCTTGGCCGATGTGAGGAATTTCTCCCATTCGGGTTTGGGGGTCTGGTTTTTGGATGTCAACACCTCCACCTGGTCGCCCGAGTTGAGACGGTGAGACAAGGGCACGAGCTTGTGGTTGACCTTGCCGGCGATACATTTGGATCCAATCTCGGAGTGGAGTGTAAAGGCAACATCGAGCACGGTGGCTTTCTGCGGGAGGGTGATCAGTTCGCCCTTTGGAGTGAACACCACTATCTCGGCGGCAAACAGGTTGAGTTTCAGAGTATCAAGGAAATCGACAGCGTTGGGATTGGGGTCGTCGAGAATGTCCTTGATGGTCGAGAGCCAAGCGTGGAGTTCGGTTTCCTCCTCGCCTTCGCCCACTTTGTATTTCCAGTGCGCGGCAAAGCCTTTTTCGGCTATTTCGTCCATTCGGCGCGAGCGTATCTGCACTTCAATCCAGTTGCCGTCGGGGCCCATCACGGTCAGATGCAGGGCCTGATAGCCGTTGGCCTTGGGGGTAGAGATCCAGTCGCGTGTGCGCTCGGGATGAAGTTTGTAAAGGTCGGTGATGGCCGCATAGATGTTCCATGCAATGGTTTTTTCGTGGGCCGGATCGTCGCATTCGAATATGATGCGCACGGCATACAGATCGTAGACTTCTTCAAACGGGATCTGCTTCGTCTCCATTTTGCGCCAAATGGAGTATGCGGATTTAACGCGGGCTTTGGCATCGTAGTTCAGACCCATGCCGTTGAGGCGTTCGAGTATCGGAGCCGAAAAGTCGGAGTAGACGGCAAGACGCCGGGCTTCGCTTTCAGCGAGTTTGCGTGATATCTCAGCGTATGAGCCGGGATGCTCGTACTTGAAGCTGAGGTCTTCAAGTTCGGTCTTGATGTCAAACAGGCCGAGGCGGTAGGCAAGGGGAGCGTAGATGTAGAGAGTTTCGCCGGCTATCTTATACTGCTTGTTGGGAGCCATTGAACCAAGCGTGCGCATATTGTGCAGACGGTCGGCTATCTTGATGAGCACCACGCGAATGTCCTCGCTCATGGTCAGCAGCAGCTTGCGGAAATTTTCGGCCTGAAGAGATGCCTTGTCGCCGAATATTCCGCCTGATATTTTCGTCAGTCCGCTGACGAGTTCGGCAATTTTTGGACCGAACTGTTGTTCGATGTCTTCCACCGTATAGTCGGTATCTTCCACGACATCGTGGAGCAGGGCGGCACAGATGGATGTGGATCCAAGACCGATTTCCTGAGAGGCTATTTTGGCCACAGCAATGGGGTGGAGGATATATGGTTCACCCGAGCGACGGCGGATTCCGCCATGCGCTTTCTTGGCAAAACGGAAGGCACGCTCTATGATTTCCACCTTCTTGCGGTGGTTGCTCTGGAGGTATCCGTTGAGAACGTCTTGAAATTCAGCCTCTATGATTTGGTCTTCCTCTTGTGGAGTGAGATTCTTGTAGTCTGTGTCCATAACTGTTGGTGCCTGACGTTTCAGAGTGATTTAAATAACTACAAAACTAATAAATTTTGCTGACAAAGAGAAAAAAAGCGCTAAATTTGCATACGAATCTGCGCCTTATTAGGCCGAAACAACAGGAAAATTTGACGACCATGACAAAATCACGTTTTGATGAGGAGATCGATCGCTGCGGATCGAATTGTATGAAATACGACAGTCTTAATGAGATGTTCGGGCGCGACGATCTGCTGCCATTGTGGATAGCCGATATGGACTTCAAGGTGTGCGACGACATCGCAGCTGCTCTCAGGAGGAAGGTTGATCATCAGATCTATGGTTACAGTTGTGCCGGCGAAGGATTCTGGCAGTCGATAATCGATTGGCTCGCCCATCGCCATGGCTTTAAGGTGGAACGTGAATGGCTTGGCTTTGTGCCCGGCATTGTGCGTGGCATAGCCTACTGCGTCAATTATTTTACCCGGCCGGGCGATAAGATCGTGATTCAACCTCCGGTCTATCATCCGTTTCGCATCGTCACCGAGGGCAATGGTCGCGAGGTGATTGAAAATCCGCTGATCGAGGGCGACGATGAGTTTTTCTATCGCATGGATCTCGAAGGGCTGGAGCAGATTTTCGCCAAGCAGAAGCCCAAGATGATGATACTTTGCAACCCTCACAACCCTGTTGGGCTGCAATGGGATGAAGCCACACTACGCGAAGTGGCGCGATTGGCCCGACGTTATGGGGTGATTGTGGTGAGCGATGAAATTCATGGCGATCTGATGCTCTACGGACGTCGGCATGTGCCGTTTGCTTCGGTGAGCGATGATGCGGCCGCCGTGTCGGTGTCGTTCGGAGCTCCGTCGAAGACGTTCAATATTCCGGGACTGACCAGCTCATGGATGCTGGTGCCTGATGCTGAACTGCGCCGCGGATTCTACCATTGGATGGAAGTCAACGAATTTTCCGATCCGTTGATGCTTGCAGCGGTGGCTGCTGAGTCTGCATATCGTCATGCCGAGCCGTGGCTCGACGAATTGCTTCCCTATATCGAGGGTAATGTTGACGCTGTGGTGGAATATGTCGACAAGAATCTTCAGCCTCTTAAGGCAGTGAAACCTCAGGCCTCGTTTTTGGTGTGGCTCGATTGTCGCGGGCTCGGCCTGTCGCAGAGCGAGCTTGAGGATCTGTTTGTCAACAAAGCACGGCTGGCACTGAATTCGGGATCGATGTTCGGCCGTCAGGGCGAGGGATTCATGCGAATGAATGTGGCTCTTCCGCGCCACATACTGATCGGGGCACTCGAGTCGCTGCGGCAGGCTATGGAATGTCGGCGGCAGTGATCTCCTGCAGCTGTGTTTTGCTGATTTTTCCGCCCATAGATGCCAGGCGTGAAGCCTGATTCTCAAGCGTCTTTTCAAACAGATTTCTGACTACACGCGCATTGCCGAAGTTGTGGTCCTTGTGGTCCACCTCGTGCTGAAGACGACGGTGGGCAGCTTCTACAGCCTCATCGGTCAGTACATATTCGTGTTTTTTGGCCAAACTGCAATAGATGGTGTGGAGCTCGTCGGCGCTGTAGTCGTCGAAATGGATGTAGCGGTTGATGCGTGATTGCAGACCGGGGTTCATTTCGATGAACTGACGGATCTCATTGTCGTAGCCTGCCACGATCACTACAAGTCGGTCGCGGTCGTCTTCCATGCGCTTGAGCAGAGTGGCTATGGCTTCGCTGCCGAAGTCGTTGCTGCCGCCCTGGGCCAGCGTGTAGGCCTCGTCGATGAAGAGCACTCCGTCAAGTGCCGAGTCGATGATGCGGTTGGTCTTGACGGCTGTTTGACCGACATATTCAGCCACGAGCCCCGAGCGATCTGTCTCTATGAGGTGTCCTTTTTTCAGGATGCCCAACTGCTTGTAGATGTTGGCTATGATGCGCGCCACGGTGGTTTTGCCCGTGCCCGGGCTGCCGGTGAATACGCAGTGGTAGGATATGGGAGAGACTTTGAGCCCTTGCCCACGACGCATCTGCTGCACCTTGATGAAGTTGACAAGCTTCTCCACTTCAGCTTTGACGTTGTCGAGTCCGGTCAGTCCGGAGAGCTGATCCATTGTGTCGTCGAGCGAGTCGGTCTTCAGATCGCCCTCGTATTCCACGTTGGCGAGTCGCTTGAGGTCGTTGATGACGCGCATTTCATCCGATGACACATATCCGTCGGCATTGGCAATCAGCAGCGCGAAGTCGTAGAGCAGACGGGTGTAGTTGACCACCATGGATTCGTTGCCGGTGTTTTCCATCACGGTGGTCAGGGCGCTTCCGAAGTTGGTGCCCACGTCGTCGGATGTCATTGTGGCAAAGGTGCGCAGCCGTTGGAGGAGTTGCTGACTGTAAGCTTTTTTGTCATCAGATCGTTGGTGATGGTTGATGTGTGAACCGCCAAGCGAGCTGAGAAACAGTAGCAACGGATACATCTCGGCGCAGGTCTTGTCCGTGTTGTGACCCAATCGGCTGTAGCAGCTGAGGAAGTCAAAGAGCATGAGGGCGGCAAGTCGGCCGTTATGATCGGAAAACCACGAAGGATGAGTGCTGACGAATTCAGAGAGACCCTTGACATTGTCGCGGGCAAACAGCTCCGCTTCATGGCTGGCTTCGAGTGTTGAGAGAGTCGTGATCATGCGGTCGGCGATGGAGCCCGACTGATTGGCGAATCCTGATTCGATCCGTGGGGTGCTGTCGGAGGAGTCTTGGCCGCTCAGTAGCGCTGCAGTTTCGGGGCCGATAATGATGCCGGTGTCGATCCATTCAGTGCCGTTCTCGTCGACATAGGTGCTCGGTCCGCTTTTCTCTTTCTTTTGCTTTTTGTCGAATTCTTTCTTCAGCTGTTCGCGACTTATGGCGAACGCAAGGACACCGACTATAATATATATGATTAGAACTTTAGCTATACCGCCTGCCGATGTGGGTATGCCAAGCAAAAACGACATCAGATACATTGCCAACAGGGCAATAAATACTGATGCGCATCCAATGCATCCGGAGTTGTCTTCTGAATTCTGACTCATAAAATCGTTAAAAAGAAATGTGGTGAGCAGTGATTTGTTTCCCGGGAACCGGGAGGATGGAAGAAAGGAAGAGGGTTGGAGCACCGTGTTGTCCTCCAACCCTCTTTGGTGTTATATAATCGCTGGAGGATCAGTCAGCGAATTTGGCTTTTTCAAATTCGCGGTTCAGACGGGCGATGTTGCTCAGTGGAACGTTTTTGGGGCATTCGGCGGCGCAGGCACCGGTGTTGGTGCAGTTGCCGAATCCGAGTTCGTCCATGCGGCGAACCATGGCGCGAGCGCGGCGAGCTCGTTCCACCTGGCCCTGGGGCAGGAGAGCAAACTGGCTGACCTTGGCCGATACGAAGAGCATGGCCGAGCCGTTCTTGCAGGCAGCCACACATGCGCCGCAACCGATGCAGGTGGCGGAGTCCATGGCAACGTCGGCCACTTCTTTCGAAATGGGAGTGGCGTTGGCGTCGGGTGCACCGCCGCAGTTGAACGACACGTAGCCGCCGGCCTGCTGGATTTTGTCGAATGCGTTGCGATCGACCATGAGGTCGCGGATCACGGGGAATGCAGCCGAGCGCCAGGGTTCGATGGTGATGGTGTCGCCATCGTTGAACTTGCGCATGTGGAGCTGACAGGTGGTGATGCCCTGAACGGGACCGTGGGGATGTCCGTTGATATATAGGGAGCACATGCCGCAGATGCCTTCGCGGCAGTCGTTGTCGAACACTACGGGTTCTTCACCTTGTTCGACGAGCTGCTGGTTGAGCATATCGAGCATTTCGAGGAACGAGCTGCCGGTCGACACGTTGTCGAGGTGATAATTGACGAACTGGCCTTTTTCTTTAGGACCACGCTGACGCCAAATTTTCAGGTTTACGCTTATTGTTGTTTCCATTGAATTCGTTGTTTAGATTGAATGTTGACGTGGTTGAAAAAGCTTACGATTTGTAGTTGCGGGTCTGCACCTGGATGGCTTCGTATTTGAGCGGCTCTTTGAGCAGCACGGGTTTTTCATCCTGGCCGGTGTATTTCCAGCAGCTGACATACATGTAGTGTTCGTCGTCGCGTTTGGCTTCGCCGTCGGCGGTCTGGTATTCTTCGCGGAAGTGAGCGCCGCACGATTCGTTGCGGTGGAGAGCGTCGATAGCCATCATTTTGGCCATGACAAGGAAGTCTTCGAGACGAAGGGCTTTTTCGAGCTCGGTGTTGAGGTCGTTGGCGTCGCCTACGATGCGCAGGTCGGTGTAGAATTCCTTCTTCACTTCTTCAAGTTCGTCGATGGCTTTGACGAGACCCTGGAGCGTACGGCCCATGCCGACGAGTTCCCACATGATGTGGCCGAGGCGTTTGTGGATTTCGTCGGGGCTCTTTGTTCCCTTGATGTTCATGAGCTTTTCGATGCGTTCGCGCACGGCTTTTTCGGCAGCGTCGAATTCGGGAGCGTCGGTCTTGAAGTGGGGCACTTTGATCTGATCCGAGAGATAGTTCTGCATGGTGTAGGGCAGCACGAAGTATCCGTCGGCCAGACCCTGCATCAGAGCGGAAGCGCCGAGGCGGTTGGCGCCGTGGTCGGAGAAGTTGCATTCGCCGATGGCAAACAGGCCCTTGATCGAAGTCTGGAGTTCGTAGTCGACCCAGATGCCGCCCATCGTGTAGTGAGAGGCGGGGAAGATCATCATCGGAGTCTCATAGGGATTGTCGTCGGAGATCATCTGGTACATGTCGAAGAGGTTGCCGTAGCGGTCGCGAACCACGTCGGCACCCAGACGGTCGATGGCATATTTGAAGTCGAGGTAAACGGCGTTGCCTGTGCCTACGCCATAGCCGGCGTCGCAGCGTTCCTTGGCGGCACGCGAAGCGATGTCGCGGGGGCAGAGGTTGCCGAATGCCGGATAGCGGCGTTCGAGATAGAAGTCGCGGTCTTCATCGGGGATGTCGGTCGGTTTTTTCTTGCCGGCGCGGATGGCTTCGGCGTCTTCTTTCTTTTTGGGCACCCAGATGCGGCCGTCGTTGCGGAGTGATTCGCTCATGAGGGTCAGTTTGGACTGATCTTCACCGTGAACGGGGATACAGGTGGGGTGGATCTGAGTGAAGGCGAGGTTGGACAGGTAGGCGCCTTTCTTGAATGCCTGGATGGCGGCGGAGCCGTTGCAGCCCATGGCGTTGGTGGAGAGGAAGAAGGTGCGGCCATAGCCACCGGTAGCGAGCACAACGGCGTGGGCGGCATAGCGTTCGAGTTCGCCGGTGACGAGGTTGCGCACGATGATGCCGCGGCAACGTCCGTCGATGATGACGAGGTCGAGCATCTCGCGGCGGTTGAACGATTTCACCTGACCTTTTTCGATCTGGCGGTTGAGCGATGCATATGCGCCGAGCAGGAGCTGCTGGCCGGTCTGGCCTTTGGCATAGAATGTGCGCGATACCTGTGCGCCGCCAAACGAGCGGTTGGCAAGCAGGCCGCCGTATTCGCGGGCGAAGGGCACGCCTTGCTGAACGCACTGGTCGATGATATTGTTGGAGACTTCAGCGAGACGATACACGTTGGCTTCGCGAGAGCGGAAGTCGCCGCCTTTCACTGTGTCGTAGAAAAGACGATACACGGAGTCGCCGTCGTTCTGATAGTCTTTGGCTGCGTTGATACCACCCTGAGCAGCGATGGAGTGGGCGCGGCGGGGTGAGTCCTGGATGCAGAAGTTGAGCACGTTGAAGCCGAGCTCGGCAAGTGTGGAGGCTGCGGAAGCTCCGGCAAGACCGGTGCCCACGACGATGATGTCGAGGTTGCGTTTGTTGGCCGGATTGACAAGCTTCTGGTGAGCTTTGTAGTTGGTCCACTTATCGGCAATGGGGCCTTCGGGGATCTTGGAGTCAATCTGATATTCGGGAAGCTTTGCAGATTCGATGTCGGCATAGTCCTTCATAATGGGGGTTGAGTCGATCATTCCCTCCAGTTTGTTAATGTCTGCCATATCTTTGATTGTGTCTTCGTGATTACTAATTGATTAATGTTTGTCGCACTTGTCGCAATGAACGGGTGCCTGGTCGCAGTCGGCTGCACCGGCAAAGGGGCAGGGATCGGCGATTTCGCCGCAGGGAGCGCCGGCCTGCACTATGGGGCAGTTGTCGTAGGCGCCTGTCTGAGCCTGGTAGGTGAACCAGCAAGCCTGGATGATGAAGAGGCCAACGACGATGGTGGTCCACCAGCAGCCGATGGTTTTCAGACGTTTGATCCATATGTCGTTGTTCCAACCCACTGATTGGAACATCGACCAGAAGCCATGGTTCATGTGGAACCAGAGAGCCACGAAGCCAATGATATAGATGACGGTGGTGACGGGGCATGCAAATGCCTGTGCAATGAAGTACATGCCGTTGGCGGGATCGCCTGCGACGTGGCAGCCGGTGAGTTCGGCCAATTGCATTTTAGCCCAGAATTGATACAGGTGAACGCCAAGGAAGCAGAGGATCACGATGCCGAGCACGAGCATGTTCTGCGAAGCCCATTCCACTTGGGGAGGTTTGGACACCACTTTGTAGCGGTCGTTGCCACGCGCCTTGCGGTTCTGTATTGTCAACCAAACGGCATAAATAATGTGAATGATGAAGAGCAGAGCCAGGCCGGCAGAAGCCACCAGTGCATACCAGTTAGCGCCGAGGAAAGCGCATACGGCGTTGTAGCCCTCGGGCGAGATGACGGCAACGGCGTTCATCAACACATGGAACGTTACGAATAGGATGAGGCAAGCGCCTGTGAGGGCCATGATAAACTTGCGTCCTATGGATGAATTAGTTAACCACATAGAAGTTAGGGATTTAAAATATAATTTGTTGAATGATTTATTGGCGGAATATGGTTATTATCTGCAAAATTAAAGATAATTAACCATTCAGCCAACATTTCCACCAAAAAATATTCGGCCGACGGCAGATAAATAGAGTGTGAAGAGAGGGAGCCGGGCCGATGATGCGGCGCGACTCCCTC
The DNA here is from genome assembly GCA_023666835.1 of Bacteroides sp. Lineage (GTDB taxonomy): Bacteria > Bacteroidota > Bacteroidia > Bacteroidales > Muribaculaceae > Paramuribaculum. Next base: position 352,760 of record JAMPBJ010000001.1, on the reverse strand, counting down.
AGGTATATAAAATGAGACAAGTGTCAGCGTTTGAGCAGCGGATTCTTTTCAGTTTCCTGCGGCGGATAGATCTGATAGATGGTGTTTTCACCGTTCCATGAAGCTGTGACGGTCATGTTTTCAGGCACGATGACGTCGGCTGTGGTGGTGTAGGTGAAAGGGTTGCCATCTCTATCGACCGAATGGGTCAGGGTGCCACGGGGAACGAGGACTGAAGTCTGCGGACCGCGACGGTAGTCGTAGGCTTCTTTGAGGCGGTTCATGCGGAATTCATCGCTGCGGCGGGTCACCATGGCGCAGGGATAGCCGGCCACTTCATAGCCATGTTCTTTGTAGGCAGCCTCTGCGAGGTCGGAGTTGGTGGGCAGTGTGGTGTAGGCGCGCTGCTGTACTTTCTGGAGAGCGGTGGCTGCCTCAGAGGCGTATTTGCCTGAGCGAGCTGCGGCTTCAGCAAACCAGCAATACACTTCGCTTGAGCGGATGATCTGGTGAGTCTTGTTGATACACATGCCTCCCCAGAAGGGCAGATTGTAGTCGTAGGGAGCAGCGTTGGGCTGGCCTGAGGCGTTCTGGTTGATGGTAAAGGCTACGAACATGGGGCGGTAGTCCTGGGCGGCGGCGTTGGAAGAGTCATCGTATTTGCCGTTGAAGGGCTGGCCGTCGACGGTTGCCCACCAGTCGACGGGAACCTGTCCGTAGGGCGAGCGGAGTTTTTCGGCATACACGTAGTTTTTGCGCGGACCTTCGGGGAAGAGCGACCAGAAGTAGCGTTCGGCGAGGAAGTCGCCCCATCCGCCTTCGATCTTGCTGCTCTGATGGCAGGAAGAGAGCTGCGAGTCGTAGTTGGCCCAACCACCGGTGGTGGCGTTGTAGGTGATGGCCACGATGGCTTCCTGGCTGAAGTTGTTGCCGTAGCTGTAGACTTCGGACCAGTCATCGCACATTTTGTTTTTGTATTTGCCGTTTTCGATGCCGTCGACCACTTCTTTGGCCTTGTCGGCTGCTTTGCCGTAGTATTCATCACCCAGGTTGAGGGGGTAGCCGGCCATGTTCATGTAGACAGCTGCGAGAGTGGCTTTGACGGCCTGCTCGGAGATGTAGATGTTCATGTTGCCATTGGCGCGGTTGCCTGAGGGATACTTGGTGGGGAGGTTGCATGCTTCGGCGGCGAGGAGGTCGGATACGATCAGATCATACACGTCGGCAACCGATGAAGGAACAGTCTGGTTGTTGTCGGGCACGTTGTGGAGGTTGATGGGGAGCGGACCGAACAGACGCACCAGCAGGAAGTGGGAGTAGGCGCGCCAGTAGTAGGCGTTGCCAAGAGCTATGTTGATGTTTTCCTGCGAGGTCGGAACGCGTTCGGCATTGTCGATCACGAGGTTTGCGGCCTGGATGATGTTGTATTGCCAGTTCCACACGGCGTTGAGACCTTTCACGTCGGAGGGCACTTCAAAAGCGTCGGCCGAGAGGTAGGCTGCTTTGTTGGAGCCGGTGGTCGAAGTGATGTCGTCGCCCTGACATTGTGAAATCATCGGGTTGGAGTTGCACTGGCTCTGCTGCACGTTGAAGTAGAGAGCGTTGAGTGCGGCGTCGAGGTCGCCTTGCGAGTTGAAGAAGTTGACATCGCTGATCTGGCCTTTGGGATCTTCGGTGAGGAAGTCGCTGCAGGAAGTTGCACCGAGCATTGTAGCGGCCAGGATGACGGGGAAAATATATTTTTTCATGACGTTCGGAAATTGTTAGAATGTGAGACGTGCGCCAAAGGTGAATGTGCGGGGTGCGGGGCTTGTGCCGGTGTCGACGCCCTGAGCCCATTCGTAGTCGCTGTTGAATGAGTAGCTGGCGGGGTTGCAACCCTTGTAGCCTGTGATGGTGAAGAGATTCTGGATGCTGAACGACAGACGAACGTCGGCGAAGCGGGTCAGAGCTCTCTTGAAGTCGTAGGACAGTGTGATGTTTTCAAGGCGGAAGTAGTTGGCGCTTTCAACCCATTTCGAAGAGTTGCCGATCGAGTAGTTGTTGTCGACGCTGGGGTCGGGCATTGAAGTGCCTATGCCGTTGATGCCGTCGGGCGATGTGATCATGCGGGAGTTGCCGGTCATGGTGCACATTGCGTAGCGGAGTGCGTTGATGCGTTTTGCACCGAACTGTCCGGTGAAGAATGCATTGAGGCTCCAGTTTTTCCAGGTGACGGTGTTGTTCCAACCGAGGGTGAACGACGGGTTGGCTTTGCCCAGAACCACGCGGTCGGTAGAGGCCGGGTTACGGGTTACGTTGCCGTCGGCGGTGTAGTATGTGTCGTAGCCGTCGGCGTCGATACCTGCCCACTGATAGCCGTAGAGCACGCCAATGGGCTGGCCTTCCATGATGACGCAAGCGTCTTCAACGATCGACTGCATCGAGCCGGAGTAGAGGATGGGCTGCTGGGCGCTCATCTTTTCAACGCGGTTGCGGAGAATCGAGCCGTTGAGAGTCGTGGTCCAGTTCCAGTCTTTGCTTTGGATCACGTCGGCAGTAATGGCGATGTCGAGACCGGTATTGCTGACTTCACCTGCATTGACCCAGTAGCTTGAACCGCCGAGGTAGTTGGCGAGCGAAGTGCGCAGCAGGGCGTCGGAAGTGCGTTTGTAGAAGTAGTCGAGAGTCACGTCGATGCGGCCGTTGAGGAATGCGGCGTCGATACCCAAGTCAAACTGTTTAGTCTTTTCCCATTTCAGGTCGGGAGCGCCGACTTTGTTGGCCCAGTAACCGGTCTGGGGAGTCGATGTGCCGTAGTAGGTCTGAGTCTGCGAGAGCATTGCGAGGGTTTCGTAGGGAGAGATGTCCTGGTTGCCGATGATACCCCAGCTTGCACGGAGTTTGAGGTTGCTGACGGTGGGTTTGATCGATTCGAAGAAATCTTCGTTGGAGATGGTCCATGCGGCGGCGACCGAGGGGAAGTAGCTCCATTTGTTGTTGGTCAGGCGGGAGCTGCCGTCGGCGCGGAACGTAGCTGTCAGCATGTAGCGGTTGTCGTAGTTGTAGATAGCGCGAGCCACGGCCGAAAGGAGTGCCCATTCACTGTAGCCGTTTTTGGCGGTGATGTTTTTGGCGTTGTTGACGTTCCACCAACCCACACCTTCATAGATGAGGTTCTTACCGTCGATGCCCATTGTGCGGGTGGTCGATTTGGTAGCTTCCCAAACGGCGGTTGCGGTGAGATTGTGTTTCTCGTTGAATGTGCCGATGTAGGTCAGGTTGTTGGTCGACTGGAGGAGCCAGCGGTTGGTGTTGGAGTTCGACATACCGGTGGTGATGGTGGGCGACTCGTTGGAAACGGTCTGTCCGTAGCCGTAGTACTGGTAGTAGTCAACGCCGTTGCTGGTGGTGAAGGTCAGGCCGGGGATGATCTTGAAGCGCAGGTCGACATGGCCGGTGAATACGTCGCGGCGACGTTCGTTGGGGGCGTTGATGATGCCGACTGGGTTGTTCTGGATGGTGCCGTAGGGGTCCATGTTGTAGACGCCGTCGGTCATCATTTCCATTGTTGGCGACGAGTTGAAGGCGATCCAGATGGGGTTGTAGCCACCCATTGCCAATCCGCCGATGCCGTGTCCATTGCCGTGCGATGCATTGACTTCGGCGTTGACGTTGAGCCATTTGGTCACGTCGGCCGACATATTGGCGCGGGCTGAGAAGCGTTCATACTGCGAGTTTTTGATGATGCCTTCGTTTTTCATATAGTTGGCCGACAGGTAGAACTGCATGTCTTCCTTGCCTTTGGAGAAGGTAACGGTGTAGTTCTGGGTGACACCTGTGCGGAACATTTCGTCTTTCCAGTCGATGCCGGGGTTGGTACCGTCGAGATATTCCTGAACCGAAACTGCCGGGATGCCTGCGTATTTCACGAGGGCATTGGCATAGGCTTGAGTACCGAGCATGTCGGGCAGACGGGTTGCGTTGGAGAAACCTACCTGGGCGTCGAATGTGATCTTGCTTTCGCCGACGTGGCCTTTCTTTGTGGTGACGATGACTACGCCATTGGCACCACGCGAACCGTAGATGGCTGTCGATGATGCGTCCTTAAGGATCTGCATCGAAGCGATATCGTCGGGGTTGATGCCGTCGAGGCCTGATTCACGTACAAGACCGTCGACCACGTAGAGCGGGTCGTTGGATTTGTTGATGGAGTTTGAACCGCGGATGCGGATGCGAACCGAACCGCCGGGCACGCCGTCGGACACTACATTGACGCCGGCCACACGTCCCTGGAGAGCGTCGACAGCCTGAGTGATCGGCTGTGCCTGGAATGCACGGTTGTCAAGTACTGATACAGCACCGGCCAGGTCGGCTTTGCGTACAGTACCGTAGCCCACAACAACCACTTCATCGAGTTGCTGTTGGCCCGACATGGTTATTTCCAGAGGAGCGCCTGTCACCTTGGCTTCCTGCTGGTCGAAACCTACGTACTTGAAAATGAGTGTCTGGCCTTTGTTGGCACGTAGACTGAACCGGCCATTGGCATCGGTCATGGTGCCGGTCTGGGTACCTTTGACCAATACGGATACGCCTACGAGAGGTTCGCCGTCAGAATCGTAGACCGTACCGGTCGCGTTTTCTGATTGTTGAGTCATTGCGGCTGAGGCCACGATTGTTGATTGAGCTGAAGCCGGCGGGGCGGCTACTGCCGATAGAAAGGCAACTCCCATTGTCAGAGCAAGTCCCTTAACCATCGGGGTCAGAGCGAGGTCAAAGACCCCGTTTGATCTTTTTTGTCTCATGGTTGAATTAAAAATTTAAGAGAAATATGATGATATTAGTGATGATAATGCCTCGTTATGATCTCTTAACAATATTCAACCATTTTTGTTCGAATAAATGTAAAAAAATATCACAAAACAATTGTGATATTTTTGCATAATATTAATAATAAGTGTGTTAGCTATTTGATGTAATTTGGTAAATCGAGAGGCCAAACCGTCGGACGACGGCATATACATGGTCGAAAATGTCGCTCTGCACCTGCTCGAATTCCTTCCATTCGGTGGCGGGAGTGAAAAAATAGAGCTGCAGAGGGATGCCGGTGGATGTGGGCTCCATCTGGCGGACCATGGTGAGCATGTCGTGGCACACGCGGTCGTCCTGGGCAAGGTAGCGCTCGAGATAGCGGCGCAGGAGTTGGAGATTGATATGGTGAGCTGCCTGGTCTAGTTCCATACCGTCGAGCCATCCTTCGGCCTGCAGATCGGCCAGCTCCTCGGGGGTGCAGAAGCGGATGGAGTTGGCGTTGATCGGCACGGAGCGGTCGATGCGACGGCCTCCGCTGCGACGCATCGGCTGATAGTTTTTAAACGATTCGCTGATGAGCGAGTAGGGAGGCACGGTCGTCACCGAGTTGTCCCAGTTGCGCACCTTGACTGTGGTCAGACTGATGTCGATCACTTCGCCGTTGGCACCGTGGCTTTCTACTTCTATCCAGTCGCCCTTGTGGAGCATCTTGTTGGCTGTTAGTTGCACGCTTGCCACCAGGCCGAGTATCGTGTCCTTGAACACCAGCATCAGAATTGCCGCCGAAGCTCCGAGGCTGATCAGTATCGACATTGGTGAGCGGTCGATGAGAATGCTGACAGTCAGTATGAAGCCTATGCATACCACAAGCAGTTTTATCATCTGGAAGATGCCTTTGACGGCATAGGCGCGGGTGCTTCGACGTCGGCTCAGTGCTGTCAGCAGATTGTCGGTGAACACACATAGTATATATACCGACACCCATAGGATGTAGCAAAAAGTCAGAACGCGAACCCAGTTGTAGCCGGTTTCGGATGGCTGGAAGAATTTGGGGAGCATCCAGGCCACGGTGATGGCCGGCATCAGTTGGGAGAACGCTTTCAGAAACCGTGCGTTGAGTAGATCGTCGTCCCACCGGGTCGACGTTTTCTTGATGAAAAACATGGCCACCTTCTCCATTGCCCTCATGGCGTAGTAGCTCAAGGCGGCCGCAAACACTATGAAGAGTATTTCCACTACGTGGATGTAGAGGATGTTGTGGTCGCAGCTGATATGCTCCTGAAGGAAATTGACGATGGTCTGAAACATCTTATTTAGCCGGCAGTTTGAATGTGATGGGCAAAGCGAACCACACGTCGACCGGCTTGCCGTTGAGTTTTCCAGGATTGAAGGATGGAAGAAGTCGCACCACTCTCAACGCTTCGGCATTGAGCAAAGGATTGTTGCCTCGGGCGATTTCAGCATCGCCAATAGAGCCGTCCGATCTAACGATGAATCGCACGATCACTTTGCCTTGAATGCCATCCTTTACGCATTGGGTGGGATATTTGACATTGGCGGCTAAAAAATTCATCAGAGCATCGATGCCTCCGGGAAATTCCGGCATTTCTTCAACTGTTCCGAAAAATTGATATTCGCTTTGATCTTCGACAGGGTATTCATCGGGATTCTGAGCTGTCGCGATCGAAAAAGAAAATATCGCAAGTGCGGTGAAAATAATAAGTCGTAGCATGGATAAGGCTTTGTGTTTCTGCAAAAGTAGACAAACTTTGTTTATTATCCAAAGAATGACTACTTTTGTTAAAAATAGAAACGATCACGATATGGACAACTTCACCTATTGCACTCCCACGCGCTACTTGTTTGGTCGGGGAGTGGAGACTCAAGCCGGCAATCAATTGAAGGCGCTTGGCAGCACGAAAACCCTTGTGTGTTATGGCGGCGGCCATGCCGTGCGCAGCGGACTGCTCGACCGTGTTTTGCAGACGCTTGATCAAGCCGGCATAGAATACCTGACTCTCGGCGGCATTCAACCCAATCCCACCGATCCGAAGGTGCGTGAGGGCATTGAGATATGTCGTCGCGAAGGCATTGATTCACTTTTGGCCGTGGGCGGCGGCTCGGTCATCGACACTGCCAAAGCCATAGCCGCCGGTGTGCCCTACGAAGGTGATTTCTGGGATTTCTGGGCCGGCCGCGCTGTGATCGAGGAAGCCCTGCCTGTGGGCGTGGTGTTGACCATCCCCGCTGCCGGAAGCGAAGGCTCGGGCAACTCGGTGATCACACTGGTCGACGGCATGCACAAAATATCGTTGCGCACCGACTTCGCTCTGCGCCCTAAATTTGCCCTTTGCAATCCCGAGCTGACCATGTCGTTGCCGCCCGAGCAAACGGCAGCCGGCATTGCCGATATGATGGCTCACATATTTGAAAGATATTTCTCGCCTACGCGCGACACTCAGATCACCGACCGCGTGGCCGAAGGAGTGTTGATGGCCATCATCGAGGAGGCCCCGAAGGTGATGACCAACCCCGACGACTATCAGGCGCGCGCCAATATAATGTGGAGCGGCACTCTTGCCCACAACGGCATCTGCGGCACAGGACGGGTAGAAGACTGGGTGAGCCATTTCATGGAGCATGAGATTTCAGCAGTGTATGGTGTGACCCACGGCGCCGGTCTGGCTGTAGTGTTCCCGGCGTGGATGACCTTTATGGCCGAGCATGCCCCGCAGCGTGGAGCTCAATTGGCTCGTCGGGTGTTCGGCGTAGAGGAGTCTGACGACCGCAAAGCAGCCCTTGAAGGGATTGCAAGATTGCGCAAATTCTTTGCATCGCTGGGCTTGCCGCTGACATTTGCCGATCTCGGCATTGCTGAACCCAACATTGATCTGCTGGTCAGAAAGCTGCATGAAGACAAAGGTGAAGAGTTTGGCGGATACTATAGGTTGCGTTCACCACAGACCACCGAAATATACAAATTGATGCTCTGATGGAGGCAAGGCGCTATACTCCGAATCACGTTGCTCGCTGGGATGAATTCGTTGCATGTTCGTGCAACGGCACTTTTCTGCACCGGCGTGGCTATATGGACTATCACAGCGACAGATTTCATGATCATTCGCTCATGGTGGTCGACGATCGCGGCCACATCGAGGCGCTCCTTCCGGCCAATACCGTGGGGACCACATTTTATTCCCATCAGGGGCTGACGTATGGAGGCTTGATTTTGCCCCGACGCCATCAGGCTCCGCCTCGTGTTATGGAGATATGGGCCTCGATCATTGACTATTTGAGCACTGCAGGATTCAAGGAGTTGATCTATAAGCCTGTGCCGCATATTTATCACCGCTATCCGTGCGATGCTGATCTTTATGCGCTCTCTCGTAGTGGAGCGTACATGTCGGCGTGTGGGTTGTCGATGGCCGTGTCGCTCGATATGCCTGACGTGGCAGGCGAGACGGCGCGTCAACTTTCACGTCGCACCGATGGATTGACTTTCAGATGTTCGACTGATTACGAGCAGTTTATGACAATGCTTGAAAACCGCCTTGCCGAGCGCTACGGCGTGCGTCCTGTGCATTCACTCGCTGAGGTGCGACTGCTTGCCGAACGTTTTCCGGAAAACATCATACTGTATATGGCTCACGATGCTAATGATGATGCTCCGCTGGCCGGAGTGTTGCTGTATCTGACACCGATGGCTGCACACACGCAGTATATAGCCACTACGTCTGCCGGTCGCGAAAGGGGCGTATTGCCGGCGTTGATAAGCCACATAGCGTCGCAACTGCCATCGGGATGCCGTTATCTCGACTTCGGCACTTCGGCCGACGATGAAAGCTCCGACGGGTTCAACGATGGATTGATCGCGCAGAAATACTCGTTGGGAGGCCGACCGGTGCTTGCCCCCACATTTACATTAGAATTATAGTTCGGCGGTGGCTGCCGATTCCTGTTCGGCTTCGTCGAGATCTTTGTCGTCGTGTTTGGGATGAAGCACGATGAGTTGCAGTGCGAGAGCCACCAGGAGCAGTCCGGCCATCATGGCAAAGCAATTGCCCAGACCAACTGTGTCGGCGAGTTTGCCCAGGAGCTGAGTGGTGACGGCGCCCATAATCACACCCACGGAGTTCATGAAGCCATAGGCCATGGCGCGGCGACGCGACGGCACGAACTGGCAAAGAATGGGCATGTTGTTGGCATCAAACATTCCGTAGCCTACACCAAAGAGCAGACCGGCAAGTATCGACATGATCGGATCGTGGGCCAGACCGAGCAGTGCAAGTGATGGTATCATCATGCCCAGACCGATGGCGCTGGTGTAGATGCGGCCGCGCACATTTTTTTTCACCCAGCGGTCGCTGAGCGGACCTCCGATCATCACGCCGATGAAACTCGATACGGCTATGGTCAGTGTGGCCATCGGGCCTGACCATTCCATCGATATGCCCAGATTGTCGACAAAGAGCGTCGGCAGCCAGTTTTTGGTAGCCCAACCGGGCACTGAACTTGATGCGAAGAAAAAGAGTATCACCCAGAATGCAACGGTGGTGAACACCGCGGCCAGAGATCTCAGCACCGATTCTTTCTTTTCTGATTTTGAGTTCGAGGCAGTGTTGACGTGAGCGTTGTGTGAGGGTTTTTCGTGAAGCAATACGATGAGGATCAAAGCATACGCCACTCCGACGAGTCCAAACCAATGGAAGGTGGATTGCCACGACCATTCGTTGGCCACCATCGCCCCGAATCCTCCCAAGGCCTGACCGCAGTAAAGACCGGTCATGTGCAGTCCGATGGCCAGCGATCGACCTTTGCCGGTGAAATAATCGGCTATAAGTGACAGCGCGGAGGGTATATACAGTGCCTCGCTGACTCCCATGATGCCGCGGAGCCACATCAGTTCATGAAAGTCGTTGCAGTAGCCCATGGCATAAGTGACGCCTGACCATACACCCAACGAGCCGACGATCAGCCATTTGCGGCTTATGCGGTCGGCCACGGCACCCGAGAATGGGCTTGCTATACCGTAGACCCAAAGAAATATGGCCATTAAAGCGCCGAAAGCCTCGGCATTGTTGAGAGCCGGGATGTCGAGTGCAATGTTGTGTTGCATTGTTGAAAGCATCTGGCGGTCAAGGTAGTTGAGAAGGGCTACAACCCACAGCAGAGCCACTACGAGCCAGGGATAGAATGAACGTTGGGTAAGTTTCATGGCGTGAATTATATCAAAAAAGATATGCGGTATGTGATAATGATGTGGCAAAGTTAACAAAATAATTGTATTTTTGCCTGTTGAAAGTTAGAGAGTGTCAAACAAATGAAAATTTTTCAAATCCTTTTGCTAAGCATTTTGATGTGGCTGCCGGTCGGTGCAGGTGCTTCTGCTGACGTGCCCGACGATGAATTCGAGTTCATGACAGCGGACTACACTACATCCTCCACGAAGGCATCGCATCGCGACACTATAGCGTCGATCACCACTTTCGGAATGCCTGTGGCAGTTGACACTCCATCATATCACACAATTTTAGGTGAGCCGATAATCAGTGATGCATCAGTGCTTTGCAATTTCGTGCGTCGCAACAATCCGACGTTCCCCGTCGAAATAGCCGAGGCCTATATCCGCATCGGCCGCCTTTATGGCATACGCGGCGATGTGGCCATATGTCAGGCCATCATCGAGACGGGATGGTTTCGGTTTGCCGATGGAACTGCAGTGAAGCCCGACCAGCACAACTATTGTGGATTGGGGGTGACCGGAAGAGGCATGACCGGTGCTTCGTTTGAAACGATCGACGAGGGAGTGACGGCTCAGATACAGCACCTTTATGCATATTGTTGCAAAAGTCCTGTGCCCAAGGGAGAATCGGTTGTAGATCCGAGATTTCAGCTCGTCAGTCGCGGCGTGGCCACGACGTGGCACGATCTTAGCAACCGCTGGGCCATGAACAAAAATTATGGTGTGCAGATAATGACTCTCTACGACCAGCTCCTGCAGTTTGCCTCAAGAAAATAAAAGTAGTAACTTTGCGCAAAAATCATTCACATACATATTATGCGCAACGAAAACGAACTGCAGGGCGTCAGCCTGCTTGGAAATACGGGGGTGAAATACCCTACTTGCTACGATCCGGCGATACTTGAAACGTTTGTCAACAAGCATCCCGACCACGATTATCTCGTCACGTTTACCTGTCCGGAGTTCACATCGCTATGTCCAAAAACCGGTCAGCCCGATTTTGCACGCATCATAATCAACTATATCCCCGATCAAAAAATGGTGGAGTCGAAGAGTCTTAAACTGTATCTTTTCAGTTTTCGCAACCATGGCGATTTTCACGAAGATTGCATCAATATCATCATGAAAGATCTTGTGGCTCTCATGCAGCCGCGCTATCTCGAGGTGATCGGACTGTTCACGCCCAGAGGTGGAATATCGATCTATCCGTTTGCCAATTATGGCGACGCCGATCATCAGGATCTTGTGAAGTCGAGAATGCTTGCCGCTTTTCGCAAAGATTTTTGAACCAATCAAACCGACGATATGAAAGATTCTGTTATCGTTTTGTCGGGAGGCATGGACTCCACGACAATGCTTTATGAGTATGCCGACCGGATTGCTCTTGCGGTCAACTTCAGCTACGGCGCAAACCACAATGCCCGCGAGGCTGCATGTGCACGGGTCAATTGCGAGCGCTTGGGCATCGAACTGGTAGAGATTGATCTTGCTTTCATGGGTAAATATTTTGAAAGCTCCCTGCTGTCGGGCGCCGAAGCCATACCGGAGGGACACTATGAGGATGAAAACATGCGATCGACGGTTGTGCCGTTTCGCAACGGTATAATGCTCAGCGTTGCGGCAGGTCTGGCCGAGAGCCGCGGACTGAAAGCTGTGATGATAGCAAACCATGGCGGCGACCACGCCATCTATCCCGACTGTCGCGGGACGTTTATCGACGCCATGGCCGGGGCAATTGCCGCCGGTACGTATGAAGGAATAGAATTGCGGGCTCCATACACAAATCTTACCAAGAGCGATATCTGTCGGCGAGGCAAGGATTTGGGTGTGGACTATTCGCTGACATATTCCTGCTACAAGGGAGGCAAGAAGCATTGCGGATGCTGCGGCACATGTGTGGAGCGTCGCGAGGCGATGCTTGCAGCCGGTCTGACTCCCGACTGCTGACAGCAACGTGGATAAAATAAAAAAAGGTGGCGCATCGTACGTGATGTCAGCCACCTTTTTTATATAGGATTTCTTTTGTGGGATCAATAACCGTAGCGCGACCAGTCGACGTTGCGCATGTCGCCGGTGGCTTTGAATGCGGTGTGGAATGCAAGCGAAGCTTCGAGCGTGTGGGGAGTCTGTCCTGATTTGCCCAGGTTGAGATATTCAAGAAGCAAGGGACGATACATCGGGTGAGCGCAGTTCTCGATGATGCGATGTGCGCGCTGCACGGGGTCGAGTCCGCGAAGATCGGCCACGCCTTGATCTGTGATGATCACGTCGACTGAATGCTCCGAGTGGTCGATGTGCGATGCCATGGGCACGATGTTGGAGATCAGACCGCCCTTTGTGATCGACGGGCAAGAGAAGATGGAGATGTAGCCGTTGCGGGTGAAGTCGCCCGAACCGCCGATGCCGTTCATCATGCGGGTGCCTACAACGTGGGTGGAGTTGATATTGCCGAAGATGTCGGCTTCGAGAGCCGTGTTCATGGCAATCACACCCAATCGGCGAATCACCTCGGGGCTGTTGGAAAGCTCGGCGGGACGGATCACGAGTTTGTCGCGGAAGAAATCAATATTGCCAAACACTTCTTCCTCCATCTTGTCGGAGAGTGTCAGCGAACATGTGGAGCCGAATTTGCATTTGCCCATTTTCATGAGCTCGATCACGGCGTCCTGGATCACTTCGGTGTACATTTCAAACTGCGGGATCTCCTTGGCGTCGCCGAGGCCGAAGAGCACGGCGTTGGCCACATTGCCCACGCCCGACTGGATCGGGAGGAACGATTTGGGCAGACGGCCGGCTTTCATTTCGCCGATGAGGAAGCCGCACACGTTGGCACCGATCTGCAGCGTCACGTCGTCGAGTTCGGTGAAGCCCTTGATGCCATCGTAGGAATCGCTGTGGACTACGCCTACGATCTTGGCCGGATCGATCTTGACAGTGGGAGATCCGATGCGGTCGCTGGGTTTGTAGATGGGTATCTCGCGGCGGTTGGGAGGATCGAGCGGAAGATATATGTCGTGCATGCCATAGATGCCTTTGGGGAGCTTGGAGTTGAGCTCGAGGATCACCTTCTTGGCATATTTGGCATAGGTGGGCACGTTGCCGACGCCGGTGCCGAGCACAATTTCGCCGTTGTCCATCACTTCGCTCACTTCAATTATGGCCACATCGAGATCGCCATAAGTGCCGTAGCGGAACTTTTGTGCCAGCTCCGAAAGGTGAAGGTCGAAGTAGTGTGCGTCGTGGCTGTTGATGCGTAGGCGCAGGTCGGGAGTGTTCTGGTAGGGAGTGCGGCGGTTGATGGCGTTGGCACGAGCCAGAGCACCGTCGGCCCAGTTGTTGGTCGACGCGCCGGTGAAAATGTTAACTTTGAATTCACGGCCTTCAGCATGTTCTTTCTCTGCTTTTTGGGCCAGTGCAGTGGTGACAACCTTGGGGGAGCCTGATGCGGTGAAACCTGAAAGGCCCACGTTGTCATCATGATGGATATGTTCGGCCGCTTCCTGCGGCGTCAGTATGGGGAATGCCATTGTCGGAAATGTGATTTTTTTTGTAATTTTGCACAAAATTACTCATTGTTGCCCAAATGTGCAAATAATGTGCAGTATAACAAATTGAAAATGGATAAGAAACTCTATATTGAGACCTACGGATGCCAGATGAATGTGGCCGATACCGAGGTCGTGGCTTCAATAATGGGAATGGCCGGCTATGCGTTGTCCGATACGCTCGACGATGCTGATGCCGTTTTTCTCAACACTTGTTCCATCAGAGACAATGCCGAGCAGAAGATTATAGGCCGGTTGCAGTATCTCGGATCGTTGCGTCGCAAACGCGGCCGTTCGCATCCGCTCATCATCGGTGTGATCGGTTGCATGGCTGAGCGCGTCAAGGATGACCTGATTGCCAACCATGGAGTGGACCTGGTGGCCGGCCCTGACTCCTATCTCGATTTGCCGGGGCTGATTGCTTCGGTCGAAGCTGGCGAAAAGGCCATAAATGTGGAGTTGAGCACCACCGAAACGTATCGCGACATCATTCCGGTGCGACTTCCGGGCAACGTGGTCAGCGGATTCATATCCATAATGCGCGGATGCAACAATTTTTGCTCCTATTGCATTGTGCCTTATACCCGTGGGCGAGAGCGTTCGCGCGAGGCAGAATCCATATTGGCTGAACTCGCCGACCTTCGTAAGAAAGGCTACAAGGAAGTGACATTGCTCGGACAAAATGTCAACTCATATCGCTATACGGCTGCCGACGGACAGACGGTCACTTTTGCCGATCTGCTTCGTATGGTGGCAGCGGCTGCCCCCGACATGCGCATCCGCTTCACCACATCGCATCCCAAAGATATGTCCGACGACATTCTGCAGGCCATTGCCGATATGCCCAACGTGTGCCACCACATACATCTGCCCGTACAAAGCGGCAGCGACAAGGTGCTGAAAGCCATGAACCGCCACTACGACCGCGCCTGGTATCTCGACCGCATTGCTGCCATTCGCCGTATTATCCCCGATTGTGCCATCACTTCCGATCTTTTCACCGGTTTTCACGATGAGACTGAAGAAGATTTTGAACAGACGCTGGAGCTGATGCGCGAAGTGGGCTATGACGCAGCATTCATGTTCAAGTATTCCGAGCGACCGGGCACTGTGGCCTCTCGTCATTTGCCCGACAATGTCGGCGAAGATGTGAAGATCGACCGTCTTAATCGCATGATAGCCTTGCAGAACGAGCTGTCGCTGGCGTCGCATCGCCGCGAAATTGGCCGCGTGGTGGAAGTGTTGGTGGAAGGTGTGTCGAAACGAAGCAAAGAACAGATGGTAGGCCGCACGCCTCAAAACAAGACGGTGGTGTTCCCTCGTGGCGATCACAAGGTGGGTCAGACCGTCAAAGTGAAGGTGATAGACGCCACTTCAGCCACGCTTATAGCCGAAAATATCTAAAAAAAACAAAAGGTTAGCTTTTGCGGCGACGCATAGCAAATGTGATGCCCGATGCTGCTGCGAGCACTGCTATAGCACCGAAAATCAACAAGGTGTAGTCGGCCGGTTTGTCTTGTTGTGTCTGAGGAGCCGATGGGGCGTCGCCATTACCGGTGGCAGCGGGTACTATCGTGGCTGTAGTGTCGACGACTGTAGTGTCAGATTCGGGCAGATCGGGGCGAATCACGTCGAAGATGTTGACGGCATTGCCGCCACCTCCTTTGCGTCCTTGCGAAGTGACAACCAGTCGGCGTCCGTCGGTCGACAGTGCAAGCCCCACGGGATATGAGTCGCACCTTATGTGATCAACCACTTTCATCGATTCGGCTTCGACCACATAGACTGCATTGCCGGAATTGCAGGCCACAAAAAGGTATTTACCGTCGGGTGAAACGTCGAGCGTGCGTGCTCCGCCGCCCACCTTCACGGTTTTGATACCTCCCGGAAGCTGTATCGAAGAGGAACCTGAAGCGATGGCGCGGTCTACGCCGGCCAGCAGACTGTCGAGCGAAAATTTGATGGCTGTGCCGGCACTGTTTTGTGTGCCATATACATACCCATCGCTGATGGCCAGATGTCGAACGCTTTGCACGCTCGGCACCCTTCCGATGCATTTTGAAGTCGAAGGATCAATGACTGCCAGTTGTCCGGCCATACCCGATACCAGCAGGTATTTCGAGTCGGGGGTGAAGACGGTGCCACGCAGAAGGAATCCCGAACCGGAATCGCGGTTGACCGGGGTGGAAAGTGAATAGTTGAGTTTGAGCTGCGAACCGACCACAACCGGTGGCAGATGGTGCCACTCGGCTGGATTGCCGGATGATATGTCGATAAGTCCTATGGTGTTGTCACCCCAGTGGGTCACGGCCATGTATTTGCCGTTGGGCGAAGTGGCCACCATTTTGGGCAGCGGTCCGGTTTCGAACATGCGTATGATCTTGTTTGTACGGACATCGATCACGGCTACGGCCGATGGATCCTGGGCGTTGAGGTCGAATGTGCGTCGATAGTACGGCACCCACAGATAGCGACCGCTGTGGCTCCACGACATCTCGACAGGTTTGCCGTGAAATGCACGCGACTCGCCTTCAGGGTAGTGGGTGAATTTGTAGTAGCCCGATGGTTTGGCCCACAGTTCGCCCCGGCCAGATGGGAATGAGTGGTTGATCACATCGATTTTCTCCAGAGTGGCAGCGTCGTAGACCACGGTGCGGCATCCCTCGAGCGAGTTGACGTAAAACCGCTTGCCATCAGGTGAAAACGATACCGATTTCGGAGAGTTGATGTCGGTGTCGTAGCTCGACTTCATGGCTGCGGAATATTGCTGCTTCTTACCGATGTTGACGAGTTTAAGACTCCCGTCAACGCCCGCAGAAGTGTCGCCCACCGCGCTGTGAACCACAGGTGGGGTTGATGTGCATTTGGATTTTCGTTGCGATTTGTCGGTGGCCGAGGTGCTTTCGGTTTCCACTGCAAGCGATGAAGCCGCGCCAATGATCAGTGCCAGGGCGGTGAATGCTACTTTCTGAAGGTTCATATATTATATATGTGTTAGTCGGCGACAATGAGGGCGGTGGCCTGGGAGGCTATGCCTTCACCACGGCCCGTGAAGCCCAGCCGCTCGGTAGTGGTGGCTTTGACCGACACACAGTCGATGCCGATGCCTAAATCGGCGGCCATTGTGGCTCTCATTTGCTCAATGTAGGGCAAAAGTTTGGGCTTCTGGGCTATGATGGTTATGTCGACATTGCCGGGTCGATAGTCTTTTTCGGCAAGAAGTTCAACGACCCGTCGCAGCAACACTCTCGAATCGGCGCCTTTGTAGGCCGGATCGGTGTCGGGAAAATGATAGCCGATGTCGCGCAAGGCTGCTGCTCCGAGCAGTGCGTCGCACAAAGCATGGATGGCTACATCAGCATCGCTGTGACCGAGCAAGCCTTTATTGTGTTCGATCTTGACGCCGCAGAGCCAAAGATCGCGATCCTCAGCGAAGCGATGCACGTCAAATCCGTTGCCGATTCTGAATGATAGAGCGGGCATGGGGTGATGTCTTAGCGACGTCCGAACAGGTCGCGCAGACCGTCCATGTCGAATGTGAGGGTGAAACGCAGCGTCTGATCCAGGGGCGATGTCTGCGCCGTGGCCAGCATGTAGGCTGCATCGAGTCGCACCACGTTGAGCGAGAAGCCGGCGCCCATGCTGAAGTACTGGCGGTTGCCTTTCATGGCGTTTTCATAGAAGTAGCCTGCACGAAGGAAAAACTGCTGGTTGTAGTTGTATTCGGCGCCAAGCGACCATGTGATCTCCTTGAGCTCTTCCTTGAAACCGCCGGGAGCGTCGGAGAATGACTTGAAGATGCCGGTGATTGGCGACATGTTTTCCCATTTCTCAAGGGCGTCGTTGTATTCGCGCTGTTGTTCGAGGTTTTCGGGAGTGTTTTCAGGAGCTGTCACGTAGTCTTTTTCTCTGGGGCGAGTAGGCACGAGGAGTTTGTTGAGGTCGACCGACAGGGCCAGTGTATGGTAGTCGGCGAGGGGAAATGCAAATGTGGTGCCGAGGCGTAGATTGGTGGGGAGAAAGGCAGGGTCTTTGCCGTTTTTGTACGACACTTTCGAGCCGATGTTGGAGATGTTCCAGCCCCACGACCACTGACATTCGTTGCGTCCGATGATCGGGTAGGTGTTGAAGTAGCCCGAGATGTCGGCGGAGAATGCCGATGCACCGGTGCTTTGGTCGCCGGCATAAGAGTCGGAGAAGCCCAGATCGGAGTAGATGTAGCGGAACACAACGCCCATGGAGAATTTCTCGGAGAGTTTGCGCGAATAGCCTACGTCGAACGACATTTCATAAGGGTTGAGCGTCTGCGACGTGCCGGCGGCGTCGCCCGGTTGGCGTGTGGTGACTTCGCCCAGCGAGAAGTAGCGCAGCGATGCACTGATGGCCTGGTTGTCGCCACTGCCTATTTTCCAGTAGCCGGCCACGTTGGCTAGAAAGATATCGTTGACAATCTTGCGAAGCCAGGGGGTGTAGCTTAGCGAAGCGGCACCCTTGCTGTAGGCAAATGCGTATTTCGACGGGTTCCAGAACTGAGAGTTGGCGTCGGGATCGGTGGCTGCACCGATGTCGCCCATTGAAGCGCCGCGGGCATCGGGTGCGATGCTCAGCGATGTGACGCCGGTCTGGATGGGGTTGAAATCGTCTTTGATTCCGTTGTCCTGGGCCGCTGCTCCCATAAGCGACATGAGCGCAAAGGCAAGCGCAAGACTCCTTTTGAGTATGTTATTTTTCATTTTGATCTATAGATGTTCTATGATAATAACTTAAAAGGGTCGCAAATATTGTGTGGCGGATAAAAAAAGCTGCGCCGAATTGGTGCGGCACAGCTTTCTGTGGGTTGACAATCTGTCGGATTATTTGAACAGATACTGCTGGGAGATTGATTCGTTGTTGTGGACGCGACGGATGGTGTCGGCAATCAGATGGGCCACGGAGATGATGGTTGCCTTCTTGCAATCCTTTTTAAAGGGGATGGAATTGGTAAAGATCATTTCAGTCATGCCGGATTCGTCGACGCGCTGCGATGCGGGGTCGCTCATGATGGCATGCGATGCGAGAGCTCTTACTGATTTGGCGCCCGATTCCATCATCAGATTAGCGGCTTTGGCAATTGTTCCGGCTGTGTCGACCATGTCGTCGATGAGGATCACGTTTTTGTCCTTGACGTCGCCTATGACAGTCATCGATTCCACCACGTTGGCTTTGGCGCGCTGTTTGTGGCAGAGCACCAGAGGCACGTTGAGATATTTGGCGTAGGAGTTGGCGCGTTTGGCTCCGCCCACGTCGGGAGTGGCAACCACCATGTCCTCAAGTTTGAGACTTTCGATGTAGGGGATGAACACCGACGATGCATACAAGTGGTCGACGGGCACATTGAAGAATCCCTGGATCTGGTCGGCGTGGAGGTCCATCGTGATGACGCGGTTGACACCGGCGGCGCTAAGCAGATCAGCCACGAGTTTGGCGGCAATCGACACGCGGGGCTTGTCTTTGCGGTCCTGACGGGCCCAGCCGAAGTAGGGGATCACGGCGATTACCGAATGGGCCGATGCACGCTTGGCTGCATCGATCATCAGCAGGAGTTCCATGAGGTTGTCGGTGTTGGGGAAGGTAGACTGCACGAGATACACTTCGCAACCGCGCACGGTTTCTTCGAACGATACTTCGAATTCACCGTCGGCAAAGTGCTGCACGTTCATTTTACCGAGTTCAATACCGAGGTCTTTACAGATCTCTTCGCCCATGTAGCGCGATGCCGTGCCGGCGAAAATCTTGATAGGGTGGACTATTGATTGCATAGGTTTGTTGGGATGAGTTTGGATGGCGCAAAGTTACGAAAAATTCCGTTAGTTTGTATCAGCGTCGGCACTGAATTTTACCATGACGGCGCCATTGGCTCCAACGGTCAGTCTGGCGGGGCTGTCGGACGATATGTCGATGGATGTTGTCGTGTCGGAAAGCAGCTCTGTGGCATTGCGTTTGCCCGGTTTGATGCCAATGAATTCGAAGGCGTGGGCCGGCAGGTTGACCGCTATGTCGGCCTGGTTGTTGTCGAAGTTGACCACTATGAGTATGATCTCGCTGCCGTGGTGACGCATATATGCAAAGTGGCGGTGGGGATTGAAGTCCGGGTTGTTGAGATTGACATACATCAGATCGAAAAATCCGCCTTCGCGCAGTGCGGCTTCGGAGTTGCACAGGGTGAGGACACGGCGATATGTGGCGTGGAGCGAGCGGATGTCGCGGGGCATGCGGGCCATCGACGGTGTCGGGCCGTCGAGCCATCGGCGCAGTGCCGGCACGCTCCAGTAGTCGAATATGGTGGTGCGTCCGTCGTAGCCGCTGAAGCCTTCGGCGTCGGCTCCTTTCTCGCCGAGTTCCTGACCGGCATATATCATCATGGCGCCGGTGCCAAATGTGGCTGCCACCACGAGCGATGGCGTCACCAGCATGGCATCGCCGGCATATTGCTCTGATGCGAAGCGCTGCTCGTCGTGGTTCTCAAGGAAGTTGAGCATGTGGGGCGCCATGTCGCCCAGGCGTTGCCAGCACTCGGTCAGTCGGGCGGCACTGTGGTTGTGAGTCTGGATGTCGCGCAAGGTGTCGTAGAGGTTCACCTTGTCGTATAGGTAGTCGAACCCGGCCGTGTGGATAAATTGCCAATAAGACCCCACGTCGTATATCTCGGCGATGAATAGCAGATCAGGCCGATCGGCTTTGACCTGCGGTATAGCCCACTGCCAGAACTCGCAGGGCACCATGAATGCCATGTCGCAGCGAAATCCGTCGATCCCTTTGGCTGCCCAATATTTTAATATGTGGAGCATTTTGATCCATGTCGACGGTGTAGGGTCGAAATGACGGCTGTGATCGCTGTAGTCTACACCATAGTTCAGCTTGACGGTCTCATACCAGTCGTTCACTCCCGGGCTGGGCGAGAAACAGTCGTTGCCGGTGGCACGTGCCGGCATCTCCTCGTAGCGGTCGGCACCGCTGCCAAGATCGAAATGCGGAGCGAAGGGCTGTCCGGGGAAATAATAGTAATTGTTTTGTGGATAGAAAAAATAGTCGCGACGGTCGTCGGTACCGAAATCGGTCGGAGCATCTGCCGGTCGGGCGTCGGAGATGTAGTGTCGCGCCACATGGTTGGGCACGAAGTCCATCACCACTTTCATGCCGGCGCGGTGAATGCGCTCAATAAGATCTTCAAATTCAGTCATTCGGTTGTCGACGTCGACAGCCAGGTCGGGATCAATGTCGTAATAGTCCTTGATGGCGTAGGGCGATCCGGCGCGTCCTTTCACCACGTGGGCATTGTCTCGGTCGATGCCGTAGGCCGAATAGTCGGTCTGCGTAGCGTGCTCGATGACGCCGGTCAGCCATACGTAGGTCGTACCGAGTTTTTTGATCTCTTTAAGCAGGCGGGGAGTGATGTCGTTGAGTTTCCCGCACCCGTTTTGCTCAATGGTGCCGTTGGGCGTGCAATGATGGTTGACGTTGGTCATCAGGCGCGGAAGCATCTGATAAATGATCGGACGTTGGTTCATATGACTGAAAAAAGAAGTTTTGGTTATCGCCTGCAAAATTACAAATTCCAAACCTTACCGCCAAAATAAGGCGGTGAAGGCCGGTTGGCCTTCACCGCTTTTTGTACTGTTTGTCTTAAGATTCCTTTTGATCGGACGATCAAGCGGGTTCGGTGTTGGTGCAATTGGCTTTGATGGCTTCCTTGATGTAGGCTTTGAACGATTCAAACTGCGGGCCGAATTCCTGGAACAAGGCATTGTCGGGGTTTTTCTTGATCACATGGTGCATGAAGCGCATGGCCAATACAAATTCCTTGGCATATTTGTCTTTTTCAAACCATCCGGCCTGGCGGGTAAGCTCAACCATTCTGCCGAAGTCGTGATGACCGCCGAAATTAAAATTAAGAACTTCGTTCATTTTACCGTCACGTGATTCAATCATGTTGACGTAGTAAGATCTTTTTTCTTTCATAGCTTTAGGTTTTTAAATTCTAACTTTCGATTATAGAAACAATCGGACGTTTATAGAGTTGCCTAAAGAAAGTTAAAAAAAGAGACTGCACCGAATCAGTGTGGTGCAGTCTCAACGTATGTCGATTGTATTGACGGGTCAGTTACGAGGATTACTCGTTGTTGTCGTGCGACTCTTTGGGCTGACGGTCGCCACGGTCACGGCGTTCGCCACGGTCGCGACGCGGGCCACGGTTGCGGTCGTTGCCGCCTTCACGACGCGGGCCGCGTTCGCCGCGGGGTGCGCGTTCGCGTTCCACATAGCCTTCGGGTTTGGGCTGAAGAGCACGCATCGACAGGCGGTATTTGCCGGTCTTTTTGTCGATTTCGATCAGCTTCACTTCCACTTCGTCGCCTTCTTTCAGACCTGATGCTGCCATGTCGGGCAGACGGTCCCATGAGATTTCAGAGATGTGGAGCAGGCCGTCGCGTCCCTGCATGAATTCCACGAATGCGCCGAAATCGAGGATCGAACGCACTTTGCCTTTGTAGGTCTTGCCCTCTTCGGGAAGAGCCACGATGGCGTTGATCATGTCGAGAGCTTTGTCGATCGACTGCTTGTTGCTTGCAGCCACTTCGATGTAGCCTCCTTCTTCGATCTCGTCGATCGAAACGGTGGCGCCCGATTCTTCCTGGATGCCCTGGATCACTTTTCCGCCCGGGCCAATCACTGCACCGATGAGCTCTTTGGGGATGAGCATGGTGACGATGCGGGGCACGTGGGGCTTGTAGTCTTCGCGCGGTTCGGCAATGGTCTCGTTGATCTTGCCGAGGATATGGAGGCGTCCCTCCTTGGCCTGGTTGAGTGCTTTTTCGAGTATCTCGTAGGAGAGACCGTCGCACTTGATGTCCATCTGGGTGGCGGTGATACCTTCGGTAGTACCGGTCACCTTGAAGTCCATGTCGCCAAGGTGGTCTTCGTCGCCGAGGATATCGCTAAGCACGGCCCAGCGACCGGTCTTCGAGTCGGAGATGAGGCCCATGGCGATACCGCTGACGGGGCGTTTCATCTTCACGCCTGCGTCGAGCAGTGCGAGAGTGCCGGCGCATACTGTAGCCATCGACGACGATCCGTTGGATTCGAGGATGTCGCTGACAATGCGGCACACGTAGGGGAAGTCGTCGGGAAACATGCGCTTGAGTGCCCGGTGGGCAAGATTGCCATGGCCGATTTCACGACGGCCAACGCCACGCACGGGGCGTGCTTCGCCGGTGGAGAAGGGGGGGAAGTTGTAGTGAAGCAGGAAGCGTTCGCGGCCCTGGTTGAGCACGTCGTCAACGATCTTCTCGTCGAGCTTGGTGCCGAGGGTGACGGTGGCCAACGACTGGGTCTCGCCGCGTGTGAACACTGCCGATCCGTGAGGTCCGGGCAGATAGTCGACCTCGCACCAGATGGGGCGGATCTCGGTGGTCTTGCGGCCGTCAAGGCGGATGCCTTCGTCGAGCACGCAGTTGCGCATGGCTTCTTTTTCCACGTCGTGGTAGTAACGCTTCACAAGCGGAGTCTTTTCTTCACGTTCCTCTTCGGGGATCGATTCGATATATTCGTTGCAGATAGCCTCAAACGAGTCGGCGCGCCAGTGCTTGTCGGCGCATCCCTGTTTGGCTATTGCATAGGCTTTGTCGTAGCATTTTGCGTGAACATCGGCGCGCAGGTCGTCGTCGTTCACTTCGTGGCAATATTCGCGCTTTACGGTTGTGCCGGCTTCTTCGGCAAGTTCCATCTGGGCCTTGCACTGCACCTTGATGGCGTCGTGGGCAGCCTTGAGTGCGTTGAGAAGGTCGGTCTCCGACACTTCGTTCATCTCGCCTTCCACCATCATGATATTGTCGTAGGTGGCGCCTACCATCAGCTCCATGTCGGCTTTTTCAAGCTGGGCCACGGTGGGGTTGATCACGAATTCGCCGTCGATGCGGGCCACTCTCACTTCGGAGATGGGTCCGTTGAAGGGAATGTCGCTGACAGCCAGAGCGGCTGAGGCTGCAAGGCCTGCGAGCGCGTCGGGGAAGTCTTCGCCGTCGGTCGAATAAAGGGTGATGTTGACGAAGGTGTCAGCGTGATAGTTGTCGGGGAAAAGCGGGCGGAGCACGCGGTCAACCAGGCGTGCGGTCAGGATTTCATAGTCGGAGGCACGGCCTTCGCGCTTGAGAAATCCTCCGGGAAAACGTCCGAACGATGAGAATTTTTCCTTATACTCTACTTGCAGGGGCATGAAATCGACCCCTTCGCCGGCTTCCTTGGCCGACACTACGGTTGCCAGGAGCATCGTATTGCCCATGCGCAACTCTACCGCTCCATCGGCTTGCTTGGCCAGTTTGCCTGTCTCAAGGGTGATCTTGCGACCGTCGGGCAGCTCGATGGTTTTTTTGATTGGGTTCAGCATATTTAACGTTAAATTTCTTATGTCTTTTTTCTTCCTTGAAAAAATCGCACAAAGTTAATACATTTTAGTCATTTATCCAAATCGTAGTCTTTCAGAACCATATCGGTGGCCTGATTGTTATGCTTTAAAAGCAAAATCACGTTAATCATCACCGTTTGCTATGAAGATGTTTGGATATGAGTTGAAGAAGACAGCCATCTCTACTTACGACTATAAGGTGGGCCTCGCACTGAGTGGCGGAGGTGCCCGCGGATTTGCCCATTGCGGCGCCATTCAGGCCATGCTCGAAGTGGGGCTGAAGGCCGACATCATAGCCGGTGTCAGCGCCGGATCAGTTGTGGCCGTCATGCATGCCGCCGGTATCCCTCCGCGCGAGATGCTCGACATGTTTGTGGAGCTGAAGTTCAACGACCTGGCCAAATGGTCGATGCCCAAGGGAGGTTTTTTCCGGCTCGACAAGTTCAAGAAGTTTCTGCGCAAAAACATTCCATACAAACGCCTGGAGCAGCTTCCGGTGCCGACCGTTGTTTGTGCCACCGACTATCGTGCCGGGCGCAAGGTGGCTTTCAGCACCGGCGACCTGGCCGACTGCGTGGCCGCTTCGTGCTGTGTCCCCATCGTGTTCTCGCCCGTTATGATCAAGGGAGTGGGTTATGTCGACGGCGGCGTGCTTTCCAACCTGCCGGCCTGGGCCATCAGAAACCGGTGTAAGTTTCTGGTCGGGGTCAACTGTTCGCCGGCCACGAGCGAGGATGTCCCGTCGGACAACGTCGTGCGTATGGCCATGCGTTCCTATCAGCTGATGTCGCGCAACAATATGGTGACCGACATGAAGATGTGCGACATGCTTGTCAATGTCGACGACGTGGCCGACTACAGTGTGTTCGACCTCAAAGGCATCACCGGGGTGTTCGACAGTGGCTACAATGCCGCCTGCGACTATCTCGCCTCCCGCGGAGTGGTGGCCACAAATCTCTGACAAGCCTTTGCCAGCGAAGCCGGCGTGGTGACGATTCGTGTCGTCGAACGCTACACGCGCTCGCTCTACAATCCTTCGTCGTGGCCCAATATTCTGAAGGCGCTCTACACTGCCTGCGATTTCAATTCGGCTACTCTTGTGCTTCAACCGGCCTGACGCCCTGGCGCGGCTTCATCGTCGATCGTGCCAGGCATATCGTGTTGCCTTTGCCCACGATGGCCGTGATCAACGAGTCGCCACTCATTGCGGAGTCCACTTCAACCGTGTCGTTGTAGTGGGCTTCGTGCTTATATTCAATCTCGAAGCGGTGAAGATAGTACTCGTCGAAATCGGCAATGTCCATCTGATTGAGTATCAGTTCCACGTAGCGAGTCGAATTGACGTGGCGATTCAGGTCGATGTCGCTCACGCGAAATGTGTATTCATGCACAATCTGCGGCGGGTCCACCGGACGGATCTTGCCCTGCTTGGCTATCGGACACTCGTGTTCGCTGACGGTCTCTTTGATGTATGATATATACGACAGGTCGGCCGGACGCCGCGTGTGCATATTGATGGCCACCCATATGGTGCGGGCAAAGCCCAGGATCTCCCCCTCGGCTGAACGGATCTCGATGTTGCGCTCCGAAAAGTGGCGGTTGTAGCCCTCGATCCACGTGGTCAGTGAATAATCCTCAAGCAGGTGTGGAAATCGCTTCATCTCAAAGGTGACGCGCGACAGCACCCACAGATTGTCGTGCTTCTGCAAGTCGCGGAAGCCCACACCAAGCAAGTCGGCATGCTCGGTCGACACTTCTATCAGTTGTTGCACGAGTTGGGCGGGAGCCAGTTCTCCCTGGGCGTTGCACTGTGCCGCCGTCAGATGATATTGATGAGTATATAGTACTTGAAGTTCCGGCATCGGTTTTCGTTTTGGTTAAATTAACAATCTATTCTATAACGACTGAGCATCTGAAAAAGTGCACACTCTCCTCAAAAAAATTCCTCACATCCGGCCGTTCCCTTACTATTAATAATAACTCTTATTATATAATAATGTGTAGCATCCCCTCGAAGGTCGCCCCTGCTATCTGATATCTTCCCGGGAAGCGTCGCCAGAGCGCCCATCAACATTGTGGCGCGTGTCAAAATTGAGCCTCGAAAGTGGTCGTTGCTTTCGAAATGTTAGCAAAAATTGAGTTAAACTTTCGTTTTGGTAAGATTTTAACACTTTAAAACTAAAAAAATTCAAACGCCACTATCTTACCATAGTTCAACGCTTTAGATTAAATAAATAGGTTGTTTTTATGCAGTCAAAAGTGTTAAAAGCTGAAAATAAATACTTTTAAGTGTTGCAGTGTTAATAATTATTATTAATTTTGCAAAATCCGTTGTCCACTCTTTTGTGGCGGCGCAATATAAAAAGGTACAATTTTTAGGTAAAAAAGTTTGAAATTTAAAGAAAGAAAGAGTAAAAGGTTAAAAAAAGAAAAGAAAACAACTAAACGATCATCAATCAGAGAAGAAAAATAATCCAATTAATTATATGTCTAATTTATTTTTAGTATGAAAAAGCTGTTTTTATTACTTGCAGCAATCGTGACGCTTGCTATGAGCGCTTCTGCTCAGAATCGCACATATCACGGCACGGTGCTGAGCGCTGACGAGGCCGAACCCTTGGCCGGCGCAACAGTGAAAGCCGACGGCACCACCACCGGTGTTATGACGAACGCTGATGGCCAATTCACCATCACTGTACCCACGTCGGTCAAAACTGTTACAGTGACCTATGTAGGCTATCTTCCCGCAACTCAGGCTCTCACTGAGGGAATGAACGTCTACCTGCAGACCAACGCTAACGTTCTCGACGACGTAGTCGTGACCGGCTACGGTTCCGCCAAAAAACTTGGCGCCGTTGTGGGTTCTGTTTCCGTTGTAAACGACAAAGTCATCAATGAGACTCCGGCCTCCAACTTCGTGGATGCTCTTCAGGGTCAGGTTGCTGGTCTTGCCATCAACTCCAACTCCGGTGACCCCTCCAACGACAATATCTCGATCGTGCTCCGTGGTCGCAACTCGCTCTCTCAGGACGTCACCCCGCTCTTTATCTGCGACGGCGCTCCTATCAGCGAATCGTTCTTCACCTCGATGAACCCCTCCGACATCGAAAGCGTGACCGTGCTCAAGGACGCCACTTCGATCGCCATCTACGGTTCGCGTGGTGCCAACGGTGTTATTGTCATCACCACCAAGAAAGGTAAATACGGCAGCAACGCCCGCGTCAACATCCGTGCCAACTATGGTTGGTCGGCTATGGTTAAGGACAACGTGACCATGATGAACTCTCAGCAGTACATGGAGTTCCGCGACATGGTAGGCGCTCCCCTTTCCAACGGCGTGAAAAACCTCATCAACAACTACGGCATCTCAACCGACTGGCGTAAATATATGTTCAACGACCAGGCTCCCACCTACAGCGTCGACGCTACGGTGACCGGCGGTAGCGACAACCTCAGCTACTACGTTGGCCTCGGCTACTACAGCCAGGACGGTATCATCCAAAACTCTGAAATGAACCGTACGACCCTTAACTGGAGCCTTGACTCTAAAGTCAACAACTGGTTCCGCATTGGCTTCAGCGGTAACCTCGGTCTGCGCAAGAGCAAGATCAACCTTGAGGATGATGCCGACGACGGTCTCTACCTCGAAAACCCGATGCTCCTCTCCCGTATGGCTCTTCCCTACGATTCGCCCTTCAACTACTCGTTCAACGACAACGGCGACATCGTCTATGGCACTCCCACCGAAAAACTTCCCTACTCAGGCATCACAATGCCCTGGTACATGTATAGCTACAATCTCTATAACCGCAACCGCATCTCCGGCAACCTCCGCCTCTACGAGCAGATCAACCCGATCAAAGGCCTCGTGATCCGTGCTCAGCAGGCTATGGAAGGCTATGACAACCGCACATCGCAGACCATCTTGCCCCGCAAGACTTTCATCACCGACATGGGCGTCAAGATCGGTTCCAACGATGTTGGCTACATGAACCCCGGTTCGAACGGCGAAGGCTTCGCACGCTACTACCAGTTCACCTACACCAACACTGCTGAATACTCCAACACCATCGCCGACAAGCACAATTTCACCGTGCTCATCGGTCAGGAATCAATCATTGCACGCAGCAATGGCTTCAGCGTATCGGCTTCCGGTACTACTGATCCCCGCCGCACCCTTCTCACCCAGAACCTCACCATCGCAATGAGCAATGTTGGCTACAGCAAGGCCGAAAAGGTGATCAACTCCTACTTCCTCAACGGCTCCTACAACTACGACAACCGTTACTTCTTCGACTTCTCCGTACGTCGCGACGGCACATCGCAGCTCGCTCCCGGTCATCGCTGGGGCACATTCGGCGCCTTCGGTTTGATGTGGAACATCAAAAACGAATCGTTCCTCAAAGAAAAGACATGGCTCGACGACCTCCGTCTCCACTACAGCTACGGCGCTACCGGTAACGCCAACATCGGCAACTTCAAATGGCAGGGTACTGTCGGTGGCTACACCGGCGGCTACGCAGGTGGTTCGGCTCTCGGCATTTCCAACCCCTCTAACAAAGACCTTACTTGGGAAACCGTCTATAGCCATGACCTTGGCGTTAACTTCCGCGTATTCGATCGTTTGACCGTCACTGCCGACTGGTACTACAAACGCACCGAAAACATGCTCTACACCATTCCTTACTCGCTCACCGTTGGTGCAGAGTTAGGTGCCGGCAACGTCTGCAAGATGTCAAACAAAGGTATCGAGGTTGAGGTCAACGGCGATATCTTCAAAAACAAAGACTGGTATGTGGGCGCTCGCGTTCAGTTCAACTACAACAAAAACCAGATCCTCGAACTCTGGGACGGAACCGACGAATATCCCATTGGCTCTACAGGCCTTATCCAGAAAGTTGGCGACGTTATGAGCCAGTACTATGCTGTTCGCTACGTAGGCGTTGATCCCGCCGACGGTAAGCAGATGTGGCTCGACAAGAACGACAACGTGACCAAAGTATTCCCCTCCGACGCTCAGGTTTGCACCGGCAAATCTGCCTATGCTCCCTGGGTTGGCGGCTTCGGCGCTACTGTTCGCTGGAAAGGCATCTCGGCTACTGCCAACTTCGCATTCCAGTCCGGCAAATACATGGTCAACAACGACCGCTACTTCATCTGCAACCCCACAAGCTTCGGTACTTCATACAACCAGAGCGTTCAGGCTCTCAACATGTGGACACACCCCGGTCAGGTTACCGACGTTCCCGCTTTCGGTGAAACTCTCACTTATGCAGGCGAGGACACCAGCTGGTTGGAAGACGCTTCCTTCACCCGTCTGAAAAACCTCACCGTGGCCTACGACTTCCCCACAACTCTCATCAACAAATGGGGTCTCGCCGGTCTTCAGCTCCACTTCACCGGACGTAACCTTTGGACCATCACTAACTTCTCCGGCTACGACCCCGAAGTTCAGTCCAACATGGTACAGTTCCAGTACCCGAATACCCGTCAGTACGAATTCGGTATCGAGGTTAGCTTCTAATCCTTTTGTTTAACCTCTAAAAATCGCAAACAATGAAAATGAAAAAAATATTCTTAGGATTGATCCTGTCCGCCTCGATGTTTACATCATGCGACATGAACACCACCAACTATGGTGTCCTCGATCAGGGCTCGGCAATTCAGAGCGTCGACGATGCTGCCTCTTTCTGCAACGGCCTCTACGTGCAGATGCGTTCAGTGCAGGTTGGCGAACGCATCGCCACCCCCGATATCCAGATGGACTACTTCGTAGGTCTTGTCAGCAATGGCAACCGCGACGGTAACTATTCTTCAGGTCAGATTGTAGCCTCCGACAACGATTGGGCCGACCGCTTCTACAGCCTCTACACCCTTATCAACTCGGCCAACTACTTCATCCCCGAAGTAGAGCGTCTGATGGCTCTCGAAACCACTACCGCCGCCGAAAAACAGCAGTATGAATACTTTCTCGGTACTGCTCACTTTGCCCGCGCTTATGCCTACTGGTATCTCTTCGACAAACTCGTCGACTATTCTGCCGACAGAACTGTTGAAGGCAAAGGTCTGCAGATCGTTGAAACCTACAACCCTACTGCCGAACGTAATCTCTACGTGGGCCGCAGCTCTATCAACGCTACCGTTGATTACATCAACAACGAGCTCGCCCAGGCCTATACCGCTGTCCTCGACTACGAGAACAACTACTCAGACCAGTATGTAGGTCCCAACGCTTCCTACCTCAACAGCTACACCGTGGCTGCCCTTCAGGCTCGTTTCGCCATCCTTACCCAGGACTACACCACCGCTCTTGCCAAGGCTGAAACCGTCATCAACTCGGGCGTATTTGCTCTCTGCGAAGGCGATGACTACGTCAACCTCTGGATCAACGACGAAGGCGACGAACTCCTCTTCGTTCCCTACGCTGAAGTAGGCATCGGTGGCGCTACCACCGGCCTTATCTGGCTGACCAACAACAAGGAAGAAGAATCCGACTATATCCCCACCGCTAAATGGCTTGATATCTACAGCGATACCGATGTTCGCTTCGGTGCATTCTTCACTGTCTACAATCCTCTGATCGTCAACGGCGAAAACTATGCCGCTTACGTGTTCAACAAATATCCCGGCAACCCCGCTCTCCGCACTTCGCCCAACACCAACAATATGGTCAACAAGGCTAAACCTTTCCGCCTCTCAGAATGCTATCTGATCGCCGCTGAAGCAGCAGCCATGTCGACCAATGAAACCAAGGCCAACACCTATCTTAACGACCTGATCCTTGCACGCGACCCGGACTACAATTCAACCACTCTCACCGGTTCGACCCTTCTGCGCAAAATCAAGGAGGAACGTGGCAAAGAACTCATCGGTGAAGGTTTCCGTCTTGGCGACCTCCGTCGTTGGGGTGAAGGCATGAGCCGTACATCTAATTTCACCTCACTGGGTAGCGTACTTGGTATGCTCGAAAGCGTTGTGACCCCCACCACCAACAACGTGACCTACCAGCCCGGCGACTATCGCTTCGTATGGCCTATCCCGTTCCGCGAAATGCAGGTTAACCCGCAGTTGACCGGCCAGCAGAACCCGCGCTACTAATTTTATGTGACTTTTTAAATCGAATCTACAATTATGAAATTGAATAAAATATTTGCCGTTGCTCTCGCAGTGCTCGCCATGACTTCGTGCGACGATACCAACGTGGAAGATTTTCCCAATTTCCTTGGCGCCGTCAACACTGCTTCGGGTGTCACTGTAAGTCTCCCTACTACCTACAGCTTTGACGAAGATGCCGGTGAAGCATACGTTCCGGTTTATGTTACCGGTACTGCCAACGGAAAGGTTCAGGTGACCGTTCAGGTTAAGGAGCTAACTTCTACTCCCGCCGGAACAGAACCCGCAAAACTCAACGAACACTACACCGTTACTTCCTATTCTGTCAATATCCCCGAAGGTGAATCCGAAGGCGGAATTGAAATTCTCCCCATCTGGACTCCGGGCGTTGTCAACGACGACCGCGTGTTTGAAGTTGAAATCGTAAGTGTCGTAGGCGCAGCTATTGGCAACAAAGAATGCCAGGTGACCATCGTCAACATCGACGACCACTTCACCGGTCTGCTCGGCAACTGGGTGCTCCGTGGTACTAACAGCAGCGGTGCTCAAGTTTCCTACTCGTTGAACTTCAAACAGTACACCGATGAAGATGATCCCTACGGAAAGGTTATCTATGGCTTTGGTATTTTCGGCGAATCTGATTACTTGTTGCCGCTCAACAACTTCACGTTCGACGAATCGACTATGACCGGTACGATTGACATCGCCTATGGTTATATGATGACCGACGGTAAAGCGTTCAATTATGGCCTGGAAGCTCTTGCATTCCCCGTATGTCTATTCCGTAGCGGCAACAACGTTACCATGAACCATGTTGAGACATGTACGTTCGACGACACCTACTCTGAAATCGTTATCCCGTCGACCGCCAACATTTTCGCAGGTCTGTACTACACCACAACCTATGCCTTCTCCGGCTACAGTGTAGGTCAGCTCTCCAACATGACTCTTACCCGCAACTAATGATTGACTGATCGGTCGATCAATCCCCCATAATCCGGGCGGTGTGCCATTATTGGCACACCGCCTTTTTTTGCAGTATTGTTGCAATTTATCGCAATCTGCATTAAATTTGCACTCAAATTCTGAATTTCCCCATCGAATTTGATCAAAATATGAAAATACTCTACGCTCTTATCTTATCTATTCTTGCTGTATGTTCAGCTTCGGCCCAAAGCAAAATAAATGCCGAAGGCCGTATCATGATCAGTGACTACAACTTGGAAGTGCAGCGCATACGTGAACTCAAACATGTCAATTCCACTGATGCTGTTCAAATGCCTCAGGAACCGGAAATCTCAGCTATTGTCGTTCTTAAGGAAGGCTACACGGCTTCGGTTCTCGACACGATTGCATCTGTCGAAGTGCTCTCCGATATGAGTGGCATTCTCGTGGTGCGGTGCCCTCTTCTTGTGGCTGAATCTATCGCCAAGCTCCCCCAGGTGATGAGTGTTGAATTCGGACGAAAGATGCAGCCGTCGCTCAACTATGCCCGCCCCTCGGGCAACGTCGATGCCATACACAGCGGATTCAGCTTCGACGGCTCCACTGTCAGCTACGATGGCTCGGGTGTCATCGTCGGCATGATGGACACCGGTCTAGAGGCCAATCATATCAATTTCAAAAACGACGACGGTTCGTCGCGCATTCAGCGCCTGTGGCACATGAAATCGAGCGATGGCTCCTACGACGTCTATACCCCGGCCAATATAAAGAATTTCACTACTGACAATAGGAACCAAGGTCATGCTACCCACGTGGCAGGTATCCTCGGCGGATCTTATAAAGGCAACGGCACATACCGCTATGCTGCATCTGCCACCGCCACCGGTTGCTCCGAACGCCAGAATCAGCCCATTCCATACTATGGAGTGGCCACCGGCGCCGATCTCGCTTTCAGCGTTGGCGAACTCTACACGGCCAATATCGTGCAAGGCGTGACAAATATCATCGATTATGCCGAATCGGTCGGAAAACCTGCCGTGGTCAATCTCTCGCTCGGACACGTCCCCGGTCCCCACGACGGCACCGATGCCTATTGCCAGGCTCTGGCACGATTGGGCGAACGCGGCATCATCTGCATGTCGGCCGGAAACGACGGCAGTAAGGCTATCACTGTCACCAAGAAACTCTCATCGGCCACCGGCAACAACTCTGTGCTCCGTTTGCTTCCGTTCTCAGAAGACACGTCGGGCAACATCGTCTACGGATCGGCCAACGGCATCGTTGACATCTGGTCGAGTGCCGGCGATCAAGTGACGCTCACTTTGAAAGCTCTTAGCGGCAACACTGTCGGCAAAGCTGTCACCCTCCTCGAATGTTCCACTTCCGGCACATTCCGCAGCAGCTCTTCTTCGAATTTCAGCAAATATTTCAACGGCTCCGTAACCATAGAGATGGGCAAGGATGCCAACAACAACCGCTACGAAGTCTACATCACCCTTTCAGGAGTGTCGAGATTGACAACTTCTTCCAGTGACGTCTTGCTCCTCGAACTTAAAGCCGCTCAAAACACCACGCTCTACGCTTATGCCAACAGCCTTGTGTTCGACAACAGGATAAATACCGGCGCATCCACCATCACTGCCGTGTCGAAAGGCAATGCCGACAATTCGATCAACGACGGTGCTTGTGCCGACAATGTCATCTCTGTCGGAGCATACACAAGCCGCACCACTTGGGGAACTTTCGGAAGCACTTCCTGCTACAGTTACAACTCGCACTCCGACGTCAATCAGTTGGCACCTTTCTCAAGCTATGGCAATAAGTTCATCAACGCTACCCAGTCGCAGACGCTCCCGCTCGTATCGGGTCCCGGTTCTACGCTCGTATCAAGCTACAGCTCCTACTACGTGGGTTCAAGCACCTCGTCGATGACTGGCAAAGCTACCGTCGACGGCACGACTTACTACTGGGGGCAGATGCAAGGCACATCGATGTCGTGCCCGTTTGTCACCGGCACCATCGGTCTATGGCTGCAGGCAGACCCCACACTCGACTTTGCCCGCGTTATGGACGTGATCAACAAAACTTCGACCTACGACGCCCTGACCAACGGTGGCACCAAAGCCAAATGGGGCGCCGGCATGATCAACGGCCTCGAGGGCATGAAGGAGGTGCTTACACAAAAAGCCGCCGGCATCGGCGAAGTCTGGGCTGACGACAATGAGCGACTCATCATCTCGCCTGTGGCCGATGGTTATGAAGTGTTTGTGGCCGATGCAATGGATCTGACCGTCACCGTCTACGACCTCCAGGGCCGTCCCGTAGCCACTGCTACGTCCGCCGACGGCACTGCCACCGTGCCGACCGCATCGCTCGGCCGCGGCGTCTACATCATCGAGGCCCGCACCCCCTCGCTCCGCCTAAGCCGCAAAGTGGCCCTCTGATCCGATCTTAAAATAGCTATCATAGCTACAAGATCAGCCAAAGTTTAACCCCCAAAGCTGACCCATCCCCATAACCCCTCACGCCAAAAGCGTGGGGGGTTACTAATACCAGCAATAGCCAAGTCCTCCGCTAAGCACACTGATTCACACCCCCGCCCCAAAGAGCGCGCAAATGCCCAATTCATAATTCCTCTTTCCTAATTCCTCATTGCAGTAAATCCTAATTCCTCATTGAAGAAATTCTCATTTTTCAAGAAAATTCGATAACTTTGCGTATCGAATAATCAAATTAAAATAGCAAATACAATCATGGCAAACTGGTTTGAATGTAAAGTAAGATATGACAAGATGATGGAAAACGGCGTGGTCAAGAAAGTCAACGAGCCCTACTTGGTCGACGCTCTCTCGTTCACCGAGGCCGAAGCCCGCATCATCGAAGAACAAAAACCGTTCATCTCCGGCGAATTCTCCGTAAGCGCCGTCAAGCGTACCAAAATCAGCGAGATCTTCCGCGACGACACCGCCGACAAATGGTATCTTGCCAAAGTAGCCTTCATCACCATCGACGAGAAGACGGCCGCCGAAAAGCGCACAGTTTCTCAGATCCTCGTGGCCGGCAGCGACTTCAAAGGTGCCTACGACAATTTTATGCAAGGCATGCAAGGCACTATGGCCGATTTTGACCTCGTATCGCTCACCGAAACTCCGCTCATGGACGTCTATGGCGTCAAGCTTGGCAACGTACCCTCAAAACCCGTCGAAGCATAATGCCTGACATTGCCCAACGCATAGCCCGGTTCAATAGCGAGTTGCCCGCCGATGTCACGCTCTGTGCCGTCAGCAAGTTCCATCCTGTCGACGCCCTCCGCTGTGCCTACAACGCCGGCCAGAGGGTGTTCGGCGAAAGTCGCGTTCAGGAACTCCTGGCCAAAATCCCGCAGCTGCCCTCCGATATCCGTTGGCACTTCATCGGCCACCTGCAGACCAACAAGGTGCGCCGCTTGATCGGCCACACCGCCATGATCGAAAGCGTCGATTCGGAGCGCCTCCTCGCCATGATCGACGACGAGTCGGCGCGCGCCGGTATCACTACCCGCGTGCTCATGCAGGTTCATGTCGCCGCCGAGGAAACCAAGTTTGGCTTCTCACCCGATGAACTGATCGACTATTTCCGCCGCCGAGCTTTTGAATCGCTCAAAGCCACCCACATCTGCGGCATCATGGGCATGGCCACCAATACCGACGACCGCGAGCGCATCCTCTCCGACTTCCGCACCATCCGATCCACCTTCGACACCATCGTCGGCGACATCGCCCCCGACCTGCGCGGATTCGACACCGTGTCGATGGGCATGACCGACGACTATGCCGACGCCATAGCATGCGGTTCAACCCTGGTGCGCATAGGCTCCGGCATTTTCGGTCCCCGCCAATACTGAATCGCTGCAAAAAAATGCGATAAAATTGCCAATGTTAATAAAATTAGCTTATCTTTGCGTTAATAAATCAATTCAAACATAATCTAACATCATGTCTACAAATCAAAAACCGAACTACACATTACCTATCATTGTAATGTTCTTCCTGTTCGCGATGATCTCGTTCGTGACAGGCTTCCAAAATCCATTCGGAGTCATTCTTAAGGAGCAGCTCGGACTGAGCGCCCTTCAGAGTCAGCTTGGCAATGCCGCCAACTTCATTGCCTACGCATTCATGGGCCTGCCCGCCGGCATGATCCTTCAGAAAAAAGGCTACAAATTCTCCGCCATCGCCGCTGTTCTCGTGGGTCTCGTTGGCGTGGCTCTCATGTTCTTCTCTTCAACTCTCGAAGGCAAGGACACTATTTTCAGCGTATACCTCACCGGCGCTTTCGTGGCCGGCTTCTCCATGTGTATGCTCAACACCGTTGTCAACCCGATGCTCAACACTCTCGGCGGCGGCGGTAAAAAAGGCAACCAGCTCCTGCAGTTCGGCGGCTCGCTCAACTCACTTGCAGCCACCATCTGCCCCGTGCTTGTCGGCTATCTGATGGGTGGTTCGCTCCAGGGCCTTACTCTCGTGGCTGCCCGTCCGGCTCTCTACGTTGCCATGGGCATCTTCGCTCTCGCTCTCATAGTGCTCATCGCCTCCAAACTTCCCGAACCTATTCTCGAGGAACTCAAACGCGGTGGCAAGAAAGTTGAAAAACCCTCACTCGCCGGCGCTCTCAAATTCCGTCACTATGTAGGTGGCGTTGTTGCCATCTTCCTCTATGTAGGTGTTGAAGTCGGCATTCCTAACATGGCCAACCTTTACATGACAAACTCTCTTGGCATGAACACTGCCATCGCCGGCTCTGTTTGCGGTGCCTACTGGTTCCTCATGCTCATCGGACGTCTGATCGGTGGCACTGTCGGCGGTGTTGTTTCTCCCAAAGTGATGCTCACCACCGTTTCGGCTGTGGCTCTCGCATTCATCCTCGGCGCCATCCTTCTCCCCGCTTCCATTCTGGTAGTGATCCCCTTTGTAGGCGCTGAAGTTCCCCTGAGCGTGCTTCTGCTCGTGCTCTGCGGTCTTTGCACCTCAGTAATGTGGGGCGGTATCTTCAACCTCGCTGCCGAAGGACTTGGCAAATACACTGCCGTGGCTTCGGGCTTCTTCATGGTGATGGTTTGCGGCGGTGGTATTCTCCCGCTCATCCAGGGCTACGTGGCGGACCTCACCGGAAGCTATCTCGCCAGCTACTGGGTGCTCTTCGTTGCCGTTGCTTATCTCGTCTACTACGCTCTGATCGGTTCGCACGTTACACGTCGCGACGCTTCAGCCGAAGTCATCGAAGAAGAAGTGGAAGACGGTGTGATGGAAGACTGATTTTCCGCATCTCTGACAAAATAAAAAGAGAGGCCGCATCAAACAAGGTGCGGTCTCTCTTCGTTTTTAGTGTGAGTGATCCGTCGGTTTTTTATTCTCTTCATTTGTCTTTACCGACGGATTTAGTTAAATTTGCAAAACATTCCAAAATTCATGAATATGGACAAGAAATTAATGGATTCGGCTGCCGACAACATTCGTGTGCTTGCGGCTTCGATGGTCGAAAAAGCCAAATCGGGACACCCCGGCGGCGCTATGGGTGGCGCTGATTTTATCAACGTGCTTTATTCCCGTTTTTTAGTCACCGATCCCGACGATCCCGAATGGTTCGGGCGCGACCGTTTCTTTCTTGATCCCGGCCACATGTCGCCGATGCTCTACAGCGTGCTCGCACTCTGCGGCTACTACACGCTCGACGAGCTTCAACAGTTCCGCCAGTGGGGCAGCGTCACTCCCGGCCATCCCGAGCTCGACCCCGAACGTGGCATCGAAAACACATCCGGACCACTCGGCCAGGGCCACACCATGGCCGTAGGCGCAGCCATTGCCGAACGATTTTTCTCAGCCCGCTTCGGCGAAACGTGGGCCCACAAAACCTACGCATTCATTTCCGACGGCGGCATTCAGGAAGAAATCTCACAAGGCGCAGGCCGCATCGCCGGTTATCTGGGCCTCTCCAACTTTATAATGTTCTACGACAGCAACCGCGTGCAGCTCTCCACCGATGTCGACGCTGTCGACACCGAGGACTATGCAGCCAAATATCGTGCCTGGCACTGGAATGTGATCGAAGTCGACGGCACCGATCCGCAAGCCATGGCCGACGCACTGACTGCTGCCCATGCCGAAACCGCGCGTCCAACGCTTATCATCGGCCACACCATCATGGGTCGCGGCTGCGTCACTGCCGACGGTCAGAATTTTGAAGGCCGATGCTCCACCCACGGTCAGCCGCTCAGCAAGTCAGGTGCCGACTATCCCGCCACTGTGCGCCATCTTGGCGGCGATCCCGAAAATCCCTGGGTCATCCGTCCGGAGGTCGAAAAACTCTATGCCGACCGCCGCGAGGAGCTGCGCAAGATTGTGGCCGAGCGTCGTGCCGCACAGTCACTTTGGGCCTCGCAGCATTTCGACGAGGCTTCCACTCTCAAGAGCTTCCTCGAAGGCTACGTACCTGAAATCGACTATCGCGCCATTGTCCACAAAGCCAACGTGGCCACTCGCACCGCTTCGGCCGACGTGCTCTCAGTGCTTGGCGAAAAGGTGAAAAACATGATCGTGTCGTCGGCCGACCTTGCCAATTCCGACAAGACCGACGCTTTCCTCAAAAAGACTCACGCTCTGACCCACGGCAACTTCTCCGGCGCTTTCCTCCACGCAGGCGTCAGCGAACTCACCATGGCCGCCATCATGAACGGCATTCTTCTCCATGGTGGCATGGAAGCCGCTTGCGGCACATTCTTCGTGTTCTCCGACTATATGAAACCTGCCGTGCGCATGGCTGCTCTGATGGAGCTGCCCGTCAAATATGTATGGACCCACGATGCATTCCGCGTCGGTGAGGACGGTCCCACCCACGAACCGGTCGAACAGGAAGCTCAGATCCGCTTGATGGAGCAGTTGCGCAACCTTTCAGGCAAGCGCTCCGTGCTCGTGTTCCGCCCGGCCGACAGCGCCGAGACAACCATTGCCTGGAAAATGGCCATGGAAAACCGTTCGACCCCTACGGCGCTGATTCTCTCACGTCAGGATGTCAACGACCTGCCATCGTCAACCGGCGACCGATATGCCGATGCCGAAGCCATGGTGCGTGGCGGATATGTTGTGATGGGATCCGAAAATCCTCAGGTGGTCATGGTGGCCAACGGCTCCGAAGTATCGCTGCTCTGCGAAGTGGCCGTGCTTCTCGAAGCTGAAGGAATCACTTCGCGCGTGGTCTCCGTGCCGTCGATCGGCATTTTCGAAGATCAGGATGCTGCCTACCGTGAAAGTGTCATCCCCTCCGACAAGCCTGTGTTTGGTCTGACTGCCGGACTGCCTTGCACTCTCATGCCCATTGTCAACGGCAAAAAGAGCTATGTCTATGGTCTCGACCACTTCGGCGCATCAGCTCCCTATAAGGTGCTCGATGAAAAATTCGGCTTCACTGCCGACAATATTCTGAAGGAAGTGCGCCGTTTCCTCGGCAAAGACAACACCTACAACACACTCGACAATCCCGACAACGTCCTCTGATCCCTATACGACTTATAAATTTAGTCTAAGAGCCTGTTCCATAATATTTGTTAACGATAGGGTCGCATATCGTGGTGTATTTTCCTGATTTTGGTTGACTGTCAGGAGACCTTAACCCTGAGAGAAGTTGACTCGGTTAATATTATCCCTATTAGGGGTTGACTGTAGGAGTGTTATCCCTGGGAGGGGTTGACTGGAGCCCGTAGGGCGGAAGGAAACCCCTCTCAGGATACAAAGGTAAACTTTTTTCAGCGATTTTCATTGCCGAGACTCTTTTTATTGCCTCTTCACGATAGCTTTTCCACCATTTTCTGATTTCGCCGTTGCATTTGGCTGCCTCCTCAGGGGTTATCATATTTACACTCATATGAGGGCGGCGGGTGTTGTAGAACTCCACCGCCACATTAAGAACATCCCGCACTTCCTTTATGGATTCGAACCGGAGCCCTTTAAGAAGCTCGTTTTTTACGGTGTTGTTGATGCGTTCAGCCATTGCGTTCTCCTTTGGGTCTCCGTTCTGCGTCATGCTGACTCTGATATTGTATTCCCTCAGCAAATCAAGATACTCTTTTGAGGCGTACTGACCCCCCCTGTCGCTATGATGTATTAAGTTAGCTGTTATCTCCTTGTCAAGCCCTTTCAGCCGTTTAAGTGCTGTTTTTAGGGCATTGGCAGGATAAAGCGTTTCAAGAGTTGATCCTACTGCCCAGCCTATAATCTCATGGCTGTAGGCATCCATTATCAGCGAAAGATAACAGAATGCATACTCTGTGTCATTGAGCCAAATAGGCAAGTATGTGATATCAGATACCCATAGCTGATTAATTGCAGATGGGATAAAGTCAAATGCAAGGTTGGGGAACACTGGCAGGCCATGGGTTGAGTCTGTAGTTCTGGGCTTGCGCATCTTGTTGCGCACTTTTAGTCCATACCTATTGATGATATCCTCAAACCAGTCTCTGCCGATAGATTCTTTTTGGGGGAACTCTCTCATATACATAACCCATAGCTTCATTCCGCCAATACCCGGATCTATGGCTCTTACATTGCGGATATATTCAACAGCAAACGCTTCGAGTGCTGCCTTACGTGTAGCTGAATCATATTATTGTTTATGGTATGCCTGCTTACTAACGCCAAGCAACCTACACAAAGTTTCAATCGGAAATAACCTCGGAGACCGTGTATGCAGGTTCTCTATTGCTTGGCGCCAGCTTTTTTTGTTATTGATATATTGTATTTTTTCTCAGCTACTGAGATTATTTCCTTGTATAGTTCAGAACGCAGTTTTTCCGTTTCTAATTCTTTTTCCAAACGGGCGATTTTTTGCTCCGTTGATTCAGATACAACTGATTCTTCCGAATATTCAGGGGCTCTCTGACCGACGATTCTCTTTGCTGGCATTTTTGTTACTGCTGTAGGTGTTACTTCATACTCTGCAAAGATAGTCATCCATCGGTGAATTATTGTCTTTGGAATCCCGGTTTTTGCAGAAATCTCCCTGTAGGAGAGTCCCTCGTTAAGCAGCATTTTGATTAACTCGATTTTTTCTGATGTTAATTCATGTTTCATTTGTTGACTATTTAGAGTCAACTTTTTTCAGGGAAAGACATGGAGTGATTTTAGGAGTGACGCGAAGGAGCAATGGAGCCCCATTGCTCCTTCTTCGCCCTACCAGATCTGCTCAATGACTGGTCGCCCCATCGTTAACCAAATATTATGGAACAGGCTCTAAAATCTCGGATCAGGGTCTGTAGATCAGAGTGCAGGAGTGCTCAGGCTGCATCAACCGGCCGGCCACTCGGCGTACATCATCGGGCGTTATGCTGCGGTAATTCTCTATCTGTGAGTTGTAGTCCTCGCCAAGCATTACCGACCGTGCAAGTTCGCGCGCTTTGGCCACGTAGCTGAGCTGCGACATCGTTAGCCGGCTTTCGTAGCGGTTGAGCGCACGCTCCAGCTCATACTCGCTGACGGTCTCCGCCGCCAGTCGTGCGGCCTGCTCTGCAAGCGCCCGCTCTGCTGCTTCGATGGTAGCGTCGTCGTTGGCCGTTAGTGCTCCCGACAGCATTATGAAACCGGGCTCTACCGATCCGGAAATCGAAGCGTCGGCGTGGGTGAACAGGTTGGTGCCCAGCACCAGCTCGCGCTGAAATCGCGAAGAATTTCCCGAAGCAAGTATGTCGGTTATTATGTCGGCCACGCGATACTCCTCGGTGCCGTATGCCGCCATGGGATAGCATATCATGATGCGTGTTTGCGGCACGGCCGCCTTCACTCTTTTGCGTCGTTCCTTAGTGATCTTTGGCTCGGGTAGATATGTGCGGGGCGCTATCTCGCGGCGCTCTATCGTGCCGAAGTATTTCCCGGCCAGCCGCATAGTGTCGTCAAGGCTGATCGGGCCGGCCACGGCAAGCACGGCGTTGTTGGGCGCATAGTGGGAGTAGAAAAACCGCTTCACATCGTCCATCGTCACCCGCTCGATGTGGCTGATCTCCTGACCGATGGTCGGATAGCGGTAGGGGTGGCTGTTGTAGATCAGACTGCGCAGGTGATGAGCAATGTCGCCGTATGGTTTGTTGAGGCAGGTCTGTTTGAACTCTTCGATGACCACTCCGCGCTGCACTTCGAGTGTCTTTTCGTCGAAGTTCAGAGCCAGCATGCGGTCGCTTTCGGTCCAGAATGCCGTGGCTATGTTTTCGCGGGGAAGCACATCGTAGAAGTTGGTGAAGTCGTTCGACGTCCATGCATTGTTGTGGCCGCCGGCCATCTCCAGTTCGTAGTCATACGATGCCACGTTGGCCGATCCGCCAAACATCAGATGCTCGAAAAGATGTGCCATGCCGGTCAGATGCGGCTCCTCGTCGCGCGCCCCCACGTTGTATAGCAGGTTGAGGCACACGTGTGAAGGCATCGGGTCGTAGTGGTGAACCACGCGCAGGCCGTTGTCAAGAGTATGCGTGCTATAGTCAATCATCAGTCAATCGGTCTGACGGATATGATGCGGATATCTTCCACCGGACGGTTCATGGCGTCGACAGCCACCTGCTGTATCTTATCGACCACTTCCATGCCGCT
Organism: Bacteroides sp.; assembly: GCA_023666835.1. Taxonomy (GTDB): domain Bacteria; phylum Bacteroidota; class Bacteroidia; order Bacteroidales; family Muribaculaceae; genus Paramuribaculum. The sequence continues at coordinate 310,100 of JAMPBJ010000001.1, read as the reverse complement.
GACCACCTGGCCGAACACGGTGTAGAGCCGGTCGAGCGACGGCACTCCGCCTTCCGTTGTGTAGGCGTCGTGTATCTCTTGGGTGAATTTGAATTTGTTGGCTTCCGTAGCGCTGTCGATGGCCATGGTGATCTCGTCTTGCAGCTCCGACAGTGCCGTCAGGTTGCGTGCTCGACGCAGTTCGGTCAGCCGGCCGCGATATTCGGCGGTGATGCTGTCGCGTATCTGTTGCTCCATTTCGCGGCGTATGGCGCGTTCGGCTGTGCGCAACTGCCCTTCCGACAGCACTTTGCCGGTGACGATGTAGAACTGCGATCCTCCCGACCGGCGCTCGGGGTTGGTCTCGTCGGCTTCGCGTGCGGCCGCAAGTGCCCCGCGGCGGTGGAAGTGCTCCGGATAGCGGATCTCGGCTTCGATGGTGTAGCCCGGACCGCCTTCGCCCAGTCGCTGGCCCGGAGTGGCGGTTCGCGACCACGGATCGCCGCCCTGAACCACGAAATCGCGGATCACACGGTGAAACAGCTGGCCGTCGTAGTAGCCTTCGCGTGCCAGTTTCAGGAAGTTGTCGCGGTGGAGGGGAGTGTCGTTGAAGAGTTCAACCACGATGGTGCCCTCGGAGGTCACGATCTCCACCTGAGGATTTTTGTCGGTTGCAGTCATATCGGTGGCGTGTGCTGTGGCTGCGATGACAGTCAGCATCATCAGCCATGTTTTCAGTGTTTTGAACATTATATTCCGGTGGGGAAAATGCGTTTGTAGATGCGGCGGAAGTTGTCGTCGGCGGCGTTGAGCTCGTCGACGCGTTCGGCATAGTCCGCACCCCATATATCGGGAAGCAATTGGCCTATGTAGGCGCGGTCGCGGTCCTTGTCGATGGCGGCGCGGATCAGCGTGTCGATTTGCGGGGCGTGGCGCTCGGCTGCTATGGCGTTGAGGTAGCGGGCTGCGCTGACGCAGAATTGTCCGCACTGATCCACTCTGATCATGTTGTCGATCAGCTCGGGCAGAGTGTCGCCGAGGTTTTCAATGTTGTTGGCTATATACTCATAGGTGAGCAGCCCGTCGGGGTCTTTGCTCAGTTTCTTTTTGATTGTTTCGTCCATAATATATGCTGTTGGATGGAGAGATTATAGTAGTGACACTTCGTCGATGTCGGAGAGCCGCTGCCGCAGACTGTCGGCATGGTCGGCGCGGATCTCCAGCGTCATGCGGCATGTGTTGTCGAATTCCTGGTTGGCAATCCTGATTTCCGGATCCTTGACCGTGCGCATCACGTCGTTCATGGCTAGGTAGGGAAACGTCAGGTCGATGCCGGCCATCTCGTAGCGGGTCACCTTTTCGGCCTCCTCAAGCACCAGCCGCGCGCTTTCGCGGTAGGCGGCTATCAGTCCGGAAGTGCCCAGCTTTATGCCTCCGAAATATCGCACCACGGCCACTGCCACATTCGTCAGTCCAAGCGAACGGATCTGGCCGAGTATCGGCTTGCCGGCCGTGCCCGATGGCTCGCCGTTGTCGGTCCACTGAAATTCGCTGCAGTCGGCTCCGAGCATGTAGGCCCAGCAAACATGGCGGGCGTCGTGGTAGTCGTTGGCCACGGCCGCTATCTGCCGACGGGCATCGTCGGCGGTCTCGGCCGGAAAGGCGAAAGCAATGAATTTGCTCATCTTCTCACGCATCGATGCCTGTGCCGGAGCTGCTATGGTGCGGTATTCGCTCATCAGATGATCAGCATGGCGTCGCCGTAGGCGCCGAAGCGGTATTTCTCTTTCACTGCCTCGTGGTAGGCTTCCATGACCAGATCGTAGCCACCGAAGGCTGCCACCATCATCAGCATCGTGGAGTAGGGCAGATGGAAGTTGCTGACCAGGGCATCGGTCACGGTGAATTCGTAGGGCGGGAATATGAATTTATTGGTCCAGCCGCTGAAGGTCTTCATGTGGCCGCCCATGCTGACGGAGCTGGCGATGCCGCGGAGCACCGAGGTGCCGACGGCACACACTCGGTGGTGTTCATCCTTGGTGCGGTTCACCGTGTCGACAAGCTCTTGACTCACTTCGATCTGCTCGGAGTCCATGCGGTGTTTGGTCAGATCCTCCACATCGATTTCGCGGAAGTTGCCCAGGCCGCTGTGAACGGTCATGAAGGCCTGGTTGATCCCCTTGATCTCCATGCGTTTCATCAGTTCGCGCGAGAAGTGAAGCCCGGCGGCGGGTGCCATCACAGCGCCCTCTTTTTCGGCATATATGGTCTGGTAGCGCTCAACGTCGAGCTGTTCGGGCTCGCGAAGTATGTAGCCGGGCAGCGGTGGCGCGCCGAGCATAAACAGCTCGCGCTTGAATTCCTCATGGTCGCCATCGTAGAGAAACCGCAACGTGCGGCCGCGCGATGTGGTGTTGTCGATCACCTCGGCCACCATCGATTCGCCTTCGCCGAAATATAGCTTGTTGCCGATGCGGATCTTGCGGGCAGGCTCCACGAGCACGTCCCACAGCTTGTTTTCGGCATTGAGCTCACGCAGCAAAAACACTTCGATGCGGGCGCCGGTCTTCTCTTTGTAGCCGTAGAGCAGGGCAGGGAACACCTTCGTGTCGTTGAACACAAACAGGTCGCCGTCGTCGAAATAGTTGATGATCTCTTTGAATACCTTATGTTCGATCTCGCCGGTCTTGCGGTCCACGACCATCATGCGCGACTCGTCGCGCTGAGGCACCGGATGCTGAGCTATCAGCTCTTCGGGCAGATTGAATTTGAATTGTGACAGTTTCATTTTTTTATGATAGTTTCACTAACTTGTTGTTGTTCGTTATTTGGCTTATGAACTCATTTAAACTTTTTATTTATTCACATTTTTAGGGAATTTTCGAGGCGATTTTCTGGATTGAAGAGGGAGCGTAGCGAGCTACATGACCGATGAAATCAAGAAAAGCGGCCGAAAAAGCTCAAAAAGGTGAATAAAAGAATGGTTCAGGCTTCTAATTTTTAACATTCGGTAAAAAGTTTAAATGAGTTCTATGTTTGGATTTGAAAGCAGGCCAAAAAGGCTATCTAAATCCGTGGTCCCTCATACCAGTCGGGATAACTGACCTCGGCGTTGCGTATCATCTCGGCCGCCTGATCCACGGTCATGCACCGGTCGATGCCGACATCGCCCACGCGTGTGCGCCGCAGCCCGGTCAGATGCGCCCCCGACCGGAGCGCCTCGCCGATGTCGCGCGCCAGTGCGCGTATGTAGGTGCCTTTGCTGCACACCACGCGGATGCGTATCTGCTCGGGCGCATATTCCAGCAGCTCTATTTCGTCGATCACCAGCACTTTGGCCTTGAGATTCACTTCCTGACCTTTGCGGGCCATGTTGTAGGCGCGCTTGCCGTCGATCTTGCATGCCGAAAATGCCGGTGGCACCTGCTCGATGCGGCCGCGAAAACGGCTCAGCGCTTCTTCCACCAGCTCGCGGGTGATATGGCCGGTCGGATAGGTGGCGTCGATCTCGGTTTCAAGGTCGAAGCTGGGTGTGGTGGCGCCCAATCGTATGTCGGCCACATACTCTTTCACTCCGGCCTGAAGCCGCTCTATCTCTTTGGTCATGCGTCCGGTGGTGATGATCATCACTCCGGAGGCCAATGGATCGAGCGTGCCGGCATGGCCCACCTTCAGCTTCTTCACCTTCAGTCGGCGCAGCAACGCTCCGCGCACCCGCTTGACGGCGTCAAACGAGGTCCAACCCACAGGCTTGTCGACATATATGATCTCTCCGCTGATAAAATCCATAGATCGTCAGACACATTATTAATATAGCAGACACACGACTCCCATGGCCAGACAGTAGATGGCAAACCACACGAGCTTGCCGCGTTTCACCAGCGATATCATCCACTTGCAGGCAATGCAGCCCACGATGAAGGCCGCCAGGAAGCCCACGATCATCGGCACGGTGCCCACGGCTGTCGAAGCCACTTCGCCGCTGATCAGGTCTTTGACCTGAAGCAGTCCCTCGCCAAGGATCGGTATGATCACCATGAAAAACGAGAATTGCGCCAGTTTGGCCGGGCGGTCGCCCAGTATCAGACCGGTGGCTATCGTCGAACCGCTGCGGCTCAGACCCGGTAGCACGGCCACTGCCTGGGCGCAGCCGATGATCAGCGCATCGAGCCATGTGATGTCATGCTCGCGCACGCGGCCGTTGCCGTTGATGTTGCTCGGTCGCAGGCGGTAGAAGTGGGCAAATGCCAGCAGTACGGCAGTCACCATCAGGCAGATGCCGACCACTTGCAGTCCGTCGCCGAAAAATTGCTCCACTTCCTTCTTGAAGCACAACCCAACGATGCCCACCGGTATGCACGACAGCAACAGTTTCCACACATAGGTGGTGTTTTCGTCGCGCTTGAGGGTGAAAAACGACTTGCACAGTCCGGTGAATTCGCTCCATAGCACCACGATAGTGCTCAGCACAGTGGCCACATGAAGCATCAATGTGAATTCCAGAGCTTCGTCGCCGGGGAGTTTGAGCCCCAATATCTCGCGGCATATCTCCAGATGTCCGCTCGAGCTGATGGGAAGGTACTCGGCCAGGCCTTGCACCACGCCCATGATAAGTGCGTCTATCGTATCCATTTATGTGATGTCGGTTTACTGCTTTTCTCCTTCACTTTCGGTGGCATCTGCCGGCTTGGTGCCGCCCCACATGATGCCCACACCCACGGCTATGAAGCCGATAAAGGCCAGCGTAGGCCCGATGATCAAGCGTGTGTTGTTGAATACTTCGGGGTTAAACGAGCCATCGGTCGTTGCCCCTCCGGCTATCAATGCGAAGCCTATGACGATCAGTACTATTGCTGCACCTATAATGATGAAGTTGATGCGTGAAAGCGGAAATTTGTAGTCCACCAGCTCCTGGCCCTTCTTCTTCTCGGGCCGGGCTGCGGGTCTTGCTCCTTGGTTTTTTCTTTGTTGCATATTGTTAGTTTTCGTAGATTTCGTCGATGTTGCGGCGCAGATATTTCAGCGCGGCTATCCATGTGGCCACACCGCATATCAGAGCCCCGGTCAGCGTCAAAGCCCCGGCCAGCAGAGCCATGTCGATCCAGTTGATATAGTTCATCAGCACCGGATACACCGTCTGCCCCCAGGCCAGAAGTCCCGACAGCAGTGCCACGGCCACCGCGGCGGCAATGATTCCGTTGACTATACTCCTTATTATATATGGGCGCATGATGAATCCGCGCGTCGCTCCCACATACTGCATCGTGTGTATCACCATGCGGTGGGTATATACATCCATGCTGACAGTGTTGAATATCAGCACAAACGATATGATCAGCATCGCAGCGGCCACCACCAGAAGCACTATCATCACCGTGTTGACCGTCTGGTTGACGTTGCGCACCATCTCGGCATGAACTCCCACCTCATACACGGCACTCATCCGCTTCAGCTGCCGGGCCAGCGACTGCAGACTGTCGGCCGACGTCCACTGCGGCTTCACTTTCACCGTGTATTCGGCTTGAAACGGATTGATGTCGGCCAGGTCGGCATCGCCAAGATCGCTGATCATGCGGGCGTTGACCTCTTCGGCCGACGTGTAGGTGGTCTGAGCCACCCAGGCCGATTGCTTGAGTTTAAGCTTCAGCGAGTCGACCTGCTGCGGCGTGGCTTCGTCCGCCACCACCACTACCAGTCCGATGTTGGCGCGCAGCGAATTGGCCACGTTGTCGGCCACACGGCTCATCATCGTCACCAGCCCGATCACGGTCAGCACAAGTGCCACGCTGACAGTGGTGATAATGCGTGCCCCGCGCGACTTCATGCGGCTTTTGTGTTTCTTTTTCATGCTATTTGGCGTAATTTCGTGCAAAAATAGCAAAAAAAATCCCACCAACCCCCACTTCCCCCAAAAAACAGCAAAAAAATCCCCATCCCCGCTCATCCCATTATAAGACATATAAATCGTATCAATCATATCAATCATATAAATCACCCAGTATTCCACCGAGCATCCGCCAGGACGCAGATTTACTACCCTCTTCCAAAACAAGTCCTCAAATGCATAATTCCTAATTCCTCTCTCCTAATTCCTAATTAAAGAATTTCCACTTTTAACACTCAGATTTAATAATATTTAACACCATCACGACTTGCAATCTTCAACGAATATTCTACTTTTGTGTCGGAAAGTCAAGTAAATAGGTAAGAAACGACAGCTTTACGTAAGCGGTTCGCTTCTTTCGTTTGCGATATATACTTGATCCATTGATAATTACCAACCATGATAACACTAATTAATTCTATTTTATAAACCAATTTTATCAACATGAAGAAAATCTACTCTATTCTTCTTCTTGTGGCTATGTTAATGCCTGTGATGTCGTTCGCAGAAAACAAAGCTATCAAGAAAACGGTGTTAGCGAACTACCAGACGACAGGTACTCGTCTGTTGGTGCCCTGTACGGTTTTGGAAGAACTTCCAGCTGCCGGCTCTTCACGCGATGCCAAACCCTTTACTTTTTCTGCATGGGTGAAGCTTGATGCCTACTGTACTGCTTCCGGTACACAGCAGAAAGGCCTCATCTTCGGTTACGGTGGCTCACTCCACCTCAACTGGAACGGTGCTATCAACCTTAACGTTTCCAATGGTGGTACACTCAACGTCACCGGTTGGGGCACTCAGGGAACAGCTGGCGATTTTGCCGGTGCTACCGTTGCTCTTAACGAATGGGCATACCTCACCATGGTTGTCGACAACGAAAACCTCGTAGTTTCCGTTTATAAGAATGGTGAGCTCGTTCAGTCTAAAGATATGAGCGGTGCTACTGAATGGTTCAACAACGAAGACCCCTACATCTACTTCGCCGGCCGTGGCTTCGGTGGCTATCTCGATCAGGCTGAGGTTTACAACCGCGCCCTTTCTGCCTCTGAAGTGAAAGCTGCTATGTACAACGCTGCCAAAGTGAGCGGTCTTACTGCTCTCTACACATTCGATGAGATCGCATCAGGCTCAACCGGTAAGTTTGTCAACCAGGTTAGCCCCGATGATGAATCATCTTATTCCTATTGGGAAACCCACAACGGACAGAATGGTATTGACCAGGGTGGTCTTGTAAATATCAAGAGCCGTACCGAAGCTGCTCCGACTCTGACTACTTCCGACCGTGAAGTCCTCGCTGCTGATATCAACATCATCCCCGTTGCTGCTTCAGAAGGTGGCTACTACACCATCTCCGACGGTGAAAACACTTGGACCATCAACGACGAATTCACTGAAGAATCTATCTCTGTCGCTGTTGGTACTGACTTGACTTTTACTGCTTATCCTGCAGAAGGCTACCAGACTGTAGGATTCTTCACTATGGAAGGCGAAACTGTCAACTATCTTGAAGGCAACACTCTGACTGCTATCGTCGACAATCAGATGGTAGGCGTTGCATTCACCAACGAAACCTACGCTCTGACTGTTGTCAACGACGAAAATCTTCCCTACTCGATCTCTCTTGGCGACCAGGTAATCGATGAAACCAACTATGGCACAATGCTTGGTGGTGGCGCGCAGTATAAACTCTCACTCACCGTTCCTTCTAACAAGGTCCTCAATGCCGTTCGCCTTGGCGAAACTGTTCTCGCTGGTGAAAACGGTGTATATCTCTTCACCCTCGATGGCGATGTAACTCTGACTATCGACGCCCGTGAAAAAGCTCAGTACACCGTTACCTTCAATCAGCCTGAAGGCGGTACAATCGGTGCTACCTACGCAAGCGGCACCAGCACTGTCACTGTTGCATCTGGTGATAAAGTGGTTGAAGGCACAGTTCTCACACTCACCAACACTCCCGATGCAGGTCACACTTTCGTTGGCTACAACGTGACCGGCGCTACCCTCAACGGCACCACCGTTACTGTCAACGGCAACGTGACCATCTCAGGTGAATTCGAAGAAGGCATCGATTACTGCGTTCCTACATATTCTTCGATTGCTTCTGCAAAGAAAACTACCACCAGCTATAGCGGTCGTGGCATCTCTACTCTCAGCATTACCGACGGAACTAACACAGTTTCTATCACCGGTAACGGTACTTCCGGCAACCGTGACATCTACAAAGATGCTTCAGCTACCGTTCTTACTACTGAACCCGGCAAGACCATCACCATTACTGCTGCCGGTGCAGGTACGTGGATGAACACCTTCATCTATGCCGACTTCGATCGCAATGGTCTCGACTTTGGCGATCAGGTTTACACTAACTATGATGGCGCTGAACACGCCTATGCAGGTACCTATACTTTCACAGTTCCTGCCGATGCAGCCGGTGGTTCTTACCGCGTTCGCTATATTGTCGACTGGTATAACAACGATCCTTGCTACTATCGCTATGACATCAACGGCGTGACCGGTCAGCCCGACAATGGTGAGGCATTCATCGACTTCACTATCCTTATCCCCAATCAGACTCTCGAAAATCCCCGCACCGTATCGGTTTCTACCCCCGACGAATCTCTCGGTACCGTAGCCATCACTTCTCCCAAAAACTCCGGCACTACCGTTACTACCGACGCTAAGACCGTAACCGTTCAGGCTACTCCCGCCGAAGGCGTATCGTTCGTAAGCTGGACCATCAATGGCGAAGTCGTTTCTACCAACGCTACCTACAACTACGCCGGCGAAACCGACGTTGAACTCGTTGCCAACTTCGGCTACGCCGTTACTTGGACTGCCGGTGAAGGTGGCTCTGTAAGTGTTGTTTCTGATGGCACTGCCCTTTCCAACGGCCAGGCTGTTGCCAACGGTGCTTCTGTAACCATCAACGTAAATCCGCAGGGCGGCAAAACTGCCGTAGTTAAAGTCAACGGTTCTATGGTTACTCTCGAAGGCAACTCCTACACATTCACAATCGACGGCGCTGCTGCCAATATCGAAGTTGAATTTGCCGAAAAAGTCAACACCGTTACTATCGTAACTACCGGCAATGGTACAATTGAACTCTGGACCAACTACAACCGCGAAAATGCCAACCTCCCCGCAGGTACTCAGCTCGTCAACGGTGGCCTTATCCCCAACAGCTTCACTGCTGAAGAAGAGGAAGCCGGTCTGTCAATCTACCTGATCCCCAACGAAGGCGAAACAGTTCAGTCTTGCACCTACCAGATTGGTTCTTCAATCGTTACTGTTGGCGCCGATGATCTCTGGAGTATGGAAGCAGGCGCGGATTTCTATAAGAGCGCTGACACCAAGTTCACCTTAGTCCCCACCGCTCACCTGACCGATAATCTCACCGTGACCGGTGTATTCTCTGCCAACACTCAGGGCATTGAAGAAATCGGTATCGATCCCGCCGACGGGCCCGTTGAATACTACAACCTCCAGGGTGTACGCGTAGCTGCCGACAACCTTGTCCCCGGCTTCTACATCGTACGTCAAGGTTCGAAAGCTGTCAAAGTTTTCATCAACAAATAAGATCATCCAACTGATTTGATCAAATACCCCCGCTGCGCTGCAGGACCCCCTGCGGCGCAGCTTTTTTTTGCTCTCCCCCGGATTATATAACTTATAAATCATATAAGAAGTATAAATCATATAAACATCAAAGCATCCCATCCCAAAGCCACCCAACAGGCGTCCCGCCGGGACGCCGATTCCCGATATTGCCCCGTACGCCAAATGCGTGCGAGGGAGCGAACTCGACCCCACTTTGTGGCGTCCGGCCAGGACGCCGATTTACTCCGACGCAACCCCACGTCCGCCCAATTCCCAATTCCTAATTCCTAATTGAAAAGTTTCCCACAATATCCGCCGCCCCCCTGCGTTTATAAGATGTGAAGTCAAAGTTCCGCCAATACAGATCGCTGATTTTTTTGGTCATCACCCTGATGGTGGTGGGCGCATTCCTCTATGTGTCAAACCGTATAGTCAAGGATCTCGCCACGCAAGAGCGGGCCCGCATGCAAATATGGGCCGACGCCACGCGTCAACTCGCTTCGTTGGGCGATGACGACGCCGATCTGTCGGAATCAAACATCGACTTTCTGTTTGGCATTATCGAGGACAACGACAACATCCCCGTACTTCTGACCGACCGCTACGGCTCCATCATCCAGCAACGCAACTTCCGCCTGCCCGAACCCGATGCCGACATCTATTCCGGCCGCAATGCCGACTATCTGGAGAGTCGCCTCAAAGCCCTCCGCACCACCGACAACCAGATCGACATCGAGATAGGACCCGGCGACACTCAGCATCTTTATTACGACGACTCCACACTGCTGCGCCGACTGAGCTACTATCCTTATATTCAGCTCGCCGTCATGGGCGCTTTTATCTTTGTGGTCTACTACGCCGTGGCCTCATCGAAACGCGCCGAGCAAAATAAGGTATGGGTAGGCCTTTCGAAGGAGACAGCCCATCAGCTCGGCACCCCCATCTCCTCGCTCATGGCCTGGATTGAGCTCATGCGCGACACGGGGGTCGATCCGATGATGGTCGACGATATGGACAAGGACGTCAAGCGCCTTTCGACCATCGCCTCACGTTTTTCAAAGATCGGTTCGCAACCGCAGATCGAGTCGGCCGATCTCAATGGCGTGGTCAGTCGTGCCGTTGAATATATGAGCCGCCGCATCTCAAGCCGCATCTCGCTCACCGTTGAGCCCTCGGCCGAACCGCTGTTCGTCGATATGTCGGAGCCACTGATCGAATGGGTGATGGAAAACCTTATCAAAAACGCTGTCGACGCCATGGACGGATCGGGAAGCATCGACATTGTCCTTCGGCGCCACAAAGAGATGGCCGTGATCACCGTGGCCGACACCGGCAAGGGCATGACGCGCAAGATGCGTAAGGAAGTGTTCCGACCCGGTTTCACCACCAAGAAGCGCGGCTGGGGACTCGGCCTCACCCTCGCCCGGCGCATCATCGGGGAGTATCACAGCGGCCGCATTTTTGTCAGCGCTTCCGAGCCGGGACGCGGCACTACATTCGAAATCGACCTTCCGCTATCGTGAACCGTACGCTCTACATTACCGATCTCGACGGCACGCTGCTCAACGCCGAAAGCCGCGTGAGTCCGGCTTCAGCTCGGCTCATCAGCGAGCTGACTTCTGCCGGTGCACTGATCACATGTGCCACGGCCCGCACCCCGGCCACCGTCGAAATGCTGCTTGCCGACACCGCCATGACCCCTCCGGCTATCGTGATGACCGGCGCCGCCCTGTGGGACCGCACCTCGTGCTCCTACATCGAAGTTTCGTTCATTCCCACCGACGTGCTCCACGCTATTATGGACCTCTGTGCCTCCTACGGAGTCACCCCATTCAGCTACACCATCCACGCCGACGGCATCATCCACGCCTACTATCACGGACGCCCGGGCAAAAAGGAGCGGCAATTCATCGACGAACGTTCACGGCTGCGCCTCAAGCGCATGCACATCATTGAGCGCCCTGCCGTCCGGATCGCCCCCGTCTACGCCGACACCGCACTGGTGTTCGCTCTCGGGCCGTTGACGCACATCACAGCGCTTGCCGACGCTCTGAAGGCAATGGACATCTGCAGTGTGTCGTGCTATCCCGACATCTTCAACCACTCCACCGGCTACATTGAGATCTTTGCCCACGGAGTCAGCAAAGCATCAGCCGTGGCCAAGATGAAAGAACGCATGGGTGCCGATCGCCTGGTGGTCTTCGGCGACAATCTCAACGACCTCCCCATGATGGCTGTGGCCGACACAGCCGTAGCCGTAGCCAACGCCCTCCCCGAGGTGCGCCAAGCCGCCCACACCGTAATAGGCCCCAATACAGCCGACGCCGTAGCCCGCTTCATAGCCGCCGACCTCCAAAAATAGCCCCCATCAAAGCTCCTAAAGAGCCTAATGTCCTTAAAGTTCCTAAAGTTCCTAAAGCCCTTAAAATCCTTAAACTCCCCACCATCCCATAAAGCCGCCACCTCAGAGCCCTCCCCGAATCAGCAAATGCCCATTTCCTAATTAATAAAATTCCTAATCAAAACAACTCCCGCACCACCTCCAGCGACTTAAGATTGCCCACGCCCGCCGCATGCAGCGAGTAATACTCCAGGATCATATCCGTCAGCTCGTTGCGCTGGCTGCGCGTCATGCGAAACCTGTGCATGTTCAGTAGCGTCAGACGCGACAGGCTATTGACCACCTTCGACTGCTGCGGGTTGAGAAAATGGCGGTGCATTGGCGGTGACAGGCGGAATCGGCCGTCGAGCATGTCGAAAAACATTCCATCGCGGTAGCCCTCGTAGTCAGGCTCGATGCCGAGCATGCGCCCGAGTCCCATCAGAAAACAGACATGGAAATTGGCCAGTCCCGACCCCGGCAGCGAATCCAGCGCCATGATCATGCTGCTCATAAACGTATAGAGCGATTCGTCGGGCAACCCCTCGCGCACCACCGCACCGAACACTTCGGCCATGAACAGAGCTATGGCGCTTTTCACCGGATGCGCCCGCAGGCTCATCAGGGGCGCCACGGCCCTCGGCTCGTGCATGAAATGCACATCGCGCCCGGCGCGGATGTCGGCCACACATTCGATCATCGACATCGGCATCAGCAACGCACGGCGGCGCGACGCTTCGCGTCCGTTGCCGGCAGGGATGGCAAACGCCATGCGCCCGTGTTCGAGCGAATAGGCCGTCAGTATGGAGTGGCGGTCGGTGTGGCGGATCGTGCGCAATACGATGATGTGAACGGCTGTTTTCATTGTTGCTCTGACACAAAATTACCACTTTTTGGAAAAAAAAGAGCAAAATTTTGCGCGAATTAAAAAAAGTGTGTATATTTGCACTCGCTTTTGCGCAGTAATGCGTTGCAAGCACGGCCCATTCGTCTATCGGCTAGGACGCAAGATTTTCATTCTTGAAAGAGGAGTTCGATTCTCCTATGGGCTACCATCAATACAGAAAGAAAACTTTTAAAAAAGACTTAGAAAAGCAATGGCAAATCATAAATCATCGCTTAAAAGAATCCGTCAGACTGCATCCCGTCGTCTCCGCAACCGCTACTACGCTAAAACTGCCCGCAACGCTGTCCGCAACATCCGCAAAATGACAGACAAGGCTGAAGCTGCTGCAGCTCTCGTGAAGGTGACCAAAATGCTCGACAAACTGGCTGCTAAAGGTACAATCTCTAAAAACAAAGCATCCAACCTTAAGAGCAAGCTCGCTCTGCACGTCAACAAACTCGGTTGATAAGCAGCCCGGCGATGCCTGACATCATACGGCTCGGCTCCACTCTTGGAGCAGGCCGCTTTTGAAAAGCATTTCGAGGCCCATTCGTCTATCGGCTAGGACGCAAGATTTTCATTCTTGAAAGAGGAGTTCGATTCTCCTATGGGCTACCATCCATCAACTCCATATATATCGCAGGTGTGTCAGAGATATTCATGACACGCCTTATTTTTTTGCATATGACTCAGAACATCAATACTCCTCAGGCACCGACCGCCGACATCGTGGCGCTGCTCGACAGCGAGGCTGCACGCATCAACTCTCCGACTTTCATTGCCGACGACCCGGTGCAGTTTCCTCGCATGTTCTCTTCTCTGCCCGACATCGAGATTGCTGCCCTGCTGTCGGCCTCCATCGCATGGGGCAATCGCACCATGATTTGCCGCAACTGCGGCAAGATGCTGGCTCTCATGGGTCACGACCCGCATCGGTATGTCATGGACCGCGCATATGAGGATCTGCCCGACGGAAACATTCACCGCACGTTCTTTGCCCGCAATCTTCGCCACTTCCTTCGCGGACTTCACCGAGTCTATTCGCGCTACGATTCACTCAACGACTTTGCCCGTCACCATCACGTGGCCGATGACGTAGCCCCGGCTTGGCGGTTGGTCCAACTTCTCAACCATGAATTGGCCGAAGCCAACGGTGGCGTTAGCGATTCGCGATGCCTGCCGTTGAATCTGCGCACCACAGCTCTCAAACGTGTCAACATGGCGCTCCGATGGCTCGTGCGCCGCGACGGCATCGTCGATCTCGGAGTCTGGGACGCCATCGCCCCGTCGCAGCTCTACATACCTCTCGACGTCCACGTGGGCAACACAGCCCGTGATCTGGGGCTGATCACACGCAAATCGGCCGACCGTCGCACTGTCGAAGAGCTGACCGCGATCCTCCGCACCCTCCGCCCCGACGACCCCTGCTACTACGACTACGCCCTCTTCGGCATAGGCATCGAATCCAAACAGACCAAATAGCCCCCGACCACCCACCCCCAAAATACGACTTATAAAACTTATAAGATTTATAAATCATATAACCCCTCGCATATTCGGTCAAATTCCGCCGCGTGTCGGCGAGGACGCCGACACTCCTACAAATCACCCCACCTTTAAGATTGCCGACTTCCGAGGCGTCCGCCTAGGATGCCGATTCCCGATTTCCACGTACGCCGAAGCAAAGCGTAGGCGTGCGGAGCCCAGACTCGCTCGCCTTGTGTCGTCCGCCAGGACGCCGATTTACACACCCAAAAACTTTGTCGTATCAGAAACGTTTTGTAATTTTGAAGACACACTCTACAATTATGAAAAGATACATCTTGATGTTTGTGATGGCCTTTTGCGCTCTCACATTTGCCATAGAGGCAGCCGACAAGGGCGCTGCCATTACTTTCGAACAAACCAAGCATGATTTCGGCACCATTCATGCCGACAAGGGCTTGGTGAAAGCAGTCTATCGCTTTACCAACACGGGTACCGAGCCGTTGGTGATCGTCAGTGTGACCAACGGTGGATGCGGTTGCACCACCCCATCATACCCCAAAGCTCCGATTGCTCCGGGCAAATCGGGCGAGATCAGCATCACGTTCAATCCGCAAGGCCGTCGCGGTGAGTTCAACCGCGAAGTGAAGGTGAAGACCAACGCTTCTAAGAAGCGGGTGGCTCTGAAGTTTTCCGGCGTAATAATTCCCTGATAGTCATGCGTAAGACGATAACTTCACTCTCTTTGTTGGTAGCCGCTGTGTGTCAGGCAGCGCCTCAGTTGGTGTGGCTTAATCCCACTCACGATTTTGGTGCATTCCACGAAGAGATGGGCAAAGTGACTTGCACGTTTATGGCCGTCAACACCGGCGATGAGCCTGTCGTGGTGGTCGATGCTCGAGCCAACTGCGGATGCACGCGACCGGTCTACGATCGTGCCCCCGTGGCGCCGGGCGACACTTTGCGTGTGTCGGTGTCCTACGATCCGTCGGGACGTCCGGGTCGCTTCCACAAACAAGTGAAGGTGGCCACCAACACCGAAACGACCGCCGTGCTCAATATCCGTGGCACGGTCATTGGCTCGCCGTCAACGCTCAATTCGCGCTATCCGCAGACCGTCGGCCCCTACAGATACAGCTCGTCGATCGTGCCGTTTGGCGAAACTGTCAAGGGTCATGTGCTGGCCGCAGCAGTCAATATCTACAATCCCACCGATCAACCCATTGAACCCGCGGTCGACAGTGTTCCGGCGGTGTTCAACATGATGTTCAAGCCCACCGTCATAATGCCGGGCGATCAAGGCATACTCTCGATCACGGCCTATACCGACCGACTCGACGACTGGGGCGTGATCGAGGATTCGTTTGTCCTCATTCCCGACAAGAACCATCCGGCCGACCGTGCCCGGTTGCAGACCGTCATGATCGTCAATCAGGACTTCTCGAAACTGACCGATGAGGAGCGAAACAATGCGCCGAAGGCTGCGCTTTCGGAGTCGACGCTCGATTTCGGGCGCATTTCGCTGACAGGCGGAGGCGTCACCCGTCGCCTGACCGTTCGCAACGACGGAGCTTCCACGATGCTCCTGCGCCGCGTTTATTCACCGGAAAAGGGCGTGTCGGTGCGAGTGTCGGCCGACAAGGTTAAACCGGGCAAAGAGGCCGTGATCACCGTCACAGTCAATCCCGCGAAGCTGGCCGGCGAGTCGATGCTCAACGGTCGGCTGACCATCATAGTCAACGATCCGGCCGACCATACGCGTATCGTGCGCCTGGTGGGCGAGATCGTACCTTAGACACACTCTTAATATAAATCATTCCACATATCAGATATGTCAGACACTCATCATCATCATCCGGAAAACGACGAACAGTATATCGGCCTGACCGTCAACTCAGGTGTGGCTCAGCCACCGTCGGTCAACCCGTATCTCAAGCCGCGTAAACGCAAACCGCTTCCTTCGGCCGGCGAGCTCGTGGATGGTATTCTCAAAGGCGATATCACAATGCTGTCGCGCGCCGTCACGTTGGTCGAAAGCCTGTCGGCCGACCACCAGGCTGTGGCTCAGGAGGTGATTGAGAAGTGCCTGCCCCACTCGGGCAATTCGCGTCGCATAGGCATTACGGGCGTGCCGGGTGCCGGTAAATCTACTTCGATCGATGTGTTTGGCCTTCATGTGCTCAAAGACGGAGGCAAGTTGGCAGTACTTGCCATCGACCCTTCGAGCGAACGCACCAAGGGTAGTATTTTGGGCGATAAAACACGCATGGAGCGTCTGTCAGTTCATCCCAACGCTTTCGTGCGCCCCAGTCCGTCGGCGGGATCGTTGGGCGGTGTGGCCCGCAAGACTCGCGAAACCATCGTGCTCTGCGAGGCTGCCGGTTTCAACAATATTTTTGTGGAGACGGTTGGTGTGGGCCAGAGTGAAACGGCCGTGCATTCGATGGTCGATTTCTTCTTGCTGCTTCAGTTGGCCGGCACGGGTGACGAACTTCAGGGCATCAAGCGCGGCATCATGGAGATGGCCGACGGCATTGTGATCAATAAGGCCGATGGCGACAATATACCGAGAGCTCAACTCGCTCAGGCTCAGTTTAAGAGCGCTCTGCATCTGTTTCCACCCACGGCATCAGGATGGCAGCCCGAGGTGTTGACCTATTCGGGTTACTATGAGCTTGGCATCGCTGAGGTGTGGGATATGATTGACCGATATTTTGCGTTTGTGACTGACAACGGATATTTCGAACGTCGTCGTCTGGAGCAGGCCCGCTACTGGATGCGCGAGACCATCGACGAACAGCTTCGCCGACACTTCTACGACGATCCGCAGATCGCCCTGCTTCTGGAGGAGAAGGAGCGTCGCGTTCTCGCCAATCGCCAGAGTTCATTCACGGCTGCCCGCGATGTACTCGAGGCCTATTTCCGCCGCTGAAAATATCCCTGCTAAAGCTGTCTTAGAAATTCCGCTATGTCGCGGAGCACTGTCTCGGATATCGTTTCCGCGATTGCTCCGTAGTTGAACGACGCGGCTTTCGAAGACGATGACTGGAACATGTGGTTCAGTCCGGGATACATGATGGTTCTCGACCCTTTGACTGCTTTCTCGATCACCGTAAGGTTGCGCGCAGTATCCACCTGCACATCCCATTCGCCTCCGAGTGCGAGCATCGGACACTTGATTCTTTCAAGATAAGGCGTAGGATCCAGGCGCACGAATTCCACATACCACGGCGAGCTCATCACTTCCAATGCCTGGCGTCGAAGCGCCGGGTCGGGTTGCTCCGATGCCATGATCGAGTCGAGAGCTGAGGCCACTTCGTCGTAACTGCCGGGGCGGCTGATAGCCTCAAATATTGCTTCAACGCTTCGATGCTGCTCGTCGGTCAACGGTCTTCCCGACAGTTCGGCGAGCATTTCATTCTGGCGTATCATCAAGTCTGATCCATTTGTAGCCATTCCGGCCAGTGATACTATGAAGTCCACTTCGTAGGGATGGTCGGCGGCATTGATCATAGCGATGGTGCCTCCTTCGCTGTGGCCTATGAAGCCTACCGGCTTGCCTTTGAGTTCAGGGCGGTTTCTAAGCCAACGCAGTGCCATCATGGCATCATCGGCATAGCCGGCGGTGGTTTCGCTATGTGTCTCAGCTGCATGGCTTCCGCCCACACCCGGATCGTCGTAGAGTAGCACTTCCCATCCGGAGCGGGTCAGATAGTCGGCTATGACGGCAAACGGTTTGTGACCCATCATTTCCTCGTCGCGGTTCTGCTTGCCGGATCCGCTGACGAGTACCACGCCACCAAACGGCGCAAGCCACGGGCGTGTAACGGTGGCTGCAAGTGTGACGGTGTCATTGCCAAACGTCACATCTTCCACACTGTAGAGATATGGCGGATGAGGCGTCTGCGGTCGGTTGATTTTGGCGTCTGATTCTGTGGCACGATAGAACAGGGTGTGAAATCCGCGCCCCTGAGTAAATGTGCCGTCGATATGATCGCCTTTCATCACCCCCGAGTATTTTGCTCCGATGGCATTGATGGAGAGCGCAAGTGAGTCGCCGGCGATCTTGACGTCAGTCACGGGAATTGAGTCGGCTGTCTGGGTTGGGCTGTATAGCCATGCCGATGAATCAGCGATGTGAATCACCACAGGCAGTGTGGCCACTTGGCCTCGCCACCATCCGTGGAATCTATCCTTAGCTGAGGCCAAAATTGTGCCCAGAAGCATAAGCACGATGAGGGAGATACCGGCGCGTCTCATTTTTCGAGTTCGCTGAGAATTGAACGGAGTTCTTCGTCGGTGGCTGTCAGACGTTTGCGGCATTCCTTTAGGAGCACTGTTGCGCGTCGGGTCATCGATGTCAGACGGTCTATGTCGCAGTTGTTGCTCTGCATGTTGGCAAGTATTCTGTCGAGTTCTTCAATTGCCTGGGTGTACGACAGTTTGTCGGCAGGTATTTGGTTTTCGTTGGTTTCCATATGATTGCGATGTTATTTGATTGTTGAGATCACGGTGCCATCGGCCAGGGTGGTCGTGATTTCCTGACCGGGCTTGAGTTGCGAGGCGTGGAGCACGGCTTTGCCGTCGATGGTGGTGATGGAATAGCCTCGGGCCAGGGTGGCCTGTGGCGAAAGTGCTTCAAGCAGTTTCAAGCGCGAATCGAGCCTGTCTGATGCCGATCTGACAGCACTGACGGTGGCATTGGCAAGTGCCTGGGTGCGGGCGTCGATTTGCGCAAGGGCCGGAGTGATGCGCACGGCGCCGGTGCGGGCCAATTGCAATGTGGCCTGTTGCAAGCGCGACGATGCGCGGTCCAGCGCACCGGTCGGAGCCATCGACAGTGCACTGCTGATGTAGGCCAGATGCTCGCGGGAGTCTTTGATGGCGTCGGAGGCGCGCAACATGATTTCGGAGGCGATGGTGCGCAGGCGCTCAAGTGCCGTTTCGCCAAGTTTTATCAGCCATTCGGCAGCTGCTGTAGGAGTTTTGACGCGCATGTTGGCCACATAGTCGAGCACCGTGGTGTCGCGTTCGTGGCCAATGCCTATGATGATCGGCAGCGGGAATTGCGCCACGTTGTTGGCAAGGGCATAGTCGTCGAATGCCAGCAGATCGCTGGTGGCCCCGCCGCCGCGTATGATCACCACACAATCGAATTGTTCGCTGTCGGCATTGATCCGCTCAAGGGCGTCGATGACCGACGGCGATGTGCGGTTGCCCTGCATGACTGCTTCAAACAGTTTGGTGCGAAACCGTATGTGCGAAGCATTGCTGTAAAGCTGGTGTATGAAGTCGCCGTAGCCGGCTGCTCCGCGAGCCGAGATGATGGCGATATTGTGGGCCACAACCGGCCATGGCAGAGATTTGTTGAGGTCGGCCACGTTTTCGCGTTGCAGCCGCTGAAGTATTTCTCGCCTGCGTCGTTCGGCCTCTCCCATCGTGAACGATGGATCGATGGCCGTGATCGAGAAGGCCATACCGAAGGCAGGATGATAGTTGACGCTTCCGCACACCAGCACTTTCAGACCGCTTTCGAGCCGTTGGCCGGTAGAGCCATAGAATTCGGCGTTAAGCCGTGGAAACACGCTTGCCCAGATCATGGCCCGGAGCTTTGCTTTTATCGATCCGGTGTCGGGATCTTTTTCCATCAGCTCCATATAGCAATGGCCGTGATTGATGCGAAGATCCGACAGCTCGGCCGCAACCCATACGTTTTGAAAACCGGGTCCCGACAAAGCCTGTGCAACCCGACGGTTTAGCTCGGTGAGCGACAGGGCTGTTCTCATTGTTTAACGAATTTTTTGCCGTTCCACTGATAGACGATTCTCTCTTTAAGATACGATGCGATCGGTTCGTAGGTTTCCTTGGAGAATGCCGTGCGGCTGTTGTTGATGAGGGTCAGTTGCTGAGTCGCAGGGTCGTAGGAGTAGGATACCAACATGAATTGCAGGGCATTGGCCACTTCTTTTTTATGTTTTTGTCCGACGGCGTTAAGCCAGTCGGAGAGCGCAGGTGACTTAAAGATTTTTGATGTGATGGGGTCGCCCCATGTAGTATTATATATCTCGAGTTTGCTGTCGGCTTCGGGAGCATACACTGTTTTGATCACGCCATACAGCTCCTGCTTGCCGTATGGAAGGATGAAAATCTGACACTCGGAGGCGACCGACATTTTTATCTTAATCGATTGGTCGGTAGCTTCTTCGATATTCGACACTCCTCCCATGATGTTTTTGCTCGAATTGGGCATGGAGCTGTTAAAATAGTCCACCATGTCGAGTCGCGTGTTGGAAGGCAACGTCGGCAGGATGACCGACGGTGCAGATAAAAACAGGTGAATGGTGGCGATGCTGTCAAAAGAACCTGTGTCTATAGCTTCCACTACTTCATCGACTTCCACTACTTCGTCGTCGAAAAGCAGTGTGTCTTCCACCGGTATTTCTCCAAGAGAGCGACCTTTGAGTTGCAGAGACATCAGCAGAACAAATGCTGCGACGAGGGCTGACGCCAAATATTTTTTCTTCATTTACAGTTGATGGTGTTTGGTGGCTGATGATATGTGCAAATTTACTGTTTTTTTATCGTATGCCATCATCACCTCCGGCCTTTTTTTGACTGCTTTTTAGCCTTTGAGGAGTCAGCGCGTGATTTGCGCTTGAAATAGTCGGCGGTCGTTTCGGGCTCAAGCTCATAGTCATCGGTCTTCGATTTGCGTCGTGATGCCTTGGCATAGTCTTTGTCGACATCAGCCACTTCGCAATATATGCGCTTGTCCATCCACTGCGAGCCGCGAAGCCCTTCGATCACACGGCGTGCATCGGCTTTGTGAATGTCGAAGAGCGTATAGCCGCCAAGCAGGTCGATGCGACCTATGTCGACACGTTTTCCTTCCACCGTGTGGTTGAGCAGATCGATAAGGTTGCCTGCATAGAAGCCGTCGTTTTTGCCTACGTTGATATATATTCGCTCCATGCCTTTTTCAGCGGTTCGGCGGTCTTTTTCGGCTTCGGTGGCCGGTCGTCGCATTTCTTTTTTCTCTTTTTTGGGCTTTTCGTCGATGAAGTCAATCTTCGGCGCGTTGCGGTAGTAGTTGAGCAAGCGGTTGAATTCGAGTGCTATGACGCGTTTGAGCAGATCGGATTCCGATAGCCATTCGAGTTTGCGTGATATGCCGGGCAGATATTTGGCTATGCCTTCATCGTCGACTTTCACTTTTTCAATTCGGTCGGCCAGATTGTATAGTTGCTTCTCAATGATATGCTCGGGCGTCGGCACCTCCTTGTGTTCGAATTTCTTGCCTATACGTTTTTCGATTTCGCGCAGCTTGCCTTTTTCGCGCGAGTGGATTATGGCAATTGACACTCCTGTCTTTCCGGCTCGGCCGGTTCGGCCTGATCGGTGGGTGTAGACTGCCGTGTCGTCAGGAAGCCCGAAGTTGATCACGTGGGTCAGATCGTCGACATCAAGACCTCGGGCGGCCACATCGGTGGCAACGAGTATGGAGATGACGCGGTCGCGGAATTTACGCATCACGATGTCGCGCTGTTGCTGCGAAAGGTCGCCGTGGAGTGCGTCGGCGTTGTAGCCGTCGGCAATGAGTTTGTCGGCTATTTCCTGGGTGTCGCGTCGTGTGCGGCAGAACACTATGGCGTAGATGTTGGGATTGTCGTCGGCCACGCGTTTGAGCGCCAGGTATTTGTCGCGGGCATTGACCATGTAGTAGATGTGGCGCACGTTGGCTGCGCCTTCGTTGCGGTTGCCCACGACGAATTCCACCGGTTCGTGCATGTATTTTTTGGCAATGCGTCCGATCTCGTCGGGCATTGTGGCCGAGAACATCAGCATCTTGCGGTCGTCGGGTACATGCGACAGGATTTCGTCGATCGAATCGAGAAAGCCCATGTTGAGCATCTCGTCGGCTTCGTCGAGCACCACGGTGTGAACGCCGGCAAGTTTCACCTCGCCTCTTTTTATAAGGTCGATCAGACGGCCCGGTGTGGCCACGATGATCTGTACGCCTTTGCGCAAGGATTTGATCTGGCTTTCAATGCTGGAGCCTCCGTAGACGGGGAGCACATGGATCTGCGGCATGTAGCGCGAGAAGTCGGCAAGGTCGCATCCGATCTGTAGGCAGAGTTCGCGCGTGGGAGCTATGATCAGTGCCTGCGGGCGGTCAATGGCGGGGTCGATGCGCTGGAGCAACGGTAGTCCGAAAGCGGCTGTTTTTCCGGTTCCGGTCTGGGCGAGTGCTATCACGTCGCTGTCGGCATCGAGCAGATGGGGAATGACTTTTTCCTGTACGGGCATGGGGTTTTCAAAGCCCATGTCGGATATGGCGTGGCGCAGATCTTCTCTGACGCCCAATTCTTCAAATGTCATGACAAGATATTAGTTTGGTTATGATCATACAAATATACAACAATCTCAATGGATAAAAGGTGGTGGATCGACAAAAATGTTGCTCTTATTGTGGTTATCATCGAAAGAAAATCGTTCGTCATACGAACCTTGGGTTTTGTCCGCCACATGGGTCAAGGATTCGTTTGAGGCGGTTGACATATCCTAAATTTGCATCATGAAATGATAGCAAAAACAGCATAAATCATACATCTCTCAATCACAACCTTCAAATTATACTGGGAAACACACATCCAATCCCGAGGAGCCGACCGAGGAATTTTTTCTTCAGCCGGCTCTTCACTTTTATGTGAGATTTTGGTGCATAAAAAAGAGGCTGTGTCTGGTGATTGACACAGCCTCCGGTATGGTTTGGCTGAAAAGTATCGCCGGAAGGATTATCCTTCGATCTCTTCTGCTTCGATAACCACGTCGGTGATGGGGGAATCGAACTGTCCTTCGATGTCGTCTTTAGAGCCGACAACCAGACGGGTGTATTCACGCAGACCTGTGCCGGCAGGGATGAGGTGACCGCAGATCACGTTTTCCTTCATGCCTTCGAGTGTGTCGGTCTTGCCGTTGATGGCTGCTTCGTTGAGCACCTTGGTGGTTTCCTGGAAGGATGCTGCCGAGATGAACGAACCGGTCTGAAGAGCGGCGCGGGTGATACCTTGGAGGATCTGTTCGGAAGTGGCGGGCACTGCATCGCGCACCTGGATCGGACGAAGGTCGCGGCGTTTGAGGGCCGAGTTTTCGTCGCGGAGCTTGCGTGCGGTTATGATCATGCCGGGCTTGATGGTTTCGCTGTCGCCTGCGTCGGTGACAACTTTCTTGCCCCAGATGCGGTCGTTTTCGTCCATGAAGGTGCGTTTGTCGACCACCTGCTGTTCGAGGAAGCATGTGTCGCCCGGATCGAGGATGTTGACTTTGCGCATCATCTGGCGCACGATCACTTCGAAGTGTTTGTCGTTGATCTTCACACCCTGCATGCGGTATACGTCCTGAACTTCGTTGACGATGTATTCCTGGACGGCTGTCGGACCCATGATGTTGAGGATGTCGGCCGGAGTGATGGCACCATCGGAGAGGGGAGTGCCTGCACGCACGTAGTCGTTTTCCTGAACGAGGATCTGTTTCGACAGGGGCACGAGATATTTCTTGACTTCGCCCAGGCGGGAGGTGACGGTGATTTCGCGGTTGCCGCGTTTAACTTTTCCGAAGTTGACTTCACCGTCGATTTCAGCCACGATTGCGGGATTGGACGGGTTGCGTGCTTCGAAGAGCTCGGTGACGCGGGGCAGACCACCGGTGATGTCGCCGGCGTTGCCTGATGCACGAGGTATCTTGACGAAGATTTCGCCCGGTTTGAGCGTAGCGCCTTCGTCGACCATCAGGTGGGCGCCTACAGGGAGAGCGTAGGTCTTGACAACCTGACCGTTGTCGTCGAGGATCTGTGCTTCTGGCACTTTGCCGCGGTCTTTCGATTCGATGATGATCTTTTCGCGGAGACCTGTCTGTTCGTCGGCTTCAACGCGGTAGGTGTTGTTTTCTTCGAGGTTGACGAAGTTGACTTTACCGGCGGCTTCGCTGACGATGACGGCGTTGAAGGGGTCCCATTCGCAGATGATGTCGCCTTTCTTCACTTTGGCACCGTTGTCGAAGTAGAGTTTCGAGCCGTAGGGGATGTTGGCGTTGGTAAGCATCATCTTGGTGTTGGGATCCATGATGCGCATTTCGGCCAGACGTCCGATCACCACTTCAACGTTGCGGCCGTTGGCATCGACCTCGTCGGTCTTGACAGTGCGGAGTTCGTCGATTTCGAGCACACCGTCGTAGCGTGAGGTGACAGAAGATACGGCTGCGATGTTGGATGCAACACCACCGACGTGGAACGTACGGAGTGTCAGCTGAGTACCCGGTTCGCCGATCGACTGGGCTGCGATCACGCCGACAGCTTCGCCTTTCTGTACGAGGCGGTTGTTGGCGAGGTTGCGGCCGTAGCACTTGGCGCAGACGCCTTTTTTGCTTTCGCAGGTGAGCACCGAACGGATTTCAACGGATTCGATGGGCGATTCGTTGATGCGGTCGGCGGCGATATCGTTGATTTCTTCGCCGGCAGCCACGATGAGTTCGCCGGTAGTGGGATCCACGATGTCGTGAACCGATACACGGCCGAGGATGCGTTCGCCCAGCGATGCCACAACTTCGTCGTTGTTTTTGATTTCGGTGCAAACGAGTCCGCGGAGTGTGCCGCAGTCCTCTTCGTGGATGATCACGTCGTGAGCCACATCGACAAGACGACGGGTCAGATAACCGGCGTCGGCTGTTTTCAATGCGGTGTCGGCAAGACCTTTACGTGCACCGTGGGTAGAGATGAAGTATTCGAGCACCGACAGACCTTCTTTGAAGTTGGCAAGAATCGGGTTTTCGATAATCTGGCCGCCTTCGGCACCGCTCTTCTGAGGCTTGGCCATAAGGCCACGCATACCGGAGAGCTGACGGATCTGGTCTTTCGAACCACGGGCGCCTGAGTCGAGCATCATGTAGACGGGGTTGAATCCCTGCTGGTCAGCCGAGATCTGCTTCATGAGCGTGTCGGCCAGACGTGCGTTGACGTGTGTCCAGATATCGATGATCTGGTTGTAGCGTTCGTTGTTGGTGATGAAGCCCATAGAGTAGTTGTTCATCACTTCCTGCACCTGCTCGTAGCCTTCGCGCACATATTCTTCTTTTTCAGCGGGGATGATGACATCGCCGAGGTTGAACGACAGACCACCCTTGAATGCCATGCGGTAGCCAAGGTTCTTGATGTCGTCGAGGAATTGTGCGGAGCGGGGGATACCGCATTTCTTGATCACCTTGGAGATGATGGTGCGGAGAGACTTCTTCGAGAGAATCTCGTTGACATATCCGATCTCCTTGGGCACGTACTGGTTGACAAGCACACGGCCTACGGAGGTGTTTTCCACGAGATGTGTGATGGGGTTGCCTTCGGCGTCGACGTCTTCAACCACAACCGAAACGGGAGCGTGGAGTGTCACGCGACCTTCGTTGTAGGCGATTTCGGCTTCTTCAGGACCGTAGAATTTCAGACCTTCGCCCTTGTCGCCTTTGCGGAGCTTGGTGATGTAGTACAGTCCGAGCACCATGTCCTGCGAGGGGACGGTGATAGGTGCGCCGTTGGCGGGGTTAAGGATATTGTGAGCGCCGAGCATGAGCATCTGGGCTTCGAGGATGGCTTCGTTGCCCAGGGGAAGGTGCACGGCCATCTGGTCGCCGTCGAAGTCGGCGTTGAACGCCGTACATGCCAGCGGGTGGAGCTGCATGGCCTTGCCCTCGATGAGCTTGGGCTGGAACGCCTGGATACCCAGACGGTGGAGCGTCGGAGCGCGGTTCATCAGCACGGGATGTCCCTTGATGACGTTCTCCAGAATGCCCCAGATCACGGGATCCTTGCGGTCGATGATCTTCTTGGCCGACTTCACCGTCTTGACGATGCCGCGCTCGATGAGCTTGCGGATGACGAACGGCTTGTACAGCTCGGCGGCCATATCCTTGGGAATACCCATCTCGTGCATCTTCAGCTCGGGGCCGACGACGATGACCGAACGGGCCGAGTAGTCGACGCGCTTACCCAGCAGGTTCTGACGGAAGCGGCCCTGCTTGCCCTTGAGCGAGTCGGAGAGCGACTTGAGGGGGCGGTTGGCTTCGGTCTTCACGGCCGATGATTTGCGCGAGTTGTCGAGCAAGGAGTCGACGGCTTCCTGAAGCATGCGCTTCTCGTTGCGTAGAATCACTTCGGGAGCTTTGATCTCGATGAGACGTTTCAGACGGTTGTTGCGGATGATGACGCGGCGATAGAGGTCGTTGAGGTCGGAAGTGGCAAAGCGGCCACCGTCGAGTGGAACAAGCGGGCGGAGTTCGGGGGGAATCACCGGCACAGCCTGGAGAATCATCCATTCAGGTTTGTTGCGACCGCGCGATGCACGGAACGATTCCACCACCTGCAGACGCTTGAGAGCCTCTGTCTTGCGCTGCTGCGAGCCGTCGGTGTCGGCCTGGTGGCGCAGATCGGCGGCCAGCGAGTCGAGGTCGAGACGTTGAAGCAGATCGTAGATGGCTTCTGCACCCATCTTAGCGATGAATTTGTTGGGATCGGAATCGTCGAGAAGCTGGTTTTCCTTGGGCAGCTTGTCGAGGATGTCGAAGTATTCTTCTTCGCTGAGCAAGTCGAGGGTCTTGATGTCTTCAACGGGACCAGGCTGGATGACGACGTAGCGTTCGTAGTAGATCACTGCGTCGAGCTTCTTGGAGGGGAGACCGAGAAGGTAGCCGATCTTGTTGGGGAGAGAGCGGAAGTACCAGATGTGGGCCACGGGTACGACGAGCTTGATGTGGCCCATGCGTTCGCGGCGCACTTTCTTTTCGGTGACTTCGACACCGCAACGATCGCACACGATGCCTTTGTAGCGGATACGTTTGTATTTACCGCAGTGGCATTCGTAGTCCTTGACCGGGCCGAAGATGCGTTCGCAGAACAGACCGTCGCGCTCCGGTTTATAGGTGCGATAGTTGATGGTTTCGGGCTTCAGCACTTCACCGCTCGACTTCTCGAGAATTTCTTCAGGAGAAGCGAGTCCGATGGTGATTTTGGAGAAGCCGGTTTTTATTTTGTTGTCTTTTCTAAAAGCCATATTATGTTTTGCCTAAAGATAGATACTGGTTTATTGATGAGGAGGGTTGCGACCCTTATTGTTCGAGATTGATGCTCAGACCAAGACCGCGGAGCTCGTGGAGAAGCACGTTGAGCGATTCGGGGATGCCGGGTTGAGGCATCGGATCGCCTTTGACGATGGCTTCGTAGGCTTTGCTGCGGCCGTTGACGTCGTCGCTCTTGATCGTCAGGATCTCCTGGAGGATGTGGGATGCGCCAAATGCTTCGAGCGCCCAAACTTCCATCTCACCGAAGCGCTGACCACCGAACTGAGCCTTACCACCGAGCGGCTGCTGGGTGATGAGTGAGTACGGGCCGATGGAGCGTGCATGCATCTTGTCTTCAACCATGTGGCCGAGTTTGAGCATGTAGATCACACCGACGGTTGCGGGTTGGTCGAAGCGTTCGCCGGTGCCGCCGTCGTAGAGGTAGGTCTTTCCATAGCGGGGAAGTCCGGCTTTGTCGGTCCAGGCGTTGAGGTCGTCGAGGGTCGCACCGTCGAAGATCGGCGTAGCAAATTTTTCGCCGAGTTCGCGGCCTGCCCATCCGAGCACGGTCTCAAAGATCTGGCCGAGGTTCATACGCGAGGGCACGCCAAGCGGGTTGAGCACGATGTCGACCGGAGTGCCGTCGGCAAGGAACGGCATGTCTTCCTGACGCACGATGCGGCTGACGATACCTTTGTTGCCGTGACGGCCTGCCATCTTGTCGCCGACGCTGATCTTACGCTTCTTGGCAACGTAGACTTTGGCCATCTGCATGATACCCGAGGGGAGGTCGTCGCCCACCGAAATGTCGTTTTTCTTGCGGCGAAGCTCGGTTTCGATCTCTTTCTTTTTGCGGAGATAGTTGACCACGCAGTCGCGGATCATGTCGTTCTTATGGGCGTCGTTGGTCCACTTGCTCAGGTTGATCGTGTCGTAGTCGATGTCGCGAAGCAGAGAGGGTGAGAATTTGGCTCCTTTGGCAATGATGTCGGTGCCGAGGAAGTCTTTGACGCCTTGCGATGTTTTGCCCGATGTCAGTGTCATGAGTTTTTCGACAAGCACATCTTTGAGCTTCTCGAGGCGTTCTTCGTATTCTTCGTCGAGCTTGGGAAGCAGAGCGTTGGCGCTCTTGGTTTTCTTCTTCTTGGCTGCGCGCGAGAAGAGATTGGTGCCGATGACCACGCCTTTGAGCGAAGGCGATGCCTTGAGCGAAGCGTCCTTGACGTCGCCGGCCTTGTCGCCGAAGATGGCGCGGAGGAGTTTTTCTTCCGGGGTGGGGTCGCTTTCGCCTTTGGGGGTGATCTTACCGATCATGATGTCGCCGGGCACAACGTGGGCGCCGACACGGATGATGCCGCGTTCGTCGAGATCCTTGGTTGCGTCTTCGCTGACGTTGGGTATGTCGGATGTGAGCTCTTCCATGCCGCGTTTGGTCTCGCGTACTTCGAGCGAGTATTCGTCGACGTGGACAGAAGTGAGGATATCTTCGCGCACGACGCGTTCGTTGAGCACGATGGCGTCCTCATAGTTGTATCCTTTCCAGGGCATGAATGCCACTTTGAGGTTGCGGCCGAGAGCGAGCTCGCCGTTTTCGGTTGAGTAGCCTTCGGTGAGGATCATGCCGGCACTCACGCGCTGACCTTTTTCGCAAATGGGGCGAAGGTCGATAGTGGTGCTCTGGTTGGTCTTGCGGAATTTGGGTATGTTGTATTCCTTGACTGCGTCTTCGAAAGCCACGAATTCCTGATCGGGGGTGCGGTCGTAGCGGATGCGGATCACGTTGGCGTCGACGTATTCGATCGTGCCGTCGCCTTCAGCTGTGATCTGAGTGCGCGAATCGCGGATCAGCTGGCCTTCGAGACCGGTTCCGACGATAGGCGATTCGCTGCGCATCAGAGGCACTGCCTGGCGCATCATGTTCGATCCCATGAGGGCGCGGTTGGCGTCGTCGTGTTCGAGGAACGGGATGAGCGATGCAGCGATCGATGCGATCTGAGTGGGCGACACATCCATCAGTTCCACCTGGTCGGGGGCAACGATAGGGAAGTCGGCATCGAGGCGTGCTTTGACGCGGTCGCGCTGGAACGATCCGTCATCGTTGAGCGGAGCGTTGCCCTGTGCGATGATCTTGCCTTCTTCGATTTCGGCCGTCAGATATATGATCTCGTCGTTGTTGAGGTTGACTTTCTGGTTTTCAACCTTGCGATAAGGTGTCTCGATGAAGCCGAGATCGTTGATCTTGGCATAGACGCAGAGCGATGAAATAAGACCGATGTTCGGGCCTTCAGGAGTTTCGATCGGGCACAGGCGTCCGTAGTGGGTGTAGTGTACGTCGCGCACTTCGAAACCGGCGCGTTCGCGCGACAGACCGCCGGGGCCGAGGGCCGACATACGGCGTTTGTGGGTCATTTCGGCCAGAGGGTTGGTCTGGTCCATGAACTGCGAGAGTGCGTTGGTGCCGAAGAATGTGTTGATGACCGAAGAGATGGTCTTGGCGTTGATGAGGTCGATGGGTGTGAACACCTCGTTGTCGCGAACGTTCATGCGCTCGCGGATGGTGCGCGACATGCGGGCCAGACCTACGCCAAACTGGTTGTAGAGCTGTTCGCCGACGGTGCGCACGCGGCGGTTGCTGAGGTGATCGATGTCATCGACATCGGTCTTCGAGTTGATGAGCTCGATGAGGTATTTGATGATGGCGATGATGTCTTCTTTGGTGAGAACTTTCACGTCCATCGAAGTCTGCAGACCGAGTTTCTTGTTGATTCGGTAGCGACCCACTTCGCCCAGATCGTAGCGTTTTTCGGAGAAGAACAGGTTAGTGATGACCTCACGAGCACTTGCATCGTCCGGTGGCTCGGCGTTGCGCAGCTGCCGGTAGATGTATTGGATAGCCTCCTTTTCGGAATTGGAGGTGTCTTTTTGGAGAGTGTTGAAAATGATTGAATAGTCGCTGGTGTTGACATCTTCCTTGTGGAGAAGGATTGTCTGTGCACCGGAGTCGAGTATTTCCTGGATGTGGTGTTCCTCAATGACGGTTTCGCGATCGATGATCACTTCGTTGCGGTCGATCGATACCACTTCGCCGGTGTCTTCATCAACGAAATCTTCAACCCATGTCTTGAGCAGACGGGCTGCAAATTTGCGTCCGATGGCTTTTTTGAGATTGGTCTTGTTGACCTTTACTTCTTCAGCCAAACCGAAGATTTCGATAATGTCTTTGTCGCTTTCCAGACCGATTGCGCGCAGCAGAGTGGTGACGGGCAATTTCTTTTTGCGGTCGATGTAGGCATACATGACATTGTTGATGTCGGTGGCAAACTCGATCCATGAGCCGCGGAACGGGATGATACGGGCTGAATAGAGTTTAGTGCCGTTGGCATGTGTGCTTTGTCCGAAGAACACGCCCGGAGAGCGGTGGAGCTGGGACACAACGACGCGTTCGGCACCATTTATGACAAATGTGCCTTTTTCGGTCATGTATGGGATGAGGCCGAGGTAAACGTCCTGAACCACTGTAGCAAAGTCTTCGTGGTCGGGGTCGGTGCAGTAGAGTTTGAGCTTCGCTTTGAGCGGTACACTGTAGGTCATGCCGCGTTCGAGACATTCATCGATGGTGTAGCGCGGTGGATCGATATAATAGTCGAGAAACTCGAGCACGAAATTATTGCGAGTGTCGGCAATTGGGAAATTCTCGGCAAATACCTTGTAAAGCCCTTCATTGTTGCGTTTTTCCGGAGGAGTGTCGAGCTGCAGGAAGTCCTGAAACGACTTGAGCTGCACTTCCAGAAAGTCGGGGTAGGGCAGAGGGTTCTTAACCGACGCGAAATTTACACGGGGTTTATTTTCTGTAACAGACATCTAAAAATCTTGGTAGGGTTAATGAACTTAAATTAAATAATGACACAAAAAGGTTAAGTATCCACCTCTTCGGTGATACTTAACCTATATACCTGATTGACAGTCGTTATTATTTAAGTTCAACTTCAGCGCCGGCTGCTTCGAGTTCTTTCTTGAGGCCTTCTGCGTCAGCTTTGGGGAGACCTTCTTTAACAACAGCGGGAGCACCGTCAACGAGTTCTTTGGCTTCTTTGAGGCCAAGACCGGTCTGAGCCTTAACTACTTTTACAACATCGAGTTTCTTAGCACCAGCTGATTTGAGCAGCACGTCGAACGAAGTTTTTTCTTCAGCGGCGGGTGCACCGGCAGCAGGTCCGGCAGCAACTGCTACAGCAGCAGCGGCGGGTTCGATGCCATATTCTTCCTTAAGGATCTGAGCAAGTTCGTTTACTTCTTTTACTGAGAGGTTAACTAATTGTTCTGCAAAAGCTTTTAAATCTGCCATTTTTGTATGATTTTATTTGTTATTTACTTGTTTAATTATGCTTCTTTTTTTGAAAGTGTCTCAAGGATGCCATGAAGCTTGGTGCCACCCGAGGTAAGGGCCGAAATAACGTTCTTTGCGGGGCTCTGGAGGAGTGCCACAACGTCGGCGATAAGTTCGTTCTTGCTCTTGATTGTGGCAAGGGTGTCGAGCTGATCGGCGCCGACGTAAACAGTTTCTTCGACGTAGGCTGCTTTAAGTGCAGGAAGCACATCGTCTTTCTTTACGAAATCCTTGATGAGCTTTGCCGGGGCGTTGGCCACGTTGGTGCACATCAATGAAGTGGGTCCTGCAAGCACGGGATAGAGTTCGCTGAAGTCGCCTTCGAGCTGCTCGAGAGCTTTGTGAAGGAGGGTGTTTTTAACCACCATCAGTTTCACTTCGGCTTTTGCGCAGGCACGACGCAGATCGCTGGTTTTCTCAGCGTTGAGGCCGGCTGTTTCCACAAGGTAGAAGTTGGGGTACTCCTTGAGGGTCTGGGCGATTTTTTCGATTGCTATTGATTTATCTTCCTTTCTCATTGTAGTCTTTTTTTAATTCGATTATTCATCGATTGTCTTGGAGTCTACTTTAACTCCCGGACTCATCGTTGATGAAAGATAAATGCTCTTGATATAAGTTCCCTTTGCGGTTGCGGGCTTGAGTTTGATCAGGGTGTTGATAAACTCGCGCGCGTTTTCCTTCATCTGCTCGGGTGTGAAGCTGACTTTGCCAATCGAAGAGTGAACAATGCCGTTTTTGTCGACCTTGAAGTCGATCTTGCCTTTCTTGACCTCTTCAACGGCTTTTGCAACGTCCATTGTCACAGTGCCGCTTTTGGGGTTAGGCATCAGGCCTCGGGGACCAAGGATACGACCGAGAGCACCGATCTTGCCCATGATGGCGGGCTGAGTGATGATCACGTCAACGTCGGTCCAACCGCCTTTGATCTTTTCGATATATTCGTCGAGTCCGACGTAGTCGGCACCAGCCGCTTTGGCTGCTGCTTCAGCATCGGGGTTGCAGAGCACGAGCACGCGCACCGTTTTGCCGGTTCCGTGGGGCAGTGTCACCACGCCACGTACCATCTGGTTTGCCTTACGGGGGTCAACGCCGAGACGCACATCTATGTCAAGCGAAGCGTCGAATTTGGTATAAGTGATTTCTTTTACCTTCTCAGTCGCTTCAGCGAGAGTGTAGGTCTTCCCAGCTTCAATCTTACCGAGGGCCAACTTTTGATTTTTTGTAAGTTTACTCATCTGTTTTCAATTGAAGAATTAGTTATTTTCAGGGAATGTACCTTTGACGGTGATACCCATACTTCTGGCTGTACCAGCAACCATACGCATTGCCGATTCTACGGTGAAACAGTTCAAGTCAGGCATTTTGTCTTCTGCGATTGCCTTCACTTGCTCCCAGGTGACTTCGGCCACTTTGTTGCGGTTGGGCTGTGCCGAGCCGCTTTTGAGCTTGGTCGCCTCGAGCAACTGGACTGCTACCGGAGGAGTCTTCACTACGAAGTCGAAGCTCTTGTCCGTGTAATAAGTGATTACTACGGGGAGCACCTTTCCGGCTTTGTCCTGTGTGCGGGCATTGAACTGCTTGCAGAATTCCATGATGTTGATGCCCTTAGAACCCAGAGCGGGACCTACTGGCGGTGATGGATTTGCTGCTCCACCCTTAATCTGCAATTTGATTTGTCCAGCAATTTCTTTAGCCATTTTAATCTTAATTTTAGATATTGGTGTTCAATGTGCGGGTTAAACATCGAAAACGGCGCCTATGCGTAACCAATGGCGTCGATTCGTTTGTCACACTCGCTCTACTTGCGAATTTTCCAATTCAAGAGGTGTCTCACGGCCAAAGATCTTGACCATGACTTTGAGCTTCTTCTTGTCGCGGTCCACTTCTTCGATTTTGCCGGTGAAGCCGTTGAACGGTCCGACAATCACTTTGACCGTTTCGCCAACGATGTAGTCGTTGATCGTGTCGACGGTGATGTCGGCCATTTCGTCGGCCATGCCGAGCATGCGTTGAACTTCGCTCTCGCGCAGAACTTCAGGCTTGGCGCCTTTACCCTTGCCGCGGAGGAAGTCGATCACATTGGTGGTGTTGCGGAGTTCATACTCCACCTCACCGTGAAGAGTGGCCTCGATGAACACGTAGCCGCTGTAAAGGTTCTTTTCTTTGATCACCTTCTTGCCGCTGCGCACTGTAAGCACTTTCTCTGTCGGAATCAATACTTGGAAAACTGACTTGCCAAGGTCAGTGTTGCGCATTTGTGCTTCCAACACTTCCTTCACCTTAGCTTCTTTACCTGAAATGGCACGCAATACGTACCATTTTTTCTTGTCGTCTTTTTCTTCGGCCATTGATCGAGTTTTTAAAAGTGATTACTCATTGTCTGCTTAGCTGAAAAGCTGGGGCAGACTGTAGATTAAGTTCATTACTTTTTCAACCACCCAGTCCATACACCAGATTATCGCGGCGATAATAATGGAAGCGATCATCACGACAACGGCGCTCTTGACCAACTGGTCTCTTGTAGGCCAAGAAGTCTTATAACGAAGTTCGGTATATGACTCCTCGATATTCGTAAGTAGTTTTAGTTTCTTCATTTCTGTTTTTCTTTGCACGGGAAGAGAGGCTCGAACTCCCGACACCTGGTTTTGGAGACCAGTGCTCTACCGACTGAGCTATTCCCGTATGATGATAAAAGCGGCCGCCATTGCCTGGCTGTTTGCCGATTGCGATGATCGGCCGCTTTTATTTATCTTGACTTTGTCAGTGCCCTCGTCCGCTGGACGGACGTCAAGTCTTTGCTGACAGTATTAGTCGAGGATTTCGGTGATCTGGCCCGAACCTACAGTGCGGCCACCTTCGCGGATAGCGAAGCGAAGACCCTGAGAGCATGCTACGGGGTTGATCAGATCAACGGTGATTTCCACGTTGTCGCCGGGCATTACCATTTCAACACCTTCGGGGAGGGTGATTTCACCGGTCACGTCGAGTGTGCGGATGTAGAACTGCGGACGATAGTGGTTGTGGAACGGAGTGTGACGGCCACCTTCTTCTTTCTTCAGGAT
>JAMPBJ010000001.1:168202-275239 GCA_023666835.1 Bacteroides sp. | reverse complement strand
GAGCATCTGACTGTTAATCAGAGGGTCGTTGGTTCGAGTCCATCTTGAAGCGCACGCAAGAAGAGGCTGCATCAAATGCGATGCGGCCTTTTTTTGTCATTACTGCAAAAATATTATATCTTTGCTATATGAATCTGAAGATATATCCGCCGGAAGGAATTTTGGAGGCCGAGGTTGCCATGCCCTTGTCGAAGAGTGTGAGCAACCGTGCTTTGGTCATATCTGCTCTTGCGGGCGAAAAAATGCCCCGACAGCAGTTGGCCGATTGTGTCGATATCGATGTGATGGCCGGAGCTGTAGATCAGGTCGATGGAGAGATTGATTGCTGCGAATCAGGAACTGCGATGCGCTTTCTGACGGCATTTTTTGCCGCAAAAGAGGGCGCAGACGTGACTCTGACCGGAAGCGACCGACTGCGTCAACGTCCGCTCG
The DNA here is from genome assembly GCA_023666835.1 of Bacteroides sp. Taxonomy (GTDB): domain Bacteria; phylum Bacteroidota; class Bacteroidia; order Bacteroidales; family Muribaculaceae; genus Paramuribaculum. The sequence goes on along the minus strand of JAMPBJ010000001.1, from coordinate 274,807 downwards.
GAGTGCTTGTCGATGCCTTGCGTGAGCTCGGTGCCGACATTAGTTGGCTCGGAGAGGAAGGCTATCTGCCAATAAAAATCGTAGGACGCCGATTGCATTGTGGCCGGTTGAAGGTCGATTCGTCTCAAAGCTCACAATATGTGTCGGCGTTGCTGTTGATCGCCCCGACACTTGAGGGCGGACTCGACATCGAGCTGACCGACGATCCGGTGTCGCTTCCCTATATCGACTTGACGCTAAGCATGATGCAGCGGAGCGGTATTGATTGTGATCGCGAACACTTGTCGATACACGTGTCGGAGGGTCGCTATGATGCATCCCGTCTGCAACCCGAAGGCGACTGGAGCTCAGCTGCTTTCTGGCTTGCCATCGAGGCAGCTTCGGGCGGATTCATGACATTAAAAAATCTATCGATCGATTCGCGACAGCCTGATCGCCGTGCTCTAGACCTGTTCGGAAGGCTCGGTGCTGTGGTCAGCGACGACCCCGACGATGACATCGACGACGGTGTGGTGCTGACCGGCTCGCCCGACGTGGCTCCCCGTCTCGAAGTTGATCTGTCGGCTACACCCGACCTGTTTCCTGCAGTTGCCGTCACTTGTGCTCTTATCGGAGTGCCTTTCCGGCTCACCGGACTGGGTACGCTGGCTCTGAAAGAGAGCGACCGCCTGAAGGCCATGCACATGGAGCTTGCAAAAATCGGTCTGCAGACCGAAGTTGAGAAAGAGAGTGCACTCATATGGTCCGGCGTCAGAATGCCGCTCTTCGAAGTGCCTGAATTTGAGACCTACAACGATCATCGCATGGCGATGTCGCTGGCCGCCGTGGCTGTATATGTGCCCGGAATCACCATCAAGGGAGCAGAATGCGTGGCCAAATCATATCCCGGATTTTGGGACGATCTTCAGAAGGCAGGTTTTATTGTTGAATCCTTCGATGAGCAACCAACGAGCGAAGAATGATAGTAGCACTCTACATATTGATTGCACTGGTGGTCACGGGAGCTGTGCTCTACGTGCTTCATCGTCGCGACCAATCATCGGGACCGGCTGAAGCTGAAGCAGAACCCGAACCTGCGGACGACGATCAATGCTGCGGCATGCACATCACGTGCGAGAAGGATTCGTTGCTCGCTTCGGTCAGCAAGGAGGTGGAATATTACGACGACGAAGAACTCGACCGATTCCGCGGACGCACCCCCGACAGCTACCTGCCCGAAGAGACTGAAGAATTCCGCAACGTGCTGCTGACGCTTCTCCCGGGCGATATTGCAGGCTGGGGGCGGAGTGTTCAACTGCGTGGCATAGAGCTGCCTACTGATGTGCGCGATGAACTGCTGATGATCGTGGCCGAAGCCCGACTGAAGGGCACTCAACCTAAACAAACCTCAGAATAAAGAACTTATAAGCCGATGTGGGACATAATACAATATCCGTTTTTCCGCAATGCCGTGGTCGGTGTGCTGTTGATCAGCATCGCTTCGGCCATTGTCGGCACGTATATTGTCAGCCGCCGCATGGTGGCCGTCAGTGGAGGTGTCACCCATGCATGCTTCGGCGGTCTTGGACTCGGCTACTATCTGGGTCTCAACCCTATACTGACCGCAGCCGTGTTTGCCATCGGATCTGCTCTGGGTGTCGACTGGATGGCCCGGAGTCAGCGTGTCAGAGAGGATTCGGCGATCGCTGTGGTGTGGGCTCTGGGTATGGCAACCGGTGTTTTCTTTGTGTTCATCACGCCGGGCTATGTGCCTGAACTCAATACGTTTTTGTTTGGCAACGTGTTGACCATCAGTTGTACCGACCTTGTGGTCTTCGCTGTCTACACTGCGTTGCTGACGCTGTTTATGACTCTCTTCTTCCGGCGCGTGGTGGCATGTGCGTTCGATGCCGATTTTGCCAAAGTGGTGCACATGCCCGTGAGGTTTATCACAACCGCCATGACCATATTTGTGGCACTTTGCATAGTGCTGACCATCCGTTTGGTGGGCATAATGCTGTTGATGTCGATGCTTGCCATGCCACAGATCATCTCAGAGATCTTTTTCCACCGATTCAAAGCCATAATGATCTGTTCGATAGTGGTTTCTGCGCTGTGCTGCCTGACAGGGTTGTTGCTCAGTGCGGTCATCGACGTGCCATGTTCGGCATTGATAGTCATGGTGATGGTGGTGTGCTATCTGATTGCACGCATAGTCAGGGCTATGAAGTGGCGGCGCGTGGTGCCCATGCTGGTCGTGGCGGCCTTGTCGATGGCTGCTTTGCAGGGATGCTCGTTGAAAAAGAACACAGCCGCTTCGCGCAACTACTCCGCCTTCATCACCCGCTACAACATCTATTTTAACGGCGACGAGCACTACAAGACCGAACTGGCCAAAATGGAGAAGGACTATGTCGACGACTACAGCCGCACACTGTTCATGCACCCGGCCGAAGCCTATAACGACGACAAGGCACCACAGCCGTCGGCCGACTTTAAGCGCTCCATCGAAAAGGCTCAGAAGGCCATCCAGTTGCGATCGATCAAAAAACGTCCGGCCCGCAAGCCCGGAAAAGGATCCGATCCGGAATATAAGAAATGGCTTCAGCGCGAGGAATACAATCCGTTTCTCCACAATGCATGGATGATGATGGCCCGAAGCCAGTATATGAACGGCGATTTCCTCGGCTCGGCCGCCACATTCTACTATATTGCCAAGCACTTCTGGTGGTTGCCAACTACCGTCACTGAGGCCAAACTGTGGCAGGCACGCTGCTATTGTGCCATCGACTGGCTCTTTGAAGCCGAATCGATCCTGACCAAGATCAAACCTGAGGAGATCGAGGGCAATTCCACACTCGAGAATCTCTACTATTTCAGCTATGCCGACTTCTACGTGCGTTCCCACGAGTACGAGAAAGCCATACCGATGCTCGAGAAAGCCATAAAATATGCCAAAGGCGCGCAAAAGACGCGACTGACCTTCCTGCTTGGCCAGCTTTATACTGACACCGGTCAACGCGAACAGGCCTACAATACTTTCAAAAAGGTGGGATCGATGTCGTCGGCAAGCTACCGCACCAAATTCAATGCCCGCATCAAGGAGAGCGAGGTGTATCAAGGCGACGATATCCGCAAGGAAGTCAAGGCACTGCAGGCCATGACTCGTTATGGCAGCAATCGTGAATACCTCGACCAGATCTACTATGCCATTGGCAACCTGTATCTGTCGCGCGGCGACACCACCCAAGCCATCGACAACTATCGGCTTGCTATGGACAAATCTACCCGCAACGGTATCGACAAAGCCCGAGCCGCCATAGCCCTGGGACAACTTTATTTCGATCGCCACGACTACGACAAGGCTCAGCCCTGCTATGCAGAGGCCGTGCCGCAGTTGCCCACCACATTCCCCGACTATCAGACACTTAAGCGGCGCAGCGATGTGCTCGACGAACTCGTCGTCTACTCCCAGAACGTCACGCTCCAGGACTCTCTGCTGAAACTCTCGTATATGACTCCCGAGCAACAGCGCGAGGTGGTCGACAAGATCATTACTGACCTGAAGAAACGCGAAAAAGAGGAAGCTGAAGCACTTGCACGCGAAAAATATCTTGAAGAGCAGGCGGCAGCCGGCACAGGACTTCAGCAAGGAAGCACCTCGGCACCTGCCACCTTTGCTCTAAATACCGACAAATCGTGGTATTTCTACAACGAAGCCACACGCAATGCCGGCCGCACCGAATTCCAGAAGCGATGGGGAAGCCGACGCCTTGAGGACGACTGGCGCCGTCGCAACAAAGCCTCATTCTCGGCTCCGGGCGACGAAGTCGATGAAACGGATGTCGACGAACCCGACGAAACGACGGCCGACGATGACACTCCGTCATCGGCCGATCGTGAGGCTGCCGAACACGCAACCGATCCCCACTATCCCGAATATTATTTGCGTCAGATACCGACAACCGATGCCGAGCGCGCTACCGCCAACGATGTCATCCAGGAAGGCCTCTACAATATGGGTGTGATACTCAAGGACAAACTCGACGACAGCGGAGCAGCCGAATATGAATTCAATGAACTTTTGCGTCGCTATCCCGATAATGTGTATCGCCTTGACACATACTATAATATGTATCTAATGTATGCCCGCAGCGGCGATATGGCTAAGGCCGAGAAGTTCAGGCAGCTTATCATGACCGAATTCCCCGATTCGCGTCAGGGCGAAGCACTTGCCGATCCACAGTACATGGAAAAACTCCTGCAGATGCCACAAATGGAGCAGGGCCTCTACGATGAAATCTATGCGGCATATCTCGACAACAACAACCGCCGCGTTCACGAGATATACGACATTATGCGGCGCGACTATCCCATGAGTCGTATCATGCCCAAATTCATGTTTATCGAAGCGCTGAGCTACGTGTCGGAAAACAATCCCGAGCAGTTCGACAAGATTTTGCGTGAGCTTGTGTCGCTTTACCCCGATGCCGACGTTTCGCCCTTGGCTTCGAGCTACATACAACTATTGTCGGAGGGACGAAAGTTTAACAGTACCGGAGGCAATGTCCGCGGCATGAAGTGGAGTACCCGTCTGACAAACGATCCGAATGCCACAACAGACGACGGCACCGCCGCCGAATTCGATTTCGAGAGCGACGGTCCTCAATTGCTGGTGTTTGCCTATCGCGCAGACCGTGTCAATGCCAACCAGTTGCTATTTGAGGTTGCACGCCACAATTTTGCCGCCTACAACGTGAAGGATTTCGATCTTCAGTCCATGCGCTTTGGTCAGCTTGGACTGCTGGTGGTCAGTGGCTTCGACTCCCGACGCGAAGTTCAGGACTATCGCAGCCAGCTCGAAAAAGGAGTCGCTTTCCACATACCGCCCGGCGTGGTTCCGTTTGAGATTAGTAAGACCAACTTCGATCTGCTTCTGGGCCAGGGTCGATCGCTTGAAGAATATTTCGAAGCCGTGGGCGACAAACGCCTTGAACAGATCCACACCGCGACGCTTCCGGCCGAAGAATATCCCTCGGCCAAAGAGATGTATGATCGCACGACACAACCGGAAGAGCCATCGGCTCCCGCGAAGTCAGACAAGTCAGACCAGTCGGACGAGTCAGACAAGTCAGACAAGTCAGACAAGTCAGACGAGCCTACTCTCACTCCCCCTGCTGCTCCTGCTCCTGCCCCGGCAGCCCCGACTGCAGAGCCGGCTCCGAAGTCGGAGGTGGAGGAAGATGAGGAGGATCCGTTCGACATCCCGATTCCACCACTTCCAGCCACCAAACCGCCTGTGGCTCCAAGAGTTAAATAACCACCGCAAACAGATATCAAGCCATATGAGCCAACTCACCATACTTTGGGCCGACGACGAGATAGATCTTCTTAAGCCCCACATAATATTCCTCAAAGGCAAAGGCTACGACGTGGTGACCGTCAACAACGGTGCCGATGCTCTGGCGATGGTCGACAAATCGCACTTCGACCTGGTGATACTCGACGAAAACATGCCGGGTCTGACCGGGCTTGAGACCCTATCGCGCATGAAGGCCAGTCGTCCCGATCTGCCGGTTGTGATGATAACCAAAAGCGAGGAGGAAAACATTATGAATCAGGCTGTGGGCAGCAAGATTGCCGACTATCTGATCAAACCGGTCAACCCCAACCAGATATTCATTTCCATCAAGAAAATTCTGCACTCTGCCCAATTGGTGTCGGAAAAATCGACCACCGACTATCGCGAGAACTTCGGCCGCATCACCTCGCTCATCAACGATGCCTACACCGTAGACGACTGGATGGAGACCTACCGCACGCTGACGCGGTGGGAGCTGGAGCTAACGGCCGCCGACAGCGGCATGGCCGAGATGCTTCGCCTTCAGAAAACAGAGGCCAACAGTGCCTTTGCCAAATTTGTGCGCCGCAACTACGGCGACTGGATGGATCCCGAATCGCCCCGACGCCCCATCATGAGTCCTGACATATTCAATCGCAAGATATTTCCACTGCTCGATGCCGGCGAAAAGGTATTTTTCATTCTCATCGACAATTTTCGCTTCGACCAGTGGCGCGCCATACGGCCTTTGGTCAGCGAATTTTTCACATCTGACGACGAGATGTACTGTTCGATACTTCCCACCGCTACGCAATATGCCCGCAATGCCATCTTCTCCGGACTGATGCCCCGCGACATCGAGCGGATGTTTCCCGACCTGTGGGTCGACGAAGAGAGCGAAGAAGGCAAGAATCTCAATGAATCGCCCCTGATAGCCACACAGTTTGAGCGCTACCGGCGCAAATGCCGCTTCTCATATCATAAAATCAATGACACGGCATCGGGCGACCGCCTGCTGCGCGACTTCAAGTCGCTTGAGCAAAACGATCTGAACGTCATCGTGTTCAACTTCATCGACATGCTATCGCATGCCCGCACCGAAAGCCGCATGATACGCGAGCTCGCCTCGACCAATGCCGCCTATCGGTCGCTGACCGAATCGTGGTTTCGCCACTCCTCGGCCTTCGAACTTTTCCGCAGCATAGCCACCAGGGGCTACAAGATAGTGCTCACCACCGACCACGGGTCGATTCGCGTGGACAATCCAGTGAAAGTGGTGGGCGAAAAAAACACCAACACCAACCTCCGGTACAAAGTGGGCCGCAACCTCGGCTACAATCCCAAGCAAGTATATGAAATTTCGCGTCCGGCAGCTTTCGGACTACCGTCGCCCAACGTGTCGTCGGCCTATATCTTCGCCACCGGCCACGACTTCTTCGCCTACCCCAACAACTATAACTACTACGTGCAATTCTACGCCGACACGTTCCAGCACGGAGGCGTGTCGATGGAGGAAATGCTCATTCCACTGATCACACTGACAGCAAAATAAACACATATGTCGAAACATACAATCACCATCCCCGATCTCAACGCACTGCCCGCCACCGCCAAGGAATTTGTCGGCCTGATGGGCGACAACACCATCTTTGCCTTCAATGGGCAGATGGGAGCCGGAAAGACCACATTTATCATGCAACTGCTGCGCACGCTCGGCGTAGAGGAGGACCTTGCCGGCAGTCCGTCGTTTGCGCTTATCAACGAATACCGCTCCGACACCACAGCTGAGCTTATATATCACTTTGATCTCTACCGACTTGAATCGCTCGAAGAGGCTTTTGAAATCGGTGTTGAGGACTATTTTGACTCTGGCGCCCTTTGTCTGATAGAATGGCCTGAACGCGTGGCCGACATATTGCCCGACGATACTGTCAAGGTAGACATCGCAGAGGCCGAAGACGGTTCGCGCACGCTTACCCTTGACATTCCGGACTGATGACGGCACCGCTCTGTATCATGGCGTCGCTGTTTCTGCTTGCGGGAGTAGTGTCGCTTCTGGCCGCCTGGCGCAACTGGGATTGGTTTTTCAATTCCACCAACGTCAGGATGCTCACCTTTGACCTTCGCCGACCCTATTGCCGCTTGCTCTACGGCGTTTTGGGGTTGGCAATGATAGCGATGGGTGTCAAGCTCTTCTACGACAAATTTTAAAGAGTTGTGTCTGAGATTATTCCGATTTGCGGTCCTTGCCGGCCAGCATGCCGCAAGCAGCCATGATGTCCTCGCCGCGTGAGGCGCGGATTGTGGCTGTGATGCCCCGGCTGTTGAGGCGGTCGCGGAAAGCGGTCATGGCCGGTTCGGAAGCTGACTGCAGGTCGCATCCGGGTATGGCATGGAACCGGATGAGGTTGACGCGACAATGCATGCCACGTAGCAGGCGCGCCAGCGCATCGGCATGACGCATATCGTCGTTGACGCCGCGCCACATAATGTATTCCACCGACAATCGGCGCTGGTGAGCCCAGTCGTAACCCCGAAGCATGTCGAGCACGTCGGTCAGCGGATAGGCACGCTCGACCGGCATCAGCGATGCTCTCTCTTCGGAGAATGGCGAGTGAACACTGATGGCAATGTGGACCTGCGTGTTTTCGATCAGATGACGAAGAGTGTCAAGTTTTCCGATGCTCGACACGGTGATGCGTTTCGGACTCCATGCAAAGCCCCATTTCGAGGTCATGATTTCGATGGCCTTCTCTACCTCGGCGGCGTTGTCCATTGGTTCGCCCATGCCCATAAATACGATGTTGGTCAGATCGTTGGCTTCATCGACCGACAGCACCTGATTGATGATTCGCGCCGCCGTGAGATTGCCGTGAAAGCCCTGACGCCCCGTCATGCAAAACCGACAATTCATCTTGCAACCGGCCTGCGAGCTGACGCATAGCGTGGCCCGGTCGCCGTCGGGTATCATCACGGATTCGATGTCGCGGCCACCCGCACCCTCAAACAGATACTTTGCCGTGCCGTCGGACGACAGCGTGCGCAGTTTGGGATGCTCACGACCTACCGTGTATTTCTCCTTGAGCCGTTGGCGAGCTGCGAGCGACAGATCGGTCATCGCATCAATCCCGGCGACGCGTTTTTCGTAGAGCCATCGTGCCATCTGTTTGGCTGAGAAACGGGGCATGCCACACTCGGCGGCAACCGTCTCCAGATCGCTCAGATTCATCCCAATCAGGGGCAGCAGAGGGTGTGTTGAGTCGGACATCGAAATGTTCTATAATATTTTAAAAGATTAATTGTTAAAATTCGCGTTTAGTTTTTTTAGATTCTTTTTGCAATAATCTTTTTGCTAATCAGCGATTTGTGTGTAACTTTGCATTGTCAATCCCAACGAACATTAGCATTGATCCAATGTTTTGTTAGACAATATATATATACTTGAATTTTGGTTATGAGGGAGGTGCGCTTCTGTGAAGAAGTGCATCTCGTTTTTTTACCCCTCCCTGACAAACAAAACGAGCCGGGATTTTGTCCCCTTCCACCTCAAAAAAAGAGAGCGACATGACCGGTGGGAATTGGGAGAAAGTCACGTCGCTCAGGGGGGGATGGGATAAGTGGGCGAAGATGGATTCGAACCACCGAAGGTAAAAACCAGCAGATTTACAGTCTGCCCCATTTGGCCACTCTGGTATTCGCCCTAATCTGCCGGCAAAGTTAGCACAACAAATCAACACGTGCAAAAAATCGCCGTGTTTTTTTGGAAATGAGCTGTGGAAATGATCATAAAGTAGTGCCCCACGAGCCGCGGTCGAGATTGCGATAGCTGACGGCTTCGAGCATGTGATGGGGCTGAATGTCGGCCGACGAATCGAGGTCGGCAATCGTGCGGGCCACCTTGAGAATGCGGTCGTAGGCTCGGGCACTCATGTCGAAGCGAGTCATGGTCTGCCGCAGGATCTCTTTGGAGCGATCGTCGAGGCGTGCATAGCGATTGAGCAAACGCGAATTCATCTGCGCGTTGCAATGGATATGCGGCTCATCGGCAAATCGTTGCTGCTGGATGGCGCGGGCGGCAATCACGCGGCGGCGTATGCTTGCGCTGTCCTCTCCGCGGGTGTCGGAGGCGATGTCGTCGAAAGCTACCGGCAGAATTTCGACCTGTATGTCGATGCGGTCGAGCAGCGGACCTGATATGCGGTTGAGATATTTGCGCACGGCTCCCGGAGCACATTCGCATTGCTTTGTCGGGTGGTTGTAATAGCCACACGGACAGGGGTTCATGCTTGCCACGAGCATGAAGCCGGCCGGATAGTCGACGCTGTATTTGGCTCGCGACACGCTGATGGTGCGGTCCTCGAGCGGCTGGCGCATCACTTCGAGCACCGACCGCGAAAATTCGGGAAATTCGTCGAGGAATAGAATGCCGTTGTGGGCCAGTGAGATTTCGCCCGGCATCGGATTGGCGCCACCGCCCACGAGTGCCACCGGCGAAATGGTGTGGTGGGGCGAACGGAATGGGCGTCGCGTCATCAGTCGCGATCCGCGCGGCAGTTTGCCGGCCACTGAGTGAATTTTGGTGGTCTCAAGAGCTTCGCCGAGCGACAGCGGTGGCAGAATCGACGGCAGGCGCTTGGCCATCATCGATTTGCCGGATCCCGGAGGGCCGACGAGGAGTATGTTGTGTCCGCCGGCACAGGCCACTTCAAATGCTCTTTTCACGTTTTCCTGACCTTTGACTTCGGCAAAATCGAAGTCGAACGTCTCGGCTTGGGCGGCAAACTCAGCACGTGTGTCGACGATGGTCTGCTCGATGTTTTGAGCACCCGAAAGGAATGCCACAACCTCGGCCAGACTATCGGAACCGAAGACTTTGAGGCGGTTGACCACGGCGGCTTCCGTGGCGTTGGCTTTGGGTACGATCATACCCTCATAGCCCAGCTTTCTGGCCAGTATGGCCATGGGGAGAGCGCCTTTGATGGGCAGGATGGAGCCGTCGAGCGACAATTCACCCATGATCATGAATCTGTCGAGCTTCTCGGCCGAGATCTTTTCGGAGGCAGCGAGAATGCCTATGGCAATGGGCAGGTCGTAGGCCGCACCCTCCTTTTTGATGTCGGCGGGCGAGAGGTTGATGACGATGTGTCGGCGAGGAAATTCGATGCCGCTCTGGCGCAGAGCCGACACCACGCGTTGGTAGCTCTCCTTGACGGCCGCATCGGGCAGACCGACAAGATGGAAGGCGATGCCTTGCGAGGCCACCACTTCGATGGACACTTGTATTGCGTCAATGCCTTGAACGGCAGCTCCGTATGCTTTAACCAGCATGAGTTAAGAGAGAGTTAGAGTTGAGTTTCCACTATCTTTTCGGCCGCTTTGATCGAGGGGCCGCGGTAGATCTGTTTGCCGGCCGAATCAGCCACGATGAAGAAGGGCACGCGGGAGATACCGAGGCGGCGGACAGGTGTTGAGGCTACAGATCCGACAACCCATGTCTGCGCCCACGAGGCGGTGTCACGTCCCAGGCTTTCGCGCCAAGAGGCTGAGTCGGGAGCGGTGGAGATCTCCACGGCCATGAGTTGATCGTCGTTGAATCGGCCGGTCAGCTCGCGTATTACCTTGACCACCGAGTCGCGTCCGCGACGGTCCTCACTGAGGAAGCAGATGAGGGTGGCCGAGTGGCGCATCGGGTTGATTCTCACTATTGAGTCGCGGCGTTCGTAGAGCGAAAGCAACGGCAGCGGTTCGCTTTTGACCGCAGCCAGATAGCCCGATACCACGGTGTTGAAGCCCTGCGTCATATCAGGGGTGCGCACCTTCTGGTCCAGAAGCGAGTAGAGCGAGTCGGATTTGGCTTCGAAACCGAGATGGTGGAAATATGCCGACATAAGAGCCGTAGAAGAAAGTTTTGCGGGGTTCTCGCCAACGTAGCGGGCAATGGCTTCGTTGATTTCAGCCGAACGGCCTGCGCTGACAGCGGCCAGATTGTCCTTGAGCCACTTGGCTATCTCTTTCGATTCGTTGTTGCCCTCTACTTTGGATATCAGCGGGTTGGCGGGGTCGGCATCGACGGTTATCTCGTCGCCGTTTTTCACCACCAGAGTGGCGATGCGGAGGTTTTCGGGAGCGATGGTCAAAAAAGCGAGGGTGGGCGATTCGGCCTGGCCGACGATGGAAAAAGTGCCGTTGACCATGGTGACGGTAGTGGATTTGAGGCCACCGGCTGAATAGTAGCTGAGTGTCACACTTCGCGTTCCGGCGTCCTTGACTGTGCCGCGCACCACAAACGAATCGGCGTCGGAGCAAGCCGTCAGCATTGCCCCCAGCACCACAAGTATCGATATAAGAAGATCTCTCATATGGTATCTCTAATAATTTCAGACAAAGGTAGTCAACACAAGCGATTTAAGCAACTGTTTTGAGTCGCAGTCAAAAAAAATCGGCTGTTATGGGGTCTTATTCACGCATAAGTGACTATATTTGTGTCGTGAAACCGATCATTCGTCATATCATCATAGTTTTTGTACTGGCAATTGTCCCGGCATGTGTGATGGGGCAGATCGTGTCGGAGAGCGGCAACACCATCGACACCGACAGTCTGCGGCGAGATTTCGACAACCAGCCCTATTTCGGTCTATACAAGGACAATTACTTCACGTTCGGAGTGCCGATCGGGCAAACGCCTACGCGTGAAAATTCAAATGTCAAGTTTCAGATATCCATAGCCCAGCGACTGACCAAGAGCGTGTTGCCCTGGCATACGTATCTGTTTCTGTTCTACACGCAGAAGGTTTTTTGGAACGTGTTGGAGAATTCGATGCCAATGACCGACCTGAATTTCAATCCGGGTATCGGTCTGGTCAAGCCGCTCTTTGTCAAAAACCGCTTCATCGGTAAGCTGTTCATGCTGCTCGAGCATGAGAGCAATGGCCGCGACGGGGTGAAGTCGCGATCGTGGAACAAGGTCAGCTTCGGCGCCAACATTATGATCGACCCCAACTTCATAGTGCACGGCAAGGTGTGGATTCCGATAGTCGACGGCATGTATAACAAGGATATTCTCGACTATTCGGGCATATATCAGGTGGGTACGTCGTTTTTTTCGCCCGACCGGCGCTGGGGCGCATCGGTCATACTGGTGAAACGTCGCGGATGGTCGCTCAACTACAACACGATCATAGAGCTGAACTACCGCTTGTTTAAGCGCGACAACCAGTATCTGTTCATGCAGTACTACAACGGCTATGGCGAGGGCATGCTTGACTATAAGCAGTTCCACTCGATGCTTCGCGTGGGCATGGTGATCAAGCCCCGCATTTTCAGCGAGTTCTAAGAGTGTGTCTAATAATAAAAGTTAAATTTAGGGCGGTCAATCTTTGAGTAATTTTGTCTTAACGATGAGGGAATGTGGCTGTTGCCACTTGACCGAAGAGATAAGGCAAAAGTGCCAAAGAGAGGCCGAGCAAAGATATTTTTGTTAATCGACATCTTTTAATTTGGTTATAAAATTTCATTATACAATCGAGTGATCTGTTCTGAAGTTACTTATGTCTCCCGTCTTTTGGGTGTCTTTTGCTCTTTGTCTCAGTCGTGTACATCAAGTACACTCCTTCAACGGCAGAACAAAATACCATCCAAAATACGGGACCCTAAATTTAACTTTTGTTATTAGACACACTCTAAATGTTTCTAAATATGGTCCAGGCGACTGTGGTCACAATGAATGCTATGCCGACGCGACGCGACGTCAGAATGTCGTGGGTTCGCGGCATGCGATCGCGCATAAGTTCGGCAAGGGTGATCACGGCCAAAGCCGGAAGCGCACAGATCATGAATGCATTGTAGTGCCATGCGTCGGCCAGGCGGCCATGGAGCAGGGCGTGGAAGGCTCGCTGCGAACCACATCCGGGACAGTCGTAGCCTGTCAATGACTTTATGAAGCACTGCGGGAAGTGGCCTGCGGCAGGATCAAACGAGGCATAAACGACAATGACAGCGACAACGGCTATGGCCGCTGTCACTGTCAGTATTATGCGTCGGGTATCGGGAGTCGTCACGTTGCGACCTGTCGGATCGTTACATCATTTGCAATACCATGCTGAACGGAAGCCACACGAGTCCCACAACGATGGAAATGATGAGCCACAATTCGGCCCGCTCCGAGGCTTTCTGCGCGCCCTCATAGTCGCCTTCATTGTAGCGCGAAGAGACCTTCGAGCCATAGACCACCGCAACAATGCCCGGTATGAGGCAGCACAGTATTATGGATGCGATGGACCAGCCAAGATATGTGGGCGGTTTGGGTGGGAGTGGAGTGGCCGGCATCCGGTAGACCGGCGGTGTCGTTGCGTTCGTCGGATCGAAAGAGGCCACTGATATTTCACCCGCCAGACTGTCGGCAAGTTCGGGAAGTGACGAAGCCGGCATCCAGCCGTCGAGTCCCTTATGCCATACGAGAGTGTCAGGGAGCAAGTGCATGGCTCTGACCTCGTCGAGCGACAGCGGGCCATGCTTGGTTTTGTTGATGGCTACCCAATATTGCATGCTGTATTGATGGGGGTCTTAGAAGTATTTTGTTTCTTCGCCAAGAATGACGCTGAGCAGGTTGTTGGCCAGGCCGCTTGCGCCGATACGGAAGTATTCGTTGTCGAGCCATTTTTCACCGAGCACGTGCTTCACAATGGTGTAGTAGCTCAGGGCTTCGTCGGGTGTGCGGACACCGCCTGCGGGTTTGAAGCCCACCATGCGGCCTGTCTGCTCGTAGTATTCCTTGATGCACTGACACATAACGTAGGCAGCTTCGAGCGAAGCGCCGGGGAATTCCTTGCCGGTCGAGGTCTTGATGAAGTCGGCACCACAATACATGGCGAGCACGGAAGCTGCGCGGATGTTTTCGGCCGTTTTGAGAGCGCCGGTTTCGAGGATCACTTTCATGTGGGCATCGCGGCAAGCGTGTTTGAGTTCGGTGATTTCGTCGCACACTTCTTCCCAGTCGCCGTCGAGGAAGTTGCCCACGTTGAGCACGATGTCGATTTCATCGGCGCCGCCTTCGACTGCGAGAGCGGTTTCGGCCACTTTCACTTCGGGGAAGGTCTGCGACGAGGGGAATCCGCCCGACACGCAGGCAATGTTGACTTCGGTCACGTCGAGCACTGTGCGCACTACCGGCGAGAAGTTGGGATAGACGCAGATGGCGGCCACGTTGGGCAGATCGCCGTGTTCCTGTTCGAAATCGTTGACGCGTTCGGTGAAACGAGCCACGGACTGGGGTGAATCGGTGGCCTTGAGTGTGGTGAGATCTATGCAGTTGAAGAGCAGCTTCATGGTGTCGAGGCTGCGGTTTGCTTCCATTTCGTCGTTGAGGATTTTGGCCACTTCGGCTTTCACTTTCTCATCGTCGGTCAGTACGTTGCTTTTAGCAACGAGGTCATGATATTTGTCTGCCATAACGTTGTGTTTTTGTATTGTTTATATATTTGATTTTGGTTACTGTCGGTTGTTGAGTTTTGGGTTCTGACGATGTCGCTCTTTATCTCGAATGCTTTTCTTGTCGATATTGTTCATGATGGCCTGCTCGAGGTCGATGCCATGCTGGTTGGCAATTGCAGCCACGACCCAAAGCACATCGGCGAGTTCGTCGGCCAGTTGGGGCTTTTCGCCCTCTTTGAACGACTGGTCGCCGTCGATTCGGGCGATTTGACGTCCAACCTCGCCAACCTCCTCGGCAAGGATGGCCATGTTGGTCAGCGGGGAGAAATAGCGCACGCCGGTTGTGGTGATCCAACGGTCGACCTCGCGTTGGAATCCCGCTATGGTCAGTGGTTGTGTGTCATTGGTCTTCGGTATGCTCATTCTTTTAAGCGTGAATCGATTATAATGGTGACGGGACCGTCGTTGAGGAGACTGACCTTCATGTCGGCGCCGAATATGCCGCGCTTCACTTCCTTGTCGGTGCGGGCGGCCAGCGCTTGGCAATAGTGCATGTAGAGCGGTTCGCTTTCCGGTCCGGGGGCCGCGCGGAAGTAGCTCGGGCGATTTCCCTTGCGGGTCGATGCCGTGAGGGTAAACTGGCTGATGGCCAGTAGCTCGCCACCGGTGTCGACGACCGAGAGGTTCATCACTCCCTGCCGATCGTTGAATATGCGCAAAGCGGCGGTTTTGTCGGCAAGCCATTCGGCATCGGCCGGGGTGTCGCCCTTTTCCACACCCACGAGTATCAACAGGCCGGATCCGATGGACGAAATCGTCTGACCGTCCACCGTCACACTTGCCTGGCTGACCCGTTGTATGACAATGCGCATAATTAATCGCAAACTTAGCGAAAATCTTTCAAAATGCCTATATTTGCAAAGAAAAATAACTGACACCATGAAGTTCTCAACCATCTTTGCATTAATGTTTGCCGCCATACCCTCGATGATGTCGGCTTCAGCTTATACCTACACCGAGCCGGTGGACACGTCGACAGTCGACACTTCCGGATGGAAGCAGTGGTCCGGAGCCACACAGCTGACCTGGGCGTCGAAAAACGTACACTATCGCCAACGCATGGCTCCGTCACCGATGTTAGTCTCCGATACGCTTGTCACCGCATGGCGCGGCGAACGGCTCGGGATGGAAGCTCTGCTTGTTAGTCCCGAGGGTAGCGGTGAGCTGAGCCTTAAGCTGTCGGATATGCGGAGCGGACGCAAGACGGTCAAGGCTCCCGGCAGCAGCGCTTCGTTCATGCGCTATGTGCTGGCCAATTCATGGCCCGGATGTGGCTATCCTCCGGATACTTTGCCGGCATTCACTCTTCCTGACATGATTGATCTGCCTGATGCATCGGTGGCTGTTGATGCTCAGACGGTTCGTCCGGTGTGGGTCACCGTCGAGGTGCCCCGCGACATTGCTCCAGGTGTGTATGCCATGACTCTTCAGGCCGTGGAAAAGGGGTCGAAAAAGGTTGTCGGCTCGCTGACGCTCAACGTCAAGGTGCTCGACCGCACGCTTCCTGCATCGGAGGATATGGCATTCTATCTCGACCTGTGGCAACAGCCATATTCTGTGGCTCGGTACTACGGTGTGGAGCCATGGAGCGACAAGCATCTGGAACTGATGCGTCCGTATATGGAAAAGCTTGCCCGCGCCGGCCAGAAAGCTGTGTCAGTGATTCTCTTCTACGAGCCGTGGGGCGAGCAGAGCAACGACAAATTCGAACCGATGGTCAAGACGGTTCGCGGCGCCGACGGGTCGTGGAAGTTTGACTATACCATATTCGACCGCTGGGTCGACTACATGGACTCGATGGGCATCAATGCCAATCTCGAATGTTTCACGATGGTGCCCTGGCAACCTCAGTACCGCTATATCGACGAGCCGACGGGCGAGCTTCGCTATCTTGAGGCCAAGCCCGGATCGGAGGCCTACAATGAATTGTGGTCGACGTTCCTGAAGGATTTCTCAGGGCACCTTCGCAGCCGAGGTTTGTTTGACAAGACCATGATAGCCATGGACGAGCGCGGTCTCAACGATATGCTTGCCGCCTACCGCATAGCGCGCGAGACAGAGCCGGAACTGAAAATGTCGCTTGCCGGATCGTATCATCAGGAGCTTGTGGACTCGTTATATGCCTACACGCTCATCAAGGGCGATTTCTTCCCGGCCGATGTCATGAAGCGCCGTCACGACCGCGACCAACTGACGCTGATGTATACATGCTGCGCCACACCGGCTCCGAGCCAGTTTACGACCAGCGCACCGGCCGACGGAGCCTACATACCGGTTTATGCCACAGCCACCGGCCACGACGGATATCTACATTGGTCATACATGAACTGGACCGACAATCCTTTGGAAGATACACGGTTTCATATGTTTGCACCGGGCGATACATATTTTATCTATCCCGACGGACGCTCGTCGGTGCGCTATGAGCGTATGGTGGAGGGCATCCAGATGAGCGAAAAACTGCGGTTGCTGCGCGAGGAGATGACTGCAGCCAATGATATCGAAGGCCTCCTCCGCCTCGAAAACGCGTTGCTGCCCATACGCACCGGTGCTCTCAACGAGTGGTATCCCACGTCGACCGTGGTCGATCAACTGCAGGAGGCCATCGACGCTCTCAGTCAACGATAATATCTTCTTTAGGAAGCTGATGCGTGGAGTAGCTGCCGATCAAATCGGCGGCTGCAATCGGCTCGCCCGAGGGGTTGAGGCCCAGAAGGGCGGCTACTCGGCCTATTATCTGCGCGGGGGTGAACGAAACTCTGAGCGCTTCCATCGACAGCGACTCATCGCGTTTCGACAGTCTACGCCCCTCGGCATTGCATAGCAACGGGATGTGGCAGAAGCGGGGCGCTTGGAATCCCAGCAGTTCATACAGATAGATCTGCTGTGCGGCCGACAAAAGTAGGTCGTTGCCACGCACCACTTCGGTGACTCCCATCAGTGCATCGTCGACAACCACGGCGAGCTGATAGGCCCATGCGCCATCGGCCCGGCGCACAATAAAATCGCCGCAATGACTTGATAGATTGACGGATTGCAGTCCATAGACCTCGTCGGTAAAACAAATTTCGCGATCGGGCACAAAGAGTCGAGTGGCTCCGGGCATCGGGTCGCTGTCTGGTCGCGTGCCTCCCAGACGGATCGGGCGACATGTTGAAGCATATACCACTCGACCGTCGCTCTGGTGCGGGGCTTGTGTGGCCAGGATGTCGCTTCGGCGGCAATGGCAGGGGTAGGTCAGTCCGGTGGCTTCAAGTTGCTTAAGATACTGCTCATATATGTCGTGGCGCCGACTTTGGCAATATGGGCCGTTGGGTCCCTTGTCGTCTACTCCTCCCTCGTCCCACTCGAGTCCGAGCCACCGGAGATCGTCTTCAATCAGGCGTGCGTGGTCCATGCGGCACCGCTGGGGGTCAAGGTCTTCGATGCGGAGAATCCAGCGACCGCCCTTGGCGCGGACCGACAACCACGACAAAAGAGCCGCGGCCACATTGCCCAGATGCATGCGGCCTGAAGGGGATGGGGCGAATCGGCCTACACAGGCGGAGGATGCGGTTTGTGAATCATTCATGGCGGTTGCGGGGATGGCATCGCATGATCTCGTCGCGCAAACGCGAGCGATCGATATGGATGTAGATTTCGGTGGTGGCAATGCTTTCGTGGCCAAGCATTTGCTGGATGGCTCTGAGGTTGGCTCCACCCTCGAGCAGGTGAGTGGCAAATGAGTGACGTAGAGTGTGGGGCGAGATGGTCTTGCGGATACCGGCCGCTTCGGCGAGCTGCCGGATGATGTAGAAGATCATGACGCGCGTAAGGCGATGGCCTCGCCGGTTCAGGAATAGAATGTGGTCCTCGCCCGGCTTTATGTCGAGATCGGCGCGTTGCTCGAGATATGCCTTTATCTCGTTGACAGCCACATCGCTCATGGGCACTATGCGCTGTTTGTTGCCCTTGCCCGATACGAGCACGTATTGTTCGTCGAAATACACTTTTGATATTTCGAGATTGATGAGCTCTGACACGCGAAGGCCGCATCCGTAGAGGGTTTCGATGATGGCCCGGTTGCGCTGGCCTTCGGCCGACGACATGTCGATGGCCGCGATCATTGCGTCGATCTCCTCGATGCTCAGCACTTCGGGCAGCTTGCGCCCGATGCGTGGCGTTTCAAGCAGCGTGGAGCAGTCGGTATCGATGAAGCCTTCGAGCCGGAGATAATGGAAAAATGCGTGAATTCCGGCTATGATGCGCGCCTGCGACCGTGCGGATATGCCCAGATCGAAGAGATCGGCCACGAAATTATGGAGCGTGTCGAGATCGACGTCGCGAAGCGGTGTGGCTTCGGCCACGAGGTAGTCGAGGAGTTTCTCCACATCTGAAAGATAGGCTTCCGACGTGTTGGCCGACAGTCCGCGCTCCACTTCAAGATATGCCTTGAAGCTGTCGAGCAGTCGCGGTATGTTGTCAAGTTTGCGGTTGGTGGGCATGAGTTTGGTGTGGTTCAGATCCAGAGATTGAACATCTGTCGGGGCAGATGGCGTCGGGCGACAATTATGGCTGCCGTTCCACCGCGAAACACCATGCCGCAAGTCATCTTCGACCATGTGTCGCGGAGTTCGGCCGTGTGATGGCGATGGTTTAGAATCACGGCTATTCCGGCTCGGTCGACTGTGGCTTTCAGCGTTGCGGCACACGATTCAGGATCTGTGTCGCCGATAATAGCCATATCGGCCTGCCGATCGGTCAGGACTGCCTCAGGCGATCCGAATTTCACTGCCCGGCCTACGGCATCGACGTTGCAGCCGACCACTTGATAGCTTTCGGGCCGGAAATGAAGCGAGATACGGAAAATCAGGCGAAGCATCGGCGGCTTGAGGCCGGATTCTTTCGCCATCCGGTTGATCTCTTCATAGCAGTAGAAATCGCACGGTTGGGCTATGACACGGCGCACAAAGTCGAAGGCAAACGGGGAGTGGATGCCGAATCCCCGTCGGCGCGCCAGATGGCGAGGGGCTGCCAGAGCCTGCTTAATCTTCAGACGGCGAAGTAGTTTTGTTGTCAGCATTAGATGTTGTTTTAACAACCTCTCGAGAATTCTTTTTCTTTATGCAAAGCTGAACCAAGGCGGCTCCGATCAGCAGGAGGTAGATGAGGATTATAGCGGTGCGGGCCACAGACACGGTGGTGTGGAGCGAATCGGGGTCAAACCACATTTCAATGGTGTGGCTTCCGGCAGGCACTTTCACTGCTCGAAGCAGATAGTTGACGCGACCGAGTTCTGCCGGATTGCCGTCGATGGTGCAATGCCATCCCCATGGGAAGTAGACTTCGGAGAATACGGCTACTCCGCCTTTGGCCGAACGTACATGATAGGTCAAACGGTTGGGCGCATAGGTGGTTTCGTAGATAGTATCGCCGGCCGATTTGACCGCTGAAGAGCCAAGCGTGGCGAAGAATTTTTTGTCGGCCACGGCTATGGAGTCGAGCGGCAGCGATTCGATGCGTTGCATTTCGGCATCGGGAGAGTCGACATACTCAACCTTGTCAACAAGCCAAGCATTGCCCATGGCCTGAGGGTTGATCATCGGAGCGCTGTTGGGGTCGTCGATGAAATATTTGGCGTTGAGCATGTTGAGTACGTTAGTGTAGTCTTTTTCACCCGAGAAATAGTAGTCGAGCATGTCTTGATAGCGGGTGAGTTTTGCTGCATGGTAGCCACCGATAGCCTTGTGGTAGAACGATGGCTCGGGCGATGAGAAGCGTTTGAGATCCATCACTCGGTAGTTTTGTGTGGTGTCGGCCAGAATCATCTCGTCGGAAACCGATTTGGTGAACACCTCTTCGTCGGAGATCGGAGCCGGCATGAAGCAATCGGAGTTGAGATAACGCTTGTCGAGCGCAAACAGGTCGAAGAGAACCACAATGGTCATGCCGAGGGCGGCAACTCCAACCGAAACAATGCGACGGAAGTAGAGCATAATGATTCCGAGTCCGAAGGCCAGAATGACAAGTGATCGCAAAGAGTCGGAACGAACCATGCCGAGGCGAAGCGACTCGATGGCATTATAGAGTTCGGGATATTGGTTTAGGCCGATCTGCATTTCCTGCTCAGTGATGGCGCTGCCAAAGAGTGATGGCGCCACGATACCGGCCAAACATATGAGCCCTACGGCTCCAAAGCATATCAGCAGGGATTTGCCATACTTGTCCCAGACCTCGCGCGGATCGCCCGACAACAGTTGCTGCAAACCCAATGCGCCCAGCAATGGCATCGTGAATTCGGCTATAACCAATATGCTCTCGGGTGTGCGGAATTTATTGTAGAGCGGCATGTAGTCGATCATCAAATCGGTGAGTACGATGAAGTTGCGACCCAGCGCGAGAAGAATGCTTAGCAGAGTCATGATCAGCAGAGCCCATTTCATCGGTCCTTTGACCACCACGCATCCGACAATGAACAGGGCGAAGATGAGCGCCCCGACATAAACCGGACCGTTGGTGCCTTCCGGCTCGCCGAAATATTGTGGAAACTGCTGGAGGTAGTAGGCCGTTTCGGGGCTGATTTCACCGGCAGCCGCCATTTCCTGCGCTTGCTCGAGATCGGCCAGCGACAGGAAGGTGCCCATGCCCTGTTTGGGAAGATTAGTTGCACCACCCTTTACGTTGGGGATCATCAGGGTGAACGTTTCGGAGCGGCCGTAGCTATATGCTGTCAGGTAGTCGCGGTCGAGACCGTCGCCCGAGCTTTGGCGTGACGATCCGTCGGGATTGACCGTCAGCTCGGAATGACCGCCGCGTATTGTCTCCTTGGAGTATTCATATGTGTTGTAGAGACTTGGGAGATTGGCAGCTACAGCGAGAACTCCGGCCACAAGAAGAGAACCGGTCGCCGCCAGCCAGCGACGCATATTGTGCTCCTTGATCGACTGTACCAGGCATGCTATGGCAATGGCCACGACGACAAAGAGGAAATAGTATGTCATCTGCACGTGGTTGGAAGCAATCTGCATCATACCGAAAAGGGCTGTCAAGGCTGCTCCGGCCAGGTATCGCCCGCGATAGGCGAGTATGATGCCGGCAATCGTCGGGGGGATGTAGGCAAGGGTGATGAATTTCCATATGTGGCCGGCATTGATGAGGATGATGAAATAGCTTGAGAATCCGTAGGCTATAGCTCCGAACAGAGCAATGTACCAGCGCGTCTTCATGACCATCAGCAGGATGAAGAATCCAAGCATCATGAGGAAGAGTATGCCGGCCGGGGCGGGGAGTCCAAGCGTCAGCACTGTGCCGATCCATTCAAACATGCCGTTGGAGGAATAGCTCGGGGCGATCTGGAAGTTGGGCATGCCGCCGAACAGAGAGTTGGTCCAGCGCGTTTCTTCGCCGGTGGCCTCGGTGAATGCCTTGGCTTCCTGTCCGTTGGCTATGCCCTGACGCGTGTCGTATTGTGAAAGCACGTTGCCTTCCACAGCGTCGGGGTAGAAATAAACAAGCGCTATTACGGCCATGATGGCCACGGCGCCAACTATCGACCAGAGTCTGCGATCGGTAAAAATCTTTTTCAAGCGATCCATATGTGGAGATGATGTGTTTTTAAAATTCGGGTGTAAAGCTACAAAATGTTAAGCAAACAGCCACACAAACGGCTTTTGAATTGTTGAATTATTTTGGTTTTTTATTTGTCTGACCTCAAAAGATTTGTAACTTTGCAACTCAAATAACAGCCGAACGGCATGTGTATCAAACATCGTCTCGGCATGTCTAACTAAACCCTATAAGCTTTGGACATAGACCCTTTACCTGTCTGCAACTTATTTTCCACGATCATTGCCGCCAACATTCAGTTTGGAGGCGCTCAGATCGCAGCACTGATATGTGCGTTGCTGGCACTTTTGATTTCCGGCTTTGTGTCGGGTAGCGAAATAGCCTTTTTTTCGCTTGACCAGCAGCAGATCGACGAACTTGAGGAGGATCCCAAAAACGAAAAAATACTCCAGGTGGTGCATCAGCCCGAGCGGTTGCTTGCCACAATCCTCATTGCCAATAATCTGGTCAATGTGACTATCGTTGTGCTTTGTAACTTCTCGCTTGGCCCCGTATTTGACGGGATGTCGCCGGTGTTGAGTTTCATACTACAGACCGTGATCCTGACCTTCCTCATATTGCTTTTCGGAGAAATTTTGCCCAAACTTGTGGCCAACTCCAACAATCTGGGTTGGATACGATTTTCCATATCCGGAGTCAGAGGCATGATGAAACTCTTTTCGCCGCTGTCGGCCCTACTTGTGCGGAGCACCCGGATTGTGAAAAAAGTTGTCACCAAGAAACAGCACGACGTGACGGCTGACGAGCTGTCGAAAGCGTTGGAAATCACCGATGTGAAAGCGTCGGACGAAAAAGAGATGCTTGAAGGCATACTGCGTTTTGGCGACACCACGGCTGCCGAGGTGATGACACCGCGCGTCGATATGACCGACATCGACATCAATGTGGATTTCGATGAGGTGATGCGCATAGTGCTCGAATCAGGCTTTTCACGTCTGCCTGTCTATCGCGAGACTCAGGACGACATTCAGGGCATACTCTTTTCGCGCGACCTGCTGCCGTATATCGGTAAAGCTGACGCCTCGTTTGAGTGGCAGAAACTGCTTCGCAAGCCCTACTTCGTGCCCGAATCGCGCATGATCGACGATCTGCTCGAGGATTTCCGCAGCCGCCATCTGCACATGGCCATCGTGGTCGATGAGTTTGGTGGCACTCAGGGCGTGGTTACTCTTGAGGATGTGCTTGAAGAGATTGTGGGCGATATCGATGACGAATATGATGAGGTGTCGACCACCTACAAACGATTGCCCGACGACACTTACATATTCGACGGCAAGACCATATTGAGCGACTTCTTCCGTATCACCGGACTCAATGAGGAGGACTATCGCGATGTGACCGAGGACTGCGAAACACTTGCCGGTATGCTGCTCGCCATCCGCGGCGACTTTCCCAAAGAGAAGGAGCCGATGGTCTACGGGCGTTGTCGTTTTCTTATTCTTGATATCACCAACCACCGCATCACTTCGGTGAGAGTGAAGGTGATGCCCGACATTCAGCAACCCAACTGATGGCCGTTCGTAAAATTATATTTCAGTTGCTTCCGTGTCTGATGACGTGGGTCGTATCCGCGTGTCATGGCGGCATGGACACGCAAGGCCCTGTGCCACGACCGACGGCCTATCCGCGAGTGGCTACGCTCGACAGCAACTACGTGGCCACCAAGCTTCCGGCCGGTTTTGAAGCCAATGCCGGAGCTGTTGTGCGCGAAATAGCTGATAAGACAGGCTCGGACCGGCGCACCATCTGGGCCGATATCGACTACCCTTCCTATGGCGCCACACTGCACTGTACTTTCATACCCACTACCGAGGCCGATCATATGGCGGTAATGGCTAACCGCACTGAGCGCATGAGCCTGAATCTTGGCGACAACGTGGCCACTTCGACCGAACTATCCAACCCACAAGGATTTAATACCGTAGTGCTTACTTCGACTGCGCCTATGCTTACCCCACTTCAGTTTCTTGCCGACGGACCCGGTTGGGTGATCAGCGGAGCGTTGACATTCAACGAATCCGAGGTCGACATGGACTCCGTGAAGCCATTGATCGATGCAGTGCGCGACGATCTGCTTCATGCCGGCCGCAAACTCTCCAACGATCGATGATGCAGACTATAAGCCTTGACACAACAACAATATATCTGCAGCCGATCGAGGGGTGGGAAGATCGGAAGGATCGGCGCTCCCGTGAACGAGAAGCCATCAGAACACTCATCGACAGAGTGTTCGGTGGTCTTTATTCGCTTGATCACGACATTCATGGAGCTCCATTGCTCATTGCAGCCAACGGATGCACTGAAAAGCCTCCAAGGATATCGATCTCGCACGGAGCGGCTATGGCAGTGCTCGCTGTGAGCCACGACGGGCGTCGCATAGGAGTTGACATAGAGCGGCAGAGCGAGCAGCTGCGGCGTGTGGCTCCCCGATTTCTCTCGGCCGGTGAATATGATCGGTTTGCATCGTCGGATATGCTGATACTCAAAGCCTGGACAGCCAAGGAAGCACTGTTTAAAGCTGTCGGAATTGCCGGATTGACTATCTGTGATATCCTGCTTCCGGCCGACTTTGAGACATCTTCGGTTGCGCTTGGTGAAAACAATTACGATGTTCGCTCAATAGAGCGCGGCGATGCGGTGCTCACTTTGGCTCGGGAGAACAGGTTCTAAGCAGAAAATATTGTCAGATTGACAATATTATATTATATTTGCACCAACATTTATCACACAAACCGTTATTATTCCGCATACTATGAACGACTCCGACAGTAGTGCCATAATAGGCCGCATCAAATTCCTGATCAAAAAAATGGGGGTTTCACAAAGTGCCTTCGCAAAAAAACTTGGTATGGATCCAGCCAACATTTCCAAGCATCTCAACGGCCACATATCCATTTCACAAGGCCTGCTCAACCGCATATCGGCCGATCTGGGCGTGTCGAAACAATGGCTTATCAACGGAGTAGGGCTGCCGTTTGACAAAGTAGCAGAGCCACATGTCGTGGAGGAGATGGGTCAGGAAATAGTTGCCAATTCGCAACCACGCCCCGAACTGACCCCCGTCTACGATATAGATGTGACGGCCGGCGCTGTGTCGCTTGAACGTGATCTTACATCTGAGCGCGTGATCGGCTATGTGGATCTGCCCGATGTACGTCCGGGCGGAATGCTCGTGAGAGTGTATGGCGACAGTATGAGTCCCACGATTTCCGACGGTGCTTTTGTGGCCATACGTCGCATCACGGACCCCGACTGCATATTCTGGGGTCAGATCTATGTTGTGGTTCTCGACGATTTCCGTGTGGTCAAATTCCTGCGACGACATCCTGATCCTGACATGGTGATACTTCGCAGCGACAATCCCCGATACGATGATATGGAAGTGCGCCGCGACAAAATTCGGGGTATTTATCTTGTGGAATCAATATTAAACATGAAGATTCAATGTTGAAAATCAGGCGTCTGTTCATATTACTTCTCTTTGCAGCGATGGTAGTGCCGGCCATGGCGCAGTCGGATATGGCTGTTCGTGCGGCGCGGTTTTTCCAGTATCGCGAGTGGAACAGCGCAGGCGCCCTCTACACTATGCTTATTGCCGACGAGCCTGACAATAAGGAATATTACAGTCGGGCCATCGTGTCGGCCGGAATGATCGGCGACACGCTTCAACAATCGACTCTGACCCACGCGGCCCTCAACGCCCATATACCGGTCGACTCGATTTTTTCAGCCGTTGAACGAACCAGTTTTTCTATCGGTCAGACCTCGCTCTACGAACAGTATCTGCTTCAGACCAAGGCTGAAAATCCATGGATGACCCGTATCATCGACGCTTGTCTGATGCGTTACTATACCTATCGGCGCAATCCCGAGGGTATGATTGCCTACAGCACGATCATGCTCCGCGGCAATCCTGACGATGAACGTTTCCTTTACACACTTGCTCAGGGATATCTCTATGATGGTCAGACCGATCGCGCTCTCGACACGTATCGCCACATACTGTCGCTCAATCCGCAGTCGGTCGATGCGCTGTTGTATCTGGCAAACTACTACGCGCAGACCGCAACCGGCGACAAAGCCGCCCGGCAGCAGGCATTGGATTACTTTCGCCGTGCTTCGAACATTATTTCAACTCCATATATCGACGATCAGATTCGTCGGCTTTCAAGAATATCACAATAGTATATCAACGTCAACATGAATGAATTCAAGCGGATAGACCCGTGGCAGGGTCTTAAGGCCGTATCCCCCGTACTCGTCTTTCTCATCAGCTATGTGGTTGTGTCAGTGATGATCGGTGATTTCTACAAGATGCCGCTGTCGGTATCGCTTGTGGCAGCTTCAGTGTGGGGCATTCTGATGATGCGTGACACTCCGCTGATGAAACGCATCGAGGTGTTCTCACGATCGGCCGGCCACGACAACATCCTGTATATGATATGGGTGTTTGTGCTTGCCGGAGCATTTGCCATGCTTGCCAAGCGGCTCGGGGCGGTGGAGGCTACGGTGGATCTGGCGCTGTCGGTGTTTCCGGCATCGAGTCTGGTGCCCACGCTCTTTTTCTCGGCCTGCTTCATCTCGCTATCGATAGGCACATCGGTGGGAACGGTTGTTGCCTTGGCTCCTTTGGCGGCTGAAATGGCGGAGGTGTCGGGAGCACCGGTGCCGTTTTTTGTGGCTGTGGTGCTCGGTGGTGCATTTTTCGGCGACAATCTGTCGTTTATCTCCGACACTACCATTGCCGCCACGCGGTCGCAGGGAGTGGGGATGAGCGATAAATTCAAGGCCAACATCATCATAGCGCTTCCGGCAGCAGTGCTGACGCTAGTGCTCTACATACTGATGTCGCAACATGCGCCGGATGTGGATGCGGCTGAGGTCGGGCGCCCTTGGCTTGTGTTGCCTTATCTCGCGGTTATCTTGCTCGCCGTGTTTGGTGTCAATGTGTCGGTGGTGCTTCTCGCCGGCATTCTGTCGGCTATTGCGATGGGCTTCATCTATGGCTTTGGAGCCATGGATATGGCTTCGTATTGCGGCGAAGGCATCGACTCGATGGGCAATCTCATCATCATCACCCTGCTTGCGGCCGGCATGCTGGGGTTGGTCAAGCAGATGGGTGGCATAGAATTTATATTACGACAACTGACCCGGCGGATCTCCGACACTCGCGGGGCGCAGGCCGTGATTGCACTGCTGGTAGGGCTTGTCAATTTGTGTACGGCCAACAATACCGTGGCCATCATTACCGTGGGAGGTATAACGCGCACGATATCCGAACGCTATGGCGTGGCTGGTCGTAAAGCGGCTTCGATCCTCGACACGGCCTCGTGCATTGTGCAGTGTCTGATACCGTATGGCGCGCAGACGCTTTTGGCCACCTCGCTTGCGGGGATCTCGCCGGCTGCTCCGTGGCCCTATCTCTACTATCCGTGGATTCTGACGGTGATGCTGATTATTTCGATATTGGTGAAACGCTCAGGCAGCCGTCGTCGGCAATCTGAAGGGGAGAGCCGGGAAAATCTTCGGCCGACAGGCGCTTGATGAATCTCGCGGCTTCATTCGACGGATCGGCAACAGGTCCTCGACCACGCTGCTGCGCAAAGGAGTGGATCTTGCCATGGCGGAAACTGCCGTCGCGATTCAGCGTCACCTCGGCCAGAGGGGCCAGTCCGGTCGCTCCGGTGATTCCCATGCGATAGGGCGTGCAGAAGTTGCCAAGCGAATAAAAGATGATGTGGCCCTTGTAGATCTCGGCTGCGCGGGGCACGTGGGGTCCGTGACCATAGACCATATCGGCACCGGCGTCGATGGCCGCGTGGGCAAATGCTTCGACATCGCCACGGTTTTCGCCCAAAAACATCTCGGTGGCATGTGGTACGTGGGTGTGGCTGCTGCCCTCGGCTCCGCCATGGAAAGCCACCACCACGATGTCGGCCGAGTCGCTCAGTTGTTTCACTACACGCTTCAATTCACTAAGATCGGTGACAGGTAGATTGACTCCACCGTGGCCGAACTGTGTCAAGCCGATGCGCAAACCATTACGCGTCAGGTATGTGGTTTCGCACACGCCCTTGAGTCCGGCGTAGGCCAGCGAAGCTTCCGAGAGGGTCTTCATGGTGGATCGACGGCCCGTGGCGCCAAAATCGCTGATATGGTTGTTGGCTATGCCCAGGAAGTCGAAGCCGGCATCTGTAAGGTTTTCGACATATTCCGGCGGCATGCGGAAGATGAAGCAATTGGCGGGGTCGCTCGTCTTTTTGTGCGGTGCCGGTCCTGACAGAAAGCTGCCCTCAAGATTGCCACATGCCACGTCGACGCGGGTTGTTATATCCCGGCAATCGTCAAACAGGTTCCTACCGCGGTTGGGAGGCAGATGTGATCCTCCTGTAGAATCGGGAAATGTGGTGCCCATCATTATGTCGCCCACCAGCGAGAATGTAATTGAATCCGACATCGCAACTTGTGGTCTATCGACAGTCAGTGTGGTGTCACTATATATTAATGTGTCGGCTGCGGTAGTATCTGCCTTGTTCCCTCCCGAGCATGAGGCTGTTATCATGGTGGCTGATGCAGCCGACACCATCAACGCTATATGAGAAAATGTGGTTTTTAGCATGTGAGTATTCAATTTTGAACTGCAAAGTTATGGCAAAAATGAGCAGAATGGTATCAAAATTGCAAAAATAATTTGTCGGATTCAAAAATATGCGCTAAATTTGCAACGCAAACCAAGGGGTATTAGCTCATCTGGCTAGAGCGCGACACTGGCAGTGTCGAGGTGAGCGGTTCGAGTCCGCTATACTCCACCCGTCGACAGATTCGGAAGCAATTCCGAATCTGTTTTTTTGCTTTTGGGTGAAGACTCAGAGAGGATCGTGTATTGTGTTCGGGGCGATTTCCATTTTAGAGAATGCAAATAGCTTCTTGCCGAGGTCTTTGATGGAGGCGCTATGTGATATAATGTGTCGTCAATGATCAGGAAACGGTCGTGGATATCATGTTCATACTTGACCTCGATCGGTGATGTTTTTGATGTGGATCAATTTTTTTCCAGTCGAAGGTTTGTAAATTTGCAGTCTAATCATAGAGAAATAGAACAAACTACTCGACTCCGCTATGAGTTGCTCGACGGCCTGCGCGGCGTGGCGGCTCTCATGGTCATCTTCTATCATATTGGAGAATGCTTTGCTTGATCGCCTGTCGATCAGGTAATTAACCACGGCTATCTGGCCGTCGATTTCTTTTTCGTGCTGTCGGAAATTGTGATCGGCTATGCCTACGATCCGCGATGGAAGCGAAGGGTGTCGGCCGGGCAGTTTCTTCTGCGACGCATCGTCCGACTCCATCCCCTGGTGGTGGTGGTTGTACTGCTGGGTGTGGTTTCGTTCGTGGCTTAAGGATGCGAGAAGTGGGACCATACGTCGGTCAGCTATTCGGCGGTGGTGTTGTCGTTTGTGCTTGGCCTGCTGATGATACCGGCTCTGCCCCACACGATGGCTTCGGTGCCCTATGCGAGCCCGGATGGTGAGCCGAGTATTCTCAACGGACTGTATGACGCCGTTTGCACGCTGGTTGTGTTTCCGGCCATCGTCTATCTGGCGGCTTCGGGGCGCACCACCGATGCCCGGTCGGGGCGCATATGCGAATTTTTCGGTGCTATTTCCTATCCGGTCTACATAATCCACTATCCGTTTATGTATTACTTCTATGCCCGGGTGTGGAACGACCATCCCTCTACCGAGTGTATCGTGCTGGCCGCGGTGGCCATCGTGATCGGCGTGATCATCCTGTCATGGCCCTTCCTGAAATGCTACGACGAACCTGTGCGTCGAAGTCTTTCGCGAATCTTGAAATAAGAATCTCTATATATAATAAGGTGTAGACATAACTCCACGACAAATCGTCGTGGAGTCCTTTTTTTCAAAAGTTTGGTTAAGTTAAATTATCGGCTGTGTGTTAAATTGCAGTTTTTCTTGTAAAAAAACCAATATTTTATAAAATAGATGAAAATAATTTTCTTATCTTTGTCGAGATTAAGTAAGTTGTCTGAGTGCATGTTAGCTCTATTTTCGGCGAAAATTCGGGGCGGCGTTGGCTCTGATGGCTATGTAATCGTCTGAAAACCAATCATATGTCGGGGCTACGTGTGGCCTTGTTAAATTGCAAAAAAATACAATCTATAGTAATTATTTCTACCTTATGCTAAAACCAATCAAATCAGTCAGCAAGATGATCCTTGCTGCTACGCTGATGGGATCAATGGCCTGGACCATGCCCGTCAACGCAGCGCCCGTGCCTGCTGCTGCCGTACCGTCGTCGACGACGGCTTCCGGTATTGTGTTGGATGAGTTTGGCGATCCGGCCATCGGTGCGTCAGTCAAAGTTGCCAACAATCCCACGCAGGGTGCCGCAACAAACATGGATGGTGAATTCTCCATCACCAACGTGAAGCCCGGCACAAAGTTGATAATCACAAGTATCGGCTACAAAAATTCCGAAGTGGTATGGAACGGCGAGCCTCTGGAAATTCAACTTGAGCTCAACTCCAAGGCCCTCGACGAAGTCGTTGTGACTGCAATGGGTATCAAACGTGAAGAAAAAACCCTTACCTATGCCGTGCAAACCATCAAGAACGATGAGGTGACCCGTATCAAGGAAACCAACTTCGTCAACGCTCTCCAGGGTAAGAGTGCCGGTCTGACCATCACGCCTAACAACTCAGGTGCAGGTGGCGGCGCTTCCCGTATCGTGCTCCGTGGTTCGACTTCGATTCTCGGTAGCAACCAGCCTCTTATCGTTATCGACGGTGTCCCTATGACCAACGGTATGGGTACTCAGGCCACCGACGGTATCGACATGGGTGGTGGCAAGTCAGGCGACGACCTCCTCTCTACCATCAACCCTGAAGACATCGAAAACATGACCGTGCTTAAAGGCCCGAACGCTGCAGCCCTCTATGGCGCCGCCGCCAACAACGGTGTGATCGTGATCACCACCAAGTCGGGTGCACAGGGTACAGTCAATGTCAATATCTCAAGCTCGACTTCGATCGACCGCATCGCCATGTATCCCCGCCAGCAGCAGTGGTACGGTATCACCAATACCGGCAACGGCCACAGCGCATGGTCGGCATGGGGCCCTCGCGTGGGCACTCGCTCGGCTGATGAAGTTGCCGCCTATCCCTGGTTGTCGAACACCGCACGCAACTCCGTGCCCGACTACTTCCAGACCGGTGTGACTCTCAACAACGGCATCACCCTCTCGGGCGGCACCGAACTCTCCCGCACTTACTTCTCTTACAACAACACTTATCAGGATGGTATCATCCCTGGCAACAAGTTTACCCGTAACAACGTCATGTTGAAAGAGTCGTTCTCACTGTTCGACAAGAAAGTCAATATCACGGCTTCTTTGAACTGGATCCACCAGCGCACCGACAACTCGCCCGTTGTAGGTAAAGCACTCTCGGGTCTCTACGCCCTCTACCGCACTCCGGCCGATGTCGACATGCGCTACTACAAAAACAACTACGCTCACCTCGGACAGACCGGTGAATACCTCGTATCTGATCCCTCGGTTGGCAACCCCAAACTCGTCGGTCAGCCCATCCAGACTTGGGACTGGTTCGTCGACTACCTCAACAACCCCTGGTGGGTGCAGAACATGGTCAACGATCAGATCAAACGTGACCGTATCCTCGGCAACATCACCCTCGACTGGACCATCTGGAAAAACCTCAAATACCAGACCCGCTTCTCTGTCGACATGGTAATGGACAACTCGCTCAACGAAGAGTACGCCACAATGTTCCGCGCCGGCTTCGATTACAAAGGCGGTAAATACTACTCCAACAACTCCCGCACCTCCGATATCTACAACGACCACATGCTCACATGGAACGATCGCTTCAACGACAAGATCGACGTCAACGTGGCTCTCGGCGGTAGCTTCACCCGTCACTACTCGCGCAGCACCACCATCCAGACCGGTATCGATACCTCGGGTGTGCCCAACGCATTCGTGCCGCAGAACAACAAATACTATCGCCCCAGCAACCCCAACGGTTCGGCAACTTCGGCTTCCGACTCTTGGGACTATACTGACTGGTCTTCGGCTCTGTTCGGAACCGTTTCGCTCGGCTTCCTCGACAAGATCTACGTCGATGGTAGCTACCGCCGCGACTGGTGCCAGGCCTTCCAGCAGTTCACCGCCAAAGGCGACTACAAATCGTTCGGCTACTACTCATTCGGTGCCAATGTGCTCATCGACAAGTTCTTCAATCAGGACTACAAGGCTGCTCCCTGGCTCGACCAGTTGAAATGGCGCGGCAGCTACTCAGTAGTAGGTAACTCAGTGCCCAACACCCTGTTTGCCCGTCAGAGCCTCAACTTCTCCACCGGCGCCCTCTCCACCAAGCCGCCTACATTCGACGATCCCAAGCCCGAAACCACAACCGCATTCGAAACCGGTATCGACGCCTGGATGTTCAACAACAAGTTCAATATCGACCTCACCTATTATAACTCTACTCTCCGCAATCAGTTCCTCTACGTTTCGACTGCCAACGGCGAAAGCAAACCTGTCAACACAGGTAAGATCCGCAACACCGGTATCGAAATCTCCATGGGCTACCGCTGGGCCATCAATTCCGACTGGCAGTGGCAATCCAACGTCAACTTCGCATACAACGACAACAAGATCATCGAAACCTACATGCAGGACAACGGTCTTCCCTACATCTACGAAACCGGTCCTAAGGCCTTCCACATCAAATATCTCGAAGGCGGTAAGTTCGGCGACATCTACGTCAACTCGTTTGCCCGCGACGAAAACGGTCACATCCAGATCTCGGGTGTCAACGAAGACGGCACCATCGACTATGCCAACGCCGTTCCCCGCATGGCATCGGGTCAGTACGAAACTTATGTAGGCAACACCACTTCTCCCTACACTCTGGGTTGGAGCAACACGCTGACTTGGAAGAACTGGACTCTCTACTTCCTCATCGACGGCCGCATCGGTGGCAAGGTGATGTCACTGACTGAACCTGACCTCGACCGCTTCGGTATCTCGACCAACTCAGGTAAAGCCCGTCTGGCTGCTGAAGCCGATCCCGACAACCTGATGGCTTATGCTGCTGACGGCACACCCATCCACCTGATGTATCTCCCCGACGGATCGGGCCGCAAGATCTCCGTGCAGAAATACTACGAGACCATCGGTCAGAATCCTATGGAAGAACATGTATACAACGCAACCAACTTCCGCATGCGCGACATCGCCCTCTCTTACACTCTGCCCAACCTTTTCGGCAAGTCGAAAGGCATGACCGCCCAATTCTCTGTCAAGAACGCATTCTTCCTCTACAAGGATTCACCCGTTGATCCCGACATCTCCGTATCGGCTGCCAACGGTTACTCCGGCATCGACTCTTACGCCCTGCCCACCCTGCGCTCTTACTGCATCACTCTGAAATTTAACTTCTAATCGTTATCACGAAGATGAAAAAATCAATCATATATTCATGCGCCATCGCCCTGTCGGGGCTGGCTATGCTGACTCTCTCCTCCTGTGGCGACGAGTTGAAGGCCTACCCCTGGATTGCAGAAGATGACAATGCACAGAGCGAGGAAAACCTCGGCGCGACTGATATGGACGCACTTGAAAAACAGATGCGTACCGGTATTCCCTTCATTCTCAACTATTCTCACGAACCCGATGGATCGTGGCAGCCTCACAACTACCAGTACAACCGTGCCAACTCAATCGACAACTACGCCGGCTACTGGACAACCACCAAGGCCAACTTCTCGTTCGGCCCGGCTCTCCCGACCCTCTATACCGACGACAACGGCTACATCAGCGGTTGTAGCGAAGTCCGCACATTCCAGTATTGCAAGGACGCCATCTTCTCATGGAACGTGGCCACCTACAAGACAGCCGACGGCGAGGAAATCAACCAGCCCCGTCCCGAATGGCGTGCCATCGCACTCATCTGCGAGGCATACGTGGCCCACGAATATGTCGATGCTTTCGGCGTGATGGCCTACAACGACACCCGTTCGCAGAAGCGTACCCGCCCCGTCACCTACGAGGCAGGCCCCGAGGTCTACAAGCAGATCTTCGCCGACCTCGACGAAGCCATCGCTACTCTTAAGGAAGCTCAGCCCGGTCCCGGCGACCTCCAGCGTGTTGAAGGTGCCGACGTCGAAAAGACCATGACCGGCTGGGATTGGCGCTACTGGGTTAAGTTTGCCAACTCCATCAAGCTCCGTATGGCCATGAACATGGTCGACTACAACGATCCCGACCCCGTTTACGGTCCCGACTCGAAACCGTTCGTTGCCAAAAACATTGCCGAAGAGGCTGTAGCCGACGAAATCGGCGTGCTCCTGCCCACCGACTCTCGCGACATCGCCTACTACATGGCCACACACTCCTGCGTGTGGTACTTCATGGGCAACTCCTGGAACGATATCCGTCTGAATGCGTCGCTTGAAAACATCCTCAAGCACTTCAAATCGCCGCTGCTCAACGAGTGGTTCGACGACAATGCCTATGCCATCAAAAATGCCGTCGGCGCTTCTGCTCCCACCGGTGTTTACGGCGTGCGCTCGGGTCTTTACATGGAAGACACAGGTGGTCCTGACAAAGGTGGCTACGGTCCCTTCGCTCAGCTCTCCGGCCGTCATCAGTACATGAACCAGCCCTTCTTCAAACGCACCGAAGCCACATTCCTCCGTGCCGAAGGTGCTCTCCGCGGCTGGAACATGGGCGACACCCCCGAAAATCTCTACAACGAAGGCATCCGTCTGTCGCTCTCTGAATGGGGCATCGACGAAGCTGCCATCAACAAATACATCAACCAGACCAACCTCCCCGTTGTCGAATATCGCGACTACTACAACCGCGTCAACGACATAATGGGCCGTGTGAGCTGCGATGTCAAGTGGAACGAAGGTGATACTAAAGAGCTCAAACTCGAAAAGATCATCACTCAGAAATATATTGCCAACTTCCCGATGGGTGCCGAGGCTTGGACCAACTTCCGCCGCACCGGCTATCCCCGTCTGTTCCCTGTTGTTGTCAACAACATGAAGAACGTCGACAAGGAAATGCAGATCCGTCGCGTAAGCTTTGTTCTCGATGCCAACAATGGTGCTGAAATCGCTCAGATCACCGAACTCCTCGGTGGATCGCAGGACTGCGGTACCCGCGTATTCTGGGATGTCAACTCAGCCACCTGGGCAAAGGACGAAAATGGTCAGTATATTCCCGACAACCACCTTTATTAATCTATAACAGCTTAAAAGAAGTATAGAAAATGAAACTTTTCAACAAGATATTATTTGGAGCTGCCGCCCTTACTCTGACCGCTGCCTTCTCCTCCTGTAAGGAAGATGCAACGCTGTCGGGCGCCGATGCGGTCTACATCACCATGGCCAACACCGACGTTACCATGCTCGCAGGCGACACTCTCCGCTTGTCGGCCCGCGTCGAAAACGCCAGCGGCAAGCAGATCGTGACTCCCATCACCTGGTCGGTCGACGACGAAGATGTTGTCAAACTGACCGAGATCACCACATATAAAAAGGTGAAAAATCCCAACTATGTAGCTCCTGAAGAAGCCGGCAGCCCCGAAGAGGGTGAAGGCACTGAGGAAACTCAGGCTGAAGACGACGCCACTTCGCCCGGGGAAGGCGGCGACGAGACCACCGAACCCGGTGTCAACACCGAGGACGAATATCTTCAGGAACCCAAGGAGACCTTCATGGCCATCATAGCCCAGAAGGGCGCCCAGGGCAAGAGCACCACAATCCGTGCCACGCTCGAAAACGGTATGTATGCCATCACTACGGTTACCGTGGGCCGCAACGGTCTTTCCAATGCCGTGACTGCAGTGAAGGAAGAAATGATGTCGTACAACGATATCATGAACGACACCTGCTGGTTTGAGGTTTCGCCCATCGGCGTAGTTGATGACTACGAAGTAAGCTACAGCTTCGACTATATCGAAAAGATCACCGAAGCCGAGGATCCTGCTGAAGCCGACTTCATACCCGCTACCGTAGGCGACGGCCCCATTACCATCGACTATGAGAATTCTCGCGTGGGCGTAGTGTTCACCGCTCCTCGTCTGACCGGTAAAGCAACCTGTACGCTGACCATCGGCAACGATGAAATATCTTCGTCGGCATCGACCACCATATTCCTCTTCCCGGCTCTCACCTCGGGTCTTGAATACGAACAGAACGGCGAACGCCGCCGTCCGGGTCCCGGCATCGAGACTCCATCGAACATCAAGCCCAAAATGCAGACCGTGTCGATGAACGTCAACTCTGAATACCTCATCGGTGTATGTATCGGTGTGCGCACCCAACGCCCCGTCGACATCAAGAACGCCATGGCTGCTGAAAAGGCCGGCTACTTCACTTGGGATGTGTCGGGCAGCGCCCTGATCGTTGAGGAATCGTTCTTCGATGAAAACTATCAGAACTCGGGCTACGTCAGCTACCTCAAGGTTCGCTCAGGTGCCCGTACAGGCAGCTCGCGTGTTGTCTTCACCATCCCCGGTGCATGTATCGACACCGACTACGACCCCCAGACTTATATCACCGACATCAATGTGATTGACTTCGACGTTGAGTATCCCGTCACCGGCATCCTCATGAAGGACACCGACTCTGAAGACTCCGGCACAGTATATGAAGAAGGTTCGCTTCTGAAGACATTCATCGGCGATCCCCTCAACATCTACTTCTCAACCATTCCTTCGTCGTCGTTCCAGTTCCACATCCCCGAAGTGACCAGCTCCGACCCGTCGATCCTCAGCGTTGTCGACCGTGCAACCGACGATGGCTTCCGCCGCTCGTTCATTGCCCACAAGCCTGGTACTGTGACCATTACCGCCAAGGCTCTTGATGCAACTGCAACCCTTCGCGTTGAAGTAAGCGACAAGATCTCACGCGTTGAATGGGTAACTGCTCCCAACGCCAAGATGACCCTCGGCGTGACCGACAACCTCGAAGTGAACATATTCATGGCATCGGATCCGAATGTTGTCAACAATAACTTCGGTGGCACCATCACCTGGTCGACAACCGATCCGTCAGTCGTAAGCATCGCTGTTGATCCGACCGATCCGCGCAAGGCCAGCATCTCCGCCGTTGGCGAAGGCACCGCGTCAATCCGCGCTGACTTTGGCGGCGACTACGGCACTTACGCCGTAGTTCAGGATATTACCGTTGAGGCTCTCTCGGGCATCAGCATCGACATGTCGATGGTGGCCGGCGGCGCCGGTGGTATCGGTGTCAGCCCCGATGATGCATCGCTCACTGAAGTTGGTATGACCCTCAACGACGACACTTCCTACTACTTCGACTTCAATACCAACCTGCAGACTGTAGGTACATATTCGGGTAGCGATGGCGTCATCGTGTTCATGGAAGGCGACAACGTCAACACTATCACCGGATGCTCATATTCTATGACAATTGTCGACAACGGCGACGGCACTTACACCGCCAACGGATGGTTTGAAACACCCGATGGTGTACGCTATGAACTCAAAGATATCCTCTGCCAGCAGTGGTAATCTAACATGATATTGAAGAGTCGGACTGGAGTTAAATAATGTTAAATACTCTGATCCGACTCTTCTTTTCCCCTTTTTATGCAAAAAATCAAGAGGAATGAGATTAAAATATTTCTAAATATCCACTCTTTTTGTAAATTTGCCACTGATCAAATCACAACAATCTGCAATGTCGGCCCTCAACCCGGTCGGAATTGCGCCATGCAAAAACTATAATTCCTATTTTAAATAAACCAATTATGAACAAAAAGTCTACTTTCTTATGGTGTGCACTCCTCGTTTCGGGATGCGCGTCAGCCCAGAAGTTGGCCGAAGGTTACATCACGTTTCCTGGTTCCGATCAGCTGCATACATATATTGCTGCATGGAACAATGGTAACGGTAAGATCCAGATGAACGGCAAGGACTGGGAGGACGAAGAATTCTTCACCTCGCGCGTGAAACCCAAAGCAAGGTTCTACAACACCGCAACTCAGGTCTACAGCAACCTGACCCAGTATAACACTTCATCCAAGTCAGGTACCGACGCCCGTTACCTCAACTGGGTGCCCGTGGGCAACAGCGACTTCAACGCCTTGCCTAACGGAGCTTTCGACTGTGAGGCATTCTCAATGTGGAGCTACGTTGACCACTATGGCAACTGGACTTCAGCCTACGGATGGGCTCCCGCTGCATTTGCCGATGCCGCCCACAAAAACGGTGTAGCCGTTTCGGGTGTCGCTTCCATCCCTAACTCTTCGATGCCCTCCAACTGGGCAACCTGTCTCGATGGTGTGATTTCGCAGGGTACTGAAAAAGTCGCAAAATTCCTTTTCTACCACGGCGTCGACGGACTCGGCTACAACTCGGAATGGTCGGGCTGGAGCCCCTCGGGCAAAGGCCTCATCGGTCTGCACGATGGTCTCTACACCTGGATGAAAAACAATGGCAACAACATCTTCGAAAACATTTGGTACAACGGTACTACCCAGAATGGTAGCTGCTCGTTTGACTACCCGATCAACGCCTCATATTGCGGCGACCTGATCAAGAGTACCTCTATGTTCCTCAACTACAACTGGTACGGCCACAACCTCAGCGCTGCCACCTATATGAAGAACAATGGTCTCAACCCCTTCACTCTGTATGCCGGTATGAACCAGGAAGGTTCGTCGAGCGACAACGGCGGACACTTCGACGCTCTGTCGGGTGGCTCACGTCAGCTCTCAATCGGTATCTGGGGTTCGCACCAGGTCAATCAGTTCTGGAAAGAACACGGTGTTGGCGGTACTACCGGCATCGCCGTTCAGAGCTACTACCTCAACAACATCGAACAGTGGTATACCAACTACTGGCGTAACCCCGCCATCAAGGGCACGCTCAGAAACATCGGTCAGCCCGTGGTTCGCGACCAGTGGGCAGGTATCTCTGCTCTCGTCAGCGCCCGTTCGGTTCTCAACTGGGACCTGAAAAATGAGCCGTTCTATACATTCTTCAACCTCGGCAATGGCGAA
Source organism: Bacteroides sp. (assembly GCA_023666835.1). Lineage (GTDB taxonomy): Bacteria > Bacteroidota > Bacteroidia > Bacteroidales > Muribaculaceae > Paramuribaculum. The sequence goes on along the minus strand of JAMPBJ010000001.1, from coordinate 235,302 downwards.
TTCTTCAACTGGAAAGGCGAACGCATCAGTGACAATCCCTGGTACAGCCTCGGCGTGCAGGACTACCTGCCTACATGGCGCTTCTGGTTTGCCCCGACATTCATGGCAACCACCGTCACTGAAAGCCAGGTCCACATGAATGCCAACTTTACATGGGAAGATGCCTACGTGGGTGGTTCATGTCTGAAAGTGACCGGTTCGGCTACTTCTGAATACCTCCACCTGTTCAAGACCGGTTTCTCTTACACTGCCGGCGACAAGGTGCGTCTGACATTCAAGATCCTCGGCGGTAGCGCCGACATCGATATGTCGATCAGATTCAACTCTCCCGCATCTGAAAAGGCTTTCGAAATCGCCACCAAGGAAGGTTGCGAGGCCATTGAAAACAAATCCTACACTGAAGGCGCCGACGGTTGGACCACTGTAGAAGTGCCCCTTCCTTCTATAATGCGCTCAACCACTATCAACCTTATCGGTCTCCACTTCAAAAACGCTGAAAACCTCGAGCTCCTCCTCGGCGGTCTTGAAATCGACCGTGGCTTTGCCGGCACCACTCCCACCAAACCCACCATCAAATCCACCAAGGTTCTTGCCAACAACTACTCAGGTGTTGACGCCAAGATCATCTGGACAATGGACGGCGACGCAGGCCGCAACTCCGGTACTCCTGTCTACAACTCTGACGTGAATACTTCGATGTATAAGGTATACGGTCAGGAAGAGGGCGGCGAAGAGGTGTTCCTCGGTGCCACCACATCATGGGCAGCCATCGCATTCCGCGGTCCCAACACTGACTCCAACAAGCGTATACGCTTCGGCGTGAAAGCAGTGTCGATGGACACCAAGTCGGAATCTGAAATCGCTTGGGGCGAATGGTGCTCAAAAGGCTCCTACACCGCATCTGAAGATGTTGAAATCGACAAGACTATCCTCAAACCCAACGAAGCATTCTCTTGCTACTACGTTGACCAGCAGCACGCTTCTTCAACCTGGGCTCTCGTCGACGCTAACGGCGAAACCGTAGCTACCGGCACCGGTATCCGTCTCGACGTGCCCGATGGTCTTCCCACGACCGGCGGTTACGACCTCGTGCTCAACAAGGGTCTCTCCACCGAACGCACTCTCGGCTTCTTCGTTCAGGTTTCTTCTGAAGAAGTTGGTGCACTCCCCGAAGTCTACACTATTGCCCGCGACAACCAGACCGTTGACACCGACGATGCTGCTGTCAAGATCGAACTCACCGATCACCCGACACTGAGCTACACCGGCCGCAAAGCCGACGGCTCTGCATCGCGTGCCATCAACCTCAACAACCACTGGATCGGTGCCCGCATCGGCGACCTTGGCATCACTGCCACTGGATCTGTATCGGTAGGTGGCTGGTTCAAGTTCACTGAAATCCCCGACGGCGAATGGAACTTCATCAACATCGTTAACAAAAACGACGGTTGGCCTCAGAACGAATGGGGCTGGTGCTGGAACCACGGTATGGCTAACGGCTCGCTCCACTTCGTGTTCCGTGGCAACGACTCCGATACTTCTCAACCCGGTGAGCTCCACTACGACTTCCCCAACACCAAGATCCAGGCCGGCATGTGGACACACATCATGATGGTGTTCGAATGCTCCGGCAGCAACTTCCGTTGCCTCCTCTACATCAACGGTGTTAAGCAGCAATCAACCTGGTACCAGACCAAGACAGGTCAGAACAAGTCAGAATCTGAATGGCTCTATAGAAACATGTCGACCGACGACTGGTGCCCCGGCATCAAAGCCAACCGCTCCGACAACTGCTTCGTGCTCTTTGGTGGCCAGGTTTATCAAGGCTCTAAGATCGACGGTATCTGCGACGACTTCCAGGTATGGAGCAAGGCTGTGACTGCCGATGATATCAAGCTCTCTATGGCAGGTATCACCCGCAGCAACATTCCTTCGGGTCTCGCTTGCCTCTGGGATTGCGAATCGGATGCCAACTCTGACTACTCACTCAACGGCTTCGGCGAAGCGTCCAGCACTAAGTTCTACACCCACGAATGGGTAACTCAGCCCAACAGCTCTGCAAAGGCTATCGAAGCCTACGAACCCACGTTCACTCCGGGTTGTCCGTTCCTCGCCGGTACTGCTTATCCTGTGGTAACGACCGCCAAGTGGAGCGACACTGACCGCAAGACCCAGTTCGTCAAGAGCACTTCACGCGCTGCCACCGAAGGCGAAAGCGGCTCAGCTGTTGTATCGTTCGTTAACCCCGGCGACCACACTGTCACCGTAACGCTTGAAAACAACTACGGTTCGTCGTCAATGTCCTACCCCGTATTCCGCATCGAAGGCGTTCAGGGCATCGAAGACATCGACGTTGATGCTGCCGACCTCAACGGCTACACCATCGACAACGTGCTCTACCTCGAATTTGCCCAGGATGGCGACTACGACGTAGAAGTGTACAACGCTGCCGGTATGCTCGTGGCTTCGCAGAAACTATCTGCCGTAGCCGGTCAGAATGCCAACATCACCCTCGGCGCCGCCGGCGTCTATGTAGTGCGCACTGCCCTCAACGGCCAGCTCCTCCGTACTATCAAAGTGATCAGCAAATAATCCCCGCGCTGATTACCCCAACCATAGCGAGGGCCGCTCCCCACAAGGAGCGGCCCTCGCCGCGTTCCGGCCGCTGCACTATGATGTATAAGATATATAAATCATAAAAAAGAGGAGTCAAAGTCGGGGGCGAGTAGTGGGAGCGTCGGCGTCCCCGCCGACACGCGGCAGCCTCTGGCCTGGGTGGCTATGATTTATAAATCGTATAAATCTTATAAAGGCATTTTAGGACGCGTATCGGGCGAGGGCGCCGACACTCCTGCTTGCTGCTGTATTCCTTGGCGGCGGTGCTGTGTTGTTAAATTGCCAAAATTATTTGCAAGATCAGTTAATCATCGCTATCTTTACGCGTTAATTGCATGTTGTGCCTTTGCGCGACTTATTTTTGCGTGGTCGGCCAACCAATCATTATCTAACCTTAAAGCTTATACTTAAACCAATTTAATAGCTCTAATGAAAAAAAGTCTACTTCTTGCAGTCGCTTTCTCGACTCTGGCTGTGGCTTCGCAGGCCCAAAAGCTTGGCGAAGGCTACGTATCCTGGCCCGAATCGCAGAAGCTCCACAGTTACATCACAGCGTGGAACGGTGGCAACGGCACTCTGACCGTCAATGGCGAGATCTGGGAAGACATGAACTTCTTCATCTCGCGCGTCAAGCCCAAAGCCCGTTTCTACGACACCGGTACGCAGGTGTATCCCGGTTTGACACAATGGACCACAAACAACAAAAACGGCACTGACAAGCGTCTTGCTTTCTGGGTGCCCATCAGCAATGACTCGCGCGACGGCGTGAAACTCAACGCTCTGCCCGACGGCACGATGGACGGCGAAGTGTTCTCGATGTGGATGTATGTCGACAACTACGGCGACTGGAGTGCCCCCTTCGGCTGGACCCCCGGCGCGTTTGCCGACGTATGCCACAAAAACGGCGTCAGCACCCACGGTGTGGCCGGTATCCCCAACGCCTCGATGTCGAGTGAATGGAGGAGCTGCCTCCAGGGCCTCGTATCGCTCGGTGCCGAAAAGGTGGGTAAATTCCTCTACTACTTCGGCCAGGACGGTCTGGGCTACAACTCCGAATGGACTTCGGGCGAAAGCCCCACAGGCATGGGCCTGACCACTCTCCACAACGATCTCGGCACCTACATGGCCGACAAGGATCCCCTCTGGGAGGTAATGTGGTACAACTGTATCACCGATAACGGTGCTATAGCATGGGACAGCGGTCTAAGCAACAAGACCGGCATCTTCAAGGGCGCTTCCGCCTTCCAGAACTACAACTGGAATAGCACTTCCTACATGACGTCGGCTATCACGGCTGCCGAAAATATGGGCAAGAGCCCCTTCTACATCTATGCCGGCATGAACACTCAGGGCGGCGAACCCAAATCGGGCTCGAACTACGACCTTCTCAAAAACTACAAATACTCCATCGGCCTCTGGGGTGCCCACCAGGTGAACATGTACTGGCAGGATCGCGCCTCCAACGGCTCGTCGGATGTAGCCAAGGCCTCCAACTACCAGAACCTGATTGAACGCTGGTTTGGCAACGGAGTGCGCAACCCGGCCATCAAAAAGACCATCAAGCTCAACCGCACCCACCGTCCGACCGACGACTGGGCCGGTATGTCGGCCATGATGTCGGCTCGATCGACCCTCAACTGGGATCTCGCCTCCGAGCCCTTCTACAGCTACTTCAACCTGGGCAACGGCCAGTTCTTCAACTGGAAAGGCGAACGCATGCACAACAACGGCTGGTATAACATCGGCGTGCAGGACTACCTGCCCACATGGCGCTTCTGGTTTGCCCCCACATGGATGGGCGGCCGCACCAACACCATCAGCGAATCCGACGTGCACATGGATGCCGCCTTCACTTGGGACGACGCCTACGTGGGCGGTTCGTGTCTGAAGATCTCCGGCACCAGCTCCGACGAATATCTCCACCTGTTCAAGACCCACTTCACCACCGGCTCCGGCGCTACCAAAGCCCGCGTGATCTACAAAGTGCTTGGTGGTTCGGCCGACGTGGAACTCGTGGCCAACAACGGCTACACCAGCGCTTCAGCCCTCAAGTTCTCGATTCTCAAGAAAGCCGATTGCGCCGACGTTGAGGACAAGAGCTACGTGGAAGGTGCCGACGGATGGACCGTGGCTGAGGTGACCCTCACCGGCGGACGTCTCAACATCGTGGGCGCTCTCGGTCTGCACTTCACCAACGCTGAAGACTTTGAAATGCTTCTCGGCGGAATTGAACTCGACAAGAATGGCGTCTTCGAAAAACCTGCCCAGCCCACACTGACCACCACCAAGGTGCTCGCCTACAACACTTCGGGCGTCGACGCCAAGCTCATCTGGGACATGAATCCCGGCTATAAGATCAAAGCCAAAGGCGAACCCTGCTACAACTCCGACGTGAACACCTCAGTGTTCCGCCTCTGGGCTCAGCAGAAGGGCGGCGAGCCCCAGAACATGGGCATCACCACCTCATGGGCCGGCCTCGTTTACGCAGCCAAGATCGACGCATCAGGTGAAAAACAGATGCGATTCGGCGTCAGCGCCGTGTCGCTCGACACCAAGGATGAAAGCGATATCACCTGGAGCGACTACGAATCGCTTCCCACATATGTCACCATCGAAGACATCACTATCAACAAGACCATCATCAAGCCCAACGAGAAATTCGAGCTCTCGTTTGTAGACCCGATGCACGCCACCGGCACATGGACCATCTCCGATCCCGAAACCGGCGCCGTGCTCTGGACCGGCTCAGGCCAGACAGTGGAATGTCCCGGTCTTCCCTCGATCGGTGCCTTCAACCTGACTCTGACCTCCAATGGCAAGACACTTGAATATCCCCGCTACGTGTCCATCTCCTCCGAGGCTGTGGGCGCTCTCCCCGAAATCTATTCGCTTTCGATCGACGGCAACAACGCCGAAGGAACCGAAATGGTTCAGATCGAACTCAACGACAGCAAGACATTCAGCTACACCGGCCGCAAAGCCGACGGCTCTGCATCGCGCGGCGTTGACCTGAACGAACGCTGGTTCGGCGTGTCGTGCGGCGAACTCGGCATCACAGGCCGCAAATCGTTCTCAGTTGCTGCATGGGTTAAATACAACGAACTTCCCGAAGGCCTCTCGAGCTTCATCACCGTAGAGGACCGCATCACCGGCGGATGGCCCTTTAACAACTGGGGCTTCTTCTGGAGCCGAATCAACGAGGAAGGTCGCTTCGTGATCAACAAGATCGACACCTCATGGGGTATGCGTATGGGTGGCGGCACTGAAGGCCAGCGCCTCTTCTACCGCTACGACGATGCCAAGATCGACGTGGGCGCGTGGACTCACGTGGTCGTATCGTTTGAATACAAGACCGGTACCAACCAGATGCGCAGCGCCTTCTATATCAACGGCAAGAAGCAGATGGTATCGCAGTGGGCCTACGTCAACAAAGGCAGCTATGAGGGCCAGGTTGGCAAATGGGGCACCAACAGCCAATGGTCCGACCTTGTCAACGTTGCATCGCACGTGTCGGGCGCCAAATACGGCTCCAACACCTACGAACCCGACTTTTGCGCCGATGATTATCAGGTGACCAACGCCACATGGATCGCATTCGGCGGCACATCGCAGGAAATCTCGGCCGTTAAGGGTTGTGTCGACGACTTCCAGGTTTGGGGCAAAGCCATGACCGACGAAGAAGTGCTCGCATCGATGAACGGTCTCGACAAGAACAATCTCCCCGCCGACGTGCTCGGCTACTGGGACTTCGAGGAATCGACCGTCACCTCCGGCGGCAAAGAAGGCTTCCGCGGCTACACCGGCACCAGTGCCACCAACAAATCGCCGATGGCCTACTGGTACACCATCGGATCGGGTGGCGAAAACGACAACCAGCGCATCTATGGCGAACCGACGTTCCTCACGGGCTGTCCGTTCATCTCCGGCACCGCATTCCCCGTGGTGACCAAACCGACATGGACAACCCGCCGTGCCTCCGTCAACGGCGACGGTAACGGCGAAGCCGGTTCTGCCGACATCGCATGGACCAAGCCCGGCGACTACACCGTAGAACTCAAACTCGCCAACGGCCACGGCGAAGCCACCATGGAATATCCCGTAGTTCGCGTGGGTGAAGGAGTGCAGGGCATTGAGGATATCACCACCGATGGCGGTGACTTCGACGCCTACACCATCGACGACGCTCTGTTCGTTGAATTCGCTGCCGATGGCGCCTACGACATCGAAGTCTACAACACCGCAGGTGTGCTCGTAGGCAAGAAGTTGCTCGAAGCCACTGCAGGCCAGAACGCCTCGGTAGCTCTTGGCACTGCAGGTGTCTACATCGTCAAAGTAGTGAAGGACGGCACAGCCGTACGCACTCTCAAAGTGATCCGCAAATAATCCCAACCCGATTATAACTGAAAATCGAGGGCCGCTCCCCAATGCCGGGAAGCGGCCCTCGCTGTGCATAAGCGGAGCTATAAGATATCGAAGCTATAAGTTATAAAATATATAAATCGTATCAGTCGTATATGGGCATTAACGGCCGATCGCCCTCGCCGACACGCCTACCTGCCGATTAAGTGGACAGCATTGTTTATGACCGCGTGATATACTTGGGTGGCGCCTGGGCGCGTCCTCGCGGACGCCATCTGCGGGCGGGTGGCATTAGTCGACACACGGTCGACTTTGACCGGGTAGGGGAGCCTCTAAAAGTGGTATGGGGCGGCGTTAGAGCCATTCGATTTGCTTGAAGGCGTAGTGGCGGAGATGGCCGTCGGAGGTGGAGAGCGTGATGTGGCCCGAGGGTGCTACGGCCACTACTTCGGCCTCGAATCGTTGGTCTGTGGCAGTGTCGACGAATTGATGCATCCCATTTCTGCGCCACAACAGAGCCATATAGTCGGCGTGGCGCAGATTGTAGTCGCGGTCGAGCTGCTCCACAATGCGGCGGGCTATCAGTTCAGTCAGGCGGTCTACATCGTTGTCCGCACCGGTCAGCTGTTTGATCGACACCGGGTTGGGGGCATCGGAAAGGAAACGGCTTTGGTTGACGTTGAGCCCTATGCCGGCAATCGAGCGCGCCACAGTAGTTGCCGACAGGGCGTTTTCTATCAATATCCCGGCTATCTTGCGGTCGCCAACATAAATATCGTTGGGCCATTTCACCTTAACTTCCTCACTGATCGCCATCGGCAACAATTCAGCCACCGTAGTTGCCACGGCCAGAGCCACGGCCTCCGATATGCCGAAAGCGTGGTCGACTGGCATCGCCGGCTCGAGCACCACGGTCATCATCACATTGGCATCGCGCTCCGACTCCCAGCTGTTGCCACGCTGACCGCGTCCGGCGCTCTGCCATCGGGCACTGACGGCATCTCCGTGATCAAGCTCGGCAGCGTGGATTTTTGCATAATTGTTAGTGGAGTCTGTTTCAGTGAGTTTGACGATCATAAGTGAGTTTAATGTGTGATTTTCCCACAAAATTACAAAAATATTTCATCGTGTCTTACGATTTTGGGATCTAACGCTCAGCCGACGACGTAACTTTGCAACGTCGATACAGACAGCAATCACAATCTTACTAAACATTATGGAAAACATCACTGAACCTCAGGTGGAAACCACCGACGCCGAAGTGGCAGCCGAATCCACCCCCGACACTCCCCAACAACAGGAACCAGCCCCGATGACCGAAACCCAACCGGCCGACGCCGACGCGCTTGCCAAGCTCGAACGAATGCTTGAAGAAGCCGAGATGCGAGGCTACAAACGCGGCATCAACGAGACTCTCTCGCGAGCACTCGACTCGCCTCAGCTCTACGAGGATCTAGCCCGTCGTCGAGCCCAACGCACTGCGCGCCCCGAAAATACGACCGTTGACGATTCGCTGAGCTCGCGCTTCCTCTCCACCCCACCCAAAAGCATCTGGGACTAACTTTAACAACCTTAAAGACCTTAAAAAATGGAAACACCAACAATCATCAAAACCGACAACAACAACCAACACGTGGTCAACGGCCCGCTGACCACTTCAGCCATACGCGATGCCTCGCCCGACCTGCTGACCAACGAGATCGACAGCCGCGTGGTCAGAATCCGACCCATGGCCACTCCCATCGACCAGATATCGAGAATGATAGGGGCTCGCTCCGCTTCGTCGATGGTCGTGGACTACTACTCGGTCGACACCCGACCCATCAGCTCCACCATCGTAGGCACCGCCGAAAATATCGAAGGCATACCCGAAAATCAATTCCCTCGCCCCTTCATGATCCACACCGCCAACGATCGCCTGTTTGCTGCCACAGAGACTCTTATGTTCCCCGGTCTGCACGCGGGCAAAACGAAATCGGCATGCGAACCACTGGTTGTCTATGTGCAGGAAGTGGTCACCGGTTACAATCCGGGTCTGCGCGTGGTGGCTCTCAACCAGAATCCTGAAGAAGTAGACTCCAATATGCTTCCGGGCATTGGCAACAATATGGAGGTGGTGCGCATGGGCCGAGCCGCTGCCGAACTCGACGTGCAGACACCTCAATTTGAAGCACTGCCCACCAAATCGCAAAACTTTTGTCAGATATTCAAGGTGCAGATCGAGCAGAGCAATCTTGCCCGCCAGGCGGCCAAGGAAGTGGGCTGGACCCTTGCCGACCAGGAGGAAGTGGCCATCATGGACATGCGACTGGGCATGGAGAAGAGCTTTATTTTCGGTCGCCGCTTGCGTCTGAGCGATCCTGAGAAATACGACGAAGTGCTCTTCACCGAGGGCATCTGGCACCAGGCCGGAGGCGAAATCGATCTGACTCTCGAAGAGATCGACACTCGCAAGCTGCTCGAAGTCATGAAGCAGGCATTCACGGGCGAGGCCGCCGGATCGTCGCGCAAGATTCTCGTGGCCGGTTCCGACCTGGTGCTCGCACTCAATGCTCTCGAGACCACCCGCGTGCTTCTTGCCGGCGACAGCGTGACTCGCTGGGGCATCGATTTCAACGAAATCAAGTCGAAATTCGGTTCGCTCTATGTGGTCCACAGCGAAGTGTTCGACCAGTGTGGCCGTTCAAAAGACGGCATGATCATCGATCCCGAGTACCTGACCAAGTACAGCCATCTGCCCATGCGCGTCGAAACCCTCGACCTCAAGAACTCGGGCCAGCGCAACACCCAGGCCATCGTGGCCACTGAGGCCTCCTGCCTTGTGCTCCGTCATCCCAAAACCCACTTCAGAATCATTGGTGCATGACACAACGAACCCTCCAACCTTTAATATCCCTCGAGCCGGCGCAGCTTCTTGAGCGCTGCCGGCTCCTGGGTCTCTATGAACCTCTGATTGCCGATTCGGGCGTCGAGGTGGACTATGGCATCGACCTTGATCGCCTGTTGATGCTACGCATCGAGCAGTGGTATTTCAAATATATGGCCTCAACGCCCGTAGAGCAATTGCCGGCTGTCGACATCGCCGATGAAGTGGAGGTGGTGACAATGTCCGATGGCACGGCTTTGGTGGAGCTTCCTTCCGACGTGGTCCGCATAGTGTCAGTAGGCCTCGAAGGATGGCTCCGCCAAGCCGTGGTGATCGGCGATGCAACCTCGCTGCAGGCCCGTGTCCAGCGCAATCCCTATGCCCGCGGAAGCGCCGGCCGACCGGTCGCATTGCACCAGCCCGACAACACGCTGCTCCTATTCGCTCCCGGCCAATCCGCCCCGGTGCTCTCATCGCTTTGGGTGGTGCGTTTTCCCAATCCGGGCAATCCTTTTCTTTTCACTCCGGCCATGCTGGCCGATTTTGACTCTCATTTCGACTACCGCAACATCACACAATGACACCTTTCGATATGGCTCTGGAAGCCTGGATGGCTTCCGATCAATTGCGACGCAAGCGCGAACGCTTTATCCGCTACACATATGGCCGCCAGTGGGACGACCCCGACCGCTCGCCGGTCGACGGCTCGACGTGCACCGAATTTGACGCGGCCGTGGTTCGCGGTCTGTATCCGCAGACCAACAACCTCATCCGTCAGTTGCTCAAAAGCATCATTGGCAATTTCCGATCATCGCTAAAGGACAATCCACCGCTCGCTGCATTGCCCGAAATTGCCGCTATGAACGATATCGACGAACTCGACTGCCGTCTGCTCGAGGAGTTTCTGATATCAGGTGTGGCCGTGCAGCGTGTCTGTTGCGAGCGCCGCCCCTCGGGTACCGGCACCTGGATCGACAATATCAATCCGGCCGACTTCTTTGTCAACCGCTACAGCGATCCGCGTGGCATCGACATCGATCTGATCGGCATGCTCCACTCCATGAGCCTCGGTGAGGTGCTGATGCGCTATGCCAACACCGGCAAAGGCAATGCCGACCGCATCATGAAGGCGTTCAACTCCGACGTGTCGGAGCCGTCGCCACGTACTCCGCTTGGTCATCCGAGCACACACCGCTTTTTCAATGCCGAACAGGGACTTTGCCGCATCATAGAGGTGTGGACGCTCGAAAGCCATCCGGTGGTACGATGCCACGACCGACACGAGGCCCGCATGTTCGTGACCACTCCCGAAAACATTCCCGAGATCCGCCGACTCAATGCACGTCGCGCGGCCGAAGGTCTTGAACCGGTCGACATCCGCACCTCGTCGGTGCTCCGATGGCATTGCCGCATCTATCTGCCCGACGGCGAGCTGCTCGACAGCTTCGTGTCGCCCTACAAAGGCGGAGGCCATCCGTTTGTGGTGAAGATGTATCCGCTCGTCGACGGCGAGGTGCATTCGCTTGTGGAGGACGTGATCGGCCAGCAACGCCACATCAATTCACTGATCACTCTGATCGACCAGATCATGCGCGTGTCGGCCAAAGGTGTGCTTTTGTTCCCTATCGACCAGAAAATCGACACCATGTCGTGGACCGATCTGTGCCGCATGTGGCAAGAGCCGGGTGGAATTATACCCTACGACGCGCAGGGCATGGGCGAACCCCGACAGATGTTTGGCCCATGTGACACTTCGGGCGCCTACCGATTGCTTCAGACCCAGCTCGACCTGTTTCAAAAGGTGTCGGGCGTCAGCGATGTGCTACAGGGGCATGTGCCCGACCGCCAGACATCCGCGGCATTGTTCGAATCGCAGCTCCGCTCGTCGGCTGTGGCTCTGCTCGATCTGCTCGACACGTTCAACTCCATGCGAGTCCGCCGCGACCGACTCGTCATAGATATCGATGCCTCGGCGCGCGATCCCGATCCGGATCGCAGTTCGGGATCGGATAACACTTGTTAACGCTTCGGTGTATTGGTGTATGCACAACTGGTGTTGTATATTTGCAATTGTAAAAACACACAAATTCATCCATCATTATGAAAAACTACACAACAATGACTCAGCGGCGCGACAGCGACATAATCAGTGCCGCCCGCAAGATCCTCGACCGTCATCCCGGCCTCTCCGTTTCGCAACTGGCCTACAAGCTCCAATCCGTGCCGGCTCCACGTTTCTATGTGTCCTACTGCTATGCTTCAAGCGAAGTAGGTCGGATGATGGCGGGAGAGCAACCCATGGCCAAAAGTCCTGAAAAGCGTCGTCAATGGCAGGAGTTGTTGGAAATGGTTCGCAAGAGTATGCTACGACGCCGGGGTGGCATGGGCCAGGCAGTGGCGCGTGTGCTCAACGAATGTGGCGCTTCTTCGTTCTACCTCCGCTACGCTACTCTGCTGCGTATCCTCTATTCCAACACTGATCGCCTGTTTTCACTTTCCTGACACTAAGTGTGTGTCTAATACTTTGAAATTCACATATACTATGAAAATCACACTTTCTGTTTCCGACATCTGCGACCGCATTTTGGCCCAGACAGCACTGCAATATTTCATTAGCGATTGCCGCCGTCCTCCCTTGACCGACGATGAGCGTCTGGCCATACGGCGCATGATCATTCCGGCAGCCTCGCCGGTGGTTCTGGCCATGCTCGCTGTGCTGACCGACATGGAGCATATCGACGACGATCAGACTCCCGACGGCTTGGGTGGATTGCTCTCCTACGAGATCAATCCGGAGCTGAGCGTCGACATCATCCGTCTGCGTCTGCTGGCGGAGGAGGCAATAGCTTCTACGGTACTGGCTGAGGTGTTTGCCGCCGACAACGACAAGGCGTCGACCAAACATGAGCGTGCCGCTCTTCGGGCCATCCATTCTATTCGCGACCTTGTGGCGGGAGCCACACTACTTTGACTTTGCATAGTACGAATCAGGAGCCGACATATGCCGACTCCTGATTCCCTTTTATCTGTCTGTTGTTGATTCCTACATATGATAGTTGTAGCGCTTGCCGGTGCGGTCGGCGAAGAACCACGACGAGCCGGACACTTTCAATCGGTAGATGTCGATGTTGGTATCGTTGAGTGCTTTCTTGAGCCCGTCGGGTATATTGCCGTAGTATCTGAATCCTTCTTCAAACACCACTACTACAGCGTCGTCGGTCACGCAGGCGGCATATACTTTACCCAGATCTTCCATGCCTTCGCTGATCCAATCACGCAGAGCATCACTCGAGGCGCGGATATATTCGTCGGATATCATTATCCAGTCGCCGGCATCGTTGAATGTCACCGATGTGATGGTCTCGTCATCGTTGTTGGCTTTATAGAGATACGATTCCAGATCCTCGGGCACTCCATACCAGCGCATACCGTTTTTGCCGTAAAGCACAAGCCAGCTTCCGTTGTCGGTCAGCTGCACGTCGTCGATATACTGGTCGTCGTCGTGGAGTTGCTTGAGGGCGTTTTTCAGTCCGATGGGCACATCCGAACATGAGTATCCGCTGCCGGTGGAGCCATAGAGTGCCACATCGCCGTTGCGTTTGGTGATGGCAACATTGCGGCATTCGCCCCAACCTTTGATTGATTCGCGGATATATTGGCGTGAATTGGCCTGGGAAAATCCCGAAATGGTGATCATCGACACTATTGCGACAATCAGCGGACGGAGCAATTTTTTCATAGTAGTCATCGGTGTCTGAAAGTGATTGAATGATTGGTTGTTAGCGCAAATGTAAGTTTTTTTCAGATTAAATGCAAAAAAATCGTCATTTATTTGAATCAGATATACAGGTCGTCGGCACAAATGTCGGTCAGCAGCTGTGCGTAGCGGTTGGCCACGGCCTCGGCAAAGCGTTTGCCTTTTTCGGCAGTGGATGCGGCGGGCGATCCGATACCGGTGTCGGAGCTGACACGCGACCAGTTGCGTGGTATCCATGCCACTCCGTTTTGCAGTGTCTCTGCTTTGAATCCGCCCGCTTTGCCGGGTCCGGCTTCGCTCAGGTCGATCAGTTCGGGGTGGTAGTGCATCATCACGGAGGTTTCGAGTTCGTCGGCATGGTCGCCGGGGTCGTCGAAGTATTCTTTGGCGGGGCACACTTTGAACCATTCCGACGAGGCTATGAGCATGTCGGGATAGTCTACGGCAAGGTCGCGGATCATGCTTTTGAAGCTGTTGCCGCCGTGGCCGTTGATGATGAGCAGTCGGCGCATGCCCTGGTGATAGAGCGAGGCCACGATGTCGCTAAGCACGGCAAACTGCGTGGCGTAGCGGGTGTGGACGCAGAAGGGGAGTTCGCGCTGGCCGGGGTTCTGGGCGCCAAGTGCCACAGGGGGCATTACCATAGCGGTGATACCATAGTCTTTCTCTGCAAGCTCAGCGGCATCGACGGCTATATCGTGGCTGAGGATGGCATCGGTCAGATAGGGAAGATGGAGGTTGTGGGGTTCGGTGGCGCCCCAGGGCAGGATGGCCACATCGTAGTTATAGCGGCGTGCAGTGCCGTAGTTGCTGACCGAAAGGTCGTGGATTTTATCGATTTTCATTATGCTTGTTCTGTTTGTTATCCTACAGGTTTTCTACATGAAGTGTTTGAGCGGTACGGATGCGCGGCTTGAGTTCGCCGCCCATCAGATAAATGTCGGCGTTGGTTCCGGCCACCATTGCAGCTCCGGCGCGGGCGGCGTCGGGGGTGACGGTTGCCACGGTCCAGGTCTCTGTCGTGGGGTCGAACACGAGCACGTTGGGGTTGAAGCGATACCATTCGATGGGATGCTGCAGATAGTCGGGGGCCTGGTTGCGAAGGGCTTCGATGAAGATATCCTTGTTGACGCCTCCGGCCACGGCGATGCGGCCGTCGCTGAGTGTCACCGCTGCTCCGCCTCCCACCGAGAGTGGCTCTCCGGCTGCGTCGGTCGGTCCGGCAATGACGGTCCATTTGTCCTTGGTCGGGCTGTAGCGCAGTCCGCCGAGTTCGAGTGTAGGCTCATGTTTGCCGTGGCGACCGGCAAAGCCTCCCCAGAGATAGAGGCATTGCTCTCCGTTGGCGGCTCGTGCGGCGGCCATCACGGGCTGCACGCGTGGATTGCCGGGGAGGGAGCGGAGTTGGCGCCATCCGTCGGTCGTGCGGTCGAGGTCGAGCATGTAGAGTCGGGTCGAAGGGGTGCCATCGAGATTTCCGCCTGCCACATACACGCGGTTGCCGATAGCGGCTGCTGCCATATTGTCGAGGGTGGCGGGCAGAGAGGGGAGGGGTTCGATGGCGGTTGTAGTGCCGTCGGTGATCAGCAGGGAGGTCTGTGCCGACGGTTTGCCTTCGGGTGTGCCTCCGATCAGTACTATGCCTTTGGGAGTGGCGGCGGTGGCTCCGTAGGCGGTGGTTTCGTCGAGCGAGCCGATGCGGCGCCATTGCATGTCGGTGGTGTCGGCCACGTAGATGCCGCGGTAGAATTTCTTGCGGCTGTCAGTGGCCATCGGGTCGGTGGGGAAGTTGCATCCGCCGGCCATCACTATTTTACCGTTGTCGAGCATGGCGGCGAAAGGTGCCGATACGCCGCATTCCATGCCGGCTTCGATGGAGGTGTCAGTGCCTTCGGCACGTTCGCTGAAGGTGGTCAGCGGAAGCCCGTCGGCGTTGACAACGTTGGCGCGTGTGTACGGCTGCCAGCCGTAGCGCACGATTTCCGGTTGTTTTATGTTCATATTGCTGAGCGTGATTTCGTTGTTGTTGATGATGGCTGTGGCAGGCTTGAAAATGCCGTCGGAGCCTGCTATTTCAAATGTTCGGGGTGCCTGACCGTCGGAGGTGCGGAGTCCACGGCCGTTGGCGAAGCTGATGATGATTTGATTGCCGTGGCGGGTGATCCGCTCGGGCTCGGGTCCGGCGGGGGTGAGACCGTGGTGGCCGTAGACGTGATAGAGGGCCTGGCGGGCCATGCGGTCGGCCACCGGTTTTTTCTGCACGGGGTGCACGTCGAGCGAGTCGCCATAGTCGGAGGTGACGGCCATCCACACGTTGTCGAGGTCGCGGGCCAGGCGTCGCTGCGAGTCGCGGAAAGTGGGCCACGACGGGCGGTCAATGCTGCTGAGCTGGGCGAACACAAATGGCATCGTGGGGTCATTGAAATGCTTGCGCCAGCTCTGCAGAAGCAACGGGAAGAGCTGCTCGTGGAGCATCGTGTTGTGGGCGTTGCTCTCGCCTTGATACCAGATAGCGCCTTTTACCGGAAAGCTGCCCAGTGGCTTGATGCCGGCGGCGTAGAGGTAGGAGGGTTCGTAGGGGTGGCGGTTCGACGGATTGTCGCCGCTGTTTTCGCGGATGCGCTGCTGGCACCAGGGCTGCAGATAGTCGTTGCCGCGATAGTTGAGGAGTATTTCGGGCATGTTGTCCTCGAGGGTGGTCATGTCGATCCACGATTCGGCAGGCGATCCGCCCACAGCATTACAGATCACACCTACGGGCACTCCCAGCGAGTCGCGAAGCTGACGGCCGAAGTAGTAGGCGATGGCCGACATTTGCGATGCCGAAGCGGGCGTGGATTCTTCCCAGTGGGTCGGTGTGAAGTACTCAAGGCGGTTCACACGGGCCATGACGCTGTCGTCCCATCGCCGGCTGACGGTGCGGTCCACTTGCGGCATATTGAAAAAGCGCAGGTTGGGATCGGTGGCCTGGCTGATGTCGGCTGTGGCGTCTTCAGAGCGGGGAAGGGTGAATTCCATGTTGCTCTGGCCGGAGGCTATCCACACTTCACCGGCCAGAATGTCGGTGATGTTGATGGTATCGCCCTCGGAAGCCACGGTCATCGTGTAGGGGCCTCCTGTGATCAGAGGCACGGCGGTGACGGTCCATCGCCCAAGGTTGTCGGCGCGGGTGGTATATGTACGTCCGTCGAGGGTCAGACTGACGGGAGCTCCGGCTTTGGCCGAGCCGCTGATAGGGAGATAGCGGTCGCGTTGCATGACCATGCCGTCGGAGTAGATTCCGGGCAAGCTGAAGGGATAATCACCGGTGATGGCTTGGGCCACAGTCTCGGCCAGCAGTCGCGAGCCTTCGTCGTTGGGATGGATGCCGTCGGGCATAAGGTCGGGGCGGTCGCGAAGCGGAATGTCAAAGTCAATGAGTTCGGCGCCGGTGGCCTCGGCTATCTGTGGGATCACTTCGCGGATCTCGCGCAACCACTGTCGGGTGCCGCTGCGGAAGCGGTAGTGCGAGGCGCGGATCGGCGTCAGATTGGCTATGATGACGCGCATGGCCGGATTGCGGCTGCGCAGCGAGTCGACCAGCTGCACGTAGTCGTTGATGAATCGATCGCCGTAGTTGGGCCAGTTGCGCGGATCAGTGTCGTTGACGCCGAGATGTATCACGGCAATGTCGGCAGCATAGTCCACGGCGGGCTGATATTCGGGCTGCTCGTTGAACGGGCGGTGGCCGCTGCGCAGAAGCGTGGCTCCGGGGCGCGCGAATCCGGCCACTTCATATCCATCGCCGAGAATGCGTTGAAGCTGTGCCGGGTAGGAAGTGGTGGGCGGATCGGATGTTGTGTAGCCGTAAGTGATGCTGTTGCCAACACAGGCCACGCGCACCGGCTTTTGGGCCGCGGTGGTGAAAATGGCAAGCGCGGTCATGATGATAACCGCGCTGCACAGTTGTGAAAATTTCATTTAAGTCGGTCGTTGAGGATATTGTCGATCAGCATGCTGCTCTTGATGAGCATACGCGGAATGTGGAACGGACCCTTAAACAGGTTGCCTTTGGCGGGCTGGGCCACGGTGCCGTCGCGGTGGAGGTAGCCGAACCATTCGCCGTAGGCCGGGTCGGGCAGATGCTCGTAGGCCCAATCGTTGGCCATGCTGTGCATCAGCAGGTATTGCGGATCGCCGGTGGCTTCGAAAGCGTAGAGCGATGCGATGATCGCTTCGGTCTGCGGCCACCAGAATTTCATGTCCTGCGAATAGTCCTGGGCGGGAAATCCTTTGCAGTCGCGGAAGTTGATGATGCCGCCGAACTCGTTGTCCCATCCCCATTGCCAGCTCCATTCGAGGATCTGAAGGGCCATGTCCTTGATCTCTTTGTCCCAGCCGCGGTGCTTGGCTTCCTCGAGCAGGAACCAGGATGTCTCGATGCAGTGGCCGGGGTTGATGACGCGGCCGGCAAGTGTGTCGATCAGTCCGCCGTCGGGGGCCACCATTTCGAGCAGTGCTTTGTACTCGGGATGGATGAAGAGGCGCAGATCTTCGATCGAGCGTTGGATCTGGTGGTCGAGCTCCGGATCGGCGATGGCGCGACGCACGCAGGCTGCCGTGTTGATCAGGATCATGGTGATGGAGTGGCCGCGGGCTTCGAGCGTCGGCTCATATTTGGCCGGGAGCATACCGGGTGTATTGATGAAGCGGAGCGTGTCCTTGAACAGCTGAAGAGCTCGCTCGGCATAAGTCAGATCGCCCGATGCGAGAGCATACTCGCTCATGGCAATGGTGGCGAAGCATTCCGAGAACACATAGCGGCGGAGACGCAGCGGACGACCGTCGGCCGTCACTTCGAAATACATGCGGCCATCCTTGTTAAAGCAGTGAGCCAGGAAGAAGTCGATGCAGCTTTTGGCCATTTCGAGATATTCGGGGCGGCGCTCAATGTTGTTGTAGGCCATGGCGTAGACGTAGGCGCAACGTCCCTGAAACCATACGGATTTCGTCGAGTCCATCAGGTCACCCTTGCGGTCGACGCAGGTATATACTCCGCCGTTCACGCGATCGAGACCATGTTCGAGCCAGAAGGGAAGGATGTTTTCAGTGAGGTCTTTGCGGTAGCGGTCCTGCCACATCTGCAGGTAGCCGCGGGGATCAGTAGTCCACATTGTGTCAGAATTTGTTGCAATGGTTGAAAAAGTCGATAGCTTCGAGCTCGGCCTTCATGGCTTCCTCTTCGGCGTCGGTCATGTTTTGGAACGGCACGCGGTTGGGTCCCAGGTCGAGACCGATGAGTTTCATGATGCGTTTGCCACCCACGATGTTGCCGCGGTAGTGGCAGATCACGTTGATCACGTCCTGCGAGTAGTTCTGATGGCGGCGTGCAGCTTCGATGTCGCCTCGGTTCCAAGCATCGATGATGGCCACGAGTTCGCGGCCGTTGTAGTTGGTGGTTCCTCCGATGCCACCGCGGGCGCCGCCCATTGCGAGACAAGGCAGTATGGTCTCGTCCTGGCCGTGGAGCATGTCGAATTTGCCGTTGGCGTAGAGTCGGCACTGGTTGTATTCGTAGAGTGACTCGAAGGTGTATTTGATGCCGGCGAAGTTGGGCACGCGGCCGTCGACAGCTTCAAGGAATTTAACCATAGGCAGGTAGGCGCCATTGAAGGCCGGGATGTGATAGTAGTAGAAGGGGAGCTCGGGGGCACCGGCAGCAATCTCTTCTACGTATTTCACGAGTTCTTCCACGCGGGAAATCTTGGGGAACGGAGGCGCCATGGCACCGATGCCCCATGCTCCGATTTCGGCAGCGTGTCGGGCCAGTTCGCGCGATGCGCGTGCGCAGCAGCTTCCCACGTGCACGATCACTTTGAATCCCTCAGGAGCGGCTTTGACCCAGGCTTCGGCCAAGCGGCGGCGTTCGTCGTCGGTGAGCATATATCCTTCGCCCGACGATCCGTTGATAAACACGCCTTTAAGGCCGTTTTTGTGGAGCATCTGAGCGTATGCAGGGATCGGTTCGAGGTTTATGTCGCCGTTGGGCAGGAAGGGGGTGAAGGGGGCGTCGATGAGCCCCGTGATTTTTTCGAATTGCATATTGAGATTTATTGTTGGTTTTCTGCTCTCAAAATTACATAAAAATCTTCGTATTCCGCACGCAATTCCGCCATAAAAATAATGTTATAAATTTGTTCAAATATCGATAAATCGATGTGTATTTGTGAATATGACAAAATTTGATTGTGGTCAGATGTTTTAGTGCATCGGCTGCCTTTCGGATCTATGAAAAGATTCTTGGTTGTATCGTTGTTTATCCCCATGGTACATGGTACACCGAAAATGGGGGGTGTGGATGGAAAAACAAAAGGAAAGTCTCACGACTTCCCTTAAGCTTCAAATACACAATTATCTATAAAACAACTATTGTGCGGTTGTAAGTTTTAACGGGCGTTGGCTCCAGCGTTTTGTCGGGATATAAAAAATGCCGAGAGGCTGGGCGAAAGTCCGGCAAGTCGACAGGTCGGTGATGGCGGCTGGGCCATCGTAGACAGCTCGCTGTGAGCTGGAGAAAACAAATGGTTGTGTTTCATATTGACGGAACTCCTCCTGTCAATAACCTATCAAATTGCAATGCAAATTTATAAACGACTATATAAATATGCAAGATATTAGGAATATTTAACAAATCAGATTTGGGGTGCAGAGGCCTGGCCGTCAGGAATGCTGAAATTTGGTAGGCGACATGCCTGTGAGATGTTTGAAGTATTTTCCGAATGCCGACTGGTTGCTGAAGTTGAGTTCGTAGGCTATCTGCTGCACGTTTTTGCCTGAGAATCGCAGCAGGTTTTTGGCCTCCATGATCACCAGGTCGTCGATCCATTCGGCTGCCGAGCGGCCGGTGGCCTCCTTGATTATCAGAGAGAGATATTTTGGCGAGATGAAGAGATGTCGGGCGTAGAAGGCGATGCCTCGCTCGCACCGATAGTGGGTCGACACGAGATGCATGAATTCCTTGACGTAGTTGGCCTTGCGCGACAGCGGGGCTGCTGAGTCGGAGTGCACCTGACGGGTGGCTGCAAACTGCATCAGCTGGTAGACGGCGGCGGCAACTAGCGAGCGCGATATGGAACGCACGTAGCGGGCATCGGTGTTGTCGACAGTGTTGTAGTGGATGAGGTCGAGATAGCGGCTCATGAGACGCACTTCCTCGTCGGTCAGCGAAAAGAGAGGCTGTCGGTTGGGAGCCACGTTGACAGCCGTCATTACATTGACGTCGAAGTTGATGTCGCGGATAAAGTCGGGCGAGGTGACGAACACGTAGGCGTCGAGTTTGTCCCAGTCTACGGAGTCGACGTTGAAGATGCTTCCGGAACCTATGATCATGAGCATGTTGGGCTCGAGGTGAACCGACGAGAGATTGACGTTGATGTCGATCGATCCACTGAGACACAACACGATGGTGATGTCGTCGATGCGCATTGTGTGGGGGTTGAACTCGTTGAACCGATCGGTTTTGGTCAGTCGTGAAAATACGTAGTCAGACCCGAGCGAACTGAACTGCGACGAGTATTTCTTTATGACGTCGGGGCGGATCTCTTCGATCTTTTCTCTGTTCATGGCAATTGCGCGGAAAATTCGACGCAAAAATAGGTAATATCTCAGAAAAAAAAGACATATCCGACAAAAAATGGGTTGAAAAGTATACAGAGAGATGATTTGTGAAGTCGGAAAATGATCGGGAAATTTTTGTCGGAGGGTGAGTTATTGTTATCTTTGCGATGAATATGAAAGAAATAGACACGGAGCGAAAAGAAAACCATGGGTCGGATGGCTCAAAAGAGAGCGCCGGCCGTGGCGGTCGGCGCGTTTGGTCGATGGTGTTCAAGATACTGATCCCGGCAGTGATCACTGTGGGGTTGTGCTGGTTGTTGTTTTCGACGATTGACTTCGATGAGATGATGACAATTATACGCAGCCAATGCGACTACCGGTGGTTGCTTTTAATGATGGCCATCAGCATTCTGTCGCATGTGTTTCGCGCCATGCGCTGGCGGCTTCAGTTGCGGGCCATTGGTGTGGATCCTCCGCTGTTTGCTCTGGTGCTCAGTATATTCGGCACGTATGCGGTCAATCTTGTGTTTCCGCGACTTGGCGAACTGTGGCGCACCGGCTACATATCGCAGCGACAGAACGCACCGTTTGACAAGGTGTTCGGATCGATGGTTGCCGACCGCCTGACCGACACATTGACAGTGGCCTTGCTGACGCTGGTGACCTTTATCGTGGCCGGCGGTCCGATGGTCGACTTCCTGCGCGAGGGGGGTGCATCGACGACTGTCGACAAAGTCATGTCGATGCTGTCGTCGCCCTGGCTCTACGTGGCTGCGCTGGCGGCTCTCGGTGTAGCATGGGCTATATTTCACTTCTATAGCCATAGCCGGATCGTTGGCAAGATAGTCGGGTTTTGCCGTGGACTGTGGCATGGTTTTTCCGTGGTGGCCGTAATGCCCGGACGCGTGCAGTTTCTGCTGCTGACTGTCGGGATATGGGGGTGCTACTATCTGCAGATGTATGTGGCGTTTTTCTCGTTCCCGCTGACGGCGGAAGTAGTGGCGCGTTTCGGTGCGGGGGCGGTGCTGATGTGTTTCGTCCTGTCGAGCATCTCGATGGTGATTCCATCCAACGGCGGCATTGGTCCGTGGCAGTGGGCTGTGGTGTTTGCGCTTAGCATCTACTCGTCGGGCATCGACGGACTGACGCGCGACTATGCCACGGCGTTTGCCAATATGGTGATGGGCACCCAGACATTGCTTCTCATTGTGCTGGGAATATTTACCTTTGTATGCATAGCTCTTGGCCGAAGAAAGGCCACTTCTAAAAAATGAGATATGATTGACGACGAAGACTACGAAGACTACTTTTTGGACGAATCAGAAGAATCGCGACCGGAAGTTGAGCGCGATAGCGTTCGATCTGACGTGAATCAGCGTTCGAGCCGAACCATCAACTTTGGGGTTGACAACAGCAACAGCAACGACAACGATAACGATCGTTACCGTGATCGCGACCATGACGACGATGACTGTGCGGGTGTGGGATGTCTGTCGTCGGCCAAAAAGGTGGGCTGCGGAGCTCTTGCCATGTTGATCGCGATTGTGATACTGGGCGTGATCGGATATCTGCGCTACCTGTCGCCTACGGCCGACAATGCCGTGATGACTGCTTATGTCGGAAAAGTGGAACGTCGTGGAGTCATCTTTAAAACCTACGAGATGGAGATTGTTGA
Organism: Bacteroides sp.; assembly: GCA_023666835.1. Classification (GTDB taxonomy): domain Bacteria; phylum Bacteroidota; class Bacteroidia; order Bacteroidales; family Muribaculaceae; genus Paramuribaculum. Next base: position 212,433 of record JAMPBJ010000001.1, on the reverse strand, counting down.
GCCCGAACGACTCTCCGACACAATCGCCACCTACAGCCACAGCCGATCAGTAAGCGTTGCCAATGAGGAACTTGCACGCCAACTCCAGCAATACCAGCAGACCGGTCGGCCGGTGAAGTTGCAATATGAGGTCTACAGTGCCTCGTTGCCATGGCGAGGAGAATCCAAACTTCTCGTTGTGGGAATCAGGAATTAGGGATTGGAATTTGGTGGGGAACAGAATAATCGCTACTTTTGTTGTGTTGTTACAACAAAATAAGATAATATGGCAGAAATCAAATGTATAGGCATTCTGACTTCGGGAGGCGATGCCCCCGGAATGAATGCTGCAATCCGTGCCGTCACCCGTTCGGCCATCTATAGCGGGTTTAAAGTGAAGGGAATCTATCGCGGCTATCGCGGATTGATTTCCGACGAGATCGTGGAGTTCAAGACTCAGAATGTGTCGAACATCATCCAGATGGGCGGTACGATTCTGAAGACCGCACGTTGTCCGGAATTTCAGACCCCCGAAGGCCGTCAGCTCGCTTACGACAATCTGCGCCGTCATGAGATCGATGCCCTTGTGGTGATAGGCGGCGACGGTTCGCTGACCGGTGCACGCATATTTGCCAACGAATTCAACCTGCCTATTATCGGTCTGCCCGGCACTATAGACAATGACCTGTTTGGCACCGACACCACGATCGGCTACGACACAGCACTGAACACGATCATGCAGTGTGTCGACAAGATCCGCGACACTGCCACGAGCCATGAGCGCCTATTCTTCATCGAAGTGATGGGACGCGACGCCGGCTTCCTGGCTCTCAACGGAGCCATCGCTTCAGGTGCCGAAGCAGCTATCATACCGGAAATTTCGACCGAGGTCGACCAGTTGGCTGAACTCATCCAGAACGGCTTCCGCAAGAGCAAGAACTCATCGATAGTGCTTGTGGCAGAAAGTCCGGTGACCGGTGGAGCGATGGGTATGGCCGAGCGCGTGAAGAACGAATATCCCGGCTACGATGTGAGGGTTTCGATACTCGGTCACCTGCAGCGTGGCGGTTCGCCGACAGCTCACGACCGTATTCTGGCTTCGCGCATGGGCGCGGCTGCCATCGATGCCTTGCTCGACGACCAGCGCAATGTGATGATCGGTATCCAGAACGATCAGATTGTGTATGTGCCTTTCACCAAGGCTATTAAGAACGACAAGCCGATAAATCGCGGACTGCTCGAAACACTCCGCCGCCTTTCGATCTGATGTCGCGACTGCCCGAGGGTTTTCTGACTATGCTTGCATCGCTTCCCGGCGAGCCTTTCGTGCGGCTTGCCGAAGCGTTGACGGGCGAAAGTAGTGTGTCGGTGCGTGTCAATCCAGCCCGGCCGGTGGCGATTGAGGATGCTGACGGGCGCGTGCCCTGGTGCGAAAACGGATACTATCTGGCAGAGCGCCGGGCGTTTACGTTCGACCCCCGATGGCATCAAGGCTGCTATTATGTGCAGGATGCATCTTCGATGTTTATAGACTATGTTGTGCGCCGTTTGACAGACGACTGCAGGCCTGTGCGCTATCTCGATGCCTGTGCCGCTCCCGGAGGAAAGACCACGGCTGCCATTGGGGCGTTGCCTGATGGGTCGCTTGTCGTGGCCAACGAATTTGTGGGCCAGCGAGCCGCAGTGCTACGCGAAAATGTGGCCAAATGGGGCAATCCCGCATGCACGGTGCTTCAAGGGCCGACCGACAGATTTGCACGCGACGGAGCTCGCTTCGATATTATAGCCGCCGATGTGCCCTGTTCGGGCGAGGGCATGATGCGAAAAGACGACGAAGCTGTGGCGCAATGGTCGGAATCGCTTGTGGAGCAATGCGTCAGCCGTCAAAAAGAAATTGTCGACAATCTCTGGCAGGCACTCGTCCCCGGAGGATATATGATCTACAGCACATGCACCTTCAACCGTCGCGAAAACGAGGATATGGTTCTTTGGCTGATGGAACACTACGGAGCCGAACCGGTTGCGATTGACTACGATCCGGAGTGGGGAATCATTCCGGCGGTGGATCCTCGTGTAAAAGCGTGTCGGTTTTTGCCCGGAAGCATCAGAGGCGAGGGGCTGTTCATTGCGGTGGTGCGCAAGCCCGATGGGCATGATGAAAACAGACCGACCAGGAAGCAGAAGAAACATGAGCGACGCATGCAGGGAAAAACCATGGCCGTGCCTAAGGAAGTGGCCGGATGGCTGAACTGCGACACCCGTCTGAGCTGCGACGCAGAAGGCAACATCACGGCTCGGCCCCACACTGCATTCGACGATCATCCGTATGCGCCTGCGGTGACCGTGGCCACGATGAAAGGCCGTGAGCCTGTGCCTACACAGGAGTTGGCGATGTCGACGCTGCTCCGACGAGGGACGTTTGACGAAGTAGAGCTCACGCGCGACCAGGCCATTGAGTATCTGAGGTGTCAGGCGCTGACGCTACCGGAGACGATGCCCCGCGGTATCGTGCTGCTGACCTATGGCGGCTATCCTCTGGGATGGGCAAAAAACATCGGTAACCGCGCCAACAACCTGTATCCCAAGCAGTGGCGGATACTTTCGTCGCATTGACTAATAAGTGTGACAAGAATTCCATAATGTTGGGGGAGTGTTGGCTTTGGCCGGAGCGCTCGGATATGTCGGACGTGTCAGACCTGTGGGACTGGTTGAGCGTTTGATGACATGGTGCGGAAGGTGGGAGAGATGGGAATTTGGGGGGATGGGTGATTGGGGGGCTTTGGGTTGGTTTTGTTGGGGAGGGTGGTTGCTGTAATGAGAAAAAGTTGTAACTTTGCGGAGATGAAAATTTTGAATAAAATAATGCTGCTTTTGAGTGTGACGGCTGTGTCGCTTTCGCTTGGCGGGTGCGTGCCTACGTTTACGCTCAATGGCGCTCCACTTGATTATAATATATATCACACCGTGCACGTGTCGGAATTTCCGATACGCGCTGCGCTGGTTTACCCTCCTCTTCAGCAGACCTTTGAAAATGAGCTGCTGAACTATATAACCCGCAATACCCGTCTGCAGACCACCGATGGCGCATCGGATCTGTCGATTGAGGGAGAAATCACACAGTACTATCTGACGCCTCAGGCTGTGACGGAGGATGCATACGCATCGCGCACACGACTGACCATCGGTGTGAGAGTGAAGTATACCGACCACAAGGCCGAGGGCAAGGATGTGGACCAGACGTTTACGGCCTATCGCGACTTCGACAGCTCGCAGATGCTTACCGATGTGCAGGATCAGCTATGCCAGGAGATCAGCGAAGAGCTTGTGCAACTGATATATAACGCTACACTTGGCAACTGGTAGGATGATGGAGACGGCACCTTTGACATATCTGGCGAAAAAGATTGAATCGGGTGAGACGCTGACATCCGACGATCTTGACGCGGTCAACGCCGTGCTCGACCGCTATCCCTATTTTACAGTGCCGGCCGCGCTGCTGCTGCGCGATGCACAGCTCGATGAATCTGTCCGTAGGCAGCTTCAAGCCCGGATAGCCATAAATGCCGCCGACAGTGCTACACTGATGGCATTGACCGATCCCGAAGGCCGACGTATGGCTGAATTCTATCCATCGGAAGAAACGCCGGTCACACCAAGTACGGAAAATGCCCTCGATACGTTTCTCGATCAGTATGGCAGCAGTGACCCGAAAGAAACGGAGCTGCTCGAGCGGTTGATATTCAACCCTGTGCCTGACTATTCGCAGGTGCTCGCCGAACAGGCGCGGGAGGAGGCGGAAGGCCCCGTGTCGGAGCAGGATGCGCTCCTCGATGCATTTCTGGCCAAGCAGGGCAATGCCGCCCGGCAGGCCGAAGAGAAGCAAGCTACGGAAGATCGTCAACAACACCGGACGACGATGGCCGAGGCCGAAGCCGACGCCCCGTTGTCGGAAAGTCTTGCCAAAATATACGTCAAGCAGCAGCGCTATGACAAGGCGTATGAAATTATTTATCAATTAAGTTTGAATAATCCGAAAAAAAGTATTTACTTTGCAGACCAATTGCGCTTTCTGAAGAAACTTATCTACATTCAGCAGGCTCGGAAAAAGAAATAACAACCCAAGGAAAAATACATAAAAACAATGTTTATACTATTTGTCGTACTTACAATTATTTCAGCCGTACTCCTTATCGGCATCGTGTTGATTCAGAAATCGAAAGGTGGAGGCTTGTCGTCGACTTTCGCAGGCTCGAACCAGGTGATGGGCGTTCGTCGCACCAACAGCTTCATCGAAAAGATGACATGGTATCTTGCAGCAGCCATCGCGGTGTTTGCCATCCTTTCAAGCTATACGATGGACAATGCCATTCAGGTAGGTCCCCGCACCAAAGCCTCGGCCACTGCCACTCAGCCGGTAGCCGGTGCCAACTACGACGGTGAAGCTCCCGCTCAGGAAGCAGCTCCCGCAGCCACAGAGCAGACTGCAGCCGAAGCTACTCCGGCACCCGCAGCAGAAGAAGCTGCCGCTCCCGCCGATCCCACAGCCGCTCCTGCCGGCGAATAAGGCGTTGAAAATTGATGATGATCTAACGACATGTCGGAGACGCTCCGGCATGTCGTTTTTCTTGTTTGTGATCGGACGAGTCGGACATGTTGGACATGCCTGACGGACTGTTGAGGCCAATGGTTATTTTTCGCCTGTGGAGAATAGAAATATGGAAATAAAATCGTAGATTTGTAGAAAACAATCAGACCATGAGAAAATTATACACACTTCTTGCATTTTTAATACTATGCGTACATGCGGCAGTGGCCGGTCCGGGACATCTGTTGCCCAAGCCTCAGCAGTGCGACCTGACGGCCGATGGAGCTAAATTTGCGCTCAACCGTTCGATAGCGCTCACCGCACCGCAGTCGGGCGATGCTGATCCGGCCGTGGAAGCCGAACTGACACAACTTATTGAGACATACGGAGGATCGGTCGATGCCGGTAGCGGTGCGGCAATCGTGGTGACGCTTGTCGACAACGTGGCCGGCGCCGAATTTCAGGACGAGGCCTACTCGCTTACAATCGCCCCGGACCGCGTGGATCTGAAAGCCAAGACACTGCGTGGCGCATATTGGGGTGTGCAGACCCTATGGCAGCTTGCCGAAGAGAATGACAACGGACTCAACTGCGGCACGATCCTTGACTGGGCCGCATTCAAACTTCGAGGCTATACGCACGACGTGGGGCGCGGTTATCTGGAATTTGACGAACTGCTGAACCAGATTGAAAAACTGTCACGCTACAAGATCAACACGTTCCACTGGCACCTGACCGAAAACCAGGGCTGGCGTCTGGAGAGCAAGGTGTATCCGCAACTCAACGCCAACTCCAGCTATACCCGTCTGCCAGGCAAATACTACACCATAGAGCAAGCCAAGCAGCTGGTGACTTATGCATCGCGCCACGGCATCACGGTGATACCCGAAATCGACATGCCCGGCCACAGCGAAGCTTTCCGCAAAGCCATGGGCCACAGCATGCTGACCACCCAGGGCTTGGCCGAAATGAAAGCGATCATGACCGAAGCCTGCGAGACCTTCTCCGGCACCGATTGGATGCATATCGGCACCGACGAACTCCGCAGCGAGGACCAGGGCACTATGAACTGGACATCGTTTGTGCCACAGATGGTGTCGCATATCCGTGGGCTGGGCAAGAAGGTGGTGTCGTGGAATCCCGGCTACAGCTACACATCGGCCGACATTGACATGATACAGATGTGGAGCAGCTCGGGACGTCCGATCACCGGAGTGCCCACGATCGACTCCCGCTATCACTATGCCAACCATTTCGACAACTATGCCGATATCGTCAGCCTGTATAAGAGCACGATAGCCGACCAGGCCAAAGGCAGCGACCAGTATGCCGGGGTGATCGTATCGTTCTGGAACGACCGCTATTTGCCATCCGACGAGGCGATTATAAAACAAAACAGCTTGTATTCGTCGATGCTTGCCATAGCCGAACGCTCGTGGATGGGCGGCGGCGACGGCTATTTCCCTCAGGTGGGCACACTGCTTCTGCGCAACGACACTGCATTCTTTGACTGGGAAGAGCGATTCCTCTTCCACAAAGATCATTTCCTGCAGACGGAGCCGATTCCATACGTGAAACAGAGCCACATGCGCTGGCGCATCACCGACCAGTTCCCCAACGGCGGCACGCTGACTGCAGCCTTCCCGCCCGAGACCTCCGGCATCAGCGACAACTATACTTACAACGGCACAACTTACGGAGCCTCCGACGCACTCGGTGGTGGTGTGTATCTGCGCCATGTGTGGGGCACATCGGTGCCCGGCTTCTATGCCAATCCGCAGACCAACCACACGGCTTATGCCTACACCTATGTATTTAGCCCTGAAGATCAGCAAGTGGGCCTGATTGTTGAATTCCAGAACTACAGCCGTTCGGAGACTGACCTTGCCGCACCGCAGGGCAAATGGGACTACAAGGAAAGTCGCATTTGGATCAACGACAACGAGATAGCGCCTCCGACATGGGAGAATACCCACACCACAAAATCGTCGGAGGTGACACTCAAAAACGAGAATATGACAGCCCGTGATCCGATTCCCGTCACGCTCCATCAAGGCTGGAACAAGATAATGATGAAACTTCCCGTGGGATCGTTCTCGCAAAACGAGACCCGCATGGTGAAATGGATGTTTAACTGCGTGCTGACTACCCCCGACGGACGCGATGCCGCTCCCGGTCTGGTCTATTCGCCCGACCGCATCCAGAACCCTGCAATGGAAGTGCTGATTGACGCGTTAAGCCGGGCCAATGCCGCAAAATCGGGTGTGGAGATCGGCAACAATCCCGGACAATATACCCAGGCCACCATCAACGAGTTCAATGCCGCGATAGCCGAGGCACAGGTCGTGCGCAACGATGAGACACTCGACGATGAGGCATACAACGAGGCAGCACGACTGCTCAATGAAAAGATCGAAGCCTTTGCCGACGCATGGAACCGTCCGAAAATCTCGACACCCACTAAAGAATACTGGTATAAAATCTATGCTCCCGGCCGTGAAAACCGCGTGGTGGCCTACCGCTCCAACAACGGGGCTCTCTACGGAGAGACATATGCCATAGGTCAGACCAAACACCAGTGGAAATTCGTGGAACTGCAAGACGGCACTGTGGCTATAGTGAGCCGCTATGCCACGAGCCACATCAGCCCCAACTCCGCCTACAACACCGCGCTTAAGGCACAGACCGGAGTGCCGACATCGGGCGGCTGGCAACTGAAATATATCAACAACGGCAGCTACTTCATAGTGGTCAGCGGCGAGCAACAGCTCAACCAGACCACATCGGCTCACAGCTATCAGGTGTATAACTGGGGATCGGGCACACAAACCACCGATGGCGGCTGTCTTTTTAAATTTGAAATGGTTGCTACTTCCGACACCAATCCGCTGCCCACAGCCATCAATGCAGCCCAGCAGGCAGTGTCGGGCGTGACCATCGGTGACGAACCAGGAGAATACAGCCAGACTACTGTCGACGAACTGAACGATGCCATAGCCAAGGCACAGACCGTGGCCAACAACGGCGCCTCGACCGATGAGGAGGTCCTGGATGCCTACAACGCGCTTGAAAGTGCACGCTTGGCCTTTCTCGACGGCTATAATACGCCTGAGATATCGACTCCGTGGGATGAATACTGGTATACGATATCGTCGGTGCGCGATGGCGAAAAAGCCATGACCTGGACCACCGGCTACACCTATGGCTCGGCCTATACCGGAGCACAGACCCAGCATTGGAAATTTGTGTTGCTCGACGACGGCACCTATGCCATAGTGAACCGATCGCAAGACCATTATCTTCTGACCGACGCACGGATAGCAAGCGGCGGCAACTCATCGGTGAAAGTGTTTGGTTCGCAAACCGGACTGCCCGACGGAGCAGGATGGAAGTATACCTTTCTACGTCAGGGCGTGCTCTTTGCCCTCCACAGCGATCTGCCTTCGCAGATGCACATGCTCAACAGCGGATCGACCTACAAGATAGGCAACTACGGCATCACGGCGTCGACCGGCGCCATCAACACAACCGACGTGGGATGCAAATTCACCATCAAATTTCGCGAGCATGAGCAGGATCTGAATGCTCTCGACCGCCTTTCTGACGACGATGCCCTGCGGTTTGAGATCACCGGGAATCAGTTGACTCTTTATGCCGAGGCCGGACAGCTTGTCGGGCTGTATGACGTGGCCGGTGTTGCTTTGTATCAGAAACGCGTGGCTGCCGACGGGGAGATCAGCGTTGCGATGCCCCGTTGCGGCTTTTTCATTTTGCGGATCGACGACCGGGGGATTAAGATTGTGAGATAGAAATTAGGGAGCTTAAGGATATTAAAGAATAAAAATAGGAGGCCGGATTTGTTCGGCCTCCTATTCTTATGGGGGGGTTATTGGGTCGCGGCGGAGATTAGCGGCGCAACTTGGTTTTGGTTTTGATTTTAGGAGCGTCGGGCGCGGTGGAGAAGGAGTAGGGGCGCGCTTCGAGTGAAGTGCCGCGAGTGGTGTTGGGCTTGTCGGTCATGTCGAAATCAAGCGTCGGGCCTGAGAGCAGCATCTGATAGGTGATGTAGTTTTTGTCGTAGGTCTGGCCGTCGATGGTCAGGCGGTCGACGTAGCGGTTGGCGTCGCTGTTGGCCGGAGCGTTGATGGTGACCGTGTTGCCGTTTTCGAGGTGGAGTTTGACCTGCTTGAAGAGCGGAGCGCCGAGGGCATATTCACCCGAACCGGGAGCCACGGGATAGAAGCCGAGGGCCGAGAAGACGTACCAGGCCGAGGTCTGTCCGTTGTCCTCATCACCGCAGTAGCCGTCGGGGTTGGGGGTATACATGCGGTTCATGACTTCGCGGACCCAGTATTGAGCTTTCCAGGGCTGTCCCGACCAGTCGTAGAGGTAGATCATGTGCTGGATGGGCTGGTTGCCGTGGGCGTAGTTGCCCATGTTCATGATCTGCATTTCGCGGATTTCGTGGATGGGGAAGCCATAGTAGCTGTCGTCGAAGGCTGGCGGGAGGATGAACACTGAGTCCATCATTTCATTGAACTTGTTGTCGCCGCCCATCAGGTCGATCAGTCCCTGCGGATCGTGGAACACCGACCAGGTGTAGTGCCATGAGTTGCCTTCTGTGAAAGCGTCGCCCCATTTCAGGGGGTTGAAAGGCGACTGGAAGGTGCCGTCTTCGTTTTTGCCTCGCATCAGATTGTGTTCGGGATCGAAGAGGTTGCGGTAGTTCATGGCGTTTTTGGCGTAGGGGGCGAGCTCTTTTTTCGACTTGCCGAGAGCTTTGCCGAGCTCGTAGATGCACCAGTCGTCGTAGGCATATTCGAGAGTGCGGGCTGCGCTTTCGTTGATGCCTACATTGTAGGGCACGTAGCCAAGGCGGTCGTAGTATTCATGACCGAGGCGGCCGGTGGAGCTGACTGTCGGGTGCACCTTGTGGGCTCCGGATGTGACGGCTTCCCACAGTTTTTCGATGTCGTAGCCGCGGATGCCGTTGAGGTAGGCGTCGGCTACGACCGATGCGCTGTTGTTGCCCACCATGCAGCCGCGGTGGCCCGGGCTTGCCCATTCGGGGAGGAATCCGCTTTCAAGATATGCGTTTACGAGACCGTCCTGAATCTTGGTGCTTTCGGAGGGGTATACGAGGTTGACCAGCGGGAATAGGGCGCGAAATGTGTCCCAGAAGCCGGTGTCGGTGAACATATAGCCCGGGAGCACTTCGCCGTTGTAGGGGCTGTAGTGCATCACGGCGCCGTCGGCTGTGATTTCGTAGAAGGCGTGGGGGAAGAGCAGTGCGTGATATAGGTTGGAGTAGAACGTGCGCAGGCGGTCGAGCTGGAAGTCGTAGGAGTCAGGGGCGACTTCAAATCGGCCGAGCACGTCGTTCCAGCGGTCGCGGCCTTCGCGGCAGATGCGGTCGAAGTTGCCGTCGCCGAGTTCGCGGAGGTTGACCAGTGCCTGCTCGGGGCTGATGAACGATGAGGCCACGCGTGCATTGACCACCTGACCCTTATGGGTTTTGAACCCGACGATGGCACCGGTCTGGAATCCGGTGGCGGTTGTGCCGCCCTCGGTGATGACACTGTCGAGCACGGTGGCTGTGTAGGTCAGCGGCGTGTCGAACTCAATGACAAAATAGTTTTTGAAATTGTCGGGCACACCGCCGGAGTTTTTGGTGGTGTAGCCGGTGATGCGGCCGGCGGCAGTGTCGACGGTCACTGACGAGCCGTCGTTGAAGGCATCGATGACCACGGTCGACAGCTCTGCTTCGGGAAATGTGAAGCGGAATGCGGCTGCGCGTTCGGTGGTGGTGAATTCGGTGGTGACGTCGTGGTCGGCCAGATACACCCTATAATAATAGGGAGTGGCTTTTTCGGCTTTGTGGGAGTACCAGCTTGCGCGTTCGGATTCGAAGAACACGGGGTTGCCGGTGACGGGCATCAGCGAGAACTGTCCGTAGTCGTTGATCCAGGGCGAGGGGCGGTGGGTTTGCTTAAAACCGACGATCTTGTCGGCGTCGTAGGTGTAGACCCAGCCGTCGCCGTTCTTACCGGTTTGGGGAGTCCATCCGTTCATGCCCCAGGGCATGGTGACGATTGGGAGCGTGTTGCCGGTTGACAGTTCGTATTTCGACTGCGTGCCGACGAGCGTGTTGACATAATCGACCACATCTGTAGCCGAGGCTGATACGGCAGCGGCGGCCAGGAGGGTTGACAGTACGAGATGTTTCATTGTCAGGTATAGTTTTTTTAGGGATAGAAAAGGTTATGAGTGGAAAACAAAGATAGTAACTTCTAAACAATTATGGGAGCGAAAAAAGAAAAAAAAGAGTAATTTTGTGGTTCGTAACATTCTTTGACAAAACAAGATCAAAAAAATATGGAGAAATCCGATTTGCCAATTGTGTTTTTCGGCACCCCCGACTTCGCCGTTGAGTCGCTGGGCGCGCTTGTCGACGGCGGCTACAATGTGGTGGCCGTGGTGACGGCGCCCGACAAGCCGGCCGGCCGCGGTCGGTCGGTGCAGATGTCGGCCGTGAAGGAGTATGCCCTGTCGAAGGGTCTGCCGGTGCTTCAGCCCGAGCGGCTGAAGGACGAGGCGTTCGTTGAGGCTCTACGCTCCCTTGATGCCCAACTGTTTGTGGTGATAGCGTTCAGGATGCTCCCCGAAGTGGTGTGGCAAATGCCGCCGCTGGGCACGTTCAATCTGCACGGATCATTGCTCCCGCGCTACCGCGGCGCCGCTCCGATCAACTGGGCGGTGATCAACGGCGAAAAACGTACCGGTGTGACCACCTTTTTCCTGAAGCATGAGATCGACACAGGCGATATCATCGACAGCCGGTCGATCGAGATCGGACCCGACGAGGATGCCGGTTCGGTCTACGACCGCCTTATGAAGATCGGCGCCGAGCTGACTGTGAAGACCGTCGATGATATACTTGCCGGCATTCTGACCACTACTCCTCAAGCCTCAGTTGGGGATGTGGAGCCATGTGGCGCGCCGAAGATATTCAAGGACACATGCCGCATCGACTGGACGCGTCCGGCTGCCGAGGTTCACAACCTGGTGCGTGGCCTCAGTCCCTATCCCACGGCGTGGACAGTGCTCATCGGCGACGGTGCCGAACAGGGTACGCTCAAGATTTTCGCCACCCGATTGACCGATCAGCCGGCTACGACGCCCGGTCTGGTGCACGTTGACCATGCAGCCGGCAGGATGACGGTGGATTGTGCCGACCGACAGCTGGAAGTGGTCAGCCTGCAGGCTCCCGGCAAGCGCCGCATGCCCACTGCCGACTTCCTGCGGGGCTGCCGACTCAATGAAATGACCGTTAAATAGATGATCAAACCATGATAAAAACGTATATCTTATCAGCATTACTGCTTTCAGCCTCAGTGGCTTTCGGTCAGGATAGTCCCGACTCGATTGTTGAGGTTGTGGAGGAAGTGGAAGCCATAGAAGCAACCGCCACCAACGACACGGTGCAGTGGGTGCTTCAAACGTGCCCGACTTATAGTGTGCCTGCCACATATACGTGGCGTGTGGAAGCTCAGGGGGCATTGAGCAGCGGCGAGTCGACGCCGTTTTGGCTCGTCAACAACCGATGGGGGCTGTCGTCGCTCGACAAGCGCAACGGCTATCTGCGCGGATCGTTCAAGCGTTCGGTCAACCCTGAAAAGCGCTTCGACTGGTATGGCGAGGTCGACCTTGCAGTGCCGTTCAACTACACATCGCACTTCGTGGTTCAGCAGCTCTATGCCGGCGTGAAATACCGCTCGCTTTATCTGACCGTGGGTCAGCGCCAGTGGAGCAACGGCGTGGTCGACAATGCTCTCAGCAGTGGCGATATGCTCTTCTCCACCAACTCTCGTCCGGTGCCTCAGGTGATGCTTGAGATGCCCGAATATCAGTATGTGCCGTACACCAACAAATGGCTTGGCTTCAGAGCCTATATATCGGTGGGCATGTACACCGACTGGCGCTGGGAACGCGATCGTGCCGGTGCCAATGGCAGTTGGATCAAAAACCGCATGCTCCACACCAAAGGTCTCTTCCTGCGCGGCGGTAACGCCGACCGCTTCCCGCTGACGGTGGAAGGCGGCCTCGAAATGGGTGCCGAATGGGGCGGCACGTTCCACGGTCACAACCGCTATACCGGCGAACCGTATACCGTCAGGATGGGACGCGGTCTGAAGGACTTCTGGCATGTGCTGTTTCCCAGCGGAGGCGGCGACAGTTCCGACCCCAACCAGATGGGCGAGGTCAACAACGTCTATGGCAACCACGTGGGCCAATGGTCGCTCGCCGTCAATTGGGAACCGAAGGACTCGCCCTGGCATTTCCGCGCCTACTATGAGCACTTTTTCGACGACCACTCCATGATGTTTTTCGATCATGCCTGGAAAGATATGCTTCTGGGCATTGAGGTGTCCTTCCCCAAGAACCCCGTGGTCAGCCGCTTTGTCTACGAATACATCGACACCAAGGATCAGAGTGGTGCCGTGTATTGGGACAAGACTCCCGACATACCCTCGCAGGTAAGCGGCCGCGACGAATATTACTCCCATGAGCTCTTCACCGGCTGGCAATCGTGGGGCATGGGGCAGGGTAATCCGTTGCTGATATCGCCCATCTACAACACTCCCGGGCTGTGGTACAGCTACGAGTTTCTCAACAACCGCATCAAGGGTCATCACTTCGGCTGGACCGGTCAGCCCCTTGCCGATCTCGACTATCGCGTACTCCTTTCGCTCACCCGTTCGTGGGGGTGCTACACGTTCCCGGCCAAAAACGTGCGCCACAACGTCAATGCCCTGCTGGAACTGAACTATCACCCTCACCAACTGCAGGGCTGGGCTGCCACACTCGGGCTTGGGCTCGACGGCGGATGCTTGCTGGGACACAGCTTCGGCGCTTCATTAACAATCAGTAAAACAGGATGGCTATGATAAAGAAATTGCAAATAGCGATGGCGGCTCTGATGGGCTGTATAATGATGATGTGGCTTGGCTCGTGCCGCGAGCTGGCACAGAACGGCGACCTGTCGGGTCAGTGGCAGGTGACCTCTATCGACTATGCCGACGGCTCGACATTCGATCCCGACGGCACCCGCTACTACTGCTTTTATCGCAAAGTGGCACAGCTGACCGCACCCGGCGCAGAGCTTCATACCGGCAATCTTGTCTATGATGAGGATGCCTCGACGATGTCGATCGAATTTCCGCGCGACCGCCCGTTGGATCTGACCACATGGGGCATCGTCGTTCCCGAGACAGATCAAATTGATGAGTTGGGATTCACGGCTCATTTCACAATCAATGAACTGACATCGTCGCGCCTGGTGATGACCTCCAACGGCACGGTGATACGTTGCAGAAAATTCTGATGGGCACCTGACTGAAGTGTCTATATATCTGATACATACATTTCTTCTGATTACGTGCCGCATGTGATTTCCCGAATGCAGCGCTATGGACAGCAGTATGTTCAACCGGGTGTTCAGCCCGGTGGTGGCCGTGTTGACGAATGCTGTATGTACCCTTATCATTTGGCTACGTCGACGGATTCCCTATGGCGGGTTGCTTATTGGCGAGAAGTGCTGATCGATTTTTGATATTTTGGGGTTCAACGGGCAGATTCGGATGTAACTTTGCGGAGTTAACCTTAATCTGCTATGATCTCACTTATATCCATTTCTCCCGCCATGGTGTCTTCTCTCCAGTGGGCAGCCGCATTGCTTGTGTTGGACTTTCTTGCCGTAATCTTTGCATCGCTATGCGATCTTGCGAGCGGGCTTCGCAAGGTGCGACGGTCGGGTCTTGCGGCCACTTCGCGCGGCTATCGGCGCACCATCGACAAACTACTGCGCTATTTCCTGACCATGCTTGCCCTTATGGGTGTCGACTCGATCATCGTGGTGCTGTGCATTTCGCTGCGTTCGACCATCGGGTGGAACCTGCCCGCATTGCCGTTTCTGACTACCGTCGGTGCCTTTTGCATCACGCTCATCGAGGCCAAGAGCGTGATGGAAAACACCCGCGCATCCGCCGAAATCTCGCGCGGACTCCTCGACTCTGCCTCCGAACTGAGCGAACTGCTCGCCGACGACCGCATACGCCGCCTCATCGAACTGCTGCGCAAAATCAGAAATGATTGATAACAGACGACGTTAACGGAGGTGGAGTGTCAATCCGGGGGAGGAATAGGCTCTTAACTTATATTAACGTATGATACGGTATAATTGCACATGCCTACGGTTATTTTGCACTATCTTTGTATGACACAATGCAGAAGATATGAAACTGATAAAGATAATAACCATAATAGTGGGTCTGCTGATAGTCGCCGGGCAGGCACGAGCTTCCGAAAAAGTGACTGTGGGAGCCGAGCGCACCGATCTCTATCTGCCCATGCTCAAGGGCAAGCGAGTGGCTCTTTTGAGCAACCACACCGGAGTGGTGTCCGACGGCCGGCACACGCTCGACCTGTTGCTGGACAACGGAGTGAACGTGGTGCGCATTTTTTCGCCCGAACACGGCTTCCGCGGCACTGCCGATGCAGGCGAGAACGTGTCAGGGAGCACCGACAGCAAGACAGGACTTCCGATCGTGTCGCTCTACGGCAAGCAATCGGTGCCCACGGCATCGCAACTGGCCGATGTTGACGTGGTCATCTCCGACCTGCAGGACGTAGGGCTGCGCTTCTACACCTATTATATAACGATGCTCAACCTGATGGACGCGGCTGCCGATGCTGACAAGCAGTTCGTGATATTCGACCGCCCGAATCCCAACGGCATGACGGTCGACGGCCCGATACTCGACATGTCGCTCGCATCCGGTGTTGGCAAACTGCCCATCACTACCGTCCATGGCATGACGCTCGGCGAACTCGGACGCATGATTGTGGGTGAAGGCTGGCTCAAAAGCTCCCGCAAGCTTGACCTGACTGTGATACCCTGCGATGGCTATACCCATTCTACGCGCTACGAGTTGCCGGTGGCGCCGTCGCCCAACCTGCCTGACATGCGCTCAGTGTATCTCTATCCGTCGACATGCCTGTTTGAGGGCACGGTGATGAGCCTGGGACGCGGCACCGATATGCCTTTTGAGGTCTACGGCCATCCCAACTATTCCGGCTCCACCTTCTCTTTCACCCCGCGGAGCCGCCCCGGAGCCAAAAATCCTCCACTGCTCGGGCGCAAATGCTACGGCCGCGATCTGCGTAACGTAGATCTCGACCATGTGATCGAGTCGGGCATCGACATCAGTTATGTTGTCGACGCCTACCGCAACATCGGCATGAAACGGGTCGGCAAATTCTTCACCACCTTCTTTGACAAACTGATAGGCAACCGCCGTGTACGTCAGATGATCGAAGAGGGCCGATCGGCCGAAGAAATAAAGAAATCGTGGGCTGCCGATGTGGCCGCGTTCAAACGTCAACGTCAACCCTATCTGCTCTATCCGCTATGACACCATTGATCGTGATACTGACCGTGGCGGTCTACTTCGCCCTGCTGCTGACCATATCGCGCATAGCCTCGCGCCGGGCCGACAACGCCACCTTCTTCACCGGCAATCGTCGCACTCCATGGCCCATTGTGGCATTTGCCATGGCCGGAGCGGTCATTTCGGGCGTCACCTTCATCTCGGTGCCCGGCATGGTTGCGGCCAAGGGCTATTCCTACCTGCAGATGGTGCTGGGATTCCTTTTAGGCTACACCGTGATAGCCTTCGTGCTCATCCCGCTTTTCTACCGCAAAAACCTTGTGTCGATCTACTCCTATCTCGAAGATCGATTCGGGCGCCGCAGCTACCGCTCGGGCGCCGCCATGTTTTTCGTGTCGGAAATTCTGGGCGCATCGGTGCGGTTTTTCGTGGTCTGCGCCGTGCTTCAGTTGCTGGTGTGCGAGCCGCTGGGTGTGCCCTTCATCGTCAATGTGATGCTGACCATTTCGCTCATCTGGCTCTACACGGCCCGTGGCGGTGTGAAGACGCTGATATGGACCGATGTGCTCAAGAGCTTCTGCCTCATATCGTCGGTGGTGCTGTGCATCTACTATATAGCCCGCAACCTGGGCATGTCGCCGGCCGACATTCCCGACGCCATCACCTCCCACGCAAGTTCGCGCATATTCCACTTCGACGACCCCAAAAGTCCGCTCTATTTCTGGAAGCAGTTCATTGCCGGCGTGTTCATGGCCATTGTGATGAACGGTCTCAATCAGGACATGATGCAGCGCCATCTATCGTGTCGCGATTCGCGTTCATCGGCCAAAAACATGATAGTCAGCGGCGTGGTGCAGATTGGTGTGATCGCCTTGTTTCTGATGCTCGGCACCCTTCTGCTCATCTATTCTCAAACGCGTTCGATAGCCATGCCTGAAAAGAGCGACGACCTCTTCGGCCTGATAGCCGCCCACGACACCATGCCGCTCGTGGTCGGTCTGCTGTTCATCGTCGGCCTCATCTCGGCAGCCTACTCAGCAGCCGGATCAGCGCTGACATCGTTGACCACCTCGTTCACCCTCGACATTCTCGACGGACGCCGTCGATACGGCGACGACGATGCCGCTCTTGCCCGACTTCGCTCCCGCGTCCACCTGATGATGTCGGCAGCGATGGCCGTGGTGATCATCACCTTCTATTATTTGAGTTCCGACGATGCAATATCGGCCATATATACCCTTGCTTCGTATACCTATGGACCTATTCTGGGCATGTTTGCCTACGGACTGCTGACCGACGGCCGAGTGGCCGACCGCCTGGTTCCGGCCGTGTGCATAGTCGCTCCTGTTCTGTCGTGGATCACCCAATGGGCACTTGACCACGTGTTTGGCTACAGCATAGGCTTCGAGCTGCTGCTGCTCAACGGCTTCTACACCATGGCGGGACTGAAACTTACATCAATACTTTCTCCAACCATCACAACAATCATCACAAAATGTCGAAAAATCTTTTCAGCCGCTACATCTGGATCATAGACACCATACGTCGGCACGGCACCATCACCCGCGAAGAGATCAACCGCCTGTGGCTGCTCTCGCCCTATTCCGACGGCAATCCGTTGGCCCGGCGCACATTCTACAACTATCGCAACGACATCGAAGAGATATTCAAGATCAACATCGTGTGCAATCCACGCACGTTTGAATACTCCATAGAGGATGCCGACGACACGCACACGGCTAGCGTCACCGACTGGATGCTCAACACGGCATCGATGAGCAACACGCTGACCGACGCCCACGACATTGCCGACCGCGTGTTTCTCGAGGATGTGCCATCGGCCCGCGAACACCTGTCGACCGTGATCGGCGCCATGAAGGACTTCCAGGTGCTCAAATTCAACTACAGCCCTTACTCGCGCACCGGTGCACCCAAGCCCGTGAAGCTCGAGCCTTACTTCTTGAAGATATTCAAGCTGCGCTGGTATGTGACCGGACGCAATGTGAAAGAGGATAAGATCAAGACCTATGCCCTCGACCGCATGACCGGAGTGAAAGTCGACAGCCGCACGTTCACCCTGCCCCCCGACTTTGATGCCGAAGCCTACTTCCGCGACGCTTTCGGCATCGTATTCTCGCAAGGCGAACCCAAAAAGGTGATCATACGCACCGATCCGCGCCAGGCCAAATATTTCCGAGCACTGCCGCTCCACCACTCACAGTCGGAGATGATATGCGACCAATACTCCACCTTCACCTACCACCTGCGACTGACGCCCGACTTCGTGCAGGAGCTGCTCAGCTACGGACCTAAAATCACCGTCATGGCTCCGACAGAACTGCGTGCCATGATGATATCCAACCTCACCGAATCATTAAAAAACTACACATGCGAATAGATATACTGACCGTACTGCCGGAAATGTTCACCTCTCCCTTGAATTGTTCGATACTCAAACGTGCACAGGACAGGGGTCTGGCCGAAATTGTGGTGCACAATCTGCGCGACTACACCACCAACAAGCACCGCAAGGTCGACGATTATCCATTCGGCGGCGAGGCAGGTATGGTCATGCAGATAGAACCGATCGACCGTGCCATCGCCGACCTGAAATCGCAACGCGACTACGACGAGGTGATCTTCACATCGCCCGACGGCGAAACCTTCGATCAGCCTATGGCCAACTCCATGTCGCTGCTCAACAATCTGATCATACTCTGCGGCCACTACAAAGGCGTCGACTATCGCATACGCGAGCATCTGATCACCCGCGAGATTTCGATCGGCGACTATGTTCTGACCGGTGGCGAGCTGCCTGCACTGGCCATCACCGATGCCATCGTGCGCCTCATCCCCGGTGCCATCGGCGACGAGCAGAGCGCACTGAGCGACTCGTTTCAGGATTCGTTGCTGGCTCCTCCCGTCTATACCCGCCCGGCCGAATATAAAGGTTGGCGCGTGCCCGACATACTTCTGTCGGGTCATCAGGCCAAAATCGACGAGTGGAAACACGAGCAGGCACTCGAACGCACGCGCCGTCTGCGTCCCGATCTGCTCGATTTCTGAACCCTTCACGGGCAGAGATTGTTATAAGGGCAGTTGAATAAGATTGTTATTAGACACTCTAACACTGCCATGAACAACTCTACCCATCTCGATCCGTTTTTGCGGCGCGCACCCGAAATGTCGTCGGTCATTCCGCATATCGATGCCGATCTGTCGGCCACAACCGTACATGTCACTGACACACCAATAGTTTTCGGCGAAGCCAATATTGGTCGCGCCGCTGTCAACATAGCCGCCAACCGCCTTCTGGCCATGGGCTCCAAGCCGAGATATATCTGCGCATCGCTCACTATCGACACCGACACCGATGTCCGCCTGGTCAACGTGATGTCGGCCGGGATGCAGGATGCCGCACTGCAGTCGGAAATGGAGTGGAGTTGCGTGACCACGCATTTCACCGATCGAGGCCCCATCGACGGCATCGACATGTCGCTGTTTGCTCTCGGAGAGATGTCGGCCGACTATGATCCGAATCCACGCTGCGGCAAGCCGGGCGATGTGCTGATCGTGACCTGCCCCGTTGGCGACTTCGGCACCGCCGTGGCAGCCACGAAGCGCAATATAATGCCGATGTTTATAGGCGACGGCGTTTCGATGCTCGATCCAATCAACCAGTTGATGCGCGTTGTGCCACGCGTTCATTACATGGCGCTCCTCGACGAAGGCCTTGAGCAACACATCGATCGCATGCGTGAATACTGCGATCCGGTGATCGACAAAGATACCGTGCCTGTCAGTGAAGTGGTGTCGACAACCTGTCAGCTGCTCGACCGCAACCCGTTGCGCATGGCGTGCACATCGTCGATACTCATAGCCGTGTCAAAGGCCGATGCCACCAAAGCACTCGATGCCCTTCACCGCTCGCCGCTGGCAGCCGGAGCCACCATCGTAGGCCGCATCGGTTAGCGGGGATAGAACGTCACGTGGGTCTCCTTGTTCTTTTTGCCCCAGATGCCGACGTAGTACGGCGCATCGTCTGAATAGCGCATTCCTTCATAATGCAGCCTCATCTTCGACTGCTGGCTTTCGTGACCCAGGAGGATGGTGATATCACCGGTCGAGGGATTGACCACTCCATTGACATCCAGCTTGACAATGTCGGGGTTGTCGTAGCGACCCACAATCTGACCGTTGGGTCGGATCACGATATCGAAATATGCCGATACAACTACAGGTGGCACGCCCGGCTCCGGATAGAAGAAAATCTCTGCGTCATAGGGAGTCGCACCGTTGCGGATCTCGTATTCTTTTATCGTGGGCCAGGCATCGGCTCCGATCTTTTTATCAGGCATCATAGCGGTGCTACTTGCCTTAAGTTTAAATCCCGTAACGTCGCTGGCGCCAATCGGTTCGTCAAATGACGACCTGACTTTCTCGACAAATCCAACATCTTCGTCGTCAACTTCCACATGAGCTTTCGTGGATCGGCTTGTAAGGAAGTAGGCCACAGTGGCTGCAATGGCCAGTAATACGACTATAATGGCTACGGTCAAAACCGTCTTCGTTGTGTTGTTCTTGCTCCGATAGGTGATAGGACCGGGGACTTGATTGGGGGTCGGAGAGATGACGGTGTCGTCGGATGCCGGCAAGATCGGTTGTGTCTGTTGCGGCGCAGGGGCGGCTATGCTCGGACCGGTCAGTTCCTGCTGCAGTTGTCCGGCCGATTGCTGGCGCTTCGCAGGCATGTAGTCCATGGCTCGAAGCAATGCTGAGGATATCTGCCGATAAGATGCGG
Source organism: Bacteroides sp. (assembly GCA_023666835.1). GTDB lineage: Bacteria > Bacteroidota > Bacteroidia > Bacteroidales > Muribaculaceae > Paramuribaculum. Next base: position 191,618 of record JAMPBJ010000001.1, on the reverse strand, counting down.
GCACGTTGCCATCGATGAGCAGAGTCAGACGTTCCGGAGTCAAATCACAGGCGCGTGGTGGCACCATGCCTGTCAGACAAAAGAGTATCGTGGCTCCGAGGGCATACACGTCGGCCGTGGGCGAAAATCGTGTGATGCCGCCATATTGCTCTACCGGTGAAAAGCCGTCGCTGACCCCTTGGGTGTTGATTGTCGAGGTCGGTTGGCCGGAGTCGGAATAGTGTTTCGACAATCCGAAGTCGATCAGCACCGGTCGGATCTGTCCGGTGGCATCGGTGGCAAGCATCACGTTCGACGGCTTGATGTCGAGATGGGTGATCTGTTGACGGTGCAGACCGGCCACGGCATTGACGATCGGGATCATCATCAGCATCATCTCGTTGACCGACAGACGTCCGCGGCGCTCCACGTAGTCTTTCAGCGATTCACCTTCGATATATTCCATCGAGTAGTAGATCGACCGGTTGGCCTCGAACACCTCTATGACATTGACCACATTGGTGTGGCCGCTGCAGAACTGCTTCAGGCGCAGAGCCTCCGATTGGAAATCCTTCATGGCCGATTCGACACGCGTTTTCACCGGATTGCTATAGGTGAGAGCCTGCGTGGCCTCATCGCGCTCGCAGTGTGAGGCGAGAAAAAATTCCTTCAATGCCACCACAGTCGGTTGCTTGCCGGGACAATGCATCAGGGCGAGGTAGACGATGCCGAAGCCGCCGTGACTCAGTGTGCGGATGATTTCATAGCGTGCTCCGGGAGAGCTGACCACGGTTTGGGGGTGAAGGTCGTTGGCCATGGTATTGTATGTTCGGGACTTAGAGCCTGTAGCCTGTTTCGGCAAACATTTTGAAGTCGTCGTCGACGCTGTTGCCCACGGTGGTCAGCAGGTCGCCGACCATCACGCCGTTCATGCCTCCGCGCAGTATGCGCTCGGTGGTTGCGCGGCTCAAGCGGGCACGGCCGCCGGCAAAACGCATCACGGCTTTGGGCGCCACGAAGCGCATCAGCGCCACGGACAGGATGATGTCGTCGTCGGTCAGCGGAGCGGCATGTTCAAGAGGTGTGCCGGGTATGGGGTTGAGAATGTTGACGGGGATGGAAATGGCACCGGCGCGATACGACTCGCTGACCAGGCGAAGGCGCTGGGCAAGCGATTCGCCCATGCCGATGATGCCTCCCGAGCAAACTTCCATGCCGGCTTCCGATGCGTCGCGGATCACGCGGAGCTTGTCGGCGTGGGTGTGGGTGCTGCAAAGGGTTGGGAAGTAGTCCGACGATGTCTCCAGGTTGCAATGGTAGCGACGCACGCCGGCCTGGTAGAGGGCGTCGAGCACTTCGCGGCTGACCAGACCCATTGAAGCGCAGAGTCGGAGTTGGGGCAGTTCGGTGCGTATGCGGCGATAGATGGCGCAGAAGCGGTCGACCTGCTGTTCGGTGACGCGTCGTCCGCTGGTGACGAGCGAGAAGTGGAGCACACCGCGGCGTGCGCAGTCGCGTGCGAGTTCCATCGTCGCCTCTTCGTCGACGATGTCGTATTCTTTGACGCCCGTGGGAAAATGGCGCGACTGGGCGCAGAATTTGCAGTCCTCGGAGCAGCGTCCGCTGCGTGCGTTGATGATTGAGCAGGTGTCGAGCTGTCCGCCACAGCAGGCTTCTCTGATTCGGTCGGCGGCATCGGCCAGTTGGTCGATGGTGTATTGTCGGCTGAGTTCCACGGCCTCTTCGATTGTGGCCGGTTCATTTTCGGATATTATCCGGTTGACAATTGTGCTAAGTTCCATGTGATGATTGGTAATCATTAAGGCCACAAAATTATAAAAAGTGGCTGAAATGTACAAAAATTGCCCTTTCTATCCACATAGCGCCACGGCGAAAACCTTTTTGAGCAAATAGACGTTAAATTTGCATAGAGAAAAGTGTAGGCTTTTCGATACAGCACACTCTCTCATAAACCAAAATTCAAGCCGTTTAACTATCACTCACATGAACAGTCTACGAAAAGCACTGATACTGGCAGTGGCGGCAGTGTCACTTCCCTTTGCCCCTGTAAAGGCACAGGTGGTGACGCTCGACTCATGCCGGTCGATGGCCCTGAGCAACAACAAACAGTTGCGGGTGGCTGCCGAAGCCACGCGCATGGCCGGCTATCAGAAGAAGGAGGCTTTCGCGGCCTATCTTCCCGCCATTGACTTTAACGGCGGATATGCCTACAATCAGAAGGAGATATCTATATTCAGCGCCGATCAGCTGCTGCCCACCAAGACATTCAACCTTGAGACTCAGCAGTATGATTTCAACCTGGTCAAGAATCCTATGACCGGTGAACCGATCAAGGGTCCCGACGGACAGTACATACCCGAAACGGTGGCGTTGATACCGAAGGATGCAATGACGTTCGACGTGCACAACGTGTTTTTCGGTGCCATCACTCTGACTCAGCCCATCTATATGGGCGGCAAGATCGTGGCCATGAACCGCCTGACGCATTATGCCGAGGAGGCTGCCCGGGCGCTGCACAATGCCGAGGCCGAAAACGTGATCTATGCCGTCGACGGTGCATATTGGCAGGTGGTATCGCTCAAGGCAAAGTTGCGACTTGCCACAAGTTATGTGGCTCTGCTCGACACGTTGCGCCACAATGTGGAGCTGATGGTGGAGCAAGGTGTGGCCACACGCAGTGATTTGCTGACAGTGGAGGTGAAGCTTAATGCAGCCGAAGTGGACCTTACGAAGGTGCAAAACGGCCTGGTGTTGTCGCGTATGGCTTTGGCGCATGTGTGCGGATTGCCGATCGACACGCAGATGACTCTTGCCGATGAAGATGACGAGAGCATTGGCGAAACGGCTCCAATAGCCACGTCCTACAATATGGCCGACGTCTACGACCGTCGTCAGGACCTGCGTGCGCTGTCGATGGGTGTCGAAGTGCTGAAGCAGAAGGAAAAGGTGGCCATGAGCGACATGCTCCCGAAGGTTGCGCTGATCGGGGCATATTCGTTTTCCAACCCCAACATGTTCGACGGATTCTCGAAGCGTTTCTCAGGTGCATTCTCCATCGGGGCCATGGTGTCGATACCGCTGTGGCACTGGGGCGGCAACTACAACAAGTATAAAGCCGCTCAGTCGGAGACCCGCATGGCGCAGCTCGAGCTCGACGATGCCAAGGAGATGATCGATCTGCAGGTGAGCCAGTCGGCATTCAAGGCGCAGGAGGCCATGAAGACCTACAACATGACCCTGACAAATCTTGCCAAGGCCAATGAAAACCTTCGCCAGGCAAATCTCGGATTCAAGGAGGGCGTGATGACAACCGACAACGTTATGGAAGCGCAGACGGCATGGCTCAAGGCCAATTCTGAGAAGATCGACGCACAGATCGACGTGCACCTGTGCGACGTATATCTGTCGAAGGTGCTCGGCACACTTCCTTATTCAACAAACTATTAATACAATAATAAAAAGACACATATATAACCATGGCACAAAACGAAACAAACCGTCAGGATGCCGCCGGGCAGGAGAAACGCGAATCGCGTATATTGATATTTTCGTTGCTGTTACTGGTGTTGGGCGTCATAGCCCTTGCCATCATCGGATTTTTCTTCCTCAAGCCACCGGCCGAGATTGTCGAAGGTCAGGCTGAGGCTACCTCGGTGCGTATTTCGGGAAAACTTCCCGGACGTGTCACTGAATTCTACGTCAAGGAGGGCGATATGGTGAAAGCTGGCGACACGTTGGTGCATATCCATTCGTCGCTTGCCGAGGCTAAGCTGATGCAGGCCGAGCAGGCCAGGAATGTGGCCGTGGCCGGCGAACAGAAGGTGGATGCAGGCACGCGCTCGCAGATCATAGCCACTGCCGAAAGCCTTGTTGAACAGGCTGTGGCTGCGCGTCAGATCACCCAGAAGACCTATGAGCGCATGGAGAACCTCTACAAGGAGGATGTGGTCACCGCCCAGAAACGCGATGAGGCAAAGGCTGCCTACGATGCCGCTGTCGCAGCTGAGAACGCAGCCAAGAGTCAGCTGAGCCTGGCCAAGGCAGGTGCACAGAAAGAGGACAAGGCCGCAGCCGCCGGTATGGTCGGAGTGGCGCAGGGCGGTATTGCTGAGGTAAATGCGTTGCTTGAGGACCAGTATCTAGTGGCTCCGTGCGATGGTCAGATCGACGAAATATACCCCGAGGTGGGAGAGCTTGTCAGTCTGGGTACTCCTATCATGAGCCTGCTGAAGATCGACGACAAATGGGTCACTTTCAACGTGCGCGAGGATCTGCTCAACGATCTCAAGCTTGGCAAGAAAATCAAGGTGATGATTCCTGCGCTCGACAAGAAGGAGATAGAGACAGAGATCTACTATGTGCGCGACATGGGCTCGTATGCCACATGGCGTGCCACCAAATCGACCGGTGAATGGGACAGCCGCACGTTCGAGGTGAAGGCCCGTCCGACCGACACTGTGCCCGATCTACGTCCGGGCATGACAGTGGTCTATCGTCCGTAAAACAATCTTGAACCGCAAAACCACGGGAAGATGAAAAACGGTCTGTTGCTACGATCACTCCGCTATGGCGTGGGCATCCTGTGCTCGCGCAGGATCTACATGGTCTGCCTGGTGGTGATTCCGATAGCTTTCACTCTCTTTTTCATCAACATGATGGACGAGGGTGTGGCTATGAAAGTGCCGTCGGGCGTTGTGGATCTCGACCACAGCCAGTTGTCGCGCCGCGTGAGCCGCACGTTGTCGAGCAGTGAGCTGGTGGATGTGACAGAGCATCTTGAGTCGTTCCATGAAGCGGTGACGGCGGTGCGCACAGGACGCATCTTCGGTTTCTTCATGATCCCCGCCGACTTCCAGCAGAAAGCCATAGCCGGCAAGAAGCCGACGATCACCTATTACTGCAACATGACCTACTTCGTGCCGGGCACCATGATATTCAAGGGGTTCAAGACCGTTGCGGTCACCACGAAGGGCGGCTTGGTGCAGACCACGCTTGTCGGGTCGGGCATCAACGAGTCGACCGCTTCGACGCTGATCCAGCCTGTGGCCGTGCAGCAACAGGCCATTGGCAATCCCTGGATGAACTACAATTATTATCTGACCAACTCGTTTGTGCCGGGTATCATCTGCCTGATGGTGGCGCTGGTCACGAGTTTCTCGATATGCGAGGAGATCAAGACCGGTTCGTCGCGCCGGTGGATGGATAGCTCGGGCGGCTCGATTCTTGTGGCGCTTTTCGGCAAACTGGCACCGCAGACTGTGGTTGAAGTGGCAGTCGGTGTTGCATGCCAGGCGTTGATGTTCAAGTTCAACCATTTCCCACTCAATTGTCCGGCATGGCACATGGTGCTGGCAATGGTGCTGATGGTCATCGCTTCGCAGGCTTTTGCCGTGATAGTGTGCTGCATATTGCCCAATCTCCGACTGGCCGTCAGCATTTGCTCGCTGCTCAGCATCCTTGCGTTTTCGATCGCGGCCTTCTCGTTCCCGGTCGAGCAGATGTATCCGGCGGTTGGAATTTTCAGCTACATTCTGCCGGTTCGCTACTACTTCCTGATCTATGCCGACCAGGCACTCAACGGCATTCCACTCTATTATTCGCGCTACTTCTACATAGCTCTGCTGCTGTTCCCGCTTGTGGCTATGGCAGGCTTATGGCGCCTGAAGAAGCGTTGCCTCAACCCGGTCTACGTGCCATGATACAATTTCGGAAAGCATGAAAAAGTCGTCAAACAGCATATCGTCGTGGTTCGTCACTCTGTTCAAGGTGTGGCGCAGGGAGTTCAGGTTGGTGTTCACCGATCTGGGCGTGGTGATCTTCTTTTTCTTCCTTACTATAATGTATCCACTGATCTATACGATCATTTATAATCCGGAGACGGTGAAAAATATCCCGGTTGTGGTCGTGGACAATTCGCGCACATCTTCGTCGCGCAACCTTGCGCGCATGATCGATGCCACCGAAGCCATCGAGGTCTATGACTACGCGCCCGATATGCAGGCAGCCCGGCGCATACAGAACGAACACGATGCTTTCGGCATCCTTGAAATCCCGTCGGACTACGCAACGAAGCTTGGTCGCGGCGAGCAGGCGGTTGTGACGTTCTATTCCGAAATGAGTCTGCTTCTGCGCTACCGTGCGTTTGTCAGCGCACTGACCGACGTTCAGCTCGCAGCGGGAGCTGAAATTCAGCAGCAAGAGATCGACGAGCTGGGCTTGGTGGGTCAAAGCGTCAGCGCTCCGTTGATCAATTCCGAGGCCATCATGCTTGGCGACCCGACGCAGGGGTTCGCTTCGTTTATCATTCCGGGCATATTGGTGCTCATTCTTCAGCAGAGTCTGATTCTGGGCGTCACGATGATAGCAGCCGGAGGGTCGGAACGCCGCAGAGCCAACGGCGGCATTGACCCGCTTGCCATCCCGGCCGGCCCGGCTACTACGGTGATAGGCAAGACGATGTGCTATCTGTGTATCTATCTGCCGATGACCCTCTATGTGGTCCACATTGTTCCACTCATATTCTCGCTGCCCCACATAGGCAATGTGTGCGACTATCTGCTGTTTTTGATGCCGATGCTCATTGCCTCAAGTTTTCTGGGCATTACGCTGAGCGTGTTTGTCACCGAGCGTGAGAGCTCGATGCTCGTCATCGTGTTCACGTCGGTGGTGTTCCTCTTCCTGTCGGGACTGACCTGGCCGCGCTATGCCATGAATTGGTTCTGGCACACAATTGGCGATTTCGTTCCGGCCACATGGGGCGTGGAGGGTTTCATCCGGCTCAACAGCAACGGCGCCGTTCTGGCCCAGGAGTCACACTCGTGGGCTATGTTGTGGATCCTGGCCGTAGTCTATTTTGTCACGGCCGTGTTAGTGATGCGATTCCTGTATCCGTCCAGGAGAAAGCTTGAGCCGGTTCAGCGCGTCAGCTGAATCATGCGGCTGATGTATTTGCCGATGATGTCGAATTCGATGTTGACGCGTGTGCCGGGTGCAAACGTGTGGAAGTTGGTGTGCTCGTAGGTGTAGGGGATGATGGCCACGCGGAAGCTGTCGCGTTCGGAGTCGCACACCGTCAGGCTGACACCGTTGACTGTCACCGAGCCTTTTTCCACGGTCATGTAGCCTTTGGCTATCATGGCCGGGTCGATTTGGTAGACGAACTTATAGTAGTGCGAGCCATCCACTTCCTCAATGCTTTCGCACACGGCGGTGCAGTCGACATGGCCTTGCACGATGTGGCCGTCGAGCCGGCCGTTCATCAGCATGGAGCGTTCGAGGTTGACTTCCGAGCCGACAGTCAGGTCGCCGAGATTGCTGCGGTCGAGGGTCTCCTGAATGGCTGTGACGGTGTAGGTGCCGTCGTCATGTATCGCTACGACGGTCAGGCACACGCCGTTGTGGGCCACTGACTGGTCGATTTTCAATTCATCGGTGAAAGAGCATTTCACACGTATATGGCGGTTGCCGCCTTCGTCGGTAATGGCAACCACGCGGGCTGCCTCTTCTACTATTCCTGAAAACATATGCTTATGAGAGTTCGTTTTTGAGTTGGTTGATATCGTTGAAAAGTTGCCAGTTGTCGCGCAGCCACTGCTCGGGCATGTCCCACCAGCGGATTTTCATCAGCCATTCGCGGTGATCCTTGTCGAAGCGATGGCCGATGACTTTTGCCGGCACTCCGCCCACAATGGCGTAGGGCTCCACGTCCTTGGTGACAACAGCTCCGGCAAGCACTACGGCACCATCGCCTATTGTTACACCTCCTGCCAGAAATACGCCTTGGCCTATCCAACAGTCATTGCCGATGACCACGTCGAGTCGGCGTTCTGAATCGGCATAGCGCAGGTTTTGGATCGTGTCGCGTGTGGCGAATGATTTGCCACCCAGGTGGTCGCGGTTGAAAAACATGGGCGATGTGGACACAAACGGCGGCCGATAGGTGTGGATGCCGGGATTCGACCGCACAAACGGAGCGATGCTGGTATAGCGGCCTATCGCGGCCGACAGATTGCAGTCGGTGGCAATGTAGGAAGCGAATCCGAGCGTTCCGCGGAAACAGGTTCGCTGCCCTATGCGGTTGAGGCCTTCGAGCTGCGAACCGCTGCGTACGCGTGCCGTCCGCTTAATGTTGATGCGGCGTCCGCGATAGTGCCATTTATAATATATGTGTCGGAGAAAGTTGATCATAGCTTATCCCAAAGGCGGGCGGTCTTCATGTTTTTAAAAACGGTGATGAGCTTTTTCAGTGAGCTTCGTCGCAATTCACTCCTAATGGCTTTGGTGTCGTGGGGCTTTTGGTCGTGCCAGGGCTCGTCGACGCGGAGGATCTGCTGTCGGAATGCACGGATGGTCATGCCGTATTTGCGCAGAAACTGGATGGGGCCGTCGTTTTTGACAATTCGGTTGACGGTGACGCTCATGAAGTGGTAGCACATGCTTCGACCGAGACCTTTAAATACGCGCACACCTGCAAGCCAAAGCTTTGCGTCGAAGTCGGGATCGGAAGCCATCCCCGGGCTGTATTCAATGCTGTAGCCACCGACGAGATCCCACGTGTCGCGGTGCACGATGGTGGGGGGCAGTTCGGCGCCACGCCAGTCGGCCGGTGCCAGCGAGCGGTAGGCTGCGAGCAGTCCGGCTTCGTCGAAGGTATCGACGGTGCGCCCGAAGTCGGCCGTCACCACGCTGTTGCTTCTGAGATAGTGGCTTTTGGGCTGGATCATGGTCGAGGCCAGATACCAGAGTTTGTGGGGCATCGATTGTATTTCATCGTAGAGCACCTTGTCCCATTCGGGCAGCATGTACATGTCGTCGTTGACATACATGATATAGTCGGTAGTCATCAGCGTCCGGAGCCCGTTCATGGCCCAGCACACGCCGATGTTTTCCGGCGAGTGGGCGTGTTTGTAGCCTTTCTCTTTGACCCATTGAAGGGTGCCGTCGGAGCCGTCGTTGACGTGGATGAGGATCTCGTGGCGGAAAGTGGAGTTCTTCTCGATGCTTTCAACGCAGAGCCGGAGCATGTCGAGGTTGTTCCATGTAGGTATGAAGATGGAAAACAACGGTCGGTCAGTGTCGGTTGCCTGATGGTTCATATGGCAGATGGTTGGTCGTTGTATACTTTGAGAATATTGCTGACAAAAATGTCGTAGGCGAAATTGTGTCGGTATGCTTCGGCTGCGGCACGGCCCATTTCGGCGGTCGACCGTGGATAATCCTCGAGCAGTCGGTTGAGGGCTTCGGCGAGCGCCTCGGGATCATCAGGGCGGATCAGCATACCGGTGACACCATCGTCGACATATTCGGGTTGGGCGCCGTTGTCGGTGGTGACAATCGGACGGCCTGCCTGCATGAATTCCAGCTGTGAAAGGCCGAATGCTTCGCGCACGATTGAGGGTTGCACGCCGATGTCGGCCTGAGGGAGCAGCGAGCGGACGGCGTCGGTGAAGCCGTAGAAGAATATGCGGTCGCTGCAACCGAGGCGTTCGGCCAAGCGCTTCAGTTTTTGGTCGTAGTCGGCAGGTTTTGGGGTGCCGACAAACACCACGGCACATTTGCGTATGAGCCGTGGCAGGGCTTCGACGATGACGGCGCATCCCTTCGACCGGCGTACACGGCCGGTAAACATCAGCAACGGCAAATCGCTGCCAATACCGAATCGCGAGCGAAGGTCGGGCATTTCTACGGGATTCATTTCCGGAATCGAATTGTGGATCACGCAGCATTTTTCGTCGGGCATCCAGCTGTTGACTCCGCGCCACATTTTTTCTGACAGATGTGACACGAAGATCATGGCATGGAGGCTGCGAAACGCTTTGCGATACCAGGGCATGACGCGGCTTGCACGGGCTATATGGCGTGTGAGCACCACCTTCGTAGGCGCGGCGGTGCGTTTTATGGCCGGACTTACATAGCGGGTGTCGTGGATGTGGACCACATCGGCACTGGCGTTCAGCCCGTCAAGTGAAGAGCTGATCACTTTGTATTTGATATTTTCGGCGTTGAGGCGAGAGATGACAGGGGCTGAGTCGAGACAATAATATTCCACCTCGTGTCCCTGAGCCACGAGAGCGCGACCCAGATCGAGCACGTATTGCTCCGCGCCGCCCCACACTTTTCCCGGAAATATCTGTGCCACTCTCATTTTCGGTCGGTTTTGACGGTGACATCATCGGCGTTCATGCGCGACAAATATGATTGCATGATGGCCTGCACGTTGCGTAGCATGTCAGCTTCCTCGGGCAGACCTTTGCCGGCCAGATTGGTGCGTTCGAAGCGGTCGGTGCGAATGTTGTATAGTCCGGTGACGCGTTCACCGTCGTAGATCATCATGTAGTTGCCTTTGACATAGACAGGCTGTGAGTTCCAGTTGAAGCCCCATGTCTGATCGGCAGGCGTGGAGAGCAGATCCTTGCCGAAAGCGATGTAGGGACGGTCGTAGCCGATGATGCCCAAAAGCGTGGGCATGATGTCGATCTGCTGCGATAAGCCTTTCTGACGTCCGCGGGGCAGCTCGCCCGAAGGATCGTAGTAGAGGATGGGGATACGCAGATTGCCCATTTCGTTTTTGTATTCCTCATGTGTGCGCTTAGAGCTGGTGTGGTCGGCGGTGATCACGAATATGGTGTTGTTGAACCATGGCTGTTTGCGGGCCGATTCGAAGAACTGCTGCAGAGCATAGTCGGTGTAGCGGATGCATTTGTGGAGTTCAAACTGGCCCTCGTCCTTGAACCGGTCGCGATATTTTTCGGGCACTTTGAACGGATGGTGTGACGAAAGAGTGAACACTGCTCCAACAAAAGGCTGAGGCATCTCCGAAAGCTTTGCACAGAAGAACTGCAGGAAGGGTTCGTCCCACACGCCCCAATAGCCGTCGAACTCCTTGCGGCCCCCGAATCGCGAGTCGGCATAAAATTCGTTCTGACCGTAATATCGGTCGAATCCGGCCTGACGCGTGAAGGCATGGATGCCGAGCGATTCGTTGTCGGCGCCATGGAAGAATGCGCTCGTGTAGCCGAGATTTTTCAGCTCGCTCGCTATGGAGTTTATGTGGTTGACCGAGTGAGGTGACACGACAAACGGGCGGTCGGCGCGCGGAATGGAGGCGAGCACGGCGGGAGGTGCGTCGATGCTGTAATAGGTGTTGGCGAGCATTTCGTCGTGCCACATGACGCTGTCGAGCATCGAATCGGTCCAGGGAGTGTAGCCTTTGTAGGTGCCTCCGTCGAGGTCTTTGTTGAGTCCACCGATGAATTCGCGCGCGAAGCTTTCAACGATGATAATGACCACATTTTTCTTGTTGACTGCAGCTGAGTCGGACGGGAGATGCAGAGGTGTGAACACGGCATCGAGCTCTTCCTGCGTCGCGAAATAATGTGGTGTAGGCATCGTGGTCTGCCCGATGGTACGGATCATGGAGAAAGGAGTGTTGAGCACCGCACCGGTCTGCTCCGGCTTTGTGGTGTAATGAAATGCGTAGTTGGTGGATATCGGTCGGGTGGCCGAAAGGAAGAACACGTTGCCGCGCATTCCGCAGAAAGCTGCAAAGCCGATCACTACAAACCATATGATGCGGTTGATGTAGTAGCGTCGGAGCGGACGCGCCGGACGCGCCGGACGACGGTAGAAACGGATCAATGCCCACACCATCAGCACAAACAAAAGCACCAGATACCAATGACTCACAAGTTCATGTCCGACGATGGAAGCCAGATTGCCCTCGCCGCCGAATTCCTGGAAAATGGCCATTGTGGTGCGCTGGTGGCGGAATTCGAAAAACACAGCGTCGGCCAGATTGATCAGAATGCAGAGCGAATTGACAATGACGAAGATCCATTTGGTCAGGCTGAAAAACCATGGGCGCTCCTTGTAGTGGAGCGGGAAGAGAGCGAGCAGTATGTAGAGCGCGTTGGTATAGCATATGGCCGAAGTGTCGAACAGCAGACCGCCGCGCAGGAGCGTAAGCAGAGTGGCTGTGCTGTCGATCGACAGAAGCTGACTGTTGAGTGCCAGGAAAACGACGCGGCATATGAAGTAGCACACGTAGACCATGAGCAGATTGATCACCACGCCCATGACCGTGGACCGGAGTATGCGGTACAGCGTCTCCGAAAGGCGTGATCGGGTATGTTGCGGAGCGTTCATCGTTGATAGAGATCTTGATATATACGTTGAAGTGCAGCTTTGATTTTATTGAGTCGGTCGGGGTCGTTGTCACCTTCTATCACCCGTTGGAGGAGAGTATCGTAGACGGTGTATCCGTCGGCATCGGCAAGCATCGCGCCGTTCATGAACACATGAAGAGCCGAAGGGTCAGCATAGTCGTCGGAAAGGATGTCGCGGCTGAACGGGAAGTCGGAGTGGTCGATGCCCATCTGGCCGAGTATGATGGCCGGGATATCGGTCTGACTCATCATTTTGTCGATCACCACCGGGCGGTCGACAGCGCCTCCGAGCATTAGCAACGGTATGTGGGAGTGAGAGAAGCGGTCGGTGGTCGGGACCGGTCGGTTGAGGCTGTGGTCAGCCACAACCACGATCAGCAGATTGCTCCAGGCCGGTGAATTGCGCAGGCGATCGACCATGGCTCCAAGGCTGCTGTCGGTGTAGGCAAACGAATTATCGATTTTGTCGGTCAGGCGCGAGTAGGGTACTTCAAACGGCTCATGGGAGCTGAGAGTCTGAAGCGTGATCATGAACGGCTTGCCTTCGGCCGAAAGTCGGATTGCTTCATCGGCGGCGAAATCCATCATCGGACCGTCGTGAATGCCCCATTTGCCGGCGGCGAGCCCCGAGGGCATGTCGGATTGACCCACAAGACGCTGATGTCCCGAAGCGAGGTAGTAGTCGTTTTTGTTCATGATCGACAGGTCGCCGCCATGGATGGCTTCTGTGGTGTAGCCCATCGATTGCATAGTGCGGGCCAAAGCCGGGAGGTTGGGTAGTTTGCGGGTGTGTCGTATGATGCTTGTGGTCGGTTGGGCCGGGTAGCCGCTGATAACGTTGACCAGACCGCGGTCGGTGCGGAAACTGCCTGCGGTGCAATTGGTGAAAGCCGCGCCCTCCTTTGCCAGGCGATCGACGTTGACGGCAATGCCGTCGCGTCCTCCAAATGCCCGGCTGAATTCAGCGCCGAAACTCTCCCAAATGACCAGAAGGATGTTGGGCCGCACGGTGTTGAGCAACTTGATTGCGGGAGCACCTGTGGCCGGAAACAGACGGTCAGTGATTTCGCGACACTCCTCGTCGTCCATCGAGCGGAACGCTGTGGCGAAGTCGTCTTTTTTCGACAGCGAATAGATCATGCTGTAGGCCGGATTGAGCGCCCAGTGGTTGAGAAACTGGTTGCTGCTGTAGTAGGCGATGCTGGGCGAGTTGGGGCGAATGCCCAGACCGCGGATGACAATGAAAAGAAGCCCGGCGAAAAGCAGGGTGACAGCGATCACAATCGGATAGGTCCACCACGCTTCAAGCGAGGATGGAACAGGTGCGAAGTGAACTGCGAGCAAGCAGGCTGTCTGCGCGAAGATGAAAAATGTGGCGCTGACAGCCAACCATGTCAGAAGACCGCCTATGAGATATAGGGTGGAGACGCTTGCTGTGGCGCCTTTGATCGAACGTAGGTAGATGAACACCGACGAATCGATTTTGAATTTCCAGAAGCGGTAGAGGAGGAAGTCAGAGGTGACAAGCAGTCCGAGTGCCAATGCGAGTATTACGTTGTAGACCGTCAGTACCGTCGGAGCATTGATGGCCGGGATCATAGTGGCCAATGCTCCAACTAACAGCGGGATGGCCGAGAGGTATGCGGCTATGATGGCATCCGTGCCAATGCCGTGACGATAGACGCCGGCTACGGTTGACAGTCCTATGGGGTCGGCGCTGGTGATGCGGTTGTAGATGCCGAAGATCGGTTTCTGAACGATGGCAAACCATGCAATGCAGGCCAGGAAATAGACTGACGGTATGAGCAGAAAGTCGAACATCAGCGGTCGATGGCGTTAATGATGCGTTGAACAATCAATTGCGGTTCGATGGAGCACAGGCAGTCGAGATGGCCCAGCGGACATGTCGGACTGCCGGCCACGGTGCAGGGTTGGCAAGGCAGACCTTTGACGATGGCGTTGAGCTGGCTCTGTCCGTAGCCCAGGAATCCGCAGGCCGGGGTCGTGCTTCCCCAAATGCTGAGCACCGGGGTGCCGGCAAGCGAAGCCAGATGCTGATTGGCCGAATCCATGCTGACCATCACCTTCATGCGGCTCATCATGGCCAGTTCGAGGTCGATGGAGTATTTTCCGGCCACCGAGCGGCAACCTTTGATGTCGTCGGCCCAGGAGGCGAGTTCCTCTTCCTCGCGGCCTCGTCCGCCGAAGAGCCACACATGGTATCCCCGTTTGCATAGGAGTTCGACCACGCGGTGCATCATTTCGGGCGGATAGGTCTTGTTGTAGTAGCGGGCGAAGGGGGCAATGCCGATGCTACCTTCGGGCACATCGACCGGCGGTGCGGCCGGCACTTCCTGATAGAGTGAGCGAAAGGTCAGCTCCACGGGATAGCCCAGACGCTCGAACACGTCGGTGTAGCGGTCGACAAAATTTCGTTGGGCGATTTTGTCGGTGAACAGTTTGCGGCGCGAACGGCGGTTTTTGTCGACCATCGCCACCTTGACGCCGTGAAGTTTCATCCACGTGTCTATCGTCCAGGAGCGCAACACGTTGTGAAGGTCGGCCACACAATTGGGTCGGAGTTTCGACAGGCGGCACATCAGACGCATCATGCCGCGCGCACCCCGGTAGGTGGTCTTGAAATCGGCTTCGATGATGTCGATGTTGTCCGGACGATTGATGAACAGTTTGGCAAAAAACGGACGCGTCACCACATCGATCCTCAGGTTGGGATAGCGGCGGGCAAGGCTGTAGATTGCCGGTATGGTCATGGCCACATCGCCCAGAGCCGAAAATCGTATGACAAGCATTCGTTTCATCGCAGTCGCAGTGACGGTGCCTTAGACACACTCTTATTTGTTGGCTTTGAGATATGCTTCCACGCCGGCAATATCCTTGCGGTTGTCGACCGAAAGTGATTTGCAGTGGCAGTTGTAGTAGTAGATGGGCATATGGTTTTCGAGGAAGCGGAACGAGTCGTTTTCCTCGATTTTTTCGATGGGACCGCGCGGAGTGTTGTGGTAGAAGTCGAGAGCCTTGCGGGTGAAAGCACCTACGCCTACAAATTTATGGAACACATAGTCCATGGCTCCTTTGGGATATGGGATCGGGCTGCGTGATATGAAGAGGCAGCGGTCGTCGGCGGCGGTGACGATCTTGAGATTGGTGGCATCGACCACTTCAACGGGGTTGGAGAAATCGGTCATGAGGTTTGACACGAAGAAGTCGCCGGGTTTGAGACCCTCGGGAACGCATTGCACAATCGCATCCTTGGTCAGGAGCGGTTCGTCGCCGTTGACCATCACGTAGAGGTCGGCTTCGATGCGTGTCGACACTTCGTAGAGGCGTTCGGTGGCGGTGTCGTGATCGCTGCGTGTCATGACCACTTCAGCCCCGAACGAGCGGGCGGCGTCGGCTATCTTTTCGCTGTCGGTGGCCACATAGACATTGTCGAACATTTCGACTTCCATGCAGTGTTGCCACACCCATTGTATCATAGGTTTGCCGCAGATGAGGGCAAGGGGTTTTTCGAAAAATCGGGTTGACTCGGCTCGTGCCGGTATGACGCAGATGATTTTCATGATTCGTTTGGTTGGATATATTGTTAGATTATTTGTTCGGATTACGTGGCGGGGAGTAAGTGACCGTCTGGTCGCCGATCCACCGTCGATGGGACCAGAGCCAGTAGGCGGGGGCGCGGTCGATGGTGTCCTGAAGCATGGCGAGGTAGCGCCGGGTGACGGGATACGGTTCGGTGTCGGCCGGATCTGCCACTATGGGTTTGAACTGCAGCCGGTAGTGGCCGCGGCCGGTCTTTTCGACATCGAGATATAGATATTCGGCATCGATGCGGTTGCCGATCTCTTCGCCGCCGGGATAGAACCACGTGCGGTGGCGCAGGAATTCGGTGTAGTGTCCGGTGTCGCGTGCACTGGTGCGGTTGTCGGCGATGAAGCCGGTGATGATGGGGCCGTAGTCGCGGCGCAGACGCAGCATCTCTCTGAATGCACGGTCCTTCTCGATGCATATCGAGGGGAAGCGCGAGCGCATTTTCAGCATCACTTGGTCGAAGGCACGGTCGTGGAGCGGTTTGTAGAGTTGAGCCGACACCCGCGGGCGGTCGTAGTGCATGGTTATGGCGGGCACCCATTCCCAGTTGCAGTAGTGACCCAGGAAGAGGATGATCGATTTTCCACGGTCGGCGGCTTGCTCAACGAGATGAGCGTCGACCACTTCGATGCGCTTGCGCAGGGTGCGGTCGGATATGCAGAAGAGTTTGACCGACTCCACTATGTTGTCGCAAAACTGGCGGTAGAATCCGGCTTCGATGGCTCGGAGTTCGGCCTCGGTCTTATTGGGATAGCACGACGATAGGTTTTCGCGCACCACCCGGCGGCGATAATGGATCATGTGTTGGAAGATGAGGCGAAGCAGGTCGCTGAAAAGATAAAGCACAGGCAGCGGAAACCACGACAACGGCATGAACGCAGCCATATAGAGATAATATTTCAGACTCTTTTTCCGCTTCATGGCAAACCTATTTTAGACCTCTGGTGATCCGGCTGACGATTACGTCGGTTGCGCCCTCGTTGCGGGCCACATAGTCGGAGGCTTTTTGTTTGATCTCTTTCAGTCGCTCGGGGTTGTCTTTCAGGTCTTCGAACCATTGGCATATCTGCTCGGGGGTTTCGGTGATTGCGCCTATGCCGAGGTTTTGAAGCTGCTGAGGGGTGACTTTGCGTTCAATGCGGGGACCGAATGCCACCGGCAGACCGTAGACCGTGGCTTCGATGACGCTGTGGAGCAGCGGGGTGAAGCCTCCGCCCACGTAGGCCCAAGTGCCGTAGCGGTAGAGGTAGGCCAGTTTGCCCATGCAGTCGATGATGAGCACTCGTGCCGATTGGAGGTCGGTGAACTGGTCAGCGCGGGTGTAGCGCACGGTGCGCGTCGGGTCGAAAGCCGTGAGGCGTTCGATTTCGTCCTCGCGGATGTCGTGGGGCACGAGTATGAATCGCGTGTCGGGATTCTTGTCCATCAGCGCCTTGATGAGCCGGCGGTCGTTGTGGTCGCTGATGCTGCCGGCTATGAATGTGGGGCTGAAGGATGTGAATCGTTCGATGATTGCGTCGTGCCAGGGCGTGGAAGCCACGAGTGAGGCGTTGTCGAAGAGGGCGTCGCCGATGATCGACACGTCGTCGTAGCCCAGCATTGAGAGGTTGAATTTCGAGCCGTTGTTGAGCACGAATATGTGGCTGAACGATGAAAGCAGTTTGCGGTAGGTGCGGCCATACCATTTGAAGAATTGCGAGTTGTCGCGGATGATGGCCGATACCAGGAAAGTGGGGATGGCGTTGGACTTGAGCTGCGCCAGATAGTTGGGCCAGAATTCGGATATCATGAATACGGCCCGGTCGGGTTTGACCAGATCAATGAAGCGGCGTGCTTGGCGTCGGGTGTCGATGGGCAGATAGAAGAGGCGGTCGATGTCGGGGTGCGATGCTCCGAGTGCCTCGTAGCCCGAGGGGGAGAAGAAGGTGAGCACAATGTTGCATTTCATGCGTCGCTTCATTTCGGTGATGAGCGGACGGGCCACGCCGTATTCGCCCAGCGATGCACAGTGAACCCAAATGGTTGGCGCCGAGCGGTCTATGTCGGCCATTTCGCGGGCTATGGTGTCCATGATGTCGCGCTGTCCCTTGACAAAGCGAGAAAACTTTCGGTGGCTCTTTTCGGACAGGAATCGCGAATAGAGCTTGACAAAGCCATTCACCGCATTGGCGCTCATATTGTAGATGATGCTCATCGTCAGGACGGATTTTCTGGTTGCAACGGGTATCTCTGATAGTTTAAATATGCAAATATACAAATTATCGTGCAAACTCCGAAAATCATTTGCAATGGTAGTTATAAACCAGGGCCGATGATGTGGATTTTTGCTATTTTGGGATCGGATGGCTAATCCTGATATTATTTTTGCGAAAAAAATACGGGATGCGCCGTGGGGTGGCACATCCCGTCGATGAGGTGAAAAATGGGGGCAATGGTTATTCCACTGTCCAGGTGTCGCCGGCGAGGATCATGGAGCGGAGGTCGGTGAATCCGTGGGAGGTTTTGACTTCTTCGACCTGGGCTTCGATGCACTCGTTGTAGACGAGCGAGTCGACGTCGCGGATCACTCCGATGGCGAGTGGCAGGTCGGTGCCGTCCATCATTGCGAGCTGCTGGTGGAGGAAGTTGGAGCGGGTGTGGGCATCGTGGACGAGAACGTCGTCGATGGTGTAGCCGTCTTTGCCGATCTCAACGGCTTTGAGCAGGAATCCGTCCTGCACGATGCCGCGGTTTTTGTCTTTGCCGAAGATCATCTTTTCGCCGTCGACGAGGTGGATGGTGCGGTCGGCGCGGTATTCGCGGTCGGTGATGCGGTTGTGGATGCCGTTGTTGTAGATGACGCAGTTCTGGAGCACTTCAACGACCGATGTGCCGTGGTGGCGTGCAGCGGCCAGGAGTGCTTCCTGGGTGATCTGCAGCTCGACGTCGATGGAGCGGGCGAAGAAGTTGCCGCGTGCTCCAAACACGAGTTCGGCAGGGATGAAGGGATCTTCCGTGGTGCCGTATGGCGACGATTTGCTGACGAAGCCGCGGTCGCTGGTGGGCGAGTATTGTCCCTTTGTCAGGCCGTAGATCTTGTTGTTGAAGAGGATCATGTTGATGTCGACGTTGCGGCGCACGGCGTGGATGAAGTGGTTGCCGCCGATGGCCAGGCCGTCGCCGTCGCCGGAGATCTGCCATACGGTCATTTCGGGGTTGGCCACTTTGAAGCCGGTGGCAATGGCTGCGGCGCGTCCGTGGATGGTGTGGAAGCCGTAGGCGTTGACATAGTAGGGCAGGCGCGAGGAGCATCCGATGCCGGAGATGACAGCGGTTTTGTGCGGGGGCACTCCGAGGGTGGCCATCGTCTTCTGGAGGGAATTGAGTATGGCATGGTCGCCGCATCCGGGACACCAGCGCACGGGCTGGTCACTTTTGAAGTCGGCCTGAGTGTAGCAGGGTGTATCTTGTTGCATGATCAGAGTGTGTCTTGTTTGAGGATTGATTTGACTTTGTCGACCACTTCTTCAACCAGGAAGGGTTGACCCTGAATCTTGTTGATGCGCTCGATGCGCACGTCGGGCAGTTGCGACTGCAGATAGTCGGCAAACATGCCGGTGTTGAGTTCGGCCACGATGACGCGGCGGAACTTGCGGAGCACGTCGCCGGTGTTGGCTGGCAGTGGGTTGATGTAGTTGAAGTGGGTGAATGCCACGTTGAGGCCTTCGTCGTTGAGTTGCTGAGCGGCTGTGCGCAGGTGGCCGTAGGTTCCGCCCCAGCCAAGGAGGAGCGTGTCGGCTTCGTTGCAGTCGTAGAGCACTTCGAGCAGAGGTATGTCGGAGGCTATGCGGCGAATCTTTTCGCGACGTGTCTGCACCATCTTCTCATGGTTGACGGGATCGGTGGAGATGGCACCGGTGGCGTAGTCTTTTTCGAGACCGCCGAGTCGGTGCATGGCGCCTTCGGTGCCGGGGATGGCCCAGTAGCGCACGAGGTTTTCCTCATTGCGTTCGTAGGGTCGCCAGGTGCCTGCGGCGATGCGGTCGGACGGCAGGTAGGGGGGCTTGATGGCGGGATATTCGTCGGGATCGGGTATGCGCCATGCCGACGATCCGTTGCCGATAAATGCGTCGGTCAGCAGGATGACGGGGGTCATGTGCTCGATGGCTATGCGTGCGGCTTCGAAGGCCATGGTGAAGCAATCGGTGGGCGACGATGGGGCTACGACAGCCACGGGCGATTCGCCGTTGCGGCCGTAGAGTGCCTGCATCAGGTCGGTCTGTTCGGTTTTGGTGGGTAGGCCGGTCGACGGACCTCCACGCTGCACGTCGATCACCACCAGCGGAAGTTCGGCGATCACGGCCAGGCCGATGCCTTCGCTCTTGAGTGCGAGGCCGGGTCCGGAAGTGGAGGTGACGGCAAGGCTGCCGGCAAACGATGCGCCTATTGCGGAGCACACGCCGGCAATCTCGTCTTCCATCTGCACGGCTTTGACGCCGAGGTCTTTGCGCTTGGCAAGTTCCTGCAGGATGTCGGTGGCCGGAGTGATGGGATAGGAGCCGAGAAACAGCGGGCGACCGCTCTTTTCGGAGGCCATGATCAGACCCCATGCGGTGGCTGTGTTGCCGTTGATGTCGGTGTAGACACCCGGGCGGGCTTCCTTCGATTCGATGCGATAGGTCGAAACCGAAGCATGTATGTTGTGGCCATAGTCGTAGCCGGCGTTGAGCACCTTGGTGTTGGCCTCGAGTATGGCAGGCTTTTTGCCGAATTTTTTGCGCAGGAAGTGCATCACGCTGTCCATCGGACGGTCGAAGAGCCAGCACACCAGGCCGAGTGCAAAGAAGTTGCGGCATTTGGTGATGCTTTTTGCATCGAGGCCGCTGTCGGCCAGCGCTGCTTTGGTCATTGATGTGATGGGCACGTCGAGCACCTGGGCGCGGATGCCGAGTTCCTTGACGGGGTCGAGGGTGGCGTAGAGCGCCTTTTTCATGTCGGCTTCCTTAAAGGAATCGATGTCGATGATTATGATGCCGCCTTCCTTGACGTGGCGCACGTTTTGCTTGAGCGCGGCCGGGTTCATGGCCACGAGTACGTCACATTTGTCGCCGGGAGTGTGAACGTTGGTTCCGACGCTGACCTGGAAGCCGGAAACGCCGCCGAGCGAGCCCTGCGGGGCGCGGATTTCGGCCGGATAGTCGGGGAAGGTCGACACTTCGTTGCCGATGCCTGCCGAGACATTTGTAAAGATATTGCCCACGAGCTGCATTCCGTCGCCGGAATCGCCGGAGAAGCGCACCACGACTTTGTCGAGGGTTTTGACGCTTGTTTCTGTCAGCATTTCAAAAATGTATAATTATGGTATTATTATTTTGTTTAAGACCTTAAGGGTCTCCGACTTGCAAAGATATTGAATAAAAACGGTTCTGCAATGAATTGCCCCAAATTTGTACATTAATGTTATTTGCATTAGTATAACTATATCCTGGCTTGATAGAGGGTGGTGAGAGAAAAAAGATGTTCAAGCCTTTGTTTACTTCTGAAAAGGGGTTGGATTCCGAAAATATCCATACGGGATATTTTTGAAAAAACAGATGTCACGATTTTCGTAAACGCCATTGGAGACTTTAATTAAGTAATATATCAAGGTCTTTAATCTTGTATTTTTTCTATCATAATAGTAGTAGAATTTGTCGAATTTTGTTCCATCACTACTATTTATGATGATTCTAAGTTTGAAGAAATCACGATGAAGCTTTTCAGAATTATTCGATGATGAATCGGAGTATATTTCGAAACACGCCATAGAAATATTATTTGCCCAAGCATTAGGTTGCTTATTTAGTGAAACTGAAATATCGATGTCAAGATCTTCTATCAAATTTCGAGCTTTTAAACCCTTACCATCAATAAAAATACTATAAGCGAACTTTTCGGGCCAATAGCTGAATTCAATTATATGGATACTATCTATTCAATTTTGTCATATACTTGATCCCTAAAATACAACTTATTGTTTTCAACTTGTATAATATTTCCGTTAAAGTACCATCTTCTAAGAATACTTTGTTTTACATTAGGAAACGTGATTTCAATTTTATCTGATTTTATCTCGATTGGATTTTTCAAATAAGTAAAGGAAACCAATCCATAATAAGTTCCAAATATTGAACTTTCTATTATCGTTTTTGGGGAAATAGTCAATATTATTTTAGAGAACCATTTTGGTATTTTAATCTTGCATTTTTGGTCACAACATAAAAACAGAACTGGATGTCCGGGGGTGACCAAATCATCGATGCTTATTTCAACTGGAACATCTAAATTAGGGAAGTTGAGATACATAATTGTGCTGTCCACATTTGTTTCCTGATGATAAGTAATACTCATATCATCGAATAAGATATTAGGTATATCAATAGAAAACAATTTTATAAAATTATCAGTTAGAGTCTCTACCCGACACAATGCCTTCACACCATGTTCGTTTGTATTGAATGGAATTTCATCAGTTGTTAAAACAAGCGTACCATCCGAAATACGAATTGTGTCATTGTAAATTAGTCGAGATCTATAAAAAATACCATCTATTTTGTTTTCTGCTACTCCTTCAAAAGTAATAAGAGTTAGCACTAAAATGGGAATTAAATTGATCACATTCATTATGTCTTGTTTTACTATCCTATCTAAAAAAAAACTTCCCATGAATCTGAACTTAATCCTGATGTTTTAAAATATTTTAATAAATCATGGGCAAAACCATATGCCGGCTTTTTATCCGGAGTATAGATTTTAGTTAAGTACTCCAGTGAAATGTTTGAAATTTTTGAGACGTTTTTGGGAAGTGATGTCGAATCAAAAGCGTACTGAATCCTATATGATTCAATTTCGTTTCTGGACGCATTTATATAAATGTTATTCTTCAAAAGCATTCCCGAATTTTTGAGTTCATCATTTTTAAATTCCAATTTCCCTAATTGATCCAGAGATTGTCTTATATGAGCGTTTTCGTGATAAATTAATGCTTCTGCAGAATATTGTATATATATTTTATTATTTACTTTAATTACCTTGTGTGCCTCATTCCCAGATATATTCATTAGTTTATAAATGTGTTCTTTATCGTCCTCTAGTTTTTGAACGTCATCTTTTGCGGTATTTAGATAATTCAATATGCTATATAACTCAATTATTTTTGTAAGGAGTTGATTAGATTTTTCTTTATCATCTTTGTTTTCCTCCATTCGTGACTGCAATTGTTGTATTTCTGACCCTACTGATTCTATTCGTCTATTAATAGAATTAATCATGTTTAAATACTCACTGTGATTCTCCCATGTCATGCCACTTGGATCGATGAGGTTTATTGGGTCTGCGGCGCAGTAGGTGTAGGGTGAGATGGAGTGGTAGTCGGTGGCGAGGAGATCGGGTGTGGTGAAGTGGGGTAAGACGGGGTTTTGGTAGCGGGCTTCGAAATCGTAGAGGTTGAGGCCGAGGTCGGTCTGGAGCTCTTTGGCACCGTACTTGCGGCGGTTGGTTGCGGGGGATGTTGTATAATTTGTCGATATGGCGTGTGGCATGCCGTAGGGATAGTAGTCTGTTGTCTGCTCGAGAGTTTGGGTGGCTGTGTTGTATACCGCCACGATATTTCCCTGCAGATCGTA
>JAMPBJ010000001.1:135003-168102 GCA_023666835.1 Bacteroides sp. | reverse complement strand
CTGGTTGAGGTAGAGCACGATGGCTATGCCGGTCATGAAGAAGAGGAAGAACACTACCCAGAACTGCTCGATGCCGCGTTTGCCGCATCCGGCCTGCCACAGCAGACCGATCAGACCCATGATGAGCGGCAGCATGAAGAACACGTTGTGACCCTTGTTTCCTTTGCCCAGTTCGTCGGGTAGAAGCGACTGGTCGCCCAGTCGGGCGTTGTCGAGCGCCGGAATGCCCGAAAGCCAGTTGCCGTGGGTCGGTTCGCCCTGGCCGGCATAATCGTTCTGACGTCCGGCGAAGTTCCACATGAAGTAGCGCCAATACATGTGGTTGAGCTGGTAGACGAAGAAGAAGCGCAGATTTTCTGCCAAAGTGGCTTTCTGCATCGGCACAGTGCGCATCACGTTGTCGGCTTCGTCCACGTAGAGCTCGGCATCGACCGGTCGGCCTTCGAGGCCTCCCATCAGCCAGCCGTCGTAGCTGTGCAGATGGCCGCTGCTGTACATGCGTGGGAAGAGCATTTCAAGATCCGATGCCGACACATATTCCTTTTTGGTGCCGGTGAAGTGGTAGCGGTCCGGATCGTCGGGATTCGATTTTATCTCACGCGCATATTCGTCGCGCACTTCGTTTTGCTTGAGCTCGAGGCTGCCGTCGGGTTTCACCACACGAACCACTCCGTTTTGTGCCTGGGGTGTGCCGTCCTGGCCATAGACCCAGCTGAGGGTTTCGCCATAGATGAGCGGACGGTCGCCGTATTGCTCGCGGTTGAGATACGAGGCGAGGGCAAAGACGTTGTCGGGTGCATTCTGGTTCATAGGCGTGTGGGCCGACGAGCGCACAAGCAGAAGGGCATACGACGAGTAGCCGATGAATATCACGAAAATGCTCATCGTGGCCAGCCCGAGAGCGCGCACCGGCAGGCGGCGCAGCTTGAAGAGCACAAACACGAGTGCTGCAAACAAAAGCGTGGGTAGTAAAATTCCGTTGCCCACTAGCAATATGCCCGAAAGCAGCACGCTGATCAAGAACGACACCTTAAGCAACGTCGGGTTTGTGGTGCGGTACTTGACCAGACAACGCAATGTCCATGCAAACGACACGAGTGTCACTGCACCATAGATGATCACACCGGTGTTGAACGACATGCCCAGCGTGTTGACGCAGAAGAGTTCAAATTTCTGTGCCACGTTGATCAGTCCGGGCACGATGCCGTAGAGTATCAGTGCCACGATGACAAACGATATCAGTAGCGCGATCAGCGATCCAACGGCCGTGGCCTTCGAACTGCGTTTGTAGTAGATCACAAGCACAATGGCAGGAATACAAAGCAGGTTGAGCAGGTGGACGGCAATCGAAATGCCGATCACATAGGCTATCAGTATCAGATACTTGTCGCTGCCCTGGCGGTCGGCGCGGTTTTCCCATTTGAGAATGAGCCAGATCACCAGCGCCGTGCAGAACGAGCTGAAGGCGTAGACCTCACCTTCCACGGCCGAGAACCAGAACGTGTCGCTCCAGGCATACATCAGCGCGCCACACAGACCCGATCCGAAGATGACAATCATCTTCAGCGGCGACACTTCAGCGGCGTTGTCGCTGACCACCAACTTCTTCACAAAATGAGTCACGGTCCAGAACAGCAGCAATATGGTGCCGGCACTCAAAAGTCCCGACATGGCATTGACCATCAGTGCCACTTTCGTCACATCGCCAAACGCAAAATTGGCGAAGAAGCGGGCCGTCAACATGAAGATCGGGTTGCCCGGCGGGTGACCCACTTCAAGTTTGAATCCCTGGAGTATAAACTCCGGACAATCCCAGAAACTGGCCGTGGGCTCCAAGGTCATAAGATATGTGACGGCAGCTATGGCAAAGCAGAGCCAGCCCAAGGAATTGTTGATCAGATTGTATCTTTTCATCGTTGAGAATCTGTTGGTAAAAATCGGTTGTATCTAAGGTCACAACGATATCCGACACCCCCTCCCCGTCTCAGTGCGGAGATCGGGCTCCGGGTCATCGGCCATCGTTATTTGGGTGCAAAGTTAACGCTTTTCAGCGTTTTTTGTCTATTATTCTTCTAAAAAAGAGGGAACGTTGACGGGCTGTCGACGTATTTTGCCTCGAATTGCTGCTGATCCATCGTCAGCATCAGTATGCCTTGGATCAGGAAAAGTAACCCGAGAATTGCTGCGCCGAAGCCACAGGTCAGTACCGAGATGAGCAGGCTGATCACTCCGGCTGTGCTCTTGCCGCAATAGAAGTACTGAATGCCCAATGCGCCGAGAAATATCGCCAGCAGACCGGCCACGGTTTTGTCCTTGGCAGGTGCGGGTGCAGGTGAATATGTCGGGGGAACAAAGGCCTGATGCGTGTTTTGCGGCTGAGCCGGCTGGTTGACGCGACTCATCAGCTCGGGGAAGTTATAAAGAGGCTTCCATTCGGGAAGTCCGTCTTTCCATACCAGTGTGTTGGGAGTTGGGCGGTAGGCCAGAAGTTGATCCACCGACAGAGGACCCACTTGCTGTCCTTCGTAGATTAAATACCAGTTGTCCATTGTGTTTGTGTTTTTTGGAGTGTTTGTATGTTGATGATTAAAATTTGCGTATGATGGGCCATTGAAAGTTTTTAAGTTCTGCCACCAGTTCTTTTTCGCGGCCACTGGTGTAGCGGTTGCAAAGGGAGTGAAACCGAGACGAATGGTTCATTTCGGTGCGATGGGCGAGCTCGTGACACACGATGTAGTCGCGCAGATGCCGCGGCAGAAATATGTTGATGGCCGAAAGCGTGATCCGTCCGTCGGCGCGGCAGGTGCCGAGCGTGCGCATTCCGCGGCCTATGGTCCATTCCCTCACGTCAACTCCAAGCTGATGGGCCAGTTCGCGTGCTCGTCCAAGCAATATTTTTTCGGCCACGGCCGATGCCGTGCGAAGCACTACGGTGTTGATCGTTTTGTCGGTTGACGGTGTCCCCCACTCCATACCGGTTCCAACCCCGATGTTGAAACCGTTGGCGAAGCCTTGAGCGATCACCATGTTTGGACGTTTTGACTGTCGGCCGAAGTTGTACACTATTTCTCCGCAATCGATCTGCTGTCCGTCTCTGTAGCTGTTGGTGATAATTGTCGTGGGGCGGTTGTTGAGTTTCTCGATCAGACGGTCGATGATAGGTTGGGCTTCGGCTATCGACATTCGCGCCGGAATGGTCACACTCGTTGTGCCGTCGAATTTCCGACGGGCTATCACGTTGCGTGCATTCGATTTGCGATGAATCTCTATCATATGTTGTCGAGTCCCCAAAGAAGTTTCGAACGCAGACTGTCCACGAAGTTATAATCTCTCGGAAGCACCACATAGATCGAGTGGTAGGCTTTGCGCAGTGTCACCCGGGTGTTGAGCGGCAGCGCAGTGGCTTTGCCGTCGACACTCAGCAGATACGTATCGGCACGCGATTCGGTGGCTATCTCCATCATATGGTCGTCGGTGAGCACAAGCGGGCGCATGGTCAGCGAATGTGGTGCTATAGGCGATACCACCCAGTCCGATGCCGTGGGAGCAATGATAGGACCGCCAACCGACAGATTGTAGCCGGTCGATCCGGTTGGGGTGGATATGATCAGGCCGTCGCCGCGGTAGTTGGCCAGCGGCCGGCCGTCGATCGATGTACTGACTGTGATCATCGAAGCGGTGTCCTGCTTGAGTATGGCCACCTCGTTGAGTGCGTATCGGCGCACCAGATCCACCGGCTCGGAGCATTCCACGCTGATCAGCGAACGCTCCTCCACCATGTAGTCTTCTTCGATGATGCGGCGTGCGATCTCTTCGCCGTCGGTGAGCTCGGTTGTGGCCAGATAGCCCAGGTGGCCGGAATTGATGCCGAGAATCGGGGTCTCATAGGCCCCTACGGAGGCGGCTGTGGTCAGGAAGGTTCCGTCGCCTCCGATGCTCAGCGCCATGTCGGCCATGCCGTCGTAGATGTCGAAGGTCCTGAAGCTGTCGAGCGGCATGCCCGTTTTGGCATGCAGAAAGTCCATGTATCGGCGATGCAGCTCTATATCGAGCCGGTCGCAGTGTGCCTTTAGCGCCGCAAACAGGTTTTCGAGTCGTTCGAAACCCGTTTTCTGCGACTTGTTGCCGAATATCACTATCTTTTTCATTTTGCTTCGGTGTGACGTAGTTTATGTAATTTGACGATGATCATACTTCAAGACCTCTCAGCAGCTCTTCGATGCGTTCGCGCGTTAGCTCGCTGTCGGCGTCGAAGCCCGAATGGATATCGGTCACCCGGAAGCCGTAGCGTTCGAGCGAGCGTGCCACACTGCCACCGTTGCGGTGGTTGATGCGGATATCGACCGATACCATCTGATCCGATATCGGCTGCCTTGAGGTGACGTTGAGGTTCAGCAAATGGGCGTCGGCATCCTCCACGGCGCGGGCTATGGCCGATGCGCTGTAGTCAGTCTTGGGCACTTCCACCGTCAGCTCGCTGCTCTCGGGCTGCGCCGGAAAGAGTAGCTGAGCGCAGTGACGCAAGTCTGTTGCCACGCCCACATTTGCGTTTTTTATTCCATCTTTTGTCTTCAATTCTTTTTTCTTACCTTTATTCTGATTAAATTTGTGGTCAGATTTGCATGTATGTAATAACTTGCAAATTTAGCATTTTTTTCGGATATCCACACTCTTAAAATGACTAATCTCAGTATTAACATAAACAAAGTGGCCACGTTGCGCAACGCTCGTGGCGAAAATATCCCCGACGTGCAGGCTTTTGCCGAGGAGTGCGAACGGCTCGGTGCCGACGGCATCACCGTGCATCCCCGACCCGACCAGCGCCATATCCGCCACGACGATGTGTTCAAGCTCCGCCCCTTGGTGAAGACCGAATTCAACATCGAAGGCTATCCTTCGCCCGAATTTCTCGACCTGGTGCTGAAGGTGAAGCCCGAACAGGTCACACTCGTGCCCGACGCTCCCACCGACCTGACTTCACACGGCGGATGGGACGTGGCTGCCAACATGGAGTTTTTGACAGGTATCGTCGACCGCTTGCGCGACGCCGGCATCCGATCCTCGATTTTCATCGACACCGATCCGGCCAACATCAAAGCCGCAGCAAAGGCAGGTGCCGATCGAGTTGAGTTCTACACCAAGCCCTATGCCGACGCTTATGCAGCCGACCGCGATGCCGCCGTGGCTCCTTTTGTGGCTGCAAGCGTCGCTGCCCACAAAGCAGGTCTCGGTGTCAATGCCGGCCATGATCTCAATCTCGAAAATCTCAAGTTTTTCGCCGAATCGCTTCCATATCTCAACGAGGTGTCCATCGGCCATGCCATCATCTCCGACTCGCTATATCTCGGCCTGCCCGAAACGGTGAAGCGCTACAAGGCGTGCCTCAAACAGTAATTAATCTCATCAACAACACATACCCCCAACAGCCACTCGCTATGATCTTCCTTACCACAGCTCCCGCACAGGTGGAGCAGGCTCCCAATCTCTGGCAACTATGTCTCAACGCCGGTTTCATCATGATCCCTATCGCGTTGCTTGCACTCATCAGCATCTTCGTTTTTGTTGAACGTGCTCTTGTCATCCGTCGTGCCTCGCGCAGCGACGACAGCTTCATGCAGAAGATCAAAGACTATATCCATCAGGGCGACATCGAGGCCGCCCACCGTTTGTGCCGCAATTCCGACACTCCCTACGCCCGCCTGATCGACAAGGGCATCTCGCGCATCGGCCGTCCGATGAACGACGTGCTCGTCACCATCGAAAACACCGGCAACCTCGAAGTGGCCTCGCTGGGCAAATCGCTCCCCTGGCTCGCCACCACCGCCGCCGGTGCTCCAATGCTCGGATTCCTCGGCACGGTCATCGGCATGGTGCAGTCGTTCTACAGCCTCGCTTCAGCCGGATCCGCTGCCGGCATCAGCGTGCTTGCCGACGGTATCTACCAGGCGCTCGTCACCACAGTGGCCGGTCTCATTGTGGGCATCATAGCCCTGTTTGCCTACAACTATCTCGTGGCCCGCATCAACGGCGTCATGCTCTCGCTTGAGGCCAAGACCATGGAGTTCATGGATCTTCTCAACGAACCTGCCTGACCACTCCCTCTCCCCTACACTTCCCACTCCCCCTTTACCAAGCTGACAAAAGATGGCTTTAAAACGACAATACGACATGACGTCGATCTTCTCGATGGCGTCGATGACAGACATCATATTTCTGCTCCTCATATTCTTCATGGTCACGTCGACCTACGTGTTTCCCACTGCTCTCGAACTCAACCTTCCCCAAAGCTCCGAGCAGACGGCCATACGCCCCGCCACCCGCGTCTATGTGTTCACCGACGGTCGCATCGTGGCTGAATACGCCGACGAATCTCCCGTAGAGATCTCCTCGGTCGAATCACTTGAAGGCTATCTTGTCGACGCCCAGGTGCGCATGCCTGCCGGCGAAGCTTTCACTATCGCCATCTATGCCGATGAGGATGTGCCCTACGGCAACATTGTCAAAATCCTCGACATCGGCGCACGCAAGGGCATGAAGATGGTGCTCGCCACCAAAGCGGCTCCCTCGAAGATGGAGACTGCCGATAAGACAGCTTCGGCCGACGGCATGGTAGAAGCTTCAGCCACAACATCAACAGCAACCGCAGTCCAATGACCACCGAATCCAAATATCGTCTGATCGCCGCTGCAGCCACTCTGGTGCTATGCGCCCTGTTTGTGGTTTGGCTCGTCGTGACCAGACTCGGCTATGGCAACATTGCAGCTGAAAACTGGCCGCCCAAGCCTGATACCACGGCCGTGCTGCTTGCCGACGAATACATGGAGGTGGAGATGCTCCCCCCTGTCGAAGCCGGGGGCGGGTCAGAACTCGAGGAGGGTGCTTCGGCTCCCGCTCCTGAAGCTCAGGACCTGACCAACGAGGGCACTCCGGCAGAAGCACCTGCTCCGGTGATCACATCTACCCAACCTTCTCCCGTCAAAGTCAAACCGGTGGAAACTCCTCCAAAGCCCACCGGCCCGTCGCAAGCAGAAATTGAGGCCCAAAAGGCACGCGAACGTCGCGAAAAGGAAGCCCGCGATGAGGCGGCCAATCGTGTCAAGTTCGGCCCGACAGCCGGTGCCAAAGGCTCTGGCGACGGCACTCAGGGCACGGGCGACGGCAATTCGTCGCAGAAAAGCTCCTATGCCGGCAGCGGCAGCGGATCGGTTGGCGGACGTGGTATCAGCGTAGGCCGTGGAGTCACTTCCTCAGTGCCCGGCACCGTGACGGTGCGCATATCAGTAAGTCCTGAAGGTAAGGTGATCAGTGCCGAGCTCGGCACTCCCACCACCATCGCCGATCCGACGGTGCGTCAAAAATGCATCTCGCTGGCCAAATCGGCAAAAATTGCGGCCGACCCGTCGAAGACATCTCCCGAAAACGGCCGCATCACTTTCATCTTCAAATAAGGCCCTGTCCCGCACTGTTATAAAGATGGGACTGTCGAACTTTTTATAACCACTTTTCCAGTCCGGTGCAATAAACTTGTCCCCCCTTGATCTAATTTTGCGATTTTGGGATCAATCGGGCTTGCCGGGTTGTATCTTTGTAGCCCGCGGTCCGGTCGTGTTGTTGTTGACGAAGTATACGCCGGC
Organism: Bacteroides sp.; assembly: GCA_023666835.1. Taxonomy (GTDB): domain Bacteria; phylum Bacteroidota; class Bacteroidia; order Bacteroidales; family Muribaculaceae; genus Paramuribaculum. Next base: position 160,468 of record JAMPBJ010000001.1, on the reverse strand, counting down.
AAAGATGAGCAGAGTGGCAGCCGCTTTGACGGGGCCGAACTCCCCTACTCCGAGCCACACGGCCACGATGGCCGAGAACAGCGGCTGAAAATAGTTGTAGATGCTGACAACCGTGGGCTTGAGTCGCCGTTGGGCATAGGGAAGTGTCAGATAAGAAATGCAGGTGGCAAACACGATGATGTAAGCGATCGACCACCATTCGCCGCTGGTCATGGCTGCATAGTCGACTGCCAGCAGTTGGGGCAGGCAGAAAGGCACGTAGGTCACGGCCGACATCCAGAACATCCATTTCATCAGCGTGAAGGGGCTGTAGCGCTTGATGAGACCACTGAAGAGCACGTAGTAGAGTGCTGCGCATATCTGGGCGCAAAAGCAGAGAGAATCGCCTAGAAGGGCATTTTCGGCCGATGCGTTACGGCTGCCTGAACCGACAAGGATCACAACGCCGACAAGTCCGAGCATCACGCCGGCAAATTTGAGCCGCGTGATGGGGTAGTGGAGCACCACGGCGGCGAGAAGCATGGTGAGCATGGGTGTCATCGAGCTCATCACGGCGGAGTCTATCGGATTGGTGTAGCCGATGCCGAGGATGAAAAGGCCCTGGTTGGCGCTGATCATCAGTATAGAGGCCAGAAAGATCTTGCCCAGGTCGGAGCGCCTGATCTTTTCGCGCGGGGCAATGGTGGAGGGGAGTGCCAGCGAACACAGGAAGAAGAGCAGAGCTCCTCCTCCTATGCGTATGGCCGAAAGTGCCAGGGGCGTCAGGTGTCCTCCCAGAAGCAGAGCTTTTGAGATGGGCGACATGATGCCCCAGAAAAGGTTGGCCAGCAGCAATGCCACGTGGCCGCTCATACGACTTCGCGAAGTTACTTCTTCAGGCTCCATTCAAAGCCGTTTTTGGTGTCTTTGACATCAAAACCGATGGCGCTCAGGCGGTCGCGGATCAGGTCGCTGGTAGCCCAGTCTTTCTGTGCCTTGGCTTGCGAGCGCATCTCCAGAAGCAGGTCCACGGCGTCTTCAAACGGCTTCATGTCGGCTCCTGAGCCGTCGGCGGCCGCTGAGTCGATGCGCATGCCCAGGATCTCGATGAGGAATGTGTCGAATATCCTGCGCAAGATGGCCAGATCCTCGGCTGTGGCGGTGTCGTGGCCGTCGTTGATGCGGTTGACAAGGCTGCAGGCTTCAAAGAGGTGGGCAAGCAGCACCGGGGTGTTGAGATCGTCGTCCATGGCTTCGTAGCATTTCTGTTCGAGGTCACTGACGTCGATTGTCGACTTGTCGGAGGGCTGGAGGGCCTGGAGGCGACGGTAGCCTTCGGTCATGCGCTGAAGTGCTTTTTCGGAGGCCTGCAGGGCTTCGTTGCTGAAGTCGACCGTGCCGCGGTAGTGGGCCTGGAGTATGAAGAATCGTATGGTCATGGGCGAGTAGGCCTGCGTCAGCAGGTGGTGATCGCCGGTGAAAAATTGGTCGAGGGTGATGAAGTTGCCCAGCGATTTACCCATCTTCTGACCGTTGATGGTGATCATGTTGTTGTGCATCCAGTAGTGCACGCTGTCGTGGCCGTTGTGGGCCACCGACTGGGCTATCTCACATTCGTGGTGGGGAAACTTCAGGTCCATGCCGCCGCCGTGTATGTCGAACGTCTCACCTAGGTATTTCTCGCCCATGGTGGAGCATTCCAGATGCCAGCCGGGGAATCCGTCGCTCCAGGGCGAGGGCCAGCGCATGATATGCTCGGGCTGTGCCTTCTTCCACAGGGCGAAATCGGCCGGATTGCGCTTCTCTTCCTGGCCATCGAGCGTGCGAGTGGCCGACAGCAGCTCGTCGATGTTGCGGCCGCTGAGCTTGCCATAGCGATGGTCGCGGTTATATTTGGGCACGTCGAAATAGACCGATCCGTTGCTTTCATAGGCATATCCGCTGTCGAGTATCTTCTTGATATACTCAATCTGCTCGATGATATGGCCCGACGCATGGGGCTCGATCGATGGCGGAAGCACACCTAAGGCATCCATGGCCTTGTGGTAGCGGTTGAGATAATACTGCACCACTTCCATCGGCTCCAGTTGCTCTATGCGCGCTTTCTTGGCTATCTTGTCCTCGCCGTCGTCTGCATCATGTTCCAGGTGGCCCACATCGGTGATGTTGCGCACATAGCGCACCTTGTAGCCCAGATGGGTCAGGTAGCGGTAGAGGATGTCGAAGGTGATGGCCGGACGTGCATGGCCCAGATGTCCGTCGCCGTACACCGTCGGACCGCACACATACATGCCTACGCGGCCTTCGTGGATCGGACGGAAAAGCTCTTTGTTTCGCGAAAGGGAGTTGTAGATGGTCAGTTGGTTGGGTTTCATCTCAAATCTGCTTTTATTGAGGTTGCTTGAATGTGATGATTTTGCTGGTGAGGGGAGAGGTAAACACTCGCTTAGTTGAGTTTGGCAAACGGATTGGGAATTTCGCCGTTTCCTGCATTGCCTCCGCCGTTTTTGGGCGTGGTGCGCTGGATTTCGCCGAATGTCTGCTCGTAGCGTTTGATGTTGTCGCCCAGAGCATACAGCAGGTTTTTGGCATTCTCAGGCGTCATGATGATGCGGCTCTGCACCTTGGCTTGGGGCATGTTAGGGGCCACGGTGATGAAGTCGAGGAAAAACTCGCCGCCGCTGTGGCTGATCACGGTGAAGTTGCTGTAGTGGCCGCCGGCCACTTCCGGACTGAGTTCTATCTTGAGTTCCTGTTTTTTCTGTTCCATTTCGGTATATGTTTTGCTAAGATGTTATTTTTCGAAGGTAAACACACTTTGTGCGTTGCTCAGCGTGCTGTTGTTGATGTGGATGTTGACACGCTCCACGTTGGCGTTGCGCCACACTTGGGTGATGTCGATCGATCCCATCACGCTCTGTGTCACTCCGGTCGGTTCGCCTTCAGCCTCGGTGGTCAGATAGAGTTCTACTGTCTGGGTATCGACGGTCGATTCGTCGGCGTAGATCAAAAATTTGCGGTCGCTGTACACCGGCATGTTGGCTATCAGGTTGATGTAGTAGCCTGTGCGGTTTATCTCCCAGTTGCCACCGGTACGCGCGAGGGCGATCGGTGCGTTGGCAGCCTGCGCTGTTGCGGCATCAACCAATTGCACTTCCGAAGTGGCAATCGGGCGGCAGCGGATCAGTGTCACATTGCCCGAAGCGGTCGGGTTGCTGTAGTCGACGGGGATATATTCGAGTATGCAGCGGCGGCCGATCTGGATGTCGCTGTCGACAGCTCCAACTGCCGTAAATGTCGACGGCTGGCCGTTGCCCACCGGATAATATGTGAAAGTCGATATGCGCTGTATGCTGCCGTCGGCTGTCGGTGAGGCCACTGTGCCCTGGAAGGTCACGAGGGCTGTCACGCCGGATATGTCGCCGCCGTAGCCGTTGTCGTCATCATTGTCGACGCATGATGTCAGCGTCAGCGTTGAGGCGATTGTCAGGGCTATCATGGCAGCCAGTGTCTTGAGTTTGTTTGCGGTTTTCATCGTAATTGTTGTTTTATATGGTTTTCTTGAATGTAAACGTAGAGCGATAGATATTGTTTGAATTGTTGACGTGCACCACAATGCTGTCGATGTCGGTGCGCTCCCACAGCGGTCCGATGCTGATAGAACCGTAGGCGTTGGCCATGTAGGCCGTGGAGGTTTGCTCGGCATCTCCGGCTGTGGCATCGATATAGAGGTCGGCGCGGTGGTCCGGGCCGGTGGTTGCGGTGGCCTGAAGCCGGCGTTGGGCAGTGTAGGGCATGCGTGCCGCAATGTCGAGATACTCTCCGGAGCGGATTAGGCTCAGCAGATAGAGCTCGCCGATGGCCGCTGGAGCTTCAGAGGTGATTTCCACCGTGTCGGTCAGTATCTTCTGCAGGCTCACAAGTTCAACGTCTCCGCCGGTCAGCGGATCTATTCCGGCCGGCAGACGGTATCTGACCAGCAGGCGCGTTCCTGCGGGAGTTTTCGATTCGTCGATCTGGCCGCGAGCACTCAGCGTGATCAGCGGCGAGTCATCGCGCTGGCGGTAACTGAACATGCAGCTGCCGGCATGGTTGCCGTCGAACGTGGCTATCTGCTCCAGAAGCTGAGGCCCGGGAGCAGTGTCGCCGTCGTTGCAGCTCCATAAGGTGGCTGCTGTGGCGATGATGGTTAATATGCAGAGTGTCAGTCGGTGCATTCGTTGATGTCGGTTGTTGGTGCAGGGGAGTTGAGGGTGATTCCGGTGATAAGGCCGTCGCGCATCTCTATGGTGCGGTCTGCTTTGCGGGCCAGCGATTCGTCGTGGGTCACGATCACGAATGTCTGACCCAGATCGCGGCGCAGGTCGAAAAAGAGGCGGTGAAGCTCTTCGCGGTTGGCCGAGTCGAGGCTTCCGGAGGGCTCGTCGGCCAGCACCACCTTCGGATGGCAAATGAGCGCACGGGCCACGGCTGCGCGCTGGCGCTCGCCGCCCGACAGTTGCGCCGGTTTGTGGCCGCTGCGTTGGCTCAGCCCCAGGTAGTCGATCATTTCGCGTGCGCGTGCCATCGATTCTTTGCGGCTCATGCCCGATATCATGGCCGGAATGGCCACATTTTCCTCGAGTGTGAACTCCGGCAGAAGTTGATGAAACTGAAACACAAAACCGATGTTGCGGTTGCGGAAGCGGGCCAGTTTCGACTCTGACAGCGAAAAGATGTTGGTGCCGTCATAGCTGACGCGACCCGAATCGGGCCGGTCGAGCGATCCGATGATCTGAAGCAACGTGGTCTTCCCTGCTCCGCTCGGCCCGACGATCGACACGATCTCGCCCGCTGCTATCTCCAGGTCGATACCTTTGAGCACCTGCAGGTGTTCAAACGATTTGCGTATGTCAGTGATCTGTATCATCCGGTCTGCTATAGTCCACAAAATTACAAATAAAATTCACACTCACCGACACAACGCCGAAAAAAATACCGGGGTGCCACAGCGGCGCCCCGGTATCGGGATGGTTATCATTAACCTTTTTCAGCTTGTGAGAGCTGATTAGTTGTAGAATTTGATCTGACGGATGTAGCAACCGTAGCCCGCGCTGTAGCTGTAGTCGCCGGCAGTGAAACGCAGATACTGGAATTTAGCCGGTTTCGAGAACACTACATAAAGGTTGGGAGTCGAAGTGTTGGTCGAAGTCCAGTCGCCGTACGAAGTCCATGTTGTACCGTTGGTGCTGACTTCAACATCTTTGAGATCAGAGAGACCATAGTACCATGCATAGAACTGGAAGCCGAAGGCTTTTACGTCGGTGTAGACTTGGCCAAGGTCAACCACGAGTTGATCGCCGGTTTCAACACCATAATAGCCACTGTTGCTCAACAAGATTGACGAGAAGTCTTCATCGCCATAGTTGAGTGTGTGCGAAATACCGGTCCAGTCGCTCGAGGGTGAGATCTGGGTCAAACCGCTGGTCGATGTTGTGCAGCTGACAACCAGAGGGAGAGCAATCACCTGGATGTAAGCAACTTCGTTTTCAACAGCCATTTCAGCGCCTTCGCCGCTTACCAAAGTCAGTTTCACGGGCACGAGGTATTCGATATCGTTGGCAACTCCGGTGTAGTCGCCCAGGGTCAAGTTGAGAGCTACTGAAGATGCGCCTTCAGCGATAACCAGATTCGAAGGATTGACAGTTGCTTGAAGAGTCTGGTAGTTTGTTCCGTATTCGGCGTTGTAGTCGGCAACGAGAGTCGGGTCAACTTCAGCTTTCACTGTGATAGCATCGTCAGCTGCCCACTTGGTGGTGAGGAAGTTGTTGATGGTCACGTTGGTGTTCTTTGTTTCCCAGCCTGTTTCATCGGGATCATTGGTGATGATCAGGTTGCGACTTGAAGTCAAAGTGACGATGTTGGCTTTGTATTCCGAAGTGAAAGTCAGGAATATGCGGCTGCTCTTAGAGATGTTGAGACCGCTTGCGTCCTTGAGCACCACGGGAAGAATGTAGTTTTCGTCGCCAGTCTGGAACGCATTGTGATCAAACGATACTGTGATAGAGTCGGCTGATACATACTCGCCTTTGAGAATAGTGAGTTTGGGGTTTACGATCTGAGCATTTTCAAGCAATACATAGTTCGTACCGTTGGTAGTGTTGTATTCTTCAACGAGGCTCGGATCGATGGCTACAGTGACGGTGATATCGCTGGGAGCTGCTTTGGTCAGGCGCACCGGCATCAGTTTCAGAGGATCGGTGATGTCGATGAGGAATTGTCCGTTGGCTTTGTATTCAAGGCGGGCATCCGTCTGGCTGGGCTGGTAGACGTAGCAGTAGTTGATGTCGTAGGGGTCTACGGTATCGTCATCGTCGCAAGCTGCCAGTGGCATCAATACGATTGCTGCTGCAAATAGCGCTGCGTATTTAAAAAACTTTTTCATGTTTGATTTTATATATGCGATGATTTTGGTTTGCTTTTTTCAAGAAATGCTGTGATGTTGAGTTCGGTTGTCAATCATGGTTAGAACTGATCGTATAAAAATCGCGATGTCGTTGCTACAGCCACCGCTTGAGCGGCTGTAGCAACGATTATCTACGATTGTGGGTCTGTCATTTCAACCATCTTGTTTTTGTGAACTTTGATCGGTTGTCTTGAAAGTCAAGCTGTTTGATTATTCGAATGTGTATTCAGTCCAGGCGTATGCCTCAGAGTTGCCGCCAAGGTCGCCGATAGTGGCATCGTGGCCGTTGCCGGTAACGTCGTGGAGTGTCGAGCCCGAGCCTTCGTTCATCGGGAGATAGAACACGAGGTTAGGATCGGTGTATTTAACCTCTTTCTTCATATACTTCTGGATCTGGGCAGCAGTGCGGCAGGTCTTCCACAGACGTACCTGGGCAAATTCCATGTAGTCTCTGAAGTAGTTAGAACCGCTGGAGCACATCTGAACGCCTGTCAGTTCGAGGGGCTTGCCAGCTCCACCGTTTGCACGGTTGACTTCGATACCGTTCTTGTAGAGAATCACGTCGCCGGTAGCGTTGTCGTAGCTGTGAGCGAAGTGGATCCATTCACCCCAGGGGAGTTTCTTGGATTCGTCTTTGGGGTCGCCCGAGTCGTAGTTGGCGTCGATACCCATAGTCTTGATCTGGAGGAATTCGTGCTTTCCGGCGCGGCCGTCGCTACCACCATAAGTAAGGTCACCAAAGCGGATGTAGAGTTCGTAGTTGGCCTGGAAGTTGAAGATGGCCTGGTTGTTGGTCGAGAAACCACCGTTGCCCTGACGGTTCACAACGCGTACCCACCATTCGAGTGTGTAGCTGTCGAGAGTTTCAGTAGCAGCAAACGGGATCTGGAACTTGCTGTCGTAGAAGAATTTCGGGCATTTCTGCACGAGGATCTTACCGAAAAGGATGATGAATTTGCTCGAAGTGGGAGCAACTTCAACGCCCGAAGCAGAGGTCACTCGCATCGGAGTTGCGTAGTCAACACCGGCTTCACCTTCAAACGAAGTGATGGTCACTTCAACTTCAGCCTGAGTGGATCCGGCGGGGATCACGACTTCAGTGGGGAATTCAACATACTGTGCGGGCATGGGCTGGAATTCAGTCTCGTTGCGCTTGTTGTAGTCGGTGAGCACCGATTCGTCAAGAGCGAGAGTCACTTTGGTGTCGACGGCTGCTTTCTGAGCCATGCGCACATTGACTTTGGTAGTGGTCTTTTCACCGGCCTGGCCGAGGATGATCTCAGTTGAGGGCTCAGTGGCTGCCTCAGAGATGTAGACCATGTTGTCGATGACATCGTTTTTGGCATCATCGCAAGCAGTGAATGCGGTTGCGATGAGTCCAAGAGCGAACAGGTTTCTTGCTATCTTTTTCATGTATTATATTCCTATTTTTGGGGTTAGTTATTGATCGGCGGGTTCTGAGTGGTTATACCTTTGCGAACATAGGGATAGTCAGGATTTCCCGGGTAGTCATATTCGATGTGATATGCGCCCTGTCCGGCGTGTTCGATGCCGCCGCTGTATTTCCAGGTCGACTGAACGGGGAAGAGGTCCTTGTCAGATGCACGTTCGAAGGTGGCTGTCACGATCGATTTTTTCATCACGTTCTCAAAGATTTCGCCTTTACCTGCGCGGTTCTTAACGGCATTGAAGAAGTTGTCGAGACCGCTGTGACCGAGTTCGTAGGTCTGCCAGCAGATGTAGTCAACCGATTCGAGCACGTCGTTGTCCAGGCGGTCGTAGTAGCCGAGCCAGCCTGTACCGCCGGGGATGTCAAGCACGAGCATTCGGCCTTTTTCGTCGAAGCGTTTGCGCAGCTGACGGAGGAATTCGTTCATGACAGAGTTGTCGGAAGCATAGATTAGCGTACCGGTAGCCTCGATGTCCATGTCGAAACCGTCGATGTTGTATTTGTCGCAAGTGTCGGCGATAGCGTCGGCATACTTCTTGGCTGCTTCGATCATAGAGGGAACATCGCCGTTGGTGAATCCCCAATATTCCTGAGCAGCTTCGATGGGAGGAACGCCGCTGTAGCCCGGAGTGATATTTTCACCGATGTTGGTTGCAAGCCAGCAGAGCACTGCGCGTGAGCCGCGATCCTGGAATGCCTTGAGGTCTTGCTGCTGAGCGTCGGTCAGCGGACCCCACTGGAGCCAGAGGCTGACGAAGTCGGTGGAGTCGGGCAGACCAACCAGAGAGTTGGCTTTTGCAGTGCCGGTCCACGAACCGAACCAACCGAACATCACTTTGTGGGGCGATGCGAAGTAGTCCTTGAGATTGTTCTTATAGCCGGGCGTCTGCGGCTGATAGAAATCTTCAGCCTTGGGCTCGGTCCAATCGTCGCAGGAGGTGATCACCGCGGGTACGGTGATCAGAGCTGCTGCGGCAAAAATTATTGCTTTAAGTCCTTTCATTTTAGAATAATTGGTTAAAGATTGATTAAGATATGGTTTGATTAGTTCTTTTTACACCACCAGAGGTCGGTTGCGCCGGTGTCGGGGCCGCCAAGCATCTGGATCGCTTTTTTCACGTTTGCTTCGTTGGTGTTGAATTCCGACTGAGGGAACGGAATGCGACGCATGCCGCGTGAAGTGGTCACACCATCGGTCGAGCGGTTCTCGTAGATGGGGAACCATTTGGGATAGCCTGTGCGACGGAAGTCGGCCCATGATTCCCAACCGTTGGGGAAGTTGCCAAGCCATTTCTGAACGATGATGCGTTCGAGGTTGGTTTCAAATGAAGCGGATTCGTCATATTTCGGGCAGATGGTGGTCTGGGCGTTCACGCTGTAGGCCGTGTTGTCGGTTGCAGTGTAGTTGGCCGGACCGTCGGTGCCTTCGAGGTAGTTGCCGATTGAAGCGCCGCGCTCGTTCATAGAGACTTGTACGCCTGTTTCGTAGTATTCTTTGGCCGACTGACCGCCCATGTTCCAGCCGCGGAGAGCGCCTTCAGCACGAAGGAACCACGATTCGCAAGCAGCCATGGAGAGCAGTTTGGAGTCGGATTTGGTGGTCGACAGTGAGTAGGTCGAGAAACCGGTTTGGTAACGATATACACCCTGACGTGCGCCGTTGAATGAGCCATCGGCTGCGGGAGCCACGAGGATCGGCAGACGGGGGTCGTTATAGCCGTTCATGTAGGCGGTGATGTCGGCGCTGACGCGACCTTCACCCCAGAGTTCGGAAGTCTTCTGGAGGGCGTTGCCGCCGGGGATATAGCTTGACCATGCTGCGTCGGTAGCATCGGCTACGAGACCGCCGGGATCGTTGGCTGCCTCTTCTGCTTTCTGCTTGGCGAGGTTCGGGTTGGCATTGACAATACGCATTGCCATACGGAGCTTGAGTGTGTTGGCAAATTTCACCCATTTGGCGATGTCGCCACCATAGACCACGTCGGCCTGCTGGAGAGTGGACGATACTGTACCGCCAACGGCAGTTTTGAGCACTGCGATCGATTTGTCGAGTTCCTCAAACATGTAGTTGTACAAGTCGGGGGTGTCGTCATATTCAACCTGGAAGCTGTCGCCGCCACCGATCATAGAGAACGGAGTGGGACCGTAGCAGTCGCTGACACGCTGAGTGCCGTAGATGCGGAGAATGTTGGCCCAGTGGTACACGAGACCTTCGCCGGACGACACGTCGCGGATCTGGAAGAAGGGAGTGTACATATACTTAGGCATCAGAGTGGTGAAGGGGATACCCTGCCAGCCGATGCGGGGATTGTAGTTGCCGAACATACCGTCGGTACCCCAGTTGTTGGAGGCTGCCATCATGTGGCCGTATTCGCAACCGATCATCTGATCGATCATCTGGAAGTCGTTTTCCTGACCAAGAGCCACGATGGGAACCATGTTGCCGATGAGTGTGGCGGTGTAGGCGAAGTCACCTTCCATCTGTTCCACTGTGGGATTCTTGGGGTCGGTGTTGAAGTCCTCGAACTTGTCGGTACAGCTTGCTGTGCCGAAAACGAGTGCACCACCAAGCATCAAGGATGCTATATTTTTATACATTTTAGTGTTCATAATAGTCGAGTTGTGGATCAGAATGTGAATTTAACATTGAAACCATAAGTGCGGAGGCTCGGCGACTGGAAGTAGTCGATACCCTGATAGAAGTTGTTGGTTGTTGCTGAAGTCGATTCGGGGTCGAACGGAGCTTTGCAATAGATCATCCAAAGGTTCTTGCCGGTGAGCGAGAGGGTAACGTCGGCGATGTTTTTGAGCAATGTGCGGGGAAGAGTGTAGCTGATGGTGAGGTCAGCGAGGCGCACGTTGGTTGCATCATATACATAATATGTGCCGGCAGCACCGGAGATGGTTTCGTAGTAGTTCTGAGGATCAGCAACGCCGTTGCCGGGGATGGGTACACCACCGTTGTCGCGGGCAGCTGCGGATACTTCCGACACGCCGTAGCGGTCGAGGTAGGCCTGAGTGTCGCTGATGACGCGGCCACCGAAGCGACCTGTAACAGCCCATGATACGCTGAGGTCTTTCCAACCGAGAGTACCGGTCCAACCCATGTTGAAGTTGGGCAGAAGTGAACCAACCTTGAAGTAGTCAACCTGTTCGAGCTGTACTTTGCCGGTTGCGGGATCTTTCCATACATAGCCGTTGCCTGATTCGCGGAGACGGAGGTTGCTGTAGAGGTCGCCCATTGAGCCGCCTTCATACAGACGGATTGCAGGACCGCCGCTCATACCGAGGCAGCTGGTGGCTGCGTAGTATTCCATCTCGATGGGGAGGCCGGTTTCGGGATCGAGTGCGCCGTTGGCGAGCTGGATCACTTTGTTGCGGTTCAGAGAGTAGGTAATACCGGTGTTGAAACGCCAGTCGCCCCACTGGTTCTGATAGGTAAGAGCTGCTTCCACACCGCGGTTTTCGATGTTACCGGTCTGGACGAGGTTCTTTTCGTAGCCCGACGATGCAGATGCGTCGACCTGGAAGGTCTGGTTGTAGGTGTTGGCCTTGTAGTAGGTGAGTTCAAGACCGATGGTGTTGTTGAGGAACTTGGCGCTCAAACCGATTTCCCATGATTTGGTGTTCTCGGGTTTGAGGTTGGGGTTGTAGTGGATCGACGGCCATTTGAATTGGTCGGTCTGATCGAAGTATTCAAACTGCGGACGAGTCAGATAGCGGTCCGGAGCTTTTGCAACTTCTGCCCACGATCCGCGAACTTTCAAGAACGAGATGGCCTGGGGGAGATAGTCGCGAAGAGTTTCGCTGATCAACCAGCTGGCACCTACCGAAGGATAGAAGTAGCTGAGTTTGTCGGTGAATGCGAGCATTGAAGCCCAGTCGTTACGACCGGTTACGGTCAAGTAGTACTGGCTGTCCCAGCCGAGTTCGACTGATCCGAATACTGACTGAATCTGATCGTGCCATTCGGCGTCGCTGTGTTTGAAGTTGGCTTTGTCGATGTTGCCTACCGTGAACACGTTGGGCACCTTGTTGAGGCCGCCGCTGACTGCGTCGCTTTCTTCAAGCATATCGTTGATAGAGGCACCTGCCTGGATGTTGACGTTTAGGCGGTTGTTGATGAAGTTTTTGTTCATCGATGCCATGATGTCGGCGTAAGTGGTGCGGTCCATTGTGCGGGTCTTGCCATACATACCCATGAGTGAACCTGCGAGGGTGGTCACTGTCGATGCATAGTATTTCTGCTCCGACACGATGTTCTGGTTGTCGACGCGTACACGACCGATCACATACAACCAGGGGAGGATGTCATATTTCAAAGATGCGTTGAACATGTAGCGCTGTTTGCGGGCAGTGCGGTCCATGCGTTTCTGAGTCCAGTAAGGGTTTTGGAGGGCAAGGTTTTCCTGGCCGTATTTGGGCTCCCAGTACTGGGTCATGATATTGCGTGAGGGATCGAAGCGTTCAAACATGCGCACTTCGTTGAAGTCTTCGCCGCGGGGGAACAACCAGAGAGCGGGGATCGGCGAGAAGTAGTGGCCTGATCCTACGAAGTTCTTGTTGTTCTGGATGATGTAGCTTGCACCAAGGTCGAGGGTCAACTTGTCGTTGAAGAAGTTGGTGGTGTTGCGGATAGAGAAGTTGTAGCGGTTGTAGTCGGCTTCGGGCATGATGCCGGGAGCGTTGGTGGCTGCAGCCGATGCAAATGTCTGGTTCTTGGCGTTGCCCACGGTGAGGGTGAGGGCGTTGATTTCAGTTACGCCGGTCTGGAAGAAGTCCATCGGATCGTAGCTGGAGGGAGTTTCGAGCTTGTTGCCCCAAGAGGTGAATTCACCGGGCACGTTGCCGTAGGTGTTCTGGAATTTCGGGGTCATCCATGCGCGATGGAACTGAGTGGTGTTGGAGTAGGTCAGGCGTGCACGGCCTTCAGTACCTTTCTTGGTGGTGATGAGCACAACACCGCTGGCGGCTGCAGAGCCGTAGAGTGCGGCTGCAGAGGGGCCTGAGAGCACTGACATTGATTCGATATCGTCGGGGTTGATGTCGGCAACGGAGCTTGAACCGGGCTGGTGACCCATCGTACCGCCGCTTTCAGAACCGGTGTTGACGTCAAACATGGGGATACCGTCGATCACGTAGAGGGCGTTGTCGTTGCCCGAGAGCGATTTCATACCGCGCATGATCACACGGGCAGCCGAACCCGAACCTGCAGAGCTGGAGCTGATGTTGACACCTGCCACCTTGCCGGCGAGTGAGTTCATGAAGTTGGCGTCTTTGTTGGAGGTGAGAGCGTCGCCTTTGATGGTCTGCACGTTGTACGACAGAGCCTTCTGTTCGCGCTTGATACCGAGTGCGGTCACCACAACTTCGTCGAGAGCGGTGGCTTCCTCTTCCATTACGAGATTGATCTTACCGTCGGCGGGGACTGCGAGTTCCACCTGACGGAAACCGATGTAAGTAAATTTCAGCACATCGCCTTGTTTTGCGTTGAGACTGAATTCGCCGTCGATGTTGGTCTGAGTTCCGAAAGAAGTACCTTTCACAATTACAGAAACACCAACGAGTGGATCGCCACTTGTGTCAGTTACAATACCCTTGACTTGTGATGTCTGTGCCATCACACTGATCACAGGGAAGAGTAAAAGCATCAATAACAAGCTTGTTACCTTTGACTTCATAATCTTTTGTTGGTTGGTTAATAATTAATTGGTTATTGTTTGTTTTGGATTGTTTCTCGTGGTTGGTTGAGGAGATTGTTGAAGTTGGGTTGTGTTGTTTTCTTTAAGTGGGGAGATTCAGTTTAGGTTTCGTTTGATTTTGGTTGGTTTGATGTTGTATTGATTGGTTTGATGTTTATGTATCAAGCGCAAAAATTAGAACTCTGGCAGGCTTGTCAGGGCTCTGATTGCTGTGTTATTTTCTTATGATTTCAGTTTTTTCGGGTATTAGGGTTGTTTTCTCTACTACAAAATTAGATAAAAGGAGTTGATAAAGGTGTCATTTTGATGTTAAAGAACGTTAAGATTTTTCGCTTTTCGAGTTAATTGGGGAATGTTGTACGATTTTTTGCAAAAAATCATGAAATACTCGAAACGTATATTGAGCGTTGGCCCAAGCAAACCGCTCCCGCCACTACAAAGTTAATAAAATCCTTCAAAAACACCAAGTTCGCGATTATACGATCTATATGATTTATAGGTCGTATAAGATCAATACTTGAAGCTGCTGCCACCGAGAAATTCGCGCAGCAACGATGTGGAGGGCACGAACTCTTCGGATATGGGCTTGAAGCATTGCAGGAAGCGGTAAAGTCGCGCGGCTTCGGCATATTCGACCACGTCGTGGGGCACACGCGCCAGCAGTTGCTCGCCGCGGTGCTTCATCACACCGAGTTCAAACAGTAGCGAGGAGTTGAACATGGCGTCGGCATTTTCCTGATAAGGGAATATCCATCGCTCTTCGCCACGGCGCACGCTGGGCCAGCGGCGTATGGTTTCGGTTGGGTCGACCCCGCGGTAACGGGCATCACGGATGATGCGGCGCAGCAGGCGGTTGTCGGTGGTGGGTATCCAGTTGTGGTCGTCGATGGATATGGCCGTCAGGGCAGAGACGTAGACGCGGTATTTGAGGCGTTCATCGACGTCGGCTGTCAGTTCGGGGTTGAGGCCGTGGATTCCTTCGATTAGCAGTATGGAATTGTCGTTGAGCTGGATGCGGTTGCCTCGGTATTCGCGGTTGCCGGTGGTGAAGTTGTAGTAGGGTAGCTCCACTTCCCTACCCTCGATGAGCTGGTTGAGGTCGCGGTTAAAGGCCTTGAGGTCGAGGGCGTAGAGCGACTCGTAGTCGAAGTCGCCGTTGGCATCGCGCGGTGTGTGGTGGCGGTCGACGAAGTAATCGTCGAGCGAGATCATGCGCGGCTCGAGCAGATTGGTGGTGAGCTGGATGGCCAGTCGCTTGGTGAAGGTGGTCTTGCCCGACGACGACGGGCCGGCAATCATGACTATGCGACAGCAACCGCTGTGGAATCGCTCGGTGATCTCGTCGGCTATGGTGGCTATGCGGTTGTTGTGGAGCGCTTCGGCCACATTGATGAGCATCGGCGTGTCGCCGGCTTCAACGGCATCGTTGAGCTGCCCGACATTGCTGACGCCGACTATGTGGTTGAAGCGGCGATAGTCGGCAAATGCGCAATACATCTTGTTTTGTTCGATCGGCGTGGCGGCCATCGAGGGGTCCTCGTCGGCCGGACCGAGCAGCAGCATGCCTTCGTGGTAGGGAATAAGATCGAATACGCGGAGCATGCCGGTGCGCGGAGCCAGGGCGCCATAGAAGTTGTCGCAGAGGCCGTCGAGGCTGTAGTAGGTGGTGTAGAGCTCGTGCAGTCCTTCGAGCAGTCGCACTTTGTCGAATAGATGCTGCTCGCGGAATATTGCGACCACGTCCTGGGTGCGCTTTTCGTGTCGTTCAAGCGGCAGGTCGAGGTCGACGAGCCGTTGCATGACGGCCTTGAGGCGGCCGACGACTTCGGGGGTGAGGGGAGTGTCGGTGTCGGTCAGGCGGCAGAAGAGGCCACGCGACAGCGAGTGGGCTATGTGGAGAGTGGCGTCGGGCACCACTTCATTGACAGCATAGTAGAGCAGCATGCATAGCGAGCGGATGTAGGTGCGGCGGCCCGTCTCCGATGTCGAGGGCATGAATTCGACCGTTTTGGGCGAGAATACCCGGTAGTTGAGGTTTTCGGCCTTATTGTTGACCCGGGCGTTGATGGGTTCGAAACCGAGCTGTGGTGCTAACCGGCCACCGAGTTCGAGGAGTGAATCGCCGCCATCGATGTCGATGTAGGTCTGGAGGTTCTGGATAAAAACGGGTATGCTGCTGTTCATTTGTTTGTTGTGTACTTATAAGTGTCGCGATTCGGCATAGGCCTGTCGGGTGGCGGTGAAGTTGTGGCGCGCAAGGGCCAGACCGACCGACCCGTCGAGGAAGCCGCGCTTGGCAACGTAGGTGTCCAAAAATGCTGTGACGGCATGGAGGGTGGCTGTCAGCGCCCCGGTGCTTCGGTTGTCGCCGGCAAGCCGACGGCCTGCTATGCGGGCTATGGAGTGGAGCTTGTCGCTGTATTCGCGAGGCGTGTCGCAGCGGTTGTGGATCAGGTCGCCTTCAAGTAGCTCGGGCGTCACGCTGTCGCGGAAGATCACGCGCTCACAAATGTCACTGAGATCCCAGTTGGCAAAACGCTTGTCGAAGAGGCGCACTTGCACGTCGGGGTACCATCCGCAGTGGCGCACGGCAAAACCGCAATAGAAATTCAGGCGCGAAAAGGCATAGACGCGGTGGGACGGCGTCGAGGCTTTCAACTGCATCAGACTCTGGCGAAGGGTGGGGGAGAGCACCTCGTCGGCATCGATCGAAAGCACGTAGGTGTGCGAGGCCAGTGATGTGGCATACTGACGCTGTGCTCCGAATCCGGCCATCCGTCGCTGGCTGATGCGGCAGCCATGTGCGCGACAGATGTCGAGGGTGGAGTCGGTGGAAAATGAGTCGACCACGATGATCTCGTCGGCAATGTCGCGCAACGATTCGAGGCACTCGCCAATGCGGCGCTCCTCGTTGAAGGTCAATATGGTTGCCGAGATCTTTATCATGGTGGTTAGAGGTTGTCAGCAGGCAAAGTTAATCACTTTGTCGACATTGCACAAATTATTTCACTTTGAATGCATGGCGGCGTCCCTGAGCATCTACTGCGAGCACTATCACCGGGCCGGCTGCCACATCGAGAGTAGCGCGGTCAACAGCGGTGTCGAAGCAGGCACCGGCGAGCAATTGGCCTGTGAGCGAATAGACGTCGATGCGGCTGATTCCGGTGGCTGATTCCACCAGTAATCGCCCTGCTTCGAAGCGTGCAGCGATGTCATCGCCATCGACAGCTATCTCCTCGATGGCGGCCAGGCGTCCGGAGGTGGTGATATAGTAGTATTCGGGAAAGCGCACGGCAGTCTCGGTGCCTGAGGTGGTGAAGTTGTCGATGTAGTAGAGGCAGAAGAAATATGTCTCCTCGTCGGCAAGGCTGTAGAGATCGCTCTTAATGGCTACTTCGACCGATTCGCCGGGTCCGGCCATGAAACTGTGGTCGCCCAGATAGTCGAGGCTGGTGCCTCCGGCCGGGGGGAAGATGAAGCCGCGTATGCGACCGTTGTATAGTCCCGATTCGTTGTGAACGGTGGCCAGCAGTTCGATGCGGTTGGTTGGGATGGTCCAGGGTGACCGGTATGTGCCCTCCCCTTCGTCGGCGTTGCAGCTCAGGCCGGTGAGGGTCAGCGACGGAGTGCCTTCGGGCATAGCGAGCACTTCGACCTCCAGGGGAGTGGTGCTGACGATATCGCCGGCCGGATTGCAGATCACGACATAGTACTTTCCGGCCACGACTCCCGACAGCGGTATTTCGAACGACAGCGGCAGGGAGTCGCCCTCCGGTAGGTCGACAAGTATGGCATTGCCGGTGGCAAAGGTGGTGAGCCGCGACCCCAGCATTATACCGAGTTTCGGTGTCAGTTTGCCGTAGAATTCGCCTGATGTGCAGCGTGCTGTGGCATCGATGGTCACCGACGTGCCCGAATATGACCGCGATGTCTGCGTGAGGCCGTCGACTGCTACGACCGGCTCATCCTTTATCTGAGTGAAAACCAGTCGGTCGGCCGTGGCGGTCAGCCGAAGTTGGCGTATGCATCTGATTGGTGGATAAATGAGGTAGTCTTTGCCGGCCACACGGGCAGCCGCCTCGACGATGTATTCGCCCGAAGTAGGGAATTGGCTGGCGTAGAGGAAGAAGTTGGGTATGCCGTAGCCCTGGGGCAGCGAGTAGTCGGAGTCCATCAGCACCATGGACGTCTGTCCGTTGGAAACGTCGGTCAGACGCACTCCGAAATATATAGGCTCGAGTGTGGTGGCCGTCTGGTTGCCGATGAAATAGTCGGGGGTGTCGCCGAATATCACCAGGTCAGAGCGGGTGTATTCGCTGGCCGATGTCGAAAAGTCATCGGTGGCTTCGAGGCGAACCACGTAGTCTGCTCCATCAAAGTCTTTTTGGATACCGACGACGGCGGCCTGGTCGTAGTTGTAGCCCGACGAGCTGCCACCGATTCCCTGCTGCGACGGGTCGAGGGCAGTGATGAGGAAATAGCCGTCGCTTGTGCCGCCCCAGCCCCAGTTGATGTGGAAATAGTTGCCACTGCGGTAGCCGTCGACCACAAATGCATGGCCGCCGGTGTCGCGGCCTGAGTAGTAGACGGGACGATTGTTGGCCAGCTCGTTGTGGAGCAGTGCGATCCATTCGTTCAGCGGATAGACCTCGCGCGAGAGATATGTGGCTGTTTTGGCAAATCCGAAGTTGTTGATGAGCGCCGTAGGCACGGCGTTGGACTGTGCACCGCTTTCGGTGGCCGTATAAGCCATGCTGACGGTGTAGCCGCATGCCATCATCAGCGTTGCCACGGCATCTTTCTCAGCCTGGGTGCTCGACGAGCTGTAAGTGTCGGACATGTTGTCCCAGTCGAATGTGAGTGTCGAAAGGTCGAGGCTCAGGGTCTGGTTGGAGTTTTGTTTCCATGTGTATTGCACCTGGCCGATGCCGCGCTCGGGGCTTTTGTGGTGGTTGATGATCTGAGCCATAGCAGTGGCCACGCAGCCGGTCGGGCAACGTGTGCCGTTGAGCACGGGGCATTTGTCGTTGTATGGCGAGCTTTGGTTCCAGCGGGTGGATAGCAGAGGAGCGATGTCGCTCAGTCCGCTGACGGCATATGTGTCGGCCGGGCGGGTGGAGAGCATGTCGCTCTGATAGGCGGGGAGGTTATGCTCCACCGCATATGCTATCTCTTCAGCGTAGGTTGCAAGAAGCCATTTCATTGATTCGGGCATTGACTCGGCGTCGAATCCGGCGTCGGCGTCGCACCATCCCAAGAGGGGAGAGGCCACGTCGTCGGCAGCGACAAACAGAATCTCGCTACCCGACTGCATCACATACACGGCTGAGAGATCGGCACTCTTTTCGGTATGGAGCAGGGAGAACCTCGTAGTCGTGTTCGAACCGTTTGGATTCATCAGTTTTCGGTCGGCCGTGGTTACGGCGGCGAATGCTTCCTCGGGTGAGAGTTGTCTTGCCTGTGTGAGCCCGACCCCTAAAATCATAATTACTGCCGTTGCAATAAATGTCGCAAATCGATTGAGATGGTTTTTTATATTCAAAGGAATTATTGTGTGACTGAATGACGGACAAATGTAGTGAAAATTTCGTATGGATTATCGGTAGTGAAGAAAATATTCGATTCTCGTGGCCTTAATTTTTGCATAAATTGCATCAATCCAGGCATTAAGACCGTATTTGGCGTGTTTTGCAAAATGCTCAGAAAAATTGTTTGGCTATATTTTCAAATATTTTATTACTTTTGTGAGTAATTTAATAAGGATGGATAACCTGATTCAATGGATGGCCGACGGTGTGGATCTGCCCGCTGTCGACTTTGAACGTGTCGGCAAGTGGATACGATGCGTTGCCGACACCCACAACCGAATTGTCGGCCCGTTGAACTATATATTTTGTAATGATGACAAAATCCTCGAGGTCAACCGTCAATTTTTAAATCACGACTATTATACCGATATTATCACCTTCGACAACACTCACGGACGCCGTATAAGCGGTGATATTTTCATCTCCCTCGACACTGTGGCCTCTAATGCTCAGGTGGTTGGCGCTACGTATGATGTCGAACTTCATCGTGTCATCATCCACGGTGTGCTGCATTTGTGCGGGATCAACGACAAGGGTCCCGGTGAACGAGAAATCATGCAACGCAATGAGGATGAGGCGCTTGCATTGTTAAAAGAAATATAATCTGTCATGCGATTCGACTATGATGTGATAGTGATTGGAGCCGGACATGCCGGATGTGAAGCCGCTTCTGCGTCGGCTCGTCTTGGTGCATCGACACTTCTGATCACCATTGATATGAACAAGATTGCGCAGATGAGTTGCAATCCGGCTGTAGGCGGCATTGCAAAGGGCCAGATCGTCAGAGAGATAGATGCTCTTGGCGGTCAAATGGGCATCGTCACCGACCGCTCGGCCATTCAGTTCCGCATGCTTAACCGCTCGAAGGGTCCTGCCATGTGGAGTCCGCGTGCCCAAAGCGACCGCATGAAATTCTCAGCCATCTGGCGCGAAACTCTTGAAAATACCCCTAACTTGCGAATGTGGCAGGACTCGGTCAACCGTCTGCTGTTTACCGACGGCCGACTGAGCGGTGTCGCAACGGCGCAGGGCGTAGAATTCCATGCCAAGGCAGTTGTGCTGACCGCTGGCACCTTCCTTAACGGACTGATGCATGTTGGCGAAGTGCAGACCCCGGGCGGTCGCGTTTCCGAACCGGCCTCCTATGGCCTGACAGAACAACTCAAAGAACTTGGTTTTGTTGCCGACCGCATGAAAACGGGCACTCCGGTGCGCATCGACGGTCGCACGGTAGACTGGTCATTGACCACTCCGCAACAGGGCGACAACGATTTCCATAAATTCTCGTTCCTGCCCGACGTGCACCGCGAACTCAGGCAGCGCGAGTGTCATATCCTCTATACCAATTCGACAACCCACGATATACTCCGCGAGGGATTGCCCCGGTCGCCGCTCTACAATGGACAGATCCAGAGCATCGGTCCGCGTTATTGCCCGAGCATCGAGACCAAAATCGTCACGTTCGCTGACAAGACCGAGCATCAGCTCTTCCTGGAACCGGAGGGCGAGACCACGCAGGAATATTATCTCAACGGTTTCTCATCGTCGCTGCCTTTCGACGTGCAGATCGCAGCGCTTGAGAGCATCCCCGCTCTGCGCGACGTGGCCATTTACCGCCCCGGCTATGCAATAGAATACGATTTCTTTGACCCCACCCAGCTGAAACATTCGCTCGAGACCAAACTCATCGACGGGCTGTTCTTCGCCGGGCAAGTAAATGGCACCACCGGCTATGAGGAAGCGGCAGGCCAGGGTTTGATTGCCGGAATTAATGCTGCCAGATACTGTGCCGGCGAACCGGCTGTGGAACTCGGCCGTGATCAGGCTTACATTGGAGTGTTGATCGACGACCTTGTGACTAAGGGTGTCGACGAACCATACCGCATGTTCACTTCGCGTGCCGAATATCGCATCTTGCTCCGTCAGGATGATGCCGATGTGCGCCTCACACCGCTTGGCCATTCGATCGGATTGGCTTCCGACGAACGCTACCGTTTATTTGAGTCGAAGATTGCTCAGCGCGATGCACTGATTGCCTTTGCTCAGAATCATTCTGTCAGGGCCGAAGTGGTCAACGAGTGGTTTGAGTCGATCGGTGTTGCCCCACTTCGTCAGTCTGTGAAGCTCTACGATCTTATTTTGCGACCCCAGCTCAATATTGAAATGTTGGCTGAGCACATCGAACCGCTGTGTAGATTTATCTATGAAAATATAGAAGAGAATCGCCGCGCAGAGATTATCGAGGCTGCAGAGATCTTGATAAAATATAATGGATATATAGAGCGTGAACGCATGATCGCTTCAAAGATCGCACGTCTTGAAGATGTGAAAATCGGCGGGAAGATCGACTATGACACTGTAAAATCTATTTCCACCGAAGCCCGACATAAGTTAAAAAAAATACAGCCCGAGACCATCGCCCAGGCTTCACGAATCCCCGGCATCTCGCCCAGTGACATCAACATATTGCTTTTGCTTATGGGTAGATAACGGATGATTGTTCCACGTGGAACATTGTCAAAAGAAACGAAATCAATAATATATAATCGTAATGAATATGGAATACGTAAAATCTAAAGTTCGTGATGTGATGGATTTTCCCCAGAAGGGAATTGTGTTTAAAGATCTCACCACGGTATTCAAAGATCCGCGTGCTCTCCACATCATCGGCTGGGATCTTTCGCAGCTTTATCGCGATAAAGGCGTGACGAAGGTGGTGGGCGTTGAATCGCGTGGTTTTATCGGAGGTTCTATCCTGGCGTTTGAGCTTGGCGCCGGTTTCGTGCCTGCCCGCAAGCCCGGCAAACTTCCTGCCGACACCGTCAGCTGCTCCTACGATAAGGAGTATGGCAAGGACACCATCGAGATCCATCGCGATGCCATCACTGAAGACGATATCGTGGTGATCCACGACGATGTGCTCGCTACCGGCGGAACAATGGCCGCTGTCTACGAGCTGGTGAAGAGCATGAACCCCAAAAAGATATATGTCAACTTCATCATCGAGCTCAGCGCTCTCAACGGTCGCTCGAAGTTTGCCGACGATGCTGAGGTCAGCTCGCTGATCATATATTGATCCGCCATAACAAATTCACCTCTTTTGGTGTTTTAACAGCGGAGCAAGGATTGCCTTGTTCCGCTATGTTTTCACAATCAACCCGCTTTTATGGCTCTGCATCGCAAATCGCCCGAACTGGAAGAAAAAATCAGGATGTTGCCCACCACCCCCGGAGTCTATATGTATTTCGACTCGGAGGGTACGGTCATCTACGTCGGCAAGGCCAAAAACCTTAAGCGGCGTGTGTCGTCATATTTCAACCGAACTCACGACAGTGTACGTACCAATCTCCTGGTACGTGCCATCGTCGACATGAAATATATTGTCGTGCCGACCGAACAGGATGCTCTCAATCTCGAAAATTCGATGATCAAGGAGTATCAGCCGCGCTACAATGTCTTGCTCAAGGACGATAAGTCATATCCGTGGATAGTGGTGACAAAGGAGCATTTTCCCCGGGTGTTCATGACGCGTCAACGCATCAAGGACGGTTCAAAGTATTTCGGACCATACACCGACACGTCGTCGGCCCGCGCTGTGCTCGATCTGATCAAGGATATCTATCCGGTGCGGTCGTGCCGCTTTGCCATCACGCCCGACTATATCCAAAAAGGAAAGGGCCGATTGTGTCTCGACTATCATCTGAAGCGATGCCCCGGGCCGTGTGTGGGCAAGATCAGCGAGGAGGAGTATGGCAAATATATCGACCGCATCAAGCAAATACTGCGCGGCGATCTTTCGGAACTGCTTGCCAAGCTCCGGGCCGACATGGAGGAGCTCTCCGAGCAGCTACGTTTTGAGGAAGCACAGCAGCTGAAGCTGATCTACGACAAGGTGCTCCGCTACACGGCCAAGAGCGTCATTGTCAGCCAGACCATCGATCAGGTTGATGTGTTCGGAGTCGACGATGATGGCGGCAACGATGTGTATGTCAACTACATGCATGTGCGTCGGGGTGCTGTGGTTCGTAGTGTCACTCTGGAATACAAGCGACGCATGGAAGAGTCTGTGGCTCAAATAGTTGGTTATGCCATGAGCGAGATCTCGAAGAGCCTGGGTGTTGAGTATGAGGAAGTCGTGGTGCAGGAGAAACCCGACGTGGAGATGGAGGGCGTGGAATTCACGGTGCCTCAGCGTGGCGACAAAGCCAAATTGCTGGAGGTTTCGCAACGAAATGCCCGCCAGTACAAGATTGATGTGCTGAAACATATGGAGCGTCACAACCCTGAACAACGCACTCAGAAACTTCTCGAACGCATGCAGGCCGATTTCCGCCTGAAGGTGCTCCCCCGCCATATAGAGTGTTTCGACAACTCCAACATTCAGGGAACCAACCCCGTAGCTTCGTGCGTGGTGTTCCGCGACGGTAAGCCGTCAAAAAAAGACTATCGTCATTTCAATATCAAAACCGTAGTAGGTCCCGACGATTTTGCATCAATGAAAGAGGTGTTGACGCGTCGCTACACTCGGTTGATGAACGAGGGAGAGGAATTGCCGCAACTGATTGTGGTCGACGGCGGTAAGGGTCAGCTGAGTGCGGCCGTGGAGGCGCTCGACGCAATGGGTTTGCGAGGCGTCATTGCTGTGGCCGGTATTGCCAAACGCTTGGAGGAGATTTATTTTCCGGGCGACAGCATTCCGCTTTACATCGACAAGAATAGTGAGACTCTGCGCGTTGTGCAACATATGCGCGACGAGGCCCACCGCTTTGGCATCACTCACCACCGCAATCGTCGATCCAAATCGCAGACCGTTTCGATGCTTGATTCTGTGCAGGGCATCGGTCCTAAAACACGCGATATGTTGCTGACGCATTTTCGGTCACTGAAGCGCGTCAAAGAGGCTGATCTCGATCAGATTGCGGGAGTCATTGGTCCGTCGAAGGCTTCTATCATTTATCAGGCTCTTCATCCTTCACCCGACGAACCTGCCGAATCATGAAGAAAAGTTTCGTAGCACTTGCTATCGTCACCTTTGCACTCGGTGTAGCGGAGTTTGGCATGATGGGAATTCTGACCGATGTGGCCAAGGGCACTGGTATCAGCATCGCTGAAGCCGGTCATTTCATCTCGGCCTACTCTCTCGGTGTTGCCATCGGCGCTCCTTTGCTGCTGCTGTTTCGCAATCTACCATTGCGTAGGCTGCTGCTTTTGCTGTGTGCCATCATAGTTGTGGGCAATGCTGCTGCAGCTTTGTCGTTGGGTTTCAATACGCTGTTGATCGCCAGATTTATTTCCGG
Organism: Bacteroides sp.; assembly: GCA_023666835.1. Taxonomy (GTDB): domain Bacteria; phylum Bacteroidota; class Bacteroidia; order Bacteroidales; family Muribaculaceae; genus Paramuribaculum. The sequence continues at coordinate 136,007 of JAMPBJ010000001.1, read as the reverse complement.
CCTGCCTCACGGTGCATTCTTCGGTGCCGGTGCCATTGTTTGTTCCCGACTGGCCGACCCCGGCAAGGGCGCTGTGGCAGTGGCGGTTATGGTTGGAGGAATGACTATCGCAAATGTGTTTGGCGTGCCGTTGTCAACGTTTATCAGCAATCTGTTGGTGTGGCGATTGTCGTTTGCCATCGTTGCTTTGTGTGGCGTAGCCGGTTTCGTGGCCATCCGCTGTTGGGTACCGGTGATGAAACCATTGCCTGAAAGTAGCCTTAAGGGGCAGTTTGCCTTCTTGCGCAACCCCGGTCCCTGGCTCATTTATGGTGGTGTATTTTTCGGTCAGGCAAGCGTTTATTGCTATTTCAGCTATGTAGAGCCGCTGATGACCGAAGTGGTGGGATTCCCTACGGCCGACATGACTTGGATCATGATGGTGGCGGGTGCCGGTATGGTTGTTGGCAACGCGTTGTCGGGCAAACTCGCCACTCGCTTTGGCGAAGCGCGTGTCAGCGGCTTTATAGCCTTGGCGCTCGTGCTGATAATGCCGGCCATCTATTTTGCCACATCGCTTAAAATACTTTCCGTAGTTCTGATGTTTGCAGCCACGGCCGGACTTTTTGGCATCGGTGGACCGCTGCAATATCTGATAGTGCGCTACGCCAAAGGTGGCGAAATGCTCGGAGGAGCAGGTATCCAGATCGCATTCAACGTGTCAAACGCCGTGTCGGCATCGCTCGGCGCAATGATGCTGTACCACGGCTTCAGTCTGGCCTCTCCGGCCCTCTTAGGCGTCCCCTTCGCAGCCATAGGCGCCCTCTCGCTGTTCATCCTCGTCCATCGCCAGTCAACTACCGCCTCCGACACCTGACGACAGTGCCTACCCTACAATAAACGGATCGCACCCCATACGGTGCAGCCTGCTTCGCATCTACCCCCCCCCGCCCTATACGACTTACAAATATTGTAAATCATATAAGTCGTTTTTTCGCTATTTTGGGCTCAAACCCCTCGTTCGC
>JAMPBJ010000001.1:90209-134903 GCA_023666835.1 Bacteroides sp. | reverse complement strand
ATGGGCGGCATGATGTAAACAGCATCATCCCCCACTATTTCCCTACACTCCGACGCATCGCGCCGAAGACACCTAAAAATCGCCTCCCCACCCGGGAGGCGATTTTTGGTCTACCCTCTCAAGTCCCACCCCGAGTGCAGTCCCCACACCCCACACAACCGACACATCTTATACGACCATATACAACTTACACGATTTATAAATCGTATAATCCTTCCCGACCCACCTACAAGCGTCCGACCAGGACGCCGATTTACCCCACCACCTAATTCCTAATTCCAATCCCCCCCTTCCCTCATTTGCAAATAAAACACACATTTACTACTTTTGCCAATAGTTCAAACCACAACCCATTAAACACAATTCGAACAAAAAAAGAACACTCTAACGAAAAAACATAACATTTGATCTTTGTAGATCTTATTCATCGCAACTGAAAACCGCCAATTATTTCAATGTGATACAGTGAATAAGTTCATCAAGATTCAGCTCTATCAGGGGCTGGATTGATTGTACTTATCTGTATCAGGGCGCTTGGCGGTGCCGCAGTTGCTGTAAGTGACAACAATCCAGTCTCGTCGTTTATGATACATATTGGACAACTAATTCACCAGGAACTCATTAAGCAGGAACGCACTCCTGCATGGCTGGCTAAAAAAATCTTTTGTCAGCGTCCCAATATGTACTATATCTTCAATCAACCATCGATCAACACCGACATGCTTTACAAAATATCCAAAGCATTGAATCGCGATTTCTTCTCCGAATATTCCAAACAATTGCTCGAGGAAAAAGAATAAACCGACGACATAGCACCTTATGGGCGTAAACATTTTATACGCTTCGGTCGATTTTGCATACGCTACACTTGCCGTATCCACACACAGATCTCACGACCTTTGTAGTCAACAAAATCTCACAATATGAAAAAAGTAATTCTGTTCTTTTCTCTCGTCCTCTCATTGGCATTTTTCGGCAATGCTTCCGCACCGATATGCAACATAGCCGGAGGCGACAATTCGGTCGTATATATCAGTTCATCATATGATGGAGCCGGAGCAGTCACAGTTAAAGTAAGCAACGATTCAAATGAATCTGTCAATATCGAAGTTTCCGTCAACGTGGAATATCAACTTCGAAACAACTTCAAGGAAAACCGAACATACACCGGACGCGCACTTGCCGCCCCCAACGGCTATTCAGATATCACCGTCGCCGTTCCGGCAGAAATAAAGGTAGGCAACAATGTCTATCAATACAACTCATTTGATGTTACGTCCATCACGGGCAGAAAGTGTCAGTAATGTTCAATAACTATTAACTATTAACTATAAACCAATCCATCAATGAAAAAATCAGTTCTCACTTCCCGCGCAGCTTTATTCAATTTTGCTGTAGCCATGTTCATTGCAGTCACCGGCATGGTAATCATCTCGTCATGCGGCAGTTCATCATCTATGTCAAATGACGACTACCATCGGGCAGGTTATACCATAGGTGCGTTAATGGATGCTCTTTAATCGTCACCCAACCCTATCGATCACTGTCCTAATAACATCCCTTTGTCTTTTGGCAACAGGATGCCGCAATGATGCATCCCCAAAGAACCTCTACACTTACGGAAAAATAGAGAATGCTGCACAATGCCGTGCTGCAATACGTTCGTTGGATTCGATGTACGAAGTAATCAACGACAAAGCGTTAAGTGTTATCGACAGTGGATTAACTAAGGCCTCAGTCAAGCAACATCTCTCTGTCGATCCTGAATATCGCGAATTAGCTCGCAACGGCGTGAAGTTAGACAGCGCCGGCCTCTTTTACATCAACACCAACAACGACATTCGTCTGCAATTGTTCTACGACAGTGTCGCATCAAGAATCTATCAAAAAGCTTCGAAAACAGGACTATTAAAAACAACCTAAAACAAATAACACTCCACAATTATGAAAAAATGTTTAATGGCCATCTTCTTTAGCCTTGTAGCCACCATAAGCATGCTTGCCGTTCCGACCGGAAACTACTACAGCCGCGATACTCTCTATGCTTCAGTCGCCGGTGATGGAAAAACTATTTACGTATATGACCGCGCCGGCAACCTCAAACACAACCTGCAGGTAATACAGGAAAACCCCGATGGCACCTTCACCGTCAAGGATCAAATCACCGGCATTACTCGTTCTGACAACTCTTACTGGTATGAAAACGGCCACCTCTACATGAACATCTGCTGGCTCGCCCGCACTGTTGAAAGAAAATAATCCCTACAACATCTACACACAAAAAAAATCTCAGGATCGCTCCTGAGATTTTTTTATTAAAGTATATATCCTATTTATTATCTTACCGTTATCCAGCCGGCACCATCGCAGGATCCGCAAGTGACGTATTCCATCACATATCCGTTGTAGTCGCAGGCTGCGCATCCTGCGCCACCGCATGAATAGTGTGTAGTTTTCTGTTGCACACGGCCGGTACCATTGCAGGTGTTACATTTGCGTTTAATTTTCACTTGCTCAGTAGCTGCCTGAGGATCTTCGTTCAAAGCATACACAGTTCCACCGCAAACAAGCAGAAGGGCGCACGCAGTCAAAATAGTTTTAATTTTGCTCATAATGATTGTATTTATAAATGAATGACTAAATGTGCTCAAAGATAAAACCTGCCACACAACCAAACCCCAAAAGAAAGTAAAAGCCCCGTACGCATCCGTCAAAATAATATACACCACACATAATCTTCCCCGCGACATGTTGGATTGGCATCATCTCCCCGACGCGCGTTGACCTAAGCCCACTCTATCCGTCCTTACAAGAATTATAAATCAAAAAATTCTCCCGCCTCCCCGTCAAGCGTCCGCCCAGGACGCCGATTTATCTCTGCCCACCTAATTCCTAATTGGCTCCGGTGTTAAACAATGTTAAAACCCCACCCATCCGCGAACCTTTCACTCCATCTCCACGTTTCACTATCAGAAAAGCAAAATTACTTTTTCCATTGCAAGAAATGTGATAATGATTGGTTTATTATCTAAGCGAGGAGACGTCGAGACGACGACCCCTCGTTTTGTTTTTGCACCCTTCCGTACTATTCCCCTCAAAATAGTGTAAGATAATCTAATAATTATTAGTACCTTTGTATCGATATGCTTGACATTCCCACTCAACACATATACTTCAATGATCAAAAAGGTTCTGCTGCTTGGCTCCGGAGCTCTGAAAATCGGTCAGGCCGGTGAGTTTGACTATTCGGGTTCCCAGGCTCTCAAAGCAATGCGCGAAGAGGGCATCTCTACAGTGTTAATCAACCCCAACATCGCAACTATCCAGACTTCGGAAGGTGTGGCCGACAAGGTTTATTTTCTCCCCATCACTTCCCACTTCGTCGAAGAAGTGATCAAAAAGGAGCGACCCGACGGCATACTCCTCGCTTTCGGAGGCCAGACCGCCCTCAACTGCGGCACAGAATTGTATCTCAACGGCACCCTCGACCGCTACGGCGTCAAAGTTCTCGGAACATCGGTTGAAGCTATCATGATCACCGAAGACCGGGATCTTTTTGTAAAGAAGCTCAACGAAATCGAAGCCAAGACCCCGGTGTCACAAGCTGTCGAAACGCTCGAAGATGCCATAGAAGTTGCACACCGTATCGGCTACCCGGTGATGGTGCGCTCAGCCTACGCCCTGGGCGGTCTCGGGTCGGGCATTTGCAACAACGACGAGGAGTTCACCCGCCACTGCGAAAGCGCCCTGAGCTATTCGCAGCAGATCCTCATCGAAGAGTCGCTCAAAGGATGGAAAGAAATTGAATTTGAAGTGATCCGCGATGCCAACGACCACTGCTTCACCGTGGTGCCGATGGAAAACTTCGACCCACTGGGTATCCACACCGGCGAATCGATCGTTGTGGCTCCAATCGTTTCGCTCTCTCAGGAACAGATATCGATGCTCGAGGACATTGCCCGCAAAGTGGTGCGCCACATCGGCATCGTGGGCGAGTGCAACATCCAATATGCTTTCAATGCTGAAACCAACGACTACCGCATCATCGAGATCAACGCTCGCCTGAGTCGCTCGTCGGCTCTTGCCTCCAAAGCCTCGGGCTATCCCCTCGCCTTCGTGGCTGCCAAGCTGGCTCTGGGCTATACCCTCGACCAAATCGGCGAGATGAACACGCCCAACTCCGCCTACGTGGCGCCGTCGGTCGACTACATGATCGTAAAGATACCGCGATGGGACCTGACAAAATTTGCCGGCGTCGACCGCGAAATCGGCTCGTCGATGAAATCGGTGGGCGAAATCATGTCGATCGGCAAATCATTTGAAGAAATCATACAAAAAGGCCTCCGCATGATCGGCCAGGGAATGCACGGCTTTGTCGGCAACAACGACATCACCTTCGACAATCTCGACGACGCGCTGTCCAATCCAACCGACCTTCGCATCTTTGCCATAGCCAAGGCACTTGAAGAAGGCTACTCGATCGACCGCATAGTGGATCTGACCAAAATCGACCGCTGGTTTATCGAGCGCCTCGACAATATCGTGAAATATGCCGCTCGGCTTGCCGAATTCGAGACCATCGAAAGCCTCGATGCAGCCACTCTCGCCGAAGCAAAACGCCTCGGCTTCTCCGACTTCCAGATAGCGCGACTTGTTGAGAACCCGTCGGGCAACATGGAGCAGGACGTGCTCCGCGTCCGCGACCTGCGCAAGCGTCTCGACATCACGCCCAAAGTGCGCCGCATCAACACTGTGGCCTCCGAATATCCCGAACTGACCAACTATCTTTACGTCACCTACGGCGCCGATGAGCACTCCATCCCCTACGGTATGAACCAAGGCAACAACATCGTAGTGCTCGGATCGGGTGCCTACCGCATCGGTTCTTCCGTCGAATTCGACTGGTGCTCGGTCAATGCCGCAGCCACATGCCGCAAACTTGGCTACCGCTCCATCATGATCAACTACAACCCCGAAACGGTGTCGACCGACTACGACATGTGCGACCGACTCTATTTCGATGAACTGTCGTTTGAACGCGTGCTCGACATCATCGATCTCGAAGCACCCCGCGGAGTGATCGTCAGCGTGGGCGGGCAGATCCCCAACAATCTGGCCATGAAGCTCTACCGCCGCCATGTGCCCGTGCTTGGCACATCGCCCGTATCGATCGACCGCGCAGAAAACCGCCACAAATTCTCGGCCATGCTCGACCAGCTCGGCATCGATCAGCCGCGATGGAGAGAGCTTACCACCGAGGACGAAATCGAAAGCTTCATTCGCGAAGTCGGTTTCCCTGTTCTCATCCGTCCGAGCTACGTACTCTCCGGAGCCGCAATGAACGTGTGCTACGACTTCGAGCAGATGCACCGCTTCCTGGCCCAGGCTGCCAACGTGTCGAAAGAATACCCCGTTGTGGTGTCTGAATTCATGCAAAACACCAAGGAGATCGAATTCGACGCCGTGGCTCGCAACGGTAAAATCGTGGAATATGCCATCTCCGAGCACATCGAATTTGCCGGCGTTCACTCCGGCGATGCCACTCTGGTGTTCCCCGCACAAAAGATCTATATGGCCACCGCCCGACGCATCAAGCGCATCAGCGCCCGCATAGCCAAAGAGCTCAACATCTCCGGCCCGTTCAATATCCAGTATCTGGCCAAGGACAACGATGTCAAGGTGATCGAATGCAACCTCCGCGCATCGCGTTCGTTCCCCTTCGTCAGCAAGGTGCTCAAGAAGAATTTCATCGAAACGGCCACACGCATCATGCTTGGTGAACAGATCGAACCGGTCGACACATCGACTTTCGATATCGACTACGTCGGCGTGAAGGCTTCGCAATTCTCCTTTGCCCGTCTGCACAAGGCCGACCCGGTACTTGGCGTCGACATGTCGTCGACAGGTGAAGTCGGCTGTCTTGGCCGCGACTTCGACGAAGCGCTGCTCAACGCCATGATATCCGTAGGTCACCACATACCGCAAGGTGCGGTGCTGGTAAGCTCGGGCGATGTCAGAGGCAAGGTCGACATGCTCGACGCTTGCCGACTACTCCACGAAGCCGGCTACAAGATCTATGCCACAGAAGGAACAGCGCGATTCCTCAACGACAACGATATTGACGCCACCGTGGCCCACTGGCCCGATGAACAGGGCGACTGCAACGTGCTCGACCTCATCACCGACCACAAAGTGGATCTTGTCATCAACATTCCGAAGAATCACACCAAGCGTGAGCTGACCAACGGCTACCGTATACGCCGCTGGAGCGTGGACCACAACATCCCGTTGCTGACCAATGCACGCCTTGCCGGAGCATATGTCAAAGCCTTCTTGTCCACACCCCTCGAAGATATCGCCATCACCCCCTGGCAGGAATATTAGAGCCTGTTCCATAATATTTGTTAACGATGGGGTCGCATATCGTGGAGAGATTTTGGGATTGACGCGAAGGAGCAATGGGGCTCCATTGTGACTGATGAGCACTGCCAAATCTGCTCAATGACTGGCCGCCCCATCGTTAACAAATATTATGGAACAGGCTCTTAAACCGGGCGTCCACATATAAACAACAAGAGCCGCAACTCAAGTCGCGGCTCTTGTTGTATGTTGCTGTTTGTGATTCAGTTCAAAGCCCCAAGGCGGAGAAAGTGTCGCCTTTCGATGGATCGCCGGTCTGCAGACCTCGGTTCAGCCAATAGCTGCGTTGCTGCGAAGTGCCGTGGTTGAACGATTCGGGCACGGCATATCCGCGGGCTTTTTTCTGGAGATAGTCGTCGCCGATCTTTTGAGCTGCATCCAGTGCCTCCTCAACGTCGCCCGGTTCGAGCGAGCCAAATATCTGGTTGTCGTGATATGCCCATACACCGGCATAGAAATCGGCCTGAAGTTCAAGTGCCACGCTCAGACGGTTGGCAGCCGATTCCGGCAGATTCTGCATCTGTTGGTGAGTCTGCTCGAGCGTACCCAGCAAATGCTGCACATGATGCCCGACCTCGTGGGCTATGACATAGGCGTAGGCAAAGTCGCCGTCGGCACCAAGGTCGCGTCGCATATTCTGGAAGAAACTCAAGTCGATATAGACAGCCTCGTCGGCCGAACAATAAAACGGGCCCACCGAAGCATCGGCATTGCCACATCCGCTGTTGACGGCTCCGGTGAAAAGCACAAGGCGTGGCGGCTCGTATTCCAGACCGTTTTGCTCGAAAATCTTCGTCCACACATCCTCGGTGCCGGCAAGTATTTGTTTGGAAAAGTCGGCAAGTTCCTCCTCTTCGGCCGAAGGTGTATAGTTGGAGTCGGTATAAGATGTGTCGGTGAATCCGCCATCAAGATGTGATAGTATCGAGCCGATGTCGCCACCGAAAAACATACCGATCACGGCCACAATCAGTCCGACAATACCGCCGCCCACAAGAGTTCCGCGACCACCGCCACCTCCGCGTCGGTCATCGACATTCGTGCTTCTGCGTCGTCCGTCAAGTCTCATAGTTATGTATTATGATATGTTTAATTACAATGTGGAAGTATCCCTGTTTGTTCAAAGGTCGATGTGATCAACCTCGACCGGCTCGTCAAGAAACACTGCCGCGAGCGATGAAAACGACGCGGGATTTTCCGTTGTCAGGAACCGACAGTTGCCACCACGGTCGAGTCGACGCTCCATCTCGGGATGCCGGTGCAGATAGTCGGCAAGGCTTTCGGCCACGATTTCACCCTGACATACCACCCGTGCATGTGATGGCACAGCCTGTCGGATTTTATCGTAAAGAATCGGAAAATGCGTGCAAGCCAGAAGCACAGTGTCAATATCGTCGCGCTTGCCAAAGAGTTCGTCGACATATTTCCTAACGAAATAGTCGGCACCTTCGCCCACAGCTTCATGATTTTCAACAATCGGTACCCACATCGGGCAAGCCTGCGAAGTGGTGGTGAACTGCGGATAGAGTTTGGCTATCTCCATGTCGTAGCTTTGTGAGCGCACCGTTCCACTGGTTCCAAGCACACCGATATGTCCGTTGATGCTCAAATCACCAAGCTGTTCGACCGTAGGCCGGATCACCCCAAGTACCCGACGGCTTGCGTCGAGCCGTGGAAGGTCTTCCTGCTGAATGGTGCGCAGAGCCTTGGCCGACGCTGTGTTGCACGCCAGGATCACCAGCGGACAACCTTGCCGGAAAAGATATTCAACCGACTGAAGTGTGAACCGGTAGACCATGTCGAACGAACGCGGTCCATACGGAGCACGGGCATTGTCGCCCAGATATATATAGTTGTAGTCGGGCAACCGTCGACGAATCTCCTTAAGGATCGTCAGGCCGCCGTAGCCGGAATCAAAAACTCCGATCGGACCGTTGAAAGGCAATTTTTCCATCGATGCTTATTGTTAAACACAAAGATACGCAATTAAATCAATAATTGCGTATCTTCTATTCGTTTATTACCGGGGGGCGGATTATTCCGACCAGTCTTCGAGCGAGAGAGCGCCGTTGTAGGTACCCTTCACGCTATGGCCGTAGCCATCCTTGAGGTCGAAGGTGATCTTGTATGTGCCGTCGCCGTTGTTGACCACGTTGATGGTGCCAGACTGCATCGAAGCCTCCTGGGCTGCGAGAGTGTGGAAATACCAGGTGCCGAAGAAGCCGCCGAGCGATTCTTCATACACGCCGCTCAGTGCCGATCCCACTTCGTAGTCATCGGCATCCATGGCATCGATAAGATTGTATGTGCCGGTGGGAATACCTGTATTGCTGCCGGGGGTTACGTTGACAGCAAGCCATACGCAGGGAGCGTTGCCATAGTTTTCATCGAGATCATAGTCCTCGCCTGCGATAACTACCATGTAGAGGTCAGAAGTTTCAGTGAATGTCTCGCCATAGTAGATGGCAACACCCTGAGTCAGACCGGCCACGGTGACATCGCCTTCAAGATTGCTCATATTGCCTTCGCCTGTGCGGTTGATGATCGAAATTTCACCTACGTATTCAAAGTCGTCAACGCTACCGTCATCGAGGGTCAGTTTGCCTTTGATCACTTTATATTCGCCATCGGTCAGGACGGTCAGCTCAGCAGCTGTCACTTCATATTCAGTAGCTGTGGAGTTGACATATTTCACCACATAGCTGTCGCCGTCGGAAACGTTGACGGTGAATTCTGCGTGATTGCCATCGGTATCGGTCTTGTATTCACCGTCGGCCAAAGTGGCAAAGTCGGGATTTGAAGCCAGGGTGGTGTTGAAGTCAAGGCAGATCAGATTGCCGGTGCCTGTGTAGTCTTCGTCAAAGTCATCCCATTGCAGATCGTCGGAAATGAAGTTGATCCAAAGATTGCCCGTAGAGGCATCATAGATATCGCCTTTGTAATAACCCTCAACTGTCACTCCTTCAGTAGGAGTCACGACAGAAGTTGGCGGGTCAACGACAGGTCCGCCATTGTTGTAATCATCGTCGGAGCAGGCCGCGAAGCCCATGGCCAGCGCTGAACACAAAGTCAGCACTGCAAACTTTCTCAATTCAATCATAAATAAAAATCTTGTTGTTAAAAAATATGTGTGTAAATTAGGATCCTATTGGAAATGAGCAGTCAGTCAAAAGACCGAATGGTCATCATTTGACGGTTTTCATTTTGGATAAAACCAGATCCGTCACATCGACCACATCGCCGCGAACATAGACAGGCGACGTGTCCTCGAAAATCATCACGAAACCGCCCTCATCGCCTACCTGGCGAATGGCCTCAGCGATGCGTTCGCGTATCGGAGCCATCAGTGCGGTCTCATGGTTGCGAAGATCTGTATCGGCAGTCTGGCGGAACTGGTTGATTTTCTGATCGAGTTCCTGGATTTCCTGCACGCGACGCTTCACGATCTCGTCCATCGTACCCTGAGGCAGACGCTGCAATTCGGTGTATTTTCGATTCATGTCGCGCTTGAGGGCATTGAAATCCTCCTCATACTGCTCGCTGAAATTCTGAAGTTGGAGTTCGACGGCTTTCACTTCGGGAAGCGATTGGAGAAGGCGGTCAGTATCTATCACCCCAAACTTATCGGCCATAGCTATGGCCGGAAACATGATCAAAAACAGAAGAATTGTCTTTTTCAGCATAATGTCGTAAATCTTGGATCTTGTATAATAGCCACAAAAATAATCTTTTTATTTCACATTAACAAATAGCTATCGACCAAGCATCCATCGTCAGACAAGTCCGACAAGTCCGACATCTACCCCCTTCACAAAAAAAGACTGCGCCTCCTCGGCGCAGTCTTAATACAAATATAAGTAAAATTTAATTCTGCAAATGGTTATTTAACTCCAAGTTTTGCTTTGACCATCGGTGTTACATCAATCACGTCCTTTCCCTGGAACAGCGAAATGCCGTTTTCGAAAATAAACGTATATCCGCCTTCGGTGCCTACGCTCTGAATGGCGTCCATGATTTTCTTCTGGATAGGCTGAAGGAGCTGTTCCTGCTGACGCTGAAGGTCGTTGTTGGCAGTCTGACGGAATTCACCGATTTTCTGTTCGAGAGCCTGAATTTCCTCGATGCGACGTTTTTGGATGGCTTCGGGAGTGTTCTGATCCATTTCCTGGAACTCCTTGATTTTCTTTTCGTATTCGGTGCGAAGCTTGGTTTCTTCGTCGTTGTATTTTTTCACAGAGGCTTCAAGCTGAGTCTGCACTTCCTTAACTTCGGGGAGCGACTGCATGAGAGTCTGAGTGTCGACCATGCCAAATTTCTGGGCAAACGCCATCGACGGGAGCGCAATCATGATTGCGAGCAAAAGTTTCTTGATCATAGTGATATTTAAAATGTATTTGTTTTTAAAATTTTCATATGCTTACCGGTCAGACGGGCTTACCGGTATGCGGCTGCAAATATACTCTTTTTATTTTGAATAACCTAACTTGGCAAGCACCTCGTTGGATATATCGATACGCGGCGATGCAAATATGATGTCGGCCGACGATGCTCGATCGAATATGCACATATAGCCACGTTCCTCAGCCACCTTCTTGACGGCATTGTAAACCTCTTCCTGAATAGGTTTCATAAGGGTCTGACGTTTCTTTGCCAACTCACCTTCAGGACCGAAATATTTGTTGCGAAGTTCGGCAGCCTCTTTTTCTTTGGCCACGATCTCTTCTTCCTGCTTCTTCTTTTGTTCGTCGGTCAGGAAGGGCATTTGGGATTTATAGTTGTTGTACATGGTTTCGGCTTCGCGCGAAATGTTTTCAACTTCTTTCTGATAGCGCTGCGAAAGTTGCTCAAGCTGATTGTTGGCCACTTCGTAGGCTGCTATGTTGCTAAGCACGTATTCCATGTCGACAAGAGCGAATTTCTGAGCGTTGGCAGCCAACGCCGATGCTATGACAGCCACAAAGGCCAATAATAGTTTCTTCATATACGTATCGATTTTTTGGATTTCACATTTGATATATATGACAATTCAATAGCCAAAAGGTTTATTCTATGCTTTAGAATTCCTGTCCGAGAATGAAATGGAAGTGGCTGCCACCACGCTGACCGAACACGGTGTCGAAGCCGTAGGCCCAATCGATACCCATCATGCCGACCATGGGGAGGAATATGCGCAGACCGAAACCGGCCGAGCGTTTGAGGTTGAACGGATTGAAATCGCCGACCTTTGTCCAGGCGTTGCCACCTTCGAGGAATGCAAGACCATAGATGGTGGTCGATGTCTGCAACAGGAAGGGGAAGTGGAGCTCGACACCGAAGCGGGCATAGGCATAACCTTCGCGGCCCCACGGTGTGAGAGCACCGTTGTCGTAGCCTCGCAGACCGATCGTTTCGGTGGCATAGGTATAGGAGCCTGACATGCCGTCGCCACCGACATAGAATGTTTCGAACGGCGACTTGAGATAGCTGTTATAGCTGCCGAGCAGACCGAAATCGGCACGGGTCATCAACACGAGTGTATACTGTCCATTGGGATCGGTGAGCGGAGTATAGGTGCGTGATTTGAATTTTAGTTTCCAGTATTCGATCCATTTGTAGAGCTGCTTCTTGCTCTCGGTGGTGTTTTCGTCGTAGAGTTTCTTCCAGTTTTTCTTTCCGAAGAGCGATGCCGGAGGTGTCAACTGCAACGAGAGGGAGAACTGTGAACCGCGGCGCGTATAGAGCGGATTGTCGATCGAGTTGCGGGCCAGCGTCAGTCCGAGCACAAGCGAGTTCGACGTACCGTTGTTCATATAGTAGAGATATTCCCAGTTCTTGAGGTAGTACCAGTTGTACGACAGATCGGCCTGGAATGTGAAATAGTCGTCGGGCCAGCTCAGACGCTTGCCGAAGCCCACGGTGATGCCCACCATCTGGAGCACCTTGTTGGGGTCGTAGGCATTGTTGATGCTGTTTTGGTAGTAGTCCGATCCATAACCGTAGCTGTAGCCATAGCCGTAGTTGTTATACAGCCAGGGATTTGACCAGTTGGAGTTGTAGTATGAGGAGTTGACACCTGTCTGTCGGCTATAGTAGGCCGAAACAGAGAGCGAGTTGGGGCGTTTGCCTCCAAACCACGGATCGAGGAACGAGATGGCATACGACTGATAGTAGCGGGCATTGGTCTGCGCCGAGATCGTGAATGTCTGGCCTTCGCCTTGTGGTATCAGACCCTTGTAGGAACTTGGGTGGAACAGGTTCTTGATGGAGAAGTTGGTAAACTTCAGAGCGAGTTTACCGATGACACCGGTCTGTCCCCAACCAAGCGAGAATTCCACCTGGTCGTTGGCTTTCGATGTCAGATTGAATATTATGTCGACGGTGCCGTTTTCTTCGTTAGGCTCGGGGCGGATGTCCATATTTTCCGGGTCAAAGTGGCCGGTCTGGGCAATTTCACGAGCCGAACGCATCAGGTCGTCTTTGCTGAAGAGTTCACCGGGCTTAACGCGAAGTTCGCGCCGGATCACCTTTTCATACAGACGGTCGTTGCCGTTGATCACAACCTTGTTGATACGGGCTTGCGGACCTTCGACCATTCGCATTTCAAGGTCAATCGAATCGCCGTTGACATTGCGTTCGATGGGAACAAGATTGTAGAAGAGATAACCGCGGTTCATGTAGAGGTTGGCCACGGCATCGTCGTCCTCAGTCATTCGCTTGTTGAGAAGCTTCTGGTTATAGACATCGCCGGGCTTGATACCAAGAATGTCGTTGAGCAGATCGGTGGGGAACACCGTGTTGCCTACCCACGATATGTCGTTGATGTAGTATTTCTTGCCTTCGTCGACAGTGATGTAGACGTCGACCATCTTTTCGTTGTAAGGCACAACGCTGTCGGCCACGATCTTGGCATCGCGATAGCCTTTTTCGTTGTACTTGTCAATGATGCGCTTGAGGTCGTCCTGGTAGTCGCTTTCCACGAATTTCTTCTGCTTGAACAGGTTGAGCAGCTTGCCGTTTTCGTTGGTCTTCTTCATGACGCGCTGCAGGGCATTATCGCTCATCACCTCATTGCCATCGATATAGATTTTGTGAACCTTGACCTTGGAATTCTTGTTGACCACGATGTCGACAATCACCTCATTTTTGGCCGAGAGATCTTCGCGAAGAGTTATCTTGACCGTTGCATTGCCGAATCCCTTGTCGGCATAATATTTTCGGATTACGGCTTCAGCGCGATTCACGATGTTTTGCGTGATCTGGTTGCCTTTATGGAATTGCAGGCGCTCTTGAAGATCATCGCGCTCACCTTTCTTCACACCGTAGTAATTAACGTCGGAAATGCGGGGCTGCTGACGGAGTTTGATTGTGAGCCAAGCCTTTTCACCGGAGGTTTTGTCGACAATGATCTGAACGTTGCTAAACAGCCCCTGACGCCACAGACGCTTTGCGGCAGCGGTCAGTTCCGAACCCGGAATGTCGACTTTTTCACCCACACGAAGTCCGGAAAATCCGATGATCGTGGCATCTTCATAGTTGTCGGCTCCTTCAACTTCTATCCCGGCAAGCTCGTAGACACGCGGAATGCCGGTGAAGATCACAGTCGGAGTGAACACTGTGTCGGCCTCAGACTGGGCAAAAGAAGCCGAAGAGGCGGTTATGATGCATAATATGATGAAAAGAAACTTTTTACACATAGTCATTAAGTACTATTTTTGATTTATGATTTGTTCGGATGTCTTGCCGAAACGCCGTTCGCGCGACTGGAAGTCGAGTATCGCCTCGTAGAGTCGCTCAGCGTCAAAATCAGGCCAGAAGACATTGCAAAAATACAGTTCGGAATATGCAATCTGCCAAAGCAGAAAATTACTAACGCGCTCATCACCACCGGTGCGGATCATCAGATCCGGATCGGGGATGGAGGCGGTGGTGAGGTGGTCGGCAACAGTTGACTCATCGATTTGGTCTGCTTCGAGTATACCGCGTTTCACCTCGAGGGCAATCGCGCGCGCGGCTTCGGTCAGTTCCCAACGGGAAGAATAGCTCAGGGCAAGGATGACAGTCAAGCCGGTCGACGACGATGTCTGTTCAATGGACTCAAGCAGCTTCGTTTTCGTCGCATCAGGCAGTCGCTGCATGTCGCCGATCATCGTCAGGCGCACATTGTTTCTTATCAGATTCTCAGTTTCATCGGCAAGCACGCTGACTATCAGTGCGAGAAGCATATCGACCTCTTCCTTAGGACGATTCCAATTCTCGGTCGAAAAAGTATAGAGGGTCAGATATCTGATGCCCAACTGAGAAGCTGTTTCGATGGTTTCTCTCACTGCCGACACACCTGCTATATGGCCATCCGAGCGACGGTTGCCGCGGTTTTTTGCCCAGCGACCATTGCCGTCCATTATCACAGCTATGTGCTGTGGCAAGCGTGACATGTCGATCTTTTCGAGTAGCGGATTCATTGGCAGTGATTATGATTGGTTGATTGGTCTTATATATAATAATGTGTTGTTGTCAGTCGACCCTATGGCAGGTGACGCACCTGGGTCCGAATTCATAACTGATGCCTATGGTGAAGGTCGAATACCAGTCAGTGTTTTTCAGCCAGGAGCTCTTGATCTGATAGAGATCGGTCAACTCCTTGCTGTCGACTTTATCGCCGAACACTTTGGTCATCGTGAATTCTGCATTTAAATTGAGACGTTGAGAGATTTTGAATTTTACACCCACACCGAGCGGCAATGAAAAGGCAGCGGAGGTGTTGCCGGCCGATGATGCCATTGTGACACCGAGGCCAACCGACACAAATGGTGTCCATCGGCGAAGACGCTTGTAGGTCTCGCCTATACCGTAGGCAAAGAAGTTAGCTTCGCCTTTGACTGTCAGATCATAGGCCGTGGATTTGAATGAATATTGAGCGCCGTCGGGCAGGCAGTTCTCGAAGTCGGCAGTATTGCCGCTCAAGGTGGCCATTCCAATCTGAGCTTTGGCGGCCCAACGACTGTTGAACAGATAGCGCACTCCTGCATTGGCTGCAAATCCGGGATGCTTGAAGAGATTACTCCCATTGGCATCGCCAAGATAACCACTCATGCCAAGGCCCACGCCTATATCATATTTATAGCTTTCGACAATGTCCTGAGCCGAAACACCACAAGCCAGGATTGCAAAAGTCATTGCAACCAGCACACGGTTTATTCGGTTCAATACTCTCATCTCAAAATGCTATAAAGAATTATCACTGAAGTGGTTTGAATGTCAAGCGATTCAACACGCCACGCCATATGCGTTGGTTGAGCGCATCGTTTTTATCTATACCGCCAAACACATATATATATGGGCAATCCCAGCTTGTGATCGGCGTGGTGGCACGGCTTGCAACCGTCGGAACTATGCGGTAGAATGCGGGATATTCCACGAAAGGACCCGCTATCCATCGCGACGCCGCCCGACTGTCGGCGGTCAGTTCACGATTGTAGACCACGGCTTGAGCATAAGCACCGGGAGAATACGTTGCCGGCAGCTGCATGGTGTCGGATGCCTTTGACCAGTGGATACCAAGATCGTAGGAAATATAGACTTCTTTGTTGGAGATCCCGTTGGCATCGCGACCACCGAAATAGAGGAGCACCGACATGCGGGTCACCTTCCAGTTAGTAGCCGTCTTGTAAGCATAATAGGGCACCACCATCGGAGCTTCAGTTTCGGGCAATTTATTGACCGAAATCTGTGCCCAAGAGCCACCGTCGTAGGCCCAAAGCGCACCGACAGGATTGCCGGAAGCATCGAGGCCGCCACCCACGATCAGCATCGCATTGTCGGACCACTCAGTAGTGTACACAATAGCAGGGCTGGTAGCCTTGACCGGACAACCGGGTTCAACAGCCCCAGAGGCTTTGGCGGGATATGTGACATATTGGTAATCGTTGCCCGAGCGGTTGACACCTATAACTTTACCATTGACCACACCATAGATGTGTGTCATAGCTGTAGCGAGCGATGTCCAGGAAGATCCGGCGTCAGTTGATGTGTAGAGTTGACCCGAAGCAACGACGTAAAGCGAATTCTCGCCTGCGGCCATGGTTGACAAATCGGCACCTGACGGAAGCTGAACGCTCGTTTTGGTCCACGAACCGGAAGGATCATCGGCCGTTGCACGGCAAAAATCCGATCCCTGTTGCGTGAAGCATAGCACTTTGCCTCCGAGTTCGACAGTGCGCTGGCTTTCCGGGGCTGAAAGGCTGGTGGGGAGGTCTGTTGATGAGAGTTCGCTCCACACCATCATATCCGGATCCATCTTATGAACGTTGACATATATCGTATAGTCGCGGGTATATTCGCCATTGGCCGATTCGAGATGCAGTTTCACAGATCCGCGGCTGAAGTTAATGGAGTCGGTAGGATTGGTCAGGTAGTTGACTACGGTGTCGGCACCGGTGCTTCCGGGCATTGTAATCTCCGCTTTGCGAGCAGCCGACGTTGTCATATCCACAATCAAGCGGTCGACCTTCGTACCTTTCGGAAGAGAATCGGCGTTGAACACAACGGCGTTGTTCAGGTCAATGGAGAAGAACACCGAGTCGAGATTGACAAGCACACTATCGTCGGCACGAAGCTTGAATGTATTGATCATCAAAGCATTGCCGGAGATGTCATCGAGATCAACAACATCATCATCGTCGTCGTTACATGCCACAGTAAACGATGCCATCAGCATGGCCATCAGTATATAGAGCGGAAATCTTCTTTTCATAAGGTGTTATTTTTCAACTTGCAAAGTTAACAACATTTTCATTAACTATTGCTTTCTATTAGTTAAAATACGTAACAAAATATAGATTTTAGATCCGCCTTCGCCCGAGCTTTAAACTTCATACATCAAACACGAATTGCATAAAAAGTTTTCGAAGATTTTTTTGGAGGATATTTTGAAAATTATTAGCTTTGCCATCGAAAAGCGAACATTCATTTATTTCATAAAAATATCCAGAGCGCAGCATGACTGCCCCCAACCGACGTTGATTTATTTATCATAACTGACGCACGGTGGGAAAATGATACGAAGGCTAACCCTTAAAAACAAATAGTTATGAGTAAAATCCAATTTTCTTCAAAAAGTTTCAACATCGGTCAGCTACCTTTAGTAAAGCAGCTAAAAGACCGGATGATGCATCGTGTGCTAAAACAAAAGCTACCGTTCGATCCTGACGAACTGATGCGTCCGACAACCCACCTGACACAAGACGAAATCGCCCACAAACAATCGATCGAAAATCTCGAAAAAGCGCGCGACAAGTTCCATAAACTGCTGTTTGCAGAGAATGCATGGCTACTGCTCGACAATGCAGCCACCATCCTATCTGACAGCAAGATGGCAATGGCGCCGGTGCACATCCACAACAGCGTGTCTTATTTGGGCAGCTATGGCTTCCGCGATGCGACATTAGGGGTCTATCTTAAATGGTGGCTCGACTTTCCCGAGACAACGCGCGACACCCAAGGCAACCTCGCATTCATCATATCCGGACTGATTGGCGGAAGCAACTACAGCAAATGCGTCACACCGAAGGGCGATATTGTTGACATTGCTCCTAAGGGGCCGTTTAAAGAGATATGGCAAAGCTTTATGACAGTGAATACAGGCTTTGCCAAAGCCAAAAAACGCTCAAAAGTTTATAGCCTTGAGGATGTAGTGATCCGCTTGCGCGGAGACAACTATCGGCAGCGTGTCGAGGAGCTCCGCAAAGAGTGCTGCCATGCCTTTGGCGTCAAGGATATCATTGGTGATTGATCGACAGGATGCGGTTTTCGCCAATGGTTTCAACCGTGGTGCGCCCGGTCGGAATTGTCATGGGACATCGACCCGCGGCGCCAAGAACCACGGGAGAGATCTCAACGCGGGCAACGTCCCACAATCCTTCGGCAATGAACGATCGGAGCAAAGTAGCGCCACCTTCGACCATCACCGAAGTGATGCCTCGCTGATAGAGATCGTCAAGTATGGTTGCTACATCACTTTCAGGACCGACCTCAATCGACTTAGCGCCCTCAATAGTCTTGTTCTCTAAGCCATATATCCACGTTTCTGCACCTGACAGCAATTTCAATCCGGTCCGGATGCGACCTCGACGATCGACAACCACACGCCGGGGAGAGCGTCCGGGCCATAATCTAACGTCGAGACGGGGATCGTCGTTGATCGCCGTGTTGCTTCCCACCATTATGGCATCGAACTGACGGCGAAGCCTGTGCATGGCCATCATTGACAGTGAATTGGAAAATCGGGGAGCAGCTTCTCCTGCCGCACGGTCGCAATCGAGAAAGCCGTCGGCACTGCATGCCCATTTGAGCAGGACGTAAGGCCGGTGAAGAGAATGTGCGGTCATGAAGGCGGGATTGAGCGATCGACATTCCTCCTCGAGAACTCCTACAGCCACCTCCACACCGCTTTCGCGAAGCATCTGTATGCCTCTGCCCGACACCTTGTCGTTGGGATCAACCGACCCGACAACTACGCGGGGGATACGATTTTCGGTCAGGAGTTTGGCGCATGGAGGCGTTTTTCCATAATGGGAGCATGGTTCGAGCGTTACATATATCGTGCTGTCCTTCAGAGCCCCGGGATCAACCGCTTTAGCCATAGCCACAGCGTTGACCTCGGCATGCGGACCTCCGCAACGCCGATGCCACCCCTCGCCTATAATCCGGTCGCCCACCACTATCACCGCTCCCACCATAGGGTTGGGTGAGGTGAAGCCGCTCCCGTTGCGTGCCAATTGGATGGCGCGTTGCATGTATTTCGGATCTATTTCCAAAGGCCGTCGGCTTTAATCAATTCAACCAGATGATCAACAGCCTCTTCGGTAGGGATATTTTTTTCAACACACTCCTTGCCGCGATAAAGGCTGACGCGTCCCACACCTGCACCGACATATCCATAATCTGCGTCGGCCATTTCGCCAGGGCCGTTGACTATGCATCCCATCACGCCTATTTTCAAACCCTTGAGATGCGCCGTTGCTGTCTTGACAGAGGCAACTGTCGACTGCAGGTCAAACAGCGTGCGTCCACATCCGGGACATGATATGAATTCGGTGTGAGAGAAACGCAATCTTGCCGATTGCAATATAGCAAAAGCCACTCTGGCAGCATCTGCGGCCGCAAGAGCGTCGCCGGAGATCATCAGACCATCGCCAAATCCGGCCAACAGTATTGAGCCTGCATCGACCGATGCCCGGATGGTGGCTTCCGATGGGTCGACACCATCGTAGCGAAGCTCAACAACCACCGGATTGTCAACTCCGGCATCGACAAGACGATGGAACGCGGCGAGAATCTCGCCCGACTGATTGACGTGCGACGAACGGAGCACCACAATTTTATCGCCGAAATCCGGCAGTTCGCCTCCAAGAATAACAGAGGCATCAAAGCGCATCAGCAACTCCGAATCGGTATCGGCGAATAGATCGGGACGCGTCGCTGGATCTGTCGACTCATAATCTGAAGCCTTTGCGGCAATAACCACCGGCACACCCGATTCGGGCATTCCGGCCACTTGGCGACCTCGGCGTCTGACAGGAGCCACCTTGTCATAGCCGGCATAAAATTCGCCAATGATCGAACCGGCATCAACTCTCTGCCCGATATAGTTGACAATGGAGCGTGCGACCGGGATTTCACATTCGGGCTCCTCACTGAGCGACACGCGGATAGTGTCGCCAATGCCCTCAGCCAGCAGAGCGCCGATGCCGACGGCCGATTTTATGCGCCCATCTTCGCCGTCGCCGGCTTCGGTCACACCGAGATGCAACGGATAGCTCATTCCCTCACTACCCATGGCAGCGACCAGTCGACGAACGGTCTCCACCATCACAGTGACGTTGGAGGCCTTGATCGATATCACGACATTGCTGAAATTCTCATCCCGGCATACTCTCAGAAATTCCATGGCGCTCTCCACCATGCCGGCCGGAGTGTCGCCGTAGCGGCTCATGATGCGATCCGAAAGCGAGCCATGGTTTACGCCGATGCGGATGGCCGTTGAATTTTCTCGGCACAACTTCAGGAAGGGCACCAACGCATTGCGTATCTTTTCGAGCTCGAGAGCATATTCTTCATCGGTGAACTCTATCTTGCGGAACGTGCGGCCCGGGTCGACGAAATTTCCCGGGTTGATTCTGACCTTTTCCACGTGGAGAGCGGCCTCGAAAGCTGCCCGCGGGTTGAAATGGATATCGGCCACGAGAGGCACATGATACCCCTCTTGGTTCAATCTGTCGCTTATCGAAGCCAGATTAGCAGCCTCTCTTACGCCCTGGGCCGTGAAGCGAAGCAGTTCGGCTCCGGCTCCGATGATGCGTTTGGCCTGCGCCACACATGCGTCGGTGTCGAGAGTGGGGGTCGAGGCCATCGATTGGATTCTGACAGGTGCGTCGCCGCCGATGGTCAGGCCACCGACATTTACCGTCGACGACCGGCGGCGCTTGTAATCAAATGCCGACATTGATATATCAGTTGGTTTTGTGTTTGTATTTGACATTTTTCAGTTCGGAATTGACCTTGACAATCTTCTCCACGAGTTTCGAACGATATTCATAGAAGCGCTTGTTGATCTCCTGATCGGAGAGAGCCAGAATCTGCATGGCAAGTACGCCGGCATTCATACCGCCGTCGATGCCGACTGTAGCCACAGCAATACCCGGAGGCATCTGCACGATCGAAAGCAACGCATCGCGACCATCGAGCGACGAGCTAATGGGGACACCGATCACCGGCACGGGAGTCAAAGCGGCTATCACACCGGGCAAAGCAGCGGCCATGCCGGCTCCGGCTATGATCACCTTGATGCCACGGCCTTCAGCCGCGCGGGCAAATGTTTCGACCTCCGACGGAGTGCGGTGGGCCGACAGTGCGTTCATTTCAAACGGCACTTGCATTGAGTCGAGAAATTTGGCTGCTTTTTCCATTACCGGCAGATCAGAGATGCTGCCCATGATGATACTGACGAGTGGTTGCATGATGTGTTGGTTTTATATCGTTATATATATGTATATCAAACAGTTCGCCGGAGCCGGGCCACCGGTATCGACAATCGTTCACGGTATTTGGCCACTGTTCGACGGGCTATGTCCAGTCCACGGCCCGTGAGAATATCGGTGATGTCGGCATCGCTGAGAGGGTGCTTTTTGTCTTCGTTGTCAATGGCTTCGCGTATCATATGCATCACGGTTTCCGATGATGCTTCGCTGTCGTCGCGCCGGCGCTCGTTGAAGAGCGACTTGAGTGAATAGACCCCGTGGGGCGTAGCCACATACTTTCCTGTGGTGGCACGTGAAATCACCGATATATCGTCGCCGGTGACCGAGGCGATATCTTTTAAAACCATGGGGCGAAGTCGAAGGCGGTCGCCGGTGATGAAAAATTCGCGCTGCCATTGCATTATGGCCGACATGACCCGAAAAAGGGTGGCCCGTCGCATCTCCAATGCCTTGATGAACATGGCAGCATCATCGCGCCGCTGACTGATGAACAGGTTGGCAGCATTGGAAGCGACCGTGTTTCGACTGCCAACTGCCGTGTCCGATGCAAACGACTGCTCGATCTGCAACCGCGGCAACCGGCTTGTCATGGTCAGACTCAGACGATCGTCGTCGGCCTCAATATAAAAATCGGGAGTGATGTGGCGCGTGCGATCATCATCGTCGCCGGCTATCAGGCTTCCGGGTTTGGGATTCAAAGTGCGTATGGTGTCCATGGCCTCGCGGATCTGCTCGCGGGTCGATCCAGTCAGCGAAGCAATGCGCTCAAAATGCATCAGTGAGAACAGATCGAAATAGTGGTCAACAATTTCGATGGCCAGGCGAACTTGCGGCGTCGATTCCTTGCGGTGCAACTGGAGCAATAGACTGTCGCGCAAATCAACAGCCCCGATTCCGGCCGGCTCGAGCGAACGAACCACATCCCAGACACGGCCCACCTCGCTGCGATCCGTATCGATTCCGGCGTCGATGGCCAGATCATCTATTATGGCATCGAGGGTGCGCTCCATATATCCGTTGTTGTCGATATTGCCCACAATATATTCGGCTATACGTCGGTCGCGGTCGGTGAGCGACGGCTCCTGATCGAGCTGATTGACAAGGTATTCATACAGCGACTGACCGCCGGCCACAGCCACCGGTTCGTAGTAATCGTCATCAGAACTGCGATTGCTTCCTCCCAGACGATAAGAGGGTATATCGTCGGCCGACCCGTAATCGGCCCGCTGCAACTGCTCGGCCGTCTCACCGAATTCATCATTGCCGGCCATCGTCTCAGCCGGTTCGCTAACAGCTTCAAGGGCAGGATTGTCGTCGAGAGCTCGGGCCACCTCATCCTCAATTTCGGCACTGTTCATCTCCAGCATTCTGACAAACTGCAATTGCATCGGCGCAAGCGTTTGCTGCTGCTTCTGGGTCAGTGATAAATTGAGTCGTTCGTCCATAGTTTAAGGTGCGGTTTCCGACCGTAAAGTTACAACTTTTTTCAGGCATTGACAACAAGCCACGACACATACCCTATATAGCACAGCAACAGCAATGCTCCCTCCACGCGAGTGATGGTGCGGTGACCGTAGAACCAGCCGAAGATCCAGAACAAGATGGCCGATCCCGTCAGAAGAAGCAGGTCGACATTCCCGATCGAGCCGAGTGGAAGTGGCGAGATAGTGGCCGACAATCCAAGCACCATAAACACATTGAATATGCAACTGCCTATGGCATTGCCTATAGCGATGCCTGTGCGACCTTTAATCGCGGCTGTGACCGACGTGGCGAGTTCGGGCAACGATGTGCCTGCAGCTACTATGGTCAGACCGACCACGGCCTGACTGACACCGACCGAGAGAGCAATCTCCGAGGCACCGGCCACAAACCGGTCGCCTCCAAAAATCAAAAATGCAAGACCTCCAACCACATAGAGCACCGCCTTCCACGTCTTCATTTCCGGGCGCGACGAAGCATCCTCGGCGGCGGGATCCTGCTCGGCAATCTCAGGCTCCGGTTGCTTGGCCTGTGAAAACGTGTAGCGCATGAACACAGCGAAGAACAGCAGCAGCACAAGTCCATCGACTCGTGTCACCACAGAGTCAGTCGTGCCGTCGAGCAATGGCGAATTGGCCATGACAAGAAGCACCACCGACGAAAGAAGCACCAAAGGTATCTCATTCGACATTACACTTTTCCCGACTTTGATCGGCACAACCAGAGCCGTTACGCCCACTATCACCAGTATATTGAAAATATTGCTGCCCACCACGTTGCCCACAGCAAGTTCGCTGCTGCCGTTGATGGCGGAAATGACGCTTATCACCAGCTCCGGGGCCGATGTGCCAAACGCAACAACCGTCAACCCGACCACAAGATCGGAAATGCCCATTCGTCGGGCTATCGAAGCCGAACCATCGGTCAAGGCATTGGCACCCACCAGTATAAGCACCAACCCCACCACCAGATAAACTATACTTAAAATTATTGACATGATAATATCTGATTTGCAGTTTACAATTATCTGACAAATTTACGGTATTATTTGTTTACTGCAATAGATTTGGTGGCGATATATATTTTAGCTACTTTTGTAGGTCGTAGTTTGTTATACAAACGTAGATCATCTTGTCAAAAAAAGCGCATTATGAACAACCGAAATATCAAGGACACTCTGTTTGTCATCACTGCCCGTGGCGGAAGCAAAGGCATCCCACGCAAAAACATCAAACCGCTTGGAGGGAAACCCCTCATCGTCTACTCCATTGAAATGGCACGTCGTTTTGTTCCCGACGAATACGTAATAGTTTCGACCGAGGACGAGGAGATCGCCGACATTTCGCGATCCACCGGCCTGCCGGTCGAATACATGCGACCGATGTCGCTTGCAGGCGACACCGTCGGTTCGCGCGAAGTGATTCTCGATGTGATGGATTGGGCCGACCGCAAAGGCCTGAAATACGACAAGGTGTGTCTTCTCCAACCCACATCGCCGCTGCGATCGGAAGAGGACGTGCAAGCCTGTCTCGACATGTACACCCCCGACGTCGACATGGTGACGACCGTCGTCGAAGCTGCCGCCAACCCCTACTACGACTGCTTCGAGCCGGATCCCGAAAACGGATTCATGCGCATTTCAAAAGGCCACGGCTTGTATACTCGCCGCCAGGATGCTCCCCAAGTGGTGCAGACGTCAGGCTCGGTCTACGTGTTCAATCCCACAGCGTTGCGCGAAAAGCGGCTTGGCGACATGGATCGCCGTCGGCCATGCCTGGTCGACAGTTGCCGCAGCGTCGACCTCGACACTCCCCTCGACTGGGCCATTGCCGAAACCGTGCTCCGTCTGAGCCGGAAAGCCGACAAATAATCTATTATCCGACACACTCTTAAACTACAATGGCAGACTCAAATTTCATAGACTACGTGAAGATCCATTGCCGCTCGGGCAAAGGCGGTGCCGGATCGCGCCATTTCCACAGAGCCAAATACGTGCCCAAGGGTGGACCCGACGGCGGTGATGGCGGTCGCGGCGGACACATCATACTCCGTGGCGACAAACAAATGTGGACCTTGCTCCCCCTCAAATACAACCGCCATATCTTTGCCGGCAACGGACAGAGCGGCAGCGGCGGTCGCAGCTTCGGCAAGGACGGCGACGATGTCATCGTCAACGTGCCCACAGGCACCGTGGTGTTCGACGCCGAAACAGGCGAATTCCTTTGCGAGGTCAACGAGGATGGCGAGGAAGTGAAGTTGCTTCGCGGTGGCCGCGGTGGACTTGGAAACTTCCATTTCAAAAGTGCCACAAACCGCACCCCGCGCTATGCACAACCGGGTGAACCGGCCATTGAAAAGACCGTGATCCTAGAGCTTAAACTCCTTGCCGATGTGGGGCTTGTCGGATTTCCCAATGCCGGCAAATCCACTCTGCTCTCAGCTCTCTCTGCCGCACGCCCGAAAATCGCCGACTATCCCTTCACCACCATGGAGCCGCAGCTGGGCATCGTGTCCTATCGCGACAACCGCTCGTTTGTCATGGCCGACATCCCCGGAATTATCGAAGGCGCCAGCGAAGGCAAAGGACTGGGTCTCAGATTCCTGCGACATATCGAACGAAACGCCGTGCTGCTGTTTATGGTCCCGGCCGACGCCGAGGACATCAGCCGCGAGTATCAGATCCTGCTTGGCGAACTCGAAAAATTCAACCCCCAGCTCATGGACAAGGAGCGAGTGCTCGCCATATCCAAAAGCGACATGCTCGACGACGAACTGATGGCTGAAATCGAAAAAACTCTGCCCGCCGATCTGCCCCACGTGTTTATATCGTCAGTCACCGGCCAAGGTCTGTCGGACCTTAAGGATATCCTGTGGGGAGCCATCACCGACGAGCGCAACCAGATAGCTACGCCATCGATCACCCACCGCCCGCTCGACGTGCACCACCGCGTGCGCGAAGAGGACGAGTTTATATTCGATGCCGCTCCCGCGGTCGACGACGAAGAAGAAGATGAAGAATTCCCCGAAGACTGGGACGAAAGCTGGGACTTCGAATATCCGGCAGATGAAGATTGAAAGCATACCTCTGCTGCGCATGACCGACGTCGTGGCTTTCTCCACACTCCGCTCGGCCACCGACATCGACAATCCCTACGACGGCTTCAGCATCTGCAACTACACAGGCGATACAGCCGAACACATCGACGCGTGTCGCCGCGCTTTATGCGCCCGTCTCGACATAGCCGACGACCATTTGATTGTGCCGCGGCAGACCCATTCGTGCAATGTCGCTGTGATTGACCGTTTTAATTTTCACTCCATCGACCTCAATTCGGTTGACGCCCTTGTCACTGCCGAATCAGGCACGGCTCTCTGCATCAACACTGCCGACTGCGTGCCGCTGGTCATGGCCGACAGCGATGCCGGCGTGATTGCCGTGGCCCACTCGGGCTGGCGCGGCACTGTCGGGAGCATAGCCGCTTCAACCATCAATGCCATGGTCAGTTGCGGTGCAAGTCTAGACCGCATACACGTAGCCATGGGCCCATCGATTTGCTGCGACTGTTTTGAAGTAGGCGAAGAAGTGGCCCGGATATTCCGCGACTCCTTTCCCAAAGACACAGTCGACGATTCGCACGACAAACCGCACGTCGACCTAAAAAAAGCGATCAAAAGCACACTGATTCTTTCCGGCATCGCGCCCGATCGGATCCACATCTCCTACGCCTGCTCCCGATGCCTGAGCGACATCTATTTCTCAGCACGCCGATCGGGCATAGCATCCGGCCGAACGCTCACCGTAGCAATGCGTCAATCCTAAGGCTCGAAGCGTCTGATTGCGGTTACGGTGTTTCCATTGACCTGGATGTCTGACCCATACCAATAGCAATTCGGATTGGGACCCTCGTATGTGCCGGTATCGGTGCGTCGGTAATGATTGTCGAGTGCGGATGCAAGGAATTGATCACGTTTCTCTGAATTAGAGAAAGATATTTCCACCATGTATGCCTTGACAAGAACCTTTACGTAATATCCGTATTTCTCGCGTTCAAATGACCTGACAGTCTCAGTGGTTTGTCCGAAATCATCATAGTCTGTTTCATATGTCTCACTGACCTGACGAAATCCCAACTCGAGTAGTTTATCGCGAATCTTATCGGACGAAAACATCGCCATCACATTTTCGCTCGGATCCAAAGAGCAGAAGGTCAACACGCTTATGCGGTTGGCTGCTTCCTCCATGGCGAGATTGATCGAATCCATGCGCTGTTGTTCCCTGACCATGGCGGCTTCAGCTTCTATGCGTGCCTGCTCTATGGAGTCGTGTCGCGCTTCAGCCTCAGCCTTTGCCTGCTGTCGCTGTTGATTTTCCTGATCAGCAATATAGTATCCAATGCCGGCCCCGGTAGCAATGACCACCAGAATCACAACAATCCATATCCACGTTTTCCCGCCACCACCCGACTTGGGTTCGTAGTCTCCACCGGGATATCCCGGCTGTGGGGCGACATTTCCTCTATTGATGTTGCCGATCACCCGTGTATCGTCAGATCGGTTGCCATTGTATTTTGATCTATCCATTGCAATTGAAATAATGTTGCGAATTTACGCCATTTGCCCCACTTTCGCAAGCATATGCAAAAAGCGCGGCTGTTTCGAAAGCAAATTGAATAAAAAAATTGCAATTTAATATCACATTTCGCTAATTTTTATTAAATTTGCAGCCTGTTCAGAAGCGAGCTACACAGTGCATTCTCCCTGACAGATAGTTAAAAAGTACGATATATCTTTAACTATGAAGCTATTACAAGAAAAATTATCCAAGTACACTCTCCCGCAGGAAATAAAGGCCGCAGGCATCTATCCCTACTTCCGTGCCATATCCAGTGAGCAGGATCCCGAAGTCATTATCGATGGCAAACGGGTGCTGATGTTTGGTTCGAACTGCTACACCGGCCTGGTCAACGACCCCCGCATCAAAGAAGCAGCCATCGAAGCCACAAAAAAATACGGCACCGGTTGCGCCGGTTCGCCATTCCTCAACGGCACGCTTGATCTTCACAAGAAACTCGAGCACCGCATAGCCGAATACATCGGCAAAGAGGACGTCATGATCTACTCCACAGGTTTCGAAGTGAACCTCGGCGTTGTTTCGACCCTCACCGGACGCGAAGACTACATACTCTGGGACGAACAGGACCACGCATCCATCATCGAAGGACGTCGCCTTTCTTTCTCACAGTCGCTCAAATACAAGCACAACGATATGGAGTCGCTCGAAAAGCAGCTCCAAAAGTGCGACCCCGATAAAGTGAAACTCATCGTGACCGACAGCGTCTTCTCTATGGAAGGCGACGTGGCCAACGTGAAAGCCATCACCGAGCTTGCCAAGAAATACAACGCTTCGGTCATGGTCGACGAAGCCCACGGCATCGGCGTGTTTGGCGAAGGCGGCCGCGGCGTATGCCACGCTCAAGGCGTTGCCAAGGATGTCGACCTCATCATGGGCACATTCTCAAAATCGTTTGCCTCGCTGGGCGGTTTCATTGCCACCGACAAAGAAATCACCAACTATCTGCGCCACCACTCCCGCTCCTATATCTTCACTGCAAGTATCACTCCGGCATCAACCGCCGCAGCCCTTACCGCACTCGAAATCATGGAGAAGGAGCCCGAACGCCAACAAGCACTATGGGAAGTCACCAACTTCGCCCTCGAAGGCTTCCGCCAAATGGGTGCCGAGATCGGCAACACTTCCACCCCGATCATCCCGCTCTTCATCCGCGACAACCTCAAAACGTTTGCCATCACCCACGAACTTCAGGAAGAAGGCATCTTCGTCAATCCGGTGGTTTCGCCCGCGGTTGCTCCCCACGACACACTCATCCGCTTCTCGCTGATGGCCACCCACACCAAAGAACAGGTGTCGTATGCACTCGAAAAAATCGAAAAAGTGTTCAAGCGCCACGGTATCATCAAATAAGAGAGACAATCAAATTTGCTTCATAACTTGCCTGAAAGCTCTGCGAAAAAACGCAGAGCTTTCTTATTTTTATATATTCTTATTTCTTTTTTTATTTCTTATTTTTTCATTACACGGACTTTTTATTAAATTCGCAGAAAATCTCACCAATTGCAAACCACACCCTATACATATTATGGTCTACAGATTCAGATTAGTTTCAGACGAAGTCGACAATTTCCGACGTGAAATCGATATCGATGCCGATGCCTCATTTCTCACTTTGCGCAACGCCATTTGCGACTCGGTCGGCTACGACAAAAACCAGATGAGCTCTTTCTTCCTTTGCGACGACGGATGGGAGAAAGAAAAAGAAATCACCCTCGAAGACATGGGCAGCGACTCATCGGAAGACGCCCTGATCATGGAAGAATGCATCATCAGCGACTTCATCGAGGACGAAGGCCAGCGTCTCATCTTCGTGTTTGACTACATGACCGACCGCGCTTTCTTCATGGAACTCAAGCGCAGCGAGCCCGGCAAGACTCTTCAGGATCCCGTCTGCTCATTGTCAATGGGTCAGGCCCCGGCACAGTTTGTCGATCTCGACGAATTCGAAACAGCCATCGACACCAAAGCCTCCAACTCCGGCCTTGACTTCGACGAAGACTTTTACGGCTCCGACGAATACAACCCCGAAGAATTCGACGCCGACAGCTACGGCGAATTGTCCGACGAAAACCTTTAAGCCATTGGGACGCTTGATGGCCATTGACTACGGACGCCGCCGGTGCGGCATTGCAGTCACTGATCCTATGCGCATTGTGGCCAACGGGCTGACCACCGTGGCCACATCCGATCTTATCGAATTCATCAAACAATACACCACCTCCGAACAGGTCGATCGAATCATCGTCGGGCTGCCTACCACCACGGCCGGCACACCAAGCGAATCGATGAACTATATCACCCCCGGAATAGCCCGGTTGCGCAAAGCACTTCCCGACTTGCCGGTGGAATTTTTCGACGAAAGATTCACCTCGGTCATTGCCCATCGGTCGATGATCGACATGGGTATGAAGAAGATGCAACGACGCGACAAAGCCGCCGTCGACACCATTGCCGCCGCCATCATTCTCAACGACTACATCCAAAGCAACCAATACAAACAAACGCTATAATGAAACTTCCCATATATCTCTACGGTCATCCCGTGCTCCGTAAAATTTCACAACCCGTTGGCCCCGACTATCCCGATCTGAAAAAACTCGTGGCCGACATGTATGAAACGATGTACGACAGCGAGGGCGTCGGACTTGCCGCTCCCCAGATAGGGCGCAACGACCGCATTGTGGTCATCGATGCTGACCCGGTCGGCGATTCCCACCCCGAATGTGCAGGCCGCAAACTCACCCTGATCAACCCCGAAATCGAAATTCTCGACGGCGACCCGGAGACCTGTTTCGAAGGTTGCCTCAGTCTGCCCGGACTATCAGAGAAAGTGAAACGCGTCCACAACATTCGCCTCAAATGGGTCGACGAAGACTTTCAGCCCCACGAAGAAGTGATCGGCGGCTTCCTTGCCCGCATCGTCCAGCACGAATGTGACCACCTCGAAGGCAAAATGTATATCGACCACATCTCGCCGATCCGCAAACAGCTGATCAAAGGCAAACTCTCCGACATAGCCAACGCACGCATCCGATGCGACTATGCCGTGCGCTATGCTCCTCGCCCCGGACGCAAATAAGACCCCATCTTCTAACAAAACATCACATCGCAATGGCCGACGACAAAAAGATCATATTCTCAATGGTAGGCGTATCCAAAACCTACCCTCCCCAAAAACAAGTACTTAAAAACATATACCTGTCATTCTTCTATGGAGCCAAAATCGGCATCATAGGTCTCAACGGTTCCGGCAAATCATCATTGCTCAAAATCATCGCCGGCATAGACAAGAGCTACCAGGGAG
This sequence comes from Bacteroides sp., assembly GCA_023666835.1. GTDB lineage: Bacteria > Bacteroidota > Bacteroidia > Bacteroidales > Muribaculaceae > Paramuribaculum. The sequence continues at coordinate 104,050 of JAMPBJ010000001.1, read as the reverse complement.
AAGTGGTGTTCTCTCCGGGCTACACCGTTGGGTATCTCGAACAGGATCCGCAACTCGACCCCGACAAGACCGTGATCGAATGCGTGCGCGAAGGCGTTCAGCCCATCATGGATCTTCTGGCCGAATTCGATCGCGTCAACGAAGCTTTTGCCGACCCGGATGTTCTTGAAGATCCCGACAAAATGGACGCATTGATCGCCCGACAAGCCGAGCTCCAGGATGCCCTCGACGCCGCCGACGCATGGAACATCGACAGCAAACTCGAGCGCGCAATGGACGCCCTCCAGTGTCCGCCCGACGACCAGCCCGTCAACACCCTGTCGGGAGGCGAACGTCGCCGCGTGGCCTTGTGCCGACTGCTTCTTCAGCAGCCCGACGTACTTCTGCTCGACGAACCCACCAACCACCTCGACGCCGAATCGATCGACTGGCTCGAACAGCACCTACAGCAGTATCCCGGCACGGTGATTGCAATCACCCACGACCGCTACTTCCTTGACCACGTGGCCGGTTGGATTCTCGAACTCGACCGTGGCGAAGGCATCCCCTGGAAAGGCAACTATTCTTCATGGCTCGACCAGAAGACCAAACGCATGGCCATGGAGGAAAAGCAGGCAAGCAAACGCCGCAAGACTCTCGAGCGCGAACTCGAATGGGTCAGAATGGCTCCGAAAGCGCGTCAGGCCAAGGGCAAAGCCCGTCTGTCGAGCTACGACCGCTTGCTCAACGAAGACCAGAAGCAACGCGAAGAGCGTCTTGAAATATTCATCCCCAACGGCCCGCGTCTGGGTCAGAAGGTGATCGAGGCCACCGGACTCTCCAAATCGTTCGGCAACAAGAAACTGTTTGAAAATCTCAACTTCATGCTGCCGCCCAACGGTATTGTCGGAGTGATCGGGCCAAACGGCGCCGGCAAAACCACACTCTTCCGGCTGATCATGAAGCAGATGCAACCCGATGCCGGCACATTCGACGTGGGCGAAACAGTCAAGATTGCCTATGTCGACCAGACCCACCACGACCTTTTGCCCGAAAAATCGGTCTATGAAGTGATTTCGCAAGGTGTGGAATCGTTCCGCATGGGAGGCCGCGATGTCAACGCTCGCGCATATCTCTCGAAATTCAATTTCTCGGGAGCCGACCAGGAGAAGAAGATCGGAGTGCTGTCGGGAGGCGAACGCAACCGCCTGCATCTTGCCATGGCTCTGAAAGAAGAGGGCAACGTGCTCCTGCTCGACGAACCCACCAACGACATCGACGTCAACACTTTGCGTGCACTCGAAGAGGGCCTCGAAGATTTTGCCGGATGTGCGGTGGTTGTCAGCCACGACCGCTGGTTCCTCGACCGCATCTGCACCCACATCCTTTCGTTTGAAGGCGACGGACAGGTGGTGTTCTACGAAGGTTCGTATTCCGACTACGAGGAGTATAAAAAGACCAAAAACGGAGGAAAAGAACCGCCGCGTCGCCGCTACCGCAAACTGATGGAATAACACTCCGGACGGCACACACATGTACCCAATACGGCCACATGTTTGAAAAAAACGGGCAAAATCCGAATTATTATAAAAAAAACATTATCTTTGCAGACAGGAAGAATTATATCCGATCGCTGACCGGATTACAGCAATACCGACAATGAAGATCCACAGAGAAGGAACCAACATACTTGTCATACTGGTCATCATGCTGATAGTGATAAATCTATTGGCATGGATGTTTATCGGCCAGCGGATCATACCCATTGTCTTTACATCCGTATCGGCAATTCTCTTTTTGCTGGTGCTCAATTTCTTCCGCTCGCCCCGACGCCATTTCCCCGGCAATCGCGACCGCGTGGTCGTTTCGTCGGTCGACGGCACGGTCGTGGCCTTGGAAAAAACATTCGAGAGCGAATACCTCAATCGCGAGGTGATTCAGCTTTCGGTGTTTATGACCATCCTCAACGTCCATGCCAACTGGTTCCCGGTCGATGGCACCGTTGAACTTGTGCGCCATCATGCCGGACGATTCTATTCGGCCTATCTGCCCAAATCGAGCACCGAAAACGAACGAAGCACAATCGTGATCCGCACCACTGACGGCAAGGAAGTGCTGGTGCGTCAGGTGGCCGGTGCCATTGCACGACGCATCGTCACCTATGCCGAACCCGGCGAAAAAGCCAACATCGAAGAGCACATGGGATTCATAAAATTCGGCTCGCGTGTCGACATCTATCTCCCGCTCGACACAGAAATTTTCGTGAAAATCGGCGACAAAACCATCGGCGGCGTGACCGAAGTTGGACGTCTGGCGCCCTAGTCGCCTGCGTTGCACTTCAAACCTCATGCCATACAAAAAAATTCACATCATGTTCGACGCTATTAGAAAAAGCATACCCAACACCATCACATGCCTCAACCTCCTGTCGGGAGTGATGGCATGCATATTCGCATTCCGTTTTTGCGAACTCTACGGATCGCTCTATGGCTACCAATGGGCCTTCATCTGCATCGGAGCTGCCGCCGTGTTCGATTTCTGCGATGGCGCCGCCGCCCGTCTGCTCAAAGCCTACTCGCCCCTGGGCAAAGAGCTCGACTCGCTGGCCGACCTTGTCAGTTTCGGTGTGGCTCCGGCATTGCTTTTGTTCAACTGCATATGCCTCGCCAACACTAATGAAATGTCGCCATGGGCTTTCGTCGCCCTCTTCATCCCTGCCATGGGTGCCCTGCGTCTGGCACGCTTCAACATCGATGATCGCCAGACCACTTCATTCATCGGCCTTCCGATCCCTGCCGGCGCCATCTTCTGGATTGGTCTCATAGCATGGTTCCACCCAACTATTGAAGGCACGCGGTTATACCTCACTCCCCTTCCCAACTGGGCTACTGCCGTGATCATAGTGGGCGTATCACTGCTGATGGTTAGCAACATTCACCTCTTTTCTCTCAAGTTTAAAAACTTCCGCATCTGGGAAAACATTCAGCGCTATCTGATCATTGTCATTGCCATTGCACTCGTTGCCATCTTCGGCCTCGAAGGACTGATGTGGACCATCGTTGCCTACATCTTCCTCTCCACAGTCAAGATCAAAGTGGAGATCGAAGACAACAAAAAAGATATTTGACCAAACCACGTCAGCCCAATTATTGTTCTACTCGATGATTCCTGTCACTGATTAAAAAGACAAGAATTTGTAACTCAATTATCTTTATCTTAATGGGATTTCTGATATTCATAGTGTGCATCATTCTGGGATGGAAACTACTAAAATGGTGGCTAATCCGCAAAATGCAAAACAATGCACGCCAAATGTACGAACAGATGTTTGGCGGCTCACCGATGTCGGACGGCCCCGACCCGTCACATCAGACCCGTCACTCCGACAACCGCCGCGCCGCAGGATGGCACCGCGCCCCACACAAAAAAATCTTCGACAGCTCCACAGGCGAATATGTGAAATACGAGGAAATCTCTGTTGAGGCCGACTCGTCTTCCAAATCCGGCGACACCTCGACTCACACCACTACCCAAGTCGAACAGCAGATCGTCGACGTGGAATGGGAAGACATCAAATAACCGACACAACCGACAAGCATGTACTACGTAGAGCGACTTTACAAATGGTTCGACCAATTGGCCGCAAACAACAACCGCCCCTGGTTTGAAGCCCACCGCACCGAGTATGAAACGCTTCGCGCATCATGGCTCGAAGATCTCGACCGAATGATAGCACTGATGGCACAGTTCGACCCCACGGTGGCCAATCAGACAGGCAAAAGCGCCGCCTACAGAATCTATCGCGACACCCGCTTTTCAAAAGACAAAACGCCCTACAAAACCCACTTCTCCGCCTCCGTGTGTCAAGGCGGACGCAAGAGCCGATATGCCGGCTACTATATAGAGCTTGGCATTGCCCGCACCTACGATCAGGGTCTCTATGGCGGATTGTGGTGTGTCGAGCCTCAGTTGCTTCGCAAAATGCGCAATGCTATAGTCGACAACATCGAGGAATGGGAAGAGATTGTCAACTCGCCTCAGATGATGCAAAATTTTCCTCAATGGTGTTGCTCCACCCTCAAGACCATCCCCAAAGGCTGGGATCGCAATCATCCACAAGCCGAATATCTGCGCATGACAAACTACGGACGTTTCCGCCCCTGCGACCGCCAATGGTTTCTTGATCCGGCATGGCCCGAAAAATCAGCCGAGGCCTACAGCACACTCTATCCCTTCATCCGCTTCCTCAACTACACCATCGACGAATAGGCCGGCTATAGCCGCGCTACCCTACGGCAAAAACCTTTCAAGTGGTTGATTCGTTATAAATGTGTGACTAACAACTACCACTATGAAGAGGATTTTTTCAATATTTCTCGGCTCAATTGCCCTGTTGCTGACGCAATGCAGCCCGTATTCACTGACATTCAGCGAAACATACAATGCCTCCGAGCTACAGCAGTTCAACACTTTCCGCATCGTGACACCCGACGAGGGATCTCTACCGCCCGGCATGACGATGGTCAGCTACTACAACATAGCCGCCGCCATTCGCGAACAGATGGTGGAACGAGGCTACGTCGAAGATCCAAACTCCAACATGCTTGTCAATTTCGGTCTGACCGTGCGCAAAGAGCTGGTCAACACTCCCTACACCACCACCGTGCAAACACCCGTACCGGCTCCCGTGCCTGCACTCCTGCCACCGCCGCCATCGCCCGGAGCACCTGTCAATGGCGTAGTGCCCTATTTCATTTATCCACGTGCCTACTATTGGCCCAACTACACTACGGTCACCCAGTGGGTTCCCAGTCTGTATCGTGAAGGCGTTCTGACGATGGACCTCGTCGACATGACCAACCACTCACCCATCTATTCAGCCAGCGTGGCCACCATACTCGACAACGGCGACAGCCAGCTGCGCGACCTCAAGGGAATAGCCGAAGCCGTCCAGACCCTCTTCTCCAAATTCCCTGTCCCCGTCCGCAAATAAAGAACTCAAATATCAATGCGCAAAGAGGCCGCGTCGGAATTCGACGCGGCCTCTTATTGAGTAAAAAAGATTGAAATTCGATTACTTGTTGTCGGAGAGTTTCTCCTTCAGAGCAGCGAGAGCTTCGAGATCGCCGAGAGTGGTTTTCTCGATGGGCTGGTTGAGCATCGGAGTTTCTTCGGCACGTTTGCTTGCAGAAGCAGCGCGTTTTGCCTTGCGGGCTTCGTTGCGTTCGGCCTTTGCTTCATCTTCGAAGATGCGGCTGTGAGAAAGAATGATGCGTTTGCTGTCTTTGTTAAACTCGATGACTTTGAAGTTGAGTTTTTCGTCAACCTTAGCCTGAGTTCCATCTTCCTTAACGAGATGTTTGGGAGTGGCAAAGCCTTCAACACCGTAGGGAAGAGCGATAACTGCACCCTTGTCTACCATTTCAACGATAGTGCCTTCGTGGATCGAACCATTGGTGAAGATGGTTTCAAATACGTCCCAGGGATTTTCCTCGAGCTGTTTATGTCCGAGCGACAGACGGCGGTTTTCCTTGTCGATTTCAAGAACCTGAACATCGATGTCGGCACCGATCTGAGTGAATTCGCTGGGGTGTTTGATCTTCTTGGTCCAGGAAAGGTCGGAGATGTGGATAAGACCATCGACGCCTTCTTCGATTTCAACAAACACACCGAAGTTGGTGAAGTTGCGAACTTTGGCAGTGTGTTTCGAACCAACGGGATATTTGGTTTCGATGTTTTCCCAAGGATCGTTTTTGAGCTGCTTGATGCCGAGGCTCATCTTGCGTTCTTCGCGGTCGAGTGTCAGGATGACGGCTTCAATTTCGTCGCCGACCTTCATGAAGTCCTGGGCCGAGCGGAGGTGTGCGCTCCACGACATTTCGCTGACGTGGATAAGACCTTCAACTCCGGGAGCGATTTCGATGAATGCACCGTAGTCGGCCATAACCACTACGCGGCCTTTAACCTTGTCGCCAACTTTGAGGTTGGGATCAAGAGCATCCCAAGGATGGGGCATGAGCTGCTTGAGACCGAGGGCGATACGTTTCTTTTCGTCGTCGAAGTCGAGGATAACCACGTTGAGCTTCTGGTCGAGTTCAAGGATTTCCTGCGGATGGCTTACGCGGCCCCAAGAGAGGTCGGTGATGTGGATAAGACCGTCGACACCGCCGAGGTCGATAAACACACCGTAGGAAGTGATGTTTTTAACAGTACCTTCAAGGATCTGACCCTTTTCGAGCTTGGCGATGATTTCGCGTTTCTGCTGCTCGAGCTCAGCCTCGATGAGTGCTTTATGCGACACAACAACGTTTTTGAATTCTTGATTGATTTTCACAACCTTGAATTCCATGGTCTTGCCAACGTAAACATCGTAGTCGCGGATCGGGCGAACATCGATCTGCGAACCGGGAAGGAAGGCCTCGATTCCGAACACATCGACGATCATGCCACCTTTGGTGCGGCATTTGATGTAGCCCTTGATGATTTCGTCTTTTTCCAAAGCTTCATTGATGCGATCCCAAGAGCGGGCTGCGCGAGCTTTACGGTGTGAGAGAATAAGCTGACCTTTCTTATCCTCCTGGTTTTCGATGAACACCTCAACAGTGTCGCCGACTTTCAGGTCGGGATTGTAGCGGAATTCATTCATGGGGATGATACCGTCCGATTTGTAGCCGATGTTAACCACTGCTTCGCGTTTGTTGAGGGCGATGATGGTACCTTCGATTACTTCTTTGTCTTTGACGGTGTTGAGCGACTCGTCGTAAGTCTTGGTGAGCTCTTCACGAGTCTTTTCGCCCTGAGCATCTCCGTTCTCATAGGCTTCCCAGTCGAAATCTTCGATGGGTGAATTTTTTACTTCTTCAGTCATTTAAATAAGTTAATAAATAAGGTTAATTAAATCATCGGGATAGGCACGACAAAACGCACTTTTCCCATTCAGGTTGCAAAGATAGCTATAATTTTCTAATTGACAACATGAAACCGTTTGATTTTATCGACAAATTCTCAACATTTGCATGTCCCGCTAGAACCCATCGACCTTGACAGACGTTTTGATGGTATGAAAACGACTGATTTGTTTGATTTGACAGGGAAAGTGGCCGTTGTGACCGGTGGTGGCGACGGCATCGGCCGGGGCTGTTGTGAGATTCTCGCGGCGGCAGGCGCAAGTGTGGTAGTCAGCAATCTTCACCTCGACAAGGCCGCTGCAGTGGCCGATGAGATCAACGCCCGGGGTGGCCGGGCCATAGCCACACAGTGCGACGTAACGGTCGACGATGATCTCACCCGTCTTGTCGAGACGGCGCGGCGCGAGTTCGGCACCGTCAACATCCTGGTCAACAACGCCGGCATGGGTGGTGGCGGACGTGAAAATCCGTTCAATATCGACAAAACCTACGTCGAGCGCATTTTTTCGATAAATGTTTTTGCTCCCTGGTTGCTCTGCAAACTTGTTGCACCCCTGATGAAGGAATCGGGCTATGGCAGCATCATCAACATCACATCGATGAGCAGCATCAACAACGATCCTGCTATGGCAATCTACGGCTCCTCCAAAGCTGCACTCAACCACATGACATCGAATCTTGCCTACGACTACGGCCCTATGGGCATCCGCATCAACTGTGTCGGTCCGGGAGCCACCCGCACCCACGCTTTACAGACGGTTCTAACCCCGGAAATAGAGACTAAAATGCTCGCGCACACGCCCATCCGTCGACTTGGCGAAGTGTCCGACATAGCAGGCGCCGTTCTCTATTTCGCCGCGCCGATATCATCATGGGTAAGCGGCCAGACCCTGATGGTCAACGGAGGCGGAGTCCAGACGTTATAGACTACTCAGGCAGCGATCGGCGTTCAAATGCATCGATGAAACTTCCCGGTGTGGCATTGTAGATCCGTATGCCATGACTGTCGGCATACCGCCGGATGGAAAAATAAGCTTTGAAGGCCACATAAAAACTATGGAGTATCTGATGCAGACGGATATCCTTGTAGACCGAGGCCACGCGTGCATGTTCGGCCTGATTGTCTTTGTAGAAATGCGGCTGCACGGTGACCACCAGATTTTCCTCACTGACCTCAAGCGTGCGCGTCCAGCTGTGGTCGGCTCCGGTGATATAAATCGTGCGAAAACCCATCTTCATCGCAACCATCAAAGCTACTATCAGCACGTTGCGCGGACGTGCCATACCTCTGCCCGATCTGAAGGCTGCGTTCTCCAGCCAGTCAAATCCTTCCACACCAACCATGTTAAAACCTTCAACTCGGATCAGACTGCCATCACCAAGGCTCTGCTTGATCTTCGAAACATACTTGACCGGCACATAAAGCACCATTGGCCAATCGATTCGCCCTGTGATATTCTCCCATAGGGTCACGACATTTTCATACGGTTCGTCGGCAAAAAATGCCGGATCGGCAAGCACATAATAGTCCGGTTTGAACTGGTAAAACTCGTCGGCATTTGCTGCAAAATTCACGGCCATCGTCGGGAGCCGATGCAACACATCGGGATATTGGCGCATGGTGTCGGCAAGCGAGGGCCCGTTGCCCATGATCACAAGCGGACGATCAGGATCATCGACGGTAGATATACCGCACCGGCGGCTCTCAACTGCCAGTTTCACAACGCTTTTTGCCGACAACGTCAGCTTACCAAAAAATTCTGATATCGATTTATATGCGCCCATATTCTTTTCTTGTAGTTTAGCGACAAAATTAAGAAACAGTTTTGACATTCCAAAACTGCACATTCAGACTATAATATGTGCAAAGATTGCCACACATCGCACTCAAAATAGTATCTTTGCATCATGTCAACCGACCAACCGATACAGATCGACATAGATTCCATAATTAAGGCTCGTCTGCCACGACACTATCGCTACATCCCCAAGTTCATGATTCGGGGGATTGCAAATGCAATCTGTCAGGATCAGCTCAACGAGATGCTGAGGGTGTGCAACGGCAAGCGCGACGACGAATTCTGCCGTGGAGTCCTTGATCACCTCGACATCACCTACGCCGTAGAAGGCTCTATCAACACCACCAACCGACGCGTCATCATAGCCTCTAACCATCCCCTCGGAGGTCTCGACGGCATGATCCTGATCGACTATATCAGCCGCACATATGGTGGACATATCAAATTCATAGTCAACGATCTGCTGATGGCCATCGAGCCGCTGAGCGGTGTATTCCTGCCCATCAACAAACACGGACGCCAGTCGCGCGACGCATTCGCTGCCATCGACCGCGCTATGGAGTCCGACGATCCGATAGTGATATTCCCTGCCGGACTGTGCTCGCGAAAGGGCGCCGATGGCACCATTGCCGACCTGCAATGGCAGAAAAGTTTCGTCAACAAAGCCATCACCTATCATCGCGACATAATTCCATTGTATTTTAGCGGTCAAAACTCAAAGTTTTTTTATAATTTTGCAAAGTTGCGCAGCAAAATCGGCCTGAAGCTCAACATCGAGATGGCTCGCCTGCCCAAAGAAGTGTTTCGCGCCCGTGGATCCAATTTCACTCTTCGCATAGGTCAACCGATCCCATGGACCGACCTCAAAGGTGGCGCAAAAGCGCAGCAGACGGCCGACGAGATTCGCCGCGCAGTCTATAATCTGGCCTTCGGCCAACCCTCTCCGCCAATCACACATCACGCTCCCGGAGCAGAAGAATGAAAGAGACAATGGATGAAATTATCGAACCGGTGGCCACAGAGCTGATCGAAGCCGAGCTCACCCCCGACACATTTCTACGCAATACCAACAAGGGCGAAAACAAGATATTTGTCATCGACCCGCACAAGGCGCCCAACACCATGAGGGAGATAGGGCGACTTCGCGAAGTGGCCTTCCGAAATGCCGGAGGCGGCACAGGCAAATCGTGCGACATCGACATGTTCGACACCATGACGCCGGCCTGCCAGCAGTTGATCGTATGGGATCCCGACGCCCGTCTGATTCTCGGCGGCTACCGCTTCATATGCGGAAAGGATATCAAAATCAACGACGACGGTACACCCCGCATTGCCACAGCCCACATGTTCAGATTCTCGCCCGAATTTATACGCGACTATCTGCCGCACACCATCGAACTCGGCCGCTCGTTTGTGCGTCTGGAATATCAGTCGTCGAAGGCCGGAGCCAAAGCTCTCTTTGCGCTCGACAATCTCTGGGACGGTCTGGGAGCCCTGACAGTCATACACCCCGAAATCCGCTATCTATTCGGCAAAGTCACGATGTATCCGTCGTACAACAAAGAGTGCCGCAACATGATCCTTTATTTTCTCAACAAGCACTTCATCGACCGCGACCGCCTCATTGAGCCGATCACGCCGCTCGACACCCACACCGACCTCAAGTCGATGGCCGAACGGTTCACAGGCACCGGCTACACCGACGATTACAAGATACTCAACAAGGCCATCCGTGCCCAAGGCTTCAACATACCGCCGCTTGTCAACGCCTACATGAGCCTTTCGCCCACCATGAGAGTGTTCGGCACAGCCATCAACACCGAATTCGGCGACGTTGAGGAGACCGGCATACTGCTGACCATCGACGAAATACTCGAAGAGAAAAAGAAACGCCACATAGGCACCTTCAAGCAGCAAAAGTAAACACATCCACTAACGCAAATGAAACTGCGCACACCCAAAGAAATCACCATCGCCACCCTCGATGCCGGCAGCAACAAGGTCGGACTCTCCGGCGGCCGCATGCTCGTTCAGTCCATCCAGGCAGGAGCGTTCATAGCCTTTGGCGGTGCTTTGTCGCTGATCGTCGGATTCGGTTTCCCCGACATCACTGCGTCCAATCCATCATTGCAGAAGCTTCTGAGCGGAGCAATGTTTCCGATCGGTCTGATTCTGGTCGTAGTGCTCGGCGCCGAACTGTTCACCGGCAACAATGCCGTGCTTATGCCCGGCCTGATTGGACGCCGGTTTGGAGCCGCCGACGTGGCCTGCAACTGGACATTGGTCTATCTGGGCAACTTCGTCGGAGCCCTGGCCTTTGCCTATTTCCTCGTCTATCTGGCAGGTCTGACGTCGGCCGAGCCATGGCACGGCGCCATCAAGTCTATGGCCGAGGCCAAGACATCTTTGCCGTGGATGGTGGTGATCGTCAAAGGCATTGGAGCCAACTGGTGCGTTTGCCTGGCCGTTTGGCTTGCGCTTGCGGGCCACACGCTGGTCGAGAAAGCGCTCGGATGCTTTTTACCGGTGATGGCTTTCGTGGCCCTCGGTTATGAGCACTGCGTGGCCAACATGTTTTTCATACCGCTCGGCATGATGGAAGGCGCATCGGTGTCTGTCGGTTCGTTCATAGCCAACAATCTGATACCGGCCACTATAGGCAACATCATTGGCGGAGCGCTTTTCGTAGGATGCATCAACGCCTGGATCCACATCAACGAACTAAAAAAAAACGATGACTGATTATCGGTTACGACTATTTTTTGTATCTTTGCAAAAAATATGACCAAGACCAACTTATAAACCCAAAATAATCAATAAAAATGGTAAGCTACAAAGACTTAGGCCTCGTAAACACCCGTGAGATGTTTGCCAAAGCCATCAAAGGTGGATATGCCATTCCCGCCTTCAACTTCAACAACATGGAGCAGCTCCAGGCCATCATCAAAGCCGCAGCTGAAGAAAAATCGCCCGTGATCCTCCAGGTATCGAAAGGTGCTCGCAACTATGCCAACGCTACCCTTCTCCGCTACATGGCTCAGGGTGCCGTTGAATATGCCAAAGAGCTCGGCTGGGAAAATCCCCAGATCTGCCTCCACCTCGACCACGGTGACAGCTTCGAACTCTGCAAATCCTGCATCGACAACGGTTTCTCTTCCGTTATGATCGACGGTTCACACCTTCCCTACGAAGAAAACGTGGCCCTGACCAAGAAAGTGGTTGACTACGCACACCAGTTCGACGTAACAGTTGAGGGTGAGCTCGGCGTTCTCGCCGGCGTTGAAGACGAAGTTTCTTCCGACCACCACACATACACCGATCCCGAAGAAGTGATCGACTTCGCCACCCGCACCGGTTGCGACAGCCTCGCTATCTCTATCGGCACTTCGCACGGTGCCTACAAGTTCACTCCCGAACAGTGCACCCGCAACGCAGAAGGCAAGCTCGTTCCGCCGCCTTTGGCATTCAACGTGCTCGACGCCGTTATGGAAAAACTCCCCGGCTTCCCCATCGTGCTCCACGGATCTTCTTCCGTTCCTCAGGAATATGTCGACACCATCAACAAATTTGGTGGCAAACTTCCCGACGCTATCGGTATCCCCGAAGAAGAGCTCCGCAAAGCTGCCAAGAGCGCCGTTTGCAAAATCAACATTGACTCCGACAGCCGCCTTGCCATGACAGCAGCCGTTCGCGAAGTATTCGCTACCAAACCCGGCGAATTCGACCCGCGCAAATACCTCGGCCCGGCTCGCGACGAAATGGAACGCCTCTACAAGCACAAAATCGTCAACGTGCTTGGCAGCAACGGCAAAGCCGAATAACATTTCGTTATCAGCGTCATAAAGATTTGGAGATCGCGTCAATCATGATGCGGTCTCCTTATTATATTATATATATCGATTATAGGATTGCTGTTTTGCTTGGGCGGTGGTCAGCCACGGCGGGCTATACGCTCAATCTCGCCGTCGAAACTGTCGCGATCCTTGGCATGGCTGCGCATGCGGTTGCGATAAGTATAAATGGTGTTGGGACTCAAGCGCAAAAAGCGCGAGATGGTGGTGGTGTCGTCAAGACCGATGCATGAGAATGCAAGCACGCGAAGCTCCGTAGTCAGTCGAGTCGGATCGGTCAGATTCACCTGGTGTTCATCAGCCAACAGATCGTTGATCAAATCGATAAAATCAGGATACAACGTGAAGATCAAACGATCAAAGACCTGATTGAACCTCTTGACATGATCTGCGATCATCGATTCATTGGTCAACATGAGTTTCACATCCTGGAGTTGCCCGGCCGACACTTTCCGACGAATGGTCGAAATAGTCTTGTCAAAATTATTGAGGGTGTGGGCATGAAGATTTAGAAACTCAACGGTCAGTTCCCTTCTGTTGGTGTCAATTGCTACAACATTGACCGTTGTAGGCGCAGTATTGTCATCATGCTTGATGATCCTGCTGTAATTGCGGATAAGAATCACCGATAAGACAATCGAAACGATGACAGACACTGCGAGAAGGCAAATGAGGAGAAGAAAAGGTGTAGTCATGTAATAATGGCGGTTTTTAAAGGAGGTAAAAGGCGATGGTCGCCTAAGCTCCCAGGCTTGATTAAATAAGTGGACTAAAACTGACTGAACGTGTATCAATATAAATATCAATATCTTGTAGTCCTGACAAAGATAAATAAAGTTTTTTGATAAAACGAAAAAAAAATGAATAAATATATAAATTAATAGTCAAAATAGGTAAAATATTGGCCTTTTTCAGCAAATTTTTCTTGATATTTTCTATAATTAACATTAGTTACATCATTGATTTATCGCGAATTAACAGATCAAAAATCTCAATTTACACCTTATCGGCCATTTTGACCTGTCGAATCGGCAAAAAGTAGAGTTAACTTTGCAGAACAAAACCAAAAACCGCGCTGAGCATTACAGCGCATTTGAGAAAGAAGTGCAATAATAGTAATGTGAATTATGTTAGGTTTTTATGGTTTTAATCCGTAAAAGGAGATCGGGACAAATCGTGAGATCTGTCCCGATTTTTATTCAAGCCCATCGACCCACACGACCGATCCGCTCTAAACGACTTATAAATCTTGTAAATCATATAAGTCGTTTTTTCGCTATTTTGGGCTCAAACCCCTCGTTCGC
>JAMPBJ010000001.1:0-90109 GCA_023666835.1 Bacteroides sp. | reverse complement strand
CCCAGGACCCCAACATTAAAAGTGTTGTGCTCTACCAACTGAGCTAGCGAATCATGCTTTCTTCCGAAAAGCGATGCAAAGGTAGGGAGTTTTTTTTAATCTGACAAATATTTCTCAATATTTTTTTGGTTATTTTTTTACTTTTATGGTCTTAAGATACTTTGTCTGGACGACGGATCATCTCCACAACGCCTTCCATTATTCTATGCGACAAAGCATTGCATTGCATTTTAGAAGTACACAATTATCTTATCAATATCTTCCCGTGGCACTAATCCGAAAAGAATATTCGGCAGCGGAAATGAAACATTATACCTTAAATTATAGGAAAAACTCTCTTTTTTCGCTACTTTTGCACGTTGATGACCATAGACACCATGACAAGATGAACGTAGTCTACGAAGACAATCATATTATAATAGTCAACAAAAGGCCCGGAGAGATTGTGCAGGGCGACAAAACCGGCGACACTCCCCTGGTGGAAGTCGTGCGACAATATATCAAAGAGAAGTACAACAAACCGGGCAACGTGTTTTGCGGAGTTGTCCACCGCCTTGATCGGCCCGTAGCCGGACTGGTCATTTTTGCAAAGACGTCGAAGGCTCTTGCTCGTCTCAACGAAATGTTTCGCGATGGGAAAGTCGAAAAAACCTATTTGGCACTGTCGCGCAACATACCTCCGAAGCAGGCCGATACATTGGTTCACTACATCACTTCGACGGAGCGCAACAATAAGTCATACGCGTCGATCACGCCTAAAAACGGGAGCAAGAAAGCTGTGCTACACTACGAACTGCTTGGGTCGTCGGACCACTACCATTTGCTCAAAATCAATCTCGAGACGGGGCGCAAACATCAGATCAGAGTGCAATTGTCGGCAATTGGTTGTCCGATAAAAGGCGACCTAAAATACGGCGACCGCCGGTCGAATCCAGATGGAAGCATATCATTGCAGGCCCATTCCATCGAATTTGAGCATCCGGTGTCGCATGAAATAATCTATGTCGAGGCTCCCCTCCCCGACGACAATCTGTGGCAAGCGTTCCACGTCGAACCGACAAAAGATTCCACTCCATCAAAGCTTTAGTTTGCGTCTAAGAACAATTAAGAAACAATGATTGAATATATCAAAGGCGAAATTGCCGAACTCACCCCCACTTACGCCGTGGTCGATTGTCGCGACATCGGTTATATGGTCAACATTTCGCTGTCGACATTCACGGCCCTTGAGGGAAAACGCGAGGCCCGTCTCTTGATTCACGAAGCCATACGCGAGGATGCCTATCAGCTTTTCGGCTTCGAAAGCGAACAGGAGCGACAGCTCTTCCGATTGCTCATCGGAGTGTCGGGCGTCGGAGCTAACACCGCCCGCATGATCCTGTCGTCGATGACCGCCGACGAACTTGAGAGTACAATAGCCGGCGGAGACCATACACGATTGAGAAATGTCAAGGGAATCGGCACAAAAACCGCACAACGCATAATTGTCGACCTTCGCGATAAAATAAAACCATCATCTTCTACGTTAATTAATCAACCTACTGCAACTTCTGATGCATTCGACGAAGCACTGCTTGCGCTTGTAATGCTTGGTTTTGCCAAAGCCCAATCGCAAAAAGTGCTAAAAAAGATATTCGACTCCGACCCCCTGATCAAGGTCGAAACAGCCATAAAGAAAGCATTGTCAATGATGTAGACCATCCATCGCATCATTGACCTGAAATGCATCCGAAGCATTGCCGCGGGGAAACATTCTGATTGTTATCCAAATCATTTCTGTGGCAGGAAGATTGAACAAGAATAAGCTCAGTGGCCTTAAATGGCTCGGTCGACTGTTTTGGTCGGTCATGATCGCTGTTTCTCTATTTGGCGCAGCGGCCTGGGCACAATACTATAAATCAGAACTGCCGCCACCTCCAGCCACCACATCTTCAGCCTCGGCTTCTGCGAGCAAAAACACACCTGCCACAGACTCCATTAGTTTTGCCGTAAGTCCCACCCTGCCACAGACCTACGAAGACCTAATGGCCGATCCGCTGCCTTTCGATCTCAATACACCATCCAACATTGTCACGGAGGCAGAATATGATCCTACGCTTGGCTACTATGTCATTCACACCCGCGTCGGCAATCGCGACATCTCCACTCCGTTCATGCTCACAGAGCAGCAATACAACAACTGGCAACTACGGCAGTCGATGCAAAACTATTACCGTCAACGCAATGCCGAATCGCTCACTCAGGAAACGGAGAAAAAGCCTTTCGACATTCTCGACATGAACTTTGCTCTCGGTCCACTTGAAAAGATATTCGGCCCCGGCGGAGTGCGCCTCAAAACACAGGGTTCGGTTCAGATCGACATGGGTATCAAGTCGAGCAAAACCGACAACCCGGCCTTGTCACTGTCGGCACGTCGAAAGACCTTTTTCGACTTCAATCAGAAAATTCAGGCCACAATCGCCGCCTCGGTCGGCGACCGCCTGAATTTCAACATGTCGTACAACACTGATGCTACATTCGACTTCGATTCAAAAAACATCAAGCTCCAGTATGAAGGCAAAGAGGACGACATCGTGAAATCCATCGAAGCCGGCAACGTCAGCATGTCGACCGGATCAGCATTGATCCGTGGTAGCACCGCACTGTTCGGCATCAAGACCAAACTGCAATTCGGACGACTGACCGCCACCGCACTTGTGTCGCAGCAGAACTCTGAATCACGTTCGATTTCCACCAATGGCGGCGTGCAGACCACTCCATTCCAGATCACTGCCGACAACTATGATCAGAACCGCCACTTTTTCCTCGGACATTTCTTCCGCGACAACTACGACCGGTTTGCCTCGAAACTGCCCTACGTGTCGTCGGGGGTGCAGATCACTCGTATCGAAATATGGGTGACGAACAAAAACAACAACTTCAATCAGAGCCGCAACATAGTGGCATTCATGGACCTGGCCGAAGAATCGCATATGGCCAACAACTACTGGCAGCCCGATCCGTCGCTTGTCAATCCGGCCAACAATTCCAACAATCTGCTTTCGACCATAAAGACCGACTATCCCGGAGCACGAAACATCAACGAGGTCACACAAGTGCTTGCCCCCTTGTCGGCATTCGGCATCGAGGGTGGCCACGACTATGAAAAAGTGGAAAGCGCACGTCTGCTCACCGAAAGCGAGTATACGCTCAATCCCACCCTCGGCTACATTTCATTCAAGAGCCAGCTGAATTCCGACGACGTGGTCGGCGTGGCCTACGAGTATACCTACAATGGCCGTGTCTACCAGGTGGGTGAATTCTCGTCAGACATCACCACCACCGACCAGTGTCTTTTCGTGAAAATGCTCAAAGGCACCACAGTGTCCACATCGCTACCGGTGTGGGATCTGATGATGAAAAACGTATATTCACTCGGAGCCTACCAGGTGCAGCAGTCCAACTTCAAACTGCAGATCAAATACCTGTCGGACACTACCGGCACACAGATCAACTATCTGCCCGTGGCAGGTCTTTCCGACATACCCCTTCTGCAGGTCATGAACCTCGACCGTCTCGACTCCAACCAGCAATCAAACTCCGACGGATTCTTCGACTTCATCGAAGGCTACACCATCGAATCGTCGAGCGGCAAAGTGATATTCCCCGTTGTCGAGCCCTTCGGCAAACATCTCGCTCAAAAGATAGGCAACCCGGCCATAGCCAAGCAATACGTCTATCAGGAACTCTACGACTCCACACTCGTGGTAGCCCGACAGTTTGCCGACAAAAACAAATTCATGCTTGTCGGTGAATACCAGGCATCGGCCGGTTCGCAGATACGCCTCAACGCCATGAACGTGCCACGCGGATCGGTAGTGGTGACGGCCGGAGGCGTTGTGCTCACCGAAAACAGCGACTACACCGTCGACTATGCCATGGGCATCGTGACCATCACCAACCAAAGCATCATCGATTCAGGACAAAGTATCAACGTCACTCTTGAAAACCAATCGCTTTTCTCGCTCCAGCGCAAGACCCTGCTCGGACTCGATCTGAGCTATCGCTTCAACGACCGACTGACAATTGGAGGAACCCTGATGCACTACAGCGAAAAAGCTCTGACCGAAAAAGTCAACATTGGCGACGAGATCGTCAACAACACCATATGGGGTCTGAATTTCTCCTACAACACAGAATTCATGTGGCTGACCAATCTGCTAAACAAAATACCCACGGTCAATGCCACTGCTCCCTCAAAATTCACCATACAAGGCGAATTTGCCCAACTCGTGCCGCATGAACAAAAATCAGGTTCAAACTCAGGCAGCTCCTACATCGACGACTTCGAAACTGCACAAAGCGGCATCGACCTCCGATCGCCCTACTCCTGGTTTCTCGCTTCCACTCCCTATGAAGGCGGATCCGGCGCACTGTTTCCCGAAGCCGGACTGAGCAACAACGTAGAATACGGCAAAAACCGCGCCCTGCTCAACTGGTACTACATCGACCGCATGTTCACCTCGCGCAACTCATCATTGGTACCCGGATACATCAAAAGCGACCTCAAGCAATTGTCAAACCCCTACGTCAGAGAGATTACTTCGCGCGAAATCTTCCCCGACCGCCAGCTCACCTACGGCGAATCATCCACAATCCAGACCCTCAACCTCTCTTTCTACCCCACCGAACGCGGCCCTTACAACCTCGACGGAACCAACATCGATGCCGAAGGCCATCTGCTCAATCCAGAAAAACGCTGGGGAGGCATCATGCGTCGACTCGACAATACCAACTTCGAGCAAAGCAACATCGAGTACGTGCAGTTCTGGATGCTTAACCCCTTTCTCGATCCCGAAAACCCCAACTTCGAAGGCGGCGACCTCTACTTCAACTTTGGTGAACTTTCTGAGGACATACTTAAAGACGGCCTCAAATCCTACGAAAACGGTCTGCCCAACAACGGATCAAACGACCACATCACCACCACCGTATGGGGTCGTGTGAGCACCGAAAATTCTCTAACCTACGCCTTCGACAACAGCGACCAGGCCCGATTGAACCAGGACGTTGGTCTCGATGGGCTGCCCAACAACGACGAGTTCACATCGCCCGCCTACGCCGCCTATCTCGATCAGCTGCGTCGCACACTCAGCCCCGAGACAATCGAGAAAATGCAAAATGATCCCTTCTCACCCTTCAACGACCCCGCCGGCGACAACTACCACTTCTATCGCGGATATGACTACGACGAAGAGCGTCTGTCGATCCTCGACCGCTACAAGCGCTACAACGGCGTGGAAGGTAACTCCCTCTCGCCTCAGGACGCACCCGATCCGCTCTATCAATCATCGCGCTCGCTACCCGACGTCGAAGATATCAACCAGGACAACACACTCAACGAATACGAGCGCTACTACCAGTACAAGGTGTCCATCCGCCCCGAAGATCTTGTGGTTGGCCGCAACTACATCACCGACAAACAGGTGTCGATGGTCAACACCCGCGACGGTAACGAGCTTATGGTCGAGTGGTATCAGTTCAAAATTCCCCTTGCCGACTACGAAAAGATCGTAGGTTCTATCAACGGATTTTCATCCGTGCGCTTCATGCGTATGTTCATGACCGGTTTCCGCGCCACCACCCACCTCCGATTCGCCACACTCGAACTTGTCAGAGGCGAATGGCGCCCCTACGACTTCAATCTCAACAGCCGCGGCGACGCTCCGGCCGAAGGACAGCTCGACGTGTCGGTGGTCAACATTGAAGAAAACTCCGGACGCACACCGGTCAACTACGTGCTTCCTCCCGGCGTGTCACGCATCTCCGACCCCGGACAGTCGCAGATCGTACAGCTCAACGAACAGTCGCTGTCATTGACCGTCACCGACCTCAATGCCGGCGACGCTCGCGGCGTCTACCGCAACACGATGCAGGATCTTCGCAACTATCGCCGAATTCAGATGTGGGTCCACGCCGAATCGCCCATCGACGACCATACCAATCTCCGCAATGGCGATCTCTCTGTGTTCATCCGTCTCGGATCCGACGTCAAAAACAACTTCTATGAGTACGAAATACCTCTGAAACTCACACCCCACGGCCGCTACGGCGACGGCACATCCGACCGTTTTGAAGTGTGGCCCGAGTCCAACTTCATGAACTTCGAACTGCAAACGCTTGTCGACGTCAAGAAGCAGCGCAATGCCGCCAAACGCGCTGACGAACCGGGCGTAGGCTATTCAGTGCTCTATTCATCCCAGGATCCCGAAAACCAGAACAACCGCGTGTCGGTGATGGGCAATCCATCACTCAGCGACATACGCGTCATAATGGTCGGCGTGCGCAACAACTCCACCACCGTCAAAGATGGCACCGTCTGGCTCAATGAGCTGAAAGTGACCGACTTCGAGTCGACGGGCGGCTGGGCTGCCGATGCCTCCGCACAGCTCATGATGAGCGATATAGCCACCGTCAACATGACCGGTCACTACGAAAGTGCCGGATTCGGCGGCGTGGATCAGAGCCTCAACGAACGCCGAATGGACGACTACCTCCGCTATTCGTTTGCCGTTCAGGGCGACCTCGGTCGATTCCTCCCCGAATCGGTCAAACTCCGCGCTCCAATCTTCTACTCTCTCACCAAAGAACAAAACACCCCGAAATACAATCCACTTGATCAGGACGTGCTACTGTCGGATGCACTCGATGGTGCCACCAAATCCGAGCGCGACTCGATCAACGCCTTCGCCGTGCAGCACTCACGCATGGAGAACTTCTCCATCTCCGGACTCAACTTCGGAGTTCAGAGCAAAAACCCCATGCCATGGGATCCTGCCAACTTCACCATCAACTTCTCATTCAGCAAAGCATCGAAATCCGATCCGACAACTGAATATGAATACACCAACGATTACCGTGGCAGCCTGCAATACACCTATACGCCTTATATCAAGCCGTTCAAGCCGTTCGACAAACTGATCAAGTCGAAATCAAAAGCGATGAAATTCTTCAAGGAGTGGGAATTGAACTGGTTTCCCAACTCCATCTCGTTCCTGACCACAATGTCGCGTTTCTACTACGAACAACAGACTCGCAACGCCATCGACAACGACTTCCGCATGCCCGTTTCCGTCAGCAAAAACTTCCTGTGGGACCGCCAGCTGGCCGTGACATGGAACATCACCAAATCGCTCAGCCTCTCATTCAACTCCAACACCGCCGCACGCATTGAAGAACCGATCGGAGCCGTCAATCGCAAACTCTTTCCCGACCGCTACCGCGAATGGCGCGACTCCGTGTGGCAAAACATTTTGCATCTCGGCACTCCATGGGCCTACAACCAGACTTTCGTCGGATCATACCGCGCTCCGTTCAACAAAATTCCTGCTCTCGACTTCATATCTGCCAACGCATCCTACAACGCCACCTACCGTTGGGACCGCGGTGCAACCGTTGAGGATGTCAACCTCGGCAACACCATTTCCAACCAAGCATCATGGAATGTCGACGGTCGCCTCAACCTGGAGCAACTCTACAACAAAAACGCATATCTAAAACGCGTCAACACTCGCTTCACAGCCTCGCGACGCGCAGCATCATCTTCTTCGAGAAAATCCACGAAAAAAGACGACACTAAAGCCACCGTCAAGCCAAAACGTTTCGAGCGAACATATGCTCTAAAGCCCGACACGTCGGTCATGATCAAGCACAACCTGCGCAACAAAAAAGTGAAAGTGACTGCAGTCAATGCTTCCGACGATTCACCATACCAGGTTAAAACCCGCGTTGTCGACGCCAATACCGTTGAAGTGCTAACACGCGGCACCGACAATGTCAAATTCACCGTGATCGAAATCATCAAGGAGAAAACAGTGTGGGACGACGTGGCCGAATATGCCACACGCTTCGCCATGAGTGCACGCAGCGCCACAGTGCGTTGGCGCGACACCCGATCCTTGTCGCTGCCTCTTTTCATCCCGGGAGTAGGCAACGCCTTCGGCCAATCGGGCAGCTACGGCCCGCTGGCACCCGGTCTTGATTTCGCATTCGGTTTTGTCGACGAATCATATATCACTCGGGCCAAAGACCGCGGATGGCTCATGACCAACGACGGCCAGACCACCCCCGCCATCTATTCCCACACCAACGAAGTCAACCTCGAGCTCATGCTTGAGCCGGTCAAAGGTCTGAAGATACAACTGACAGGCAACCGCACCGACAACCGCACACAACAGGTGCAGTTTGTCTACGACGACATGCCCACTGCGTTCGCCGGCAGCTACACCAAAACCCATTGCGCCATTGCCACTGCCCTCCGCTCGAGCAGTCCCGACAACGGATATCAGTCAGAAACATTCAACACGTTCATCAACAACATCCCCATCATAGCCGAGCGCGTCGAGGCTCAATATGCCGGCACAAAATATCCC
Organism: Bacteroides sp.; assembly: GCA_023666835.1. Classification (GTDB taxonomy): domain Bacteria; phylum Bacteroidota; class Bacteroidia; order Bacteroidales; family Muribaculaceae; genus Paramuribaculum. Next base: position 81,698 of record JAMPBJ010000001.1, on the reverse strand, counting down.
ACCACCGGATTCCTCTACGGGTCTCCCTACGCCGGTCAGCAATACAATCCCGAAGTGGGAAGAGTGAGCCGAACGTCGTCAGATGTACTCATCCCCGCCTTCCTTGCCGCATACACCGGCTCCAATCCGCGCAAGCAATACCTCAACCCGTTCCCATCGCTCGCAAAAATTCTTCCCAACTGGCGAGTGACCTACGACGGACTTACTTCCCTGAGCCCTATAGCCCGGATTTTCAAAACGCTCACACTCACCCACGCCTACCAGTGCACCTACACCGTAGGCTCCTACTCATCATATCTCAATTGGGTATCGGCCGACGGAGGCAACATCGGTTTCACACTCGATGAACTCACCGGTCAACCGATCCCCTCATCGCCCTACAACATCTCATCGGTGTCAATCACCGAACGATTCGCTCCACTGATCGGACTCGCGGCCACTCTTCACAACAACATGACATTCAACGCCGAATTCCGCGAACAGCGAACCCTGACGCTCAACTCCTCGGCCGGACAGGTCGTAGAGGCTTCGCAGCGCGGCATCACCGCAGGCTTCGGCTATAAGATCGTGGGCTTCAACACAGTGCTTAAAATAAAAGGCAAGCAGAACGGCGTCAGCAACGACCTGACCGTCAACGCCGACTTCTCCTACGCCCTCAACCAGGCACTCATTCGACGCATCGAAAACAATTACACTCAGGCCACATCAGGATCACGCATCATATCCTTCAACCTGACAGCCAATTATATTCTGAGCCGCCGAATGACCCTCGGCATGTATTTCGAACACCAGATCAACACACCCCTGGTGTCATCGTCGGCCTATCCAACCACCAACACGGCATTCGGCCTATCGTTCAACTTCTCCCTCGCCCGTTAAGACCCAATCAAGCATGACAAGTTATCTTCAGATCGAAAACCTCACCAAAAGCTACGGCGACCGTTTGCTGTTCACCGATGTCACATTCGGTGTCAATCAAGGCGACAAAATAGGACTGATTGCAAAAAACGGCACCGGCAAGACCACCCTCCTGCGCATCATTGCCGGACTCGAATCGCCCGACAGCGGAACGGTCACTTTCCGCAACGATCTGCGAGTTGGCTACATCAACCAGTTGCCCGACCTCCCCGAAAAGATGACCGTCATCGACGCTTGTCTCAACTCCAACGCTCCGGCCTGTCGAGCCATCTCGGCCTACGAGGCAGCCCTTGCATCCGGCGACCCTGATGCCATAACATCAACCATGGCGCAAATGGATGCCGAAAACGCATGGGACTACGACGACCGTCTGAAGCAGATGCTCCATCAGTTGCGCATCACCGACCCTGCGGCCATCGTCGGCAACCTTTCCGGAGGTCAGAAAAAAAGAATCGCCATAGCGCGTGTCCTGCTCGACAACCCCGATCTCATCATTCTCGACGAACCCACCAACCATCTCGACATTGACATAATCGAATGGCTTGAAGAATACCTGCGCCGACAGAACGTCACCCTGCTGATGGTCACCCACGACCGCTATTTTCTCGATGCCGTGTGCACTAAAATCATCGAGATCGACCGACAGACAATCTTCACCTACAACGGCGACTACGACTACTATATCCGTCGCCGGGCCGAACGCATCGAAGCCATGGGCGCAGAACTTGCCAAGGTCAAAAACACCCTTCGCAAGGAGCAAGAGTGGATGCGGCGACAACCCCAGGCTCGTGCCGGCAAAGCCAAATATCGCATCGATGTCTTCTATGATCTCAAGGAGCGGTCGCGTGTCAACCTCTCGGAACGCAATGTCAACATCGGAGCGTTCGAATCGTCATACATCGGATCAAAAATCTTCGAAGCAAAGCATATCGCAAAACGCTTCGGCGACAAAGTGATCCTCGACGACTTCAATTACATTTTTGCCCGCTATGAAAAGCTCGGCATCATAGGTCGCAACGGCGTTGGAAAATCCACCCTCATCAAAATGCTGCTCGGGCTCGTTGCTCCCGACAGCGGCTCGTGGGATGTGGGCACCACAGTGCGCTTCGGCTACTACAGTCAGGACGGCATGACGTTTGATCCCGATAAAAAAGTGATCGACGCCGTCACCGAAAAAGCCGAAGAGATCACCACCGAAGGAGGACTGTCGATGTCGCCCATGCAATTTCTCACCCGGTTCCTCTTCTCGCCGGCCGACCAGCAGAAATATATCCACACACTCAGCGGAGGCGAAAAAGCCCGTCTGCATCTGGCCACAGTGCTCATGCAACGACCCAATTTCCTGATTCTCGACGAACCGACCAACGATCTCGACATTCTCTCCCTCGGATTGCTCGAAGAATATCTGCGCGACTTCAGCGGATGCCTCATCGTCATCTCCCACGACCGCTTCTTCCTCGATTCGATCGTCGACCACATTTGGGTGCTTGAAGGCAATGGCGCCATCAAGGATTTCCCGGGCAATTATTCCGACTACCGCCGCTGGCTCAAGGAACGCGCCTCCGACATCGCCGACCGGTCGGAGCGGAAAGAGTCTGCCTCACGTCAGGCCAAAGAGCAGCAACGTCCGCGTCGACTCTCCTATCGAGAGCAAAAAGAGCTGGATGCTCTGACCGAAGAGATCGATGCCCTCAATCAGGAAAAACATCAGCTTGACGAACTGTTCAACTCCGGAACTCCGCTCGACAACGTGGCCGAACTCTCCGACCGCTACCGTCAGATCACCGACGCACTCGACGAAAAAGAATTGCGCTGGCTCGAACTATCCGAGATCAGCGAACAATAAGCCCGGCTCATACGATATATAGGTATACCTGCAGCAATCAATTTCTGCAGAGCCGCAATATGTCGAAAAACAAAGAGAGCAAGACAAAAACGGATAAGCGCCGCAACCATCTTGAACGGCTGCAACGGATATCCTTCCGAGTGGGACACATCACGATTCCACTGATCAACGTCGTCGCAGCCGCACTGATGATCCTGTCAGTAGGCGCTTCGATAGCATGCCTCGTGGCTCTGGTGATTCGAACCGGATTTGACCACTCCCCTTCATCTGTGCGCGATCTCCACGTCATCATCCGCATATGCCAGTGGATATTTATATCGACCGTCGTTTTCAATCTCGTATTCAAATTTCGCAACACATGCCGGCAGACAAGAATCGTCAAATGGATCATAGACGTGGCACTGCTCACCACCCTGTTGCCGCTCGTCTATCCACGGCCTTTGCATCCATGGATTCCATGGCTGTCGAATCTGTTGTATTCCACCACATATCATTATGTGATCCTCGCCGTCTACTCGATAGTGACCATCAGCTATGCCATGCTCAAAATGGTGGGCCGACGCACCAATCCTTCGCTTCTGATGTCGGTAAGTTTCATCGTCTTCATTGCCATCGGCACGTTGCTGCTGATGCTTCCGAAATCGACCTACAATGGTATATCCTTTTTCGACGCCCTGTTTGTCAGTACTTCCGCTGTCAGCATCACCGGATTGACTCCCATCGACGTCCCGACCACATTCACACCGATGGGTACTCTGATCCTTGCCATCCTTATCCAGATCGGAGCTCTCGGGGTCATGACATTCACGAGCTTTTTCGCCATATTTTTCAGCGGGAGCACGTCGATCTATAGCCAATTGATGCTCAAGGACATGATCTACTCCAAGAACATGTCGTCGCTGATCCCTACACTCCTCTACATTCTCTTTTTCACACTGACAATCGAAGCCATAGGCACCGTGTTGATATTTCTCTCAATCCACGGCACACTCGGCATGACCGGAATGCAGGAACTTTACTTCTCTGCTTTCCATTCGCTTTCGGCCTTCTGCAATGCCGGTTTCTCCACTCTGCCCGATGGACTCTCAAATCCCATGCTGCTTGACCACAACATATCAATCTATTGGGTCATGTCACTGATGATAATAGCCGGCAGCATCGGATTTCCCATTCTCGTCAACTTCCGCGATGCCCTTTGCTCGTGCATCGCTTCTTTTTTTCGACACTTCCACAGATCGAAACGCAAAGCCGACCCGATTCGCTCGCTCCACATTTTCAACATGAACACAAAGATTGTGCTTGCCACATTCGCCATTCTGTTTTTCGCCGGAGCCATTCTGTTTTTCATTCTCGAGCGCGACAACACACTTGCCCACATGTCGTTGTGGCAACAGATCACCCAATCGGTATTCAATTCAGCCACGCCCCGAAGTGCAGGATTCTCATCAGTCAACCCGGCCGATTTTCTCAGCCCCACGCTTATCATCATCATGGCTCTGATGTGGGTAGGCGGTGCATCACAGTCGACCGGCGGCGGTATCAAAGTCAACACACTCGCCGCGATATGGCTCAACATCCGGTCCATCATCACCGGATCGGACAACGTCGTGGCATTCCGCCGCACAATCAACCTCGGATCGATCCGACGCGCCAATGCCGTGGTAGCTCTTTCGATTATATCCTATCTGCTGGTGTCGCTCATTCTGCTTGTTCTCGAGCCCGATCTGCCGGTGCGCCAACTGCTGTTTGAAAGTTGCTCTGCACTGTTCACCGTCGGATCATCACTCGGCGCCACATCGCATCTCGGCGATGCGTCAAAGCTGCTGCTGAGCATTGCCATGTTCGTGGGACGAGTCGGATTGCTATCACTGCTCATCGGCCTGTCGCGCCACGCCCTGCCCAACGCCCCCAAATTTCCTACCGACAATATTATCATCAACTGATCATAAAACCCATACCATCATGCGCTATCTCATTATCGGACTCGGCATATATGGAGCCAATCTGGCTGTTGACCTTACCCGACAGGGCAACGAAGTCATTGGCGCCGACAAGGATCCTTCGCTTGTTGAAGCCATCAAAGAATACATATCCACGGCCTACATCCTCGACTCCACCGACGAAACTGCACTCAGCGTGCTGCCGCTGACGAATGTCGACCTGGTCATAGTGGCTATAGGCGAAAACTTTGGAGCAAGCATCCGCACCGTTGCCATACTGAAAAAGATCGGAGTGAAACACATCTATGCCCGGGCCATCGACGCTCTGCATCAGTCCATTCTCGAAGGGCTTAAAATCGACCGCATCATCACTCCCGAACAACGTGCCGCATCCGATCTTGTCGCTGAAATAGCCTATGGCACAGGCACATCATCGCTCAATATCGACTCCGACCATGTGGTGATCCGGTTTCCCGCTCCCGACTCAATGATAGGTGCCAAATACAATGAGTTGCGTCTCAAACAGGATTATTCGCTACAACTGATCGCTGTGTGTCGACCCACATCTTCCACCAACATTTTAGGTATCAGCCATCGGCGGCCAAAGGTGCTTGACCTGACCAAAGACAATTACCAAGTCGATGACGGCGATATCCTGACCTGCTACGGACGCCCGGCCGACTTCCGCCGGCTGATCAAAGAAGACACAATCTGATTGCACATAAGCGCGGAGTTTTGTATCTTTGCGCATTATGGAGGAATATCTTTCACAACTCAATCAGCAACAAATAGCCGCCGTGGAATATTGCGACGGTCCGCAACTGGTCATCGCCGGTGCCGGATCGGGCAAGACCCGCGTGCTTACATATAAAATAGTCCATCTTCTCAACCACGGCTACGAGCCCTGGCGCATCCTTGCCCTGACCTTCACCAACAAGGCCGCCCGCGAAATGCGCGAACGCATCGAGCAACTTGTCGGACCCAAAACCGCTTCACGTCTGTGGATGGGCACCTTCCACTCCATATTTGCCCGCATTCTGCGACAAAACGCCGAACGCATTGGCTATAAATCGAGTTTCACCATCTACGACGCCGCCGACAGCAAAGCGCTTGTCAAGTCAATCATCAAGGATCTGGATCTCGACGACAAGGTATATAAACCTTCTGCCGTGCTTTCATCCATATCCACAGCAAAAAATGCTCTGATATCGCCGGAAAAATATGTGTCGATGCGCGACATAATGGAAGCCGATAAGCAAAGCCGACGCCCACAGACTTATCTCATCTACCGCATTTATCGCGATCGGTGTTTCACATCCGGAGCAATGGATTTCGACGATCTGCTTTACTACACCAACCTGTTGCTTCGCGACAATCCCGACCTTCTTCACCACTATCAGGAATATTTCCGTTACGTGCTGGTCGACGAGTATCAGGACACCAACTTTGCGCAGCATGTCATCGTGTCGCAGATATGCAATGCCTCGCAGAAGCTTTGTGTCGTGGGCGATGATGCACAGAGCATCTATTCGTTTCGCGGTGCCAACATTGCCAATATTCTCAATCTCAAAAATGCCTATCCCGATCTTGGCATATTCAAACTTGAGCAAAACTACCGTTCGACACAAAACATCATCGAGGCAGCCAACTCTCTGATTGAGAAAAACACTCAGCAGATCAAAAAGCATGTGTTCTCCGAAGGTCCCGTAGGCGACCGTATCGAAGTGGTGCAAAGCTACAGTGACTTTGAAGAGGGCTACCTCGTTGCCAATCGGATTTCGCAACTCAAGATGCGCACATCCGACAGCTATGAGGACTTTGCCATACTCTACCGCACCAATGCCCAAAGCCGCGTGCTTGAGGAATCCTTGCGCAAGCGCAACATCCCCTACCGCATCTACGGCGGCCTGTCGTTCTATCAGCGCAAAGAGGTCAAGGATGCAATAGCCTATTTCCGACTCTCTGTCAACCCCAACGACGATGAGGCTCTGCGCCGTGTCATCAACTATCCAGCCAGAGGTATTGGCGAGACAACACTCAAAAAACTCACCCGCGCTGCCATGGACCACAATGTCAGCACCTGGGAAGTCATATGCAATCTCGACAATTATCCCGAAACCGGCTTCAACTCCGGCACAAAGCGTAAACTCGATGAGTTCCGCACGCTTATCGAAGGATTCATTCAGGCCAATGAGAGCGGACAAAATGCTTGCGACGTGGCTCAGCTCATCATTAGCCGCAGCCGTCTGCTTGCCGTGCTGCTTTCCGACAACACTCCTGAGAATCTTTCCAAGCAGGAGAATATCAACGAATTGCTTGCCGGTGTAAAGGAATTTGTCGACAATCGCATCGAAGAGGGAAATCCGGATCTTTCGATGGTCGATTTCCTCGGCGAAGTATCATTGGCCACCGATCAGGATCAGGACGACACCGACTCGCAGGCGGCCGAACGAGTGACGCTGATGACCGTCCATGCCGCCAAAGGTCTTGAGTTCAACAATATATTCATCGTTGGCGTGGAAGAAGATCTTTTCCCATCGGCCATGGCTTCGGGATCGTTAAGCGAGATCGAGGAGGAACGGCGACTGCTCTACGTGGCCATCACACGTGCCAAAAACCACTGCATGATCACCTACGCCTCGAGCCGCTATCGCAACGGCCAAACCTGCACTACTTCGCCCTCACGCTTCCTGCGCGACATCGACCGCAAATATCTAAACCTGTCATCGGGCGCTTCGTTGGGCTCCAATACATCGAGCTTATCATCTTTCCGCAATTCCTACCACTCCTCCATGTCGTCATCCACGCCGAGGAATCAGGTAAGTGCGACTACTGCTCACTCCATATCGGCGACACCGAATTTCACCGCACCAACGCCAAAATCGGTTTCGTCAGCCGCCAAAGCCAACCACGATGTCAGCGAACTGGCCGAAGGTATGAAGATCGAGCATTCACGTTTCGGACTTGGCATCATATCAAAAATCGACACCTCGCATACCGATCCGCGTATAGTTGTCGAATTTTCCGACGTAGGACAACGTGTGCTTCTGCTGAAATTTGCTAAATTTTCCATACTCTGACCCACATGAAGGAACAAGAAATAACCACACCGTTCTATATCGTCTATGAGGATCGCCTCAGGCGTAATCTCGATCTCATTGCCGACGTCGGCCGCCGGTCGGGAGCTGAAATCATCATGGCCTTCAAAGCCAATGCCCTTTGGCGCACATTCGATATCTTCCGGCAGTATGGAGTCAAATTCACTGCATCGTCGCTCAACGAATTGATGCTCGGGCGCAAACATCTGATGACAAAGGCCCACTCCTATTGTCCGGCCTATACCGAACAGACCATCGATCGGTTTCTTGACGGATCTTCACACATCACATTCAACTCTTTGTCGCAGTTCGAGCGCTTCATTTCCCGTGCGCAAAAAGCGGGCGTAAGCGCCGGACTCAGAGTCAATCCACAATGCTCCGTCATCGAAACCGACATTTACAATCCCGCGCTTGCCGGATCTCGCTTTGGCGTTGACCGACAGATTCTCGGCGACACCCTTCCCGAAGGGCTTGAGGGATTTCATTTCCATGCCCTTTGTGAAAGCTCGGCCGAAGATCTTGTCAAAGTTCTCGAAGCTTTCGAGCAGCAATTCGGCCAATTTCTCCCTCAATTGAAATGGGTCAATATGGGTGGTGGCCATCTTATGACGCGCGAAGGTTATAACACTGATCTGCTTGTCGATACACTTCGTGACTTCCAGCGTCGCCATCCTAACCTCAAAGTCATCCTCGAACCCGGTTCAGCCTTCACCTGGCGCACGGGCGATCTGATCACTTCGGTGGTTGATATCGTTGAAAATCAAGGCATCAAGACTGCTATAATCGATGCATCATTTGCATGCCACATGCCTGATTGCCTCGAAATGCCCTACAAGCCGGCCATCACTGAAAGCATACCGTTCGACCCGCAACTTCCCACCTATCGCATGGGAGGCAACTCATGCCTGAGCGGCGACTATGTGGGCGACTGGACATTTCCCCAACCGCTGAAACCAGGCGACCGTCTGCGCTTCGAAGATATGAACCATTATACCACTGTCAAGACCAACATGTTCAACGGCATACACCATCCGTCGATCGTGTTTTCCGACCATAGCGGCGATTGCACCATACTCCGCAGCTTCGACTTCTCCGACTACGAATCGCGCATGTCATAACACTTCACTTAACCAGCCAATCATATGCCAAAATACTCCATCATAATCCCGGTCTACAACCGCATCGATGAAATCGACGATCTGCTTGCAAGCCTCTGCCGACAAACGATGACCGATTTCGAAGTCATCGTCGTGGAGGACGGATCGACAATGCCGTGTCGCAAAACGGTCGAATCGTATGCCGATCGCCTCGACGTCAAGTATTTCTTCAAGGAAAATGAAGGCCGTTCGATAGCCCGAAACTACGGCATCGATCGCTCCTCAGGCGACTACCTGGTGTTTTTCGACAGCGATTGCGTCATTCCCGCCACCTATTTTGCCACACTCGATCGAGAGCTTTCGCGCAATCCACTCGACTGCTTCGGCGGACCCGATGCTGCCGACAAGTCGTTCACACCCACTCAGAAAGCCATCAGTTTTGCCATGACATCGTTTCTCACTACCGGTGGTATTCGTGGAGGCAAAATCCAGCTCGAAAAATTCGTGCCCCGTTCATTCAATATGGGCTACACCCGTCGGGTCTACGAAACCGTTGGCGGATTCCGAGAAATGTTTTCGGAGGACATCGACATGAGCACACGCATCCGTCATGCCGGATTCACGATCGGACTCATACGCCCTGCCGAAGTGTACCACAAACGCCGCATCGACTTCAAAAAATTCTGGCGCCAGGTCTACGTTTTTGGCATGTCGCGAATCACCCTCAAACTGCTCTATCCCGATTCGCTCAAGGCAGTACACACATTGCCTGCACTTGCTGTCATCATAGGCGTCGCCTTGGTTTTGCTTGGCATATTCGTCTCGCCCTGGTGTTTGCTACCAATTGGTGTATATCTCGTAGCTTTGTTTATAAGTGCATTGATATCAACCCGGTCGCTTCGAATAGCTTTGCTTGCCGTACCGGCGTCTGTTGTTCAGATTGCCGGTTATGGATGCGGATTCATCAAAGCATTTTTCACAAAAATCATCTTGCGACGCGGACGCAACATCGAAGAAGAAATAGCCATTCGAAAAGGTAAGTGACAGCAATGACCGACAACACATCTCATCCCAACAAACCGATGCGCATCGCCGATCTTAGCGACGATGACAAGCCACGCGAAAAAGCTATCCAACATGGCATCCGCTCGCTGACCGATACCGAACTGATAGCACTGCTTCTTGGCGGAGGCATACGCGGCAAGTCGGTTCTGGATCTAAGTCGCGAAATCTACGATGCCTACGGGTGTTCGCTCAGCGACATGGCCCGTTCGTCGATCAACGAGATGTGCCGTCGCTTTGCCGGAATCGGTCCTGCCAAGGCAATCACTCTGGCTGCGGCGCTCGAGTTGGGTGGCCGGCGAAAAGATGTCAAGACTCCCGATCGTCCACGCATACGTTCGTCGCGCGACGCCTACGATGCTGTGCGCCACAAAGTTGAAAACCTGACTATCGAAGAATTCTGGATACTGCTCCTATCGCGTGCAAACAGGTGATGGCTACCATCTGCATAAGCAGCGGAGGCACGGCGGCAACCGTTGTAGATCCGAAAGTGATCATGAAGCATGCCATCGAACGACTTGCATCAGGTATAATCCTTGTCCACAACCATCCGTCGTCAAACCTGCTGCCATCACCTCAGGACGACGCTCTGACCAGAAAAATAAAAGAGGCCGGCAACGTGCTTGAAATCAAAGTGCTCGACCATCTGATCATTGGTGCCGACGGGTATTATTCCTACTCTGACCAGGGTCGGTTGTAGCGTCACGGCATCAAGCCCCTGTTGATGCGACGCCGCTCGGGGTCAAAAAACCAGCCCCATTTGTTGAAATACCGTATCATATTGACGATGTGAACCCACATCATCCTGTAATTGTGGTACGACGACGCCCGGTGATCATGAACCACGGTCATTGCGGGATAGTACATCGTCAGATAGTTTCGATGGATCCTCCGCGTCAGGTCGATGTCTTCGGGATACATGAAAAACCGCTCGTCGAACAGGCCTACGTCCACCAAAGCCTTGACTCTTAAAAACATCAAACTGCCCTGATGATATGCCACATCAAACTCCCGATCGTGATCCAGATGACGCAGTTCATATTTTTTTCTCCGCATGGGCATAACCCACGATGGAGTAAATCTGCGAAGTATCATATCAAGCGGTGTGGGAAGCATTCTGACCGTATATTGCAGCGAACCGTCAGGATTGACGATTTTTGGCTGAACGGCTCCGACATTGTCATTCGACTCCATGTAGTCAACGAGTTTCTGCAGATCTTCGGGACGGAACTCCACATCGCTGTTCATCACGATATGATATTTCGCACCTGCCTCCATCGACCTACGGATTGCAATATTGTGTCCCGCACCATAGCCGGCATTTTCCGAGGAGAGATAGCGCACATCAAAACCTGTCCGTCGGACATATTCCTCGCAAAACAGCCTCATCGACTGCTCGTGGGAATTGTCGACCACATACACTGCCTCAACGCAGCCTCCGGCGAGCGAGCCGAGCACGCGCTCCAGCTCCCTCACATCGGTATGAAAGACAACAATTGAGGCAATAACCATTGCTGAATATTTCTATTTTTTTAGCTCGAATCCGGCGCAAAGTCCGTCGTAGCTGCTCAAAGCCGATGAGAGAGTCTTCAAAGTGCTATTGCCGGTAAACGAACCGACTTTCTCAACGAGCGAGATGAGTTTCGAAACGTCGAATGTCAGCTTCATCGCACCGGACACGCTTTTTTCAACATATGCGTTAACCTTGCCGATAGGTTTTGATCCAACGTTGAAATTAAACTCAAAGTTGGCCTGCGAACCCTCCTTCTCTATTGCAGTGATCGTGCCCTTGAGAGTCAAGCTGCGCACCTTCATCGCGAATTCGCCGTTCTCATTGATGGTCAAAATCATTTTGTCGAGGCCCACTGTCTTGTAGATCGGTGCAAGTTTTGAAGTGACCACCGACGAAGCGGCAGCGCCACCGGCCTTTTTCAGCAGATTGTCGGACTTGAAAGTGACGGCAGGTTCGGAATACTTCCATTCGCCTTCAAGCTGTTTCACATCAAGTTTATCGGTTGAGAGCACACTGCCCAGAGCATCAGCGATCTTGCTGCCGGAGTCGCCTCCGGTCACACCCTTGAGGGCATCTTTAAGATCCCACGATCCGGCCAATGTTGAAAATGCCAAAATCACTGAACAAGATAAAATCAAAAACCTTTTCATATTACGTTTCGTTTGCTTGCACAAAAATATATATTTTTTCCAAATCACGACACCGGGCGTCAAGCCGATGTTGTCATAAACACGACAAAACCGATCCAATTAACATTTATTATAAACGCCGCTGACAATTTAATCCGGCTTATTTTGCTCCTAATTAATAAAAATACACTACCTTTACAAAAATTTAATAACTCGATTGTCCGACTCCTCAGGCAATCGATTGCAGTGTGAAATTATTCTTGTGAATAACAGATATAACATACCGGCATCCTGCCTGTTGGCCATATTGTTAGTGCTCTTCACAACAGCATGCTCGCAGGACACCTACGAAGATCATTCAGGCTCATCGTTGCTTCAACCGCAAGTGACGATCAACCCCACTATCTTCACCAACGACGGTCCGGTATCCTCCGGAATCATCGACTTCATCCCCGATCCACAGGACTTTTCAATCAACGTGGCCAGTGCCGACGGCCGCTACTCAAACACCTGGCCCACACTCGCCTCCTACCCCATGCGCGAGCCTTATCGGCCCGGTGTCTACGTGATCCGCGCATTCTATGGGTCGACCACCGGCGAAGGATTCGACATGCCTTTTTTCTACGGCACCGCCTCTGCTGATCTTATCAGCGGCCAAACCGCCACGGCCACTATCGATTGCTCCCTGGCCAACGCAATTTTCGATATCAGATTTTCCGATTCGTTCCGCAGCTATTTCAGCGACGCATCGGCAAGGCTGCATGCAGCCGGTGGAGCTTACTTTAGTTTTTCGGTCGATGAAACACGAAAAGCCTACCTGCGCCCCGGCAAAATAACTCTGATCCTTTCAGCCAACACTCCCGATGGCGTTCAGTTTGAGATTAATGCCTTCACGATAGCCGAGGCATTGAAGCAGAATCTCTATCAGATCGACGTTGATCTTCAGCAGTCCGACTCCGGCAATCCACTGATAGTCATCTCCACCGATCCGCGCGTACAGACCGACGACACCTCCATCGAACTCACCGCCGAACTGCTGGCAGCCACTCCTCCCATGCTCTCGGCTGTGGGATTCACGTCCGAATCACCGCTCAGCATCATCGAGGGTACAACCCCCGATAAGCCATGCCGGATTGATTTGTCCGGTACGCCGGCCACTTCCCTCACCCTGACCACTACAGCCACCTCATTGCTGACAAAAAACTGGCCTGAAGAAATTGATCTCTGCAGTGCCACCCCTTCGCAACTCGCCACGCTCGAACGTCTCGGCCTTGTCATCAATCGCAGTGGATCAACGATCACATCGATCGACTTCACCGGCGTCGTACCCAACCTGCGATCGACCGACGCATCCGACCGTTTCTATCTGACCGCCACATCGGCTCAAGGCAAGATGGCAGGCCCGCTAATGCTCAACATCGACGTCCTCCCTGTCGACATCTCGGTCATCTCCGTATCCGATGCGATTATAGGTGTAAATATCGCACGCATGACCATTCTCTCAGGCAGCAACGACCTGAGCAGCAATCTTATGATAGAGACATCATCGGACGGTGGCACCTCATGGTCGACAGCAACCATCAACTCAATCGAAGCTATTGCCGGAGCCTCCAATGAGTACGACGTTATATTCCAATTCGACAATCCGGCCACATCGTCAGTTATGGTTCGAGTCACATATTGCGGCCAGCTGAAGGCTACTGAAACCATCACACTCATCGCGCCCCAATTCTCGTTTGAAATCGATCCGTTTGCCCAACACGCCGTTGTCAAAATCATTACCGACGATCCATCGATGGCACGCACCATCACATCGATAGCCAACGTGTATCTCAACAACAACCAGACGCCTCCCATGCAACGCGTGCCCGACCAGGCTACTATCTACGTCGGAGGCCTTACGCCCTCGACATCCTATCAACTGAAAATATCTTTCTTCGACAAACCGACGTCGCCCGGCCAGTACACGTCGCCAATGACATTCACCACCGAACAAGCTCTCGCCGTGCCCAACGGTGGATTTGAGGACGTCAGAAACGGTGTGCGCTACAAAGACCTCCCTGCCGGCGGCCTGTATTCGCAGAACATCGTCGATATATTTAATCAGCAAAACTACGCATCGTTCGACCAGTATGTGCCCAAGCACTGGGCCAACGTCAACGCCAAAACGTTCTGCACCTTAGCCACCAACCACAACACGTGGTATATGCAGCCCTCCGCCTGGTCGGTCATGGACGACTGCACGGAAGGCGCCTATTCCGTGTGTCTGCAATCCACCGCCTGGGATCTTAACGGACCGGCCATCGAACCATATCGACAACCCGCTCCCCCCTATGTCAAATATTCACGCAACATACCGCAGATAGCCAATCGCGCAGCCGGAAAACTATTCCTTGGCGAATACGGCTTCAACCCGGCCACCGGCGAGGAGACGTACGTCGAAGGTGTCAGCTTCAAATCGCGTCCATTGGCTCTGAACGGCTCATATCGCTATCTCCCCTCAATGGCCAATCAAAACGACCGGGCCATAATTCGCATCGAAATCATCGGCACCGTCAACAACTCCGAAGTGGTCATCGCTTCGGCCGACACCCGCCTACCCGTCGCCTCCGGCTTCAAGGCATTCTCAATCCCCCTCTCCTACTCCGACTTTGCCGTCAAAGCCACAAAACTCAAAATCATGATTGCATCATCCGAAACCATCGGATCCATAGCTTACGAAAACCAAAACATCATCACACTCTCCGACCCCGTCACATCCACATCCCTCGGGTCAACCCTCTGGATCGACGATCTGACATTCTCCTACTGACGACTCAACGACAACCGACTGTCATACAAAAAATCAATTCATTATCGCATAATAAACCATACCCAACATGAACAAGATCCTTAAAGTAGCGGCCTCAATTCTTCTGGCAGCATTCATAGCTGCCCCGGCAGCCAAAGCCCAGGAAGAATTCAAACGCGACCTACAGCAAGTATCATTCGTCCCTAAAGGGCAATGGATTGCCGGAGTCAGCGTCGGCTACTCCATGAGCGACCAAAACAACTACCAGTTCTTCGTCTTCGAAAAAGCCTCGGGCGACACATACTCTTTCAAAGTAACTCCCATGGCTCTCTACTCTTTCAAAGACAACATGGCCGCCGGTCTGAAATTCGGCTACGAGCGCTCGCGCACACAATTCAACGCCGGCTCTCTCATTCTCGACTCCGAAACCACATTCGACGCCGACAGAGTATCTGCCATCCGCTCCAACTATTTTGCCACCGGAGTGTACCGCAACTACTTCTCGCTGGGCGACAGTCGCCGGTTCGGATTCTTCAACGAGATACAGCTCTCTCTCGGAGGCGGACAGTCGAAATTTTCCAACTACACCGGATCGGAATCCAACCGCCACCTTGAAGGCACATACGAACGCAACTTCTCGCTCGACATCGGTCTGACTCCCGGCCTGATAATGTTTCTCAACAACTATTCGGCCATCGAAGTCAGCATCGGCGTTCTCGGCTTTGGCTACACGCACACCACTTCCACCACCAACCAGGTGCAGGTGGCACACCGCAACTCCAAACACGCCAACTTTAAAATCAACCTCTTTTCCGTGCAGTTCGGCATGGCTTTCTACCTCTAATCTCGTTTACGGACATGAAACTTAAACTACTATCCTTAATAGCTTTAATGGCAGTTACCATCCCGTCTTTTGCCGCTGAAACGGCCGACTCGGCAAAGCAGGACATCGGCATCGTTAAAGGTCGCGTCCACCGCCCGGAAATGGACGAAAAAGTCATCGTCAAAGGCGACACCGTCAACCTCGTTCTCAAGGACCGCAACTTTGGCCGCTACGACCGCGGTCTGTTCAACTATCTCTTCATCCCCAAAGGACAATGGGCATTCGGACTCATGGCATCATACGGCGAATTCGACGCCGACGACGTGCAGCTCTTCCAGGCCATCGAAGACTTCGACTTCAAAGGCAAGCAATATGCCATCAAACCCACCGTCGAATACTTCTTCCGCCACAACCAGAGCGTGGGTCTGAAATTCGACTACACCCGAGCTGAAGCCGACCTCGGTCGCCTCGCTGTCAATTTCGGCGACGACCTCAGCTTCGACATCAACGACATCAGCTACTACTCCTCAAAATATTCCATGGGCGTCTACTACCGCAACTATGTCGGTCTTGGCCGATCAAAACGCTTTGCCGTGTTCAACGAAGCATGCCTCTCATTCGGCAGTGGATCGTCGCGATTCAAACGCCCCTACGACGGAGTGATCCGCGACACTCGCACCGACCTCACCGAAGTGGCTCTCAATTTCAGCCCGGGTCTGTGTGTATTCATCATGGAAAACCTCAGCTTCAACGTGTCGTTCGGCGTTTTCGGCGTGCATCTGCGCAATGAAAAACAGGTGACCGATGGTGTGGAGGAAGGCTCCAACTTCACCAGCGGCGCCAATTTCAAATTCAATTTGTTCAACATTAATTTCGGTATCGGTGTACACATCTAAATATTTCTCGAAAACATTTGCCGGAATTGCCATCGCATTTGCGGCATTACTCTCCGCCTGCATTTCCAACGATCTGCCCTATCCCTACGAATTTCCCTCCACGGCATCGATAGAGATAAAAGCCACCGATGCCGACGGACACGACATACTCGACGGTCCGGTAGTGATCGACTCCACATCGCGCACCATCACGCTCAATCTATCGGAATACGCCAACATCCGGTCGATCGTCGTCGAAAGCATCAGCTTCACCGACGGATCGAAATGTCTTGATCCGGAAGTGTTCGACACTCCTTTAAATCTGACAGAACCGGTGGAATTCGAGCTTCAGAAGTACGACCACATCACCACCTGGACCATCATCGCCAACCAGCCCATCGAGCGATATTTCACCGTGGCCTCGCAGATCGGCTCGTCGCAGATCGATCCCATCAACCACACCGTCAAAGTGATGGTGCCCATGCAGCAGCCTCTCAACAACATCGCCGTGCGTTCGCTCAAACTCGCCGGTCCACTGGCTGACTACGATCCTGAGCTCGCGGGCACCCACGCCGACTTCTCGCAGCCGGTCACCGTCAGCGTCAGCGAATTTGGCTACGACACCCCCTGGACCATCACCATTGAGCAGACCGAAATCAGCGTCGACCTCACCCGCGTCGATGCCTGGACCAACGTGGCTTGGCTCTACGGCACCGCTGAGGAAGGCAAGACCAACGGATTCGAATACCGTCGCGCCGACGCGCCCGACGACACATGGATCGTAGTTCCCGACGAATGGATCACCCACGATGGCGGCAGCTTCACTGCTCGTCTGATCCACCTCGAATCGCAGACCGCCTACATTGCCCGCGCCACAAGCGATGATGAAAACAGCGTGGAAGTCGAATTCACCACCGGCGAAATCGTGCAGCTTCCCAACTCCGACTTCACCCAATGGTACAAAGACGGAAAGATATGGAACCCATGGACCGAAGGCGGCACTTCCTTCTGGTCGACCGGCAACCGCGGCGCCACAACGCTTGGTCAGAGCAACACCGTGCCCATCGAGAATCCGGCTTCGTCCACCGGCTATCTCGGTGCCCGGCTCGAAACCAAATTCGTCGGAGTTTCGATTCTCGGAAAACTTGCCGCCGGCAACCTATTCTCAGGCGACTTCAAGAAAATCGACGGCACCAACGGCATCCTTGACTTCGGCCGCCAGTTCTCACAACGCCCCACCAAACTCAAGGCCAGGTTGAAATACACCACAGCAACCATCACCGACGCCAGCTCTTCCAACCCCAACTTCTCGCATATGAAGGGCCAGCCCGACACCTGCATCGTGTGGTGTACGCTCGCCGACTGGGACACCCCGTTTGAAATCCGCACCAAACCCGAGGAACGCCATCTCTTCTCGCGCAATGATCCCGGAGTGATAGCCTACGGACAGTTTGAATCCGGATCAACGATCGCCGACTACATCGATGTCGAAATTCCGCTCGAATACGTAGCCACCGACCGCGTGCCCAAATACATCATCGTATGCGCATCGGCTTCGAAATACGGCGACTACTTCACCGGCGGCCGAGGCGCCACCCTCTGTATCACCAACTACGAACTCCTCTACGACTACTAACGGCCGTCGGAGAAAACAATACCAAACGGGGTCGTGCAATTGATGCACGACCCCGTTTTTCCATAAGCCGGGCTATAAGTTTATTGATATTTGAAGTCGATCGGCATTTCGTCGGACAGGCCTGTGGCAGGAACAGGGATGTCGTTCGCATCGGCCACCACGTTGACCATCACTGAGGCCATGGCTGTGGCAAGCGAGTAGCCTTCTTCGGCGATACCCATTGTCAGCGTCAGAGAATATTGGCCGACTTCGAGATCGTTGGTGGCGATCCTTGCGCCGAACGGTGCGATGAAACTTGTACCGATCGGATAACCGCTGAGCCAATAATTCACCGGTCCTACACATGTGGCCACGTGTCCGGGTCTGACGGCGGTCACATTGACCGATTCGATCACGAGAGTGTCAGGTTTGACAACATATACATTCGAGCCATTGACAGCTCCGTTTTCATAGTTAAGGCTGATTTTCACCTGAGGCATATCGTCGTCATCGTCGTGACACGACACGGCCGCAAACATTAACGGCAGGGCAAGCAGTAGTAAATAAAGTTTTTTCATAAGATAAAAGTTGATTATTGTGTGGATTTCAATATAAAAACGGACAGGACAAGGCATCGCCGGCGCCCTGTCCGTTATAATGCGTCATATCAATTGGAGAACGTCAGTTCTTCTCCGCTGACATCGATGATGATCGGGCGTTCCTTGTCGACTTTCTGAGCCAATATGTCTTTCGACAACCGGTTGAGCACCAATCGGTGGATGGCTCGCTTGACAGGTCGTGCACCGAATTCCGGATCGTAGCCTTCCTCAGCCAGATATTTCAATGCTGCCGGTGTCACCTCAAGGGTTATGCCGTTGGTCTGAAGCATCTTTTGGATGCTGCGGATCTGCAGTCCGACGATCTCTTCGATCTCATGTTCGTTGAGAGGCGTGAACATGATGGTCTCGTCGATACGGTTGAGGAATTCCGGACGTATGGTCTGCTTGAGCATCTCGATCACCTGAAGCTTGGTTTTCTCCACAACATCGTCATGATTTTCGGGAGTCATCGAGGCGAAATTCTCGCGTATCACGTTCGATCCCATATTGGAAGTCATGATGATGATGGTGTTTTTGAAGTTGACCAGACGACCCTTGTTGTCGGTCAGACGTCCGTCGTCGAGCACCTGAAGCAGGATGTTGAACACATCGGGATGCGCCTTCTCGATCTCATCGAACAGCACCACGGAGTAGGGTTTGCGACGCACGGCTTCGGTCAGCTGACCGCCTTCGTCATATCCGACATATCCCGGAGGCGCTCCGACCAGTCGGCTGACGGTGTGCTTCTCCTGATATTCGCTCATGTCGATTCGGGTCATCATGTTCTCGTCGTCGAACAGATATTCGGCCAGGGCCTTTGCAAGCTCGGTCTTGCCCACGCCGGTGGTGCCAAGGAAGATAAACGAACCGATCGGCCGACGAGGATCGTTAAGCCCGGCACGGCTGCGGCGCACGGCGTCGGCAATGGCACGGATGGCTTCTTCCTGACCGACAACGCGGTTGTGGAGTTCGTCCTCAAGATGGAGGAGCTTTTCTTTTTCGCTCTGCACCATCTTGTTGACAGGAATGCCGGTCCAACGCGACACGACATCGGCAATATCCTCGGCATCGACCTCTTCTTTGATCAGTGCTTTCTCGCCCTGCATCATCTTGAGCTGCTCCTGGATCTCGGCGTTTTCATGCTCTTTTTCCTGAACGCGCGAATAGCGGATCTCCGCCACTTTGGCATAGTCGCCTTCACGCTCGGCGCGGTCGGCGTCGAAATTGAGTTGCTCGATATCTATCTTGTTCTGCTGTATGCGGTTGATCAGATCCTTCTCGGCCTTCCATTTTGCGGTGTATTCCTTCTCTTCCTCACGCATCGAGGCCAGATCCTTTTCGATTTCCTTCACCTTCTCCTTGTCGCCTTCGCGTTTGATGGCTTCGCGTTCGATCTCTTTCTGGGCAATCATGCGGCTGATTTCGTCGAGTGCCTGGGGCACGGAGTCGATCTCGAGGCGCAGTTTAGAGGCCGCCTCATCCACGAGGTCGATGGCCTTGTCGGGGAGGAAACGATCGGTGATATATCGTTCGGAAAGCTGAACGGCGGCAATGATCGCCTCATCGCGAATGCGCACCTTGTGGTGATTCTCATATCGTTCTTTCAATCCGCGCAGAATGGCTATGGCGCTCATCTCGTCGGGCTCGTTGACCATCACTTTCTGGAATCGGCGTTCGAGAGCCTTGTCCTTCTCAAAGTATTTCTGATACTCGTCGAGAGTGGTGGCACCGATGCTGCGGAGCTCGCCTCGTGCCAGTGCCGGTTTGAGAATATTGGCAGCGTCCATTGCACCTTCGCCTTTGCCGGCACCAACGAGTGTGTGGATTTCATCAATGAACAGTATGATCTCTCCATCGCTCTGAGTCACTTCGTTGACGATGGCTTTCAATCGTTCCTCAAACTCGCCTTTATATTTTGCACCGGCCACCAATGCACCCATATCGAGCGAGAAGATCTGTTTGGAACGCAGATTTTCAGGCACGTCGCCACGCACAATTCTTTGAGCCAGGCCTTCGGCTATAGCGGTCTTGCCGGTACCGGGTTCGCCGATGAGCATGGGATTGTTTTTCGTTCGGCGACTCAGGATCTGGAGCACGCGGCGAATCTCGTCGTCGCGGCCGATCACCGGGTCGAGTTTGCCGCTGCGGGCGCGTTCATTCAGATTGATAGCATATTTCGACAGGGCATTGTAGGTTTCTTCGGCGCCCTGGTCAGTGGCTTTTTTGCCTTTGCGAAGTTCTTCGATTGCAGCTGTCAGCGACTTGGAGTCGAGACCGGCATCCTTGAGTATGGTCGATGCCGGCGACTGCACCTCAAATATCGCTACAAGAAGTGCTTCAAGTGCCACATACTCATCGCCCTGACGCTTTGCCACGTCGAGCGCCTTCTGCAGCACATCGTTGGACTGTCGGCTAAGATACGGTTCACTGCCGCCCGACACTTTGGGCAACGTTGCAATCTCGCGGTCGGTCGAAGCAACCACCTGCTGGAGATTCACTCCGACTTTGGCAAAAACAAATTTCACCACCGACTCGCCTTCCAGAAGCACACCTTTGAGCAGATGCACCGGTTCGATGGCCTGATTGCCATTGCCCTTTGTCAACTCAAATGCCTTCTGTATGGCTTCCTGCGACTTAATCGTGAAATTATTGAAATTCATAATATATATTAAATAAATAGTTTGTTAAAAAGTGTCTCTCGACGCATCTTACTACACTAACAATCAATGTCTGACTAAAGTTCCGATGCAATCGATCAAAAAATACCACGACAGGTGTGTATAGTCTGAGGGATATTTCATATATTTGTAGGTATTTTTGACCACATGTATCCTGTGGTTATATACTGCAAAAACTTTACCAAAACTGACAAAACTGACATTAGCTCCTACCTATGAAACATATTCAAACAATACTGCTCTCCCTAACCCTTTTGTTTGCCGGCACTTTGCCCTTGGCAGCTCAGAGTGACAACCAGCAGCAATTTTTTCAAATGCCTGTCATTCCGGCAGATCTCGTCAACGTGCAGGATCGTTCGGATTATCTGGTGGAGCACTTCTGGGATTTCTGCGATCTCAACAAGGCTTTCTCTTCACGCGAAAAAATGGCCGATGCATTCGACACTTATCTCGAAATCATAACCATTGCGTCGCGACAGAGTGTCTACAAGGCTGTGCCCGAGTTTATGAAGAAGATATCAAAGAAGCCCGAAAACGTGATGTTCATCGCCGATCTTGCCGAAAACCGCCTTTACGGCGATTCGGCCGTTTATCCTTCCGACGAGCTGTTCACGCTCTTCCTTAACGGGGTACTCGACTGCAAAAAGATTGACAAGACTTCCAAACTGCGCTACGAGCATCTGCGCAACGTGCTCACCGGCAGTGCTGTCGGAGCCATTGCCCCGAAAATTGAGATCGTCGATCCTTTCGGACAGAAATCGACTCTCGAAGTCGACACGGCCAAAGTGGGCACCATCCTGTTTTTCAACGATCCGGACTGCGACGAGTGCCGCATGGCGCGTCTGCGTCTCGACACCGACATCCTCACTCGCCGCATGGTCAACGACAAGGTCATGGACATCGTGTGCATCTACCCGTCGGATCCCGATGTGCAATGGACCGAGGCGGTGCTCGACTATCCCGCTGAATGGAAGACGGTAGCCGCCCCTGACGCCTACGACTACTACGACTTACGCCACACTCCAATGTTCTATGTCCTTAACCCCAACGGGGCCATCCTGGTCAAGACACCCAATGTCGACTCCATCATAGCTCTGATGAGCGCATTGTCGTCGCGCATCAGCGATCAGCAATAATCACACAAAATCATTATTTAAGAAATACAACAATGACCGATTTTCTGTCCCGATTGTTTCTCCGCGCCACCGGCTACACCTACAGCAATATGGCACGTCTGTTCATCCGACTGTTTGTCGGAGTGATGTTCATGCAGTTCGGCATCCGTCATCTTGTCAACTACAACGTGATCAGTGTCGACTTCCCAACGATTCTAGGAATGTCGTCACCCACATGTCTGACCATCATGATCATCATCGAGATAGTGTGCTCGCTTTGCATCATGGTCGGATTCTGCACCCGCCTGGCCACTCTGCCGCCCATTCTGTCGATGATAGCCGCAGAGTTCTATATCATGCACAACCTGATACCGCAGCTTTCGCTCTACGGTCTTGACAGCATTCAGCCTGGCTATCTGCCGATCATGTTCATTGGCATCTATCTCTTTATCCTCCTCGCCGGCCCGGGCAAAATATCGCTCGACTATTTCATCTCTCTCGCCATCATATCCCGACAGAACCGCGACGAAAACGAAGAACTCGAAGAAGTCTGATTCTGCAACTCCATCACTCTTGATACGACGAAAGAAGACAATTTATGAAAATAGCAGTACTGATTTCGGGAGGAGTCGACAGCGCGGTCGCCGTCTACCGTCTGCTTGAACAGGGCCATGACCTGCATCTTTTCTACATACGCATCGGCCTCGACAACGATGAGGGCGACTGTTCGGCCGAAGAGGACATAGAGATGTGTCAGTTCATAGCACGCCGCTTCGGATTGCCCTTCGACGTGGTGTCACTGCATCAGGAATATTGGGACAACGTGATGGAATACGCGCTGCGCACCGTCAGACAAGGCCTGACACCCAACCCCGACATCATGTGCAACCGCATGATCAAGTTCGGATTTTTCGAGCAGCGTTGGGGTCATGAATTCGACCGCACAGCCACAGGCCATTATGCCACCACCATCGAAGCCGACGGCCTCGTTTGGCTCGGCACCGCTGTGGATCCGGTAAAGGATCAGACTGACTTTTTGTGTCGCATCGACTACAGCCAGCTCTCCCACATCATGTTCCCCATAGGCGACATGCCCAAATCGCAAGTGCGCGAAATAGCCATCGCCACCAACATGCCCAATGCTTTCCGCCACGACAGTCAGGGCATATGCTTCCTCGGCAAGATCAACTACAACGACTTCATTCGCCGCCATCTCGGCGAAAAGCCGGGTCCGATCATCGAGATCGAAACCGGGCGCAAACTCGGCGAACACCGCGGGTTCTGGTTCCACACCATAGGCCAGCGCAAGGGTCTCGGACTCAGCGGAGGGCCGTGGTTTGTGGTGAAGAAAAACGTTCACGACAACGCCATCTACGTGTCGCATGGCTACGACACCGAAAAACAATACGGCCGCACACTTCATCTCGACGAGATGCACTGGCTCACTCGCAATCCATGGCCCGAAAACTGCTCGTCGCAAAAAATCACTTTTAAAAACCGCCACATGCCCGAATTCATTCCGGGCACTCTCACCCACATCAGCGGCAATGAATATGTGGTTGAAAGCGAGCGCAAAGTCCAGGGTATTGCCCCGGGTCAATTCGGAGTCATCTACGACAGCGAGAGCCGCATTTGCCTGGGCAGCGGCATCATCACCGGCCGACAGCTTGAGAACGAAATTATCGTCTGACACATTATATATAAAATATATACTCCAACAACCAACTCAACGAATCCAAAATTCTGATCCCATGACCAACCGCATCCGACTGAAAGTGCTCGGCATCTCCTACTCCCAGATCCAATCCGGGGCCTTTGCACTCATACTGGCCCAAGTGGGCGGTCCCTACCGTATACCGGTGGTCATCGGAGCTGCCGAGGCTCAATCGATTGCCATGCAGATGGAAAAGATCACCCCTCCGCGACCCATGACCCACGATCTCTTCGTCAGCTTCGCCCACGCTTTCGGCATTAAGCTCAAGGAGGTGTTCATCTATCGGTTTGAGGACGGCATTTTCTCTTCCGAACTCACATTCACCGACGGCGAACGCACCGTCAAGATCGATTCGCGCACATCCGACGCCATTGCCATAGCCATGCGCACCGGTGCTCCGATATTCACCACTCCGTCGATCATCGACTCCACCGGCTTCATCTTTGAGGACACCGAAGCTGAGGTCGATGAACGCGACACCGACGGCGTTGATGAGGCAGAGATCGACCTGCCCACCGACGATATGCCTCGGGTAGAGAACTACACCGTGGAGGAGCTTCAGCGCACACTCGACCGGCTCATCCAACAGGAAAACTACGAGGAGGCTGCACGCATCAACGAGATTCTTAAACGTAAACTCAATAAATAAAACTTCACATAATCCAACCCCCTAATCATTATGTCTGCAATCAAAACAAAACTTTCGGTGATGAACTTCCTGGAGTTCGCCGTATGGGGTGCCTATCTAACATGTATGGGCAACTACCTGGGCAAAGCCGGCATGGGCACCGAAATCTCCTGGTTCTACGCCATCCAGGGCATCGTTTCCATCTTCATGCCTACTCTGATGGGCATCATAGCCGACAAATTCATCCAGCCCCAACGTCTGCTCGGCATCTGTCATCTGATTGCAGGCGCCGCCATGATATTCCTGTGCTTCCTGGGCATGCAGTCTGAAATGCCCGACAAAGCACTCTTTATCACCGTCTATACCATCAGCGTAGCTTTCTATATGCCTACGCTGGCTCTGTCGAACACTACGGCTTTCTCCATTCTCAAGAACCATGGCCTCGACACCGTAAAGGACTTCCCGCCCATCCGCGTACTTGGCACCGTGGGCTTCATCGCCACCATGTGGTTTGTCAACTGCGCCACCTTCTCCGACGGCTCATTCGGCTTCACTTTCGGAGCCAATCCCGACAAGTTCCAGTACACCTACATGCAGTTCATGGTATCGGGCGTGCTGAGCATTGTCATGTTCCTCTACTGCCTGACGTTGCCTCAGTGTCCGCTCGTGCGCAAACCCAAGCAGTCACTTGCTGAAACGATGGGTCTGACCGCCTTTAAACTGTTCAAGGACAGAAAGATGGCTCTCTTCTTCATCTTCTCGATGCTTCTGGGCATGAGCCTTCAGATCACCAATGGTTTTGCAACCCCGTTCCTCACCCACTTCCAAAGCTTCACCGACCCGGCCATACGCGACAGTTTTGCCGCCACGAACTCTACGATGCTCGTTTCGATCTCCCAGATAAGCGAGGCGCTGTGCATCCTGCTGATTCCGTTCTTCCTGCGCCGCTACGGCATCAAGATAGTGATGCTCATGGCCATGAGCGCCTGGGTGCTCCGCTTCGGATTCTTTGGCATTGGCAGCCCGTCGATGCCCGGTGTGATCCTCTTCATCCTCTCCTGCATCGTCTATGGTGTGGCCTTCGACTTCTTCAACGTGTCGGGCGGACTGTTCGTGGATCAGAAGTGCGATCCGTCGACCAAGGCTTCGGCCCAGGGTCTGTTCATGCTCATGACCAACGGCCTGGGCGCCACCATCGGTACTCTGGCCGCCGGAGAGGTTGTGAACCACTACTGCCATTGGGAAAACGGATTCCTCATCGGCGACTGGACCAAAGTATGGCTCATTTTTGCGGCCTATGCACTGGTTGTGGCTGTGGCCTTCGCCTTGGTTTTCAAGCATAAGAAGAGCGACGAGACCAACATCACCGAAGCTCAGGCCACCGATATGACCGCTGCCGACGCCGACGGTTTTGCCGACATCAACGACCAAGACCTATGATCCAGTTCTATGCCCCTGACATAGAATCGACACTTACGCTTCCGCAGAGCGATTCGCAGCATGCCGTGCGCGTGCTGCGGATTGCCGCGGGCGACAATATTGAAGTGATCGACGGCCGTGGACATCGGTTCACGTGCGTCATGGTCGACCCTCATCCCAAGCATGCGGCCGTCGAGATAATCACGAAGATAGACATGCCGCTGAGCTGGCGCCAGCAGATAGTGGCTGCCGTGGCTCCCACCAAGCACATGGACCGCATGGAGTGGATGGTCGAAAAACTCACTGAAATCGGTGTGAACCGCATCATCCCCCTGCTCTGCCGCCGATCGGAAAGGAAGGAAATAAAGACCGAGCGGCTTGAAAAGATCGCCGTGTCGGCCATGAAGCAGTCGCTCAAAAGCGTGTTGCCCATCGTCTCACCGATGACACCGCTGCCCCAGGTGGCCACACAATTTCCAGCGTTGCAAAAGTTTGTGGCCTATTGCGACGCCAACACCGAGCGCGTCGATCTGGCCAAAGCCTACCGGGCATTTGCCGATGCATGCATTCTGATAGGCCCCGAAGGCGACTTTGCTCCGGAGGAAATATCGATGCTTCTCGACAACGGATGGCAACCTGTCACTTTGGGCGACAACCGACTGCGCACCGAAACGGCAGCTCTGACCGCTGTCGACACATTTCACATCATAGACCAACTGAATCAATAACCCTACTTACCGAACACGATAATGAAAGAAATCATAAAGGTGTTGAAGCCCACCGACAACTTCTTCCTTCTCGCCGGCCCCTGCGTAGTGGAAGGCGAAAAGATGGCCATGGAGATCGCCGAAAGCATAGTCAAAACCACTGACGAACTTGGCATACCATACATTTTTAAAGCATCGTATCGCAAGGCCAACCGCTCGCGCATCGACTCGTTCACCGGTATCGGCGATCTGGATGCGCTCAAGATACTCCGCAAGGTGCATGACACATTCGGCTGCCCGATTGTCACCGACATTCATTCGCCCGAAGAAGCAGCCATGGCCGCCGAGTTTGTCGACGTGCTCCAAATACCGGCATTCCTTTGCCGCCAGACCGATCTGCTGATCGCAGCCGCCCGCACCGGCAAGTTCGTCAATATCAAGAAGGGCCAGTTTCTTTCGCCCGAAGCGATGCAGTTTGCCGTGCAGAAGGTGCGCGATGCCGGCAACGACCGCGTGGCCATCACCGAGCGTGGTGTCAGCTTCGGCTACCAGGATCTGATCGTGGACTATCGCGGCATACCTGAGATGCAGCGCTTCGGATGCCCGGTGATTCTCGACGCCACCCATTCGCTCCAGATGCCCAACCAGCCGAAGGGCGTGACCGGAGGTCGGCCCGATCTGATTGAGACCATAGCGCGTGCGGGCATAGCTGTTGGTGTCGACGGACTCTTCCTTGAGACCCATCCCGATCCGGCCAATGCCAAGAGCGACGGCGCCAACATGCTGCCGCTGGCACAGCTCCCCGAGCTGCTGCGCCGCCTGACGATGCTGCGCTCCACGGTGGCTTCCTTCTGATCTATAAGGCTGACTTATAAAATTTATAAGACTTATAAAAACATAGCAGCCGCACTCCCTCAATGGGGGTGCGGCTGCAATTTTATTGTATCGGGTCGGCGATCAGATGACGCCCTGGCCCATCATTGCGTTGGCCACTTTCATGAAGCCGGCAATGTTGGCGCCTTTCATGTAGTTGAGATAGCCGTCGGACTCAGTGCCGTATTTCACGCACTGGCCGTGGATGTCGCGCATGATCACGTGGAGTTTTTCGTCGACTTCTTCGGCGCTCCACTGCAGGTGCATGGCGTTCTGGCTCATTTCGAGACCGGAAGTGGCAACACCGCCGGCATTGACAGCCTTGCCCGGAGCATAAGTCACGCGGTTGTTGATGAATGTGTCGATAGCCTCGGGTGTACAACCCATGTTGGAGACTTCGGCCACGAGGAGCACGCCGTTGTCAACGAGCTGACGGGCATCGGCCTCGGCGAGTTCGTTCTGAGTGGCGCAAGGCAGAGCGATGTCCACTTTCTGTTCCCAGGGTTTCTTGCCGGGATAGAACGTAGAGCCGGGGAATTTTTCAGCATAGGGAGCAACGATGTCGTCGCCTGTGGCACGGAGATAGAGCATATAGTCGATCTTTTCGGCGTCGAGACCGTCGGGGTCATAAATATATCCGTCGGGGCCTGAGATGGTCACCACTTTGGCGCCGAGTTCAGTAGCTTTAAGAGCCGCGCCCCAAGCCACGTTGCCGAATCCGGAGATGGCCACTGTCTTGCCTTTGATGTCTAGGTTCTTCTCGGCGAGCATACTCTGCACAAAGTAGAGAGCGCCAAAACCGGTAGCTTCGGGGCGGATGCGTGAACCGCCAAACGAGAGAGCCTTGCCGGTCATCGAGCCGTCGCATTCGTTGCAAAGTTTTTTGTACATGCCGTACATGTAGCCGACTTCGCGGCCGCCTACGCCGATGTCGCCGGCAGGCACGTCACGATCCGGTCCGATGTTTTTCCAGAGTTCGAGCATGAATGCCTGGCAGAAGCGCATGATTTCGGCGTCGCTCTTACCGCGGGGCGAGAAGTCGCTGCCGCCTTTTGCGCCACCCATGGGCAGTGTGGTCAATGCATTTTTGAAAGTCTGCTCGAAGCCGAGGAATTTCAATATGGAAAGGTTGACTGAAGCGTGGAAACGAATGCCGCCTTTATACGGGCCAATGGCATTGTTGAACTGCACGCGATAGCCGATGTTGGTCTGCACTTCGCCGTTGTCGTCGGTCCAGGTGACGCGGAAGGTCACGATGCGGTCGGGTTCGACCATGCGTTCCACGATTTTGGCCTTTTCAAACTCAGGGTGCTGGTTGTAAACGTCTTCAACACACATGAGCACTTCTTTCACAGCCTGAAGATACTCTTTTTCGCCGGGGTGTTTCACCTCGAGCGAATTCATGATTTTATTAATATCCATAATATATTTTTTATATGGTATTTTGGTTAACTATCGACACAAAATAACGAATAAAAAATGAATGGGCGAAACGGATTTAAGTAAAAAATAGTTAAATTCACTTGGTAAGATAGCAAATTGACACAAGTGCAAAACAGATCAAACAATTGTCGGTCGACGCGTGTTGTGGTAGAAAAGGGATAACAGATTCCGATGATCAAACCAACTTAAACGAATATGGAAAGCAGGGAACATAAATCAAAGAGAAAGAAAAACACACGTCAGATATGGCTCTCGATCGGAGCAGTGGTACTGATAATATTGCTGATATTATGGCTGACCGATGCCATGTTCACGGGCGACACTGATGTCAGCGCGCCACCCATCGAAGCCATTTTGCTTATGTTTGCTTAGCAAACTAAAAAAGAGACTGCGCAACACTGGTGAGCACAGTCTCTTTTTTATGTCCAAATAAAGCACAGACGTTCGAAGATCACTTCGAGGCCTTAGGCATGCGGCGCTCTTTGATACGAGCTTTCTTGCCGGTGAGTTCGCGCAGATAGTAGAGTTTGGCGCGACGCACTTTGCCATACTTGTTGACGGTGATGGAGTCGATGAACGGCGAGTTGATGGGGAAGATACGTTCAACGCCGATGTTATCGCTCATTTTGCGCACGGTAAAACGCTTGTTTTCGCCGTCTCCACTGATCCTGATGACAACACCACGATACTGCTGGATACGTTCTTTGTTACCCTCTTTGATACGGTAGGCTACGGTGATGGTGTCGCCAGGGCCGAACGAGGGATGTGTTTTGCCGGTAGCGAAAGCTTGTTCGGCAACTTTGATTAAATCCATTTTTATTTGAAATTTAAAATGTTAACACTAACCGCAATATTCGCAGACCGCTTGTCCTGCCAGAGATTACGGAATCGGGTGCAAAGTTAGCACTAATATTTCAGATGTGCAACATGTTTCGACTTTTCTTCCGACATTTTTTTCGGGATTATTGCTATCTTTGTAGCGCAAAAATCGGAGGTCAGCCCGAGAGTGATGTGCGTTGGGCCGATCCGTCCTCCGAAAACCAGTTCTATCAGAATCGAATCACATGGATATAAAATCGATCGAAATAGCCGGGTTCAACTATCCGTTGCCCGACGAGCGAATAGCCAAACATCCTCTGAGTCAGCGCGACAGCTGCAAGCTATTGGTGCGTCACCACGACGGTACGCTCACCGACAGCCGCTTTTCGGAGATAGGCGAGTATTTGCCTGCTGATACGATGCTCGTCTACAACAATACGCGAGTGATCAATGCGCGTCTGAGGTTTCGCAAGGCATCGGGAGCCGCCATCGAGATTTTTTGTCTGGAGCCATCGAAGCCGCGTGATTATGCACAGTCGTTTGCGTCGGCCGACGGCTGCTCGTGGATCTGCTTCGTGGGCAATTCGAAGCGATGGAAGGAGGGTGAGCTGTCGATGACGCTGACTATCGGCGACCGGCCCCTGACGCTTAAAGCCACGCGCCTGCAGAAATCCGACAATGGTTCGATCGTGGCATTTGCATGGGACCGCGACGATGTAACCTTCTCACAAATCATCGAGGCGGCGGGTGAAATACCTATTCCTCCCTATCTTAACCGGTCGACCGAGAGCAGCGATTCGACTGATTACCAGACGGTGTTTTCACGCATTGATGGATCGGTGGCCGCACCGACGGCCGGACTGCATTTCACTCCCGAGTTACTCGAGAGACTTGCTCAGAGAGGTGTTGAGCGGCGCGAGGTGACGCTTCATGTGGGTGCCGGCACGTTCCAGCCGGTCAAGAGCGACACCATCGGCGAGCATCCGATGCACAGCGAATTCATAGCCGTTGACCGCTCGACGATTGAGGCAATAGGTCGTGACGACCGGAAGATTGTGGCCGTGGGCACGACATCGGTGCGCACCCTCGAATCGCTTTATCATCTTGGCGTCATGGCACGCTGCAGCGAACCGATGGAAGAGGTCGAGCAGTGGTATGCCTATGATGGCTCACACACAGAGTTATCACGCACCGAGGCCATGCAGTCGCTTCTCGACTACATGGACCGCCACCATATGTCGACGCTTATGGCCTCGACCCGCATCATGATAGCTCCGGGCTATCGCTTCCGTGTGGTCGATGCCATCATCACAAACTTCCATCAGCCTCAGTCGACGCTGCTGTTGCTGGTGTCGGCCTTCACCAGAGGCGACTGGCGACACATGTATGATCATGCCCTCGAATGCGGCTACCGCTTTCTGAGCTACGGCGACGCCGAGCTGCTGCTGTAGTTATTAACATTAAAGGTCATTTATCAACATTTATATTATTTTGACCTTTTGTTATTTCATGCTATGATCAAAAAAGGGTTACTTTGCACCCGTAAAAATCTGCAAAAAATATGGGCAAAATCATAGCAATCGCAAATCAGAAGGGTGGTGTCGGCAAGACCACCACCACAATTAATCTCGGAGCATCGCTTGCAGCCAAAGGGAAGAAAGTTCTGATCATAGATGCCGACCCGCAGGCCAACGCCACGTCGGGCTATGGCATACGCCCCGATCAGATGAGTTCGTCGATCTACGAATGCCTCGTCGACGATTATCCTCTGGCCGGTTCGCAGGTGGCCACATGCATGAAAGGACTTGACCTGATAGGGTCGAGAATCGATCTTGCCGGCGCTGAGCTTGAGCTCATCAGCCGCCCCAACCGCGAGAAAGTGATGGCCAATCTGCTCCAGCCTATGCGCAAGGTCTACGACTACATACTCATAGACTGCTCGCCGTCACTGGGCCTGATCACTGTCAATGCCCTGACTGCGGCCGACTCCGTCATCATACCCGTGCAGGCCGAATACTTTGCGTTGGAAGGAATCACCAAGCTGATCAACACCATACGCATCATCAAGCCCAAGCTCAATCCCGCTCTGGAGATCGAGGGATTCCTGTTGACGATGTACGATGCGCGCCTGCGCCTTGCCAACCAGATCTATGAGGAGCTGAAAAGCCACTTCGGCGACATGGTGTTCACCACCGTCATTCCCCGCAACATCAAGCTCAGCGAAGCGCCATCGCACGGTCTGCCCGCATTGCTCTACGATCCCGAAAGCCGTGGTGCGACTTCCCACATGGCTCTTGCCAAAGAGATCATTGCGCGCCACCGCCGCAGCACCGGCGGCAAATAAGCCCATCATCTGACACACTTCTATTAAATCAACCTTACAATATGTCGCAACGACGCAATGCACTCGGCCGCGGTCTCGGATCGCTAATATCGATGGACGACGTACCGGCACGTGGCACTTCGACCATCAATGAAATATCACTCGACCAGATCAGCCCAAACCCCGATCAACCCCGCACGAATTTCGACGATGAAGCTCTGCGCGAACTTGCCTCATCGATTCAGGAACATGGCATCATACAGCCGCTTTCGCTGAGAAAGACCGGTCCTGACAGCTATCAGATCATAGCCGGCGAACGCCGCTATCGAGCCGCCCACATTGCCGGACTGACTTCGGTGCCCGCTTATATCCGCACGGCCAACGAAGCCGAGCTGACCGAGATGGCTCTGATCGAAAACATACAGCGCGAGGATCTCAACGCCATAGAGATAGCTCTGACACTGAAGAAACTCATAGACCAGTATTCACTGACGCAGGAGCGGCTGAGCGAACGCATCGGCAAGAAACGCGCCACGATTGCCAACTTCCTGCGACTGCTCCGGTTGCCGAGCGACGTGCAGCTCGGGCTGAAGGAGAAGCTCGTCGACATGGGTCATGCGCGCGCTTTGCTCTCGATCGACGATCCGGCCAAGCAACACAAACTCTACAACCGCATCATCAAGGAAGGACTGTCGGTGCGCGCCGTTGAGAAGCTTGCCAAAGAGATGCAACAATCCGAGGCTACACCGGAGAAAAAGGAGACTAAGAAAAACGAATTCGACCTGCTTGGCGACCATATTTCGAAACGGTTCAACACCCCGGTGGCCTTCACTTGCAAAAAGAACGGCAGCGGCAAAATCACCTTCTCATTCCGCAACGAGGCGGAACTTGAGAGATTAATTGCTATATTTGACGAGATAAAACCATCGCACGGCTGAGAGCCAATGCCTTCAGATCGCTGCAATCCGTAATGCATCAAGCTATTACGGCAAAATAATCTAACTGAATCAATATAGTGCAAAAGAGCGGTTTCGACATGCGGAAAATGAATAAATGGGTGTTCAGCATCATCGTTTTGATGTTGTTAACACCATTTAATATTTTTTCAGCCAATCCGCAGCGGCCCGTCAGGCCGCGTCCGGCCACCGGCCGGACCGGCAAGCCCGCAGCGGCCACAGCACTCCCCGACACCATCCCCTTGACCGGACCGCTGACCGAGCCGTCGGCTGTGGTGGAAGACGAGATCACTCCGATCGCAGGCACCGACTCGATGCGGATCACTCCGATCGACACCGTCGATATAGTAAATTCGCCTGATCTGACCCTGCTCTTTGACGAAGATGCGATCAGCGACACCCTTCCCGACCAGAGTAAGAAGGTGTTCATACCCAACCCCACGAAAGCCGTGTGGTACTCCGCTCTATGCCCCGGATTAGGACAGATCTACAACCGCCGATACTGGAAACTGCCCATCGTGATCGGCGGATTTATGGGTCTGGGCTACGGAGCATCGTGGAACAACACGATGCTTGCCGACTACACCCGAGCCTATTACGATCTGATGGACAACGATCCGTCGACCAAAAGCTATATGGACTTCTTCCCGCCGACCACCACGGAAGAATCGCTCAACCGCACGTGGCTCGAGCGGACATTGAAAAGCCGCAAAGACTATTTCAGACGCAACCGCGACCTGTGTATAATAGGTATGGTGGGCGTCTACCTCATAGCAGTTGTCGATGCCTACGTCGACGCATCGCTCACCAATTTTGACATCTCACCCGATCTGTCTATGCAGATGCTTCCGGCTCTGCTCCACGACAATCTGAGTCCATATCCGGCTCTTGGACTGCAATGGGCCTTCACGTTTTAAGAAAAATACTCCGACTTATGTCACGAATCCACAGAATATACACAACAGCACTTCTTTCGATAGCCACGCTCATGGCAGCAGCGGGGCCTAATTCCATACTCGATATCAAGCATTCGATCACCGACGACAACATTGTGCCGCCCGAAAGCTTTGAAACCGATGCCCGCAAGCTCGAGGAAAGTTTCTTTTTCAAGCACTACACCGCACCGTCGACCGACTCTCCGCGCCACCACGTCGGCAACGAAGAAGAGTATCAGGAACTGCTGTCGCGCCTGCCTGTGGAGATCGAGATGCCCTACAACTCAGTGGTGGGCAAATATATCGACATGTATCTCGAGCGCAAACGTCCACTCGTGGCCGACATGCTTGCACTCCACAACTACTATGGCAAATTCTTCGTCGAGGAACTGCTCAAAGAGGGACTTCCGCTGGAGTTGCAGTATCTGCCGGTGATAGAGTCGGCCATCAATCCCAACGCCGTGTCGCGAGCCGGAGCCACCGGCTTGTGGCAATTTATGGGTCCTACTGCCAAAGGACTCGGCATGGAGGTGAACTCACTCGTCGATGAGCGTCGCGATCCGCGCGTGTCGTCGCAATACGCAGCCAAATATCTCAAACAGCTCCACGCCATCTATGGCGACTGGTCGCTTGCCATCGCAGCCTACAACTGCGGCCCGGGCAACGTCAACAAGGCGCTGCGCCGTGCCGGTGGCGGCAAGCTCGACTTTTGGGAGATCTACAACTACCTGCCCAAGGAGACGCGAGGCTACGTGCCTGTGTTTATAGCCGCAGTGTATGTGATGAACTATCACAACAAGTATGGCATCAACCCCACGGTGGTGAAGCAGCAGCTGGTCACTGACACCGTTCAAGTCAACGACCGCGTGCACTTCCAGCAGATAGCCGACGTGCTCCAGATACCCATCGAGGAGATCCGTATGCTCAACCCGCAGTTCCGCAAGGACATCATACCCGGCGACCATCATCCGTATATGCTGACACTGCCATCGCAACAGGCGCTGAGCTATGCCGTCAGCGAGGAGACCATCATCAACCATGATGCCGACCTGTATCGCCAGCGCACCTACGTGGAGCCCGGCCGCTCGCGCACAGAAGAGCCGTCGAATCCGGCTTTGGCAGAATCCCAGACCCAGAATGCCGACAGCAACCAGGTGATCACCACCACCATCACCGACCGCATGGAAGAGCTGACCCACACCGTGGGCCGCGGAGAATCGCTTCGCGACATCGCCAAGCACTACGGTGTCAGCTCCACCGACATCAAACGCTGGAACAACCTGCGCCGAGGCAAAGTGAAAGAGGGCGACCAGCTGACCATCAGAGTCTACCGCCACGAAGTGGCCGATGCAAGCACCGCCCCGACGGGCACATCGACCGTGACCACCCGCAAGTCAGACTCCACACCCACCGCATCGACCTCCACAACTCCCAAGCAAGACAAGAAGGCCGACCGACCCTCCACGAAGAAGTCTGACAAAAAAGCCGG
The DNA here is from genome assembly GCA_023666835.1 of Bacteroides sp. Lineage (GTDB taxonomy): Bacteria > Bacteroidota > Bacteroidia > Bacteroidales > Muribaculaceae > Paramuribaculum. Next base: position 45,793 of record JAMPBJ010000001.1, on the reverse strand, counting down.
CAAGAAGAAGGAAAGCAAGCCCAAGACCAAGAGATACACCGTCAAGAGCGGCGACACCCTCGAGGCCCTGGCCCGCAAAAACGGCACCACAGTCGACGCCATCCAGAAGGCCAACGGCATGAGCAAAGGCTCGACACGCCTGCAGATCGGCCAGAATCTGAAGATACCTTCGGGTTCGTCGAAATCCTCGAAATCCTCCAAGTCGAGCAAAAAGAAATCCGGTAAAAAGAAATCCGGTAAAAAGAGAAGATAATACCCTGCCCGGTTTCGAGCCGAAATATAATTGGGACTGATACACGAATTTGTTAATTATTAAGCATATATTTACCATCTGGGGTTAATAACAAAGCTAATCAACTCTTTTGTTTCAGAAGAAGAATTAACAAACCATAAACCGTAAAATTTGTAATTTTCTTTGTTAAACAAGTTATTAATATTAATTATTATCCTCTAAGTAAGCGTTATCTCGTGAGAGACGACGCTTTTTTTTGTCTTTGCTCCAATATCGATCTAGGGAATTTGTACCTTCAGGTCACCGCGTGCAATAGTTGCAGTTATGTCATAGCTTGCTTTGGCTGTCAAAAGCTTTTCAGAAGTCAGGTGCTGAACGATAGGAGTGTCGACGTCACCGCCGACACTCTGCATCAGAAGAGTCGGTGCGTAAATCGGCGTCCTGGCCAGACGCTACAGCCCCGCAGGTGGTTTGACCCCGCACAACTTTGGTGTACGGGGTTACGGGGAATCGATGTCCTGCCGGACACCTGCAAGCCTGCCGCCACATTGGCACTCATTTGGCTTACGGGGAGTCGGACCCACATTGCTGTTTTAGCTGTCGGATGCATTGGGGTCAGCGAGGAGGTCAATACATAGCCTTAAACGCAAAATTACCATCTTTGACCGGCAGACATATTCTGACGCTTGGCGGCGAGGGGGGCGATGTCGATTATGATTTTACTTGATGTCAATGTGCTCTTGAGTGTTGGTTTTGGTCGATGGCTAACCGGATTTGTATCTATTATTTAGCACATTGCGAATGGCGCTTATGAAGTGTTGGTCTGTAATATTAGGTTCGTCATGCTGTAGCCAGTAGTCTTTAACATCACTGGCCGCTCTCCTGATATCATCATTATCAATTTTATGTTTGTCACGAAGTTGATATAGGATGAATGACTTTTCAAAAAACCTTTTGATCACATTATCCACTTCCTCAATCTTTTCATTCTTTTCCTCTTCCATTTCTTCTTTTTCATTTAGAGGGAGAGGGGTATTTGCGTCAGAGCTGAGCATACCTTCATTTTCATCTATATTGTTGTTAACGTTATCATTGACACAATGACCATCTTGTTCGATGTGTGAGGAGGAGGACGTTTCCACACATTTTTTCGTTCTCTTCCGGCGTTTATTTGCATCCTTGTCGATGGCAAAGCGGATAAGAATGGTCACAGCGTTGACAAGTTGATCATCGGGAATTGCACCTTCGAAAGCGTAGCCCGATATTGCATCATATGCCCTGAGACGCAGATCGTCAGGAAGAGTTTTCAACATCGACCACCAGTCACGGTTGAAACCAAAGGATTCACGTGCAACAAATTGTGTTATTTCCATAGTTGTTAAGATTATTAAGAAGTTTGGTTTATGACTGCAAAGATACCACCGGAAATGGTGGTTTGAGTCCAAAATAGCAAAAATCGACTACGAAAATTTAAAAGATTTTATGATGTATAAGATTTATATGATTTATATGAGATGCGGTTTTTGCGGGGAGCATTACGGGTGTCTCTTGGCGGTGTCGGGGATTTTTTGTATCTTTGTAGGTTATGGATTTCAAACTGTCTTCTCAATATAAACCGACCGGCGACCAGCCTCAGGCCATCGCGCAACTTTCGGCGGGAATCCGCGAGGGATTGCCTGCCCAGACGTTGCTCGGTGTGACCGGATCGGGCAAAACATTTACGATGGCCAACGTGATCCAACAGGTGAAGAAGCCCACCCTGATCCTGAGTCACAACAAGACGTTGGCCGCCCAGCTCTACAGCGAGTTCAAGAATTTCTTCCCCGACAATTCAGTGCAATATTTCGTGTCGTACTACGACTACTATCAGCCGGAAGCCTACATACCGTCGGTCGACAAATACATCGAAAAGGATCTGATGATCAACGATGAGATCGACAAGCTGCGCCTTGCCACCACGTCGGCACTGCTGTCGGGCCGCAAGGACATCATCGTGGTCAGCTCGGTGTCGTGTCTCTATGGCATGGGCAATCCGGAGGATTTCAACAGCTCGGTGATAGAGGTGAGAGTGGGTCAGAAGATAACCCGCAACGCATTTCTTCGCGAACTGGTCAATGCGCTCTACAGCCGCAACGAGGTTGACTTCAACCGTGGCACTTTCCGCGTCAAGGGCGACACTGTCGACATCTATCTGGCCTATGAGGAGTTGATAGTGCGCGTGGTGTTCTGGGGCGACGAGATAGAATCGGTGTCGACGCTCTATCCCACCGACTACGTGACGCTCGGCAACCACGACGCATTCAAGATATTCCCGGCCAACATATTCGTCACTTCGCCCATGCGCATGGCCTCAGGGCTGGCGCAGATAGAGCTAGATCTGGGTGAGCAGGTGAACTACTTCTACAAGGAGGCACGCGAACTCGAGGCGCGCCGACTTCAGGAGCGCGTCAGCTACGACATTGAGATGCTGCGCGAAGTGGGCCACTGCTCCGGCATCGAAAACTACAGCCGCTACTTCGACGGCCGCAAGCCCGGCATGCGCCCTTTCTGTCTGCTCGACTATTTTCCCAAAGACTTCCTGACGATCATCGACGAGAGCCACGTGACCATTCCCCAGGTGAGGGCCATGTATGGCGGCGACCTGTCGCGCAAGATGAATCTGGTGGAATATGGATTCCGCCTTCCGGCCGCGCTCGACAACCGTCCGCTGAAGTTTGAGGAGTTCGAGAGTCTGACGCCGCAGGTGATGTATGTCAGCGCCACCCCGGCCGACTACGAGCTGGAGCGCTGCGAGGGAGTGGTGGTCGAACAGATCATACGCCCCACCGGCCTGCTGGATCCGGTGATACTGATGCGACCCACGATCAATCAGATCGACGACCTGATTGAGGAGATAGCCACCCGCACCGATCGCGGCGAACGCACCCTGGTGACCACACTGACCAAGCGCATGGCCGAAGAGCTCAACGACTACCTGCAGCGGCTCAACATCAAAGCCGCCTACATACACAGCGACGTCGACACGCTGGACCGCATCCGCATTCTCGACGATCTGCGCTCGGGAGTCTACGACGTGCTGATCGGTGTCAATCTGCTCCGTGAGGGTCTCGACCTGCCAGAAGTGTCGCTCGTGGCCATTCTCGACGCCGACAAAGAAGGATTCCTGCGGTCGCACCGCTCGCTGACGCAGACCGTAGGCCGTGCAGCCCGAAATCTCAACGGCACCGTCATCATGTATGCCGACAAGATGACCGATTCGATGAAACAGACCATCGAAGAGACCGAGCGCCGACGCACCCTCCAGCTCGCCTACAACGAAGAGCACGGCATCACGCCGCAAGCCATCGTCAAAGCCCGAAACCGCATCATTGGCATCGACAAAGACGACGAAGAAGCAGCTGCCTCGCCAAAATCGAAGGCAGCCAATCCGAAGCAGGCCAAAGTCGACCGCAAGGACAACACACAGCGTCGGACCGCCGCATCGATCTACGATCAGGAATACTCCACATCGGTCGACATTGCCGCCGACCCTGTGATCCCCTACATGAACAAAGCCGAGCTTGAGCGCACCATAACCCGCCGCCGCATGGAGATGGTCGAAGCCGCCAAGCGAATGGACTTCATGGAAGCCGCACGCCTGCGCGATGAAGTGCTCAAACTTGAAGAACTCATCAACAGCCGCTCAGATGAACAATAAAAACGAATCACCAAGCCCACACCGCAGCAGCGATCCTCGCACCGACCTGAAGCTCTATCTGCCCACCTCCGTGAAGGAGATGAAGCTGCTGGGGTGGGACCACGTTGACGTGGTGCTATTCTCGGGCGATGCCTACGTCGACCATCCGTCGTTTGGAGCCGCCGTGATCGGGCGCACGCTTCAGGCTGCCGGCTACAACGTGGCCATCGTGCCTCAGCCCAACTGGCAGGACGACCTGCGCGACTTCAAGAAATTCGGAGCCCCTCGACTCTTTTTCGGCATTTCGGCCGGAGCCATGGACTCCATGGTCAACCACTACACGGCAGCCCGGCGTCGGCGCTCCGACGATGCCTACACCCCCGGCGGCCGCCACGGAGCCCGTCCTGACTACCCCACGATCGTATACAGCAAGATCCTGCGCATGCTCTATCCCGATGTGCCCATTGCCATAGGTGGCATCGAGGCCTCGCTGCGCCGCCTGTCGCACTACGACTACTGGCAGGATCGTCTGCGCCCGTCGATCCTCGCCGACTCCGATGCCGACATTCTGCTCTACGGCATGGGCGAAAAAAGTATCGTCGAACTCGCCCGACGACTTGAATCCGGCGAACCGATCGGCCGGATCACCGATCTGATGCAAAGCGCCGTGATGCTCCCGGCCGAGGCCACTACAGCCGCCGATGCCAACAACATCGTGCTCCACCCGATGCAGGAGTGCCTGCGCGACAAGCGATGCCAGGCCGAAAATTTCCGCCACATTGAGCAGCAAAGCAACCGCATCAAAGGCGCCACCCTCTGGCAGCGCTACGCCGACAAGGTGGTAAAAGTCAACCCGATGCTTCCACCCATGACCACCGAAGAGATCGACGCATCGTTCGACCTCCCCTACACCCGCCTGCCTCATCCACGCTACAAAGGCAAGACCATCCCGGCCTATGAGATGATACGCCATAGCGTCAACATGCACCGCGGATGCTTCGGCGGATGCGCTTTCTGCACCATATCGGCCCATCAGGGCAAATTCATAGCCTCGCGAAGCAAGGAATCGATTGTCCGCGAAGCCATAAAGGTCACCGAAATGCACGACTTCAAAGGCTACATATCCGACCTCGGAGGACCGAGTGCCAACATGTACGGCATGCGCGGCAAGGACACATCCATCTGCAGCAAATGCCTCCGCCCCTCATGTCTGCATCCCAAACCTTGTCCCAACCTCAACACCGACCACTCGCCACTGCTCGACATCTATCACGAAGTCGACGCGCTGCCGGGCGTAAAAAAATCGTTCATAGGCAGTGGCGTGCGCTACGACCTGTCGATGCACCACACTGGCGACCGACGCATCGACGAAGCCAACCGCCGCTATAACGAAGAGCTGATCGAGCATCACGTCAGCGGCCGACTGAAGGTGGCGCCCGAGCACACCTGCAGCCACGTGCTGGAAGTGATGCGCAAACCCGACTTCAAGCTCTTCTACGACTTCAAAAAGATCTTCGACAACACCAACCGGCGCTGCGGACTCAAGCAGCAGCTCATCCCCTACTTCATATCGTCGCACCCCGGATGCCGCGAAGTCGACATGGCCGAACTTGCCGCCGAGACCAAGCAACTCAACATGCACCTGGAGCAAGTGCAGGACTTCACACCCACCCCGATGACCCTGGCCACCGAGATCTACTACACCGGCATCCACCCTTACACCGGCCAACGCATATACACCGCCACGCGCCCCGAAGAAAAACTGGCCCAGCGCCAATACTTCTTCTGGTACGACAAAACCTACCGCCAGGGCATCATACGTTCGCTCCACAAGCTCCACCGCCCCGACCTGATCAAGAAACTATACCCCTAATTGGGCTCGCACATCGATAAAAAAATCGTATCTTTGCACAAAATCAATCGAAAACAAACATGTCAATAAAAGTAAACACAATCGTTATGACAGCAACGGCACTGATGATGGCGGCAACGGCATCGGCCGATGCTCCCAAGATTATCGACAAACCCGACTTCACCCCCACCGACGGCCGCTACGACATCAACGCCGTTGAAGCCCTCGGGCGCGTCGCCGAGCCGGCCGTTACGCCCGATGGCAAGAAGGTGCTCTTCGGCGTCAGCTACGAGAGCGTGGAGCAGAACAAGAGCAACATGGATTTGTATGTAATGGACATCGACGGCAAAAACGTCAGCCGCATCACCCGCACCCCGGAAAGCGAAACCGGCTACACCTGGATCGACGGCGGCCGCAAGATTGCATTCATGAATCCGGTCGACGGCAAGATGCAGCTCTGGGTGATGAACGCCGACGGCAGCGACCGCCGTGCTGTCAGCAACGTCGAGGGCGGCATCCAGGGCTTCCTGTTTTCGCCCGACGAAAAGCGAGTGGTGATGATCGGTTCGGTGAAATACAGCCGCGAAGCCAAGGACATCTATCCCGACCTGCCCAAAGCCACCGGCCGTGTGGTCGACGACCTGATGTACAAACACTGGGACGAATGGGTCACCGAAATACCCCACCCCCTGCTGGGCGACTTCACCGGTAGCGAAGTGGTCAACGTGACCGACATCATGCAGGACGAGCCCTACGAGGCTCCGATGAAGCCCTTCGGCAGCATCGAGTCGTTTGCCTGGGCGCCCGACGGACAGAGCCTCATCTACGTGTCGCGCAAAAAGACAGGCCTTGAATATGCCATCTCCACCAACTCCGACCTCTATCTCTACGACATAGCCACCAAGTCAACCACAAATCTGACCGAAGGCATGATGGGCTACGATACCAACCCCACCTATTCGCCCGACGGAAAATACGTAGCATGGCTGTCGATGGAACACGACGGATATGAATCGGACAAAAACCGCATCTTCATACTCGACACCGCCACCGGTGCCAAAACAGACCTGACCACCGATTGGGACTACACTGCCGACGCCATCGCCTGGAATCCCGACGGAAAATCGATCTATTTCATCGCCGCCAAGGACGGCGTCGTGTCGATATTCTCAATCGCCCTCAAGGACAAGAAAGTCAGTGTGGTAGCCGACGGCTGCTGCGACTATGCATCGCTCGCTCCCGTAGGCAAGAAGATGCTCCTTTCGCTTCGCCACTCGATGCTTGCGCCCAACGAGATCGTGGCCATCGAAAAAGGCAAAGTGACCCAGCTGACCAACGTCAACACTGAGCTGCTCTCGAAGCTCGACATGCCCACAGTGGAAAAACGCATGGTGCCCACCACCGATGGCAAACTGATGACCACCTGGGTACTCTATCCCCCCAAATTCGACAACACCAAGAAATATCCCGCCATCCTCTACTGCCAGGGAGGCCCGCAACAGGCCGTCAGCCAGTTTTGGAGCTACCGCTGGAATCTCGCTCTGATGGCAGCCAACGGCTACGTGGTCATCGCCCCCAACCGTCGCGGTCTGCCCGGATTCGGCACTGAATGGAACGCCCAGATCTCCAAGGACTACGGCGGACAGAACATGCGCGACTATTTCAGCGCTGTCGACAACATGAAGACCGAACCGTATATCGACGCCAAGCATATCGGAGCCGTCGGCGCAAGCTACGGAGGATTTTCCGTCTACTGGCTTGCCGGTCACCACGAAGGCCGATTCGCTGCCTTCATTGCCCACGCCGGCATCTTCAACATGGAAACGCAATATCTTGAAACGGAAGAGATGTGGTTTGCCAACTGGGACATGGGCGGCGCCTACTGGGACAAGGACAACCAGGCCGCTCAGCGCACGTTTGCCACATCGCCCCACCGCTTCGTCGACAAGTGGGACACCCCCATCCTCGTGACCCACGGCGAATACGATTACCGCATTCTGGCCTCACAGGGCATGATGGCATTCAATGCCGCAAAACTTCGCGGAGTGCCTGCCGAAATGCTGATCTTCCCCGACGAAAACCACTGGATCCTCAAGCCGCAGAACTCCATCATGTGGAGCCGCGTGTTCTTCCGCTGGCTCGACCGCTGGCTCAAGGATGAGAAATAAGAGTGTTCTAATAACAACAATGTCGAAAACACAACTGAAAAAAGAGCTTGCCAAGATGACCGCCGGTCAGATTGGCGAGCTCGTTTTGGAACTATATCAGGCACGTCCGCAGGCACGCGAATATCTTGATTTCTTCCTTAATCCAGACATCGACGCAAAGCTCGAGAAAGCCAAAACGCTGATATCGCGCGAAGCACTCAGAGCCTCACGCGGACGCAGCAAGATGCGCATCAGCCGGCTGAAGCAGGCCATCAAGGACATAGCCTCGCTCAATCCGGGCGACGAACCGGTGTGCGAAATCATGACCTATACGATTGAAATCGCATGCGTGGCAGGCTCGGATCAATGGATCAAAGACACCACGCAGACATCGATCGCCAAGCTGATGGCCGACACGCTCTCCATGGCCGACAAAGCCGGACTCCTGAACCTTTATCTGCCTCGCATTGAGAAAGCCATCGGCGGCATGAGATCGCCTTTCTATCGTCCAAACGCATTCAAGCGCCTCCTGAAGGAAACGCTTGAAGATTTTTTGAGCTAAATAATCTGTGGTCAGTTGCCGTAGGTGAGCACGGTGTAGTAGCGATAGCCGCCGATCGAATTCATCAGAGTGTACTGAAGGGTGATGTAGTCACCCTGATAGCCAAACCATGTGGCGGTGATGGTGCTACCGTTGTTCGACTGCGTCACAGGGGCTCCATAGTTGGCCGACAGGGAGTTGTACAGGTTGTAGAAGCGCGAAGTGTCATAGCCGTAGGAGTAGTTGTAGAACTGCGAACGAACCAGACCTGAAGTGCCGAAATATAGCGTGGCATCGTCCCAACGGTAGCCGAGTTCGGTGACGTTGCGCAGATACACCTCCTGCGAGTCATAGCCATCCACTGAATATCCGCCCGAATAGAGATAGTCAAGAGCCGAATTGATGGCCAGTCCAAAAGTCATGCCGAGTATGTTGGGCACCACCGTGAAGCGGCGTGTGGGGCGCCAAGTCGACGGAGGAACCGGACGGATCCAGGTGCCGATCATCGGGCGGCCGGGACGACGCGGAGGGGCCACATAGGCCGGGCGCGTGGGAACCGAAATGCCGGGACGGGTCGGAGCGGCCGGACGGGGGGGAGCGGGAGCCGATGGGCGAGTGTGAGCCGGAGGCATCGAGGGACGGCCGGGTGTTGAAGGTGTCGAGGGACGGCTCGGTGTCGAGGGACGGCTCGGAGTTGAAGGCGTCGACGGACGGCTGGGCGTCGACGGACGGCTCGGTGTCGAAGGCGTCGAGGGCCGGCTGGGCGTCGAAGGTGTCGACGGACGACTCGGACGAGAATTGCCGCTTCCTGAACCACCGGGGCGGGTGGCTGTGCCGGAGCCGCGGCCCGGGCGTTGTCCTTCCACACGCGTGGTTCCCGTAGGATTACCACCTCTGCGACTTTGAGCATCAACACTCGGGAGAGTCATCAATCCTCCCATCAAAACTACCAGGATGCTAACGTAGAACTTTTTCATCGTCATTGCTTTTAAAAGGTGAATAATCGATTCTTGAGCGGCATTTGCAACACTCTTTAGGTATAAGACAAGTGGAAATCGAAAAAGTTTAATCGCACACGAGCGAGATGTTAAACGAAAAATTTGCTCAATAGGCTATGAATTATTATCTTTGTGTGGGCAAAATTGATATCACACAGTGCCCTCTGGTCAGTGAAACTTTTTTAAATCAATACTTCCATAGTCGTTATGAAACAATTAGACAGACTCTTAGCCGAAAAACTACTTAAAATCAGCGCAATCAAACTTCAGCCCGACCATCCGTTCACATGGGCATCGGGATGGAATTCGCCAATCTACACCGACAACCGCAAGACTCTGTCGTATCCCGAAGTGCGCAGCTTCATCAAAGTGGAAATGTGTCGCGTGATTATGGAAAATTTCGGAGTGCCCGATGCCATTGCCGGCGTGGCCACCGGAGCTATCGCCATGGGCGCATTGGTGGCCGACACCATGGGCCTGCCCTACGTCTATGTCCGCTCCACTCCCAAAGATCACGGCCTTGAAAACCTCATCGAAGGTAATCTCAAACCGGGCCAGAAAGTCGTTGTGATCGAAGACCTCATCTCCACCGGCGGAAGCTCGTTGAAAGCCGTCGAAGCCATCCGCGCAGCCGGATGCGAAGTCGTCGGCATGTCGGCCATCTTCTCCTACGAATTCCCCATTGCCACCGAACGCTTTCGCAAAGCCGGAGTCGAAATCCGCGCCCTGAGCAACTACAACGCAATGCTCGAAGCCGCCCTCGACTCCAACTATATCCACTCCGACGAACTGGAGACACTCAAAGAATGGCGCCGCGATCCGGCCAACTGGACCCCCTGCACCAAAGAGTAAGACCCACACAAACTGACACAATGACGAAATACAACGGTAAACCTGTCGTGGTACGAAGCTCAGCCGAAGCCATCTACGACAAGGTCAGCAATCTGTCGGCATTTCAGGAACGCATCGATCAGCTCCCTGCCGACCTGCGCGACAAAATGGGCGAAGTGAAATTTTCCGACGATCGACTGCTCATCAACGCCCCAGGCATCGGCGAAATGGCATTTGTGATCGTGGAACGCCTGGCTCCCGTCATGCTCAAAATGACAGCCGAAAACTCACCCGTGCCCTTCAACATCACACTCAACTTCAAAAGCCTCACCGACGACACCACCCAAGTGTGGTCCGATATCGACATCGAAATCCCCGCCATGCTCCGCCCCCTGATCAGCGGAAAGATGCAGACGGCCGCCGACAAATTCGGCGAGATGTTCGGCAACTTGTTCGGCGTGGCCTGACACCCACTCCGCTCCATGCTACATCGATTCAAATATATCGCACTATCGCTGGCTGCGGCACTGACCGTCGTAGCTTGCGAACACGTCGACAACCACCGCATCCCACCGGTCAACGTCAATCTCAACTTCACCACCATAGGCAATTGGCATACCTATGGCGTCACACCCGGCACCACAGCCCGCTTCATCCGCGACATGGGCATCCCCTCGGGCTACCCTTACACCGTGGCCGAAGCCACCGGATTCGGCGGACTGCTGCTCGTGTGCGACCCCAACGGCGATTATTTCGCCTACGACCTGGCATGCCCCGTGGAATGCAAGCAGGACATTCGCGTCGAGGACTACAGCGAAGGCCCCATAGCCGGACTAGTCAGATGCCCCAAATGCCACAGCATCTACAACGTGTACAGCGGTGGAGGCCCCTATTCAGGCGAAGCCGTCAAGCTCAACTACGGCCTTGAGCCCTATCGCCTCCTCGTCGGCAGCCAGATGCCCCCCTACGCCTACGTGCGCCGATAAGCGCCCCACAAGCATCGATAAGCATTGATAAGCATCGACGAACATTAAAATAATATGCTTGCAAAATCCGAAAGTGTTTGCTAACTTTGCAACGCTTTTCCACACAAGCGACTACAAAGCACTCGGAGCTCGAATGGTGGAATGGTAGACACGAAGGACTTAAAATCCTTTGGCCATTGCGGCTGTGCGGGTTCGAGTCCCGCTTCGAGCACCCAACCCCGAAAATGCGTCAGGCCCCTGCCCGACGCATTTTTTATTTGCTTTTGGGGATAAAATGATATATCTTTGTGGTAGAACACCACATTGGTTTATGAACTATTATAGCACTACCGACCCTCAACACACAGTCAGCCTGCGGGAAGCGATTCTGCGCAGCGTGGCTTCGGACGGAGGTGTATATATGCCTGTAGCCATCCCCAGGATCCCAAAGGCTCTGTTCAACAACATTGCCGACATGACGCTCCAGGAAATAGCCTATGTGGCCGCAACATCGATGTTTGGCAGCGACATAGAGGCGGCAAAACTCAACGACATTGTCAAGGACACCCTCTCGTTTCCCATCAATCTGGTCGAACTTGAAAAAGGTCGATACTCGCTCGAACTGTTCCATGGCCCATCCGGATCATTCAAAGATGTGGGAGCACGTTTCATGGCCCGCATTGTCGACTATATACTGACCACCGACCGCAGGGGCGGCAACGTCAAAGTGTTCGTCGCAACCTCCGGCGACACCGGGTGCGCCGTATCGACCGGATTTGCCGGATTCAAAAACGTCGATGTCTACATATTGCATCCCCACCGACGCACCCTCAGAGTGCCCGAATCCACCTTCCGCTCTCCGGCACCCAACATCCACCCAGTCAGCATCCGCGGCACATTCGACCAATGCCAGTCGATAGTGCGTCAGATCTATCGCGATGCCGAGCTTAACCGAACCATGAACATCACATCGGCCAACTCGATCAACATAGCCCGCCTGTTGCCGCAGACATTCTATTTCTATTATGCCTACGCACGCATACTGGCACTGAACCCCGATGCCCGTCGCATCGCCATCGCCACCCCATGCGGCAATCTCGGCAACCTGACAGCCGCACTTTTCGCCTATCAGATGGGCCTCCCCATCACACGCATCCTCGCTGCCGGCCACGACAATGAGCGACTCTGGGGCACAATGTCCGAGGGTCGACTGATGGTCAACGACTTCAACAGCAAAGCCCTGACCACCAACGTGGCCCGCATCAACAGTCTCTTTGCAAACAATCCTTCGATGGCCGACATGATCGAATGCCACACCTTCAACGACGACCAGACAGCGCAGCAGATTGTCGACACCTACCACCGCTATGGCTACCTGATGGACCGCAACACGGCCATGGCCTGCCGAGCCATGGAACTGGGGCTCAACAAGGGCGAAACCGGTGTGTTCCTGGCAACAGCCGCCCCCGAAAAATATGCCGACGTGCTTCGCAATCTCTTGGGCGACGTCGTGTCGCTGCCCAAACACGACACCACTGCAAAGCGTCAGCACAACGACGAGCCCGTGCTCCCTCCCCTCTACCCTGCAGTGAAACGCTATCTGCTCGAACATAATCATTGACATTAACGTATATATATTACAAACCCAACAACCAACAATCATGGCTAACAAACGCGAACTCAAAAAACAGATCAAATATATCTGTGGTGAAGTGGCTCTGGAGTGTATAATCACACGCGAATGCGTCGAAAACACCGACTCGGAAGCGCTCAACAACCTTGTGATACGACTTGCAGAACTGCAGGAGAAATCGATCAAAAACGCTACTTTCTCGTTTGACAAAACGCCCAAAGATTTCGAAAACAAAAAAGCCTACCACAAAGCAGCTTACGAATATTTCCACAAAGCATACGCTTCGTTCTACGCCGAATTCAACAAACAGGTGCAGGCTATCGTCGACGACCTCAACAAAGCCATACCTGCCGCTCAGCGCGAAGCCAACAAGCAGGCAGCCAACAAATAATCAACGAGTGTGTTTAAAACTATCAGCCGACATATACTGAGGATGGCCGGGTGGACGGTGGACTGCACCGTCCCCGACTATCCCAAATGTATTATATGTGTGGCTCCGCATACCAGCAACTGGGACTTCATACTCGGCAAACTCGCCTATGCTTCGATAGGGCGCAAAGCCGGATTCCTCATGAAAGAGGCATGGTTTTTCTTCCCGCTCAGATTGATATTCAAAGCCATGGGCGGCATACCCGTGCCGAAGAAACGAGGCTCGTCGCTTGTCAATGTCATCGTAGAGCGATTCAACCAATCCACTCGCCTTGCTCTCGCCATCACTCCAGAAGGCACACGCAGCCGCACCACCAACTGGCGCCACGGCTTCCTGTTCATAGCCCGCGAAGCCGACATCCCCATCGTGCTTGGAGTCATAGACTTCAAGACCAAACGCATCCTGCTGACCGACACCTTCACACCCACTGGCGATGTCGACGCCGACATGCGGCGGATTAAGGATTACTACAAACCATTCACCGGTAAATACCCCGAAAAATTCACCACCGAATAGAATGCCCGACCGCAATCTCAAAGTAGCCCTCATACCGCTCGACATCGTTGCTTTCGACCCGAAAGCAAACGTTGACATCCTCAAGCAACGCTTGGCAACGATCGATAAAGACACCGACCTCATTGTAGTGCCGGAAATGTTCACGTCAGGCTATACCCCCGATTTCAACATAGTGGCACGCATAGCCGAAAGGCCGGAAAAAGCCGTCATACCGACGTTGGTCCGATGGTGTCGAGACAACAAAAAAGCATTGTGGGGCACACTGACAGCTACCGATGGCGATGGATTCGTCAACCGCGGTTTCATGATCGACGATCTGGGTCGCGTCAGCCATTACGACAAGCGCCATCTGTTCAGCTACGGAGGCGAGGACAAAACCCTGCGACCCGGCCGACTCCCCTCACCCACCATCGAATATCGTTCGTGGCGCATCCGCATGGCCATTTGCTACGACATCCGCTTCCCGGTGTGGAACCGCGCGCGCATGAAGGACTACGACGCCCTCATCGTGCCCGCCAACTGGGCGCACACCCGCGCCTACGCCTGGCATCAGATGCTCATAGCCCGCGCCATCGAAAACCAGATATATGTGTTGGGATGCAACCGCACCGGCTCCGACTTCTACGGCAGTTACAATGCTGACGACACCGTGGCCTACGACGACTGGGGCAAACCGACCGGCCGCCGAGCCGCCGACGGCACCCTATACGTCGAACTCGACGCAAAAAAACTCAATGCCGACCGCGACCGTTTCACCCCATGGGCCGACGCCGACAATTTCATCATCGAACCATAAGAGCCAAACATTGCCGCTCGTCGCATTGTAGGGATGCACCCCGATGCATCCTCCCAAAATATCAAACAGTTAAAGCAAGCAACCGCTCCACCTGCGGCAGCACGGGCCGAAGACCATCGTTGACGATTTCGACCACCGTGTCCATACGTCGCGCCACCTCGTTTAACTCTTGCGACCGTATGCGCGCCATGACCTGTTGCTCCGACAATCCGTTGCGACTCATCACTCTACGCACGCGCACATCGACCGGCGCTATCACCTCCCACACATAATCGACCATGGCATCCAGGCCGCTCTCATAAAGAATGGCGGTCTCGACAAAACACACATGCTTGCCTACAGCCCAGCTGCGGATGTCATCGCGCACAGCGCCATGCACCAAGCTGTTGAGTCGGTTGAGAAGCTGTTTATCGGCAAAAACTACCTCGCCCAGCACAGCCCGATCAATCGAGCCGTCGGCAAGAATGGCTTCAGCCGAAATCTCCTCACTGATTCGGCGCTTGATCTCGTCGCTGCAGTCCATCAAATCCCGTGCACGGCTGTCGCAGTCATACACTTCGAAGCCCATCACGCGAAGCATTTCGCACACAACGCTTTTGCCGGCGCCGATGCCTCCACACACTGCTATGATAATATTGTCGCGACTCATCGTTCGACCACATATTCAACGCTGTCCTGCGACACGGACACGATCTTGAATCCGCCTGCTGGTGCCTGCACACTGACGGCCGCATAACGCGATGAAGGACTGATCGAGTTGTAGTCGATCACCGCCTGTGCTTCGATCGGTGTATTGCTCAGTCGCATGGGTGTCAGATAGCTGACCTCGATCGCCGATGGATACGTGATCAAATGCGTATTCTCCGGAAGGTTGACCACCTTGATCGGCAGCGAACATTTTTTCGACACGAGCATCTCAACCGGAACGGTCACATTGACATGATCCGGGATCATGCGCATTCCCGACTGACGCTTGAGAGCCACATTGACCACCGTAGTGTCCGACAAGTTGTTGACCCTCAGCTCCTCGGTCTCCACCATGTCGAGATCCGGCGGATTGTTGTCGAGCGTATAGATGGTCACCGAATCGAATGCAGCCGTCACTGGACCGCTGATCGTACTGTGACCGCTTGCCGACACGTTGGCATTGACTTTCAGAGGCACCTTGTAGCCCTTGCCGGTTGTGAAACCGACACGTATCGAGTCAGGCACGACCGAAACGACCGAAACACCCTGGCCGAACAGCTCACGAATCCTGACATCGAGCTTCGCACGCGACAGCCGCAGATAATTGTCGGCTGTGGCATACTGGCGGAAATCGATTTTCAGCGTGGGCACCGACATGATCGAATAGCGCAAAAACTGCGTGCCCTTGCCCTTGACCACCACATTGACCGACGAAGGCACATCGCCAACCAATACCACACTGTCGGGCACATTGACAAGCTCGACCGACACATGATAGTCGCGTTCGGTGGTCTCGTCGAGGGTCATGATTACCCAAAAAAGAAAGGCCGCCGCAAGACATATCAGGTAGACGATCACATTATGACCTCTACGAGTGCGGAATTTCTGCCGGATATGGTCGACAGAATTCCTGATACATCGTTGTGGCGATCCGTTCATCGGGTTTTGGATAGCTCTTACTTCTGCTGTGCTTCGTTTTGCTCAGAGGCAACGTCGGCCGAAGGATACACCGAATTCTTGTCGATGGTGATGTTTACACCGTTGGCAATTTCGATAACGAAAGTGTTTTCCTTGATCTGGCGCACTTTACCATAGATACCACCAGCAGTCACCACGCGGTCGCCCTGCTGGAGACCTTCGCGGAAATTGCGGATCTGTTTCTGGCGTTTCTGCTGCGGACGAATCATAAAGAAGTAAAACACAACGATCAGTAGAACGATCATTATAAGGGATTCAAATCCTCCACCTTGCATAATAGTAAGTTTTTAATGGTTTGTAATCAGATTAGTTAGTTTAGTTTTTCAAAAGCCGGCCCTCTTCCTTCAGATAGTTGATGACCGAATAAAGAATGCCGTTGACAAACTGACCGCTGCGCGGAGTGCTGTAGCTGTTGGCAATCTCTATATACTCGTTGAGAGTGACGGCGATGGGAATTGCCGGATAGTTGAGAAGCTCGCTGATGGCAGTGGCCATGATCACCACATCCATGAAAGCCAGACGCTCCGTATCCCATTGACGACGGTCGATAAAGCGGTCGATCATCGCGCGATATTCATCGAAATGATCGATTGTGTCGACAAACAATTCGCCTCCGAAAGCAGCATCCTCCTCGTCCTTGAACTTGGGCAAAAGCACACGTGCACCCGCTTCTGCATCTGCAACACGGCGCATGGTCTTCAACACGAATGTGCCCACGATCGAAAGGTCGTCGTTCCAATACACCGACATGCTCTCGAGCGCTTCGGCCAGATCGTCGCACGGCAGGATGACGGTCTTGTAGATATTGCGCCAGAATTCGCAATCCTCCTTGAGTGAAGACTCGGGCGATGCCATATACTCCTTGTAGATTTCAGATGCCTGAATCTTTGAGAGCAGTGAGCGGAGGAGCACGGGATCGTCGTTCCACGAGAACGGATGATCCTTAAAGAATTCCTCCATCTGTGGATTGGCCTCAAGAAGTTTGACCAGGCTATTATCGACCATCTTCATGTTGGGATTGAGATCCTCGGAAGTTGCGAGAAATTTATGACGGTTGGCATCGATGCGCATATCCTCAAGCCGGGTCAATTCAATCGGAAGGGCCAGAAGGGCGTGATAAAGTTCATAGGCTTTGTCGAGCGAACGGGTCAGCGAATTTTTTGCAGCCACATATCGTCCGGAAATATCACCGATCTCCTCGAGAGTGGCCACGGTCATTGCCACGGCATCGTCAAATCCCTTTGCAGTATACGATTCCTTGTTGCGAACCACAGCCTGAAGCTGAGGATCGGTGGCCAGGATGGTTTCGACGATCGATGTCAGAAGCTTAACATCGTCGGATAGTTCACGGTTTTTCAATCGGATATAGCTGCGATAAGCGCCTGAGCGAGTAACAAGGCCATGAAGATGAGCCACGACGTCGTCGCCATAGACTGAAGAAAATCCGGATTTTGCAGCCAAAGCTTTCAAGTCGGAATCGGCACGAAGCGTGCGGGCTATTTTGTTGGCGGGCAAATAACGATTGTCGTCAACACCGGCAATGACACGGTCGGCAGGTGAGAGGCGGGTGCCTGACAAACGAACCAGCATCAATAGCATATCGACATACATTGAGTGGGCAAAACGTTTGTCGCGCGAGGCGTTCTCGGGCACAGATTGCAGTTTAAACTCTCCTTGTGTCAACAGATAGCTGTAGAGCATCTGAACGACTTTGATACGGATAAGTACGCGATTTATCATGACTTGAATGAGCTATTTTGTGATTTTACGCTGCAAATTTAGCTATTTCATTCGGATTATCAATCAAGCGATGGTTTATTTTTCGGCCTCGTCAGTCTTTGGCTCTTCGGCTTCAGGTTCGATGATCTCTTCCCGGGCCGGAGCCATGTGGTTGAACCCTTGGGCTCTCAGCTGCATTTCGACTCCGTCGCGAGTGATCATGGCACATCCGAGTTCCGGACGAGTGATGTGGCCGATGATACGGATGCCCGACATGTTCTGAAGTTTCTCGTGACAGTGAAGCGGAGCGGTGAACACGAGTTCATAGTCCTCACCGCCATTCATGGCCGCAGTGACAAGATTCATGTTGAGCTCCTCGGCCATCACGGCAGTCTGATAGTCGATGGGGATACGCTCTTCATATATGCGGCATCCGGCATTGGAAGCCTTGCAGATATGGAGAAGTTCCGACGACAGACCATCGCTGACGTCCATCATGGCAGTGGGCACGATGCCCGCCTTGTCGAGTTCACGGATGATGTCGCGGCGGGCTTCGGGCTTAAGCTGGCGTTCGATGAGGTATTCCTTGCCCTCGAATTTCGGCACAAAGTCTTTCTGACCTACGCTGACGTTCTTTTCGCGTTCGAGCAGTTGCAATCCCATATAGGCCGATCCGAGATCGCCCGACACGCAGATCAGATCAGTGTCTTTCGCACCCGAACGACGCACCACCTTGTCAGTCGGTGCGTCGCCTATGCAGGTGATGCTGATGACGAGGCCTGACCGCGATGCCGTGGTGTCACCTCCAACAAGATCCACACCATACACTTCGCATGCCAACCGGATGCCGGAATACAAAGCCTCGATGTGCTCGACGGTGAAGCGCGATGAAATAGCCAGCCCTACGGTGATCTGACGCGGCGTGCCGTTCATGGCGTATATGTCGGAAAAATTCACCACCGCAGCCTTGTAGCCAAGATGCTTCAGCGGCACATAGGTCAGATCGAAATGCACACCCTCAACAAGAAGATCGGTGCTGACCAATACGTCGGTGTCGGGATAGCGAAGCACGGCAGCGTCATCGCCTACGCCCTTGAGCGTAGACGAGTTGACGGCCTTAAGTCCATCAGTGATGCGGTCGATCAGGCCGAATTCACCGATCGTAGATATTTCGGTTTGTTTTTCCATATAACATATATGGTGTATCAGTCTGAGCGTGCCGTTAGTCGGCGCGTGCGATTAGTTCGCGCATGATTTCCATCATTTTGGGCTGCGCGGCTTCGGCTGCCTTCTGCACTTCTTCGTGAGTGGGCACTTCAGTGACATCCTTGCCACCGAGGTCGGTGATCACGGAAACGCCGAACACCTTCATGCCGGCATGGTTGGCCACGATCACTTCAGGTACAGTCGACATGCCCACGGCGTCGCCACCTATGATGCGGAAGAATTCATATTCGGCCGGAGTCTCGAATGTAGGACCGGTCACGCCCACATACACACCGTGCATCACGCGAATACCTTTTTCAGCGGCGATGGCGTCGGCTGTGGCAATAAGTTTCTTATTGTAAGCTTCGGTCATAGCCGGGAAGCGCGGGCCGAGGCGATTGTCGTTTTTGCCGCGAAGAGGATTTTCGGGGAAAAGGTTGATGTGGTCGGTGATGATCATGATGTCGCCTACTCTGAACTCCTTGTTCATGCCACCGGCTGCGTTGCTGACGAAGAGAGTCTCGATGCCGAGAGCCTTCATGACGCGAACGGGGAAGGTGACCGATTTCATGTCATAGCCTTCATAGTAGTGGAAGCGACCCTGCATGGCCATCACAGGCTTCTGACCGAGGCGACCGAAAATGAGATTGCCGCTGTGGCCTTCGACTGTCGATACCGGGAAGTTGGGTATCTGGGCGTAGGGTATGAATTTTTTATCTTCGATATGATCCACCAGGGCGCCGAGACCTGTGCCGAGAATGATTGCGGTATCGGGCATTGCACCCACTTGATTTCTGATGTAGTCAGCTGTTTCTAGAATTTTGGTCAACATGTTTTGTATATTTATGGTTTTAAAGTTAACAATCAAAAAGGTTTGATGGTTTTTCAACCCGATCTGTTTTCAATGACGATCGCGTCAGTTGCGCAACACGTTGTTGTTGTGAAGAAGCTGCTCAACGACTTCATCGAGCGACTTGTCATTGTATTCCTTGAAGTTCACCTTGATAGGCAGATAGTATGTGAGTTTGCGGAGTTCGGGAGGAAAGTAGGGGTTGTTCTTCAGGCGCACAGCGTCTTTTTCAGTTGTTACGATGATTTTCTTCCGGCCCGACATGTTGGTGAATTTATGGAGTATGCCGTTCATGTCGGAATGAGTGAAATGATGATGGTCGGCATATCGTTTTATGCGCACCTTAGCTAAATAGCGTCGAAGCCGGCGTATGAAAGGACGGGGATTTGCCACCCCGGTCACGGCAAGAATGGCATCGTCGGCCGTCAGCTGCTCGAGTGAAATCCACGAACTGCGGTTGAGGCTTTCTGGAAATACGGGCATGATAGGCTGATAAGTATAGCTCGAAAAGAGCAACCGCTGATAGGGGAAGAGGTTAAGGTTGGTCTTTATGATGCGTGCCTCCATGGGCTTCATATCGTCAGGACATTTGGTCACCACCACAACATCGGCGCGGTTGAGCGCGCTGACCGGTTCCCGCAGGCGTCCGAATGGCAGCAGGTCATCGTTGTAGGGCGGCCGGTTGTATTCCATCAACACCACCGAAACGGTGGGCTTCACGTAGCGGTGCTGGAAAGCATCGTCGAGAATAATGAGCGAAAGGTCGGGAAACAGGCGAAGCATTTCGCGGATGCCATCGGTGCGCTTTTCGCACACGGCCACCACCACTCCCTCGTTTTTGAATTTGTGGAAGATCTGATACGGTTCATCGCCGATGTCGTCGACATGACTGTTAGGTGTGGCTAGCACGAAACCCTTGGTACGCCGCTTATAGCCTCTTGAAAGCACACCTATCTGATAGTCCTTCTTGAGCGTATCAACCAAATACTCAGTATGAGGCGTTTTGCCTGAACCTCCCATCGAGATGTTGCCGACCACCACAACGGGCACTCGGAATTTTTCCTGCTTGAGGATGCCGCGCTCAAACATCATGTTTCGTATGGCCATCACCCATCCGTAGACCCTACTGATGGGATAGAGAAGCATCAATGAAAGGAACTTGTTTCTGGCCATAAGGAAACGTCGACGATGAGATTTTGGCTTACTACCTTATATAAATATAATTGGCTCGAGTCTGGAGCGGATACATTGTGGATACACGCCGAACGATCTCCTTCATCATCTCCGACTTCGGATCGAGATTCATGTAGAGAGCCGACTGCAATTGCTGACCACCCATGGAGAACATCGGCTGCCACCACTGCGTTTCAATCTCGGGATATTCGACAATGTTAAGCTCGTCGTAAGTGGTCTTTAGCTCTTTGGCAAGATCCTTAAGACATGCGCGCAATCCGCCAAGCTTGTCGACAAGGCCAATTTTGGAAGCGCTCGCGCCGGACCATACACGACCCTGGGCCACAGCAGCCACATCAGCTTTGTCGAGCTTGCGCGAACTTGCTACTCGGCTGAGGAAGAGATCATAGCCACGGTCCACATAGTCCTGCATAGCCTGATGCTGCTGTTCGGACATGGCTGTAAAGACGTCGGGCATACTGCCTGAGTTAGTGGTCAGAGTGACGGTGTTGACACCGAGTTTATCCTTGAGCAACGGCTCCACGTTGGGAATCACACCAAATATACCGATCGACCCCGTCAGCGTCAGAGGCGAAGCATAGATGCGGTCGGCACCACATGATATGTAGTAGCCGCCCGAAGCAGCCATGTCGCCCATCGATACATAGAAGGGCTTATTCGACACGGCCTTGAATTGCTCGAGTGCCTCCCAGATCTGTTCGGATGCAAATGCACTGCCACCGCCGGAATTGACTCTCAACACCAACGCATCTATATTGTCGTCTTCGGCAAGCTGTAGAATGACGGGAACCATGCGATCGGAAGCAATGCCGGTTTCATCCGATTCGGTGATATCGCCCTGGGCATATAGCACGGCAACTGTCGGGCCGGACTGTTTTCCTAATTCGGGAAGATTGACACCGACATAATCGACAAGATCCACCACGGCCGGCTCTTCAGTCTTGGTTTTGGCACAAATCATTTCTTCGAGTTCGCGACGATAGATCATGCGGTCTACGAGTCGATTGTCGACATAAGTCGAGCAAGCACGGGAGAATTCGAATTCGTTGGCCCACTGGTTGACAATAGCAGAGGGCATTTTGCGATATGAGGCAATCGAGTCGCGGACGGTTGACCAGAGGCTATTGAGATAGTGCATGGTCTGCTCGCGGTTGGCCTCGCTGATGTCGCTGAGCATGAACGGCTCCATTGCACTTTTGTATTCCCCTACTCTCACCACCTGAGCCTCGACGCCAACTTTGTCAAGAAGATCCTTGAAGAAGAACATCGTGCCGCCCAGACCATGGATATCGATCATTCCGACAGGGTTGATAAACATAGAGTCGGCCGACGAAGCTATGAAATAGTCAGCCTGCGAATAATTATCAGCATATGCCCAGACCCATTTGCCTGATTTCTTGAAATCCTTGATGGCAGTGATGATCTCCTCACATTGGGCGAGACCGGCGGAAATGCCGCCGGAGCAATCAAGAAGAATACCACTGATGCGATCGTCGGACTTGGCCTGCTCGATTGCACTCACGAGATCGGTCAACGCCAAAGGCATCTCGCCCTGCGACGCGATCATGTCCTCAAGCGACATTTCAGATCCGCGATCCACTATCGTGGTGGCAAGGTCGATGCGAAGCACCGTGCCTTTTTCAATATTCTGTGACTTGGAGCCGACGCTCGAAGCAATACCGACAATGATCAGAACGACCAACAAACCAAACAGGAAAATCGATAGCCATATACCGGCCATCGTTCCTAAAAAGCTATATAAGAACTTCTTCATTTTTCTTCGATCGGTCGCACGACATTACGATCGGCGGCCTTTACATGGCAAATTTAATGAATATTTTTTGATTTGCCGATAAAAAACGAAAAAAGCCGTGTCTGTCAAGCTATTTTGTTTGATTTGATATGACCTTGCGGTCCACCACATTCATGCGTTCGTCGAGATGAAACACCCAGGGCTGGCCGGTAGGTATCTCAACTTCAACAATTTCAGTGGGACTGTAATGGCAGATCATCATCACCAGCGCACGGAGACTGTTGCCATGAGCAGCAATCAAGGCGGTATCATAGGCCCGAAGAGCAGGCACGATCTTCTCTTCCCAGCAGCAGCGCACGCGGCCGATGGTGTCGTGGAGCGATTCGGCCAGGGGCAATTCGTCGTCGGTCAGATGTGCGTAGCGAGGATCATGGCCGGGGAAACGCGGATCATCACGTGTGAGTTCCGGTGGCTTTTCATCGAAGCTGCGGCGCCATTCATGCACGGTGGCCTCTCCATATTGTCGGGCTGTGGCAGCCTTGTCAAGTCCCTGAAGCGCTCCATAGTGGCGTTCGTTGAGATGCCAGTCCTTAACTGTCGGGATCCAATCGCGGTTCATCTCGCTGATGGCAAGTTGCATAGTGTGTATGGCCCGGCGAAGATAGGATGTGAAACTGATGTCGGGCAACAGTCCGGCATCCATCATCAGCTTGCCGGCTTGAATGGCTTCCTGACGCCCGGCTTCCGACAGATCGACATCGGTCCATCCCGTGAATCGGTTTTCGAGATTCCACTGGCTCTGCCCGTGGCGAAGCAATATGATCTTTTTCATAATATTGGGGTTTTGAGTGTGAGAAGAAAAACAAAGCGGCAGCCCATGACGAACTGCCGCCCTATATTTTACATACTCGTATTGTCAAGCCGATGCTTAGCGGCATGCCATGGCATTGCCACCGGCTGAAGCTATCTGCTGGTAGGCATAAACGCCGGCTTCGGAAAGCTCGACGATAGTCTTGCCGCCATCGCCGTCGGGCAGAGCCACATGAGTGTCGTCGACAAACGTCATAAGTTCGAATGTTTCACCATTGGCAGTTACTGACCATGCCTGATCGTCTTCGTCGAAATCGAGGCGAACCACGCTGCCGTCGTTCTCAGATGTGATGGTGTATCCTTTGCCGTCGCAGTCGACGAGATAGCGTCCATCCTGACCCTCGATGATGCTCTTGCCCTGAGCCACAGGATTTGAACCGCTCCAGAATTCGATACTATTTATCACAAGTACATCGGCCAGACACGAAACTTCATAGACGGGAAGAATCCAGAATGCGAAGAACACGACTTCGTTGACAAACTTGTTGCCGACCTGGCGGTTCCAGGAGAGAAGCTTGTTGGTAAGAGCGAAGCTGCCGATACATGATGTCGTGACAAGGCTCGTGGAGGCCAAAAGAATGACTGCTACGGAAAAATACTTGAATTTCATAATCTTACGATGGTGGTTGTGTGAATGTAAAAATAGTTGATGTTATATTAACAAAATTAAAGTGCAATATGTTTTTTGGCACTGTCGTAAAAATCCATGACTTTATGAACATAGTCGTAGGTCTGACGGCCACGAAAATATCCATATCGACACACCGGATCGTTATAGTACTCGGGGGTGGACTTGAGCATAAGTGCCTCGGCCACTGAGCCGTCCCACACATCGGTGGGTGTGCCGATCTTGCCGGCTATGGAGATGGCGTCGAGAATGTGTGCCAGCCCGCTGTTGTAGGCCGCCAGAATAAACTTGACTCGCTCTCGTGGGTTTCTGACGTAGGACGATAGAGACTTGTCGAGCGACTGAAGTACCTTAACGGCGGTGGCAACATTGGCATCGTTGTTCGTTATCTGATCGTCGGTAAGCCCATAGGCACGTGCCGTGGCAGGCATCAGCTGCATCATGCCTCTTGCTCCGGCCCATGATATCTGAGTGGAATCATAGTGACTTTCAACATAGCCCATTGCTGCCAACAGTCGCCAATCCCATTTCAATGCCCGGGCATGTCGGCGGAACAGCGGATCGTAGGGCGACATACGCCCTTTCGAAAAATCGACTTTGAATGCGAATGTCGATTCGCCCGACTGCTTGCTGCGCTCATAGTAGCGTTTTAGCAATTGCGCTCTTTGTCGTGTCAGCGACTCCTGACCGGCCCACTGATTGATGGTGTCGGCGAGCCACTTTTTGTCGGGAGCTACGGCCCATGACGACCGCTGTGGGAAACTAATTTCCAAAGCGACGTCGATCTGCGGATAGTATGATTTGTTGAGCAATGCTATGTCGCTGTCTACGACCGTCAGCGGTATCTCCCCATCACTCACCATGGCAATGAGATCTTCGGTGATTATGGTGTCGCGGTCGACAGATCGGATGTTGATGCCGCCACCAAGCTCCTCGTTGAGATTCTGCAGACGATAGTAATATTTCGAATCGTGCTCCACATATATGTCGCGTCCAACGAGTTGGGTCACATCAGTCACATACAGGCTGTCGGCCTTGCGCGGCTGCACAAGCACCTGGTGAGTGACATTCTCCGATCCGCACGGCACCACATGCTCCAGATACTCGGCCGTGATCGGAACTTCATAGGCCAAAAGATCGATCTTGCCGGAATCGATCATCGCGATGGCTTCCGACAGACTGTTGGCAATGACAAATTCAATGGCCACGCCCTTGTCAGCACCAAAACGATTGGCAAGATCATAATCATAGCCCATCTCCGTCTCGCGATAGATGAAATAGGATGTCGGACTGTAAAGAGTGCCTACTCGAAGCGTGTCGGGAAGATCATGATGCTCGACCGAATCAATCACATTTGTGGTGTCGGCATCAGAATGGTCGCCCGATGCCGAGCCGCATGACATTGCTGCCGAGAGAATCACACAGCAACAAATCCAAATCAGTATGGAAGCTCGTTCAATATTCAAATACTCCTTTTTCGGAAATGATAGTCAAACGGTTGGTATCGGACTCCTCTACCCTGCCTACGATGCGGGCGTCGATGCCGAAAGATCGCGAAATTTCAGTGACACGATCGGCATTTTCGGGCGAAAGATAGATCTCCATGCGATGTCCCATATTGAATACCTTGTACATCTCTACCCAATCGGTATTGCTCTGCTGCTGAATCAGTTCAAACAGAGGAGGCACAGGAAACAGATTGTCCTTGATGACATGCTTGCGGTCGACGAAATGCATCACTTTGGTCTGTGCACCGCCCGAGCAGTGCACCATGCCATGGATTTCGGGACGCATATCGTCGAGAATACGTTTGATCACCGGAGCATAGGTGCGTGTGGGAGAAAGCACGAGTTTGCCGGCGTCGAGCGGAGAGCCTTCAACTGGATCTGTCAGCTTGACATGGCCGGAATAGACAAGTTCGTCGGGCACGGCGGAATCATAACTTTCAGGATATTTTGCAGCCAGATATTTGCCGAACACATCATGACGAGCCGATGTCAGACCGTTGCTGCCCATGCCACCGTTGTAGGTTGTCTCATAAGTAGCCTGTCCATATGAGGCAAGACCTACGATGACATCACCGGCCGAGATATTGGCATTGTCGACCACATCGCTGCGCTTCATGCGGCAAGTGACAGTGCTGTCAACGATGATTGTGCGCACCAGATCACCTACGTCGGCAGTCTCGCCACCGGTGCTGTAGGCATTGACGCCCATTTCGCGGAGCGATGCCAGCAGCTCCTCAGTGCCGTTGATGATGGCTGAAATCACTTCGCCGGGCACAAGAAGCTTGTTGCGGCCAATGGTCGAACTGACAAGAATATTATCGGTGGCGCCCACACAAAGAAGATCGTCAATATTCATGATCAGCGCATCCTGGGCAATTCCTTTCCATACGCTCAAATCGCCCGTCTCGCGCCAATACATGTAGGCAAGCGATGATTTGGTGCCGGCGCCGTCGGCATGCATAATGTTGCAATACTCCGGATCGCCTCCGAGAATATCAGGAATTATCTTGCAGAAAGCCCGCGGATACAATCCTTTATCAACATTTTTGATAGCGTTGTGCACATCTTCCTTCGATGCAGAAACTCCGCGAAGATTATAGCGTTGGTCACTCATATCAGACTGTGTGGATTATAGCAGTGGAAAATAACAGTTGAATAATTAGCAAATAGATGGAAACAGAGGGAGCCACAAACAGCAGCGAATCAATACGGTCAAGAATTCCGCCATGACCGGGAATGATCGTACCGCTGTCCTTCACTCCCACCGTGCGCTTGATCATCGACTCAAACAGGTCGCCCCAAGTCGACATGATGCTGACGACGAGGCCGAGCACACAAAGGTAGACAACCGGCATCCCCATGAATGCATCAGGAAACAATAGATTGGCAAAATATCCGGCAGCAACACTGAATATCAGTCCGCCGAAAAAGCCCTCCCACGACTTTTTAGGTGAAAGTCGCTCAAACAAGCGGTGGCTGCCGATAGCCGAACCGACGAGAAAAGCGCCCGTGTCGTTGAGCCATATCATCACGAATACCAGCAGCAGCAAAGCCTTCGATGTGAAAAAGACCAAAGTGGCAAACGCCAAGGGCACAGCAACGTAGAACACAGAGAAAACCGACAGCGATATGTGGCGTACCGGGTTATTGCGATGGCAATAGAGTTCCATGACCAGTCGGAGCAATACCATGACGAAGATGAAGCCCATCAGTATCAAAGCAATGAAACCCATAAACGGTGATTGCAAAGACCACAAAGCCATCAATGCCGGAAACGATATGCCGATGAGCAGATCGACAAAAAGCGACCGGGGCGACTTGTAGAAATCGTCCTGCGTCATTTTCTGAAACTCGATGATGCCAATAAATACAAACAGACAGCACAAAGCCGGGAATGCCCAAACGCCGCCAAACAAAATCGAACAAACGATCAAGGCCACGTAGACAGTACCCGACAGAGATCTTACCAATATATTCTTCATAAGAATGCGAAAATGCTGCCGGGGCGACAATCGTTAGCGTGTATCGGCGTCCCCGGCAGCATTATTGTATTTTAAGTTTTAATCACTGAAATCTCAGCAAGGCAGTGATTACTGTGCGTTGTTCATTTCTTCAACCTTCTGGGCGCAGTAGGCGGCCTTTTCAGGATCGACGTCCTGATAGTAGTTGCCCATCACAGCGTAAGCACTCTTGACATAGGCGGCAGCACTCTTCTGATATTCGGGTGAGTTGGCGCTGAGCTTGTCGAGCATGGTCTGCATGGCTTCGGCAGCTTCCTTGTTGGCTTTGTTGCCATTCATCATATAGTTGCATACGCCCTTCTGATAGTAGTAGAAGTAGAAGTTAGGCTCTTTTTCGATGGCCATGTTGATGTACTTCAAGGCGCTTTCGTAGTCAGATTTTGCCTGAGCACTTCCTGCGGGAGCTTCGCCGGCTTTCTTGATGTAGTTATTGTACATAGTGTAGTAGTCGGAAGCGGAAGCTGCACCTGAGTCGAGATATGCCATCTGCACTTCGATTGCTTTTTCGCTGTTGCCTGCGGCGGCATAAGCCTTCGAAAGCAGCGGGATCATGGTCTTTGCACGATCATTATCGGGATAAGCGGCTATACCCTTGTCGAACACTTTGACAGCATCGTCGGCGCGACCGACTTTCATAAGAGCATTACCATAGACAATGAAGTCATTGACAGTAGGTTCGTATTTGTCGGAGGCAAAGAGTTTGTCGCCGTTGACAACAGCCATCGAATCGTTTTCGAGAGCGTTGTAGTCAAGCATGATGATCTGATACATGTTGACAACCGAAGGATCCTGTTTGAGCACCTTTTCAGCCCATTTGATTGATTCTTCATACTGCTTTGCGCCATAAAGAAGAGCCGAATAACGCTGTTCATCGACACGCACGTGGTTGGGGTTCTGAACGTATTTTTCATACGACTTCCAGGCCTTGTCAAACTGCTGGTTCATGTAGTACTGTTCGGCAAGTTCGCGCTGTGCCAGTCCCGAATTGGGTTCGAGCTCGTTGAGTTCCTCGAGTTTCTCGATGACCAAAGGACGGTTGTGCACATCGTAAACGTGGGCATATTTCACATAAGCCTCACGGTTGACCACGTTGTTGAGCTCGCGATCGTTGTTGATGGCCATTTCATAGTTGCCGGCAGCAACACCGGGGTTCAGACGGGCCGCCATGTCGCCCATGAGCATATAGATGGCCGGAGCCTTGTTGCCTGATTCCTTAAAGGCTTTGTCGACGAGTTTCTTGATATCCTTCGAATATACGTAGGAATTGCCGAGCCAAGTACGGAAGTCGGAATCGTCGTAAGGTTTTGTAGACTTGGGAGCCACATTCCAATAGGCGCGAGCCACGGCAGCCATCAGATCGGTATTCTTCTTGTCGGTCTTCAAAGCCTGGTCGAAATATTTCTGTGCGGTGGCTTTGTCGCCTTCCTGAAGAGCCATCTGGCCAAGACCTATAATATTATATGCATAGTTGGGGTTGACTTCATAGCCCTGCTGGAAGTATTTCTTTGCACCGGCATAGTCTTTGTCCTGGAAAGCGATGTTGCCAAGATAGTAGAGCGACACGGCTTTGTCAGTACCGGGATCATTAAGTGTTTTTGTCAAAATGTTTTTAGCGATATCAAAACGGTCGGCATTGTAGTTGTCGACACCATCCTGATAGCCCTGAGCGCCTGCGGCGAGCGAGGCACCAAGCATTACGGAAAACAGAAATCTCAATTTCATGATCTTGTGTCTATTTGTAGTGTTAGTTTTATGATATATTCTTTTTTGTTAGATGTATATTATCCCTCTCGGTTTAATCAAAGTTCGACGAATTGGGTTGAAATGGTTTTCGGACAAATGCCGGTGGAGAGAATCACCTTCTGTCCAACCGAACCGGTGACGAATGTATAGAAGCTGTGCCCCACGGTGCTGGGCGCACTTGTGGATATCAAATATATCTGACGATAATACGGATAGTCGCCGCTATATATATTATATTGTGTGGGCAGATAGGCGTCCACTTTGTCTTTACCCTGCACGGCGAGCACTTTCACGTCGTGGGCCGTGTCGGAGAAAGTGGCCATTTCAGCAGTCTCGTCGACATCGCTGATACGCGACATCTCTTCTGCTGTCATCTCCGAGCCGCTGAGATCCGAGGCAAGCCAACTGACACCAACCACACCGATGGCGTTTTTATGCGAGGCAACCAGATCAATCACCGCGCGGGGCGAGCCCTGGGCATATACGTTCTTACCGAAATCACCACCATTCATGAGCGAGTCGCGCATGAATCGGGTGGCTGACGATCCCTGATGGTCAAAAGCCACGATGATTTTGCCGAGATCGCCTGCCTGAGGTATCTTGTCCCAAGTGGTATATTTACCGGTCAGAATATCGATCAGATCTTGAGTGTCGATCGACTCCATCGGATTTTCGGGATTGACTATAAGAGCCACGGCATCGACGGCTATGGCAGCCTGATTGACCGAGCGCTTGTTGTCGTTGAGATACTTGATCTCTTCCTTGTCGAGCGGACGCGAGGTCACAGCCAGACGGACGTTGTTTTTCAGATTCAGAAGCGAATCGATGGCAGCATCTTCGTCGACATAAAGGTCGAGCACATTGGAGCCGGGGTATTTGTATTCAAACACCTGCACTTCCTGTTCGAGCACATTGCGGAATGTCGCGTCACATGCGACCACAGCGGCGCCCTTGTGATAGTCGCCGGTCTGAGTCTTGCCACATGCCGTCAGCAAAGCCAACGCTGCCACTGCGGCCATCAGATATGTTTTCACGTAGCGGTTCATAGTCTTATTCGTAGCGTGTTGTGACATCTTCATCAATACCCTTAAACTGGCGATAGCCTCTCCAAATGCCATACAGAATAAAAACTACGCCACCGACATATCTGAGCCATGTCCATTTACCCGTCAGCGTCGGAAAAAAGCCTATCAGACACAGCACTCCAACGGCGACAAATATCAAAACCATGACAACGCCGAATATATTCCGCATCAGTTGCGGCATTTTACTTGTTTTCTTCTCAAATTCCATGACTTGCGTTTTTAATTAGTTTTCTACTTTAATTCGTTTTCTACCAATAATAACGCTTGGTGTTTGGTTATGTTTTCTAATTCGCTTGTAAAGTTAATTAAAATTGTTTTAGAACCCAACCATTTTCGGTTTTTATTTTCATTTAACGCATCTCGTCTGATTTTTTTATTACATTTTTATTACCTTTGTGTCACTATGGAACTACCCCTTGCGGAGCGTTTGCGCCCCAAAACAATCAATGAATATGTCGGCCAGACCCACATCGTCGGCGAAGGAGCCATCCTCCGGCGTATGATTGAGTCCGGCAATATTGCCTCATTCATACTATGGGGACCTCCCGGAGTGGGTAAAACCACCCTGGCTAAGATAATAGCCAACACCATCAATGCCCCGTTCTACACACTTAGCGCCGTTCACTCGGGAGTGAAAGATGTCAGGGAGGTGATCGAACGCTGCAAAGCCGATGCCGCAAGCATGTTTGTCACCCACAGACCCATCCTGTTCATTGACGAAATCCATCGCTTCAACAAGTCGCAACAGGACAGCCTGCTGGCAGCCGTCGAAAACGGCACCGTGACACTGATCGGAGCCACCACCGAAAATCCATCGTTTGAGGTCATACGCCCTCTGCTTTCGCGTGCACAGGTCTATACTCTCAATCCGCTGACCGACACCGAACTCAACACGCTTTTCCAACGCGCAATCACCACCGACACGATCCTCTCGGCCCATGGCGTCAACGTCGAGAGCACATCGGCCCTTTTCAGATTTGCCGGTGGCGATGCCCGCAAATTGCTCAACATTCTCGATCTGCTCGAGCAGGCCACGCCCGAGGGTAAGCCGATCGAGATCAACGACAAAGTGGTCACCGCCAGTCTTCAGAAGAATCCGGCTACCTACGACAAAAACGGCGAGATGCACTACGACATCATTTCGGCCTTCATCAAATCTCTCCGCGGAAGCGATCCCGACGCCGCCATCTACTGGCTTGCCCGAATGATTGAAGGCGGCGAGGAACCCGAATTCATCGGACGACGCATGATCATATTTGCCGCCGAGGATATCGGACTGGCCAACCCCAATGCCCTGCTGCTTGCCAACACCACTTTCGACGTGATCCACAAAATAGGTTGGCCCGAAGCTCGCATTCCTCTGGCTCAATGCACCATCTATCTTGCCAACTCGGCAAAAAGCAATTCGGCCTACAAAGCCATCGACGCGGCTCTTGAAATCGTACGCTCGACCGGCAACCAGCCTGTGCCGCTCCACATCCGCAATGCGCCCACCAAACTGATGAAGGACATGGGCTACGGTCACAACTATCTGTATCCCCACAACTACCCGGGCAACTTCGTGCACCAGCAATATATGCCCGACAATCTCGGACACCCGACCTTTTGGCAACCCGGCGACAACCCTGCAGAGCAACGCGCGGCCGAGCTGCATCGTCTGCGATGGCACAACGATGAAAAATAATTTCACCCAACGTGTGACATTCGCCCCGCTTGTTGCGTCATCATTATAGAATGCAATATCTATGAATGCTGACGAATTCAAAACCACAGTCAAATCCCTGAGCGATGCCATGTATCGCACGGCCTTTCACATCATGAGAGACCGCGATGATGCTCTCGATGCCGTGCAGGACACGCTGATGACACTGTGGGTCAACCGGCATCGCCTAGAAGCCGCCGACAATCGCCGCAGCTACTGCATCATTGCCGTGCGCAACCAATGCATCTCTACCCTGCGCTCACGCCACACCGTAACTCCGATCGACGATACCCCCGACATATCCGACGAAAGCTCCATGCCCGACCGGATTGCAGCCCGCGATTCGATCGATCTGCTTCGTCAGATCATCACCTGCTTGCCCAAGGGGCAGCAAAAAGTTATGGAGCTCGCTTCATTTTCCCAGCTATCAAACGACGAGATAGCCGAGGCAACAGGTCTGAGCCCTACCAACATACGCACCATTCTCTCTCGCGCACGCAAAAAAGTGAAACATTTATTCATCATTAACTCTTCTCCAAGATGAACGAAATAAACCAAATCCGCACACTGCTCGATGCTTTCTACTCCGGCACGATCACTCTTGAGCAAACCCATCAGCTCGAGACGCTACTCCTCACCGCCTCACATCTGCCCGCCGACCTGGAGACCGACAAGGAGGTGATATTGTCATTAGCCTCATCACGCAATGCCGACATAGACATCCCGGTCGAACTCGACAGCATGGTCAGCTCTACACTCGACCGGTGCACAAGCCGACCCCGCTGGTTCGTCACGCTCAAATGGGCAGCCATCGCTGCCGCAATTGTAGTGGCAATCACTCTGACCGCCACATTTCTGCTTCAAAACGATCCCGCTGACATAGCGCCCAAAGATCAACTCCCGGATCTGACGGCAGGCAATATTGACAAAACTCCAGCAGTCAGCGCCGAAGCAACCATCGCCACCCAAACCATTGACGAACCCCAGCCCTCGGCTGACGAAACACCGTCAGTCCACAATCAAAACTCTGTCCCATCCTTAGCCAAACCCTCCCGCACCGCCAACCGACAGTCCAACTTTGTGGTTGTGACCGATCCGAAGGAAGCCGAACGCTATACACAACTTGCACTTAACACTCTCGCCCAATCCATGGCGACCGCCGATGAGAGCCATAAAAAACTGCGCTCAACCGTCGACAACATCAAAAGCAACATCGATAATACTCTAAAACAAATACAATTATGAAACTTATCAAATCTCTTATCGCAGTAATGGCTCTCTGCCTATCGGCGACAGCCCAAGGTCAAGATATGCTGTTTCAATCGCTTGCCAACCAAAGCGATGTATCGTCAGTCTACATCTCCAAAGCAATGATGCAGATGGCCGGAAGCACTTCCGAAAACGATTTCCTTAACCGCCTCAATTTCATCCAGATCATCTCGTCGGAAAAGAAGAAAGGCGTCGATGCTATCGACATTGAAATGAAAAAATTCTTATCCGAAAACCCCGACTTGCAAATTCTGATGAACACGAAAGACGGCAACGATTCCGTGATAATCTACGGAGTGCCGATCGAAAATTCCGACAAGCTGTCAAAAATGATTCTCTACACCAAATCCGCATCCGAAATCGCAGTCATCATTCTCGACGGTGAGATTTCGCCGAGCGACATCTCCAACGTGCAGAATCTGGATTTCTGATAGAAGCACTCCACCAAATGGCGGTTGTTAACATTTTTTAATTCAGCAAACGGATTTTTCCCTTAACTTTGCGAGAAATACATGTTATACTGATTTGTTTAAAGCATATATTGTCTAACCAAAAATTCAAAACAACATGAAAAAGTATTTAGCAGAGTTGTTCGGCACAATGTTCCTTGTGCTTCTTGCATGCGGTAGCGCCGTTTTGGGTGCCGGAACCAATGGCAGTATCGGCGTATTGGGCGTCGGCATCTGTTTCGGTCTCGTGCTCATCTGCCTTTGCTATGCCATCGGCAGCGTATCGGGATGCCATGTCAATCCGGCAGTTTCGTTTGCCATGCTCATCAGCGGCAAAATGTCGTGCAAAGACTTTTGCGGATATGTGGTGGCTCAGCTGATAGGCGCAGCCATAGGTGGCGGTCTCCTTTTCTG
Source organism: Bacteroides sp. (assembly GCA_023666835.1). GTDB lineage: Bacteria > Bacteroidota > Bacteroidia > Bacteroidales > Muribaculaceae > Paramuribaculum. The sequence goes on along the minus strand of JAMPBJ010000001.1, from coordinate 11,100 downwards.
GCTCACTCAATCTGCCCCCGATTTCGCCTTTGGCGGCATCACAAAGATTGACGGCACCGTGACCGGCACACTCGCAGCCAACACTCTTCAGTCCGGTGCATCTCCCGTGCTTGCCATGATAGCTGAAGTGTTGCTGACCATGTTCTTTGTGTTCGTGATCCTTTGTGCTACAGATGAGAAGAAAGGCGCAGGCAATTTTGCCGGCATCGCCATCGGCATCGCCCTTGGTCTGGTCAACATCGTTGGCATCGGCGTTGACAACTGTTCAGTCAACCCGGCCCGTAGCTTTGGCCCCGCCCTCTTCTCTGAAGGTGCAGGTGCATGGGGCGATTTCTGGATCATGGTAGCCGGGCCACTGGCAGGCGCTGCTCTCGCCGTGGTTCTCTACCGTCTGTGCGTCAACTGCTGCTGCAAAAAATCCTGCGAGGCGTAATCTCCTACGGCACTAAAACCCACATCGGCATATCGTCCTAAAGCGACGATATGCCGATCTCTTTTACTATACCTCCTCTACAACTTATAAATCTTATAAATCTTATAAATCTTATAAATCATATATCTCCCATAACTCCCACAACTCCGAAGCCCCTCACAAAAAATCAACTCCCGAAGCCATCAGCTCCGGGAGTCGTTTTTTTCGTTTTTAAGGAAGTGTCTGTGAAGATTTACGCTTCAGCGGGGGTCACGTTGATGAAACGACGACCGTTCTTGCCTTCAGTGAAAACCACAACACCATCAACGAGTGCAAACAAAGTGTGATCTTTGCCCATGCCTACATTCAGACCGGGATGATGCACTGTGCCGCGCTGACGTTTGATAATATTGCCGGCTTTAGCGAATTGTCCGCCAAAAATCTTCACGCCGAGTCGTTTGCTTTCTGATTCACGACCGTTCTTCGAACTACCTACACCTTTTTTATGTGCCATTGTCTTTTAGATTTTTGAGGGATTAAGCAACTACTTCTTTAATTAACACTTTGGTGAAATACTGGCGATGGCCGTTTTTGCGACGATAGCCTTTGCGACGTTTTTTCTTGAAAACGATCACTTTGTCACCTTTTACGAGCGGAGTGAGAACTTCGCATACTACTTTGGCGCCTTCAACGGTGGGTGCGCCTACCTTTACTGCACCATCGGCATCAGCGAGGAGAACGCGGTCGAATTCAACTGTGTCACCTTCTTTGACGGCTTCGCCGAGATAATGAACATACAAGAACTTGTCAGCTTCTGCTTTGAACTGCTGTCCTTGGATTTCTACAATTGCGTACATTGTTTAATATTGATACATTAATAGGTTATTCCGACAGGTGATTGCCCTACGGGCAACGCTTCTCAGAACCTGATCGGCAAAATCAACCGCAAAGTTACAACTAATTTTCATTCCGACAAACAGTTTTGCCTCTTTTTTGACGCAACAGCCCTCATTTTTTTGATATTTTGGGAACAAACCCCTTCTCAATGCACTAACTTTGCAGCACACATCGTGGGTTGGGCGACCCCGGGGAGAAAAAATCAGTGTTGAGTCATGAATTATTTTTAGAGTGTTTGTTATCTTTGCACACCATTTGAGAAACCGATAAGATGAAAACCATACAGAATCAGGAATTCGGGGGCGAACGACCCCTTTTTGCCAGCCACGACCTTCGGCTGGAAAACGTCACAATACATGCCGGCGAATCGGCAATCAAAGAGAGTAGCAACATCGAAGCCGTCAACTGCCGGTTTGAGGGAAAATACCCGTTTTGGCACGTAGATGGATTTTTGATCGACAATTGCCTTTTCACTGAGGGCGCCCGTGCCGCATTGTGGTACAGCCGCAATCTTGTGATGAAAGACACTCTCGTCGAGGCTCCGAAGATGTTTCGCGAAATGGACAATCTGTCGCTGACAAATGTCCGCATACCCGATGCACAGGAGACGATGTGGCACGTCAGCAATGTGCGCCTTCGAAATGTCGAAGTAGCCCATGCCGACTATCTGTTCATGCACAGTCGCGACATCGATATTGCCAACTACAAGCAGCAGGGCAACTACTCGTTCCAATACTGTCGGAATGTCAACATCGCCGACGCCGACATCGACTCTAAGGACGCGTTCTGGAATACTGAGAACGTGACCGTAAGAAACACCAGGCTGACAGGTGAATACCTCGGCTGGCACTCGAAAGGTCTGCATTTGATCAACTGCCACATATCGGGCACACAGCCGCTCTGCTATTGCACCGGTCTGGTGCTCGAAAACTGCACCTTCGATGCTGATGCCGACCTGGCTTTCGAAGAAAGTGAAGTGAATGCTACCATATCCTCGGCTGTCACAAGCATCAAGAATCCCACTACAGGACACATCAAAGTCAAGTCGGTGGGCGAAATCATTCTTGATGAAAACATCAAGCAGCCGGCCGATTGCATCATAGAGATCACCGATTGACATGCCGACTGCCGTCGCAAAACAATCGACCACCGAACGTCTCCTTGCCCTGATCCGGACAGGGAAACCGATGAAGTTCAAGCAGCTGTTGTGGCTCACGGCAGCCTTGAGCGGCCCTGCCATTATAGCCCAACTGTCGGCTATTGCCATGCAATATATCGACGCATCGATGGTAGGCAGTCTTGGCGCCGAACCTTCTGCTTCGATCGGCTTGATTTCCACTTCCACATGGCTGTTCTGGGGGTTTCTCAGCTCGGCAGCTACAGGCTTTTCGGTTCAGGTGGCCCACACTATAGGCTCGGGCGACTTCGCGCGGGCCCGCTCCATTTTGCGACAGTCGTTTGTGGCACTGGGCATCTTCTCTCTGATTGTGGCTGCAATCGGAGTATCTATCAGCGATGCCCTCCCCCGATGGCTCGGCGGTCAGGAATCGATATGCGCCGATGCTTCGGCCTACTTCCTCATATTTTCGTTGTTCCTTCCTGCTCTTCAGATGAGCTTTCTTGCCGGAGCAATGCTCCGGTGCGCGGGCAACATGAAGGTGCCGAGCATACTCAACATTGCCATGTGCGTGCTCGATGTGTGCCTCAACTTTATCCTCATCTTCCCCACACGCGATATCGATGTAGCAGGCATAATATTCTCTGTTCCGGGAGCAGGCATGGGCGTCAAAGGAGCGGCATTAGCTACCGTTTTGGCTGAAACAATCGTAGCCGCCATAATGGTGTGGTATCTTATCTACAGGCAGCCAATGCTTAGCTTGCGCCACCGCCCCGGACGATACACACCCGAACGCTCCACACTCTCAAAGGCCAACAAAATAGCCACGCCGATGGTCCTGGAGCACAGTGCAATATGCGGAGCTCAGATAGCAGCCACCATGATTGTGGCACCGCTGGGAGTGGTGGCCATTGCGGCCAACTCGCTTGCCGTCGTAGCCGAGAGTCTTTGCTACATGCCGGGCTACGGTATTGCTGAGGCTTCGACCACTCTTGCCGGCCAAAGTATTGGCGCCGGACGTCTGTCGCTCACCAAACGTTTCGGCACCATCACCATCTCATCGGCCATGGTCATCATGGGCATTCTCGGTGTGGTGATGGCCATTTTCTCGCGAGAGATCATCAGCGTGATGTCGCCTGTCGAAGCCATCCGCTCGCTCGGGGCCGAGGTGTTGCGGATCGAAGCTTGGGCCGAGCCGATGTTCGCGGCTTCAATCGTCACCTACGGATTTTTTGTCGGGCTGGGTCGCACGATCATTCCCAGCGCCATCAACCTTGGCAGTATATGGTGTGTAAGGATCACTCTTGCGGCACTACTCGCTTCGTCGCTCGGCCTGCGGGGTGTGTGGATAGCCATGTGCATCGAGCTGTGCTTCCGCGGAATGCTCTTCCTGATTCTTTTCGCTCATTTCTGTCTGAAAAAACATATTGAAAATCATGGAAAAGTTTGACTTTGACACCATCATCGAACGTCGCAACACCGGTTCTTACAAGTGGGACACTTCAGCTCCCGACCAATTGCCCATGTGGGTTGCCGACATGGATTTCCGCACAGCTCCCTGCGTCATTGACGCTTTGCGTCGGCGAGTTGACCACGGAGTGTTTGGCTACACTTATGTCGGCTCGGAGTACTACGATGCAGTGGTCGATTGGTTCAAACGTCGCCACGGTTGGACCATAAATCCTTCGACCATAATATACACTTCAGGGGTAGTTCCGGCAATATCTGCGATTTTGAAGGCGGTGACCCGCCCAGGCGACAAGGTGATCGTGCAGACTCCAGCTTACAATTGCTTCTTCTCTTCGATTCGCAACGATGAGTGTCGGCTCGTGGCCAATCCCCTGCTCTACAACGAATCCGACGGATCTTATTCGCTTGACTTCAATTCGCTCCGACGTCTTGCCGCCGATCCTGAAGTCAAAGCCATGATCCTCTGCAACCCACACAATCCGTCGGGACGCGTATGGACTCGCGACGAACTGATGGAGATAGCCGAAATCTGTGTATCAAACGATCTGTTTGTCATAGCCGATGAGATTCACTGCGAGTTGGTCTACCCTCCTTTCGAATACACTCCTTACAGCACTCTGGGTGAACGGTTTCTCAAAAATTGTGCCATTTGCGTTTCGCCAAGCAAGGCGTTCAACACGGCCGGACTTCAGATTGCCAACATCATCGCCGCCGACCCCGAAGTGCGCCGAAAGATCGATCGAGCCATAAACATCAACGAGGTGTGCGATGTCAATCCTTTTGGTGTGGTTGCCACCGTTGCAGCTTATAATGAGGGCGAACTGTGGCTCAAAGCACTCCTGCAATATCTGAAAGGCAATTATCAGCTGTTGGTCGACAGGCTGCATGAGGAATTGCCCGCGCTTAAGGTCACTCCTATCGAAGGCACTTATCTGGCATGGATCAACGTCTGTGGTCTCGGAATCGATGGCGACACCGCCGCCGAATTGCTGCAAAATGAGGCTAAGCTGCGAGTCAATCCGGGGTCAATGTATGGCGATGATGGCGCGGATTTCATCCGTATCAACCTTGCTGCTCCCCGCTCGGTGATCGCCGACGCTGTCGACCGAATGATCAACCTGGGAAAATCTCTGTGAGACGTTGCTCCAGCTCGGCGTTCGAAAGACGTGTGGTGAGTTGGCCGCGATGGGCAAGTGATATATAGCCGGTTTCCTCCGACACCACTACAGCCACAGCATCGGTGGCCTGACTGATACCAAGCGCCGAACGGTGGCGCAATCCGAGATGACGGGGCACATTGGTGTCGTGGCTCACAGGCAGAATGCATCCGGCGGACTTCAGCCGATCGTGCGCTATGATTAATGCTCCGTCGTGAAGTGGCGAGTTCTTGAAGAATATGTTCTCAATCAATCGCGAATTGATCTTGGCATCTATTACGTCGCCCGACTGCTCATACGTCTCAAGCGGCATACTCTGCTCTATAACAATCAAGGCTCCCGTGCGTGTCTTCGACATATTCATGCATGCGTAGACTATCGGCAGCACGTTGCGATGAAGATGTTGCTCTGAATCTTTGTTGTCGCTCTTGAATATTTTGCTGAGGAAACGCCAGCGTTTTCGGTCGCCCAACTGCACCAAAAAGCGCTTTATTTGGTCTGGGAACAAGATGACGAGGATCAAAAGACCAATCGACATGAATTTGTCGAGCACCGTGCCTATCAGCTTCATCTCCAGAATCTGAGCTGCCACTATCCATACAACTATGAAACACAGCACGCCATAAAACAAATTGATTGCGCCCGATTCGCGCATTATCTTGTAGGCATAAAAGAGCAGCAGCGCCGCAAGTGCTATATCACATATATCGAGAATCGTTATCTCCATCGCATCAATTCGTTATATACATTGTTCAAAATACTTTTGTGTCAACTTGACCGCTTCTACTGCCTCGGCCACATCGTGCACCCGCAATATGGATGCTCCCTGCATTAGAGCAATGGTGTTTATGCAGGTAGTCCCGTTCAGAGCTTCATCGGCAGTGACTCCGAGTGTTTTCCATATCATGGTCTTTCGCGACACCCCGATGAGCATTGGGCAGTCAAGCTGGCGGGTCATAAAATCAAGAGCACACAGCAGTTGGAAAGATTGATCCACCGTTTTGCTGAAACCGAATCCGGGATCTACGATCACATCCGACACTCCGCGAGCATGCAAATCATCGACGCGCTCGGCAAGATGGCGGGTCACTTCGCCCACAATGTCGTCGTAGCCGGTCCGAGTCTGCATATCGGCCGGACATCCGCGCATATGCATCAATATGTAGGGCACATTGAGCTGAGCCACAGTGTTGAACATCTCGCTGTCAAGATCGCCCCCCGATATATCGTTGATGATATCGGCTCCGCAGTTGACAATTGCCTCCCGGGCCACTGCGCTGCGAAACGTATCAATGGAAACAGGCACGTCGGCCGACAGTCGTCTGATCACCTCCATACCCAAAGCTACGCGGCGCATCTCCTCCTCCGGACTGACATCATCAGCACCGGGCCTTGACGAATACCCACCCAGATCAATCATATCAGCTCCAGACTCCAGCACATGCTCCACCCGGCGACGTAACGAATCGGCATCAAATGCGCGCGACCCGCCGAAGAAGGAGTCGGGAGTCACATTGACGATCCCCATCACCTGTGGCCGATCGATCGAAAGCAAGCGATCGCCCAAGCGCAATGTATATTTCCGAAATTCGTTCATTAACTTTAACCCATACGGGCGACAATCTCTTATCGGTGCGAATTTAGGTAATTTCGGCCGTAATTACAAACATTCAACAGGTCTCATCGAGAAAATTGCGATGCTGGGGCGGTTCGGGGTCCGTTTTCGTTTTCTTCGAACCGGACGATTTCTTCTTGCTTGAATCGGTTTTCTTATCCGATTTTTTGCCTACGGATTTGCGTCTGGTTCTTGCTTTCTTCGTTTTCGTAGTGTCGGGACTCACCAAAAGCGTATCAGCTACAATCGGCACCGCTGAAGGCGCTACACGATTGGCCGACGATGAATACCACAGCCCGAACACCACAAGTGCCAATACCGCCACAAATAAAATGATGGCTCTGCGTTCCGACGATCCTATCTGACTCATATAAGCGAAGATATCAACACGATTGCTATCAGCACGGGAGCCACAAAGCGCACCACATTCACCACCATCGGATAGACCGGATTGTGGAGTCGGCCATCATTTGAAAGCTGGTTGGCAAACATCCGCTTGGGCGCTACCCATCCCACATAGACACACAGGAATATCGAGCCGACCGGCAGCATAATGTTGGTGGCAAGATTGTCGAGAAAATCAAAAAGGTTATAACCCATGATCTTGAAACCGCTCATCGGCCCCATCGACAGCGAACATAGCGTACTGAAAACGAAAAGTGGGATAAGAACGATAAGCACCGATTTCCAGCGCTTCACTCCAAAACGGTCTGTGATAAAAGCCACCGACACTTCGGCTATGGATATGGTCGAAGTGAGCGCCGCAATCGTCAGCAGCAGGAAGAACAGAATGGCCCACAGCTGAGAGCAAGGCATCAGCGAGAACACCTCAGGCAGTGAAACAAACACCAGTGTGGCTCCTCTAATGCTTTCTCCCGTCAAGCCAAACGATGTGATGGCAGGAAAAATGATCAATCCCATCATGAATGCCACGAGCAGATCGAGCAAAGATATGGTGGTGGCAGTCTTTACAAGCTTTGTGTCGTCGGGGAAATATCCGGCATACGTGATCAGGATGCCCATACCGAGGCTAAGCGAGAAAAATGCCTGCCCCAAAGCATTGATTACTACTTTCGAACTGAGTTTCGAGAAATCCGGCTTGAGAAAATATTCAACCCCCGAAAATGCATTAGGAAGACTCAGACACACCACCACGAAGATCAAAAGAATCACAAAAAGCAGTGGCATGGCTATATTCGACAATCGCTCGATGCCCTTCGTCACACCGGCAATCAACACACCGATATTTATCACTATCATCAGATAGGTGCACACCAGCGGATTGAAACCATCGGTTATGAACTGCTCCATTTTTTCCGTGAAGAGGGCATTGGCCGATGCATTTGAATTGCCCACTGAATCAAACAATCCACCGCTGATCGATTCGAATAGGTATTCCAGGGTCCAGCCCGACACCACCATGTAGAAGCAAAGAATCAGATAGCTTGCCACGGTGGCCCATACGCCGATGGCTCCCCACCGACGCGACGCGCCGCAATTGATGATTGCACCCGATGCGTCGCTACGCCCGGCTCTACCCACGGCAAATTCGCTCAACATCACCGGAATGCCCAGCAATACTACGCACAATATATATATCATCAGGAATGCAGCGCCTCCGCCATCGTGTACCTCGGCAGGGAATCGCCATACGTTTCCGAGCCCCACGGCCGAACCCACGGTAGCTGCGATCATCCCGACTTTCGATTTAAAAAGCGATTTTTTTGCCATAAATCTTTCATTTGAGCCACAAATATAACCATTTTTCTTTCACATTGAAAGAGAAAACCATATTTTCGACTTCAAATTACAACAGATCCACCCGGATGAATGACAACTCATTTTTTCACTGCCGCCTTTTGCCTCCTTTTCTTTCCCACATTGGTCAGAGCCATTCCAACTATAATGATGGCCATGGCCACAATCTGCATCGGACGCAATTTGTCGATCCCCATCAGCACCGAAGCTATTGTAGCAAACACGGGCAGAAGATACTGATAGAGCGACACAAGCTCGCTGCCTATATCCTTGATTGATGGCTGAACAAGAAAATAAGCCAGAAACGTAGGGCCGAAAAGTATAAATCCGATTTCAAACCATGGCGTAAACTCAGTCGTGGTCAGTATCGGTTCGTTTTGCATTCCGGGAATCAGTAGCAATCCCGGAATGGCCGCAAACAGAAAAACCCATCTCAGAAGATTGACCGGACGATATTTCGCAGTAGGTTTCTGAAGTATCACAAGATAGAAAGCATAACACAGCGTGGAGGCCACCGCAAGCAGATCGCCAAGCATATTGTCGCTGCCGGCCACTCCGCTTTTGCCATCGACAATCACAATCACCGCGCCGACAAACGACACGACCACTCCCACATATTCTATCCACGACGGACGGTCATGCTCAAAGATAATACCCATCAAAATCACAAACATCGGAGGAAGTGTCATGATTATTGAAATGTCGATCGGATTGCCATAACGCAGTGATGTGACAAACAGCGAAATGAACCCAAACAATCCCAATGTGCCTCCAAGTATGATCCGACCCCAATCGCTGCGGTCGATACGCCGGCATTTCATAAACAACGACACCAGCCAAAACAATATGCAACCGCCCACCATTCGCACGGCCGCAATGCCATTGCCACTCATCCAGTCGGGAATCAACACTTTGGTCAAGGGCACGTTCAATCCCCAGAATATGGTCGCAGTCAGTATGCACAAATTACCGATCAAAAAAGCACTTCTATTTTTCATACGTGAATAATTTTGGGTTTTATATAAGAAAACCACTAACCCATCTATATGGTTTAAGACCCCATCTCATAATATTTTTATGTCTTAGGGGCGGTTTTAGACGAGTGATTTTCGCAAGTTAAGAATGGAGCAATGCGGGCATTGCGACTGACGAGACTTGGCGAAAATAACCGGCTAAAACCGAACTGCCAATAATTTTAAAACTTTTTTATGAGATACTCGGGTTTCGGTTCAATGGATCTATTTTTAAGGTGACTTATGTAGTAAAGGTACTTGTATCTCGCATCCTTGGGCTCTTTTCATCCTTTGGCTCAGTCACATAGCTCGATATGCTCCTAAGCCTGCAGGCCAAAAATATCTCCACGGCTGCGACCCCTAAGACATAAAAATATTATGAGATGGAGTCTAAATCTATAAAATCACTATTTTTGCATTGCATAATAAACTCTTATGAACACCGCGAAACATATCTCTAATCTGCTTTTCAGACTGCCCGCCCCGGTGCTTTCGATCATAGCCGTCGTGACACTGCTGATTGTCACACTCATCCCCCGTGTGCCCGAGATAGAGACCGTCAGCTTTCCCATGGCCGACAAGTGTGCCCATCTTCTCATGTTTGGCCTGGTAAGCACTGCCATACTCATGGATTTCTGTCGCCGAAAACTCCGATTCCGATTCATCTATTGGAGCATCATCGCAGTGCTGGTGACACTTCTCGGCATCATAATCGAATATTTGCAGGATGCCATGAACATGGGGCGTTCAGCCGACGCGTGGGATGCCGTGGCCGACGGCATCGGAGCTTTCCTGATCCCGCTCATTTTCTTGCCCGTCATCCGGCGTCTCATCAAAAGAGAGCATTGCAACCTTTCTATCCACCGTAGCTTGCCCGTTAAACTCGTTCCACAAGTAATGGAACTGTATCTAAACTCCTTCCCCGACGAAGAACGTCGTCCAAGCCTCGATATGGCAGGATTGCTCGCCGACAAAAACTCCGCCGTTGAGACCATCATTATCACCCATCGACGCAAATTTGCCGGCTTCATGACCCTTTGGCACCTGCGCAACGGTGTAGACTACATCGAGCACTTCGCCGTCAGTACCCAACTCCGAGGCAAAGGTATCGGCTCAGCCGCTCTCGAACGACTTGACGAAATCGAATGCCTCCCCCTGATCCTGGAAGCCGAACCACCCATCCACTCCCCACAAGCGCGACGACGACTCGACTTCTACAGCGCAGCAGGCTTCACCATCCACCACGACATCGACTACACTCAGCCCCCCTACTCTCCCACCCTGCCACCGGTGAAACTACTGCTACTGACCCGCGCTCCCCGTAAACCAAATGAAGCACCCATAGAAGAACTTCTTCCCCAAACCATTGACACACTCCACCACCAGGTATACGGTAAAGACACCCAAACACAAACCCCACACTGAAACAACGCATCCAAACAACGACTAATAATTTTCAATGCAAAACTCATGTCGGCTATACCGCTGAAACAACACACAAAAACAACGTTGCTGGTATTATAAGAAAAAACAACTCAAAAAAAATTTGCAAACCCAATAAAAAAACAATAACTTTGCAACCGCAAAGAAGAGCAACCCTCTTCACGGTCCCATAGCTCAGTTGGTTAGAGCACCTGACTCATAATCAGGGAGTCCTTGGT
>JAMPBJ010000011.1 GCA_023666835.1 Bacteroides sp. | reverse complement strand
CAACGACCCTCTGATTAACAGTCAGATGCTCTAACCGACTGAGCTATTGAAGCGTAACGCTAATCGACACCTTTGATGCCGCTCCCCCTCTGAGGATTTTAGCGTTGCAAAATTACATGCTTTGCTTGAATTTTCCAAACATTCTGCACAAAAAAATCGCACTTTTGATCATTTTTTATGTTTTTTTCGTTATCACATATGATGGAATATGGCAACAAATCACTACCTTTGAAGTCACGATTTCATCGTCAAACCGAATTTTCAACACACTATCATACATTCGATCAATGAAGAAACTTTTCTTTTCGGCCGTGGCGCTGCTCGCTATCAGCACTTCAGCATCAGCCCAAACCAGTTCGCCGAAACAGGATATAGCCCGTAATGTCGAAACATTCACCTCCGTTGTGAAGCAACTGCAGGCCAACTATGTCGACACCATCGACATGGACGACGTGGTCAAAACCGGTATCAATTATATGCTCGCCCGACTCGACCCCTACACAGAATACTTCGACACCGAGGAACAGCAGGAATTTCAGGATCGCAACGCCGGCGAATATGCCGGCATCGGCTCCTACATAGCTCTGCGCGACGACTACGTGTGGATCAATGGTCCGCGCGAAGGATCCCCCGCTCAGAAAGCCGGCCTGCGCACCGGCGACAAAATACTTGAAATCGACGGCGAAAGCATGAAGGGAAAGACCACGACCGACGTCAGCAACCGCCTCCGCGGCAATCTCGGCACCTCGGTCAAAGTCAAAGTGCTCCGCCCTTGGGTGGCCGATTCGATACTGACATTCAACGTGGTACGCGAAAAGATACAGGTACCTTCGGTCACCTACTTCGGCACCGTTGCCGACGGCATCGGCTACATTGCCCTGGGCGACTTCCTCGAAAAGTCGGCCGGTCAGTTCAAGGATGCCCTCACCCAATTGGTTGAACAGGACAAAATCAAGGGACTGATCATCGACCTTCGCGGCAACGGAGGCGGCTACCTGCAATCGGCCGTTGAGATTCTGGGCAATTTCCTTCCCAAAGGCACCGAAGTGCTCCGCACACGCGGCCGCTCGCTGCTCGACGAGAAAACCTACAAAACCACAACCAAGCCCTACGCACCAAATCTGCCTCTGATAGTGCTCACCGACAACTCGACGGCCTCAGCGTCGGAAATCACCGCAGGAGCTCTTCAGGATCTCGACCGCGCCGTGATCGTGGGCAACCGCTCGTTCGGCAAAGGATTGGTACAGAGTCAATTCTCCATGCCGCGCGACGGATTGATGAAAATCACCACCGCAAAATACTACATACCCAGCGGACGCCTCATCCAGGCCATTGACTATCGCAAACGCGCCATCGACGGCAGCGCACAGCGCATAGCCGACTCGCTGACCAACGAATTCCGCACCTCGGCCGGACGCATCGTGCGCGACGGCGGCGGCATCACACCGGATGTGAAGATTGAATATCCCGATTTCAGCCGCGTCACCTACAATGTAGTGGTCGACCAGTGGGCTTCGGACTTCGCCAACAAATATTTTGCCCAGAATCCCGAAACTCCCGACTTCGACGACATCGTGATGACCGACAGCATATATGCCGACTTCAAACGCTTCATTGATCCGGATCGTTTCCAGTACGACAAGGTGTGCGAAACCGCCATCAAGAATCTGCGCGAGATGGCCAAAATCGAGGGCTATATGACCGACGAAGTCGACGAGCAGATCACCCGCCTCGAATCGATGCTCAAGCATTCGCTCGACATGGATCTGGACAACAACCGGGCCACGATATCGCCTTATCTGATCGATGAAATCGTGGAGCGCTACTACTACGACCGTGGGGCAGCACGTAGCGCCCTGCGCCACGATATTGATGTGACAACGGCCATTGATATCATCAGCAATCCCGACGAAATGGCTCGTCTGCTTCAACCCGAAGCTCCCAAAACCAAGAAAAAATGAAACTGACAGATCTCGCTGCCGATTTTGCCTCCGATCCCCGTGCGAAGGCGTTGCGGCGACAAATTGGCGACCGCAAGTCGCCCGTAGTCGTCGTGGCCGATGCGGCCGGTTCATCGTGTGCAGTGATGCTCAGCTCATTGGCCGGCGTGTCTGATCATCCGATCGTGGTGGTGGGCGACTCGCCCGACGATGCCGGATATCTCTACCACGACCTTTGTCGCCTGGCTGGTGAGGAAGCCGTCGCCATATTGCCTTCAGCCTACAAACGCGATATAAAATACGGCCAGGTCGACGCACCATCGCAGATCCTGCGCACCGAGGCGTTGAGTCGATGGCACTACGCCAACCATCCGCAATTCGTGGTGACGTCGCCCGAAGCACTCGCCGAGAAAGTGGCTTCGGCCAAATCGATTTCGGACCACACACTCCATCTGAGCACCGACACTCCGATCGACATGACCAACACCATCAAGTGGCTGCGCGACAACGCCTTCACAGAGGTTGACTACGTCTACGAGCCGGGGCAGTTTGCAGTTCGCGGTTCGATTCTCGACATTTTCGGCTACAGCCATGAGTTGCCCTACCGCATCGACTTTTTCGGCGACGACATCGACTCGATCCGAACCTTCAGCATTGAGACCCAGCTGTCGGTCGACCGTATGCCCTCGGTGTCGATCACATCCAACGTGCCCTCCCACTCCACGGGCATGTCGCTGCTCGATTTTATCGACCCGTCCACCATCATAGCCCTTCGCGACGCCGACTACACTCTGCAGCGCATCAAATCAATAGCCTCGGAAACCTTCTCCGACAGCGCCATCATAGCCGACGAAGGCGACAAAAACGCCATGAACAACGTGGTCGATGCCGACGTTTTCGCCACCCGACTCGCCGACTTCAAGCAGCTGCACTTCACGGCTGCAGCATCGCCGGTCGATGTCAACCGTGCCGTGATCGACTTCCGGTGCTCACCCCAAGCTCTCTACCACAAGAATTTCGACATTATAGCCGACTCCTTCTCCACCTTTCTGGCCGACGGCTACGAGATATTCATACTCTCCGACAGCCCCAAGCAAACCGAGCGCCTGCGCGCAATATTCGAGGATCGCGGCGATGACATCGTGTTTCAGCCGGTGGAGTCGACACTCCACGAAGGCTTTGTGGATCACGCCCGCAAACGCTGCATATTCACCGACCATCAGATATTTGACCGCTTCCACAAGTACAATCTGAAAAGCGATCGTGCCCGCTCAGGCAAACTTGCACTCTCGCTCAAAGAACTCGCATCGATCGAACCGGGCGACTACATCGTACATGTGGATCACGGTGTCGGACGATTCGCAGGCCTATACCGCACTAACGTGTCGGGACGCACGCAGGAGATGATCAAGCTCACCTATGCCAACAACGATACTATCTTCGTGTCGATCCACTCGCTTCACAAACTGGCCAAATACCGCGGCAAAGAGGGCGTGGCACCGAAGATTAACAAACTCGGCACCGGAGCCTGGAACAAACTCAAGGAGCGCACCAAGACAAAACTCAAGGACATAGCCCGCGATCTGATCAAGCTCTATGCCGAGCGTCGTAGTCAAAAGGGCTTTGGCTTCTCGCCCGATTCCTACATGCAGCACGAACTGGAGGCTTCGTTTGTCTACGAAGACACACCCGACCAGCTGACAGCTACCAAGGCTGTGAAGGCCGACATGGAGAGCGACCGCCCGATGGACCGCCTGATATGCGGCGATGTGGGGTTCGGCAAAACGGAGATAGCCATCCGCGCCGCCTTCAAGGCCGCGGCCGACAACAAGCAGACTGCCGTGCTCGTGCCAACAACCGTATTGGCCTATCAGCACTACCAGACCTTCAGCCGACGTCTGAAAGACTTCCCCGTGCGCATTGAATATCTGTCGCGCGCACGGACGCCAAAGCAGGTCAAAGCGATTCTGGCCGATCTGGCCGAGGGAAAGATCGACATACTCATCGGTACGCACAAACTTATTGGCAAAAACGTAAAATTCAAAGACCTGGGTCTGCTGGTGGTCGACGAAGAGCAGAAATTCGGCGTGGCAGTAAAGGAACGACTCAAACAGTTGAAGACCAACGTCGACACACTAACGATGAGTGCGACCCCGATACCGCGCACGCTGCAATTCTCTCTTATGGGAGCTCGCGATCTCAGTGCCATCACCACTCCTCCGGCCAACCGCTATCCCATACAGACCAACGTGTCAGCAATGACCGACGAGCTGGTGGCCGAGGCCATCAATTTCGAAATGTCGCGCAACGGTCAGGTGTTCATGATCAACAACCGCATCGAGGGTCTCCACGAACTCGAAGCCATGATCCACCGTCTGGTGCCCGATGCACGAGTGGTTGTGGCCCACGGCCAGATGCCTCCCGAACAACTCGAAAAAGCAATCATCGACTTTGCCAACCACGACTACGACGTGCTGTTGGCCACCACCATAGTCGAATCGGGCATCGACATGCCCAACGTCAACACCATCATCATCAACAACGCCCAAAACTTCGGACTCAGTGAGTTGCACCAGTTGCGCGGCCGTGTTGGACGCAGCTCGCGCAAAGCGTTCTGCTACCTGATGGTGCCGTCACACGTGCCTCTTTCTCCCACTGCACGGCGTCGTCTTCAAGCCATTGAGAACTTCAGCGATCTGGGATCGGGAATCCACATCGCCATGCAGGACCTCGACATTCGCGGCGCCGGCAATCTGCTTGGAGCTGAACAAAGCGGATTTATCGCCGACCTGGGCTATGAGACATATCAGAAGATACTCAAGGAGGCCGTCACAGAACTGCGCACAGAGGAATTCAGCGATCTGTCGGCCGACGAAGTGGCCGGCGACGGACCCGAAGAATTTGTGGCCGACTGCGTGATTGAAAGCGACATGGAGCTGCTTCTGCCGGCAGAATACGTGCCACAGGAGAGTGAACGCATCTCACTGTATCAGGAGCTCGACTCCATTGAGCGCGAATCGGATCTTCTTGAATTCAAAAACCGATTGCTCGACCGATTCGGCAAACTGCCTGCAGAGACGGCCGAACTGCTACGCATACCACGACTGCGACGTGTGGCTCGCCAACTCGGTATCGAGAAAGTGGCTCTGAAACAAGGCGTCATGTACACCTACTTTGTCGACGAGACCAATCTCGCCTACTATCAGAGTCCCATGTTCGGACGCATGCTCCAGTATCTACAGGAAAACTCACGCCGCTGTCGCATACGCGAAAAAGCCGGACGACGGAGCTTTGCCATTGATCATGTCGAAACAGTGGAAGAAGCCGTCGACATCCTCCAGTCCATCCTCACGCTGAAAGGGATCTGAGGCGTTATGAACTCATTTAAGCTTTTTACCGAAAGTTAAAATTGGGACTAAAAATTATTCTTTTATTGACCTTTTTGACCTTTTTGGCCTTTTTCGGCCGCTTTCCTTGATTTCATCAGTCACGAAGCTCGCTACGCTCCCTCTTCTATCGAGAAAATCGCCTCGAAAAATCCCTAAAAATGTGAATAAATAAAAAGGCTAAATGAGTTCTATTACGAAAAATGCAAGAACAAAAAATCAAAAAAAGTTTGTCGGAATAAAAAATTAGATATAACTTTGCAACGCTAAAGCAAAAAGCAACAATTACCAACAATGACTCCGTAGCTCAGTTGGTAGAGCAAATGACTCTTAATCATTGGGTCGTGAGTTCGAGCCTCACCGGGGTCACTAAAGGGTCTATCAACCCGCTGAAAAGTTCTGAAAATCGCTGGTTTTCAGAACTTTTTCTTTTTACCCCTATCCCCGATCGATGCAAAATATTGAAACTGCGGGTGTGCAAGAAGGGTGCAGTGAAACTTATGCACCTCCGCCTCGTTTCGCAGAGAGAAAAAGATAGAGCCATCGAACACTTAGTTTATCTAAATGTTTCTCAAATAAGAAACTTTTTATTATATTTGCACCATGAATGCTAATTTCAGAAAAATAGGA
>JAMPBJ010000010.1 GCA_023666835.1 Bacteroides sp. | reverse complement strand
TAACTGATTCGGCACGAGCGGCAGCGAGTTTCTTGTTGAATTCGAGGTTACCGTCCTGAGAAGCGTAGCCTTTGACAACAACTTTAGAATCTTTGTGGTTCTTGAGGTAAGAAGCAACCATTTCTACGTTGGGCTGCTGATCGGCAGTGATCTTAGAGCTACCAATCTTGTAGAATACGTAGCGTACGCTCTGGAGATTGTCGTTTACTTTTTCAACAACGGTGGGTTTGCGGTTCTTGCAAGCTTCGAGTTCAGCAACGGCAGCAGCAGTTTCAGCCTGAGCGGCAGCGTTGGCAGCGAGGCAAGCGTCGAGTTCGCCACGGAGAGCGTTGATCTTGGCGTTGAGAGCGTCGATTTCGGCCTGGTTCTTGAGGTCAGCACATTTGAAGCCTTCACCGAATTTGTAAGCTACACCTGCGAAGATCTGGAAAGCAGCTTTTTCTTTGTTGTAAGCAGCAGAAGTCTGAGCTACATCAGCATCGCTCATGTTCCAGAGAACGGCAGGACGGAGTGAGATAGTGAAGTTCTTGGTTACGTTGAAGTTGAAGTTAAGACCGGCTTTGGTAGCGAAGTAGTTGTAGTCGCCATCGCCATTAACATAGCTGTGACCCCAACCTGCACCTGCCTGAACTTCCATGTCGAAGAAGCGACCGTCGCATTTGTAGCCGCCGAAGAGGTTGAAGAGATTCAAAGCACCGTAAGCGCCAACATAAGAGTTGTCGATAGCAGTTTTAGAATCGCCATAAGAAGTGTTTACATAAGCAGCACCTTCAACACCGAGAGCGAAAGCGGGAGAGATCTGCTTCTGGATGTGCAGACCGAAACCACCGCGCATATCGCCGATGAAAGAAGATCCGTCTTCGAGGGGTGTAATGCCACCGCCTTCGAGACCAATCGACCAGTTATCCCAGAACGAAGGAACTTCCAATGCTTGCTGTGCTTGAGCTGTGGTGAGACCTACAGCTGCGAGAGCGATAAGGAAAAATTTTTTCATTTGAAATTTGGTTTAATGTTGATAAAATCGGCACAAAGATATAAATATTTTCACTTAATATGCAAATAAACGTAAAAAAATTTACCCTACTTTTGATTCATAATTCATACGTTTTATAGTAATAACACAAATCGGGAGAAAATGTTTGCACCCGTTGAAAGCGACCCGACAAATAAAAGAATTGCATAATGATTCGATTTATTGAAATGTTTTTGTATTTTTGCGCCTATCAATAGCGAACACATTATAATAAAGAGCGCATTTTAAAAACATATGAGCAAGGAGAAGAAATACTTAGTCACCGGTGGAGCCGGATTTATCGGCGCAAACTTCGTGAAGTACTTGTTGAAAAAATGGGGCGACGATGCCCGGATCACCATACTCGACGATCTGACATATGCCGGCAATCTCCTGACCATAAAAGATGAAATCAGCCGCGACAATGTGGAATTCGTCAAGGGCAACATCAACGATGCTGAGCTTGTTGGCCGGATCATGCGGGAATTCGATCCGGACTTTGTGGTGAATTTCGCCGCAGAATCTCACGTTGACCGCAGCATCAGCAATCCGCGACTCTTCCTGGAGACAAATATTCTCGGCACTCAAAACATGCTTGAAGCCGCTCGCCGAGCATGGCTTGACGGCAAGAACGCCGACGGCACGCCTCGCTATCGCGAAGGCAAGAAATATCTGCAGATCAGCACCGACGAAGTGTATGGTTCGCTTGCCAAGACTTACAGCGAACCGCATCCGCTGACAGTCGATGAGGATGTAGCCGCCGTGATCAAAGGACGTGACAATCTGCAGACATTCGGCGACGAGTTCTTCACCGAAAAGACTCCGATGGCTCCGCGCTCGCCCTACTCTGCATCAAAGACTTCGGCCGACATGATCACCATGGCATATCACGACACATACGGGCTGCCGGTCAACATCACCCGATGCAGCAACAACTACGGCCCGTATCACTTCCCTGAAAAGCTAATACCGTTGATGATCCACAACGTACTGATCGGCAAGTCGCTGCCCGTGTATGGCAAAGGAGAGAATGTGCGCGACTGGCTATACGTGGAGGATCACGCCAAAGCCATCGATATGGTGCTTCGCAACGGCCGCGTCGGCGAAGTGTACAACATCGGTGGCTTCAACGAAGAGCAGAACATCACGATCGTGAAGCTTGTGATCGACACCATAGCAAGGATATTGCGTGAAGAGCCCAGGTATCAATCGCTGCTCAAGCACCCGCTTGAAGAAGTGGGCTACGACATGATCCAATATGTCACCGACCGTCCGGGCCACGACATGCGCTATGCCATCGATCCGGCCAAGATAGCCGTGGAATTGGGCTGGTATCCCGAAACGCCCTTCACCGAAGGAATCGAAAAGACCATACGCTGGTATCTCGACAATCAGGAATGGACCGACTGCGTGGTTTCGGGCAACTATCAGAAGTATTACGAAGAAATGTATGGCAATCGCTGATCGGCCATAGACAAAATCAACGATAACGAAAAAATGAAAGGCATAGTTCTTGCCGGAGGATCCGGCACAAGATTGTATCCCATCACCAAGGGAATATCGAAGCAACTGATACCGATATTCGACAAGCCGATGGTGTATTATCCGATTTCGGTGTTGATGCTTGCCGGCATCCGCGACATACTGATCATATCCACTCCGGCCGACCTGCCGATGTTTCGCCGACTGCTCGGCGACGGCAGTGAGCTTGGAGTGAAATTCACCTACGCTGAGCAGCCGCGTCCCGAAGGGCTGGCCCAGGCCTTTATAATCGGCCGCGAATTTATCGGAGATGACGATGTGTGTCTGGTTCTGGGCGACAACATATTCTACGGCCAAGGGTTTACGGGCATGCTTAAAAGAGCCGTTGCCACATCAGCCAGGGGCGACGCCACAGTGTTTGCCTATCCGGTCAACGATCCTCATCGCTACGGGGTGGTGACCGTCGACGAAAACCAACGCGCCACATCAATCGTAGAGAAACCTACGGATCCGCAGTCGAACCTTGCGGTGGTGGGCTTGTATTTCTATCCCAACAATGTGGTCGACGTGGCGGCAGAGGTTAAGCCCTCGCCACGCGGCGAACTCGAGATCACCACGGTCAACGAATCGTATATGAACGCCGGGCGCTTGTGCGTCGAGCGCCTTGGGCGCGGATTTGCATGGCTCGACACAGGCACTACCGATTCGCTGATGGAAGCGTCGAACTTCATCGAGACCATCGAGAAGCGTCAGGGGTTCAAAGTGGCTGCGCTCGAGGAAATTGCGTTCAGGAAAGGCTGGATCGATGCCGAACAGCTAGCGGCACTTGCATTGCCGATGAAAAACAACCATTATGGGCAATATCTGCTTCAGCTTGCCCGCAACGGAGTGGAGTGAAATGGAACTTGAAAAGCCACAGCTGATTGAGCTACCCAAGATATGCGACCACCGCGGCAACCTGACATTTGCCCAGACGCCCGAGCATGTGCCGTTTGACATCGCAAGGGTGTATTGGCTCTACGATCTGCCGGCCGATGCTGAACGGGGCGGACATGCCCACCGGAGCGTGCGCGAAATGCTCGTGGCGCTATCGGGGAGTTTTAACGTCAATCTGTATATCGACGGAAAGTGGCAGCGCGTGACGCTCAATCGTCCATACCGGGCGCTGTATCTTCCGGCCGGCGTGTGGCGCACGCTTGACGATTTCACATCGGGGAGCGTATGCCTGGTGCTTGCATCAGAGCCCTTTTGCGAGGAGGAGTATATCCGCGACTTTGAAGAATATGTCGCTTTTGAAGCCAACAAACGCGGAGAATCGGAATGAGCATGCAGTATCCATTTTTAGATCTGGCAAAAATCAACGCTCCATTTGAGGCTGAGCTTCAAGAGGCCGCACTGCGAGTGATCAGCAGCGGCCGATATATCGGTGGCGATGAAGTAGCTGCGTTCGAGCGCAAGTTGGAGCAAATCACGGGTGCAAAAGAGGCTGTAGGCGTCAGCAACGGACTTGACGCACTGCATCTCGTGCTTGAAGGATATAAACGCCTCGGTCGCCTGAACGACGGCGATGGGGTGGCTGTGGCAAGCAACACCTACATTGCCTCGATCCTCGCCATACTGCAAGCCGGCTTGCGACCGGTGCTCGTCGACCCTGATCCGACAACGATGAATCTATCGTCGAAGGGGCTCGAAAGTGTCGATCGGCAATCGGTCAAAGCCATTATGCCCGTACACCTCTACGGACGTGTGGCATGGGATGACGAAATGCATGCAATGGCGCGGGAAAACGGTTGGATCGTGGTTGAAGATGTGGCGCAGGCAATCGGCGCAAGGTTCACCGACCGAAACGGAAACGCCGCAATGGCCGGGAATCTGGGCGACGCCGGATGTTTCAGTTTTTATCCCACCAAGAATGTGGGAGCACTCGGCGATGCCGGAGCCGTCACGACAAACGACACCGAACTGGCACGAGCAGTGAGATCACTGGCCAACTACGGAAGCGACACGAGGTATCACAATATATATATAGGTGCAAACTGCCGACTGGATCCTATTCAGGCAGCAATGCTGATGGTCAAGCTCGAAAAACTCGAAGAGATCAGCGATGAGCGCCGTCGGCGCGCGAAGGCCTACGATGAATGGATCGACAACAACGCCGTTGTCAAGCCGACGATACCCGACGATGCATCGTCGCACGTGTGGCATCAATACGTGGTGCGTATCGCCGACGGTCGCCGGGATGAATTCAGGAAACACTTGTCAGACAATGGAGTAGGTACTGATGTGCACTACCCTACTCCTCCTCACCGCCAGCCATGTCTCGACG
The DNA here is from genome assembly GCA_023666835.1 of Bacteroides sp. GTDB lineage: Bacteria > Bacteroidota > Bacteroidia > Bacteroidales > Muribaculaceae > Paramuribaculum. The sequence continues at coordinate 2,435 of JAMPBJ010000010.1, read as the reverse complement.
GGATGGATTTGGGAGAATTTCCGATAGCTGACAGCTTGGCATCGGAGGTGGTCAGTCTGCCGATCAGTCACACATCAATAGCTGACATAAGAGAGATATCATTGATTATCAACCGATTTTAGAGCATTTCAAAATGGCAAGAAAAAAGAAATCAAGCGGCATATCATTGGGAGCAATACTGGCAATCGGCGCACTGGCACTGGTGGTGTTCGGCGCATGGAAATATTGCCGGAACTCTGCTACCGACCCTGTCGAACAGGATCTTACTGCTGACTTGAAATATGTAAAAACCGACAGCTCACTGACAGAACAAATAATCCACTACACGGGCATGGACGTGTCGTTCAACAAAGACAAGCACATACCCAACTGGGTGGCATGGGAATTGACCCGCGATGAAACAAACGGAACTGTCAAACGCGGCAACACGTTTTATTGCGACGACCGTGTGGAAGGCTGTCCCGAGCCTTACGAATACAGCTATTGCGGCTACGACCGTGGCCATATGGCACCGGCCGGTGACATGAAGTGGAGCAAGGAAGCCATGAAGGATTCGTTCTATCTCACCAACATTTGCCCACAGTTGAAATCGCTCAACGTCGGGGCATGGAAGCGACTGGAAGAGAAGTGCCGTACCTGGGCCAGGGCCGACAGCGCCATCGTAATTGTATGCGGACCGGTGCAGACCGACAACATCCGCGAATATATCGGCGACGACAACAGAATAGCCGTGCCTAAACGGTTTTTCAAGGTCATCCTTTCGCCATATGCCAAACCGATGCGTGGCATAGGCTTCATCATGGACAATGGATATGTCAAAGGCGGCATGCAACAAGCAGCCGTTCCGATCGATGAAGTGGAGCGAGTCACCGGTCATGACTTCTTCTCCGACCTCCCTGACGACATCGAGAACCAGGTCGAAAGCCAGTGCAACTTTCACTATTGGAGCACTATAAAATAACCATATAGCCAAGCAGAAAACAATGTCGGAAACAATATGCGCCATATCGACGCCTCCAGGAATAGGAGGCATAGCCGTGGCACGAGTCAGCGGCGACACAGCCATAGCAACGGTGGCCAAATGCTGGCGCGGATGCGACCTGTCGAAAGCTGTCAGCCACACGGCACATCTGGGCACGATTGTCGACGTCGACGGCAAAGACCTCGACCAGGCTGTAGTCACGCTGTTTCGCGCGCCACGCTCGTTTACAGGCGAAGATGTGGTCGAGATCTCGGTTCACGGATCGAAATTCGTGCAACGCGAGTTGATCAACACGCTCATCGCATCAGGAGCACGACTGGCCGAAGCCGGAGAATTCACACGCCGGGCATTTGCCAACGGACGAATGGACCTGGCCGAAGCCGAAGCCGTGGCCGACGTCATTGCATCCAATTCCCGATCGGCCCACAGAATAGCCATGAGTCAGATGCGCGGAGGCGTATCGAAGCGGCTTAAACAATTACGCGATAAACTTGTTGACCTCACAGCGCTCCTTGAACTCGAGCTCGATTTCTCGGAGGAAGAAGTGGAGTTTGCCGACCGAAAGAAACTCATTGAACTTGCCATGGCCGTCAACAAAGAAGTGCGTCGTCTGCACGACTCCTACCGCAGCGGACGAGCCATAAAAGAGGGCATTCCGGTTGCTATAGTCGGAGCCACGAATGCCGGCAAATCATCGCTGCTCAATGCGTTGCTCGACGATGAACGGGCCATCGTAAGTGATATACACGGCACCACTCGCGACACCATTGAAGAGACCATGGAGATCGGCGACTACCTGTTCAGGTTTATCGACACCGCCGGACTGCGCTCGACTACTGACACCATCGAACGCATCGGTATAGAGCGCTCGCTATCAGCCATCGAAAAGGCTCGCATCATCGTCTGTGTGATCGATGCCACAGCTCCGATCGACAATCAGATTCTGGCACATGCCACCATCCCCCTCACCGATCAAGACTCGTCGCCGTTCCTGATCATTGCACTCAACAAAACAGATCTCAAACCCAACACCGATACTCTTGAAAAGATCGAAGACACGATGGCTCAACTACGCAACGACACGGCACACGGACACGTGGCCATGATACGGCTTTCAGCATCAACGCGCGCCGGACTGGACAAACTCAACCGGACGCTTCAAAGCATAGCCGCGATCGACAACGGAGCCGCCGACAGCGACGGAGTGATGATCATCAATGCCCGCCATGCAGCCGCACTGTCAGAAGCCGCCAAATCAAGTGCCCGAGCCATCGCCTCGCTTGAAGCCAACATACCCGGCGACCTCGTAGCACAGGACATCCGCGAGACCATCCACCACCTCGCTACCATAACCGGCGACATCCCCTCCACCGAAATCCTCGCCGCCATCTTCTCTCGCTTCTGCATCGGTAAATGACCTAATTGTCAGAAACTGTCACAATCTGTTACAATC